>JADFXT010000002.1:518-217472 GCA_015233405.1 Candidatus Omnitrophota bacterium | reverse complement strand
TATCGGAGGAACCGCTTCGGCGCCCGTTGTCGCGGCCGTTTATCAACCGGCGTTAACATCTGTAGGACTTTTAATGGCGATTCTTGGGAATATTCTTGGCACCTACACCGGTATTATCACCGGTTACGTCTGCAAACTCATTGCGGGGGCGTAAGGCATAACAGCAATAAAAGGAATAATCTGAAACTATGAATATAAAAATAAAAAAATCTGATGATATTAGCATCTTTTTTGGATTTATTCTTATGGTTTCCAGTATGATCTGGCTGCTGCTGACAATGAGCATGTGGGGCATAATGTTTTTCCCTATTGCATTTATTCTATTTTTTTGCGGCATTTGGATTGCAAAAAAATTCAAATCTTTGTATCGAGTATTTCAAAGGATTGCCGTCCTGCTTCTTATCTTCAGTATCGGATCTATCGGCTGGCGATATTTTCAAACGGCCTCTACCTATTATTCTCTCTTAACCCTTCCGGGTCCAATGAAGTGGGCAAATTACTACATTCTTCGCGAAGACACGGGTACTAGCGTATCACTGGAGTATAACGTCCCAAAAGGTCAAGAATATGTTCCATTCCTTTATCGAATGCATAACACTTTAATATCAAAAGGATGGGAATATATTGGTTACAAGGACGACATCGGCGGGATTTCTTATTATTACAAACAAAAAGGGAAATTTCTTAAAATTGGCATTATCAATGAGCTTTATGATATCCAGGTCTTTTTTACAAATCCAGATGAATGGGGTTCCCATTTTGATATTAAAAAAGCAAACGATGACAAACACCTTTTTATTCATTATTTCAATTCAAACGATTAGCGCGATCAGCACTTAATAGGCGGCGAATTAATGCGCAGAACAATCATTTTTCTAATCTTATTCTTTATCATCGGACATGCACAGAATGCCGCGGCGCAGCCTTATTTGAGCGCACCGACAACTTTACCGAATATCCGTGCGGAAATGAAGACCCCGGGATTTTGGATCAGTCGCCTTAACGCGCCAGATGAAGTCGTCATGACGCCGGAAGAAATCCAAAAATTCAATCAAGACATCATCACATCAAAACTGCGCGATGAAATTGCAGCTTTCCCTGAAAATTACAGTGGTAAAGAATTACGGGACATCTTAAAGAAACGATTAAACGAAATTGCTGCTGCCGGACATTTTACGCAGGACGGAAGAAAGGCAAAAAAAGAATTCTTCGACATCATAGAAAAGAATCTTGATCTAGAAAAAATTCCCGACATATTGACCGTTAAATTTGCGTTCGTTGTCCGTAATGCCGACCAACGATTTTTGCCTACCAAAGAAATACTTACCGCAAAAACTTTGGATATCGATTTTGACGAACTGCAAAATAGCGCGCTTGATATTAATACCCCGGTCGCTGTCCTTTGGCAAAGCGCGGACCGCCGCTGGAGTTATACCATCGGGCCATCGAGCTCGGGTTGGGTTCTGACCGAGAATCTTGCGCTGTGTAGCCAGGATGATATTAAAAAAATACACACTTCAGATTTTGCCGTGGTTACGGAAGCGAAGGCAGATATCTATTTGGATAAAGAACGAAAACAGTTTTACGGTTTTGTCAGAATGGGTACGCGTTTTGAAATTAAAAATTTTTCAGCTGATGTTGTCGAAATTGCATTACCTTTAAGAGACGAGAATGGGATATTAAAGATGGCGTCTGGGCATGTCCAAACAAAAAATATTACCCGAGGATATCGTCCTTATACACGACGTACGATTATCGAACAGGCGTTTGAAATGCTCAACACTCCTTACGGATGGGGTGGCGCCAACGGAGAACAAGATTGCTCTCAGTTTTTGCAGGAGGTTTTCGCGACCGTCGGTGTTGATATCCCCCGGGATTCTTCGTCTCAGGCTAAAACAGGCATCTCGCTTTATGATTTTAATGACAAAGAGAGCGAACAGATACGAGCGGAAACCGTGCTTACCAAGGCACAAGCCGGCGTAAGCCTTCTATATATGCAAGGACATATCCTGCTTTATTTAGGTTCCGACGGAGAAATCCCGTATGCCATCCACGACACCTGGGCCTATCGTGAGAAAATCAACGGGAAAGATACACCGATCGTTATCAATAAAGTTACGGTTTCTGATCTGAGCTTGGGGCATAATTCCAACAAAGGCTCATTGCTAAAGCGCTTAAAAAGCATACGAATGCTGGGACTTAAAAAATAAAGATTAACTTAGAGAATGAGGAGTTCAGGTTTGCGAAAATATCACCGAGGAATTTTGGCCATTCTATTGATTCTTTTAAGTTCTTATTGCTTGCTATCTTTTGCCATGGCCGCTACTATGCCGGATTATGCTTTAAATAACGCAGATCAGTTAGCCAAAAAATTTGGGACGTGGTTAAAAAATAACCGAGATCCTGTTCTCGGAGTGCCTTACAGCCATGTCGGAGATCCTCGCTTCAAACATTGGGCAATTACTTACGACTCGGCGGTTGTTGCTATGGCGTATTTGGCTAATGGTGAAACCCCAGAGGCTCAAAAAATAATTGACGCATATATTAACGCTTCTGAAATTTGGCGTTTAGGGGGTGTCGTCGAAGCGTTTGTTGCCGAAAAGCCATTAAAAGTTATTGATTGGTCGGTCCGAAGTGGGGCCAATATTTGGCTGGCTAATGCCTCGTTACGTTGTTATCAGAAAACGGCCGAAAAAAGATATTTGATCCTAGCTCGACGGATAATGGATCTTATGCTGATCCTTCAGGAACAACGCGCTGATAGCCAAAATTTTGGCGGAGTAGCGCTGGGGCCAGCAGGAGATCCGCAATATCCTAAGGATCAGCATATTAATTATGATCTCAATAAGCCGCAATTTAAGGATGTTTATTCGACGGAAGTGACTGTTGATGCTTATGCGACATTCCATCTATTGGCCCAAATAACAGGTGAGGTGAAATACAGCCAAGCAGCGCGAAGATGTCTAAAGTGGCTTGCAAATAATGCTTTTAATCGAGAGGAACATCGTTTTAACCGAGGATATAATGATAAATTTGTTGCTTCAGATGTTCAAAGTTTTGGCATTTCAGCTTTGGGCGTAGAAGAACTGGATTTTTTGGAAACCGGTTTGGCAGAAAAGATGGCGAGTTTTATTGAAAACAATTGTTTATCCTCGGTGACTTATAATAAACCAGAGGCTGGTGGAAATATGCTGGTCAGAGGTATTGATTTTGTCAATAAAGCCCGGCTAGTTGAATTAGGAAGAGGACCTCTAGTTTCATTTGAATGGACTTTTCAGTTGGCAAATTCCTATCTTAGGCTTGAAAAAGATTTCTTGCAAATGGGGGACAAAGAAAAGCCCATATATTATCGTCAGAAGAGAGCAGAGCTGTTATCCCAGATTGTCGAAGCTGCTAGCTCTCGAGATGGCGGTCTGGCCTATCCTTATGCCACCATGGATGATGCCGTGATCGGCCATGAATATCGAACCCCTATATCAAGCAATTTTAGTGCTATTGGCGCTGCGTACGCTATTCTTGCACTGCGGGAGTATGATCCATTGGTCGTAGAAAGCAAATAACTAAATGCTATGAGGATTAATTGAGAGATGAAGAAAACAATAATAAATCTGATAATATTAGTTGGAATAATAGAAATCTTAAAGTTTCTGCATATTTATCCTAATCTTGCATTTTTACTATACACGCTGATCCTTCTTTTTTTCTCCGCCTTATTATGTGTAATAATTTATGCCCTCGTATCAGAATTGAAAATCTTCCAAATGATTGGGCTTCTCTGGAAGAAAACCGGAACTGAGAGTGGCACCCGGCAATACTTAAAAATAAACTATAAGAATATAGAAGTTAGCTATTGTTGGCGCCTTCAAGGCGGAGGCCTCATAATGGCACATGAATTCGTCCATATTGTTTCTCAAAGGATCGGTCGAGTAGAGCATGTTTTTGAATACTGTTCAGGCCCTGGCTTTATTGGTTTTAGTTTACTGGCTAATAACTTATGCGATAAATTGACTTTAGCAGATGTTAATCCTGCAGCTATTGAAACCATCAAAGAAACGATAAAAAATAATAACTTAGAAGATCGCGTAACTGTGTATCAGTCAGATTGCCTTGACTCCATTCCAGAAAATGAACAATGGGATTTGGTCGTCGGCAACCCTCCGTGGGATTTAGTCCCTAGAAACCTCCCCTGGTATCAGCGATTTAGAAATAAAAACAATATTATGGTCTGTGATCCTGATAGCCGAGTTCATAAAAAGTTTTTCCAAGATATCCACAAATTTCTTAAGCCGAATGGTTCGATCCTGTTTATTGAAGGCGGCGAATATACTAATGCAAATTGTTTTAAACAAATGCTAGAACAGAATCGGCTTAAAATTATTAAGTCTTTTAGAGCCGTTTCATTTTTAGATTTTTTTAAAAACTTTAAAGAATATCAAGGAGTGAGCATTGCCCTTGTGATCCTTTTACGTCTTGGGTTGTACGCTCGTCAGGTTTATTTTATCTGGTCCAAGAGTATCAATTCAAAAAATCCGAATCTATTGGACGAGACAAAGGGCGCACTATGAGTTTCACCGATTTTTTATGGGTGGCTCACCTTTAAGGAGTCGACGCATACATAATCAAAAAATATTCTATAAAAATCTCACGCCTGATGATATTATAACTGCATATTTTTAAGGAGACGCATGAAAAACAAGAACATCATTGCCATTATTCCTGCCAGAGGAGGGTCCAAGGGGATTCCGGGTAAGAATATTATGCCTTTTTGCGGCAAACCTCTAATTGCCTGGACGATTCTTCAAGCTAAAGCCAGTCAATATATCCGCAAGGTCTATGTCTCCTCGGACAGTGAAGAAATCCTGCAAGTATCTGAAAAGTTTGGGGCGAAAGGCATTAAACGACCAGATTTCTTGGCGACGGATACCGCGTCTTCGGAAAGCGCATTGTTACATGCCCTTGATGTCATAGAAAAAGAAAGCGACCAAAAGATAGATCTGGTAGTCTTCTTGCAGCTGACATCGCCTTTGCGGGAACCGGCTGATTTGGACAAGGCGATAGAAACACTAATAGCGCAACAAGCCGACTCTCTTTTTACAGCAGCGTTATTGGAGGGTTGTAGTATTTGGAAACAAGTCTCCGGAAAGATGAAAAGTTTCAGTTTTAATCACCGCAAACGAATGCGTCGGCAGGACACTAAACCCTTATATTTGGAAAACGGCTCGATTTATGTTTTTAAACCGTCCCTCTTTAAAAAGATCCATAATCGGACGGGCGGGAAAATAGCCGTTTTCTTCATGGATTTCTGGAAGTCCCATGAAATTGACACCAAAGAAGACGTGGAAATTTGTGAATATTTTATGAAAAAGAATCTTTTAAAGAAAAAGAGATAAATCTTATGGATAAAAAAATGTTTGTCATAGAAGAAAATTTTCCGATCAAAGAAGCCATGAAGATGATTCGCAAGAATGCCAAGGGCTTTGTCGTCGCTATTGATAAAAAAGGCATTGTTAAGGGCGTTTTAACCGATGGCGATATAAGAAAGGCTTTAATTACTGATAAAACGGTTGAATCCAAGATCAAAGATGCGATGCAAAAGGATTTTATCTCTGAAACTACCGATACACCAGAGACAGAGATTCTTAGTAAATTAAACACGCAAATAAAGTTCATTCCCATACTAAATCCCGATAAAACATTGAATAAGATTCTTCACATTGATAATTATTATGAATATCAAATGCGCACAGAATTTGTCCCCATCTTTAAGCCATATTTAGCCGGTAATGAGAAAAAATATTTAATGGAATGCATCGACACTGGTTGGATATCTTCGCAAGGAAGCTTTGTGAAAAGGTTCGAATCTTGCTTCGCAAACTATATTGGCACGAAGTATGCGGCATCAGCATCAAACTGTACGACGGCATTACACTTGGCCCTAGTCGCCCTTGACATAGGCCCTGGAGATGAAGTGTTGTGCCCTAATCTTACGTTTATCGCTCCGGCGAACATGATCAGCTTGACAGGCGCTAAAGTCGTTCTCGTGGATTCTGAAAAAGAGACCTGGGCGATGTCTCCAGAATTAATAAAGAAAGCCATAACGCCTAAAACAAAGGCGATTTTATTGGTTCATCCGTTTGGTCATTGCGCCAAGATGGATGAAATAGCTAAAATCTGCAAAAAACATAATTTGTATTTGATCGAGGATGTTGCAGAGGCGATCGGAGGAAAATATAAAGGCCAGATGTTGGGAACTTTTGGGGATATTGCATGCTATAGTTTTTTTGGCAATAAAGTAATTACCTCGGGCGAAGGGGGAATGATCGTCACTAATAATGAAAAGCTTTGGATCAAGTGTGAAGAATTAAGAGACCATGGGATGGCCAAAGAGAAAAAATATTATTATAAATATAAAGGCTATAATTATCGCATGACGAATATGCAAGCCGCGATTGGCTTGGCTCAACTTGAAGAAATTGAGACAATTCTAAAGATTCGAAGTCGTCAAAATGCCTTTTACAGAGAATGTTTAGGAAATACTGCACATTATTATTCTCGACCGATACAGTCCTGGTGTAGTTATATCCCTTGGCTGACAACAATAACTTTAAAAAAGAAAGATACCCGAGATAAATTGATAGAATATTTAAAATCTCAGGGCGTCGACGCCAGACAGATGGTCCTACCCATATCAGGATCTTATCCTTATAGAGCAATCGCAAAAGGCAAATTTCCTGTCTCGTGTGAGATTTCTTATAATTCTTTGCACTTACCCTCATCAACCGGGTTATCAGAAGAGCAGATCATATATATTGTGGAAAAGGTGCGCAAGGGAATTCAGCACATTGGTTAACATTTGTTCTTGGGAAAATCATCATGAGCCAGAAAATGAATAAAAAATGTGTCATTTTAGGAGCAGGGGGATTCGGGAAAGAACTGTTTGCGCTACTAAAAGACAGCGGGAACTATGAAATTTTAGGTTTTATTGACGCTCTTCCTCAAAAAGATAACAGGTTAAATATTTTGGGCGATGATCAGTTTCTCGTCGACCATAAAGGGTCTTTCGAACTTATTTTTTTCGCTTTGGGAAAAATGGCTTTAAGGTTACCGGTTTACCAAAAATTAACTGGAGCAGGCATTTCCTTCACAACTTTCATTCATTCTTCAGCCGTCATATCGAGCGATGCCCAAATTGAGCAAGGGTGCATTATTTATCCGCACACGACGGTGCACTCTCGGGCCATGATTTCAGAAAACGTGATGTTAAATTCTAACATTTCCATCGGCCATGAAACCAGATTGGGACGCAATACGGTTGTCGCTCCGGGAGTATCCATCGGAGGGCGCGTCGAAATAGGAGAGAATGTTTATATCGGCATGGGCGCAAATATTATAGAAGATTTGAAGATCGCCAGTGGGACGGTGATCGGGGCCGGCGCTGTTGTGATACGTGATATTGTTGAGAGTGGAACATATATTGGAGTTCCGGCAAAGAAAATTAATTAATATGGAGATTTATCTTTCAACGACTTGTATCGGGCAGAATCCTGCCGATCTTAAAGA
Source organism: Candidatus Omnitrophota bacterium (assembly GCA_015233405.1). Classification (GTDB taxonomy): domain Bacteria; phylum Omnitrophota; class Gorgyraeia; order Zapsychrales; family Zapsychraceae; genus JADFXT01. The sequence goes on along the minus strand of JADFXT010000002.1, from coordinate 209,912 downwards.
CGTGTTACGAACCCTCAAGAAAGTCATTATTTCCGGGGTCGAACTGGGGTCTACCCATAATCCTGAAAATAATTATGATTTTATAAGGAAGATGTTGGGAGACGTTAATATTTTAACGCACAACTTTTTCCCTCCGAAAAATAACAGTTTTATTTTGAATCTTGTTTCCAAAGACCCGCGCATTGCCGAGGAATCTCTGCGATATATTCGCGATGCGATTCAATTTGCAGCTAGTATTGGATCAAAACTTTATACCTTTCATCCGGGATTCTTAAGCGAGCCATTACAAAGCTCGACGAATATCAGCGAAAACTTTGACTTTGTCTTCTCGGGAGAAGTGGAAAATTATGAAGATGTGTATGCGCGTTTTATTGCCTCCGTAAAAGAAATCATTAAGACGAGCCAACAGTTTCGAGTTCCGATAGCGATTGAAACACAAGGGTCCTATGAGAAGGCCGGATTGCTTTTTATGCAGAGTCCAGAAGAGTATGTCAGGTTCTATCATGACGTTTCCCCTCAAGATATCGGGTTGAATTTTAACCTGGCGCACACATATTTAGCCGCTAAACATTTTCAATTTGATTTAAAAAGATTTATCAACCAATTTAAGAAACATTTTCGTGCTGTTGAGTTAAGCGATAATGACGGCGTTTTGGACCAACATAGGCCAATTCAAACAGGAAGTTTTGTGTTTAATTATTTATCGCTTTTGCCAGATGTTCCTTGGATATTGGAGTATCGCAACGCTTCGGTTGAAGAAATCGAGCGCAGTATCGGCTTGATAAAAAAATAGAGGGAATCATGGAGATACGTTTGGAAAATGGAACATACCATATCGGGAAAAATCATCCGGTATTTATCATTGCCGAAGCGGGAGTCAATCATAACGGCGACATTCGTTTGGCCAAACAATTGATCGATTCGGCAAAAAAAGCGGGCGCTGATGCCGTAAAATTTCAGACCTTTAAAGCAGAGAATATAATTTTAAAGAATGCGCCCAAGGCCGAGTATCATATTCGCACAACAGGGCCGGACAAAACGCAGACGTGGTATGAATTATTAAAAACCCAGGAAATGAGCCGGCAGATGCATCTGGAGTTAATGGCTTATTGCAAAAAAAGAGGGATTTTATTTTTATCAACTCCTTACGATAAAGAAAGCGCTGATCTCTTAGATGAGCTTGGTATCCCATTGTTTAAAGTCGCTTCAACAGATGCAAATAATCTCCCCTTTCTAGAATATTTAGCGAAAAAGAAGAAGCCTATCATTTTGTCGACGGGCATGTGTTATTTGGATGAGGTCAAGGCCAGCGTTGATCTCATAAAGAAGACCGCTAATAATGACATTATCTTATTGCATTGCACGGCAAATTATCCGTCAGCCTTAGAAGAAACAAATTTAAGAGTTTTACCGTTATTAAGGCAAGCATTGGGCGTCGAGGTCGGCTATTCAGATCATACTCTAGGATATACCAATGCCATAGCCTCAACGGCCATGGGTTCTGTTGTTTTTGAAAAACATTTTACCGTTGATAAGAACCTGCCCGGCCCTGATCATCAGGCCTCTCTTGATTTTAATGAGTTAAAAGAAACAATCCGGCTCATTCGCGAGACAGAGATTGTTTTAGGTAAAAGCATCAAAGAACCCGCTAAAAGCGAAATGGATAACAGAAAGAAATTAAGGAAATTTTTGGTTTCAGCTATGGATATAAAAAAGGGAGCGGTGGTTCAAAAAAAGCATTTAGATTGCAAAAGGACTGGAGGCGGCCTTGAACCAAAATATTATTATGAATTTCTTGGTAGGAAGGCTAAAAGAAATATTAAAAAGGACGAACTTATCGTCGCGGAGATGTTCGGAAAGTAAGAATGCCGAAAAGATATTTAACAAATTAGATTAGAACTTAGCTAAAAACCCTTCTATTCCTTATCTTAAATTGTCGAACCTCATTCCACCTAATTTAAACCGTTTTGCTAGCTAGTGGCAACATAAACGCGTGTGAATTATTTCAGCTTCTTAAACCACACGATGCTGTTCCATCTTTTGACCTTGTTTTCAGAATACTGCCAGAAAGGGAAATATTTTGTGAGAAAATGGAACGCGCCGTGTTCTTTAATCCAATTCGCGTACTCGACATACTCAGGGTAATTCGAAAGATGATTCTCTTCGGTGCGCGCCCTTAAGTAATAAATCAACGAGATGCCAGCCAGAGCCAGTGTTTGCTTGAGCGCGCCTTTGCCTCCGCCGGTCGAAAAAAAAGGAAGGGAGATCAGCCACCAGCTTAAGACCTTACTCATGTAAGCCGGATGTTTGGTCAGGCGGTAGGGCCCCGACGTGATAATCCCTCTGTATGTCAAATTCGACATACGATAACCGATAGCGACAGTCGCCAAAGCGTAGATCAAAGAGAATATGATGATCAGGCTACCAATAAAATAATAAGAAAAGGGTGAAAAAGAAAACCACTCGGCCCAAGTAAAACCCTCGTCGTATTTGAGCAAACTGATTCCATATAGCTGGGAGAAAGGATAATAACAAGCCAAACAGGTGACCCATCCTAAAAAGGTCGGCTCCGTCGAACGGATGTGATTATCCAAAACCCGGCAGGTGAGCATATAACCTAGAAATCCGTAGATCACATCAACCGTGTAAAACAAGAGTAACAGAAATAAATAAGCAGAATAAAAGAATTTTGGATGAGCGTACCAATTAAACAGCAGAATCTCCTGGATATTTTTAACGAGTATCCCGAGCATGATCGGCGTAAAAAAGGCTTTGATGAACCACACTAATAAATATTCCTTTAAGATGATCCCGTTAACATTCTTCAACCGGCCTGTGAGTAAGCATCCCATATGCCAATATCCGTCATAAGGATCGGCTTGGCGGGGATCGATCTTAATGAAATACACCATACATAATAAAATGATAAAGGGAGATAAAACTTTCAAATACTCAAAGAAGGGCGCAAAAAAAGAATTTCGATAAAAAGGAATAAAAAAATACGAATACAAAATAATCAGGAATGTTCCCACCAAACCAATGAGCTTGATCACAACGCGTTCCCTATTAAACTCACCCGTCTTGGCCAATAATCCCGTCGATGGTCGTTGATAGGTCTTAAGGACAAGGAGCTCATAAAGACTTAAAGGAATGACCGTGGCTAATAAACACGAGCAAGACAACCAGGCAAGCGGCATTTGGGGGAACAGATTGATAAGTCCATACATGAGGCCGAAAAATATGCCGAGAAAGAGAATATTAACCGTGTAATTCGTGCACGATCCCGGCGGTGAAGGCAATTCGCTATTAGTTCTTTGTTTATCCATAAAAATCAATTGTACATTCTTTGCATGTTTTGTATATTAAAGTATATCTTATTATTATTTAGAACAGAATAAAATTTAAAATTTTATAAATAGTTGCTTTAGCTAATCATACCGTAGATATTCCTCCTATAATGAAAATCTTTATTCAAACCTATGGCTGTTCCTTGGCTCAGCTTTCGTCCATCGTAAACTTCGGGCTCAGCCTTCGCTTAAGGCTCGACCAAAAGATGCGGAGCAGGGAATAATCCATGAAAAAGAAAATCTTTTTATGCACCTACGGCTGCCAAATGAACGAATACGACTCCGAGCTTATTGAGTCGATTCTGACCGCGGACGGGTTTGTCTTGGCCGCAGACATTCAGGACGCTGACATAATACTTTTAAACACCTGTGCGGTCAGGAACAATGCCGAACGCAAAGTCTTTAATCATATTGACGACATCCGCCATGAACTTCAAGGAAAACCTGTTTATATCGGCATCCTCGGCTGTGTCGCGACGCACCTTAAAGAACAGATAATAAAAAATAAGAAACGAAAAATAGACTTTGTCGTCGGGCCTGACAGCTACCGGCAGCTGCCCGACATCATCCGCAAAGTTATTAAAGAGAACGAAAAAATCTTTGATGTCAGTCTCACCACCAAAGAAAATTACGAAGACATTACCCCAACGCGCAAAGAAGGGATCAACGCCTGGGTCGCGGTCATGCGCGGCTGTGACAATTTCTGTACGTTCTGTGTTGTGCCGTATACCCGTGGACGCGAACGCAGCCGTCCAATGGAAAATATTCTTGATGAAGTCCGCAGCCTTGCCGCTAAAGGTCATCCGCAGGTCACATTCTTAGGTCAGAACGTCAATTCGTACCATGACAACCAATTTGACTTTGCCGACTTGCTTGAGGCTACAAGCGCGATCGAAGGCATTAAACGCATCCGGTTCATGTCCCCGCACCCGAAAGATTACCTGGAAAAATTAATTAACGTTGTCGCCAATAATCCGAAGATCTGTAAGCATATTCACCTGCCGCTTCAAGCCGGTAATGACCGCATTCTACAATTGATGAACCGTGGATATACCAAAGCCGATTATCTGTCTTTGGTGGATAAACTTTACAGCCATATCCCAGGATTGACACTGACGACTGACATTATCGTCGGATTTCCAACGGAAACCGATGCAGATTTTCTGGACACGGTTGAGGTGATGGAAAAGGTCCGGTTTGCATCTGCGTTTATCTTTAAATATTCCGAACGAAAAGGCACGATAGCCGCCAAAAAATATCCGGATGATGTTCCTGAAGAGAAGAAAACTGAGCGGATTATGAAACTTAACGACCTTCAAAAACGCATATCTTTTGAAAAAAATAGAAGCTGGATCGGCAAGACTCTGCCTGTCCTTGTAGAAAGCGAGACAATCGCCAAAGGGGCGACTCAATTCCAAGGCCGTAGCGATGGCTATGTCACCGTTGTTTTCCCCCCAGGGAACTATAAAGCAGGAGATATCGTAAACGTAACAATCCAAGAAGCTTCCAGCCATTGGCTTAAAGGAATTCATCACACGCCGGACGCCTAACGGGTCTCAGCTCCATAGTGAAACCTTTATTTTAGTTGCTTTATTTATATTATTTTATATAATCGAATATCTAGATTCCCACAGACAAGTCGTTTGATATCAGCCAGAGTGAGGAGTGTCGCTATGTTATCCACAAAAACCATGACCGCAGAACAACTTTATGCCCGCCTGAAAAACATCAAGGTCGGCGGGTCTTTTTGTCAGTTTTCCCTTAAAAAATGCCAGGAACTTGTGCCTTTGATCAATGAAATCAACCGTTTAAAGGCTGAAAAGAATGCTGTAATCCTGGTCCATACGTATGTCAGCCCAGAGATCGTTTACGGCGTCGGGGATTATATTGGGGACTCCTACGGATTAAGCAAAAACGCCATGGAAACGGACGCCAAGACCATCGTTTTCGTTGCGGTACGCTTTATGGGAGAGACCGCTAAGATCCTTAATCCGGAGAAAGAAGTTTTGATCCCCAGCGATTATAACGGCTGTGACTTAGCTGACTGCATCGACGCAGCCAAAGTACGCGAACTACGAAAACAATTCCCCAATCATACGTTTGTCTGCTATATCAATACCAGCTGTGAGGTCAAAGCCGAGTGCGATGTCTGTGTCACATCCGCCAATGTCGTTAAGATCATCGAGAGAATCCCGAATAACAATATTTATTTCCTGCCGGATAATCTCATGGGGCAAAACTTGATCGAAAGCATGAAAAAATTAGGAGTTAAAAAGAACATTGAGATCTTTTCGGGAAGCTGCTGTGTGCATAGAGATTATCATGTCGACGACGTTTTACGCATCCGAACGGAATACCCTGATGCAAAGATCGTAAGCCACCCCGAATGCCGGCCGGAAGTTTGCAAAGAGTCGGATTTTGTGGGAAGCACATCGCAGATGTTTAAGTATATCCGCGAATCATTATCTGAACAGTTTATGATGATCACCGAATGCGGACTATCGTCGAGGCTTAACGTTGAATTCCCGGACAAAAAGATCGTCGGGTCTTGCACCTTGTGCCCGTTCATGAAGTCAAACACGCTTGCAGATATTTTGCGCGTCCTTAAAAATCCGACGGACAAAGATAGAGTCATCATCGACCCGGAACTTTTAAAGAGAGCAAAAAAATCTCTGGATAAGATGTTTGAGTACGGAAAATAGTTCTTTGGTTGTCAATCCCGACTAAAACATTCGGGGATGACAAAACATTAGGATGATAATACGAAAGAAATAAGAGATGCCCAACGACCTTGGAATCATCAAAACTCAATCCTTCACTTTAACTGACGAACTCACCCTCAAAAGCGGGGAGAAGCTCGGGCCTGTAACTTTGGCCTATGAGACCTATGGCGAGCTCAATCGTGACAAATCGAACGCTATTCTCATTCTGCACGCTTTATCCGGCGACGCGCACGCGGCTGGCTGGCATGATGGAGATAAAAAACCAGGCTGGTGGGATAACATGATCGGCGCTGGCAAAGCGTTTGATACCAATAAATATTTTATCATCAGTTCCAATGTCATCGGCGGATGTAAAGGCTCGACCGGGCCGTCGTCCATAAATCCCAAGACCGGCAAGCCTTACGGCCTCAGTTTTCCCGTCGTCACGGTGGAAGACATGGTCAACGCCCAGAAAAAACTTATTGACCACTTGAGAATTTCAAAGCTTTTAAGTGTTGCTGGCGGGTCGATGGGAGGGATGCAGGTTTTGCAATGGACGGTTTCCTTTCCGGAGATGGTTCGTTCGGCCATCGTCATCGCCGCAAGCGTGACCCATACCGCACAGCAAATCGCTTTTCATGAAGTCGGCCGTCAAGCCATCATGGCCGACCCGGATTGGCAGTGCGGCAACTATTACGGCAAAGCCGTCCCAGCGCGCGGACTTTCCGTCGCACGAATGATCGGCCACATCACTTACATGAGTAAACAATCCATGGAAGAAAAATTCGGCCGCAAGCTTAAAAGTGACGGCAACCTGAAATATGACTTCTCGAGCGATTTTGAGGTCGAGGGATATTTGAGGCATCAAGGCGACAGTTTCGTCCAACGCTTCGACGCGAATTCCTGGCTTTATATTACCAAGGCTTTGGATTATTTTAATTTAGCCCAAGAAGAAAATCTGGTGTCTGTTTTGTCGAGGACAAAATCCTCGTTTCTGGTGATCTCTTTTACATCCGATTGGCTTTACCCGTCGTACCAATCCAAAGAGATCGTGAAAGCCTTAAAAATCAGCGGTAAGGATGTGACGGATATCGAGATCAATTCGTCCTACGGCCATGACGCGTTTTTAGTCGAGGTCGAGGGGCAATCGAAAATCATTCCGCCGTATTTGGAGAGAATTTCTAAATGAGACTTGCTTATAAAATCATTTTGGATTTTATTGAACCCAACGCCAGAGTCCTGGACTTAGGTTGTGGGGATGGGTCTTTATTATCTATGTTAATCAAAGAGCGCCACTGTACCGGCACGGGCGTTGAAATCGACGAGGACGCTATTTATAAATGCGTTGAAAATGGTATCTCAGTGAGCCACGGAGATATCGACACAGAATTGCTGGATTATACCGACAAACGATTTGACTATGTCATCTTAAATGAAAGTTTGCAGGAGGTTTTGCATCCAAAGAAAGTCATTTTGGAGGCGCTGCGCGTTGGGAAAAAAGTCATCGTAGGGATCCCGAATTTCTGTCATTGGGACGCACGTGCTCAAATCTTTTTTGAGGGACGTGTGCCGGTGACCAAAGAACTTCCACACGAATGGTTTGATACGCCCAACTTGCGATTTTTAAGCCTCAAGGATTTCCGTCATTTCTGTCGTAAAAACGACATCAAGATCCTTGCGGAAAAAACTATCGCCGGAGACAAAATCATTTCCTTAGAACCAAACCTTTTTGCCAAAATTGGCTTATACCTTCTCGAGAAATAATCCTATGCCAAACAAATCCATTTACTTAGACCATAACGCGACAACGCCTCTTCATCCAGAGGTCAAAAAAACGATCATTAATTCATTAGATGATTTTGGTAATCCGTCGAGCCTGCACCAATTCGGCCGTCACGCCCGACATCTGGTAGAACAAGCCCGGGCCAAAGTCGCTTCTTTTATCGGTGCGGAGCCCGACGAGGTTTTCTTTGTCGGCAGCGGCTCCGAGGCGAATAACACCGTTTTATCGCTGATTCCCTGCGACCAGACAAACTGTTCTTGCATGCACGGACACCGACGCCAGACCGTTACAACGACCATTGAACACCCTTGCGTTCTTGAGTCATCCAAATGTCTTGGGAAAAGAGGAGGGTCCGTCACATTTGCAAAGGTTGACCCGACGGGTAAAGTGGACATTGAACATTATAAAAGTTTATTGAATGAGAATACCGGGCTTGCATCGGTCATGATGGCGAATAATGAAATCGGGACCATTGAGGATATTAAAACTTTATGCAGTCTGGCCCACGAAAAAGGCGCTTTATTCCATACAGATGCTGTCCAGGCCGTCGGAAAGATCCCGGTTAATGTCAAAGAGCTGGACGTAGATTTCTTAACACTTTCCGGTCATAAGATCTATGGACCTAAAGGTATCGGTGCGCTTTATGTTCGAAAAGGCGTGCCGTTTTGTCCATTGATCCACGGCGGGCATCAGGAACGAGGCCGCCGCGCCGGCACGGAAAATACCCTCGGCATCGTCGGATTAGGGAAAGCCATTGATATGCGCACTGTCGAAATGACCACAGAAGAGAACCGACTTTTAAAACTTAAAAAAATACTTAAAGATGGCATTGAAAAAAATATTCCGGATATCCGGTTTAATGGGCATCCGACGGACTGTCTACCGGGAACACTCAACGTTTCATTCCGCGGCGCGGAAGGCGAAGCGTTGTTGCTTTATCTAGATCTAGAAGGCATTGCAGTCTCAACGGGTTCAGCCTGCGCGTCTGGCTCATTGGACCCGTCCCATGTCTTATTAGCCACAGGCATTCCGGTCGAAGAGGCCCACGGCGCTATCCGCTTTAGTTTAGGACGAGATAATACCGAAGAGGACATCCAATATGTCATTACAAAAATGACGGAAGTGGCCAAACGCGTGCGTAACATGTCGACAGCTTATCGGGGAGGAAAATCATGACGGAATTTCAAGAATGGGCCTATACCCCAAAAGTCAAAGAACATTTCATGAATCCCAAGAATGTCCTTATTGGCGACGAGAAATTTGACGCCGATGGCAGAGGGATTGTCGGCAACATCAAATGCGGAGACCAGATGCTCATGATGATCAAGGTCGACCGCGCAAAAAATATTATCACCGACTGCCGCTGGAAAACCTATGGCTGCGCAAGCGCGATTGCCAGCACATCAATTCTTTCTGAAATGGTCAAAGGCATGTCCTTAGAGCAGGCGTACAAATTGTCCCCCAAAGATATTACCAAAGAACTCGACGGGCTTCCGGAACATAAGATCCATTGCTCTGTCTTAGGTGACAAAGCGCTACGCGCCGCCATAAACGACTATTATGCCAAGACTGGACAGAAAGATAAGATCGAAAAGGAAGCGGCAAAAGTCGTCTGTCAATGCATGAACGTCAGCGATACGGAAATCGAACACGCAGTTCTCGAAGGGGCAAGGACTTATCTGGAATTGCAGGAACATACCAAACTCGGCACAGTCTGCGGACAGTGCGAACCGGAAGCTAGAAAACTATTGGAAAAATATATTCAAAAACACTTTGGATAGCGACCAAGGACGACTAAAAACAAAATGTCCGAAGAAGTTGTTAAGCAACAGCAAAACCATAACTGAGACGCAATGTCCAAAGGAATGGTTGAGCAACAGCGAAACCATAACTGAGGACGCAATGTCCAAAGGAATGGTTGAGCAACAGCGAAACCATAACTGAGGACGCAATGTCCAAAGGAATGGTTGAGCAACAGCGAAACCAAAAAGGAGACCATCATGGATCAGAAATTACTCGATATTGTCAATAAAAACATCCGCCCATTATTGCAACGAGATGGGGGAGATTTACAAGTTGTCAGCTTAGAAAACAATGTTTTAAAAATTTCTTATAAAGGATCGTGCGGTTGCTGCCCTCACGCGGCCATGGGAACGCTTAAGTTTATCGAAAAAATCCTCCAGGAACAATACGACCCGAAAATCGTTGTGAAGATGGTTTAAAAAAATATTGTCATCCCCGAACGCACTAGTCGGGGATCCATAAACGTTTAAAACATGGATTCCCGACCTGCCTGACGGTAGGCAGGCAAAAGATTTCGGGAATGACAATTTTTATGGTTTGACCTTTGAAAAATGACTCTAAAAATTACGCCCATCCGCAAAGATTTCCCCAACCTCAAAGACAAAATCCACGGCAAGCCCTTGGCTTATCTGGATAATGCGGCGACGACGCTTAAACCCAAACAAGTTATCGACGCTGTCAGCGCTTATTATAGCCATTACGCATCCAATATCCACCGGGCGGTCCATGCCTTAAGCCAAAAAGCCACATTACAATACGAGAACACAAGAGAGAAGGTCCGAAAATTTATTAATGCCAAGAACACGGCTGAAATCATTTTTACCAGCGGCACGACAGAGTCCATTAATCTTGTAGCACAAAGCTATGTGAAAACTTTCCTCAAAGCTAACGATGAAATTATCATCTCAGAAATGGAACATCATTCGAATATTGTTCCCTGGCAGATTGCCTCAAAAGAAACCGGCTGCACCTTAAAAATTATTCCCGTCGACAACAATGGGGAGATTGATTTAGAACGCTTCAAAGAATTATTAAGTTCCAAAACAAAACTTGTTTCGATCACACACACTTCAAACGTTCTCGGGACTATCAATCCGGTTAAAGAAATCATTCGGATTGCGCACGGACATCATGTCCCTGTTTTGATTGATGCGGCGCAAGCCGTAGGGCACCAGACAATTGACGTGCAGGATCTGGACTGCGATTTTTTGGCTTTTTCCGCACATAAAATGTACGGCCCGACGGGCGTAGGCATTCTTTACGGAAAACAAAACCTATTAGAAGCCATGGCGCCTTATAAAACCGGGGGAGACATGATTGATTCGGTGACATTTGAAAAAACCACTTACCGCGAATTGCCCTATAAATTCGAGGCGGGAACGCCAGACATTGCGAGCGTCATCGGGCTAGGGGCTGCGATTGATTACATTAATCGCGTCGGGCTCAATAAAATTTCTTCTTATGAAAAAACTTTATTATCTTATGCCATAAAAGAATTAAAGAATATCTCTGGCCTTCAAGTTGTCGGAAGTCCAAGTAAAAAAGCGCCTATTATTTCATTTGTCTTAGATGGCATTCATCCGCATGATCTAGGGACGATTCTCGACGAACAAGGCATTGCCATCCGGACCGGACACTTATGCACCCAACCGCTTCTAAAACGCTTTGGCGTCTTATCCTTATCCCGCGCGTCTTTGGGCATTTATAATACTCCCAAAGACATCGATGCGCTCGTCGGCGGGATTAAAAAAGCGAAGAAGGTCTTTAAATGTTAACCTGTTCATATCCCTCAAAGAACGCTTATCATCATTTTTGCCATCGTCGCACCCCACTTATTGTCATCCCCGAATGCCTTAGTCGGGGAACCACAAGACTTAAAAGCATGGATTCCCGACAAAAAATTTCGGGAATGACAGCAATGGTTACGACATGTTAAATAACTTATACCAAAAAACAATTATCGACCTAAACCGTCAACCTCATAATTTCGGGAAGCTGGAGGGGTTTACCCATTCGGCGGAGCAATACAATCCCACTTGCGGAGACGACTTGACCGTTTATTTAAAAATTTCTGCTGGAATTATCGACGACATTTCTTTCGATGGAGATGGCTGCGCTATTTCTCGAGCGTCAGCATCTTTGATGACCGATGCGCTTAAAGGAAAGAAAATTAATGAAGCCTCGGATATTTATAAAAAATTTTATAGCCTTCTAGATAGCACTTCAGCGGTTCAACAAGACGATCCGAACTTAAAAAATTTGACAATTTTTTCTGACATCAAAAAATTCCCCTCGCGTATCACGTGCGCCAAGCTTCCCTGGGAGGCTTTCATTCATGCTAGTCAAAACCGACAATAACTTATCAGGCTTAAAGAGGCGGATAGATCTTTCCCAGCCACAGCAAAACACCGCCGACGGGACAGTTTCTCCCATCATAGATAAATTTCATCGTTCTTTATTGGCCTTGCGCATTTCCGTGACCGACCGCTGCAATCATCGCTGCCCCTATTGCATGCCCAAGGAAAGCTTTTCTAAATCTTATTCTTTCATCCCTTACGAAGAATATCTTTCATTTGAAGAAATCGCGACGCTGGCAAGGGCTTTCGTATCACTCGGTGTCGTAAAGATCCGTTTAACCGGCGGAGAACCGCTCTTAAGACCGCGCATTTCCGAATTAATCCGAATGCTGAAAGAAATTGACGGCTTAGAAGACCTGGCGCTCACGACAAACGGTTCACTCTTGGCAAAACACGCCGCAGAATTAAAATCAGCGGGGCTCAATCGCCTAACCGTAAGCCTGGACTCTGTTGACCCAAATATTTTTAAAACAATGAGCGGAGGGGCTGGGGACCTTAATGATATCTTTACAGGAATTACGGAAGCTGAAAAAGCTGGTTTTAACCAAATCAAAATTAATGCGATCGCTCAGAAAGGGCTTAATCCCGACGATATCCTAAATTTGGTCCGTCAATTTAAAGGAACAAACCATATTCTTCGTTTTATTGAATATATGGACGCGGGCAATTGCAATGGCTGGAGAAAAGAAAATGTTCTTTCTAGTGAAGAGATCCTAAAACTTATCAATCAAACATTTCCTTTAAAGCGCCTTAACCCCAATTATCCCGGGGAAGTCGCTCGCCGTTATCAATTTATCGACGGAAATGGAGAGATCGGTCTCATTTCTTCCATCACGCAGCCTTTCTGCCAAGACTGCACACGCATGCGCCTTTCCGCGGATGGAAAACTCTACAATTGTCTTTTTGCTGAAAATGGGCTGGATATTAAAAAAGCGCTTCGGCAGAACTCCTCAAAGGAAGATTTCATCAGCGCGATTGTGAATCTTTGGAAGGATAGAGAAGACCGTTATTCTCAACTGAGAAATGAACTCCAAGCTTTAAATAAAGTCCCGCAAAAAATCGAAATGTTCGCTATCGGTGGATAACCCCGACAATCAAAATTATTTTTCCTCAAACTTTCCGACGAGCCTTACTTCAGGCTCCAAATCAATATCAAACTTCACCTTAACTTCACTAATCATTTTACGCATTAAATCATAAACATCCTTGGCTAGGCAATCCTCTTTGGCTTTAATGATAATATTGGCATGCTTGTCAAAAACAGCCGCGCCGCCAACTTTAAATTTTTTAGCTCCGGCTTGGTCTAAAAACCATCCGGCGGCCTGACGCCGCTCTGAAGAAGAGGATGGTTCCAGATTTTTAAAAACACTCCCCGCACACGGAATAGCTCTATAATCAGGATGTTTTTCACGACGCATTTTTAAGATTTCTTCGCGCTCTTCGAGCAATTTGTATTTTTCAGATTTGAGCAAAGACAATTGAGCCGACAATACAATCTCGCCGGAGCTCTTCAAAGACGACTCTCGGTAAGAAAACCCCAATTCTTTCGGTTCAGCCTGTCTTTTTTCTACGGTTAAAGGAGTTAAAAGATCAACACCAACGAGAGAGTCGGCCATTTGCTTGCCAAAAGCTCCAGCATTACCGACAATGGCCCCTGCCACCGTGCCGGGGATCCCTGAAGCATAATTCATTCCTTCCAGGCCTTCCTTAGCACAAAATAGCACCAAATCATCTAGAAGGGTTGCGCCGGAAACAAACACATCATTACCCACCCGAACAATTTCAGGGCGTTCCGTCATATAACGGATAACATCCACGTTCACGCCATCGTCGGAAACAATCAGGTTCGACCCTTGGCCGATCACCATAAACTCTTTGCCTTCTTCTCTAAGGCCATAGATCACTGCTTCCAATTGTTCCGAATTCTCACACTCAAAAAGAAGAGGGCACGGCCCGCCAAGCTTAAAAGTCGTGAATTCTGAAAGCCGTGGATGCTCCAAGATCTTAATTTCCAACTCTTTGAAATAAGCAAAATCCATAACTGTTCCTTAATGTTGATTACATTGTGACAATAAAAATAGATATTGCGACAAGCGATTCATCCACGCCAACAGGCATCTATTGAGGAGTTGTTTTTCCTCAAAAAGCCTGACGATCTTTCGTTCACTACGACGAGCGATGGCCCGGGCGAGATTCAACTGTGCCGAGGCAAGGCTTTCGCCGGGAATAATAAAACACTTTGGCAGAGAAACTTTTTTATTCAAAAAGCTTATTTTCTTGTCTAACAGTTCTAAATCCTTCTCACTGATGCGACCCTTGATTTGGGACAAATTCTTTTTAAGCGTGGCGAGTTCTGCAGAAACCACAATAAGCATTTTTTGGATTTCCAGAAGCTCATCTTTTAGAAACTTCTCTTTTATAAGCGCGCGGGCCACACCAAGAGCGCCCATCAGTTCATCCAAATCACCGACGGCATCCATTCGAAGCGAACCTTTGGAGATCTGTCCGCCGAAGCAAAGAGAGGTGATTCCTTTATCGCTTTTTTTAATAATCATTTTAGACATAGAGCATTTTAAAAAACTATTTTTACCATTCCCTGACGAATAACGCACATACAGGCTAAACGGCTGTTGACGTCCAGGCTCAAATCTTTTTCTTCATCCGTTAACGGATTAAGGTTTTGAGCGCCTTCTAAAACTTTGACCAGACAAGATCCGCAAACGCCCGAGTTACAATTAAGAGGAACCCCTGCCGATGCACAAATATCACGGATGGGTTCCCCGTCTTTTAGGTCATAAAGAATGTCATTGATAATTAACCGTGCCATTTTTAAAATCCTTGAATTAGATCTCGGGCAATTTAAAGATAATATCTTTCTCCGGATTCTCGAAAGAGTGGATCTTAACATCCGTAAAGACATTTCGGATCGTCTCGACCACATCTTCGACGATAAAACGAGGGACTGACGCGCCGGAAGTAATACCGATTTTATTTTTATTCTCCAAGATCTCCATGTCGAGCTCATTGACGGAATCAATAATAACGGTTTCTACGCCGGACGATGAGCCTGTTTCCCGAAGACGGTTGCTGTTAGAACTGTTGCGCGAACCGCAGACGATGATCAAATCACAAATCTGTGCGAGCTCTTTGACCGCATCCTGACGGTTCTGGGTCGCATAACAAAGGTCCGCCTTTAAAAGCAGCTGAGAATCCGGGAATTTTTTCTTTAAGGAGTCCATGATCTGTCTGGTCTCATCCACCGAAAGAGTGGTCTGCGTAATCACGCCGATCTTAGACGGTGCCGGTCCCAACTGAAGGCTTTCAACATCTTTAGCATCTTGAATAATGTGTAAGAGCTTCGGATTGACATACCCTGAGGTGCCGATAATTTCCTGATGATTCTTATGGCCAATTAAGACGACCGGAATTCCCGCCTGAGAATATTGAATAGCTTCTTTATGCACCTTGGCGACCAGCGGGCAGGTTGCATCAATGATCTTTAAATTTCTTTTTTTCGCCTCTTCGACAATCTCCGGCGGTACGCCATGTGCGCTAAAAATCACCCGATCGCCTTCGGGGACGGCGCCTAAATCCTCGACAAAAACAACACCCCGGGAGCGAAAATCATTCACCACATGGGTATTATGAACAATGTCGTGAAAAACATAAATAGGCATGCCATATTTCTTGAGGGCTTTCTCGACGATATCAATCGCAAAGGAAACCCCGGCACAAAATCCTTGAGTTTTTGCTAAATAAATTTCCATATTTTGTTATTTGGCTTGCAATTGTGGTGTGTTTATTTTAAGATTGAACCAAGTTGGTCGTTATTTTATCATGAATACCTTTGAAGTAAATCAAAAAACATACACATCTTATGCACGCCAGACGAAAAACTCACGCAGTTAAAGTCGGAAATATTTTTATCGGAAGCGATTACCCGATTGTCATCCAATCCATGACGAATACTCCGACGGAAGATGTTGCCGCGACCATTTGCCAGATTATTGAGCTTATTGAAGCCGGTAGCGAGATGGTCCGCATCACCATTAAAGACGAACAAGCAGCAAAAGCGGCTGTTTCCATCATCAAAAAACTCCGACAGAAAAAATATGCGACGCCGATCATCGGCGATTTTCATTATAACGGGCACATGCTTTTGCAAAAATTCCCAGAAACAGCAAAGCTATTGGATAAATATCGCATCAATCCCGGCAATATTGGCAAAGGGGAAAGCCATTTAGACAACTTCGCCCAAATCATCAAAATCGCCATTCAAAATAAAAAGCCGGTCCGTATCGGAGTGAATGCCGGTTCGCTCGACCAGGAACTTTTTTCTGCTTTAAAAGAACAAAATCAGAAACGTAAGAAGCCTGTTGAAATCAAAGAGGTCTGGTATGAAGCGCTCATTCAAAGCGCCCTTAAAAGTGCTGCTTGCGCCGAGAAATTAGGCCTTCCTAAAAATAAGATCATTCTAAGCGTAAAGTCCTCTGACCTTCAGGATTTGATTACTTTAAATGAAAAACTCGCTAAACGTTGCTTTTATCCATTTCATTTGGGGCTGACCGAAGCCGGAAGCGATATCGAAGGCATCAGCGCCTCGTCGGCAGCTTTAGGAATTCTGCTACAACAAGGCATCGGCGACACGATTCGCGTATCGCTAACGCCCCAACCCAACGTTTCACGGGCTCGTGAAGTGGAGGTATGTAAAGCCGTTCTCCAGTCTCTGGGATTCCGGCACTTTATTCCCAAAGTCACAAGCTGTCCAGGATGCGGACGGACCAAAAGCGATGAATTTATCCATCTTGCCGATGATGTAAAATCATATATCAAGAAAAATATGCCTGACTGGCAAAAAAAATATCCCGGCATTGAAACCATGACGGTCGCGGTAATGGGCTGCGTCGTTAACGGCCCCGGCGAAAGCAAACATGCAGATATCGGTATAAGCTTACCCGGCGCATCCGATAAGCCTCAAGCGCTGGTTTTTGCCAAAGGAGAACTTATCGCGAAGCTGGACGGCAAGAATATCAATAAAAAATTTTTATCAATTTTAAATAATCACATACGAGAACAGTACTCTTAAAAAGTCCTGTCATTCCCGCGAAAGCGGGAATCCAGGTACCAAGGGTTGAATTTCTAGTAACGATAAGAAATCTTAAAAGCATTTCCTGGATCCCCGCTTTTGCGGGGATGACATAAAGATGGCAGGGATGACAAACACACGAAACAGGAACGGCAAAGAGAATATTGGAATCAAAACATGAAATCAAAACAAGCTGAATTTGTCATTATAGACGTCGAGACAACCGGGCTATCGCCCTTAAACGGGGACAGGATCGTCGAAATTGCCGCGATGCGAATCAAAAATGGGGAAGTGGCTCAAACTTTTGAATCGCTGATCAATCCGGAGTGTCCTATCCCAGCCGGCGCGGTAAATATTCATGGCATCACCAAAGACATGATCAAAAACGCCCCTAAGGCTGGTCAAATTTTACCAGAAATCATTGATTTTGTCGGCGGGGCCTGCATTGTCGGGCACAATATTAAATTCGATCTAGACTTCGTCTGCTACCAACTTTCTTTACTCGGAAGAAAACTTCAATCGGGGAACCCCGCCATTGATACGATAAAGATGGCAAAACATTTTCTGCCGCATTTAAGCAGTTACACCTTGTCTTCTGTCACACTTTCCTTTGGCATTAAGATCAAAGAAACCCACCGCGCGTTAGCCGACGTTCAGCTCACGGCAAATATCTTTCTTCGTCTTTTGGATATGGCGGAAGAACAAAAACTGGAGAAATTTCAGGACATTTTTGAAAAATTCAGCGTGCAGAAACCAAATTTTAAGATTGAAAACGCAAAGCAGGAAACTCTTTTCTAGATTTTAATAACCCGTTCGACTTTCCGAGACCTCAAGGTAATGTATCGTTTGTATCCCGCCATTTTCGCCCACTGAATCGCTTTATCAAAATCCATTGCGACCTGGTTGGGCTCGTGGGAATCCGAACCGAAGACAATAGGGACGCCTTCTTGACAATAGATCTTTAAATCATGCAGGGAGGGATAAATTTCTTTGACGGGCTTGCGTAATCCGGAACTGTTGATCTCGACAGCCACGCCGCACTTCTTAAAAACCCGCGCGGTTTTCTGGACTTCCTTAGACAAATCTTCCGTCGGGCGGTCGCCAAATTTTTTGAGTAAATCCACATGCGCCATAATATCGAACATCTTTGACCCCGCAGCCTTCCGAAGAAGTTTATGGTATGTCCCATAGATCCCGTTAATGTCCTGCCCCTGCCACTTAGGCCGCTCTTTAGGATCATCAAACGCCCATTCATTAATAAAATGAACCGAACCAATAATATAATCAAACTTATAGCGAGATAAAAGCTCCTCGGTTTTTTTCTCATATCCGACCATAAAATCCGCCTCAATCCCAGTTTTAATGACGATCTGTTTTTTGTACTTCCTTTTAAGGGCATCAACCAATTTAAAATAGTCTGGAAACTGCTTTAGGCTCATGGTGACGCTTGGGTCCTCATGAGAAAGAAAGGGAGCATGGTCGGAAAACCCGATCTCTTTGAGACCGCGCTTGATCGCCTGTTTGACATATTCCTCCGGCGTGCCGTCCGCGTGCCCGCAGAGATAGGTGTGTATGTGGTAATCGCTAATGGGAAGTATTTTTTTTGTTTTAGAAAATTCCATATTTTCCATCTTAACAGAACAGCAGATTTTTTCGACCAAATTTTTACCTGTTTCTTTATGAAATCAAAACCCGCCTTAAGGTGGCAAATTATATATAAATGTTTTATACTTTTATCAAGGTTATTTGGCCTTAACCTTGGCCAATAAAATTTACTTTCCATAAAAAGGAAGGAATTTATGCAAGGGGGCTTCTTTTTTAGGATTAGTCGAAGAATCATCAGTTTTGTTCTAGTCATCTTTCTGGCTTTTAGTCCAACAGCCAGCTACTCCCAGAACATCTTTGTTTCAACTCTTCCCGAACCCGGGACGATGGTCAGCGTTTCTGAAGCCTTTTCCCCCGTCCTCATCAAAGGGCTCGTTGTTAATCCCAAGAATCCTTTGGAATTTCAGTTCATTGTGGACACTGGACGACGCGGCTCGCAAGATATGACGGCGGTCAAAGAAGAGGCCACTAGACTTGCGAAATATTTCTTAGCAGGTTTAACTATGCCGGAAGGGGACTTGTGGGTAAACCTTTCGCCTTACGAGAAAGACCGGATCACGTCTCCATCGTTAGGCCAAACCGAACTTGGCCGAGATTTATTAGCCCAAGACTATATTCTTAAACAGTTAACCGCATCCCTTTTATATCCGGAGAAAAATTTAGGCAAAGAATTCTGGAATAAAATTTATGAAAAGGCCCAACGGCAATTCGGCACGACGAACATTCCGACCAATGTTTTCAATAAGGTCTGGATTTTGCCTAATGAGGCGCAGGTGTTTGAAAATGGAAATTCTGCTTACGTAACGAAATCGACATTAAAGGTCCTGCTGGACGAAGATTACGTGGCCAAACAAAAAAATCAAACCCTCCAATCATCAAGTATTTCATCCCAAATTGTCCGTGAAATCATTCTTCCCGAGATTGAAAAAGAAGTCAATACAGGCAAAAATTTTGCTCCGCTACGCCAGATTTACGAAGCGCTCATTCTGGCCAAATGGTATAAACAAACCATTCAAAATGGCCTTTTGGATACCATCTATATAAATAAGAAGAAAGTCGCCGGCGTTCACTTAAACGATCCGACGGTCAAAGAAGAAATTTATAACCGTTACTTACAGGCTTATAAGAAAGGCGCATTTAATTATATTAAAGAAAGCGCAACGCCGGACGGTCAAATCATTCCGAAAAAATATTTTTCCGGTGGAATTAGCAGGATAATGCCCGATCATGTTGACACCGACGCTGCAATGTCGGCAGTTACAATCTCTGGGGAAATGTTGAGCTTAACAATCATCATTACTCCGGCTAGGACTGAGCAAGATAAAGAGCAGTTACAGCAATCTTTTAAAAATTATGCCCAAACACGCATAATGGGAATCAAAGATTTAGAAATCAAGGCTTTACTTCAAGAGTCATGGGATTCTCCGTATATTTATGATATTTTTGAAAAATTATTCTATCAAGGAGTTACTTATACGGAGTTATTCCGATTAATTGATATTTTAATCGGATTAGGCGTCGATGTCAGCGATCCATGGATCACGAGTCAAACCCTTTCTGATATTGTTAGCCATTTAGGCACAAGCCTTTTAGGAAGAGATTTATCTCATTTAAGACCTGTTGTGCGAATCGGAGAAGACCGAAAAATCAATCTCTCCAATAATCCTTTCTCCATAGCGATGCCAGAAATTACACCTCAGGATTCGTTAATCGAATTAAGAAAAAAATATAGAGAATTTAAAGCTGAACAAGAAAATTTGATACGTTCGACAAAAAATTATCATGAAATCGCCAGAGAAATTCAAATCACCAATAATAACTTTCTTGCCGCATTGAGCCAGCGGATCTTAACAATCGCCTGGGCACAACTTGGCATCCCCGCAGATCAAGATGCCTTTATTTATTTTCATGACACCAAGTCAATCGCTTCAGATCTTGATCTGATTTATCAAGGTCCAAAGCTCGAAGATGTCGACGAGCTTTTAGTCAAATTATTTTTCGTTGTCGGCATTAAGGTTGACTTCTGGACCATGCTTATGGATACCTACAACATCAATGATCCCAAACAGGAAAAAAGTCCTGAGAGTTTTTATGGAGGAAATATTCTTTCAATCAACATCAACCACGGGAATTTTGAAACATTTTATGTTCAGCAAATCGAGCAGATCAATACGCGAAAAACAGCGATCTTAAACATGTACAATGACGCCATTAAAGATCGTTTGAACTGGAAAAATGAAACTCCGGACAGTCTAATCGCTGGAATTAAAGAAAACCTTTACAGCCCCATCGATATGCTGATGAAAGCCTTATCCTTGAAATTTAATATCGGCCATGGCATTTACGACGAGAGCCATTTTGCCCAATTCCTAGAGCCTGGACGGCTAACCAAAGAACAAGTCCAGACATTAGAAGATTCCTTTTTCTTAGCTAACGAAATACGGAATGTTTTACAAATTATGGTAAACAGAAGATGGCCGGGAGATAATTTCAATTCCTCTGAAAAAATTCGCCACATTTTAAAAGATCAGGGAATAAGTGATGATCTCTTGAAAAGGATAACGGATATGCGCGACGAGCTGGATAAAATACGGGAACAATATTTTGGAGAAGTCACCCTGCCGATTATTTCAGAAGACAGCCCAGAACAATTAAGCGAAAGCTGGAAAGCTGTGGCGAAATCGTATAGAAAAATGGCCCAAAATGCCATAGACCGCAGCATCCTGATTCCGAAAGAAACAGAACATCAGTTGATAGCAAATGCCGCCGAACAATTGCGGCAGTTTTATGGAGAACTTTCCCAGTACGCCAAAGACCCCCAGAACTCTCCATATAAAAATATTACTAGCAATGCTATTTGGAAAGCCGCCCAGCAATTTCAGGAGTCCCCGGAAGAATTCTCAGATGCGAATTTATTAAAAAGGGCCTCATTTCCGAATATTACTTTGCTGGGCGTTGATCAAAATACTGGTCGATCTACTCAAGTGAAGGTCACAGGCATTCCTCTGGAATATCGAATAAAAGCGGCAAACACCCTAAGATCTACGGCGGGGTTAGAAAATCTTTCTATTCGAGAGGGAGGATACATGACGCTTGAGATCAATGCCGTGGGCGTGGATAAATCACTTCCGATCAAATACGTTGCTGAAAACTTTGACGTCATATTAGAAACCATCGGTTATACTCCAGGACCTTCCATCAATTCAAGGAAGACAAAAACAATTATTTTCTCTGACGGCGATGGGACATTGTATGGAAAACCAACCGCAACGGCAAATCCCAATCTGGAAGAGAGCGAAGGGTATAATTCTTTTATTGAATATCTTAAAGCTGGTGGCGTTTATATCTTAGTGACCGGAAACGATATCCAGGCGACAAAAGACAGGCTAATCGCAGGGAAAGGAATACCCGCTCATCTTAGGAATCGATTTCTTATCTCTGCTAACGGAGGAGGAAATCTATTTTTTATCGACCCCCAAGGGAATTTAGTGGAAATTGAACGGTACAAAGACGAGGCCTTAATACAATTAGATACGGGGAAGGTCAATGAAATCGACGCCGTCTATCTCGGAGATGATGAAAAAGAATATGGAAATGATATGCCCGCTTTTAAGAAGATCGGATTGAATAGAGCGATTAGTGTCTCAACAAATTCGAGCAAAGAAATTCCTAACGGCCTGTCGGAAAACTCTATTGGCCACGAACACGTCGGCACAGCGGCTTTTCTAAAAACGCTGGTGGCCCATGCACAAAATCAACAACAAGACCAGAGGCTTTTTGATGGGACGTCCCTTTCAAATATCATTCACGAAACAAGAGAAGGGCTCGGCCCCAAGAAAGACTCGGCAATGGCCGTTAATAACGTCGGAGGCGTTGATTTAAATGCAATCAATATTCAGCGCCAAGGAAACGTCATTCATGTTCAGTTCGATCCAGCACAGATCAACCATCTCCTGGAAGATGAATTCGAAGGCTTTTCACCCATTATAATTAATATTAATCCTATTCAAAAATCATTTCTATTATTAGGCTCGCGAAGTTAAAAACCGCCTTAAAATCCTCCTGACCTTGTTTTTCTCATATTATATGGCATACTTTTAATATAATTATTAATAAAAGGGTTGCCACTATCTTTCCCTTTCGCCTTTTAACAAAGGCATATCCAGCCATAAAAGATAGCCTCTTAAATCAATAAAGAGCGGACGCAACTTTGTTTTTCTTACTTGGATTTCAAGTTCAAAGAAATTATTTGGAGATTGAAACAGAATGAAGAACGCGTTACCCAAAATTCAAAAGAAATTATATATCAAGGGCATCTGTGTCTTTATTCTTCTTGCGTTTACGTTTACATCCATTGTCCCGCCGAGCTACGCGCAGACATTGAACCTGCCGGCGCCTGGAACAAAAGTTAATCTGTCACCAACTTATATCCCGCCGCTTCTTAAAGGCGTTAAAATTCATCCCGACAATCCATTTCATCTTGAATTTATTTTAGATAAAGGCGATTTGAATAATGGAGCGGAACAATTAAAAATGGAATCCACTCGCCTAATTAAATATTTTCTCGCCTCGCTGACGGTTCCTGAAAAAGACCTTTGGGTCAATCTTTCCCCGCACGAAAAGAACCGCATCATCCCGGATGCGTTCGGCGTAACGGAAATGGGCCGCGACCTTTTGGCGCAAGATTATATTTTAAAACAAATCACAGCATCTTTGATGTATCCGGAAGGCAAAATAGGAAAAGAATTCTGGAATAAAATTTATGCCGAAGCTAAAAACCGTTTCGGCACAACCGATATTCCCGTCGACACATTTAATAAGGTTTGGATCGTGCCGGAAAAAGCTGTTGTATATGAAAACAAAGACTCCGCTTACGTTGTCGAGGCGAAGTTGAAGGTGATGTTGGAGGAAGAATACGAAGCGCTAGAACAGACAAAAGACCATAGACAAAAGACTATAGACCAGCCTTCGGCTGAAAAAAGGTCTATGGTCTCTGGTCTATCGTCTATGGTCATCCGTCAAATAATTATCCCCGCCATTGAAAAAGAAGTCAACACAGGCAAGAACTTTGCGCAATTACGCCAAGTCTATCATTCGCTTATTCTGGCGGTTTGGTTTAAAGACAAGGTCAAAGAAAGCCTTTTGGGTAAGGCTTACGTCGACCAAAATAAGATTGACGGCGTCGATATCCCGGATAAAGCGGCCAAGGACAAAATTTGGGCACAATACGTCGAGACTTTTAAGAAAGGCGCCTACAACTATATTAAGGAAGATTATGACCCGGTAACGCAGCAGATTGTGCCAAAAAAATATTTCTCCGGAGGAGCAGGGTTAAACCAGATCAGAAAAGTTTATCGTAAAACCACCGACCTTGCCACGCTGCCTGAAGGCATTTCCGATCGGGCGATGGTTGTGGAATCGAATTTCTCTCCGGTAAACCCGATTAGGCCTGTAAAGGAAAACTCCAAGATAGGTCCGACTTTTCCCATGAGTTGGAGCAAAGAAAGCGAAAACTATATTTTTCTCGATGCGGATAACTTTTTATGGAAAGGATGGGATTTGGTCGACAATATTTATGGGGAAATTTATTGGAGAATAAAAAATGACATTGACGTCAATACCCCTATAGAACTATCTGATGCTGATTTAAAACAGGGCCGAGAGTACCATCGCAGCCATACACATCTTTTAGGGCCTGATCATATCCCAGAGATCATTCATGAATTGAAGCAGGAAAAAGGCTCTTCGTGGACGCCAAAAAATACTATCGCCGAATATCAGTCATTATTTGAACGATTGTTTAAGGCCGGCTTTAAAGAAACAACACGAAAAATGCCCGGTGTCGACGAATTTTTTGTTAGTCTTGAGAAGAAACGACAGGAAGGGTTTCCCATTCATTTGATTCTTTTGAGCCATGCGACCCAATTAGAGGTTGATCTGCGAGTTCAAGAGTATGGTCTTAAGTTCGAAGTAGCGCGAGGAATCCCGTGGGATTACAAAAAGATGGGATTCGGTGATGCCGGATCATTTAAGGCAAACTATATTGCTGCTTATGTGCGTAAATCAATTGCCAATCAGTCTGGTAAAGAAGCAAAAAAAGTCTTTGTTGCTATGGGAGGAGACGCAGTAAGCGATATAAAAGCGGCTCAAATGGCAACTGAGGCAGGCATACCTACCGTTGGATTTGCCGCGACGACAGGAAAATCTTCCAAGGAAGAACTGTTAAAAGCAGGAGCGCGTGTTGTTGTAGATAGCTTGGAGAAGGTCGATAAGATCTTGGAAAGTTTTAGTGAAACTGGACTTGAGACCGTAATTCTAAAACAAGATATTCTCACCATCATTGAAGATGTCCGCAAAAACCATCCGCTCACAGCCGATATCCTAAAAGAGCGGTTAGAGCTACGAAGCCCCCAAGATATCGACGCGCTCAAATATCTTAAAGAAGACGCACAGTGGTTTAAAGATCATCCATCCGTCAGCGGAACCTATGAAGAGCATGAGAAGAATATAGAAACTTTTGCGACAAATCCAAAAGTTTCCATTGTTGTCCTTCATTACGGCATGACTCCAGAAAGCACAGTGCGATTGTTAAACACGCTTGCCAGACAAACCTATGAGAATTTCGAGGTCGTTCTTGTCGACAATAACTCTCCGGATAAATTTTCTGACCATTTTGAGACAGAACTTCGTCCCGCGCTTCCCGAAAGGATCCGTGACAAAATAAAACTTGTCAGAAATAGATCCAACATCAGTTTTACCGGCGGGAATAATCAAGCGGCCCACATCGCCATGAGGGGAGGAAGCGAGTTTGTGTTTTTTCTGAACAATGATTCTGTCTTGGACCCAAAGGCCTTGGAAAAAATGATAACGAAATTCCGATCTCGTCCGGATGTGGGAGCGCTGCAATCCTTGCTGGTCGCTTTAAGCCCTGAGCTTGAAGAAAGCATGAACGAAGTCGGGAAAACTGGCAACATATCTGAACCATTGATCAAAGCCGAAATCAAAGCAAGTGACGAATTAAGAAAAGGATTAAGTCATGATGAAGGATTCTTGGACCCGCAAGATCCTGATCTATTTCATCGTGTTCCGGCATTGCAAGGCATGGCGATGATGCTTCGCGCTAATGTGCTTCATTTAAGCGGCGGGTTTGATTCGAGATTGTTCATGTACAAGGATGAAGATGACGCGTCTTATTTATTGCGCCGAACAGGATTCAAACAAGCGATCATTGCCAACACCGCGGTCTTTCATGGACGTTTCGATTATATCCATAAACCGCGCAATCAATATTTCTTATGGAAGAATTCTTTTTTACTGGCAGAAAAGTTCTGGCAGAAATCGGAACAAGATCCGGCATGGAAAGTTTTTGATTATTATTCCCTTTACCGTCTGTTGGGACCTTCCCTAATGAAATCAAAATGGGGCAATAATCAAATCACCGGGAGCGTTTTTGACCGCATACGGGAAGTCATCAAGAGACAAAAGCCGAATAGCATTGATCTGGACCTGATCTTTCTAAATATTTTTA
Source organism: Candidatus Omnitrophota bacterium (assembly GCA_015233405.1). Classification (GTDB taxonomy): domain Bacteria; phylum Omnitrophota; class Gorgyraeia; order Zapsychrales; family Zapsychraceae; genus JADFXT01. The sequence goes on along the minus strand of JADFXT010000002.1, from coordinate 183,701 downwards.
AAGGCATGTACGACGGGATGATGGGTTCTTTTGAACCGACGCGGGAAGATAGGAATGTTGATGAGAACGGTCTGATCCAGAAATATTCTGTCTTGATCGGTCAAATGAAAACAACAAAAGAGATCCTTCGATTCTTGATCGACGAGAAAGACCCGTATTATAGCAGACTTAAGATTTTTGCACTGGACAAGGAGCGGCCATCTCTGGCGAGAATATCTGTCATGAATGGCGAGGAACGGACGGAACTTTTAAATAAATTAGAAAGTTTTTTTGATCAATGGAAAGCTTGGGTCACGTCGCCAGGCCATAACGAAAAAACGATATTAGTTATTAGACAGAATCTTGCTCAAATCATTGATGCCATGGTCAAAGAAAATAGTGTAGGACCAGCAGATAAAGCCATGGCAACAGGCACCTTAAAGCAGACAAAAGGATATGGAACCTTTAGTAATGGGCATTGGGTCAGAGCAAATAAAAATGATAAGGAGGCAGTAGCCATCGCCATTTTGGAAATTCCGCCGGATAGCGGCATAGAGATGGGATTGTACGTTGATGACAGTTTTTTTGGGCTGCTGTCTGCCATTGATCGAAAGACCAATCAAATAGTTTATCGGAAGGGAAAAACGGTGTTATCGACAAAAGAACTGGATATCCGCAGAGATCATATGAAGACTTTTGAAGTGATCCAAGAAGAGTTACGGAGTAAAGAGGAGGCAAAAGGACGCGATATTGTGGCCTCATCCAGCGCAGATAATTTGTATGTTAATAAGCCCATCGTCTCTCTTGTCGACGGAAAACTGTTGTATGCCATGAAGACGGATGGGACATTTTATGACGTCGAAAGCCGTAAATGTCCCATATTAATTATGTGGAAAGACAAGCCGCCAACGATCGAAGAGAACGTGACCTTTAAGCTCAAATCAGGGTTGGGAACAACTGAGACCGATATATACATTGAAAAGGAAGGAAAACAACCGGTTACAGATAGAGTAAGAAGTGCGACATTCGTTCAGTTGATTATGCGTAACGGCGCTTTTGTTAAGCCGAATGAAAGTGCTGCCAGCATTGACTGGTATGATGATGTGAAACATTTGATTTCGACGGCTTATTTTGATGATAAAGATTTTAATGGCATTCGGGTTGGCGCAAGTGGCGGGTTGTCTTTTGGCATTGATCAGTTGCTGGAAAATAAAGAATTATTGAAACAAGCCGTCAATCATTCTGTGCAATTAAAATTATCCTTGCCGATAGATGAATTTAGGAACGGCAATATCAGAGATCAAGAAAAATTGTTAGCTAATAAATTAACGGAAAAATTAAACGCTCTTAGATATACAGAAAAGACGAAAGAGGATGAATCCGTCGTTAATCGTGGCGATTATAAAATAAATTTGGGAAGCGGAGAGATAGAGATCTTTTTTAAAGAGAATAACTTTCCTTTCCATATTATTGGAACAAAAGAAGACGGCACAATTATAGACGTAGCCGTCGACGGTGAGAAACAAAAATACGGGCCGACGATCAGAAGCGCTTACCAGCTTATGAAGCAGCTGGGCGCAAAAAATGCAGGAATATTAGATCAAGGCAATACAGTGCGGATCGCGGTAAAGACCGATAAAGGGGATGAACATCTATTTAAAAGGGTAGGCGAACGGGATCTTATTACGAGGCTGGGCGGCAACATAAAGTTTTCACAGCAGCTCTATTATACCGTGAAGAAAAAAGATCTTGTGAAAACAAGCGCATCTCCCATTCAGAACAACGCACAAGGCGTTTTGGATCAAGCGATGACGACTGGTGCTCCGGCTGGTGGAGAGAAAAATAACGACGCAATCCCGTCGTCAGAGATGAAAGAAAATGTCCGTTTACTTAAGGAATTTGGTCTAGTCGAACAAGACGCAGTTTGGCTTGTGCGGCATGTTTATAATTTTGTGAAAAAAAATAAAACAGCGGTGGATGCAGATCCCCGACTTTTGGTCGAGTCCATGGTTGATAAAAAGTTGTTGGCTCTTCCATTTACAGGATATCCGCAGAAAGAAAAACTGAATCCCGGCATGTTCCAAAATTTCATGGTTATACAGCGAGACCTGATCAACGATATTCCTATGGGAATAAGAATAAAAATTTTCTCATCGAAAATTCTATCCGGCGAGGTTGAAAAAAATATCCGATCTTTCTTGTCTGACTTTTTGACAAAAGGATCGACCCTCAGTGCTCAGCAACGGTCCTTTCTAGAAAAACTTCATTTCAACCAGGATTTGGAGCCTCAGGGAGTGAAGCTATCCAAGATCGAAGATTTCAGCTCAGGACGCATAATGACAGCAAACCAAATCGTCTATCGAATTACTTTGCGAAATGTGGATGGAAATGAAATTCGGTTCTTTCTAAAAACATCGGCAGTCAGAGAAAAAATGCCCCCTGGAGTCCAATACAATGAAACATTTTTCTACAAGATAACTCGGTTGCTGGGTCTTCCGTCTATTACGGCGGAATTTTATCCACTTAAGCAAAAGGGAATCCACGGAATGACTTTGATGGAAGAAATCTCTGGATCAGATACTCAGACTTTCTTTGATCTTTTCGAACGACGATACCGATTCAAAGAGAACGTCTTCCCTAAAAAGGAGCAGATCATTGAATCGCTGGCCCGATGGGCGGCCGTTGGGGATTTCTTAGGCCGTTCAGACCGAAAAGTAGTACAGAACGTCCATCACGGATTTCCGGCAAATTATATGATACTCTCCAAGAATAAGAATTCTGTGGAATTGCTTGCCGTCGACCATGATTTTCTGCTTCAAAAAAGTTCGCAGATGATCAGCGGTTTCTTAAATGGCAATGCGGAGTTGGATATTTTAACTGCGCTGTCGGAGTTCTCGACCGAAGCTGGACGTAACAAATTGTTCACCCAATACAGAAACACCTATCTTTATCAGATCCGCCAAATTCAGAAACATTTAGATCAGATTAAGGCCTTGATAGCAGAAACTTATGGAGAGACCAGCCCACAGATGCAATCCTGGCAGGAAAATTTACAGCTTATGGCTGACCCCGATGCACTACTCAACAAACAATTTTCGCTGGTCATGGCATTCTATAACAACAATCGGTTACGAGAAATACCTCTGCCGGGTGGGATCGATGGCTTGCGGTCCGTTCCAGGGAAGACGACAGTCAAAGACGTGCTGGAATTGATCAGGAATATTGAAAAGGAGCACGGCTGGCCGTCGGGAACCATCGTCATGGCCGGAGGAACTGTGCGTCGCCTATTAACGGGTGAGGAAACTCTTCGGGAAGGTGCGGACTTGGACATGTTTATCGGTTTGTCTGAAGATGACCCGAACAAAGAGGTTCTGGGTAGGAAAGTCTTAGACGCCTTACGTCAAACCTTAGGAGGACAAAACGAGGTCAAAAACATTACGGAGCCCCAAGAATCCTGGGTATGGCATGGCATTCATCTTGATTATCTCGGGGTTTACGACACAAAAACTTTAACGGTAAAATATAAGGCGAATCTATTCTCGACCGCCGTTGAACCTATCGCGGAGATGTGGGTAGATAGTAGCGGCGTTATTTATGCTCCCGACGGAGGAATTGAGGATTTGTTGATCAACAAAATTGCGCGCTTAAAAAAACGTCAGGGTGCGGGGGATGACTGGAAACTTAAACTGACGCCGCATGGAGTCTTAAGGACTATCGGATATAAATTTGAATATGGGCTGAAATTCGACGATGAAACCAAAGAAATAGTGGAAAACATTTATAAAGATCGAACGCGTACGCCATATTATTCATGGAATTGGAAATGGATTGATTTTGCGCCGAAATATCGGGCGATGCTGGCAAGCGGCATGGTAAACGAAAGTTTGCTTAATGAAATGAAAACAATCTTGACGCATAAGAATCAAGAATCCAATCTACGAGAAATTGAAGAGATCATCAAAACAGGTAATATTGAGCGGGCCAGAAGGTTTTTTGAGGACATTGCTCCTTTTAATCTAGATAAAGAAACAACTCGGAAAATCATTTTTCGGGCAGCTACTTTTGAGCAAGCACTTCAGGCTCGTCGCTATCTGGCCGCGGTCGGATATGAAGAAAATATCGCCAAAAAGATCGGCATTGATCTTGATGCGCTTTTGATGGAACGGATGAAAAGAGAGAAGTGGGAGAAACAGGACAAAAAAATATTATTAAAAGCTATCGGAAGAGAACTAGCCAACGTCTCAACGGAATTTGGTAATTATACTGAAGAAAATATTCAAGGATTTGTTGATAGAGTGCTCGGGAGGGAAAAGGGCTATCAGGCAGAGATTCCAGAAGCATTTCGAAAAAATCAAAAACTCCGAGATATCTTGGTCATAGGAGCGACTTTATATCTTGTTCGCGAAAAAGAACTCAATCCGGATAAAACTGCGCCGGTTTTTGCAATAACTGTAAACAATGAGGATTGGAAAACCATTGTGTCAAATCGCCCCAAACATCAATTTATTCCAGGGCAGAATTGGCCAGATTCTTATAAAGAAAGGATCGGGCTAATCGACGTTTGGCCGAAAGATAAAAATTTTGTAAAAATGGATACGGAAGAACACGCAGAAATGAATGCGCTAAGTCGGGCAGCATCAAACGGATGGGAGATGAAAAATACGGACGTATATATTTCATTAGAAAGCTGTGAAAATTGCGCTTTTGGGATCGGATATATTTTTAAACCCCGACGGGTTGTCATTGCCACCTTAGATGCATTCATAGGCATCCAAGGAAAAGGTAATCAAATAACGACAGACGCGCTTGGGAAAGAAAGATTGAACATTCTGGAAGGGGAGCTTAATAAGCTTGCTCAAGACTACAACTCTGATGACTATGACGCATCGCCTCAATCGTTAAGCCTCGGCGATAAATTCATAAACCCGAATTTTACGGACGATGACAACATAGCGCCGTTGATCAACGCCATAAAGAGAGAAGAAAGTTTTAAAGAGGTCATCAAAGATGAAAGCCTGGAAAAACTTAATGGGGCCGCCTGGCTGAATGAATTATTAAAGAAAGAAAATCTCTATGATCCTAGAAAGATTCCGCTCAATAGCAAGATGGGCTTAGGATTAATGAATCTAATTCAAAAGGCCACGGCGAATCCCAAAGAATATGCCAAAAGAAAACTGAACAGACGATTGCTGGAGTATTTATTCCCAGATTTGTGCCCATTAATGAAATATAATTTTGCCGCAAAACCAGAATGGGAATCAAATTTTAAAGATAAAAATGCACTCTTGGGAAAGATCTACAAGATCATCAATACAAAAGCATACCCTAAAGTCAAAACGCAACGAAAACTCAGGACCACGGTTTTTTATCTTCTTAAAAACCTGGGTCGATTGCCCAAAGGAATGCAAATTCTGCCCGTAGATGCAAATAATACCGGCGCAACAATTGAACGAGAAGGCGAAGCGAAATATGCCAGCTTTATGGACGAAATGGCTCGAGAGAGGATCAAATACCCTCAGGGAGATAATTTCAAAATCATTTTCTTAGGAACGAAAGAAAACATTAAGAAAAGATATGCCGAATTGGAGGCCAGCGGGCTCTTAGGACATGGTAACGATCTTATAGGAAAAGTGAAGTGCATTGTCATATCCAATAAACCGACATTACGCAACTTTAAATACATTGATTATGAAATATTGGATAAAATAACCGGCCCTGACGCTGCGATGAGTTCCTCATCCGAAAATAAATCTCCCGGTGGTATTGACCTCACCGGCGACAAGATGAATGTGCAAGTTCAGAATGAGGGCGAGGGGATTCAATTCAAATTCGATCCCGCGATGATCGAACAATTACAAAACGCTTCCGGCTTAACGCCCGTCATCATTGATATCCGTCCCATGACGACAACCGTGCCGATGTTCTTAGGGATGGCTCAAAATCCGCCAGAAAAGCTGAGCCTGCGCTAATGGGAGATTTCTGCCATTTGACATGACCAGTTCCCTGTGTTATTATGCGCGTCATGGAAAAATTTTATAAAGAACTCATCAAATCCATCGGAGAGAACACCGACCGTCAAGGGCTTAAAGATACGCCCAAACGCGCGGCCGAGGCGTTTCAATATCTGACCAAAGGCTACCACGAGAATATAGAGGAAGTCGTTAACGGCGCGATCTTTGAGTCCGATAACGATGAAATGGTCATCGTCAAGGACATCGAACTGTATTCCTTGTGCGAACATCATTTATTACCTTTCTTTGGCAAATGCCACGTCGGATACCTGCCAAATGGAAAAATCATGGGTCTTTCTAAAATTTCTCGGATCGTCGATATTTTCGCGCGGAGGTTACAGGTCCAGGAGAATTTAACCAAACAGATTGCCGAGACCATCCAAAAATTTACCAATGCCCAGGGCGTTGGCGTTGTTATCGAAGCCCGGCATTTATGTACCATGATGCGCGGCGTTGAGAAACAAAACTCCGTCATGAAAACGTCTTATATGCTTGGCGCCTTTCGGAAAAACATCTCTACCCGTTCAGAATTCCTCACTCTGATTACCTAAAAACAATAGACCATATCCGCCTTTGGCGGAGACTAAAGGCCAAAAACCACTATGCTATTTATTTTCTTTCTTATCATTCTGCCTATCCTGGAGATCATCATCCTGGTGAAGGTCAGCGCCATGATCGGAGCGCTCAACGTTATTTTTATTCTGATCTTAACGGCAATTCTAGGATCTTTCTTAGCAAGACTTCAAGGTTTCTTTGTTTTTCAGAAAATCCAGCAAACTTTAAACGAAGGCGCCATGCCCAGTGCGGAACTTTTAGACGGCGTTTTGATTTGGCTTGGCGGGATCCTTTTAGTGGTTCCCGGGTTTATTACTGACGTCTTCGGACTCATTTTGCTTTTACCGCCAACACGATTTATCGTCAATTTTTTCTTAAAACGGAAACTTAATAAAATGATGCAACAAGGACAGACTGTTCACTGGGGGCCATCTCTTCGAGAAGACACTCATTATGATGATATTGACATTTCCTAAATTTTTTCTTGCAATCATAAAAAGTATTGGTAACATAGGTGCGATTACAGATGTCATTCCCGCGGAAGCGGGAATCCAATCCAGATGAAAACACTGGATCCCCGCTAAAAGATTGCGAGGATGACAGAAAAGATAAGGAGACGGAATGGAGTTAAAAGACCAAGTAACTCTTATCACAGGTTCAGCGCGCGGCATCGGCCGGGCCATTGCAGAAAGCTTTGCCAAGGAAGGCGCGACCGTCATTATTTCTGATATTAACGCTGAAATGGCAGCTAAAACCTGTGAAGAACTTAAGGCCCAAGGCTTTAAGGCCGACAGTTTTGCCTGCAACGTCACAGACTTAAAAAGCGTCGAAGAAATGACGGACAAAATTCTTGACAAATACAATCGCATTGATATATTAGTTAACAACGCAGGCATCACCAGAGATAATTTATTGCTTCGCATGAATGAATCCGACTGGGATGCCGTCTTAGATATTAACCTTAAAGGTGTCTTCATCTGTACTAAAACCATCGTTAAACCCATGATGAAGGCCCGAAAAGGAAAAATCATTAATATCGCTTCGATCATTGGCATTGTCGGAAACGCAGGGCAGGCGAATTATTCAGCAAGTAAAGCCGGTATTATTGGGTTTACAAAATCAATTGCTAAAGAATTTGCCTCACGGGGTATCACATCGAATGCCGTTGCCCCTGGCTACATTCAGTCAGATATGACTGATAAACTCAATGAAAAAGCTAAAGAAGAAATTTTTAAAACCATTCCGCTGGGGAAATTAGGAAGCCCTCAGGATGTCGCTGGCGTATGCTTATTTTTAGCATCCAGCAAAGCCGATTACATCACCGGGCAAGTTATCGTGGTTGACGGCGGTATGGCGATATAAATATATAGGGAAGCTAATTAAGGTCCACAAAAGGAGGAAATACACATGGCAGCAGAAGAAAAAATCAAATCAATCATCGCGGAACAATTAGGCGTTAAAATCGAAGAGGTGACTCCTGAAGCATCTTTTATTGATGATCTTGGCGCAGACTCTTTGGATACCGTCGAGCTTATTATGGCTTTAGAAGAAGAATTCGGCGTTGAAATTCCGGATGAAGATGCGGAAAAAATGACAAAAGTTGGCGATGCCATCAAATATATCAATGAAAAAGGTTCTAAGTAAGATCTTTTTCCTTCCAAGCGTTTCAAATGTTTAAAAGTGCCTCGGTGGTGACACCGAGGCATTCTACTATTATCAATTAAGAAACGGACTAATATTTATGAATAAAAGAAGAGTCGTTGTAACAGGATTAGGCGTGATTTCTCCCCTCGGGACAGGAATCACGGAATTCTGGAGTGGACTTAAAGAAGGCAGAAGCGGCATTGTCCGTATCACGCATTTTGACTCAACCCTGTTTGACTGCCAAATCGCCGGAATGGTTCCAAATTATAACCCGCTCGATCACTTTAATTCCAAGGAAGCCAGGACCATTGCGGATTTCGTTCAATTTGCCTGTATCGCATCCAAAGAAGCACTAGCCGCAGCCCAATTCGACCCGCAAAAAGTCGACTTAGACCGCGTCGGTGTACTTGTCGGTTCTGGGATCGGAAGTATCTTGACCTTTGAAGAAGAACATAGAAAATTTATGGAAAAAGGACCGAGCCGCATTTCTCCTCATTTTATTCCGAAGATGATCATCAACGAAGCCGCTGGCCATGTTTCTATTCAATGCGGCGCCCGCGGAATTAATACCTGTGTCGCGACTGCTTGCTCGACGGCCACAAATGCCATCGGGGACGCACTGCGCTTTATCCAATATGGTGACGCAGATATGATGATCGCCGGTGGAACAGAAAGCGCCAATACGGAACTCGGCATGGGCGGATTCTGTGCACTCAAAGCCTTGTCTACAAAACGAAACAACGACCCGCAAAAAGCCTCCCGACCGTTTGATATGGACAGAGACGGATTTGTCATGGGCGAAGGAGCGGGAATTGCCATACTAGAAGAACTTAGCCATGCCAAAAAACGCGGCGCACCCATTCTCTGCGAGCTCGTTGGATATGGACGGACCGGTGATGCGTATCATATTACCGCGCCTCATCCTGAAGGGATCGGCGGCGCCAAGGCCATGGAGTTGGCCATTCATGATGCAGGATTAACACCGAAAGATATTTCCTATATTAATGCCCACGGAACATCCACAAAATTAAATGACAAAATTGAAACCATGGCGATTAAAAGAGTCTTTGGCGATTTAGCCAAAAAAGTTCCGATCAGCTCGACGAAATCCATGACCGGACATCTCTTAGGCGCTGCCGGCGGCGTTGAATTTGCCGCAAGCGTCTTAGCCGTCATGAATGACATTATTCCACCGACGATCAACTATGAAACGCCGGACCCGGACTGCGACCTAGATTATGTGCCGAACGTTGCACGCAGAGCCAAGGTCAACGTCGCCATGTCGAACTCATTAGGTTTTGGTGGCCATAACGCGACGGTGGTCGTTAAAAAATTCCAGGAATAAGATTTATAATCCTTACAAAAACATAAAGGACAAGACATGAATACCTATAAAATCGCTGTGATTCCCGGCGACGGGACAGGGCCGGAAGTCGTTAACGAAGGCTTAAAAGCCCTTCAGGCTGTTGCACAAAAATGCAACTTTAAATATGAGACGCACACCTACGATTTCGGCGGCGAACGTTATTTAAGAACCAATGAAGTCCTGCCGGCAACTGCGGTGAGCGAACTTAAGACCTATGATGCCATTTTCTTAGGCGCTATTGGACACCCGGATGTGAAGCCCGGCATATTAGAGAAGGGGATTCTCCTTAAACTACGCTTCGACCTGGACCAATATATTAATTTGCGTCCTGTGAAACTTTATGACGAACGCTTTTGCCCGCTCAAAAATAAAAAGCCAGAAGATATCAATTTTACCGTCGTGCGTGAGAATTCCGAAGGCTTATATAAAGGCTTGGGCGAATTCCAGAACAAAGGGACCAAAGACGAAGTCGCTATCCAAGTTTCGCATAATACCCGAAAAGGCGTTGAGCGATGCCTTCGTTACGCATTTGAATACACCCGAAAATACGGCAAGAAAAAACAATTAACGCTTTGCGGAAAAACCAACGTCTTAACTTTTGCATTCGATCTTTGGGAAAGAACGTTTTATGAAGTCGCCAAAGAATACCCGGACGTCAAAACCGATTATGCCCACGTCGATGCGACCACCATGTGGTTCGTCAAGAACCCGGAATGGTTTGATGTCATCGTCACCGACAACATGTTCGGCGACATCATCACGGACTTAGGCGCCATGATCCAAGGGGGAATGGGCATTGCTGCCGGCGGGAACATCAATCCCGAAGGCGTATCAATGTTCGAGCCTATCGGCGGGTCAGCTCCGAAATATACGGGTAAAAATGTTATCAATCCGCTTGCTGCCATTTGCGCTGCAGCGATGCTTTTACGCCAGATCGGCGAAGTCAAGGCCGGCGACATGATTGAAAACTCCGTCAAAGAAGTCGTTTTGACAAAATTAAAAGACCTGGCTGCAGGAAAAATGGGCTACTCCACGACGGAAGTCGGGGACTTGGTGGTCAAACATTTAAAATAAGTGAAACGTTAACCGTGAAGGGTGAAACGCAAGCAAACCCAATTTTTTTTACGCTTCACGTTTCACGAATAATAGGAGAATCAAGCAATGAAATTGAAGAATAAATATACCGTAGCCGTCATCGGCGCGGGTGTTGTCGGGGTTGAAATGTTACGTGTGCTAAAACAGCGCAATTTCCCGGCGGACAACATCCGAGTCTTTGCCCGTTCGGCGAGGCCATTAGATGTCGACGGAACAATTTATAATGTAGAACCTATCAGCGCTGAAGCATTTGACGGCGTCGATATTGCCTTATTTGCCGGGACCGAAGGAGAGAAGGGCGCGGCTGTCACGTTCGCCCAAGAAGCGGTCAAACGTGGATGCGTTGTGATTGATAACGGTGCCGATTTTCGTATGGAAAAGGACGTTCCGTTGGTCGTCCCGGAAGTCAATGCCGGCGACGTCAAGAAACATAAAGGCATTATCGCCAATCCCAACTGCTCGACGATACAAATGGTCGTCGCGCTTTGGCCTATTCATAAAAAATTTGGCATCAAAAGGATCATTGTGACCACGCTTCAAGCATCCTCCGGCGCAGGCAAAGGCGCTGTTGAGCAATTAAAAGAAGAGCTTAATCAGATCCAAGCTGGCGGATTTAACAATGTCCATACTAGCGTTTCTAATAAATCCATGCCCCAGCAATTAGCTTATAACGTATTTCCTCAAATCGGCGGATTCACCGACGGCGATTATACCAGTGAAGAATGGAAGCTCGTCAAGGAAACACATAAGATCATGCACGACAATAAGCTCAAAGTTTCCGCAACAACCGTGCGCGTTCCAGTCAGGACAGGTCATTCGGAATCCGTCTATATCGAAACCAAAAAACCTGTCACGGCAGCACAAATCAAAAAACTTCTATCCAAGGCGCCCGGCGTGATTCTCGTCGACGATCCTAAAACCGGCCTTTATCCCATGCCTAAAGATGTCGAGGGCAAGGACGAGACTTTTGTGGGCCGTATCCGTAATGATGCGTTTGTTAAAAACGGATTATGGCTGTGGGTCGTTGCTGATAATTTGCGAAAAGGCGCGGCCACGAATGCCGTCCAGATTGCGGAAATTCTCGTAAAATAGCGGTCAAATTTACCATGCAAAATTTCAGGCTCACCATCGAATACGACGGCACGAATTTTAATGGCTGGCAAACTCAGGCCCAAAATTGCCGTACCGTCCAAGGCGAAATCCAAAAAGCCCTCAAAATAATTTTCAAGAAAAATATTACCTTGATCGGGTCCGGCCGTACGGACAGCGGGGTCCATGCCTTAGGACAAACCGCCCATCTTAAAATTAAAACTGCGATGCCCACGGATGAAATCCTCAGGGCCTTAAACGCTAATCTTCCTGACGACATTTCTATTATAAACGTCGAAGAGATGCCATTAAAATTCCACGCGCAATACGGGATTAAAACCAAGACCTACCGCTATACCATTCTTAACCGCCCAAGCCGTAGTCCCCAGCAAAGAAATTTTTGTTTGTTTTATCCTTACAAATTAAACCTTAAAGTCATGAAAGAAGAAGCCAAAGTCCTCGTCGGTAAACACAACTTTAAATCTTTCCAATCCACTGACCCAGCGAGGCCGGAAAGAGGAGAGGACTCCGTCCGAACCATTAAACGATTGGATATCAAGAAAAAAGACGGGCGTATCACCATTGATATTGAAGCGGATGGCTTCTTATATAAAATGGTCCGCAGCATCGTCGGAACCCTGATTGAAGTCGGCCGCGGCAAACTCGCCAAAGGATCGATGAAGAAGATCCTTAGCGCCAAAGACCGTTCTTGTGCCAGCCCTACAGCCCCGGCAAAAGGTTTATGCCTCTGGGAGACAAAATACTAAAAATCGCCGAGAAAATCATTTGACAATATATCATTTAATGTTATACTTTTAGCTCAAATTAGAAATTTTATTTAAAAAGGGATAAAAAACGAAATGATTCAAAAATCTTATATCGCTAAAGAAAAAGACGTTATCTGCAAATGTTACCTCATCGACGCCAAAGATAAAATCCTCGGTCGTGTGGCTGCCAAAGCGGCAACCATTCTACGAGGCAAACATAAAACCACATATACTCCGAATATTGACACCGGAGATATGGTGGTCATTATTAACGCCGATAAAATTAAGGTAACCGGAAAAAAATTAGACCAAAAGACCTACATGCGCTATTCCGGATATCATTCAGGGTTAAAACTTGTAAAACTTGGGGACATGCTGAAAAACAAACCGACCCAAGTTCTTAAGCTAGCCGTCAATCGCATGATCCCTAGCGGCCCGTTAGGAAATCAAGTCAAACGGAAGTTAAAGATTTACGCGGGAGATAAACATCCCCATACCGCACAACAACCTATTGTTTTAGATATTTAAAGGAGAAATAGCCTTATGGTAGAAGTCGTTAAATATGGTGCTACAGGTCGACGAAAAAGTTCCGTTGCTCGGATAATATTAACCCCAGGCAATGGCGTTATCCGCGTGAACAAGCGAACATTTGAAAATTATTTTCCTCGGGAAACAGACCGCATAATTATCGTAGAGCCGCTTAACCTGACCAACACAAAAGACAAATTCAATGTGGAGGCCAAGATCACCGGCGGCGGTTCAACCGGCCAAGCTGGAGCGCTACGCCTCGCGTTAGCACGCGCCTTATCTTTGTTTGACGCTGAAAACAAAACAGTGTTAAAGAAAGCATCCCTTTTAAGCCGTGACCCAAGAATGAAGGAAAGAAAGAAACCGGGTCAGAAGGGCGCTCGTAGAAAATTCCAATGGGTCAAACGATAAACCCATAATTTCAAAAATAAACAATTGATTAATCACCCATCTCTGATCCTCTAAAGGCCAAAAGCCATCACGAAAAAATCATTTTTTCCGTGATAAAAGAGTTGACGAGATGGGTTTTTTATTTTATGATAAGGCTCTTATTGTCGTCGTGAAATTCATAATATAACTATAGGGAGCGAACATGATCAAAGCAGGGATTCTTGGTGTTAGCGGGTACTCAGGAAAAGAGGCTTTGGAAATTTTATTAAGCCACCCTGAGGTGCGCGTCACCTATGCAGCCGCCAATAATACAACCGGAAAAATTGCGGATATCTGGCCGGACCTGGCCGGAAAAACCCCGCTTTACTGCGAGGCATTTGATAGCAAAAAAGCCATTCAATCTTGCGATGTGATGTTTTTAGCAACACCGCACACGGCCGCCATGAAAATAGCTCCGGAACTTCTTAAGGCGGGGCTAAAAGTCATCGACATTAGTGGCGATTATCGTCTTAAAAACATTTCCCAATATAAAAAATGGTATCACGAACAGCACGCTGATCCCGCGAATCTCAAAAAAGCTGTTTATGGTCTTCCAGAATTTTTCCGCGAAGACATCAAGAAAGCAAAACTTCTTTCCAATCCAGGATGTTATCCGACGGCCGCGCTGTTGGCCTTAGGACCGCTGGTTTCTTTTCATGCGAACATTATTGATTCTATCATTATCGACGCCAAATCCGGCGTTACAGGCGCCGGACGGAAAGCCGAATTAGGGCTTCATTTCTGCGAGGTCAATGAAAACTTTAAGGCCTACAAAGTCCTAAACCATCAGCATACACCGGAAATCGAAAGCTATTTATCCAAGATGGCCAAACAGAAAATCTCCGTCGATTTCGTACCGCATTTATTACCGGTCAATCGCGGAATTTTAGAAACTATTTATGTGACATTAAACGATAAAATTTCTTTAAACCAAATCCATCAAGCCTACCTGCGATTTTATAAGACCGAACCATTTGTCCGGGTGTTGAAATTAGGCAATCAACCGGAACTTAAAAATGTGTGTAAGACGAACTATTGCGATATTGGCCTTGCCTTACGAAAAGACAAAAAACTTCTCGTCATCACGAGTGCGATCGACAACCTTCTCAAAGGCGCTGCAGGCCAAGCTGTCCAGAACATGAATCTCATGTATGGCTTTAAAGAAACGGAAGGGTTGCTCTGATATGAAAATCCTCAACGATGTCACGCAACCTTTAGGATTTAAAGCCAACGGACTGTGCTCCGGCATCAAACGTTCCGGCAAGCCGGACCTGGCCCTTATTTTTAGTGAAACTCCGGCGGTAAGCGCAGGAGTTTTTACCAAAAATTCCGTCAAGGCCGCGCCTCTTTTAGTCAGCATCAAAAATCTGCAGAATAATAAAGCCCAAGCCATTGTCGTCAATAGCGGTAACGCCAATTGTTTTACGGGAACGCCAGGGCTTCGCCACGCCCAAGAGACGACGGAGGTTTTTGCCAAACTTTTAAATATTTCCAAAAGCGATGTGATTGTCACGTCGACCGGAATTATCGGCAAACCTTTACCGTTCGATAAAATCAAAAAAGCCGCGCCGGAGTTAGTTAAAAGTTTAAGCAAAAACGGCTTTGACATGGCTGCCAAAGCGATTTTAACGACAGACTTAAGCAAGAAACAAATCTCGGTCGAAACGACTCTCGGCGGCAAAAAAATTACTGTCACCGGTTGCGCAAAGGGTTCAGGCATGATAGCGCCTAATATGGCCACCATGTTGGGTTTTGTCACCACCGATGCGGCGATCAACGCAAAGATGTTAAAACAGGCTTTAAAAGAATCTTGTGACCACTCCTTTAATTCCATTACCGTCGACGGATGCATGAGCACCAACGATATGGTCGTGGTCATGGCCAACGGCCAGGCAAAAAATAAAACCATTACCTCGGCAGGAAAAGATTATAAAACATTTTTAGACGCGCTTAAACATGTCTGCCTTGATTTGGCCAAAAAAATTGTCCTCGATGGAGAAGGGGCGACAAAATTTATTACCATTGAAGTCACCGGCGCCCCAAGCCAGGCACAGGCACGCACCATGGCGCTAGCGATCGCGAATTCCATGCTGGTAAAGACGGCCGCCTTCGGCAGCAATCCCAACTGGGGACGCGTGGCACAAGCCATCGGAGCATTAGGCATTAAACAAATCACCGAGAAGAACCTTAAGATCAAATTCAGTCCGTTCGATAAAAAAGAAATTTCTATCAGCGTCGACGTCGGATTAGGAAAACAAAAAGCTCAGGTCTTTACCTGCGACTTGTCCTACGACTACGTTAAGATCAACGCAGAATACAATTGACCTCTCGGGCCGTTTCAAGGAATTCTTTCCCGCGGAGGAACCTAAAGGAAAACCCATGGAAGATGTCATAAAAAAAGCTAGTGTCTTGATTGAAGCTATTCCGTATATTCACGCGTTCCGTAAAAAGCTGTTCGTCATCAAATACGGCGGCAGCATTCTCGACAATGACCAGATCCGTAAAAATGTCCTGACGGATATCGTTTTTTTAAGCTACGTTGGCATTCATACCATTCTTGTCCACGGCGGCGGGCCCAATATCACGGCACGCATGAAGGAAGCCGGATTAAAATCCGAGTTTCATGAAGGGATCCGCATCACAGACAAAGAAACCTTACAAATCGTCATTGAAGAACTGGAAAAATTAAATGACAAAATCGTGGCGGAAATCAAGGAACTCAAAGGCGACGTCACCGGCCTAAAAGGACATGAAGACATTGTTCACGTCGAGAAAAGAAAAGCATCCAAAGACTTAGGGTATGTGGGAACCGTCACCTCTATTGATAAAGAAACGCTGGAGAAACATCTTAAAAAAGGGCATATCACCGTTCTTGCTCCTATGGGAATAAGCAGCGATAACCAACCGCACAACGTTAATGCTGACGAGGTCGCGAGCGCCATCGCCCATTCCATGGAGGCGGAGAAGCTGGTCCTTTTAACGAACGTCCAGGGTGTTATGCGTAATCCTGAAGACCCGGATTCTCTGATTTCCACTCTGACGATTGATGAAATTGATAACCTGATAAAACTGAATGTCATCGACGGTGGAATGATCCCCAAAGTCAATTCCTGCATTGAAGCTTTAAACTCCGGGGTCAAAAAAACTCACATTGTCGATGCCCGTATCCAGCACGCCTTACTTCTCGAGTTCTTTACCAACCGTGGTATCGGGACACAAATTTTAAAGGGATGAAAAAAGAAGAAGTTTTCCAAAATTACGATAAATATATCCTGTCGACCTACAGCCGAAACCCTGTCGTCTTTGTCAAAGGCAAAGGGATGACGCTCGTTGATATCGACGGAAAAAAATACCTCGACTTTTTCCCTGGCTGGGGTGTGAGCAACATGGGGCACTGCCATCCGAAGGTCATGGCCGGCGTGCGCGACCAGATCGGCAAACTCATCCACGTTCCGAACAATTTCTACCATCCAAACCAGGCCAAGCTCGCCAAAGAAATTATCCGCTGGTCTTTTCCAGGAAAAGTCTTTTTCTGTAATAGCGGCGCTGAGGGCTGCGAAGCGGCAATTAAACTCGCGCGGGCTTACGGAAAAGGCGAACGCTTTGAAATCATCACCATGAAAAATTCTTTCCACGGAAGGACTTTGGGAGCTCTGACAGCGACGGGGCAAGAAAAATACCAAAAAGGTTTTGCTCCTTTATTAGAAGGATTTAAAACGATTGCCTTTAATGATATCAACGCCCTTAAAGCAGCCGTCACGGATAAGACGATTGCCATCATGTTTGAACCTGTTCAAGGGGAAGGCGGAATTAATATCGCCGATAAAGATTACGTAAAAGAAATTCGCACGCTCTGTGACCAGAAAAACATTTTGCTTATTTTCGATGAGGTCCAGACCGGTATGGGACGGACCGGCGAGATGTTCGCCTTTAAACATTATGGCATCACGCCAGATTTGATGGTCCTGGCCAAGGCCTTGGGCGGAGGGTTACCGATCGGAGCTTTGGTTGTCGGCGAGAAATTTACCGATACGCTTAAACCCGGCATGCACGCCTCGACGTTCGGCGGAAGCCCGTTAATTTGCAAAGCCTCTTTAGGTGCTTTTAAAGCCATTGTCGCCGATAAAATGCTTAAGAACGCCAAGACCATGGGCGAATATCTGATGAAAAAATTAGACGGGCTTAAAGAAAAACTTCCGTGCATATCTCAAGTTCGCGGCTTAGGGCTTATGATCGGCGTCGAGCTTACGATGGAAGGGAAAGCTGTTTTTGAAGAATGCCTTAAAAATGGTCTCGTGATCAATTGCACGCAAGGAAATGTCTTACGCCTAATGCCGGCATTAACGGTCACAAAAAAACAGGCTGATAAAGCCATCTATATCCTTGAAAAATCCTTAAAAACCGTAACAGGACAATAGCCCTATGAAACGTGACTTTCTAGCATTACAAGATTTTACTCCCGACGAGATTCTGCTTTTACTTGAATTGACGAAAAAAATCAAAGCCGGAAAAAAGGCGACGAAGCCGGTCCTCAAAGGCAAATCCATCGGACTTTTGTTCCAGAAATCCTCTAACCGCACGCGAGTATCATTTGAGGTCGGAATTTACCAGCTCGGCGGAAATTGTATTTATCTAGGTCCTAAAGAAATAAAAATTGGTGAACGGGAAGCCGTGTCCGACGTCAGCAACACCCTCAGTCGCTATTTAGACGGTATTGTTGCGCGGACTTACACGCACCAAACGGTCGTTGACTTGGCAAAATATGCAAAGATCCCCGTCATAAACGGGTTGTCCGACCTTACACATCCCTGCCAAGCACTGACGGATATCTTTACTATTAAAGAACATTTCGGCACGCTAAAAAATAAGACCGTCGCCTATGTCGGGGATGGCAATAATGTCTGTAATTCACTTTTAATCGGATGCTCCAAGATCGGGATCGACATGAATGTGGCAACCCCCAAAGGTTATGAAGTCGCCACAGACATCGTCGACAACGCTAAGAAGAACGCCAAGAAATCCGGCGCGAAACTTTTATTTACCCTTTTGCCTGAAGAGGCAGTTAAAGGCGCTGATGTAATTTACACGGACACTTGGGTCAGTATGGGCCAGGAAGATGAAACCAAGGAACGGCTAAAAGTATTTCAGAGCTTTCAGGTCAATAAAAACCTTATGAAGCTTGCACAAAAAAATTGCGTTTTTATGCACTGTTTGCCGGCACATCGCGGGCAGGAAGTTACCGATGAGATTATGGACGGTTCCAACTCGATCATTTTCGACCAAGCGGAAAACCGTCTACACACACAAAAAGCGATCATGACGTTTTTATTTAAATAAAACATGTCCTGGCGAGGAGGGCTTTAGCCCGACGCGGCAATCCATTTAAAAAAGATTACTTCGCAAAAATCGTTCGCAATGACACCTTCAAAGAAATAAGGAGTTTAGACATGGCAAAAAAAGTTGTTTTAGCATATTCCGGCGGGCTGGATACGTCATGCATTATCCCGTGGCTCAAAGATAAAGGTTACGAAACCATCGCCGTTATCGGCGACGTCGGGCAAGGCGGAGACTTTGAAAAAGTTAAGGAAAAAGCCCTCAAGTCCGGCGCCACAAAAGCGTATTGCCTCAACCTTCAAAAAGAATTGATTGAAGACTATGCATTTTTGGCTCTTAAAGCCGGCGCGCTTTACGAAGGGAAATATAATCTCGCTTGTGCGCTATCACGACCAGTGATTGCCAAACATCAAGCGGAAATCGCGATCAAAGAAAAAGCTGACGCACTCGCCCACGGCTGCACGGGAAAAGGCAACGACCAAGTCCGTTTTGAGACGACGTTCCGTTTAATGGCTCCGCAATTGGAAATTATCGCGCCTGTCCGCATTTGGGAATTTAAGACGAGGGAAGAAGAGATGGATTATGCCAAGAAAAAAGGCGTTCCCGTTGCCGTCACCAAAAAAAGTCCGTACAGCATCGACACCAACGTTTATGGTCGAGCTATTGAATGCGGCATCTTAGAGAATCCGTGGAACGAACCCCCGGAAGATATTTATGCCCTGACCGTTAGCCCACTTAAAGCACCGAACAAGCCAACATATATTGAACTTGATTTTGTGAAGGGGCTTCCTAAAAAGATCAACGGAAAATCCTATGGCTCGGTTGAAATCGTGAAAGCTTTAAATGAGATCGGCGGCAAAAATGGCGTCGGGCGTGTCGACATGATCGAGAACCGCTTGGTTGGCATCAAGTCGCGCGAGAATTATGAAAACCCGGCGGGCACCATTCTTCATACAGCGCTTAACGACTTAGAAAGCCTTGTCCTCGATCGAGAGACATTGCACTATAAACCACAATTATCGCAGAAATACGCCGAGATGATCTACTATGGTCTATGGTTTACCCCTCTCAAAGAACAACTCGACGCTTATTTTAATAAAGTCCATGAGAATACGACCGGGACCGTACGGCTGAAATTATACAAGGGCAATTGCACCGTCGTCGGCCGAAAATCACCGTATTCCCGTTACAAAGAAAAACTCGCGACTTACGGCAAAGGCGACGTCTTTGACCAGAAACTTGCCGCGGGATTTAATGCTCTTTGGGCAACGCCATTTATGAAGTAACAAGAAAAGGGGATCTATGAAAAAACTCTGGGGAAGCCGATTCGAAAAATCCACGAGCAAACTCGCTGATCAATTCAGTTTTAGTATCTCCTACGACAAACGCTTAGCGAAATATGATGTTTTAGGCAGCATGGCGCACGCCGCGATGCTCGGAAAACGGGGCATCATCGACAAGAAGGATGCGGCGAAGATCGTTTCCGGACTAAAGACCATCGGCGCAAAAATCGAAAAGGGGACGTTTCGTTTCGACGCCAAAGCCGAGGATATTCATACCAATATCCAGACCGAACTTAAGAAACTTATCGGCCCGGCCGCGGACAAACTCCATACGGCGCGCTCCCGTAACGACCAGATCGCTTTAGATGTCAAAATGTACTGCCTGGCGGAACTGACCGAGATCCTGGATTTAACCGTCGGATTACAGAAATCCGTCCTTAAATTTGCTGAAAAGAATGTCGACGTCATCATCCCGGCCTACACACACCTTCAGGCCGCGCAAGTCGTGGTTTTGGCGCACCATATGCTCGCCTACGTCGAGATGCTGGAACGGGACAAGGGCCGCTTGATGGATAGTTTTATGCGGACCGATGCCATGCCGCTCGGGAGCTGCGCGTTATCCGGAACATCATTACCGACGGACCGCAACTTCGTAGCCAAACAACTTGGGTTCCTTCAAGTCACACGAAACAGTATTGACTCCGTCAGCGACCGAGACTTTCTTGTTGAGACGCTGTCTGCCTTGGCAATGATGGGCATGCATTTCTCCCGGATGGCCGAAGATTTCATTATTTGGTCGACGAGCGAGTTTAATTTTATCAACATCGACTGGTCCTTGTGCACTGGCTCCTCGATCATGCCGCATAAAAAGAACCCGGACATTCTCGAGCTTGTCCGCGGGGAAACAGGGACATTATATAACAATCTTAACCGTGTGCTCGTTTTGGTCAAAGGGTTGCCTTTAACGTACAACCGCGACCTGCAGCTTGATAAACCGCCATTGTTCGAGTCCGTCGATAAGGTGAAACTCATCCTGCAGCTTTTAACGAATCTTTTTGAAACGCTCAAGGTCAAACGCGACATTTTAACCAAACGCATCCAGGATGAATCTTTCTTTACCGTCGACTTGATGGAATACCTCATCAAAAAAGGCGTTTCTTACCGAGACGCTCATGACACCATCGGAAAAATGGTCAAGGATTGTCTGGACAAGGGCCAAAAGATCTCAGGCCTTAGTAAGCAGGAGTTAAAAAAATACAGCGAAAAATTCGAAATGGATGCGCTAAAACTGCTTAACGCCGAGACTTCGGTCAGAATCAAAAAATCATTCGGTTCTACGTCGCCGGAATTGGTAAAAGAGCAGATCAAGGGATGGAAGAAAGCCCTCGGCGCATAAAAATTTCAGCAACCCGTGGGGGCGGTTCGCGAACCGCCCCTACAACAATTCGAGAACAACCTCATGCATGATTTTAATTTTAAGGCCAATGAACTTTATTGTGAAGGGGTGAAAGTTTCCACGGTCGCTAAATCCGTCGGGACACCATTTTACCTTTACAGCCACAAGACACTTGTTGACCATTTTCGCAAAGTCCAAAAGGCCTTTGAAGCGGTCAATCCAATCGTCTGTTTTGCGGTCAAGGCCAATGGGAACCTAGCGGTCTTAAAAACATTGGCGGACGAAGGCGCAGGATTTGACGTGGTTTCCGGCGGAGAACTAAAGAAGGTCCTTAAAGTCTACGCTGACCCAAAAAAAATCGCTTATGCATCCGTCGGAAAAACTGACGAAGAAATTGTTTTGGCGTTAAAAGCAGGTATTTTATTTTTTAACGTCGAATCACTGCCGGAATTGGAACGCATTAATCTAATCGCCAAAAAGCTCAGCAAGAAAGCACCGGTGGCTTTGCGTATTAATCCCGACGTAGAAGCGCCTACGCACAAAGCCATTACAACCGGGACATTAAAGAACAAATTCGGTATTGACCTTAAGACCGCAAGAGCGATCCTGACGTCGCAAAAGAAATATCCATCCGTCAATTTTAAAGGGATCCATATCCATATCGGATCGCAGATCATCAAAGTCCAGCCGTTCGTGGACGCCATCAAAAAGATGATTGTCTTCTTAAAAGATCTTGAAACGCGCGGTGTACGCCTAGAATATTTCGACATCGGCGGTGGGATGGGAATCATGTATTATCAAATGCAAACCCCAACGGCTGAAGAGTTCGCTCAAGAAATGGTGCCGTTATTAAAACAAACCGGCATGAAGATCGTCCTAGAGCCGGGCCGATTTATCTGCGGCAACGCCGGAATTCTCGTTGCCAAAACCTTGTACCTTAAAGACAATGGCGCCAAAAAATTCCTGATCGTCGACGCAGGGATGAACGACCTTATCCGTCCGTCATTATATAACGCTTACCATAATATTGTCCCAGTCAAAAAAACCAAAGTCAAAGAAAGCGTCATGGACATCGTCGGGCCAATTTGTGAGAGCGGAGACTTTTTTGCGAAGGATAGACCGTTTCCGGAACTCAAATCCGGCGAATTAGTGGCGGTCATGAGCGCAGGAGCGTACGGATATGCCATGTCGAGCAATTATAATATCCGTCCTCGGGTTGCCGAAGTCATGGTCAAAGGTGCTACGTGGGAAATCATTAAACAAAGAGAAACCTTCAGCGACCTTGTTCGCGGAGAAACAATACCAAAATTTCTGAAATGAGCAGCACTGCTTATTGTTGTCATCCTCGGCGATCCCGCATAAGCGGGATGGTAAGCGAAGGGCGAGCCAAGGCGGGGATCCAGAAACGCTTTGGAATTAGATTTCAAATTTTAAATCAAGAATTAACTGGATTCCCGCTTGCGCGGGAATAACAGCGGGACAAATAAAATGAAAACAATCACCTTTACAAAAATGGCAGGGGCAGGCAACGACTTTATTGTCGTCGAAGCCGCGGCTTTAAAAGGCATCAACCTCATAAAACTGGGCCGGCAGGTTTGCGACCGCACCAATGGCATCGGTGCCGACGGGCTTTTAGTTCTGGATAAATCCTCTAAAGCAGATTATCGCATGCGCATCATCAATGCCGACGGGTCTGAAGCTGAGATGTGCGGTAACGGTGCTCGGTGTATGGCGGCCTATATTGTCCAGAACAAAAAGACGACTAAAAAATCTTTTTCTTTGGATACGCTCGCTGGAATTATCCTCTGCGAAGCCAAAGGCGAGATTGCGCATATCCGCTTAAGCGATCCGAAAGGATACCGGGCCAGCATTCCCATAGACATCAATGGCAGGGAAATCAGCGTCGCGTTCATTGATACCGGAGTACCGCACACGATTGTCTTTGTCGACCAGCTTGAAACTATTGACGTTTCCAAAATCGGACGTATAATTCGTTATCACAATACATTTTTACCTAAAGGAACTAACGTCAATTTCGTCGAGCAGATCAATGACCACTTAGTTGCCAACCGCACTTATGAGCGCGGAGTGGAAGACGAGACCAAGGCTTGCGGCACGGGAAGTGTTGCTTCAGCCATCATCACTTATTTTAAAGTCCATCCGGATGTAAAAAATAAAACCGGCGCGGCTATGGACGTCAAAACCAAAAGCGGGGAAACTTTGAAGGTCACTTTTGATATTCATAACGAAAAAATTACCAACGTTTGGCTCACGGGAAGCGCCAAATTCATAGCCAAGGGAGAATTTTATTTTGAACTTCGTGCTTAGGATTTCTTATTAAAAAGGAGAAAAAGATGTTCAAAGGTTCAATCGTAGCCTTAGTCACACCTTTTAAAAACGACAAGATCGATGAGGGAAAAATCAAAGAGCTCGTCGAATTTCATATTAAAGCAGGAACCAATGGGATCGTTCCCTGCGGAACGACCGGAGAATCGCCGACGCTTTCCTTCGACGAACATAACCAGGTCATCGATATTTGTATCCAGGCCGCCAAAGGCCGCGTGCCGATTATTGCAGGAACAGGTTCGAATTCAACCGCTGAGGCTATTGAACTGACCAAACATGCGGCTAAAGCCGGCGCAAACGGAGCGCTTGTCGTTACCCCATATTACAACCGCCCGACGCAAGAAGGGGTCTACCGCCATTTTAAGGCCGTTGCCAATAGCGTCAACATCCCGATCATCCTTTATAATATTGCCAGCCGCTGCGCCTGTAACATCGAGACCCCGACCGTGGCACGGCTCGCCAAAGATTGCAAGAATATCGTCGGCGTTAAGGAAGCCTCAGGCTCGCTCGATCAAATGATGGCGGTTAAACTCGCCTGCCCGAAAGATTTTATCCTTTTATCCGGCGATGACGCCTTAACATTACCATTGATGGCGATCGGCGGGGCGGGCATCATTTCCGTTGTTGCCAATATTATCCCGTCGGATACCGCCAGGGCTGTTCAGTTATTCGCACAAGGCAAACTTAATGAAGCGCGCCAGCTACATTTTCAGATGCTTCCATTGATCAAGGCCATGTTTCTAGAAAGCAATCCCACGTGCGTCAAAACTGCCATGGAACTTTTAGGCATGTGTTCAGGTGAGCTGCGTTTACCTCTCTGCGAAATGTCCGCCGCTAATAAAGACAAATTAAAAGATGCACTTAAAGATTACGGACTGTTAAAATGAGTCCCGTTTACGGGGCGAAATCCCGCGTTCCTTAAAACGCGGGACAACTAATAAAAAGGAATAATACATGATCCAACTCGCCATCAGTGGCTGTCAGGGACGGATGGGGCAAAGCATTATTCGTCTTGCCTCAGAAGATAAAAACTTCGCCATCAAAACGCTTTTGGAAAATAAAGACCACCCGCAAGCCAACGCAAAGATTAACGATATCCAGATCTCGACCGATATCAACGACATCAAAGGGTGTAATGTCTTAATTGAATTTACGACGCCCGAAGCAACAATCAAAAACCTGCAAGCCTGCTGCGAGCACGGGGTGCGGATGGTCATCGGCACGACCGGCCTTAGCCATGAGCAAGTTGAAGAAATCAAGAAGGCTTCTAAAAAGATTCCTATTGTCTATTCTTCCAACATGTCCGTCGGTGTGAATGTCCTTTTTAAACTGACTGATATTGCCGCTCAGAAAACAGGGCATTCTTATTCCATCGTCATCACTGAGGCGCACCATATTCACAAGAAAGATTCTCCTTCCGGGACGGCCAAGACCTTAGAACAAATTGCAGAGAAGGCCGGCGACCGTGAGGTAACGAAAATCAATTCCATCCGCGAAGGAGAAATTGTCGGAGACCATGACGTTATCTTTGAAAGCGAGCAAGACATCATCAAGCTTTCTCATCACGCCAAGAACCGCGATATTTTCGCCAAAGGCGCTTTAGTCGCTGCCAAGTTCATCGCCGGTAAGCGCAAAGCAGGATTGTTCAATATGCAAGACGTTTTAGGATTGAACTAATTAAAAATTCCCTGATCAGAAAGGATCCGTAATGAAGAAACTCAAATCTTTTTTATTTGGCGTCTTCGTGTTCGCTTTGGGCATTTTTCTCGGGATTCTTTACACCGAACGGCATATCAGCTTGGATAATGCTCTACCTGTACACTTCATTCACAAACATTACGATAAATCAGGGAAATTGGTAAGTTCAGGAAGTGTCTTTAACGAAGTAGATGTTCTCACGACAAGGGAATGGTATTACCCTAACGGCAAAGCTCGTTATATCGAGAAAAAATTCCCCAAAGCAGACATCACTCGGTTTACTGAATACTATGAGAACGGCGATATCAAAGCCGAAGGTATGATGGAAGATGGCCTGCTTACCGGGACGTATGTCTTTTATCCACAAAACAATCCTTCCTCGTTGACCAACGCCAAAGGCGAGAAAGTGGGCGCTGTTGGATATGAGTTCCCGTATTATAAGGGCGTTTGGCTTCCATTGGTGGAGAGACTCGGCAGGCAAGTGCCTGCTGATAAATTTAACAATTTTAAAAGCGATATAGATACTACCTCTAATACTAAGATAACCGAAACAGGGCCTGTTTATGAAATGACTAAAATGCATACAATAGAAACAAAAATTGCCCGCAAACAAGAATTTAAACAAGGGCGTTTAGTCTATTGGGCTGATTATGCTCCGGATGGAAAGTTGCTTTTTGAAGAGCATTATCCTTTAGTCCCAAGCATTTCCTTCTCTGGCATAGAAAACAAACTTCATTACACAAAAGAGGTCTCGGGTGGAAATGTTAAGTATGACGTTGTTACCCCAAACCCTCAACCATCAGACCATCTTCCGATTAATTACTTTGTATTCCGAAATAATGATATAGAAAGGACCGATTCGAAATGAGCATCGAGTTTTCAGACAGATTAAAAAATCTACCACCATACTTGTTCGTCGAGATCGATAAGGCCAAACGGGCCGCTATCGCGCAAGGCCGTGACGTCATCAATTTAGGCGTCGGCGACCCGGACTCAGCGACACCGAAACATATTATCGACGCCATGAAAAAGGCCGTCGAAGACGGCAATAATCATCATTACGCCTTTGACGCGGGCTTGCCGGAATTACGCAAAGCCATTGCCGTTTGGTCAAAAGAACGTTTTAACATGGACCTTAATTCGGACACGGAAATCTATCCTTTGATCGGTTCCAAAGAAGGCTTGGCGCATTTGCCGCTGGGCGTCATCAATCCTGGCGACGTGGTCGCGCTAACCAATCCGGCATATCCAGCCTACCGGCCGTCCATTGAATTTGCCGGCGGAAAAATCGTTTATCTTCCCTTAAAAGAAGAGACCGGATTCCTACCAGAGATAGCAGACATCAAAAAGCTTAAAAATATCAAAATGCTCCTCGTGAATTACCCGAATAATCCAACAGCTGCCGTTGCAACAAAGAAATTTTATCAAGACTTGATCTCCTTAGCCAAAGAGAAGGGATTCTTTATCGTCTCGGATTTGGCGTATTCAGAGGTTTATTATGACGGTCTAAAACCAGTCAGCATCCTGGAAGTGGAAGGCGGCAAGGACGTGGCCATTGAATTTCATTCGCTATCGAAGACATATTATATGACCGGCTGGCGTATCGGCTGGGCCTGCGGAAATCCAACGCTCGTCGCAGCGCTCGCTAAAGTCAAATCAAACTTTGACTCCGGCATTTTCCAGGCAATCCAGGTTGCAGGCATCACCGCACTTCAAAGTCCGGCAAAAATCACGGAAAACATGCGAGCTCTTTATCAGGACAGAAGGGACACGTTTATCGACGGATTAAAAAAGATCGGCTGGAATGTTCCCAAGCCCAAAGCGACATTTTACGTCTGGGCGAGAATCCCGAAAGGGTTTAAGAACTCTATGGAAACCGCCAAGGCGTTTTTGGACAAGGCCGATATTGTAGCCACACCCGGCTCCGGCTTCGGCGAATACGGGGAAGGCTATATTCGCATGACCTTGACCGTCGAGAAGAAGCGGCTGCTGGAAGCTGTTGAACGATTAAAAAAGATCCTTTGAAAAACTTTCTATTTTTTGATGTCATTCCCGCGCAAGCGGGAATCCAGTAACCGAATTTAAAATTTTCTTCAAATCGGAAAACCCGTTATCCTAGATCCCCGCTTTCGCGGGGATGACAAAAAGGACAACGGGGGAATGGAAAAGCTGAGTAATTGATGTCCATTGTTTTCCTTGGCCTTGGCTCTAACATCGGAATCCGTCAAAAGAACATAACCGACGCTCTGGATTCATTGGAATGCTGCGGTGTTCATATCCAAAAATGTTCAACGATCATCGAGACCGAACCCGTCGGTGGACCACCGCAGGGAAAATTCTTAAATGCCGTTGCCAAAGCCGAAACATTGCTAACGCCCGAAAAGTTGCTTAAAGAAACCCAAACCATCGAGAAAAAATTGGGAAGATTAAAAACCGTCATTAACGGTCCAAGGACGATAGACATCGACATCCTGCTCTATGACGATTTAAGAATATCGATGCCGGAATTAACCATTCCTCACCCGAGGATGTTTGAACGCGAATTTGTTCTAAAACCTTTAAGCGAGATCGCTCCGGAAATCATAAACCAATGCAAACCGTAACCACGATCAAATCCTTAAGAAAAATTCTCAAGCCTTTAAAACAGCAAGGGAAGACCATCGGTTTTGTCCCGACGATGGGCGCGCTTCATGAAGGGCATTTGTCTTTAATGCGCAAAGCTCGACGGGAATGCGACATTGTCGTCGTAAGCATTTTCATTAACCCCAAACAGTTCGGGCCCAACGAAGATTTCACCCGTTATCCTCGTCAGAAAAAAAAAGATGAATTATTGACAAAAAAAGAAAAAATTGACATAATGTGGCATCCGTCGGAAGAAGAGATGTACCCCGACGGATATTTGACATACGTTGAGACCGTGAAATTAGGGAACATTTTATGTGGCGAATTTAGACCCGGCCATTTTAAAGGTGTTACCACCGTCGTTGCTAAGCTGTTAAATTGCGTTACTCCCGACAATCTTTACCTCGGGCAGAAAGACGGACAGCAGGCCATGATCTTAACGAAGATGGTCGAAGACCTCGACTACGATGTCAAAGTCAAGATTTGCCCCACACTGCGAGAAAAAGACGGGTTAGCGTTAAGCTCCAGGAATGTTTTTTTGACAGAAAGCCAGCGACGAGAAGCCCCCATTTTATACAAGGCGTTACAAACAGCAAAAAAAGCTATCAAAGCCGGGGAGCGCGACGCTCAAACAATCGTTCAAAGCATTCGTTCTCTTATAACCAAAGAAAGTTCCGGAAAAATCGATTATATTTCCTGCGTCGACCGTCGGACATTATCTTCCTTGCAATTTATCCAAGGGTCTGTCATGATAGCGTTGGCCGTCAGGTTCGGGGCCGTCCGGCTCATCGATAACATTGTGGTTCAAGCATAAAAATCATGGTTAGAAAAAATAAAGTAAAAGTTGGAATCATCGGTTGCGGTGCTATTGGTTCCCGTGTCGCCCAAAGCCTTTTTAAAGACCTTAAAGACGACTGCCAGCTTGCTGGAATTTTTGATGTGGACGCACAAAAAGTTCAAAAGCTTGCTCAATCTCTTTTAGTTAAAAACGTCGTCAAGCCTTCCATTAAAGAACTGATCAAATCTGCCGACCTTATCATCGAATCCATTAATACCACTCAAGCCAGAGATATTGTCCAACAAGTGCTTAAGGCCAAGAAAAACGTCCTTGTGATGAGCATCGGCCAGATGTTAAATGCTGAAAACCTTTTTGAATTAGCCAAGAAAAATAACTGCCGGATCCTCATTCCTTCCGGTGCGATTGCCGGTGTTGACGCCATCAAGGCCGGGCATTTGGTAAAATTCTCTTTCTTGACACATACGACGCGCAAACCTTTGGCCGGTTTTAAGAATGACCCGTATCTCCTTAAAAAAGGAATCGATGTTTCTCAAATCACCCAGGAAACCGTATTGTTTGATGGAACCGTCGACCAGGCGGTCAAAGCATTCCCCCGTAACATCAACGTCGCTGCGACCCTTTCGTTAGCATGCCAAAACAAAAAGAAAGTGCGAGTCAAGATCATTACCTCGCCTGAATATAAAGAAAATTCTCATGAGATCGAGATGGTCGGTGATTTTGGCCGCATCTTAACAAAAACGGTCAACGTCGTTTGTCCAGATAATCCCAAAACAAGCTATTTAGCGGTCTTGTCGGTCATTCAGACGATCAAACAATTTTGTTCCGGTGTTTTTATCGGAACATAAATTTCATAATAACAAACGAAAGGGGGTGAATGTATGGCTACTAAAGTCGCAAAGGTGGGAGTAAAGAAAGAAGGCGGTTGCTTGTATTTCGTCGACAAACAAGGAGATATTTCTTGTGCAAAAATGGCCCGCGGTAATAAAAAAGGCGGAGCTGCCAAGAAAGTCGCTAAGGTCGGCGTCAAGAAACAATCCGGATTCTTATACTTCATCGACAAGCAAGGAGATATTTCTTGCGCGAAGATGGTCCGAGGTGGTAAAAAGAAGAAAGCTGCAAAAAAAGTCGCGAAAAAGAAATAGTTTCATTCGTGTTGAAATAAAAACTACAAGACACATGTATGCAAGTACATGTGTCTTGTAGTTTCTGATAGGTCCATTCTATGACTGCCGACAAAATCATCATCCACGGTGCAAAAGAGCACAATCTTAAAAATATCCATCTAGAGATCCCGCGCAATAAATTTGTCGTCGTGACAGGATTAAGCGGCTCGGGAAAATCCTCTTTGGCATTTGATACCATTTACGCCGAAGGCCAGCGCCGCTACGTCGAAAGCCTCTCCGCTTATGCCCGGCAATTCTTAGAACAACTGCAAAAGCCGGACGTTGAATATATCGAAGGCTTATCTCCGACCATTTCCATTGAACAAAAAACCATCAGCCACAACCCGCGCTCAACGGTTGCGACCCAGACGGAAATTTACGATTACTTAAGACTTTTATTCGCGCGCATCGGCACACCTTATTGCCCAGAGTGCGGGAAAAAAATCGAGCGGCAAACCGCTTCCGAGGTAGTCCAGCAAATCTTAAATTACGCGGAAAATACGTCCATCATCCTTCTGGCGCCTCTTATTAGAGGAAAGAAGGGAGAATACCGCTCCATCGGCAGCCAAGTGGCCAAAGCGGGCTTTGCGCGGTTACGCGTCAACGGAAAAATTTATGAAACGCAAGATCCCATCAAGCTTGATAAATATAAAACGCATAACATTGAAGTGGTCATTGACCGGTTAACGATCAGCCCCAGCATCAAGAAACGTCTTACGGATTCCGTCGAGACTGCCCTACAGATCGGCAAAGGGATTCTCATCGTCGATTTCCAGGGAAAATTTCCCGAACAAACCTTTAGTGAAAATTATGCCTGTGTAGATTGCGGGGTGAGCCTGCCGGAAATTGAGCCGAGAATTTTTTCGTTTAATGCCCCTTATGGTGCCTGTCCCGATTGTAATGGCTTAGGAACGCTCATGAAAATGGACCACAATTTGCTTATTCCCGACGATACAAAGCCGTGGATCAACGCCATTATTCCTCAAAAACATGGAAGGCGGCATTATCTGATGTATTACCGGGCCGTGCTGCGCGAAGTCGCCGGCCTTTATGACGTCGACCCGTATACGCCATTTAACGAATTAAAATCCTCATTTAAAAAGATCCTTTTTCATGGCTCCGAAGACGAGATCTGGGGCAGAACCTTTGAAGGCGTTATTCCTTATCTCGAGCGAATGTTCCGGGAAACCGACAGCGACTGGCTTAAGGATGAGCTGTCCAATTATATGTCGGTCCTACCGTGTCCGGCCTGTAAAGGGACGCGGCTAAAGAAAGAATCCTTATCGGTCAAAATAAACGGATACAACATCGCCGAGGTTTCCGTCTTATCCATTAAGGAAGCCAAACTGTTTTTTACCAACTTAAAATTGACAAAAGACCAGAGGACGATCGGAGAGCAAGTCCTCAAAGAAATCGACCGACGGCTTAATTTCTGCGTGAATGTGGGTTTGGATTATTTGACGCTTGACCGCCGCAGCTCGAGTTTGTCCGGCGGAGAAGCGGAACGTATCCGACTCGCTACGCAGGTCGGCTCCGGTCTAGTCGGTGTTATCTATATTTTGGATGAACCGAGCATCGGGCTTCATCAAAAAGATAATGACCGGCTTTTAGCGACACTTCATTCCTTAAGAGATTTGGGCAACACCTTAATTGTCGTTGAGCACGACGAGACTACGATCCGGCGAAGCGATTACGTCATTGACCTTGGGCCCGGCGCCGGGGAACACGGAGGAAGCGTGGTTTATGCCGGCGACGTGGACGGGCTACTCAAATGTGAAACATCTTTGTCTGGCCAATATTTAAGCGGAAAACTTCAGATTCCCATTCCTCAAAAACGACGCGTCATCAATCCCAAGAACGCGATTAAAATTTCAGGCGCCGAGGAGCATAATTTAAAAAAGATCGACGTCACGATTCCTCTGGGGACTTTTATTTGCGTCACCGGCGTGTCCGGCTCCGGAAAATCGACGTTCGTCAACGACATCCTCTATAAAGCCTTAGCGCATAAAATTTACCGTTCCAAGGAAAAGCCAGGAAAATTCAAATCTATTTCAGGAATAGAATTAATTGATAAAATCATCGAGGTCGACCAGTCGCCCATTGGGCGCACGCCGCGGTCTAATCCGGCGACCTATACGGGCATCTTTGATCCTGTCCGTAATTTATTCACCCAGCTTCCGGAATCTAAGATGCGCGGATATAAACCCGGGCGGTTCAGCTTTAACGTCAAAGGCGGGCGCTGCGAGGCCTGCCGCGGCGATGGGATCAAAAAAATCGAGATGCATTTTCTCCCCGATGTCTACGTCGAATGCGATGTCTGCCACGGCAAACGATTTACCGAACAGACGCTCGAAGTTGAATTTAAAGGCAAGAATATTTCCGACATCTTAAACCTTTCCGTCGTGGAAGCCCTGGATGTTTTTGAAAACATCCCTAAGGTCCACAAAATTCTTGAGACCTTAAACGATGTGGGATTAGGTTACATCAAATTAGGACAACCGGCGACCACGTTGTCCGGCGGCGAGGCCCAGCGCGTCAAACTGTCCAGCGAACTGTGCAAAGTAGCCACGGGAAAAACCCTTTATATCCTAGACGAACCGACCACCGGACTTCATTTTGCCGACGTGGATAAATTACTTGCGGTGCTTCAGCGGCTTGTGGATAAAGGAAATACGGTTATCGTCATCGAGCACAATCTTGATATGGTCAAGAACGCTGATTACATCATCGACCTTGGGCCCGACGGAGGAGACAAGGGAGGCGAGGTCGTTTTTGCAGGAACGCCCGAAGAAATAATCAAACATAAAACGTCGTATACGGGAGAATACCTGAAACACTTTTTATAAAAATCCAAAATACGAAACCCGAAACAAATTCGAAATCAAAAAATTTAAAAATTTGAGGCATTGGATTTTGGTCTTTAAGCTTTGTTTCGGATTTCGATATTCATGCTTCGGGTTTAACACATACATTATATAAACACTTATGCTCATCACTCTTTCCAAAGAATGCACCGATTTTTCGACGAGGCTTGAAATCTTGCCGCAGAGGATCATGTCGACATTTCAACAACCCACCCAGGCGATGCTGGTGCGTTCCAATCCGTTTCAGATTTATGCCCTCAAATGGTTTGAAAATAATCGCATCCTTTTCGTCAGCGGCATCGTCACAAAACATCATTTTCAAACCACAACACCCGACGATAGTCCGGAGAACCTAAAGAAGGCTTCTCTAGAAATCCAGGAAATCAATGCCACGTTTGCGCTGGAAATAAAAGAACGATTACCCGCCGGCGTCATCAATCGAGACATGAAGATAGAACCGGTCTTAAAAATAGTCGCGCAAAGTTTCGGGACTCCGGTGACATGCCATCCGAACGAACAACCCAATTATGTTTATAATGGACCATGGGACGGAGAAACCATCAAGTTTCAATTAAACCAGGAAGACCACTACCAAATCTCCGGCGCCTTTAATGCCCAGCAAAAATATTGCCAAAACGTCTGGGTCTTTTCCTTTAACGCTTACAAAAGCTGGTTCAGCCGGAATTAATATTTTTTCCCTAGTTGAAGATTGCAAAACAACATAAACCTGCTACAATATTTTCATGATTTTCCCCAGAAGGACAATCCGAAAAATAATTTTTTTAGTATTAATATTCTTATTATTAAGCCATCCGATTTCCTGGGCCCAAAACGAGAAGGAAGGCGAGGTCTTTTCCATCGCCCAGAAAGCCTTTGAAGACGGCTTCTATGATGTAGCCATGCGCTACATCAATCAGCTTCTAACCGACTATCCCCAGACGGACAAGCGCGTGCAAGCCAACTTATTACTGGGCCAATGTTATTTCTTTAAAGCCCAGTATCTAAAAGCCTATGATGTCTTTCAAAGCCTCTTGCCGTATCAAGAATTTAAAGACGCCACGCTTTTTTGGCTCGGCGAGACTTATCTGAAAGGCGCGGACTATAAGCAAGCGGAACAAGAATACCGCCAGCTCATCGAAGTCTTTCCGACCTCGGCCTATACGCCTCAAGCCTATTATTCCTTAGGTTGGACCTATTTTGATCAAAACAAATTTGACCAGGCTAAAGAATTCTTCTCGAAACTCATTCTTTTGTTCCCGGCGCATCAATTGACCGAAGACGCCGCTTTTAAACTTGGCGAAATTGAATTCAATCTCCAGAATTATAAAAACGCCGAACAAAATTTTGAAAAATATCTCCAGACCTATCCTCAGTCCAGCCGTCAGGCGCAAGCGTATTTTTATATGGCGGAATCCCGGTATAATCTGGAAGACTATTTAACCGCCATCACCTATTATGCCAAGGCCGCGGATCTGGCTTATGACGACAAACTTATTGTTATGTCTAAGGTGAGCATGGGATGGAGTTATTTAAAATTAGGAAAAACCAATTTGGCGAAAGACAGTTTCGACCAAGCGCTTAAGGTTGCTCAAGAAAAAGGGATTGCTGCCGACGATGTTTTCTTAGGACAAGCGACCCTTTATTCCGAAACAGGAGAGCAGGCCCTGGCACTTAAAGCATACTCAGACCTTATCGAGAACGCTCCTCAAAGCCAGCGGCTTCCCGAGGCTTATCTGGGGAAAGCCAATATTCTTTATCAGATGGAGAAATATCCCGACGCGGGCAAGGCTTATCAGGCCTTGATTGACAAATTCCAGGACAATAAGGATTACGAGGACATTCTGGAGAAAGCATATTTCGGGTTAGGCTGGTCTTATTTTAAATCTAATGATCTGGCCTCTAGCGTCAAAACCTTTGAAACCATCAAGAGTAAAGCGCATAGTCCGACGGTGGAAATCAGCGCCATGGTCCAAATCGGCGACGCTTATCAAGACACTAACAAATTAGACGAAGCTCTTCAGATTTACGACAAACTCTTGAGTGATTATCCGAAGAACCCTTATACAGATTACGTGCAATACCGTCAAGGAATCGCGCTTTTGAAGATGGATAAGATCGACGCGGCGGCCTTGTCCTTCCAAGGCCTTCAGACCAATTTTCCGGACAGCAAATACATCACGGACAGCAAATATTACTTGGCAGTAGCTTACTTTAAGAAGGAAGATTGGAAAGCAGCAAAAGAACAAGTCATGGAATTTATTAAAATCAGCCCGCGAACACATGAATTCTTACCCGAGGCTTATTCGATTTTAGGGCTTTCAGAGTACAATCTCGAAAACTACGGCGAGGCCCTTAAAAGTTTTGACGCTATTATCAAAAATTATACCAACCAAGTCGAGCTCATTCAGACAGCCTTGATCAACATCGCCAAGTGTTATTATAAGATGAAGGACTCTAAAGAAGCGGTGCGGCGATTCAAGGCCCTGGTCGAGACTTCTCCGATAACGGAAATCACCCAAGATGCCCTCATCTGGCTTGGGGATTATTATTTCGAAACCCATGATTTTGATACAGCTATCACGTATTATACCGATTTTATTGCCAAATTCCCGAACAGCGACAAAGTCAATTTGATTCGCTATCAGCTCGGTCAGGCGTATCAATCGTCGGACAAATTCGGAGAAGCCATTAACATCTTAAAAAGCATTAATAGGGAAGACAAAAACTTGTTCGCCAAGGCGAGCCTTATTATCGCCAATATTTTCTCCAAAGACCTCGACCCGCAGAAAGCGATTGAAACTTATCAGAACATTATTAACTCCTCTCCTGAATTTAAACGCGACGCTTACAGCAAAATCGCCGAGGTTTATAAAAATTCGAACGATTATCAAAAGGCCATTGAGTTTTATCAAAAAGCATTGCAAGCTGAAAAGGGCTTAAGCCAGACGGAAAATCCGGAGATCCAATTTAACATCGCCGACGCTTATCAGATCTCCAATCAGCAAGACAAAGCCATTGAAGAATATTTAAAAATCCCTTATCTCTACGAGAACTCCGTCAGCTGGATTGTCAAAGCATATTTGCGCATCGGGCGGATATTTGAAGACGCGGAGAAGTGGGAGGAGGCAACGACCATTTATAATAAAATCATCAACCTTCAGACCGACGAATCCAAATTCGCCAAAGAACGTTTGGACTGGATCAAGGAAAACGTCGGCCAGAAAAAGTGAGGCTTTAATTAATGAACGGCGAAATGGGGGAAATGAATTTTTGGAAAGTGATCTTTCTCGGCGGGCCCATCATGGTGCCCATTCTGTTATGTTCTTTTTTTGCGCTGGCCATCATCATAGAAAAAATGCTTTATTTCCACAGCATCAAAACAAACATCTTAGAACTTAAGACAAAAATCTTTAACCTCATCAAAACAAATAAGATTCCCGACGCCATTTTGCTTTGCGAGACCGCCAATTCGCCCATCGCCAAAATCCTAAAAGCCGGTCTAGGAAAATTCGGGTCATCGAAAGAAGAGATCACCCAAAGCATAGAAGAGGTAAGTCTTTTTGAAATCCCAAAACTCGAAAGCCGCCTCGGCGCCTTATCCACCATTGCGCAAATCACCCCCTTATTAGGACTTTTAGGAACAGTGACCGGCATGGTCATTTGTTTTCATACGATTGAAGTAAAATCCGCGGCCCTGAGCCCTGTCACAATCGAGGATCTCGCCGGAGGAATAGGACAAGCCCTCATCACGACCGCCGCGGGATTGATCGTCGCCATCCCGGCGCTCACATTTTATAATTACTATGTCAATCGCGTGAATCATTTTGTCCTCGATATGGAGCGCACAGCCACGGAGCTGGTAAATTTTATCTGCCAAATAACCGGGACTTCTAATTAAAATCATAAGGTTGTTCAAGTATGCAATTCAAGAAATATAAAAAACTGGAATACGCCTCTGAACAAATTAATCTCGCCGCCATCGTCAACGTCGCACTTCTGTTGCTGATATTTTTCCTCTTTTCATTCTCTTTGACTTTTGAACGCGGCATGAATGTCAAATTCCCGAAAGCCATCACCAGCGACGTACTTAAAGAAGAAAACGTGGTCGTGACCATCACCAGCGAGAACGTTATTTATCTCAATGGAAAAATTTCCACGTTTAAAGAACTCCAAAAAAACCTGAGCAAAGTCCAAAAGAAAAACCGATCTCTTTTGATTAAAGCAGATCGCCGCTCTTCGGTTGGACGTGTCGTCGATATTTGGAACCTATGCCGAAATTCCGGAATAG
Source organism: Candidatus Omnitrophota bacterium (assembly GCA_015233405.1). Lineage (GTDB taxonomy): Bacteria > Omnitrophota > Gorgyraeia > Zapsychrales > Zapsychraceae > JADFXT01. The sequence goes on along the minus strand of JADFXT010000002.1, from coordinate 146,445 downwards.
AAAAAATCAACATTGCCACAAACCAATAAAAAGCCATGGCTGAAACCTTCAAAATTAATTCTCTTTATCATAAATCTCTTTTAACATCACTCTTTATCCATTTAATAATTTTCAGCCTTTTCATCCTCACATTCTCCGTCCGCGCTTCTTCCTTAAGGCCGAATCTTATTTTTCTCGGCGCCATTTTAAAACAAAGGGATGTATTGCCTGTGGGCTCAAAAAAAATATCGAAGGTAAATATTGAAGAATCTCAGAACGTCCCCAACAACATCATTAAAGATCCTAATGTTTCTATTGCAGACACGGATGTTCGTAAGCCATCATTTTCAAATGGAAATCTTTTACCTGGTCAGAAACACATCATAAAGTCTTCCTTCTTAAAAGAGCGAGAGAATCCTAAAGCCGATAAAACCGAAATTCTAAAAAAACTGGGGATAGAGGAACCGGAATCTTATCAACCTTTGAACTTGCATTAACTCCTGTAAAATGCTAAAACTAAATGTTAGTATATTTATATTAACGGCAGTAACAGTTCCTATTTTCTTTATTCTTATGTTCTGGCTATTTTATAAAGAAAAGGCGGAGCGCTTTATAATTGATTCTAAACAGCTGAAACAATGCCCTTATTGCACATTCATGTTTTCTGTTTATAATGAAAAAGCCGCTCAACAATGTCCACAATGTAAAAGTTATATAGGAGAAAGCGATTAAGACTCCATGTTAAGAAACCTTAAAGAACTAAAAGAAAACGAAAAAGGGGTTGTTTTTATCCTTGTTGTCTCTGTTATTATTGTCATGATGATTTTGGTCATTAGCATTATTAGCATTAATACCTCTCAAGTCACCTCCGTTGAATCCGAAGTCAAAAGGATTCAGGCAGAAACATTGGCCATGGGAGCTCTGGACTATTCCTATTCCGTTCTCGCCACCAATAATGCCATCCTTTATTCAGGAGGGAATCCCCTGACAGAAACCATTGATGGAACCACCTTTTCTATCAACACCGCGTTCGACAATAAAATCAGCGAAAATCTCACTATTAACGTTGATTATTAATTCTTCCCGTCGACAAAAAAAATCATTTTAATTCTCACCTCAGAAATATAACCCAAAAAAGCTGTAACTCTTGAAAATAAAGTAAGTTATAAAATTATTGACAAAGTAAGTTTATTATAGTTTAATTAAGTTTAGGTAAGTGCTTTATAAACGGAACTAATTCTTTATATAATAAGTGGTCTTGAATTTGTAAATCATTCTGTTTGAACAAATTATAAAGCCAATTTTTATTCTCCCTGGAGAAATCTTGACGACAATTGCTATTTATTTTAAAAGTCAGGATAAAAAACAAAAATGAAAAATCTCTTAGACGTCGACGATTTAGCAAAATATTTAAAACTTCAAAAACAAACCATTTATAACTGGCTTAATCAAAGAAAAATTTCTGGGATTAAAATAGGCGGGGTCTGGCGGTTTGATAAAAAAGAAGTAGACAAATGGCTTAGGTCTCAAGCAATAAAAGCATCAAAATCAGGATAAAAACAAGACCATTATGAGGGTTCAAATATGTCTGGAGTAAAACAATTAGGACTTTTTTGGGGAGACACAGAGCTATATTTTTCTGAAAGCGCCGGAAAAGAGAGCCTGCGATTTTTTAGTGTTCCCATTAAAGGAGAAAATCCCCATGGTCTTATCCCTATTAAAGACAATAGTCCGGAAGAAGAGAAACGCCTTGTTATCGATATCCAGAAAGCCCTTAAAGAACACCATATTACAAATTTTACGATCAACTTATCTCTTCCGACAAAAGACATCATCTTCAGAACTTTTACTATTCCTTGGATGCCGCCCAATGAGACACAAAAAGTGGTTGAATTTGAAGCGGTAAAATATTTACCGTTTTCTTTAAACGAGCTATCTTATACTTTTTATCCAATTGTTATTACTCAAAACGGCATTAAAAGACTCCGCATTATCTTTGTTGCTATCAAAAAGTCTACGCTGGAGAACTATAAACGCATTTTAACTGAGGCGTCCTTAACTGTTGACATTGTCGAACCTACCCCGACATGCCTCTTAAGAACATTGCGCTTTAGAAATAAGGCTCTTCCCAAAGAGCAATATGCTATTGTTGAAAAAGAAGAGGAATACGGAAAAATCACTATTATTGCTGACGGGATTCCCCAGTTTGTCCGGGATTTTAATTTGCGAATCGCATCCTCAGACCAAGAAGAAATTTCTCCAGAAGCCATCACGACGCGGCTTCTTAATGAAATCCAGATTTCTTTAGACTATTTTAATCGCATCGGGAACCCTCAGGAAATTGACCAAATTATTTTCCTCACGTCTTCCGATAAAGAGACTCTGGCTAAAAAACTGCAAGAAAGCCTCGAGATTGATGTCGTTTACATCAACAGCGAAACCTTGTTAATCCCTGGATCTAAAAAAATCGGATACTTAAACGCTCTAGGCATCAACTTGCATAAAGAAATTCCTTCTAATGCAAGCTTTGATCTTTCCGGCAAAAAACAGCAAGCTCCAGATTTTTATATGAAAACAGCTTTTAAAAGCATTGATATTAAATCTTTATTGCCGGTTGTTGCTATCTGCGCCACAATTCTCATCGCGTCACCACTGCTTTCTAACGCTTTAATTGAAAAAGAGAAAAATAAATTAGCTGTATTAAAAGAAAAAATCGGAACTTATGAAGGAGCTAGCAGCACATCTTTAGAGGGAAAAAATAAAGAGCTTAAAGACAAGCTTTCTTCTATTCAAGGCGTTTATATAAAAAGTGAGATTTCATATCTTCTAACGGCCATTCCCCAAATGCTTCCAAAAAGCGTTTGGCTTACCAACCTCAGCATTGATTACATACAAAGAAACTCTTTGCCAAGCCCTAACATAAGCCTGACCGGGCTTGCCTATGCCAAAGAAGCCAACGAACAGTTTCGATTAGTCAACAAATTCCTAAATACCGTTAAAGAAAATAAAACCTTTGCTGATCATTTTGAAAGGATCATATTACTAAACGCCCAAGCAGAAAAAGCAGAAAAATATAGCGTAACCCGCTTTTCCATTAGTTGCAGGTAAATAAAAACTATGAAACCGACAAAATCGTCCAGCACAAATTTTTTGGCAAAGCTCAACTCAATCAATGTTGAACAGCTGAAAGAATATCTTAATCCGGAAAACCTAAAAAACATTAACCCGGAACAGATCAAAGAATTTATTCTGTCTAATCCTGATTCAGCTATTAAATCGGTTATCATTATTATAACAATCTTTATGGCTTTGCATTTTTTCTATAGTCACAAACAAAAAGCCGATCTGTTAACCAATGAAATCGCGCAAGAAGAAAAATTATTAAGCGTTATCACTGAGTATACCGAGACAAAAAAAAGCCATGACGATTTTATAAAAAACTTCCCGCAAGGAATTCCTAGTTACGAGCTTTTAGATACATTGTCAGACATTGCGGCTCAAAATAAAGTTCAAATCACAAACTTTTCGCCAGCAGAAGAAAAGAATTCTGATCTATGGCAAACAATAAATGTGGGCATTACCGTGACAGCCAAAGACTACACCGCCATGGTCAGGTTCATCCATAACATAGAAAACTCCAAGTATGCCCTTCGAGTAGACCGATGGGGAGGGGAGTTAAACCCCTCACAAGGGCAAGAAGCCATGAGGTTTAACATCAACATTACTTCTGTGAGACTAAAAAATGATTAGGAATTTAACCATAACTCTCATATTCCTTATCGGGCTCTTTTTTTCTATGAACAGTAGAGCGCTGACGACTGACTCAACAGCAAATGCAGTGATTCCAAATCCATTTATTTCCAGATTTCCAGTAGAAGAGGTTGAACAAAAACATCCTGAACCTCCTAAAAAACCGGTTGAACAGGTAAGCCCTATAAAACAAATTCCAAAAGAGCACAACAGAAATAAGCCTTCCATTACGACCAAAATCCAACCTGTTTCTCAACCTCCTGTTGAAAAAAGGCCCCCTAAATTGAAGATTACAGGAATTGTTTGGAACTCAGATAAGCCGCAAGCAATTATTAACGATCAGATCCTTGGCCTCGGAGACGTCATTCTTGACTCGGATGAGAAAACAGAAATAAAAATAAAACAAATTCATAAAACAGGTATTGAGGTTTTATATCAAGATAAAACTTGGACAATTACACCATAAAAAGGAGAATCTTATGAGAATAAAAATGTTTTATTTAACAGCATTCTTTGCTATAACAATTCTATTAGGATTCTTTATCCCAAATGCTGCGATCGCCTTTGAAATTCCCAATGTGGATCAATATATTTATCCTGACGGCCATGAAAAAACTATTTCCATGGATTTCAGGGATGCATCTTTAAATGACATCTTAAAGATTTTCTCCCAACAATCAGGATTGAATTTTATCGCCTCAAGCGGCATTTCCAATATGAAAATAAATTTATACCTTGATAAAGTCCCGGTGGAAGAAGCCCTTGAAAAAATCTTGTCGGCAAATAGCTTAACCTATGAAATCTCGCCCGGCAGCAACATCTTTCTTGTCAAAAAACAAGAAAAGCCCGAGCAACAATTAACAACGCGCATTTATCCGCTAAAATTCGCGTCAGTCTCGTCTGCAAAAATTAATGATTTTAGCGGTGGCGGCTCATCCTCCGGGTCTTCCCAAGGAAGCGAAGGCAGTTCCGAAAAAAAATCCGGCGGATCCAACTCCGGCAGCGGCATTATTTCAGCTATAAAATCTTTAATGACGAAATCCGGAAGCCTCACTGAGGATCCAAGGACCAATAGTATTATTGTTACCGATATTCCAGATGTTTTCCCATCTATCGAGCAGACACTTGCCCGATTAGATATTCGGACCCCTCAAATCCTTATTGAAGTAGAAATGCTGGACGTGACAAAAGATTCCACGGAGCTTATCGGGCTTAAATGGGGGGACACACCATTAACTTTCACCGGAGCTCAAAAATCCAGCTATGCTCCTTTTGAATCCAAAAAAGCCATTGCTGATGGGGCTGACCCAATAAGTTATGTCGCAGGAGGATCTGGCGGCAGTAACGCCACAACAGCCGCCATTAATTTTAGCGGCCTGACTTATATGCTGCAATTCTTAAGAACACAGACAGACACTAAAAATCTTGCCCGGCCGCGTATTCTTACTCTTAATAATCAGACCGCTGAAATTGAAATTGCAACAGACCAAGCTATTGGAACGACACAAACAACCTCCGGAGCAGGCAACGTGGGACAAAGCAACGTCTCAGCAGAGCGCGCTAAGACAGGGGTTTTCTTAAGAGTCACACCTCAGGCTAATGTTCAAACCAAAGAAATTACATTGGCGGTTGAACCAAAAGTCATTCAAGCTTCAAAAGGAGGAACTTTTAATAATACAACATTCTTTGATACAGAAGAGCGGGGATCGAAATCCCTTCTTCGCATTAAAGATGGAGACACTGTTATTATTGCGGGTCTTTTAAGAAATGACAGTTCCAACGTAAATACAAAAGTCCCGCTTTTAAGCCAAATCCCCATCGTCGGATGGGCATTTAAACACAAAGATACTGAGGAAAAACAAAGGGAGCTTATTGTTTTTATTACGCCTCATATTGTCCAGGAAGACCTTGAGCGTAATGAATCTGTTCGCCCACGCATCGTTCGCGAACAAAGCCCATTAACTAAACTTAGTGCCGTTAATAGAGAAATGACCCGTTTTGATGATAATTCAAGGTTCTAACTTATGATGAAATTAAAATTAGGCCAATTGCTATTAAAAAAAGGCCTTGTGACTGAACAGCAAATTGAAGAAGCCATCGCCACGCAAAAAAAAGAAGGCGGGCGCGTCGGAGAAATCCTTGTCGCTAAAGGTTATCTCTCCGAAGAAAATATGGTATCTGCCCTCGGAAACCAACTCGGCATCCCGTATTACTCTTCCGATAAGCCGGAGATCCTAAATCCTAATCCTGATCAAGACCTGGATAAAATCATTTCTAATGACTTCGCCAGAAAGAATAATGTTCTTCCGCTATCTAAGCACATGAATTCATTAACGTGTGCGGTTAATGATCCTCTTGATCTTATGCTCCTCGACAATTTAAAGAGGATTACAGGCTGCGAAATCAACTTGGTTTTAGCAACAAAAACAGCCATCCAAAAAGCTATCAGCAATTTTTATTTTGGAGAGAACAAGGCGTCAATGCTCGATAAAGCGGTCGAAAAATCCTATTTGCAAACAGGAAGCGAGTCTTCTTTTGTCAATATTCAAAAAAGCGATTCCGCAACAGCAGAACTTAGTCTCGACAGCCTCATCGCAAAAGCAGGCGAAGCGCCTGTCATTAAATTAGTAGACTTAATCATCCGGCAAGCCATTGATGAACGAGCCAGCGACATCCATATTGAGCCTTTTGAAAACAAAAGTATTTTGCGTTACCGTATCGACGGGACTCTTTATACAATTCCTCCGCCGGCGCCGCATTTACATTTACCGATTGTGTCTCGTATAAAAATTCTTGCCAAGCTTGATATTGCCGAAAAACGGCTTCCTCAAGACGGCAACATTACAGCCAAACTGGAAGACAGAGGGGTGGATATTCGTATTTCGACGATCCCAACCATTTGGGGAGAAAAAGTCGTTATGCGTATTTTAGATAAAGGGGCCATCAAACTTGAGTTGCCCGCATTGGGTTTTGACACTCAGCAAATGGACACCGTTCGAACAGCTTTAAAATCTCCTTACGGATTAATTTTCGTTACAGGCCCAACGGGAAGCGGAAAATCTACCACGCTTTACGCCGCGTTAAATGAATGTATCGATTCGACTAAAAATATTATGACCGCCGAAAACCCTGTTGAATATAAAATAGAAGGGATCAATCAAGTCAATATCCGGTCTACGATCGGATTAACATTTGCCACTGCGCTCAAAGCGTTTTTACGTCAAGATCCAGATGTGATCATGGTCGGAGAGGTCCGCGATCTCGATACGGCTTCTATTTGCGTGCGCGCGGCTTTAACCGGTCACCTTGTTCTAAGTACTCTGCACACTAACGATGCAGCGTCGGCCATCTCACGACTTCTCGACATTGGTATTCCAAGCTATTTACTAACACCATCACTCATTTTAATTATCGCCCAACGTTTGGCCAAACGATTATGCCAGGACTGCAAAGAGCCCTATGAGCCTCTTGCCGACCAGCATGGAGGAATTCAGTTCAAAAGCGATTTAATTTATAGAGCAAAGGGTTGTGACAACTGTAATCATCACGGATATAAAGGCCGCGTGGTCGTTCCCGAAATTTTGGTGGTTGACAATAAAATCCGCGAGATAATTTCTAAAAATGCATCTTCCGCTGAAATCAATGATGCCGCACGAAAAAACGGCATGTTAACTATTTTTGACTCCGGGATAAAACTTGTTGAACACGGAGTGACCAGCTTTGAAGAAATTTGCCGCGTCAGCGTCAACATATAATTTGAAGGAGCCCTCAAATGCCAAAATTTTCATTCATCGTCAAAGATAGCAATGGAAAAACGATTAGAGACATCATGGAAGAAACGAGCCAAGCTACTTTAGTTGCTCGACTTCAATCCCAAGGGTTCTTCATCATCAGCATCAAAGAAATCAAACTTGCTGATGTAACCAGTTTCAAAAAAAAGCAGTCTGAACAGAGAAAGTACACTCACAAAAAAGTCCAGTTAGACGATCTTCTGACGTTTTCCAAACAGCTGGCAACAATGCTTGAATCTGGCGTAACTTTAATTCGAAGCCTTACTGTTATTGAAACCCAAATTCAAAGCGAACAATTATCCAAAATACTTCGACAAGTCAAAAGTGACGTAGAACAAGGACAAAGTTTAAGCCACGCGTTAGCTAAATATCCGCAAGCCTTTAATCAATTTTGGATCAGCCTTGTCGAAGTCGGAGAGTCGTCTGGAACCATGCCAGCGGTTTTAAATAGACTCGGGGCTTATCTTAAGCAAGAAGAGGAGTTTAAATCAGCGATCATCTCCGGAATTATTTATCCAACCATACTATTCGGTGTTTCCATGGGAGCGGTGATGTTTTTCGCCTTATTCGTAGGCCCCCGATTTCAAGCGGTTTTTGAATCTCTAGGAGCACAATTACCGATGATCACCGTTGTACTTCTTTCAACCTTCGCATTTATTAGAAAAAATTTCCTTTTGCTTGTCATAGTCGTAACAATTGCTTTTTTTATTATTAAAAAAAATCTTAAAACATACTCCGGAAAATTGGCTTTTGAAAATTTCCTTTTTAACCTTCCCACAGCAGGTGAAATCTTTAAATTTATTATTGTCGAACGCTTCGCGTCCCAAATGGCCATTTTAATCGATGCAGGGGTCCCCATCCTTTACGCTTTAGACATAACAGAAAAACTCGTTGACAACATCACTTGCGGCAACGTCATAAATAATATTAAAGAAGGCGTTAAGAAAGGATCTCTTTTAGTTGATCAAATGCAAGAAAGCGGATTTTTCCCTCCCATGGCCATTCAAATGATTTTAGTGGGAGAAGAGACCGGGGAATTAAGCAAGATGCTTAAACACGTTGCGGATTTTTATCAAGAGACTGTCACAACATTCATGAAACGTTTCTCTACCGTCATTGAACCTTTTATGCTTGTTTTTATGGGTGTGGTCATTGGAACTATTGTTTTAGCCATGTTCCTACCCATGTTTAATATCGCACAGCTGGGAGGAGGCTAAATTATTTCAAAATATTTTTTTAAAGAATTATATTTCTTTTTAAATTAAATCATGTAAAATTAATTTCATAAGGAATTTTTAAGCTTTTTGACATAGAAATACGCATCAAAAATCCAAAAAAATATAATAAGAAAAGGCTATTCTGATATAATGGAAAATGTATTTTTTGCGGCAACCTAACCGATAACCCATAAAACAGAATAAGCTCTTAATTTTAAAATGAAAATCAAGAAAACAAAAAACAAAGGAGACAAGAAAATGAAACTAAACAAGAAAGGTTTTACGCTCTTAGAAATCATCATCGTCATTATCATCATCGGTGTTTTAGCCGCTTTGGCTTTGCCACGCTTCTTTAAGACCGTTGAATTCTCAAGAAGCACCGAAGCTTTAATTGCTCTCAGCTCTCTTCGTCAATCTGTTGAACGTTGCTCTCTTTCAGCCGCTGCTTCAACCAGTACAGCGTGTACTAACCTTTCCAATCTCGATGTCGTTGATCCTGCTACATCTGGTGGCGCGCACTTTAGCTATGCAATTAGTAGCGCAGATTCTGCTGGACAAATCACAGTTGAAGCAACAAGAAATACTGTTGATGGTGGGGATGGGTCATCTACCATTACTTTAACAGCTACTACTGGAAGCGTAACTCGCGCTGGATCATCTTCTTTTTCTGGCATCAAATAACAAAAAAGAACTCTTTTAGCTTTTCACTAGAAAAGCTTTCAAGTATTCACCCTGGATTTGTGTTATCCTAGATCCAGGGTGAATACTTAATAAAAAATCTTTAATCAACAACCTCGAGCTTTAAAATCACACTTTCCTTAAAAAGATTCAGCACGTCAACACCACCAAACGTGTTCATACCTGTTAACATTAAAAACTTCATCTTTAAAAATAAGACTACTTTTTCGCTCTTAGCCATTATGCTGTTGTGCATTATTTGTTACAGTAATGCCCTTAACAGTGCTTTTATAATGGATGATTTCAAGTTTTTGTTTAATGATAACAGCCTAACCCAAACATCTGTAAAAGACATTTTAATTTATGGAATAAAAGACTGTTATCGTCCTGTTTGGCTGCTGCTTCTAAAAGCAGAATTTTTCTTATTCGAAGCGAACCCTATTGGATATAACGTCGTAAATCTTTTTCTATTTTATCTCTTGGGATTATTTACTTTCCTCATTCTTAGAAATCTATCCAAAAACCATCAACTCTCATTTTTAGCCACCTGTTTATTTATAACGCACCCGATTCATAGCCTGCTCATCAATTATAAAACCGGCGCATGTTTAATCCTTTTTGCATTATTCATGCAGATAAGCACATTTTTATTTCTCAAATTCACTGCCGAGCATAAAAAGACGTATTATTTTCTAGCCCTGATCAGCTATTTATTGGCCTTGCTTTGCCATGAGATCAGTTTTATCTTGCCGCTATATTTACTTTTAATATTATATTTTTCCAAAGAGTCGAATCTTAAGAAAAACGTTTTATACCTTTTGCCTTTTGTCATCCCATTTGCTTTATATTTATGGATTCGCTTAAACATCGCGGGCTCAATCGCTCTCAATGGAGTATTAAAAACAAAGTTGTCTTTTAACCAATATTTTAATACTTTTACAAATCTGATCTTTTGGTACATATCAAAACTGTTTTATCCTAAAAACATCTTGCTTGATTGGGACGAACCCATTGCAAAAAACACTTTCTTATTTTGGAATTGGCTATTCTGGTTAATTCTTTTAAGCTTCCTCATTTTTAATTTATGGAAGGGAAGGAAGGACTTAAAAGCCTTTAGCTTTAATCTATTTATAGTAGGATTCATCCCCATAACCGTTTCTAGTTTTACCTATACACCACTCATACAAACTGCTTATATTGCGCCGCATTGGATGACTTTTCCCCTTATGGGATTCTTTTTATTACTCGCATGCGTATTATTATCCATAAAAAAACATATTCCTCTGAAGCTCTGGTATATTATGATTTTTTGCCTTCTAGCCACATCCATTTTTCTAACCCGAACTGAAAACAAGAAATGGGAAGGGGAATCCACCTATTCTCTTTATTGGATCAAGGCCAATCCTATTAATGCGTCTCCTTGGCTTGAATTAGGGAGAATCTATACCGATAACACTCCAGAGAATAAAGGCATTTCGACCTTTACACAATTCGACAATTACCTAAAAGAAAAGAAAAACTACTTATCTTATTACAGAAGAGGGCTGGCTTATCACACCATCGGAGAGGTTAATTTAGCCATTAAAGACTATCATAGCGCTCTGGAACTTAATCCTCCTCATGACACAGAGTATCATTTTCATAAAGCCGTTATATATTACTATGAAAAACGTTATGACTTAGCTGTTTCTGAAATTCGCAGTGCCATTAAAATCACACCTGGAGATGCGGCACTATATAATAATTTAGGTACTTTCTTATCAGGAAAGGGAGACACAAAAGAGGCTGAAAAAGCTTTTTTGCGCGCTATTAAAATCAACCCTGGATTAATACAAGCCAAACGTGGTCTTACGGCGCTATATCTTAAGACCGGAGAAATTCACAAACTAATCGTATTTTATAATAAAATTATTCTAAAAGAATCCCGGAATTGGGACACGTTTGCCGATCTTTCCAGAGTTTATTTAGATCAAAAAAGATATAAACAGGCCAAAAAAATCTCCAAAATAGCCCTTTTAAAATGCCGAAACTCCAAGATATTAAATGAATTAGGCGAACTTTATTCCAATCACAACCTAAACGAAATTGCCCTAGAGTTCTTTGAGAAAACATTGAAACTGGATCCCAAAAATTCCTTGGCCTATTTAGAATCAGGAAAAATTGCGTTAAAGTTTGGACTTTCAAATGAGGCAATTAAACTTTGGACAACAGGAAAGAATCTGTCGCCTGGAAATAAACTCTTTCAAGAATATATAAACAAAACGAAAGCCGTTTTAAAACAAAAAAAATAATTAGGCATTGCTTCTTAAATTGATTTAGATTAAATTAATAAACAAGGTTTCTTTTTCGGGTTATTTGACAACTTATTTTTTATGTGCCATACTTTTCGTAGAGATACAAATGTCGCCCTGTTTTGGATGGTTGGAAAAGGTAAACTGCCCGTAAGGGTAGGACACAAAACTAAAGGGCCCAGAGATATAGGCTAATCAGATTATTCTGATTTATATAAAAGTTTGGGCAGCCAGTTGCCAAGAGATTTTAAATAGTAAGGGCAATTCCTATTGTGGACCTATTCTACGGAAAATGTGGAATAGGTTTTTTATTAAATTTGATAAGAAACATTACGTAAGGATAAAAAATGAAACTAAATAAAAAAGGGTTTACGCTGTTAGAGCTCATCATTGTGATTATCATCATTGGTGTGCTTGCCAGCATGGCTTTGCCCCGCTTCTTTAAAACTGTTGAATTTTCCAGAAGCGCAGAAGCCCTGAATTCCCTTGGCACGATCCGCAGATCAGTGGAACGTTGTGCTCTTATGGCCGGTTCTAACACCGGAACCCAATGTAATAACATCACCAATCTTGACATTGCTAATCCAGGTAGCTCTGCTGGTACTCATTTTACTTATTCAATAACCACCGCAGATTCCGCAGGAACTATTACGGTTGTCGCAACAAGAAACACTGTTGATGGCGGGACAAATGGCGACACTATCACTTTAACCGCTACCACCGCTAGTATAACCCGTTCAGGGACAGGAAACTTCTCCGGTATAAAATAATAAAAAGAACCAAAAATCAATCCATTCCCAGACAAATATCTCTAAAAACATTTACTGAACTTTCGAACTAATCTAACAGAAAAAGACCCCTTGCCAGACTGCGATTATTTATTAGGCAAGATTATTTTATGTTTTTCTAATAATTCTTATACATCTGTTAATACATGCCCTAGTCATTCTCGACGACAAAATAAACAAATTGACCCATTTAAAGAGGCCTTATTTTTATAAGATTTAGCTTTCTTTTTTATAAAATTTAAGTTAAATTAAATACATAAAACTTGTTTCTTTTTTAGGCTATTTGACAATTCATTTTTTATATGCCATACTTTCAGTAGATACAAATATTGCGTTGTCCTGAAAGATTGAAAAAGGTAAACTGCCCGTAAGGGTAGGACACAAAACTAGAGGGCCCAGAGAGATAGATAATCAGAGATTTTTCTGATTTCATATAGATGTTGGGTAGCCAGTTGCCAAAAATCTTTAGTGAGAGCTTAAACTCTTATTGTGGACCTATTCTACGGAAAGCGTGGAATAGGTTTTTTTATTAAAAACAAGTTGATTTTGAGAAGGAAACTAAAATTAGAAATCAAGAAAACAAAGAACCATTAACAAAAAAGGAGATGAAAAAATGAAACTCAACAAAAAAGGTTTTACGCTTTTGGAAATCATCATCGTCATCATTATCATTGGCGTCCTCGCCAGCTTAGCTTTGCCTCGCTTCTTTAAAACAGTCGAATTTTCAAGAAGCTCAGAAGCTTTAACAGCGCTTAGCACCCTTCGTCAATCAGTAGAACGCTGCGCACTTATGGCAACTTCTTCTGCTGGTACACAATGTGTTACCATAGGTAACCTTGATGTTGCTAACCCGGGTAATTCAGGTGGCGCACACTTTACTTATGCCATTACTAACGTCGATTCTGCTGGAACCATGACCATTACAGCTACAAGAAATACTGTTGATGGTGGGACAAGTGGCGATACTGTTGTTTTAACAGCTACCACCGGAACCGTAACTCGTTCAGGAACCACTTCTTTTGCTGGCATCAAATAAAAGTTTGACAATTTATTAATAAAAGAAAAAAATGGAAACGGCAGTCTAAAAGCTGCCGTTTCCTGCTTAATCAAAATGAAAAACAACTATTCCACCCATCAAAAAGGTTTTACCCTCATAGAAATCATTGTTGTTGTCATCATTATTGGTTTCGTTGCTGCATTTGCCTTGCCTAATATAAGCTACATCATAGAAAAAACAAAAAGTTCAGAAGGAAAACAAATATTATTAAGCTTATTAAATGCCCAAAAAGTTTATAAGCTTGATCATGACGCTTATGCTTTAAATGTTGACGCTTTGGACGTTCAGATTCCAAATTCTGCAAACTTTTCCCCACCGGCAATAGATATCAATGGGAACCTCATCGCGGCCATCCAAAGGAATACCGGAACGTATTCCCTGGAAATATTTGATAATGGAACCATTTCCTGCGTAAAAGGAAGCGGTGATTCAACGATATGTCAAAAAATCGGATATTAAAGACCATGGCAAAAATAAACGGCAAGAAAAAAGGTTTTACTATGATTGAACTCATAGCAACGGTGATTATTATTGGCATTGTTGCCGCTTTTGCCCTTCCAAACTACGCTAAAGCTGTACGAAAAGCAGACGAGAGGGACGCTCTTATCCAACTCACAGCCTTACGCGCAGCAGCGCTCATTTACAAAGCACAGGCAGGACAAAGTCCTTCTATATCTTTAACGGACATTGCATCCATCAATAGCACATTTCATATTAATCTTGTTTCCAAGGATGGAACAGCTTATTCTTTTTCTTCATCAGGCGGTTCTCAATTTTTAGCGCAAGCGAAAACTGCGGCAAATTGTACAATCATCATCAGAAGCGAAGATCTCGGTAATAATAACCCCTGTTACTATGACTGTTTACTTTCTTCTACTAATAACTGCCAATGAAAAATAAATTAGCAGGCTTCACTCTTATTGAAGTCATAATAACCGTTACGATTGTCGGCATCATCGCGGCCTTTGCCATTCCAAGCTATACAAAATCCGTCGAGAAAGCCCATGAGAAAGATGCCATTGCGCAACTCAAGCTTCTGCACTCTGCGGCCGAACTGTACGAGTCCGAAAATGGCCATCCTTATCATGGCGAACTATCAGGCACTGCCGCAATAAATGAAGTCTTTCACACTAATATTATTTCTAATGGATTTAATTATTATTATTATGATGGCGATGGAAGTGATGAGTGCGGCGATTATGATGACTCTGGAAAAATTTTTGTTGCAGGAGCATGGAAAAGCGACTCCTCAGGTTCCTATGAAATTGGCGTAAGCTCTAAGACAACAACCGATTCTAATAATCCTTGTTGCTTGTCGGGGTGGGGGGCATGTCCAAGCTTGTCTCCCTGTTCAGAAGACGTTTTTCCAGAATGGTTCTGGCAATGTTGGGGGTAATAGAGCAATAAAGGAATCAAAGATTATGCTGCGATCTCTAAAGAAAAACGGATTTGCTTCAATGATTGAGGTTGTTGTGACCTCAATTATCTTTATTATTGCTGCTTTTGGTATTTTTACAACGATCACAAGTCTGAGACCTCATGCAGTTCAATCTTCAAAAAAATTAAAAGCTCTCTACCTAGGCAAAGGCATTATCGATGACCTACGCGGCTACATCGATGCTCAAGTTTGGAATGACCCCGACAGTCTTTTATCCGTCAATATAGAACACACCCAGACAATCGATACTAGTGAAGGGAATTTTGAGGTCACTTGGTGGCTTCAACAAGTCGCTAACAGCGATGTGCGAAAACTTCAGATGACCATCGATTATCCGGATCAATAAAAGAGCATAAAAAAATATGCGTTGCCATAATAAGAAAAACATCTCCGGGCTAACCTTAACAGAATTAATGGTTTCCACAATTCTCGTCGGGATTGTTATGGTTGGCGTTGTCTCTTTTAATTATGCTATTCAGCAAATTCAAAGCTCGACCAATAAATCCGCTTTATTATCTTTGCAAGCTGCAACCATAATAAGCAATATAACCAGAAACGCATCCAAAGCTGTTGGGTATGCCGGAAACTATGGAATTATAGATGTCAATAGTCCTTTCCCTGAAAGCCTGCATGGCACAGTTTCTTTTCGCCAAGATAGAAAGAACACTCCCACTGATTTTAATGATGATACTTGGGTTATTTATGTAAACGACCCTAATGCCCACACGCTGAGAATTTGCGAACAGACAGAAGATCAAGGAGGAGCAAGTCCTAGTCTTGGTGCGGGAGGACAGTGTTCTACTAGTAAAGCTAAAACTCTCTCCAAAAAAGTCAAAGATGTAACATTTTGGCTAAAAGTTGACCCAGAAGCCCACTATGGCTATGTTGAAATATCACTTACCTTACGAGATAAACCTAACACTAATATTGATCCCATAACCAATCCCGAAACAACAATCTCGACCCGAATCAGCCCTCCTGGGCATAGCTGGTAATTTTTAACTCGCCCATGAAAAAAACTATTTTCACAGCCATGACCCATCAGCAACCAACAGGCTTAAATAGATGTTAAAAATTTTAGAAAATAAGAAATGAACCTACTTCTAACAACACCTCTAATTCTTTTGCTTTTTTATTACCTAAAGAAAAACATCTCCAATCCTCAATCAAGGAAGACGGCGGTCTTTCTGGCGCTTTTTCTTATCATTATCATCACGGTTCTTTCCTTTAAGCCTGTTCTAAAAGCCAACTTACTCAATTGGGATGATGAGGCTTATATTTTAAAAAATGAAACCGTACGATCACTGGCTAGTTATAACATAAAAAACATCTTTACGAATACCGTCTTACAAGTTTATTCTCCTTTAACAACGCTTTCGTTTGCCGTTGAATACCACTTTTTCGAATATAACCCATTTATTTATCATTTGGACAACCTTTTACTTCACCTGGCAAACTTAGGGCTTATTTTCTGGCTGGTCATGCTCCTTGGCTTTCCAATATTTGCAGCAGCCCTTGCCACATTATTATTTGCAATTCATCCTATGCATGTCGAATCCGTAGCTTGGGCAACAGAACGCAAGGACGTCTTATATAGTTTATTTTATCTGCTGTCGTTATGCAGCTATCTAAGATATCTCGAGAACAAAAAAATCAAGACCTATTCCTTGACGATTGTCTTCGGACTGTTGAGCATGCTATCCAAACCCATGGCCCTAAGCCTTCCGTTAATATTCTTTTTATTGGATTGGTTTAAAAAAAGAAGCTGGAGCAAGGAAGCCCTCTTCGATAAAATTCCGCACTTTAGCTATGTTGTCCCACTTGCTTGGATAACATACACCTTGCATGCAAGAGTCCCAATCAAAAATATTTCACAAGCCTTGCTTATTTGGATACGATCGTTCGTTTTTTATATAAAACAGTTTCTTTTACCGTTCGACCTTTTGCCTATCTATGCCGTGCCCAATCGCATTTCCATTCTTGATCATTCTTTTTTTCTTCCCGTCATATTCTTTATTTTCCTTATTGGCTATTTAATTTTTAAGCCTAAAAACCGTACGCTCATTTTTGCTTTCGCTTTCTATTTCCTGTCGATCTTTTTCCTATTAAGATTTGACTATGGCACCGACTTCAATATCGTCGCCGACCGGTTTATGTACCTCCCAAGCCTTGGGATATGCATTTTTCTTGGATTTCTGGGCGATCACCTCATAACAACTTCTAAAATAAAAGTCAGTATAAAAAACCTAGTTCTAGCGTTCTTAATTATCTTGTTCTCATTTTTTTCCTACAAAACACATTCTCAATGCTTGGTTTGGAAAGACAGTCTCACCCTCTGGAATGATTTAATAAAACACCATAAAGACACATTTGCTAACGCATATAACAGCCGCGGGTCATATTACATGGACCATGAAAATCAGTACAGTTTAGCCCTAGCGGATTACAACAAAGCCATCCAAATAGACCCTAAGCTCGACACGGCTTACAACAATAAAGGGATTTTGTACGGCAAAGAAAAACAGTACGATCTAGCCATACAAGAAATCCGTAAAGCGATCCAAATCGACCCTCAAAATGAATCCTACTATAATAATCTTGGATTTATTCTCGGGGAGAAGGGGGACTACTCAGAAGCAAAAAAAATGTTTCTCCATGCCATTAAAATTAATCCTAATCAAATTGAAGCGAATAAAAACCTAGCACAACTCTATACACTAAAAGGAAACTTCTACAAAGGATTAATGCTCTATCATAAAATCATCCAAAAATACCCTAATAGATACAACGTGTTATATTCTCTATCTGACGTTTATTTAAACCATAAAAGATATAAGATGGTAACGCTCATCGCGAAAAGGGTCCTTTCAATCTGTCAAGATGCTAACACTTTGACTGATCTAGGCAGCATTTATGCCTCGCGCAATCTAAATGAAACAGCCCTTAATTTCTTTGAAAAATCTCTCAAGCTGGACTCTAATAATGCCAAAACATATTTTGAAGCTGGGTCTTTAGCGGGAAACCTCGGCCTTCTAGACCAAGCCATCGCTCTTTGGGAAAAAGGGCTGAGGATTGACCCTTCCAATCAAAAAATTAAAACAAATATAATAAAAGCCAAAAATCTTTTAAAAAAATAATTCTAAAAAATTCTCTCAATTGATATAATAATGACGATGAAACAAAAAGGATTTACCCTATTAGAACTTATTATCGTGATCATCGTCATTGGCGTCCTCGCCGCTATAGCTTTGCCGCGATATTTTCAAACGCTTGAATTCTCGCGAAGTTCCGAAGCTCTTAATTCTTTAAGCGCTGTTCGCCGTGCTATAGACCGTTGTGCCACATGGAATAATGGGGACTACACAAACTGCCTCGATCTCACCCAACTCGATATTTCTGACATCTCCGCAAGCTCTGGAACGCATTTTAGCTACGGAGCTTCTATGCACACATCCTTTGACCCAAATTGTATAATGATCTATGCTACCAGAAATACTTTGGATGGAGGAAACACCAATGACAAAGTCAGACTCCACTATGATATTTCAACAGGACAAACTAAAACTTTCGGCTCTGGCAGTTTTCAACCATTGGGCCAATATCGTTATATCACCCATTACTGTATGGGAGATTAAAGAAAACCGAAAATTAAGTGCAGGTTTTATGCCTGTTAACTTGCTTAAGCAAGTCCGTCTGACTATTTCAGAAATAATTTCTTAAAATATTGCCCGCCTAATTAAATTTAAGTTATACTTAATATTAGAATGAAACTAAAAAGCGGATTTACATTATTAGAAATCATTATCGTCATTATCATCATTGGTGTCCTCGCCGCTATAGCTTTGCCGCGATATTTTCAAACGCTTGAATTCTCGCGAAGTTCCGAAGCTCTTAATGCTTTAAGCGCTGTTCGCCGCGCCATGGATCGCTGCGCCTCATGGAATAATGGAGACTACACGAACTGCTATGATTTCACTAACCTGGATATCCCTGACCCTGGCGCTGCCGGTGGAGCTCACTTTTTTTACACAATATTAACCAGCATCAATAGACCGGATCAATGCCAGCAGGATGTGTGCAAATCTTAGCTAACAGAAATTCTCTGGATGGAGGCCCATCAGACCATAGCAACATGAACGGAGAGCAGATCAGATTCCATTACGACACTTCAACAGGACAATCTAAGACCTACGGCTCTGGCAATTTTGCAACATTTGGAAATTTTTCAGCAGTCGGCAGCTGTTTTAATCCATAATGGAAACTTATTAAAGTTTTTCAAACAAAACAGTAAATAAAAAAATATTATGCACCGATTTTATTATCCCAACGCTGATTTCTCAAACAAAAAGATTGTTCTCAATAATCCGGAAGAATTGCATCATTTAAAAAATGTCTTGCGCCTGAAAGTGAACAGTCAGATTACCATCTTTAACGGTAACGCAGAGGAGGCGTTAGGGGTGATCACGCGCGTCTCATCTCATGAGGCTGTTATCAATATTCTCGACGTAAAAGTCAAAACAAAGAAAAACATGCCGCATCTAATTTTAGCCTGTGCCATTCCTAAAAAGAGCAAGTTTGAGATCATTATTGAAAAATGCACCGAACTCGGCGTTGATGAAATCATTCCTTTGATGACCCAACGGACCGAAGTCAACCTAAAAGACGAACGACTGGATAAAAAACTTGTACGCTACCAAACCATCGCCGTGAGCGCTGCTAAACAATCACACCGGCTGACCGTTCCCCAAATCCATCCACCCATGAAATTCCGGGAGGCGCTGGAACTTTTATCCAAAACGTCAACCGTTCTAATCCCAAGCTTATGCGGCGAACCAAAGAATCTGCTTAAAACTTTGGAAGAAGTCAAACATTCCCTCAAAATATCCTTTCTTATTGGCCCGGAAGGCGATTTTACGCCTGAAGAATACGCCTTGGCGCAAGAAAAAGGCGCAAAGGCCGTAACTCTAGGAAACACGGTCTTAAGGGTCGAAACCGCAGCAATTTCATCAATTTCCTGCGCAAATCTCTATTTTTCCGTATAAGCCATTATATATATAATTAATATTTATAGATTTTTATACATGTTGACAATCAAAATCGGCTCATGTATAATTTCCTCCTCGAATCAAATTAATTGAAGAAATCTCCCAATGGCAAACAGACCATCTCGATTTCACCTAAAAAAAGAGGAGAAACTCATGACGTCAGACGCAAAGAAACCCGCTGAAAAGAACGTTGAAAAAGTCGCTGTTGACCAAGAAAATAAGAAAAAAGCCCTCGAACTTGCCTTGACCCAAATCGAAAAACAATTTGGAAAAGGGTCCATCATGAAACTCGACGGGACCGTTAAAGCCAATATCGATGTTATCCCTACAGGGTCTTTGGCGATTGATTTAGCCTTAGGTGTGGGAGGAATTCCTCGAGGCCGCGTGATTGAAATTTTCGGGCCAGAATCTTCCGGAAAAACAACGCTTACGTTAAGCATCATCCATCAAATACAGAAACTGGGCGGGACAGCGGCTTTTATCGACGCAGAACATGCCTTTGATTCCTCATACGCTCAAAGAATCGGCGTAAAACTAGAAGATCTGTTGATGTCACAGCCGGATACCGGCGAGCAGGCGTTAGAAATCGCAGAGACTTTGGTCCGCTCCAATGCCGTAGACCTGGTCGTCATCGACTCCGTCGCTGCCTTGACTCCTCGTGCAGAAATCGAAGGGGACATGGGCGATTCGCATATGGGACTTCAGGCGCGACTTATGTCGCAGGCCTTACGTAAACTTACAGCCGCTATCAGCAAATCGCACACCTGCGTTATTTTCATTAACCAAATCCGCATGAAAATCGGGATCATGTTCGGCAATCCGGAAACCACGACCGGCGGTAATGCGCTAAAATTTTATGCGTCGGTGCGGATTGACTTACGCAGAATTGAAAGCATCAAGCAAGGCGACCAGATCACTGGAAACCGTATCCGGGCTAAGATCGTTAAAAATAAAGTCGCGGCTCCGTTTCGGGAAGCTGAATTTGAGATCCATTTCGGCGAAGGCATTTCCTATACGGCCGACTTAATTGACTTAGGGATCAAGTTAAACGTCGTCGAGAAGTCCGGCGCTTGGCTTGCATTTGAAGGGGAAAAGATCGGGCAAGGAAAAGACAATGCCTGCAAATTCCTTAAAGAGAACCCTAAGATCGCGCAAAAAATAGAAAAACAACTTCGGGCAAAATCCGAAGTCGCATAACCAACGGTGGCGGACACAAAAGATAAAACGTTTAAAGAATCTCAAGCGGCTGCGTATCGCCTGTTAAAGATACGCAACCGCAGCGAGAAGGAAATCCGCGACAAACTCATGAAGAAGGATTTTTCCGCCGACGTTATAGAACAAACGGTTCAATATTTAAAAACTGCCGGGTTTATTGACGACCGGTTATTCACCAAAGGATGGATCAGCTCACGGCTCAATAAACCTTTTGGAAAACGACGGATTGAACACGAATTAAAGCAAAAAGGCGTCACGGATGAGATTCTCAAAGAAGAACTCGGGAAAGCCCTTGAGACTTTTGATGAGAACGAAGCGGCGGCTCAATTAGCCTTAAAACGCACCGCGCATTCTAAAACAGTTGAAAAAGAAAAATTAAAACAACGGATATTTAATTATCTTCTCCGACGAGGATTTAGCATAAGCGCAACCCAGAAAGCCATCAAAATATTATGACCACAAACGAAATCCGACAGAAATTCCTTAATTTTTTCGCTTCCAAAAGCCATAAGATCATCGCTAGCGACTCACTCGTCCCTAAAGACGACCCAACCGTGCTTTTTACGACCGCTGGGATGCAACAATTTAAACGCCAATTTTTAGGCCACTTGGAAGGCTTTTCCCGCGCATCCACATCTCAAAAATGCTTGCGCACCGACGACCTTGATGAAGTCGGCCGGACCAATTTTCACCATACGTTCTTTGAGATGCTCGGGAATTTTTCTTTTGGCGACTATTTCAAAAAAGACGCGATTTGCTGGGCGTGGGAATTCTTAACCAAAGAGCTTCAAATTCCGACGGAAAAACTGTGGGTTTCAGTCTATAAAGAGGATACAGAAGCAGAAAAAATCTGGCTGGAAGAAATCAAAATCCCGAAACATAAACTGGTCAAGCTCGGAGATCACAGCAATTTCTGGCCGGCGGATGCCAAGGAAAAGGGACCTAACGGGCCGTGCGGACCATGTTCGGAAATCTTTTTCGATTATGGCGTCAATGCGAATTGTAAAAGCGCAACATGCGACCCGAGTTGTAACTGCGGACGATTCGCGGAAATCTGGAACCTGGTCTTTACGCAATTTAACCGCAAAGACGGCGGGATCTTAGAGCCGCTCCCGAATAAAAATATCGATACCGGCATGGGATTGGAACGCTTAAGCGCGGTCATGCAAGCCAAGAAAAGCAATTTTGAGACGGACATCTTTGCGCCCATCCTTAAAGTTATCGACGAGAATATTAAGATAACCCCTATTCCCGGAGAAAGAAACGAACGCTATGTTTTGGCTGACCATATCCGGGCCGTGACATTCGGCATTGCGGACGGCGTTGTTCCTTCCAACGAAGGCCGGGGCTATGTCATGAAAAAACTTATCATTGATAGTGCCGATATTATTTTTAGGCATGGTGAACAAAAAGCCACCGTCTATAAATTCGTCCCGGCGGTCGTCGAGGCGATGAAAACCCCATATCCGGAATTGCTGAACAAAGCTAAAGATATTGCAGAGATTATCCGAAACATCGAAGAATCGTATCTAAAGGTCCGTAAAGAACGAATTCCGGAACTCATTGCTAAAGCCAAGACGCTTAAGACAGCTCAAGAGTTAGGCCAGCTTGTTTTTATTTATAAAGACACCTACGGACTTACGCTCTCGACGATCGAATCCAGTTTGAAATCCATTGTTATAGAAGAAAAAATGTTAAAACAGGCGCTTGATGTTTATAAAACCCTCATGGAAAAGCAACAAGAGCAATCCCGCGCCACCAGCAAAATGACCGGCGATGTCTTTACGAACTCCGAATTGAACTTAAATGTCCCTAAGACGGATTTCTTAGGTCATAATCATATTTTTACGACGAGTACGGTCTTAGCCATTTTTGTCGAGGACCGAAAAACGTCCGAAGCTCAAAAGGATGATCAAGTTCGCATCATTTTGGATAAAACACCGTTTTACGCGGAATCCGGCGGGCAGGTCGGAGACACGGGAACATTGACCAAGGACAATTTGACCATCCGTATCACAGACACCCAAAAAATGGCGGATGTGATCGTTCACATCGGCGTTATCGAGGAAGGCGCCATAAAAATGAACGACCAGGTCAAGGCTCAAATTGATCTGGACCGCCGCCTGGCTATTATGCGTAATCACACCGCGACCCATTTACTTCAAGCCGCGATGCGGGAAATTTTAGGAAGTCATGTCAAACAACAAGGTTCTCTCGTCGATGAAGAACGCTTGCGCTTTGACTTTACGCACCATAAGGCCTTAACCGACGAGGAGATCACAAAAATTGAAGAGAGCGTGAACAATTTTGTCCTCTACTGCGATACCGTGACCAAAGATTACTTGTCGATTGAAGAAGCAAAAAACAGCGGGGCCCTGGCGTTCTTTGCAGAAAAATATGGGGACGTGGTGCGCGTGGTTTCCGTCAGCAATTATTCCAAAGAATTTTGCGGCGGTACGCATTTGGATTCAACGGGCCAAATCGGCCTTTTTAAGATCGTCGGGGAAAGCGCTATCGCGCAAGGAATTCGAAGAATCGAGGCCAAGACAGGGATCAATGCCTTTGAATATGTCAAAGGCCAGGAAAAACAGCTTTTGGAAATCTCACGCCTATTAAAAGTCCCCTCGGCTGAGATCGTCGAACGCATCGATCATCAGATCAAGAAAACCCGGGACCTCGAGAAAGAACTGGAAAAATACCGTTTTGATGTGATCAAAGCATCCGTAGACACAATTATTGCGCACGCAGATAGCGTCGGAGGGGTCAAAATCATTACCCATTGTTTTACAAATGTCGACATGGAAACATTACGAAAAGTGGCCGATCTCATCAAACAAAAAGCACCGTCAGCGATTGCCGTCTTAGGGGCGACAAACGAAGACGCTGCATCTCTTTTAGTCACAGTCTCCGACGATCTTGTCAAAAAAGAGATCAAAGCCAATGAGCTCATTAAACCCTTGGCAATATTGATAGAAGGTAGCGGTGGCGGACGCCCGCAATTAGCGCAGGCCGGCAGCAAACAACCGTCGAAGATCGCAAAGGCCATTGAGCAAGCCAAAACCATTATCAAGGAGAGTTTACGATGAAAATAGTCACGCAAAAAGGCCAAACTCTTCAAAGAATTTACGACCGCAACCTGTTTTCCCATAAAAGGGTGGTCACCGAAAAAGTTTGTAACATCATCGAGAATGTCCGCTCCAACGGGGACGACGCGATCATTAAATACACCAAAATGTTTGATAAGGTGAAATTGACCCCCAAACAGATCGCGGTGAGCGAAAGCGAGATCAGCAGCGCTTTTCAGGGGATCACGAGCGATTTTATCGCAACCCTCAAAGTGGTGATGAACAATGTCTCTTTATTTTATAAAAAACAGGTCCAAAAACCTTGCCGCGTCAAGGATGCCGACGGGGTACTTCTTAAGGAAAACATTTTGCCGCTCGATACCGTCGGGGTTTACATTCCGGCAGGAACAGCGCCTTTGGTGTCTTCCGTCTATATGGCGGTCATCCCGGCACGGATTGCCGGCGTCAAACGCATCGTCCTCACGACGCCACCAGATAAAAATGGGCATATCAATCCTCATATCCTGGCGGTCGCCAGCCTTTTAAAAGTCACTGAAATTTATAAAGTCGGCGGGGCCCAAGCCATTGCCGCAATGGCCTTCGGAACAAAAACAATCCCGCGGGTGGATAAAATCATCGGCCCAGGCAATATGTATGTCACCGAAGCGAAAAGACAACTTTTTGGTTTTGTCGATATCGATATGCTGGCAGGACCGTCGGAGCTTGTCATAATCGCTAATCGTTACAGCAATCCCAATTTTATCGTCGCAGACCTTGAAGGGCAAGCAGAACATTTAGGCGGGCTTGCGATTTTGGTGACGACATCCAAAGACATTTTGCGCCAGGTCCGTAAAAGAGTTTCTTCTGGATACGCCATCTACGCGAAAAACATCGATGAAGCAACTGATATTGTTAATAAAATTGCGCCGGAGCATCTTCAAATCCTCACCAATAATCCAGCGGCCGTGGCCAAGAAGATCCGGCATGCCGGAGCCATATTCTTAGGGCCTTACAGCCCGACGGCCTTGGGCGATTATGCCGCCGGACCAAGCCACGTTCTTCCGACGTTGGGATCTGCCCGATTTTTCTCAGGGCTCTGCGTCTCAGACTTTGTCAAAAAGAGCCACGTGATTTCCTATTCGAAGAAAGCACTGGAAAACGTCAAAGATCATATTGTCAAAATTTCCACCTTAGAAGGATTGGTTAAACATTGTGAATCCATTAAACAGCGCTTTAACTAAAGAGGGGACTATGGACCGAACAGCAAAACTGGAACGAAAAAGTAAAGAAACTGAGATCATTGCAGAACTTAATGTCGACGGGACTGGAAAAGCTAAAATCAAGACCAACATTGGCATCCTGGACCATATGCTCGAACTGTTCGCTTTTCACGGCTATTTTGACCTGAACCTCGAAGTCAAAAAAGCCGACCTCAATATTGATATCCATCACACCAATGAAGATATCGGTATTGTTTTAGGAAAACTTTTTAAGAAGGCCTTGGGAGAAAACTGTTCCGGCATTAAACGGTTCGGCGTAGGACTCGCTCCGATGGAAAATACGCTCGGACGCTGCATTATCGACGTCAGCGGCCGCGGGTATTTGTCCTTGCATATCGGAGAGCAGGAGCCGCCGTATCCAGCGATGTCCGTGATCGATGGCTATGCTATTACCTATCTCGAACATTTCCTGGAATCCTTTGCGAAAAACTTAGGCGCAACACTCCATGTCAAAATTAATTATCCAGGTGAAGATTTACACACGAATTTAGAAACGGTCTTTAAAGCCTTAGGACTCGCGATGGACCAAGCGACACAAATAGATCCCCGGCGTAAAGATGCTGTTCCGTCGACCAAAGGAATCATTGATTAAATGATTGCTATCATCGACTACGGAATGGGAAATTTACGCAGCGTCCAGAAAGCCTTTGAAAAGGTCGGCGCGAATGCCCTCATCACGCAAAACGCTTTGGATATTAAAAAGGCGGAAAAGATCGTTCTTCCCGGTGTTGGGGCAATAAAGCCTGCCATTGACAAGCTCAAGGAATTAAAACTTATTACGCCGATAAAAGAAGCGATCAAGGAAGGGAAGCCTTTTTTAGGCATTTGCCTGGGGCTCCAGTTGTTATTTGAAAAGAGCGACGAGGGCGGAGACGTTGAAGGACTTGGCATCCTTAAAGGAACTGTCCGAAAATTCCAATCCTTGAAAGTGCCGCAGATGGGATGGAATCAAATTCAGATTCAGCAAAAAAATTGCCCATTATATAAAGGCATTAATAATGGCTCAAATTTTTATTTTTGCCATTCGTATTATGTTGACCCGACGGACAGAAAAAACATTGCAACGCTAACTGATTATGGCATTGACTTCACGTCGTCGATTGCAACAGGAAATATTTTTGGCGTTCAGTTTCACCCAGAAAAAAGCCAGGCGTTAGGGCTTAAAATCCTTAAAAACTTTACGGAAATGACAGTATGATTATTTTTCCCGCGATCGACATAAAAGAAGGCTCCGTGGTCCGGCTGGTTCAAGGCAAGTTCGATCAAGTGACAAAATATTCCCAAGACCCCATCGCCATTGCTCAGGAATGGCAGAGCCAAGGAGCCAAGTGGATTCACGTTATTGATCTCGACGGAGCTAAAGAAGGCCAAATGAAGAACACCGACGCGATATTAAAGATCGTGAAATCGGTTAAAGCCTCTATTCAAGTTGGCGGCGGAATTCGAACGAAAGAAGATATTCAAAAACTCCTCGATGGCGGCGTGGCTCGCGTTATCTTAGGGACAAAGATCGTCGAAGACCGAACGTTCTTAAAGGATGTTTTGTCCATTTGGAAAGATAAAATCGCGGTCAGTTTAGATTGCTCGAACGGCATTGTCCTTCAAAAAGGTTGGACCGCCGCAACGAACATTAAAGCGATCGACCTCGTCAAAGAATTAAAAAATTTTGGATTAAGTTGCCTGATCTATACGGACGTTGCTAAAGACGGAATGCTCTCTGGCCCAAATTTTCAGGCTTTGGAAGAATTACTCAACAAGACGACGATACCGGTGATTGCCTCGGGCGGAATTTCCTGTTTGGAAGACATCAAGAAACTTAAGAAACTTGAAAAAAAAGGTGTTGTCGGCGCTATTACGGGCAAAGCTTTGTATGAAGGCAAACTCGACTTAAAGGAAGCCTTAAAGGCCGCTTAAAAATGTTAACAAAACGGATTATTCCCTGTTTGGATGTTAAAGACGGACGCGTGGTTAAAGGCATTAATTTTGTCAACTTACGCGACGCCGGAGACCCTGTGGCGGTTGCGGAAAGTTATGACCAAGCGAAGGCGGATGAGATTGTATTCTTAGATATTACCGCCAGTCACGAAAAGCGTTCTATTATTTTAGATGTGGTCGCAAAAACAGCGGAAAAGGTTTTTATGCCCTTAACCGTCGGCGGCGGGATTAAAAATGTCGAAGACATTCGTAAACTGCTAAATGCCGGGGCGGACAAGATTTCGATGAATACCTCCGCGGTCGAGAACCCTAGTCTCGTAAAAGAATCGGCTGAAAAATTCGGCAGCCAGTGCATTGTTGTCGCGATCGATGCCAAAAAGGTAAAAGATCATTTTGAGGTCTATACGCACGGCGGGCGGACAGCGACGGGCAAAGACGCCATTCAATGGGCCAAAGAGGCGGAAAGCTTAGGGGCGGGCGAAATTCTTTTAACGAGCATGGATTTTGACGGCACCAAAAATGGTTATGATATTGCTTTGACCGATGCTATTTGTAAGGCCGTCAACATTCCCGTGATCGCTTCGGGCGGCGCTGGTAAATTGCAGGACTTTTATGATATATTTGATAAAACTTTAGCCGATGCCGCTTTAGCTGCGTCGGTGTTTCATTACGGAGAACTCTCGATTAACGACGTGAAAAACTTCTTACAAGAAAGGGACATTAAGGTTCGACTATGACAAAGATAAAACCTGAAGAAATCCAAATCACAACTAGGAACCTCAACAAATTAAAATTCGACGACAACGGGCTCATCCCGGCGATCGTCCAAGATTACAAAACCAAAGAAGTCTTGATGATGGCCTACATGAACATCGACTCCTTAAAGCAAACCCTTAAGATCGGCAAGACCTGTTTCTGGTCGCGCTCACGAAAAGAATATTGGGTCAAAGGCATGACGTCGGGCCATTTTCAATTTGTGAAGGCGGTTTATTATGACTGTGACTGTGACACGCTTTTAATTCCGGTCCGTCAGGTCGGCGCCGCATGCCATACGTTTAAAAAGAGCTGTTTTTATCGTAAAATCAAAATCTAATAATATATGATTTATCCATCAGAAAAAGAGTTCCTACAATTAACGAAAAAAGGCAACCTGATTCCCGTCTATAAAGAAATCCTCGGGGATTTGGAGACGCCAGTTTCCGCTTATTTTAAAATCGCCAAAGACGCCAAATATTCTTTTCTTCTCGAATCCATTGAAGGAGAAGAGAAATTCGCGCGATTCTCGTTTTTGGCCAAAGACCCCGAGCTCATTTTCCAAAGCAAGGGGAAGGAAGTGACCATTACGCGGATTGAAAAGGATACCGCCCAAACAGAGACTCATCCGATCAAAGACACGCCGTTGTCCTTTTTAAGAAACATTATGAAACAATATAAATTCGTTGCTGTTGGAGGATTGCCGATCTTTTGCGGTGGGCTTGTGGGATATATGAGTTATGATACCGTTCGGTTCTTTGAAAGGCTCCCCGAACCAAAAAGAGACGACTTAAATCTGCCTGACATCCTGCTGGTCCTGGCCAAAGATTTAATTATCTTTGATCACCTCAACCACAAAATCAAAATTATTTCCTGCGCTTATATAGATCAAAAGGCCTCAAATAAAGAGAAGCTTGCGGCATATAATCAGGCGCTTAAAAAAATTGAACGGCTCACCGAAGAATTACGCCAACCTTTGGACATTCCATCGACGAGAAGTGGCAAACCCGCATCGGTAAACGCATTAAAAGTGACTTCCAATTTCACCAAGAAACAATTTGAAGCCGCGGTCCGTAAAGCTCAAAAAGAAATCCGTGCAGGCGAGATCATTCAAGTGGTGCCATCGCAAAGATTTATGGTTGACTTAAAGACAAATCCGTTTAATATATATAGAACTTTACGGGCGCTTAATCCGTCGCCTTATATGTATTATCTGCATTTTGACGGAATTGATATCGCAGGAGCGTCTCCCGAAGTTTTTGTCCGGTGTGAAAATGGCATTGTCGAAACGCGTCCGATTGCCGGCACTCGGCCTCGAGGCAAAGATGAAAAGGAAGACGTCCGCTTAGCCAAAGAACTTTTGGCTGACCCTAAAGAAAAGGCCGAGCATATTATGCTGGTCGATTTGGGCCGAAATGATTTAGGACGCATCTGTAAAAAAGGCTCCGTGCATTTATCGGAGTTCATGGTCATTGAAAAGTATTCTCACGTAATGCATATTATCAGCAACGTCAAAGGCATTTTACGCGACGACAAAGATATTTTTGACATTTTACCGGCGACATTTCCGGCCGGAACGGTTTCCGGCGCTCCAAAAATCCGAGCCATGGAAATCATCAATGAACTCGAGAACGTCAAACGCGGACCTTATGCCGGATGCGTAGGATATTTTAGTTTCTCAGGTAATTTAGATACTTGCATCACGATTCGAACCATTGTCGCAAAAGATAAAAAAGCCTATGTTCAAGCCGGCGGCGGGATTGTTGCCGATTCCAAACCAGCGAACGAATATCAGGAAACAGTGAACAAA
This sequence comes from Candidatus Omnitrophota bacterium, assembly GCA_015233405.1. Lineage (GTDB taxonomy): Bacteria > Omnitrophota > Gorgyraeia > Zapsychrales > Zapsychraceae > JADFXT01. Next base: position 116,353 of record JADFXT010000002.1, on the reverse strand, counting down.
GCTAAAGCGCAAATAACAGCCATTCAAATGGCGCACCAATCAACGTTTTAAAAACAAAGAAGGAGTAAACATTAATGGAAGTACGTATTAGATTACAACGCATTGGAAAATCACCCAAAAACTGCCGCAATTTTCGTATTGTGGCCATCAGCAAAAGCACAAAAAGAGACGGGGCCACGCTCGATATCCTCGGGCATTATGAACCGTATCAAAAGCCGGCCGGACTTTCTATCGACCAGGAAAAACTGAACAAATGGGTGAAAGTCGGAGCTCAGATGTCAGCAACGGTCAAAGCTCTAGCCAAACAAGCTGCCAAGGCCAAAATAAAGTAATTTTTTAAGATCGCCGTTTTAAGAAAGGATTTTTTATGCCTGCTGATCAAGCTGCTTCAAACCCTTTAATGCACATGATCATTCCTTATGCACTTATCTTCCTTATTTTCTATTTTCTTTTGATAAAACCGCAAAAAGACAAACAAAAAGAACTGAAAGATATGCTCAGCAACCTGAAAAAGAACGACGAGGTTGTCACAACGTCCGGCATTCATGGAACGGTTGTTCAGGTCAAAGATAAAACCGTGGTCCTTCGCGTTGATGATAATACAAAAATAGAATTTGACAGAGAAGCTGTCGTTGTCGTACTTAATAAAGCAAAGGAGTAAGGAGCTCATTATGGACAAATCATTAAGAAACCGGATCTTTGTTATTCTGGGAGTTACCGTAGCTTGTATCTTTTTCGCTTTTCCTCTCCAAAAGCACATTAATTTAGGCCTCGACTTAAAAGGAGGGATGCACCTGGTCCTTAAAGTCGACAATGAAAAATTAGAACCCAAGGCCAAAAACGATTCCGTCTTACGCGCCATTGAAGTTCTACGAAACCGCATTGATAATTTAGGCGTCGGAGAAACGGTTATTCAGCGCCAAGGCGACAATGAAATCCTCGTCCAGTTGCCGGGCGTCACAGAAAGAGAACGAGCGCTTGAAATTGTCGGCCGTGTGGCTCAGTTGGAATTCCGCTTAGTCAATGACGATCCGGAAAAACTCAGAGCCGCCATTGCCGGGAATACTCCGGCCGGGTTCGTCTTAAAGTCCGTGAAGAAAGAAAACGGGGAACCCATCCTGTTGGAAGACACGGTCGCCATGAATGGGGACACCATTGCAGATGCCCGTGTTGATTTCGACCGTCAAAGTTTTGGCCAGCCATATATCTCGCTTAAATTTAATGCGGAGGGAGCCAATAAATTTGGGACACTCACCCGTAATAATATCGGCCGCAGATTGGCGATTATTATGGACAATGAAGTTTTGTCCGCTCCGAATATCAAAGATGCGATTCTAGGCGGCAGCGCCCAGATCACCGGGCAATTTACATTTGAGGAAGCCTCCATGCTTTCTTTAGCACTTCGTTCCGGTGCCTTACCCGTTCCCATGCATATTGAAGAAGAACGCACCATCGGCCCGCTCTTAGGCCAAGACTCTATTAATGCAGGGGTCAAGGCTGCTGTTATTGGTATTTGTTTGGTCTTCTTTTTTATGTTGATTTATTATCACAAGACCGGGATTATCGCCAACTTTGCGCTCATACTCAATTTACTGATCATTTTAGGAACAATGGGCTTTATCAACATGACAATGCCCGACGCTAAACTCACGATGACTTTGCCGGGTATTGCCGGTATCATCTTGGCATTAGGGATGGCGGTTGATTCCAACATCCTTATCAATGAACGTATCAGGGAAGAAGTTACCAATGGCCGGCCGCTTCAAGCCGCCATCACCACCGGTTTTGCTCGGGCCTTTTCAGCTATCATTGACACACACTGTACGTCACTGATTTCTTCTTTCATGCTGTTCCAATTCGGGTCCGGCCCCATCAAAGGTTTTGCCGTCACAATGATCATTGGTATTATTGCAAGCCTTTTTACAGCCATTTATGTTTCTAAGACGTTCTTTTTGATCGGCCTTAAAAACAACTGGATCAAAAGTGCTTCGATGTTAAAATTCTTGACCAAGACCAAGATCGACTTCATCGGCAAAAGATATTATTGTTTTGCCCTTTCCGGGATTCTCATTCTCGCGAGCTTCTATGCCTGGCATCAAAAGAAAGAGCATATTTACGGCATTGATTTCTCCGGCGGGCAGATTCAGCAGTATCGTTTTAAGAAACCTGTCGATGCAGCTAAAGTCCGCGAAATCCTTAAAGCCAACAACATCCAGGATGCGGTTATTCAACAATTTGATAAAGACCCGGAAAACATCATCATCCGGACACCGCTGGATACATATGAAAAAGTGTCTGCAAACCTTAAGAAAAGTTTTCCCGACAATAATTTTGATGTTCTAAGGATCGAGAAAGTCGGTCCCGTCGTCGGGCAAGCCTTAAAAAGACAAGCGATCTTGGCGATCATCTGTGCGCTGGGAGGGATCTTGATCTATATTGCCTTCCGCTTTAAGCACTTTGATTTCGCGGCCGCAGGCGTTTTTGCGCTTCTGCACGACGTCATTATTGCCTTTGGCGCCGTCATTATCGCTAACCGCCAGATCGATCTTTTGGTTGTGACCGCGCTCTTGACCATCGCCGGTTATTCCATCAACGATACCATCGTCGTCTATGATCGTATCCGGGAAAACATGCCGAAACTCAGAAAAAACAGCTTATCGGAAATTATCAACATCAGCATCAATGAAACCTTAAGCCGGACCATCTTTACGTCTTTGGCAACATTATTGGTTGTTTTCGGGCTTTTCTTCTTCGGAGGAGAAGTCTTAAATACATTCGCATTATGTCTCATTGTAGGATTTATGATCGGAACTTTTTCTTCCGTCTACGTAGCCGCTCCGTTGGTTTTGGCTTGGGAGAATAGAAAAAAATAGTCCGTGTTTGAATCCTTAGAACTTTTCGTCGGACAGACGATTGAGCTTGAAACTCTCCTTCAGAACTTGGTAGCCTTAAATTATCACCGGGCGAAGAAAACCAATGAAGAAGGAGAGTTCAGCCAACGGGGAGAAATCCTGGATATTTTCCCCAGCGGCTTCGACAGCCCGCTACGCATCGACTTTACCGAAACCCGCATTGAACGTATCGCCAGCGTCAACATCTTGACCGGCAAATCCCTCTGGCAGCACAAGATTGTCATCATCCTGCCCTGTAAAGAAGCTCAAAGAAAAAAAATATTTTCCGCAGACATTCCTCTAAGCAATTTCGTCGATATCCAAAAAGGCGATTATGTCGTCCATAATAACCATGGCATCGGACGATATCTCGGGCTTACCGAATTTGAGATCAATAAAGAACACAAGACGCATTTAGTCATTGAATACGAGGGAGGCGACAAGCTCTTTGTCCCCGAGCAGGATATTCGGCTTATCCAAAAATATATCAGTTTTAACAAGCGCCCACCTAGGCTCTACAAACTCGGCAGCGCCGAGTGGAAGAGGGTGAAGACCCAGATTCAAAAAAAGATCCAACAGCTTGCCGCCGAGCTTCTCCATACCCAGGCTCTGCGCGCCAGCCTCGAGGGATTTTCTTTTTCTAAAGATAACGAATGGCAGAAAGAATTTGAAGACGCGTTTCCATTTACAGAAACTCCAGACCAACTTTTAGCCACACAAAAAGTCAAACAAGACATGGAATCCCCGCAACCGATGGACAGGCTTTTGTGCGGCGACGTCGGCTATGGAAAGACCGAAGTGGCTTTACGCGCCGCATTTAAAGCGGTCATGGACAATAAACAAGTCGCGGTCTTAGTCCCGACGACAATCTTAGCCGAACAACATCATTACAACTTCTCAAGCCGAATGAAAAAATATCCTGTCAAAGTTGCCATGTTAAGCCGGTTTCGCACGAAAACCGAACAGGACAAGATCATCAAAGATTTAAGAGAAGGCAGCGTCGATATTGTTATCGGAACCCACCGGCTTTTATCCAAAGACATCGGATTTAAAGATCTCGGGCTGATTATCATCGACGAGGAGCAGCGCTTCGGCGTTACAGCTAAAGAACGGCTTAAACATTTTCGCCTGCTCGCGGACGTTTTAACGTTAACCGCCACACCGATCCCGCGAACGCTCCACATGGCCTTGACCGGCGCGAAAGATATGTCCATCATCTCAACGCCACCGCAAAATCGGATTCCGGTCGAGACCAACATCGTCGAGTTTGATGAAGAAACCATTCAAACCGCCATCCGCAAAGAACTCAACAGAAAAGGCCAAGTCTTTTTTCTTCATAACCGCGTTGAAGATATCGAAAAAATTGCTAGAATAGTAGGGCGATTAGTCCCGGATGCCCGTATGGCTATCGGGCATGGACAGATGCGGCCTAAAGAGCTAGAAGATATTATGCTCAAATTCTTAGAAGGACAGATCGATGTTTTGATCTGCACGACGATCATCGAGTCGGGAATTGATATTCCTAATGCCAACACGTTGATCGTGAACAATGCCGACCATTTCGGCCTAGCGGACCTTCATCAGTTGCGCGGTCGGGTCGGGCGAGCGAACCAACAAGCCTACGCTTATTTTATCGTGCCGCCGGAAAGGATTTTATCGCACGAAGGCAAATTACGGATTGAAGCTATTAAAAAATATAGCGGACTAGGCTCGGGCTTTTCCATTGCGTTTGAAGACATGCAACTCAGGGGCGCTGGAAACCTTTTAGGACAAGAACAGCACGGCTATATTGTATCGATTGGATTTGATTTATATTGTCGACTCCTCAAAGAATCTGTGGAAAACTTGAAAAAAACCTCAAAGGATACCAAATCATGAGTCCATTATTAAAAGTTTTACGTATATCCATTCTCGCATTATTTTTATTATGTTTCTTGACCAAATCCGCGCCAGCTCTGGAGGACGCTATTATTGGCGTCGTCAATAATGAAGTCATCACCTTAAAGGACTTGCGTGATTATATCCACTCCGCCTATGTTACGATGGTGACCCAAGGGGAAGATCAAGACAAGATCAAAGAAGTCATGGATGACCTAAAACAAAACGGTATCCAGAAATTGATCGAAGACAAATTGATCTTAAGCAAAGCCAACCAAATCCAAATGACCATCAATCCGAAAGCCATTGACGACAGAATCGAAGATCTTAAGAAAAGATACGGATCGGAAGATAATCTTATCAACGCCTTGATTGAAAACCGGGCGAGTCTAACCGAATTAAGGAAAAAGATCACCGACCAGCTCAAGATTCAATATGTCATCGAAGACCAGGTCAAATCAAAAGTTTTTGTCAATCCGGAAGAGGTCACCAAATTTTATAAAGACAATCAGGACAAGTTTAAGCGGGAGCCTAAGGTCAATGTCCAGTCGATCTTCTTGTCATTCGATAAAAGGAATAAGACCGTGATTCAAGAACTGGCGCAAAGCGCGTTAACACGACTGAAAAATGGCGAAAAATTTGAAGATGTCGCCAAGGACATCTCCGACGCTCCGTCGTTAGGGATCATTGAGAAAGGCAAATTCCTTCCCGCGATTGAGAATGTCCTTTTTGCTCTCAACGTCAATGAAGTGTCAAATCCCATTGAAGTCGAAACAGGCGTCTATGTTTTTAAAGTTACCGGAAAATTTCCCGCTCAAATCGCGAGCCTTCAGGACGTTAAAAATGACGTCGAAAAGCTGCTTTATAAAATCAAGTTCAAAGAAAAACTCGTCGAATGGATAGAAAAACTTAAGAAAGATGCCTACATTGAAATCAAATAACAAGATCGTCGGAATTACCTTAGGGGATCCCGCCGGGATCGGGCCGGAAGTGATTGCCAAATCTTTGGCAAACCAGACCTTACGAAAAATGGGGCGTTTCCTGCTTATCGGCGATGAAAAAAATTACGCCCGGTATTCAGCGCACAAATATCCCAATGTTTCTTTTCTCCATGTCCCTACGGAGTTTTCCAAGAACTTTAAGATCGGCCAGCCGTCTTTAGACGGGGCTCGAGCTTCTTTAGAATATTTAAAGACCGCGGTGACACTTCTTAAAGAAAGAAAAATCCATTCTTTAGCGACGGGGCCCGTCTGCAAAGAAACGATCCGAGAAATTCACAATTCTTTTCAAGGCCACACGGAATTTCTCGCCGAGTCTTTTGGCGTAAAAAAGTTTGGGATGCTTTTTGTCTCAGATAAAATCCGCACCATCGTGGTGACCCGGCATATTCCTTTAAACAAAGTCGTATCTTCCTTAACGATTGCCAATATCTTTGACGCCATTGAGCTGACGGCAGACTCTTTAAAAAATTTCTATCGGGTCAAAAATCCTGTTCTGGCTGTTTGCGGCGTCAATCCTCATGCCGGTGAGGGAGGAAAAATCGGGACCGAAGAGCAGACCTTGATTATCCCAGCCATTAAGAAAGCTGTTCAAAAAGGCATCAATGCCGTTGGACCTTTCGCTGCGGACACGCTTTTTTCTCCGGATATCGCGAACCGTTATGACGCGGTCGTTGCGATGTACCATGACCAGGGATTGATCGCGGCCAAGACGCTCGCTTTCTCAGGATTAGTCAACATGACCGTCGGCTTACCGTTCGTCCGCACATCGCCGGCGCACGGCACGGCGTTTAACATCGCCGGCAAAGGGCAGGCCGATGAATCGTCCATGTTTCAAGCCATCAAATTAGCCGCGCAATTATCCTAAAATGCCACGGAAACATTCATCTAACGGATTTGTTCCCAAAAAATCATTAGGCCAGAATTTTCTCGTCGACCCCAAAACCAGAGAAAAAATCATTGTCTCTTGTCATCTCAATAGCGACGACAATGTCCTTGAAATTGGCCCAGGGAAGGGAGCCTTGACTCATGGGATTGCCGCAAAGGTAAAAACAGTAACGGCGGTCGAAAAAGATGGATTTCTTGCAGAAAAACTTAAAGAAGCATTTAAAGAAAGCTCTGTTAGTGTTATTCACGACGACATCTTAAGATATCCTTTTGATTCACTTCTTTCAAACACAAAAATCATCGGGAACCTGCCGTATAATATCGCCACACCCATCATTGAGAAAGTTTTTCAGCATCGGGAAAAGATCCATTCATTTTATATTACCGTGCAGCTAGAATACGGCAACAGGATGGTGGCCAAACCCGACACAAAAGATTACAGTCCGTTGAGTTGCTTTATTCAATATTATTCCAACGCTAAAATACTTTTTAGAATAAAAAACACCTGTTTTTCGCCTGCGCCCAAAGTGCAATCTTGTTTTTTGGAATTGACCTTCAAAGACAAGAGCCAGCTAAAATCCAACGACGAGGATTTCCTTTTTAAGATCATCCGCCAAACTTTTCAGCAAAGAAGAAAGACCTTGCTAAACGCCCTGTCATTTGCCGCCCCGAAAGACGAACTAGAAAAAATTCTCTCCGACCTTAAGATCAAATCCCAGTTAAGGCCGGAGAATCTTACTGTCGATGATTATATAAAAATTGCGGATGCTTTAAAAAAATAAAAGGTAAGAGAACAACAAAGAAGGATTATTGCCAGCCTCGAAACCAAAGGTTATTATAATTCTTAGGAGAAATCGCGAAGGCATGCTCGAGGATCAAATCCTGAGCTTTAATGGTCACATTTGAAAAAGAAACACCTACCTGTGTTTCATCTTTAGTTCTTTTCACCCAACGGATCTGCCCTTCTAATTTAGCGACTTTCTTTTCCGACAAAAAGATCTCCATGTTAACTCTTTGAGCGGAGGCAGGGACTTGGTTTAAGCAAAGACAGGCGCCAGCGCAACTTAAATCCTTGGTTTGACCTTCATGCGGGACTTTCTCATCGTCGAGATAATATAAAACGCGGTTTCTCACTTCCCAGCGGGGGATATATCTTTGATCAGAATCTTGCGAACTTGTATTTTTCTGATTTCCTAAAGGAGCCATCTGTCACCTCCTAGGCCTCAATGACCGTTGATCTTACGTCGTCTCGAATCCTGACTTTCAATTTTAAGCTAACACATCCATATATCTCTTACAAGAAAAAATTTTCTTTTGATTTTTGTTTTTATTTAGGAATATTTATCTTATGATATATTAAAAATGAAGGGAGCTATTATGATCGAAAAAAGGATTTATTACCATGACACCGACGCCGGCGGCGTTGTTTATTATGCCAATTATCTAAAATTCCTCGAAGAAGACCGCACGGAATTCCTGGAACAAAAGGGCATCTCCATCAAAGAAATGCATCAAAATCACTTCTTTTATGCGGTTAGGCAATGTTCGATTTCCTACAAAAGCCCTGCGCGTTACGGCGATGTCCTTAGATGTGAATCAACCCTTAAAAAAATGACAGCAGCGCAACTTATTTTTGACCAGAAGATCTATGAAAAAGAAACCCGCCGCCTTATCCTGGAAGCTGAGGTGACCCTTGTCAGCCTCGATAAAGATTTTAAACCAACCCCGATTCCGGAACGCATCAAAGCCCTCTTAGTCTAGTTTTATCTTGTCAATTTATGCCGGGAATGGTAACATGAACCCTATTAATTCCTACAAATATTTATATTATTGAGTAACTTATGATATCTAAAAACGACGTCAAATATGTCGCAAGCCTTTCCAGAATTCATCTCAAAGACGAGGAAGTGCAAGCCTTGACCCAAGACCTGGAGAGAATCCTCGGCTATATTAAAAACCTGGAAAAACTCGACACATCCCATGTCGAACCGACAAGTCATGTTCTGCCGTTAAAAAATGTTTTCCGCGAAGATATCATTAAACCTTCATTCTCACAACAAGAAGCCTTGAAGATTTCCGTCGAACAACAGAATGGCTTCTTTAAAGTCCCTAAAATCATCGAATGACACCGAATACACTAACAGCCCACGCAATCCTTGACCTCATCAAACAGAAAAAACTTTCTGCAAAGGATGTTTTCGCGTCGGTGTCTGCTCAAATCCAAAAAACAGAAAAAGACGTTCATGCCTACGCAACAATTTTTGATGCCCCACAAATCCAAGAAAATGCCGCGGTTCCGATTCCCATTGCCATTAAAGATAACATCTGTATTAAAGGCGAGCTCACGACGTGCAGTTCTCAGATCCTTTCCGGATTTAAACCGCCTTATGATGCGACGGTTATTCAAAAGCTCAAAGCATCCGGCGCTGTCTTTACCGGACACGCGAACATGGATGAATTCGCGTTCGGTTCCTCGACGGAGACATCCTATTATGGACCGACACGGAATCCCTGGAACCTCGCGTGCGTTCCCGGAGGCTCAAGCGGCGGCTCTGCCGCGGCCGTTGCCGCCAACGAAGCTATTTGGGCGCTGGGATCCGACACCGGAGGCTCAATCCGCCAACCAGCAGCGCTCTGCGGTGTCGTTGGATTAAAGCCGACGTATGGACGCGTTTCCCGTTATGGCTTAATCGCATTCGCATCCAGCTTGGACCAAATCGGACCGATCACCAAAGACATTACGGACGCGGCGCTTTTGCTGAACATTATTGCCGGTCACGATGAGCATGACTCCACATCCGTTGACTTGCCGGTTCCTGACTACACAAAAGCCCTTCGTAATGATGTCAAAGGATTAAAGATCGGCATTCCTAAAGAATATTTCATCGAGGGGATTGACCCGCAGGTGAAGAAATCCGTATTTGACGCGATTGCAATTTTAAAAAAATGCGGTGCCACATTTGAAGAAATCTCTCTGCCTCATACCGAATATGCTGTTTCGACCTATTATATCGTCGCCACCGCCGAGGCCAGCTCGAACTTGGCGCGGTTTGACGGCATTCAATACGGACTGCGCCGTAAACCCGACCACATCCGAAAAACGCCGCTCATTGATCTCTATGAAGAAACCCGTGACATCGGATTCGGCACAGAAGCCAAGCGGCGCATTATGCTCGGGACTTACGCCTTATCGTCCGGATATTATGATGCCTATTACCTGAAAGGACTCAAGGTCCGGACTCTCATAAAAAAAGATTTTGATGAAGCTTTTAAAAAAGTTGATGCCATCATCACCCCGACATCTCCGACCACGGCATTTAAAATCGGAGAGAAGACCAACGATCCGTTGTCGATGTATTTATCGGATATTTATACGATCTCAGCAAACTTAAGCGGCATTCCTGCGATCTCGATTCCCTGCGGACTATCCAAAGATAATTTGCCCATCGGGCTTCAGATCATGGCTAAACCATTCGACGAGGAAATGCTATTTCGTATCGGATTTACGTTTGAACAAAACAAGTAAGGTTGTCATCCCCGCAATCTTTTAGCGGGGATCCAGCATTTCCACCTGGATTCCCGCCTTCGCGGGAATGACAAAAAGGGTTAGAATAACAAATAAAAAAACGTAACAAATGAACCAACAAACACAACAATTTGAAACCGTTATCGGCCTTGAGGTCCACTTACAGTTGGACACGAAGACGAAAATTTTCTGTGGCTGCGCCAATGCCTTTGGCCATGAGCCGAATACGCTGACGTGTCCCGTCTGCTTAGGGCTTCCGGGAAGTCTGCCAGTCTTTAACAAACAGGTCCTGGAATACGGCATCAAGATCGGGCTGGCCTTAAACTGTACCGTTAGTTCATTTATCAAATTTGACCGAAAGAATTATTATTACCCTGACCTGCCGAAGGCTTATCAGATTTCCCAATACGATATGCCTGTTGCCCGAAACGGTTTTATCATGGCTCCATCGCAGAATGGGGAAAGTAAAAAAATACGCATCCATCGGGCACACCTGGAAGAAGATGCCGGCAAGCTCATTCACGACGATGCTGCAAACTGCAGCCTGGTCGATTACAATCGGACCGGAACGCCTTTGATGGAAATCGTCTCAGAGCCGGACATGCATTCGCCTCAGGACGCCTATGAATATCTTCAGATGCTCAAATTGACTCTACAATATCTTAACGTTTCCGATTGCGACATGGAAAAAGGAAGCCTACGCTGCGACGCCAATATTTCCATCAGGCCCGTCGGACAAACAAACCTCGGGACCAAAACAGAGATCAAGAATATGAATTCCTTTAAAGCCGTTAAAGAGGCGCTGTCTTATGAAATCGGCCGCCAGGAAAGTGTTGTCCGTTCCGGCGGAGTCATTGTCCAGGAAACACGGCTGTGGGATGAAAACAAGCAAATGACCTTTTCGATGCGAAGCAAGGAAGAGGCGCATGATTACCGTTATTTCCCTGAACCGGACCTGGTTCCTTTTACGGTCTCGGAACAAAAAATTGAGGAAATAAAAACAGCTCTGCCCGAACTTCCACTTCAAAAACAAGCGAGAATAAAAGAGCGTTACAGACTTAACGATTATGACTCGTTTATCCTGGTCCAAGACCCCTTGGTTGCCGGATTCTTTGAAGAATGCGTAACGCTTTACCCCGACGCTAAAAAGATCTGTAACTGGATCACCGGGCCTGTTCTTCAGGAGTTAAACGCCAAGAAAGTGCCTATCACAGAACTAAAGCTGTCACCGAAAAATCTAACGACGCTCATTCAAAAAGTCGAGGAAGGCGTTGTGAGCAATCTCGTCGGGAAAGATATATTAAAAAACATTTTGGAAACCGGCCAGGATGCAGGAGACATCATTCAAAGTCAAGGCTTAGCGCAAGTATCCGATGATGGCGCGCTTCTAAAAATCGTTGACGAATTGATCAAAGAAAATGAAAAAGTTGTAGGACAAATTAAAGCCGGCGAAGAAAAAGCCATTGGATTTCTCGTCGGACAAGGAATGAAAAAAATGCAAGGAAAAGCAAATCCGAAAAAAATCACAGAGTTGTTAAAAAGGAGGATTCTCGATGTTTAAGAAACTGCCGCTCATTGTTTTATCCACGCTGTTTGCATTATCGGTCACAACGGCCGTAATGGCTGCTGATACCGATAAAAGCAGAGACAAGAAAGACGATCTGTATTCTGAGATCGAACTTTTTAGCTACAGCTTAACGACCATCCAATCCGATTATGTCGACGAGCTCACACCCAAAGACTTGATCTACGGCTCCTTAAAAGGGATGCTCGCCTCACTTGATCCCCATAGCCAATTCCTCGACCCGGAAGAATACACCGAACTTAAGACAGAAACCCAAGGGAAATTCGGAGGGTTAGGCATTGAGATTTCCATCAAAGACGGGCTTTTGACTATCGTGAGCCCCATTGAAGACACTCCGGCATGGCGAGCGGGATTAAAATCCGGTGACCGCATCGTTAAGATCGAAGGGAAGATGACAAAGGATATCACTTTAAATGACGCCGTCAAAAAATTACGCGGCGAACCGGGAACGGATGTTCACATTACCATTTTAAGAGAGAAACCTTTTGAAATTATCGAAGAGACCTTGAAACGAGAAATCATCCATATTCAGGACGTGAAAAATACGCAAATTCTGCAAGATAACGTAGGCTATATCCGTTTGACAGAATTCCGCGAAGACAGCGCAACGGAATTTCGTAAAGCCTTAAATCAACTCCAAACGCTCGGCGCTAATAGTCTGGTTTTGGACCTTCGTAATAATCCCGGCGGGCTTTTAAACGTGGCGATTAAAATTACGGAAGAATTCATTCCGGCCGGAGAAGTGATTGTTTCTACTCGAGGCCGTCATCCGTCGCAGAACACGATCACGCTTTCTGAAAATAAAAATCATTTGATCGACTGGCCCTTGGTGGTCTTGATTAATGAGGGAAGCGCCTCAGGAAGTGAGATCTTGGCTGGTGCCATCAAAGACAACAAACGCGGTATTCTTATCGGAACAAAATCCTTTGGAAAAGGTTCTGTCCAATCCGTGATTCCTTTACCCGACGGGTCAGGCTTACGGTTAACGACGAGCAAATATTATACGCCGTCCGGGGCCTCTATCCATGAAAAAGGGATCGTTCCCGATATTATCGTCGAACCTATGGCCTTGTCCAAAGACGATAAAGACGACACCAAAGCCAAGGTCGATGAATTGTTTGAAAATGTCGAAAAACAAAATAAAGAGCCTGCCAAAGATAAAGAACCCGAAGGAACCAAAAAAAGTGCAGCGGATATTCATGCAGCGTTATTAGCGGACAATCAAGTTCAAACCGCTATCAATGTGTTAAAAGGCATTCGAGTTTATAAGGGGTTTGGAACAGATCTTCTCAATACTCCGGCGACTGATACAACAGAGGCGACAGAAAAGAAGATAGAAAAAACAAAATAAATAGCCTTTATCTGTCGGAAATCGGAAAACCGAAATTCAAAATCCGAAACAACTTCTAAATTCGAAGCCCAAAATGTTTGCTTCTTAGAATTTTAGATTTGTTTCGAATTTCGCGCTCCGAATTTATGATTTAATATGAATATTTTAGGCATTGAAACATCATGCGATGAAACCGCTGCGTCCGTCGTCAAAGACGGCCGAACGATTCTGTCCAACGTCGTTGTCACAAGTTTAAAAAAACATGCTAAGTTCGGCGGGATCATTCCGGAAATCGCCTCACGCCATCATTTAGAATTCATTAACAGCATCGTCGAGCAATCTTTAATCGATGCCCATATCAAACTTAACGATATCGACGCTGTTGCGGTCACCGCTTCGCCAGGGCTTATTGGATCCTTGCTTGTCGGGACGTCGTTTGCACGGGCTTTAAGTTTTGCTTTAAACAAACCCTTGGTCGAGATAGATCACATCAAAGCCCACTTGTACGCGAATTTCCTATTGGAGAAATCGCCAAAACTTCCGGCCATCGGGCTTATCGTCTCCGGCGGACACACAAGCTTGTATCAGATCACTTCGTTTAAAAACTTTAAACTACTTGGGCACACGCTTGATGACGCTGCCGGTGAAGCATTTGACAAAGTTGCGCGAATACTAAATTTAGGATATCCCGGCGGGCCGGTCATTGACCGCTTGGCTCAAAAAAGCAGCAAGAACAATAATATCCGATTTAGCTGCGCGCCTTTAAAAGACACATTTAATTTCAGTTTTAGCGGAATTAAAACCGCGGTGCTTTATTACACCAAATCCAACCCTAAGGCAAAGGTGGAAGATGTCGTTTTTGCTTTCCAGGAGAGCGTGGTCCAAAATCTCGTCTACAAATGCTTAGACGCGTGCCAAAAATTAAAAACAAAGACGCTCTTGGTCGGTGGAGGTGTTGCGGCCAATTCTAGTTTACGGAATAAATTACAAGAGGCAGCAGGAAAATCGGGAATTGAAACCTTCTTCCCGCCGATCGCTTTATGCGTCGATAACGCAGCCATGGTCGCGGGAATGGCATATCATTATGTATAGAAAGGAGAATTTTTATGCTGCAAGAATTTATTAAAATTGTCTTAACGATTTTCTTATGCAGCGTCATCGGCGCGGAAAGAGAAGTCCGCTCCAAAGTTGCGGGACTTCGGACCCACATTTTAGTGGGGGTAGGATCTTGCCTGATTGTGTTGACTTCACTATACCTTTTTGATATATACAAAGGTGTCGTTGTGATTGACCCAACCCGCATGATCGCCAATATCATCACAGGAATCGGATTTTTATGCGCGGGAACCATTATCCGTTCCGGCCCGTCGGTCATCGGCCTTACGACCGCAGCGACATTGTGGATCGTGTCTTGTATCGGCATTAGCGTCGGCGCCGGTCATTACACCGCAGCCGTGATGGTGACCCTGGTTGTTTTTATCGTCCTCGTCGGTATGCGTTCAATTGACAGCCGCTTGCATCAAAATGCAAAAGAGGAACAAAATTAAAAATATTTTCCTTATCAAGGAGAGTCCAAATGGCCTTTAAACCAAAATCAAATCTTAAGCAAGAACCTGAAATCGATAAGATCATTGAAATCAATGCCAAGATGCAAGGTACCATGGTTTTTAATGACCCGGTCAATTTAAAAATTAACGGGGATTTTAACGGCAGCCTCGAAACCAAAGGGACCTTGACTATTGGTAATACCGCCCAGGTGGAAGCGAACGTTAACGGCGACAGCATCATTATCGCGGGAAAAGTCAAAGGCGACATCCTGGCCCGTAAAATGCTGGTCCTCATGCCCACGGCGGTTTTACGAGGAAACATCTCGACGCCAAAACTCAATATCGTCGAAGGCGCATTCTTCCAGGGTAACTGCCAGATGCCCGAAGACAGCGGACTTCTCGACCTTGGCGAAGTGGCAAAATACCTCGAGATTGACATGTCCGAGATCGAACGGTTAGCAAACTCCGGCGAGATCCCGGGGAAAAAAATTGATAATTCCTGGAAATTTGAACGCGCCCAAATCGACCGATGGGCGACACAAAGCAGATAATAATTCTCTATGTCAACATCCCAATTCATATCCGTGCGGGAAACCGCGCAACTTTTAGGCATAACCGAAAAAAAGGTCATGGACCTGATTGAAGAAAAGAAACTTCAGGCTTACCGGATTGCCAATAAATTCCTGCGCCTTAAAAAAGCGGAGGTTTTATCCCTGCGTAATAGCGGGCACGTCGTCAAAGAAAACCTGGAATATCCGCACTCTCCCATAGATAGGGTCAAAGACTTCTTTTATTTTAACGACTTTTACTTGTTAGCCGGAATCCTCATCGCTCTGCTTCTTTACATCATTTTCTATACTTAAAATGACGATCTATAACCTGATCAGTTTCTGCGGCATTTTTATCCTCATGGCCTTAGCGTGGCTTTTTTCCGATAACAAACGGAAAATGAATTGGCGCGTTATTGCCTGGGGGGTCATTCTTCAAATCCTGATCGCCTTTTTTGTCTTTATCGTCCCCGCGGGCTCAAAATTCTTTCTATTCCTCAATGATCTCGTCGGTAAAATTTTAAACTCCGCGTCCGCAGGCTCCGAATTCATCTTCGGCCGCCTGGCGCTGTCCCCGGGGCAAACCAATGGAGCCGGAGAGGGGTCGCTGGGATTTATCCTGGCCTTTCAGGGCTTCCCGACGATCATCTTTTTCTCGGCACTTATCAACATCCTATATTTTTGTAACATTATGCCGATTATTATCCGCACATTCTCGACGATGTTTACCAAACTGATGAAAGTCTCCGGCGCGGAATCCTTAGTCACGGCCAGCAATATTTTTATGGGCATCGAATCCAATTTAACGGTCAAGCCGCATATTAAAAAAATGACCCGCTCGGAATTCTGCACGATCCTGACCGCCGGCATGGCGACCATCGCGGCCAACGTCTTGTCGCTGTACGTCTTTACGCTGCGCGAACAATTTCCGACGATTACCGCCCATCTGATGGCCGCGTCTTTATTATCCGCGCCCGCCGCCATTGTGATGTCCAAGATCATGGTTCCGGAAACGGAAACGCCCAAGACCTTAGGCGTCCATATCCATCCGCATTATGATAAAGACAGCTCACTTTTTGAAACGATCATCAAAGGCGCAAATGAGGGGCTTAAAATGGTCGTCGGTATTGTGGCTCTTTTGATCGCCGTCTTAGGGCTGGTGTCCTTGTTTGACCTTTTCCTAGGATTTCTCGGCGGAAAAATGAACACGGTTTTCCATTGGCAATTCATCTGGTCGCTAAAAAACATCCTGGGATATATTTTCTATCCGCTGACGTGGATTTTAGGTGTTCCTGCGCAGGACGTTAGTATTATTTCTAAAATCATCGGAGAGCGGATGGTCGTCACCGAAGTCGTGGCCTATAAAGACCTTGCTGAAGCACTAAAACAGCACCTTTTAACAGATCCTCGGTCCGCCGTGATTGCGACCTATGCCTTGTGCGGATTTGCCCATTTAGCATCAATGGCTATCTTTGTCGGCGGGATTTCAGCCTTGGCGCCAGAAAGGACCGCCACCATTAGCAAAGTAGCGTTTCAGGCGTTGATTGCAGCAACGCTAGCGTGTTTAATGACCGCCTGTGTGGCCGGAGCATTTTTTACCAACACCTCGCTTCTTCTGACTGCCCCATAAGTAACACCAGAAAGGAGTTTGCTTTTTTATGAACTGCCCAAATAAAATAAGAAATTTAGAGATTTGCACCTGCAGTTATTCGGGGTGCTCGAGGAAAGGTTTGTGCTGCGAATGCCTGCATTACCACAGAAAAAAAGGCGCGTTACCGGCTTGCTATTTCCCGTCGGATGCAGAGAAAACCTATGACCGCTCCATTGAAAATTTTATTAAAACTTATAAAAAATAAGCGAATAATTTTTCTGTAGAAATCCAATAAATCTATGCTATAATTTCCGTTCACGTGGGATAGTTCAGCCCCCGACGCTTTGGTCGGGACCCATTTGCAACCGTTCTTTGTGAAGAAAAATTACCGCTTAATCAATATTTCATTTCGTGGCGAGGTAGCTCAGTTGGTAGAGCATGCGGTTCATACCCGCAGTGTCGACGGTTCGACCCCGTCCCTCGCTACCATTTTTTTCAAATTCTTTCCACGACGAGATCATAAAAAATCTCCCCATTGACTATAAGGAACTCACCCTCAAAATCTAATTTTAGGAAAAACTACGCAGACGAATTTTTACAAGGATTAAAGCATATCCTGCCGGCAAGATAAAGGCCCATTCCAACCCAAAACAAACCATTTAAAGCGAAGAAGAACTGCAGAAAAACCGTTTTATTGTCCTCATAATAAAATTTCACGCGATTCATTCCTTTAACCAATGGCACCGCTTTATAAGCGATATCCGCTTTATAAACACCTACCGATTTATCATTTACCGTGGCCTTCCAGAAAGGATGCCATGCGTCGCTGTAATACAGCCAAGCGGAAGGCCTATCAATAATATCTACAATAACCTCTAAGGTGTTCGGAGAAAAAGAGACAATTTCACAGGGAATATATACTCGATTGTCCCCGGACAAAAAGGATCCCGAGTTATCGTTCGGCACTTTTTCCAGAGAATTACCCTGCGGGCCTTTGGAGACGAACAAAACGCTTCCTTGATATTTCTCGTCGACCAAATACGCTGCCAACTTTTTCTCATCCGAACAATCATAAGCAGTGCTAAACACCTGCAGTTTGTCTTGGGAAACTCCGGCTATTTTTAAATACGGCACAGGAATATTCTCGATCGCGCCTAAAAATTCCACCATCTGTAAATTTTTTTGATATAAAAACGTATTTTGAAAAGGCGTCTTGTGATAAATCTCAATCAATTTGTCGACGGGTTTCTCCAGAACGTCTGTCCGAAATAAATGAAACAAAAAATCATTAAATAAGAACGCATCTAACGAATTGTCCCGCGAATAGGTCAGCAAACCTCTTACATTAAGCAGGATGTTCCTTTCATTGTTAGACCTTAAGGAATATGTTCCATTCACAGAATGCTTTACGAACTGCCTTCGGGGATAAAAAGGCATTTTTTTAAAACGTAAGAAATTGTATTGAACGCTGTTAAGGGGAAACGTCCGTCGAATCCCCTCGCTGTAAGCGTATCCCCACATATTGACCGCATGCATCAGAAGGAATACGCCGATAGCGAACTTAAACCATTTTTTAGGAAGAATGAATAAACAAAAGAAAGCTATCGAATAAACAAACAGGAATATCGATCCTAAAAAAAATGCCTTTGTGAAGAAAGACGGCAGAACCGTATCATTGATGAACATGCTTTCCTCAAGAAACATTTTCGAGATCATTTTTTCTGCTAGAGGGATTTGAACCGCCAGCTTTGATAATAATAAGGCCAGCGAAAACATCATCGCCCCGGATAAAGAGACCGTCATAATTTTTGCTAACGATCTTTCTCGACGAATCAAATCGAAGAATAATGTCTCAAAACCAAACCCGGCCAAAAAACATAAACACAATTTTATAAACGGCGCGGACAACGCCAGATGACGGTAAAATTTCATCAAAGGCCAAACATAATAAAAGAAGACCGAAACAAACGTGGATAAACTAAATAATAAAAAAACAATTCCCGTTCCCAAGAGGGGAAGCATCTTTTTTTTATCGTTTGACAGAAAAATGCCGATGAGCATCAACGGCAGCGATAAAAAGCCGATAAATACCGTATGGTCGATGGCAGGAGAGAATCCAAAAAACAATTCTTTCCATAGTCTTAACCCCGAATTGCCGCCATAGGTCAAAAAAGTTTGAAGAGAAACGCTGCCGTCCTGTTGCCTTCCAAAGATCATACTGACGAGATTGGGATCTTTGGCAAAATACAAAAGGCAGCCTAAAGCAAGAACCACGCTGGACGTCCAGGCAAAAAACAGCCAAGGGAACCTTTGCCGTTTCAATTGAGAAAATGCTGACCGGATCTCCGCCGGATGAAGAAAACCGTAAAAAACGATATAAAGAAAAACGAACAATGAAATTATCGGAATGTACGGCGAGTAGTTACCTGTAATCTGAAGGCAGAACAAATTAATCCCCAAAAAAATATAGCGCCATTTGGGCGACTCCAAAAACTGATGAAAAAAATAAAAAAGAAGCGGGATAGCGTAAAACGCCAGGAAATTCCAATTCACCTGTGTTTCGACAACAGTAGAGGCCATACAGCACGCGGCCACAAAGAAACGTGTTGAACTGTGCCGGTAATATTTTTGAGATAAAAGCCATACGCCGACGAGAAAAAAGAGCTTGTTGAATAAGATCCCTAACCGGTAAAGGATGAGAAAATTAACAACCTTATTTAAAAAAAATCCGCCTAGAGTAAACACATCCGTCAGCAAGGTGTTTCCACCTTGAAGGGCATACCGCCAAGCTGAAGGGATCCCGTGGGTCATATAAGGAACCCATAACGGAATTTCTTTATGCATGGCAATGCTATTATAAAAGTAATACTGCGAGAAGAAATTCAGCAGAGAATCGTGAAGGACAATCCGTTTCGAAAAAACAAAAAGGGCAGCAAAGAATACTTCAATGAGGACAACGAACAAGAAAAGAAAGGGCTCTATATTCAGATTTTTTTTCATAAGCGGAATTATTTTATCCTAATTCTCTGAGATTTCCCAATAATTAATCTTGTTTTCAAAGAGATAACAGTTAAAATATTTTTGAACAAAAAAGAACCGGAGCCCTTGCGATGAGACAAAATTATTTAAAAACATTTATATTCTTAAGTATAATTCTTGCATTAACAAGCCTATATTACGGCCTTTGTACGGAAAGCGCTGCATCCTTATTCGGCCGCTATTTTATAACACAGCGATTTCAAGCCGAACAAATCACCGTCGAGAAAATTAGCGGGACGATTCTAAAAGGGATCTTTTTTAAAAACGTAGAGATCAAGAATAGCCAATGGATCGCCACTAAACATGTTTTGCGCATTCAAGACCTTACGCTTGACCTCAATTTACTAACCCCTCCGTTTAAAGTAAAAATAGAAAACGCCCGGCTGATCTTGTCTCAAGAAGAACCCATCATCTTTTCAGGCAATTATTATGGCGGCACCCTTAATCTTGACCTGTATTCCACAAGCCTTGATCTGGCTAATATCCTCAACCTGTTCCCTAAAAAAAGCGCTTTTTGGGAAAAGACGACGGGGGCCATGGAAAGCATACAACTTCAAATCAGCGGGAGCGTTACGCACCCTCATCTGGAAGGGACCATGCTCGTTAAAAAATTCACATCAAAGAACTTTTCTCTCTTTGACGTGCCTTTACGCGTGTCGCTCGATATCAGCAAAGAACCGAATTTCTTAAAGATCAAAGGCGGCCTCTATTGTGAAAAAGGTTTATTGAAAGCCCGGGATTCAGAAATAACATTGTCTAAAAGCAACATCGTATTCCTCGAACAACCCGGCAGCAGCCCATCTTTGTTTGTCAATGGGACTTCCGTCATTGACACGACAAAAATAAATATCTCGCTGCGCGGCTCGATGAAGAATCCCATCTTAAAACTCACATCTGACCCGCCGCTGTCCCAAGACCGGTTATTGGTGATGCTGGCGACCAATAAAAGCTGGAACTCTCTGGAAAATTCTTTGGGCCAGATCAATAAAAATGAAATCTCCTCCGACATGGTCAAAGATTTCTTTGATTATGCTTTTCTCGGCGGCTCCGGCGAAAAAATGGCCCAAAAGCTGGGAATCAAAGACGGTTGGGTCAAAATGGACCAAAACACGCGCTCTGCGGGCATAAAGAAATCTTTGTCCGATGCCCTTGATGTCGGATGTGAGGTGGAAGAAATAAAAAATACGGACAAGACAAAAGACATCAAATACAAAATGCTGGGCGATCTTAAAGTTACGGACTGTGTGACCGTCAGCGTTGAGAAAGAATTAAAGAAAGAACCCGTGCCCGGAGAACAAATTCAGCCTAATTTGCCCGACGACAAAATATTTATAAAATATAAAAACAACTTTTAATTTCCATAGAGATAACGCCATGACCAAAAAACCCAAATTGACCGCCTGGCATAAAAAAGCCGGTCGAATCCTTTCCTCCAAATTTTTAAGGCCACGAGGATCAGATAAGATCGATAAGCCTTTAGAAAACACCAAGACGGACAAATTGACCGTATTTGTCAAAAACCTTGACGAACAGATCCGCAAGGCCAGCAAAACGACATCCTGAACCAAGAACCATTCATCCACGGGCTGAAGTCTTTGGCCTTCTGGTTCACGGATAAAACGCTTATAGTATTCCTAATTTTCATCTTGTATTCTTTCCTCGAGGACATTAAAATATCCTTTAAGAAAGATTTTTAAATGGACACCAACCCTCAAAATTTAGTTTTTATTGGCGCTGCATTACTCTTTATCGGAATCATGCTGCCGCTGATTCTCATTGCAAGCCGGGGGATGAGGGGCTCCACTTATTCCCGACGAGCCGTGCGAAGAACTTTTCGGGAAAATACCGTTCAATTTCTCTGGGCAAGTTTAGGCCTATTATTCGTTACGCCGGTCGTTGTTCTTTCTGTTTACAACATCATCAAACTCGTTGTCATAGGACATATGCCAGTTGCGGATTTTATGAAATCTGCTGCTTCGTATACAGTTTGGCCGGTTGTAGACCTTTACGCAAAAATATTTTCTCAAACCATCGCCTTGCGGAAATAAAGCCTACCGGATTTAACCCTCCAGCTGGCGCATAAATAGAAGGGACCTAAAATGAAACATCTGATCAAACTCTTTTTTTTCATGACTTTTTTGACAACGTATGCCTGGGCGCAAAATAATTTTGAGCTCTTATTGGGAAATACGAACAAAGACAAATATGCCCATGTCACCATTAGCCGTGTTTTAAGCGCCGATAAAATCCTGATCACAAACAGCGACGGGGCTGAAGAAAGAATCAAGCTCATCGGATTAAAGGCACCAGAACCACCCAGAAGCCTACCCGTCGAGCGAGATGCGAACGGTATCGTGATTGAGCCAACGGTTTCTCCTGAAACCTCCGTGGAAGAACAATCCTTCGATTATGCCAAAAAACTTTTAGAAGGTAAGACGGCCCGTCTTGAGTTTGACACCGAAATAAGAAATGAAGACGGGACGAAACAGGCCTATGTCTTTCTTACTGAAAACAATCTGTTCGCTAACGCAGAAATCCTCCGGCAGGGGTTTGCATTTCTGCATCTTAATCCGCTTAATCTAAAATATGCAGACCAACTTCGCGACGCCTATAAAGAAGCCAAGAAAGAATTGCGCGGACTTCAGAACGATTAATCAGAGGACTTCATGACTCTCATTGAGAAGACAAAAAAGCGTCTCATCAGAAAAAAACTGGTTAACCGCGGAGATGTCCTTGTGGTCGGGGTTTCCGGCGGAGCGGATTCGGTGACGCTGCTTTATCTCTTACAGGCGCTTCAGCATGAACTGGGGATCCAGATCCACGTCGCGCACTTTAATCATCAGCTAAGACGAGGGGCCAACAAAGATCAGGTATTTGTCGAGTCTTTGGCTAAAAAATTCGGGTTACCTTTTCATACCAAATCATGGAAAAATCCAAAATCCGTTGAAGACTTGGCCAGAAAAGAGAGATTTAAATTCCTTACCGAAACAGCCCAAAAAGTCAATGCAGATGCCATTGTCCTGGCGCATCACAAGGATGACCTGGCGGAAACGATCCTTATGAGAATATTGCGCGGCGCTGGCCTTCAAGGGCTGCAAGGAATCCTCTCTAAGAAAACACTTTATGGCTACACGTTCATCCGGCCGCTACTAGAGACAAGCCGCTTTGAGATTGAATCTTTTTTGAAGGAAAATAATATTCCTTTTCGTATTGACCCGACGAACAAACAACCAGACTTTTTCCGTAATAAAATCCGACTGAAGCTTCTGCCGCTTTTAGAAAAAGAATATAGTCCGAACATCAAAGAACTCCTTGTCAATCTCGGAAGAAATATTTCTACAGATTACGAATATCTCGACAAGCAGGCTGATGCTTTTTTTCAAAATCTTGTAAAGAACCCGTCCGCAAAAAATTCCCTTCAACTCGACATCAAGAAATTAAAGAAGTGTCCCGAGGCAATTGAGCGCATGGTCATTCGCAAAGCCATTGCTCATTTAAAAGGGAACACCAACCGTATGGCCTTAACCCATCTCGATGAAATCAGCGATCTTTTGGACAACCGGCCTGTCAAATCCATTGTCCATCTTCCCGGCGGAATAAAGGTCCAGAAAACTTCAACCAGCCTCATCATCTCAAAATAACCACAATGATTTTGATGTTGAATTAATCAAGACTTTAGCTATAATCTATAAGCTAAAGAAATAAATTTTTATTAATATTTTTACTTTTAGTATTGGAGCAAAAATGGAAGACGAAAATTTTCAAGATTCATCACCTGAAGAACCAGATTTAAGAAAATCAGAGAAAGAGGGGCCGTCCAATAACAACAAAAAGAAGAACGGCAACTGGTTCTTTTGGATCCTTTTAGGATTTATTCTCTTAATTTTGATGAGCCGAAATGACTCGCTGACAACAAACATCAACCCGCCTAAGAAATTAACCTACAGCGAATTTTATTCTATGCTGCTGAAGAATAAAGAGACGAAAGACATCCAGAGCCTGGAATTGACCGAGAGCACGGAAAACACGTTAAAAGGAAAACTCAAAGACGGCTCGGAGTTTACCCTCAATATTCCGACGAAAGATGAAAAGATCTTTGAGGTCATCCGGGACAATGTTCCCAACTTTTCCGTAGCTCCGGCGCAGACGTTCTGGAGTCAGGTGTTTTTCTCGTTTATGCCGATCCTTTTGATTTTGGCATTCATTTGGTTTGTGTCTCACCGAGGCGCTCAAATGGGAAACAAAATTTGGTCCTTCGGCAAAGCGCGGACCCAATCCCAGACCAAAGACAATAAAGTCACCTTCAAAGATGTCGCCGGCGTCGATGAAGCGAAAGAAGAGCTTCAGGAAGTCATTGAATTCCTTAAAGACCCGAAAAAATTTGAACGTTTAGGCGGAAAAATCCCTAAAGGCGTTCTCCTCATAGGCCCACCCGGAACAGGAAAAACCCTTCTGGCCAAGGCCGTGGCCGGAGAAGCAGATGTCCCGTTTTTCTCGTTAAGCGGTTCGGACTTCGTTGAGATGTTCGTCGGGGTCGGAGCTTCCCGTGTGCGCGACTTATTTGAAAAAGGACGACGGGCTTCCAAAACCTCGGGAAAAGGTGCTATCATTTTTATCGATGAAATCGATGCGGTCGGCAGGCTTCGATTTGCCGGAATAGGCGGAGGCAACGATGAAAGGGAGCAGACCTTAAACGCGCTTCTTGTAGAGATGGACGGATTCACGACCCAGGCCGGACTCATTCTTATTGCCGCGACCAACAGGCCAGACACACTCGACCCAGCATTATTAAGGCCGGGCCGGTTTGACCGCCAAGTTGTCGTCGGGCTTCCGGATATTAATGGCCGCGAAGGCATCTTAAAAGTCCATACCCAAACCCTTAAACTCGCCGAGAACGTCAATCTTTCCAAGATTGCCCAGCAAACCGTTTATTTTTCCGGCGCGGATTTAGCGAATGTCTGTAATGAAGCCGCTCTTTTGGCGGCCCGTAATAATAAACAGGCCATTGAACAGGAAGACTTTTACAAAGCGATCGAACGCGTGACCATGGGGCCGGAAAAAAAGAGCCGGACCATTTCCAAAAAAGAAAAAGAGATGACGGCCTATCACGAAGCCGGCCATGCGCTATTATCGTTATTACTGACGGAGGTCGACACATTCACCAAAGTTTCCATTATCCCGCGAGGAATGGCTGGCGGTTATACCCTGACTCCTCCGACGGAAGATAAACATTACCTTAACCGAACGGAACTCTTAGGCCAGATGGTGGTTTTGCTGGGCGGATTGGTTTCCGAAGAAATTCATGTCGGAGATACGTCCACCGGTGTTTCGAACGACCTCGAAAAAGTCACGAATATTGCCCGTCACATGGTGTGCGTTTACGGGATGAGCAAAGACTTAGGGCCATTAAGTTACGGAGCTAGCGATCAATTACGATTTTTAGGCCGCGATTTAATGGAACATAAAGAATATAGTGACGCCACAGCTAAAAAGATCGATGAAGAGGTCCGAAGTCTCGTCGAAGAATCTTACCAGCGGGCGAAAAAACTCCTGACAGAAAATCAGGACAAACTCGATAAAATCGCCCAACGGCTTGTTGAAAAAGAAGTCATTGATATCGACGAGGCAAAAATCCTTCTTGGCATGGCGGAAGAAAAACCTGTACCAGAACCCGAAATAAAATAGACTATGCCAAACTCTGTGCCACGAAAAGCCTACACGCTTCATGCGGGAGGTTATCAGTTACAACTTGGGGCACAAACAAAGATCATGGGGATCCTGAACCTTACGCCGGATTCCTTTAGCGGCGACGGTCTTCTAAAAAATAACCGGGATCTTCATGACCGCGCGGTTCGCCAGGCGCATAAACTTATCCAGGACGGGGCAGACATCCTCGATATCGGCGGAGAATCCACCCGACCCGGCGCCAAACAAATTTCAGCTAACGAAGAAATTGCCCGGGTGATCCCTACGATTTCTTGCTTGGCAAAAAAAATTAAGATCCCTATTTCCATAGATACGTATAAACCCCAAGTCGCACAAAAGGCATTGGAGGCCGGGGCAACAATCGTCAACAACATTATGGGAACGAACCCTCAAACCAAGCTGCTAAAGATGGTCAAGAATTATGATGCCACGATTGTTTTAATGCATATCAAAGGGACTCCACGCACCATGCAAAAAAACATTTTCTACAAGAATTGCGTCCAGGAAATCGTCGAAACTTTGCAGAAATCTCTGGAAAAGTGCTTGGAAATAGGAATAAAAAAAGATAGAATAATCATCGATCCAGGAATAGGATTCGGAAAGACCGTAGAACACAATCTGGAAATCCTTAATCGTCTACAAGCTTTTAAAATATTACATCAGCCTCTATTAATTGGCACGTCCCGAAAGGCTTTTATTGGGAAAATTTTAAACAAAGACACCTCGGACCGGCTGATAGGCACCATCGCCAGCGTCTGTGCCGGCATCATAAACGGAGCACATCTCGTCCGGATCCACGATGTCGCGGCGCTCAAAGAAGCTATTACAGTAACAGATGCCATTATCAATGAGGGGAGATTTCTGACAACATTATGACACTTGCAATGTGGGGACATATTAAACCTTTCTTAGAAATCGCGATCTTATGGTTCGCGTATTATCGCGTTCTTGTTTTTTTTGAAGGCACGCGGGCGTTTCAAGTTTTCCGCGGAATTGCCTATCTTCTTTTGGCGTTTATTATTTTTCAGCTTTTAGGATTCAACACGCTTAACTGGCTTTTGACAAAATTTTTTGCGCTTTCCATTGTCGTTTTTATGATCGTGTTCCAGCAAGAGATCCGTCAAGGATTGGCGCATCTGGGGCGTCACCATATTTTTTCCTTCGGGCTTGAGGAATCAACCATGCTCGAAGTGATTGAGGAATTAACCTCGGCAGCGTTCAAACTATCGAGAAAAAAAGTCGGTTGTCTGATGGCACTAGAACGAGAGACAAAGCTCAAAACATATATTGAAAGCGGCGTTGCCATTCGCGCGAAAGTTTCCTCGGAGCTGATTCAAAGCATTTTTACGCCCCAAAGCCCTTTGCACGACGGAGGGATCATCTTACGGGAAGACCAAATCGTTGCGGCATCGTGTTTATTTCCACTGTCCGACAATCCGAATTTCAGTAAAATTATCGGCACGCGCCACCGAGCTGCTTTAGGAATCACGGAACAAACCGACACAGTGGTCATTATTGTCTCTGAAGAAACAGGGGAAATTTCTGTTGCCTGCGACGGGCGTTTTATCCCTATTGTCAATCGTGAACGATTAGTCAGGATCCTAAAAGACATCCTCATGGTCGAATCCAAAGAGAAGAAAACATTATGAAGAAAATCCTCACACATAATTTAACGTTGAAATTGGTCGCTTTATTCTTAGCCGTCATCACATGGGTCTTTGTCAACATGGAGAAATTTCGATGATCAAGCTCGGTGTTAATATCGACCATGTGGCGACCTTGCGGCAAGCCCGGCGGGAATTTGATCCCGACCCGATCAAAGCCGCCCAGATCTGCATAGACGCCGGGGCAGACAGCATTGTCGCCCACTTAAGAGAAGATCGACGTCATATCAATGACGAGGATGTTTTCCGTCTTAAGAAATCAATTAAGACACGCTTCAATCTGGAAATGTCGATTCAAAGCGATATTGTTAAGATCGCCTGCCAAATAAAACCCAATCAATCGACGCTTGTCCCGGAAAAACGCGAAGAGATCACGACCGAAGGAGGGCTGGATATTATCGGCCAATTTTCCAAGATCAAGCAATCCGTCGAGACTCTACAGGCAAGCGGCATTGTGGTCAGCCTGTTTATCGATCCGGTCAAAAAACAGATCCAGAAAGCCAAAGACACTGGCGCACAAGTGATTGAGATCCATACGGGAAGTTATGCCAACGCCAAAACAAAACAATCTCTGGCCGCTGAACTCAATAAAATCAAAGACATGACAAAATATGCCTTAGACTTAGGATTTATCGTCAATGCCGGGCACGGGCTTAAATACAATAACACAAAAGCTGTCGCCAAGATCTCCGGGATGAATGAACTCAATATTGGGCACTCGATTATCTCCCGAGCGGTATTCGTCGGATTACCCCAAGCCGTCAAGGAAATGATAGAAGTCATTAAAGGAAACGCATGATCATCGGAATCGGGATTGATATTATCGAGCTCAGCCGCATTAAGAAAGCCATTGATCGTTGGGGCGACGACTTTTTAAAGCATATCTTTTTAAAAGAAGAAATTGCCTACGCCAAAAAAAATAAGAACCCTATACAGCATTATGCCGTCAGGTTCGCCGCCAAAGAAGCCGTTTATAAAGCCTTGAAAGACACCACCGATATCAGCTGGAAAAATATCAAGATCCTCAATGACAAAAATGGTAAACCTTATTGCCTCATCAATAAAAAAAATTTCAAACATAAGGTCTTGATTTCCCTATCGCATACCCATAACTATGCAGTTGCCAACGCAATTGTCACGAAATAATCCTCACGTCCATAAGAACTCTTTCGGCCATGTCCTTATCTTAGCCGGTTCCAAGCGTATGCTCGGAGCTGCGGCCTTAACAAGCCTGGCGGCACTGCGTAGTGGAGCAGGACTTATCACCGTCGGCGTCCCGGAAAGCCTTAACACAACGCTCCAAAAGAAAATCAACCATTCCGTTATGACGTTTCCTTTAAAAGAAACAAAAGAAGGGACCATAAGCGATAAAGCCTTCCTTCAGCTTTCCAAAGAATTAACCAAATATTCCGTAATTGCCTTAGGCCCAGGCCTCTCAATAAACCTAAGCACTCAAAAATTTATTTTCACCTTGATCCAAAAAGCAACACAGCCTTTGGTGATTGATGCCGACGCCTTAAACGCCATCAGTAAAAATCCAAGCATCTTGATTAAAACGTCAACTCCCAAAATTCTAACTCCCCATTCTGGAGAAATGGCAAGGTTGACCGATTTATCCAAAGATCAGGTCGAAAAAGATCGTCGGAAGATTGCCCTCATTTTTGCTAAAAAATTTCACTGCGCTTTATTGCTAAAAGGACATCACACCGTTGTCGCATCATCCAATGGGAAAACGTATATCAATAAAACCGGCAATGCCGGCATGGCCAAAGCAGGAAGCGGAGATGTCTTAACCGGGATCATTGCCGCCTTTGTCGCGCAAGGATTATCCGCCTTTGATGCAGCTAAATTTGGCTCCTATATTCATGGCAAGGCCGGAGATTTGGCGGCGAAAAAACGAGGAAAAATCTCACTCATCCCGACGGATATCCTCGACCTTATTCCCGAGGCGTTAAAATCATGTTAACGCTCCCGAACAATGCGAAAAAACTTTTACTCCATTGCTGTTGCGCCCCATGTTGTGGCGGCATTATTGAAAGGCTTTTGGATTCCGGAATTACAATGACCGTTTTCTTTTATAATCCCAATATCGACACCAAAGAAGAATATGAACGGCGAAAGATAGAAGTAGTCCGATTCTGCCAAAAAAATAACGTCCCATTCTTCGACGGAGATTATGATCAAAATCTCTGGATTAAAAATGTTACGGGTTTAGAAAAAGAACCGGAGAGAGGAAAGCGTTGCAGCGTTTGTTTTGATATGCGATTAGTCCGCAGTGCTTTGTACGCACAGGACAACGGGTTTAACCTATTTGCCACCTCTTTAAGCATTTCTAGGTGGAAAGATATCAATCAAGTTCATGCAAGCGGCCGGCGGGCCGCCAGCCAATATCCTAATCTCCTATTCTGGGATTTCAATTGGAGAAAAGAGGGCGGCCAGCAAAAAAGTTTGGCTGTCACAGCGCGCGAACACTTTTATCAACAAAACTATTGTGGATGCGTTTATTCCACACGAGCACTCAAACCTTAAACACCCTCCATGAAATTAAAGATCATCAAAATTATTGATTTTTATTTAGGAAACCTACTGATCGTCATATTTAAGCCTTTGACGATCATTCTGGG
Source organism: Candidatus Omnitrophota bacterium (assembly GCA_015233405.1). Lineage (GTDB taxonomy): Bacteria > Omnitrophota > Gorgyraeia > Zapsychrales > Zapsychraceae > JADFXT01. The sequence continues at coordinate 86,538 of JADFXT010000002.1, read as the reverse complement.
ACATATCTTGCCTATTAATCATTCACTGACCATCAAAAATAAAATCACTGTCATTAAAATCCTCGGCGGAGGAAGCCTTGTGATCGCCTTACCTGCTTTACTAGGACTTAGAAAAAAATTTCCTGATGTAAGAATAAGCCTGGTCACCATGAAAGACGTTGCCCCGTTTGCCCAGACGTTAAACATTTTCGACGAAATTTTAGAGATTGATAGCAGCACCATCAGTAGTTTTACCCTGAGCGGGATTAAAGCGTATCTTAAAACTTTTAAAACAGATACCATTGTCGACCTGGAAGTCCACAGCCGCATATCCACCATTTTTTCATTATTAACGTGTGCCAGGAACCGCATCGGATTTTATCGAGAATCGGCATTTTGGCGTAAAGGAATCAGCACACACTTGCTTTACTTCAATGTTTTCTCCGGAGCATATCATTTTTACGATAAAGCGTTTGGGCTATTTTCCGTCAGTCCCTGTTCAACCTTAGAATGCAAAGACCATTTAACAGCGTCGTGGCCTAAAGTAAAGAAAGAGAAATATCAGATTTGTATCGGCCATGCCTGTTCTGATTTTAGTCCGGAACGCATGCTCACGGCCGAGCAATGGAAGACCATTTTCTTAAGAAAACTTGCGAAGCATGCGGGCGCAGAAATAATTTTCTTGGGCTCCGGCAAGGATAAGCCGCTGGCGGAAAATATTATCGCCGCCGTTACCTCTGATTTTCCGTCTTGCACATTTTCAAACCTGTGCGGTAAAACCAGCTTAAAAGAGAGCTTGTCTGTTTTGTATTCCAGCGACGAGTTTTGGGGAGTTGATTCTGCTTTGCTTCATTATGCCCGAATTTTTAGGATCAAAAGCTCTTCCTGGTGGGGACCCACAGACCCTCAAACGCGGCTGCGTCCGATCGAAGGGCTCCTAGAAGAAGTCTACTATAAAAAGATCCCGTGTTCTCCATGCGTCCATGTCACGGAAACGCCACCTTGCCGTGGAGATAACATTTGCATACAAAACCTCTTCAATGAAGAACAAAAGGACTGGATTCCTTTGGTTTGGAAAAGTTAATGGCCTATTTTGAAAGCAACCTCAGAAAATTCTTTCAACGGTTTTCTCCTTCATTCTTTATCTTTTCCATTATCGTTATCGGAGTCTATCTTTTTTTCGCCGATTTTGCCCTTATGCGATGGAACACCGCCGATGGAAGCACCTATCTAAACATCGCGGAAAATATCGCCAACCACAAAGGATTTGTCGTCAGTTATAATTTCTACCACTGTTTTACGGGATTATATCACCCGCTTTGGCCGTATATGCAGCCGCTTTATCCAATTTTATGCTCCTTATTTGTTACTCATGGAGGAATTACCCAAGTCATTCGCGTCAATATTTTTATTTTAGGAATAAATTCCGCCCTGATTTTCTTTCTTCTTCAAAGCCTTATCCGTACTCGTTTAAACATTTTGTTCTTGTTCTCATTAATATTCTCTTTTCATTTCTTTATTTCTGCTCTGGCCTGCTGGACGGAACAATTGCATCTTCTTTTGTTTATCATAAGCTTTATTCTTTTTATAAAATTTTCCGCCCACCGACGGATCCTTTTTTGGTTGGGCGCATTAAACGGCCTGATGATGTTGGTCAGATTCGCGCATCTTTACAATTTCGCTGCGTATATTCTGGTCATTTTAATCGGACAGGAGGGAAGGGAGCCATTTCGAGACAGATTGAAATCTTTGATATCTTTCTCCAGCGGATTTATTCTTATCTTCGGATCATATGAATTGCTCAATTTAATTTTTTTCCACTCGCTGTATCCTCAATACGCACAGCCCGGGGCAAATTATTACTACGCAAGTAAAACAGCTCTAGCAACATATCGTTTTCCGCCAGGAATTTGTATTCCACCGACGGCCTTGGCAGCCGTTAAACACCAATCATTTTTTCTTGATCATATGAAAAATTTTCTACTTCACCTTTCCTTGTTCGCCATTCCTTTAGCATTGGCTTTCCGAATACCCCGCGAAAACATCGAGCAACGTTATTTTATCCTCAACTGCCTCTGTCAAAGCCTTTTTGTCATTGTAGGATATTCTTTTCTTCTTGATTGGCTTGATTATTTACGCTATGCATTGATTCCCCATATTCTAACCGCCCTGGCCGGCTGGCTTTGTTTGTATGAACTTTTCTTCCGCTCCCCTAAAAAATGGAGGAAGCTTTTTGCCATCGGCGTTCTGGTTGTCCTGACCTTTTTATCCCTACAGAGCTATTACGCTCGAATACAACGGATTCTTTATCCTTTTGCAATAAATTACCCTCAAACAAAATCCCCTTATTATAAAGATTTTCTGAAAAGTTTTAGCTGGATCGACCAAAACCTACCCAAAGAAATTTTAGTGGCTTCCGACGAAAACCAAGAAGCCTATCTGATGCACCGCCCGTTTATTTCTTTACCGCCCGGGGAATCTTATAATTGTCATAATCTTAACCTCTATAATAAAATTTACGCCCCAGATTATTATCTTCTTTCCTCAGATACATCAAATGAATGTTTTAATCGAATCCCGCATGAACAAATTTTCTCAAACAGAACATTTAGGCTTTTACGAATCAAAAAGGGAGCAGTGTACAATCCGCTAAAAAAATAAACATTACTTATAGCAATCATAAGACACATTGAATTAAAATAAAAAGATCTGATCCATAATGCCATTAAACCGCCCAAAAACACATATGTCCAAGAATCAAAGAGAACGAAACCGTTCCTCAATCTTTCTTAATATCCTTTTAATATTTTCTTTATGTTTTTTTTCTAAGATTCTTCCTGCATCATTTGGAAGGATTACTGCAGATGCCTGCGGCTATCTGGACATCATGCGTAATATCCTTTCCGGGCACGGACCGGTCATTTCCTACAATCTTTATCAAAAATGGTCCGGCAACGTCTTTTATCCGGCCTTGCCCTATATGCAACCATTGTTTAGCATCGTCATCATTCCTATTTTCTATATCTTTAAAAGTATCGCAGCCATAAACATCTTTAACGTTATTCTCTCAGCGGCAAATTCCGTTATTCTTTATGGACTTTTACATAAAAGATTCAATCCGAGTTTAGCGTTCTGGTCAGCGATTCTGGTAGGAATTAGTCCGTCGATGATCCATACATCAGTCTTCCCCTGGACGGAGCAACTTCATCTTTTTCTTTTACTGATAAGCCTATTATTTCTGCTCTCCGGGCTGGAAACGGAGAGCGGGAAGAAAATGTTTATTGCCGGCGCCATATCATCCATCAACTGTTTAACACGCTTCGCCAATCTTTACGTCATTTTTTCTATTTTATTAGCGCTACTTTTTATTCATCATCTTGTTAAAAACATAAACAAAAGATCATTGTTTTTGTTCTTTTTAGGGCTTGTCCTGCCGCTATTTTTGTATGAGCTGTTTTGCGTATTGAGATACCATGAATTCTATCCCGCGTATTCCCGGGCAGCGTATACGTTCAACTTAGCGGAAAGATTTCCCGGGGCCTATTATAAAACAGCAGGGACGCCCATTCTTAACATGCCTGAAAGAAATACGCTGGATCAACTTTCGCTCCTTATCCATAACGTGCCTCACCACATCGAAGATTTTCTTGATCAATTAGGAGGGATGTCCTTTCTTATTATCCCGATCATTTTCTACATTTTTTATCAAACAAATCCTGTTGAAATTATTCTGCTGATGCTGCTCGCTGGCAACATCTTTGGCTATTCATTAAATTTCTATTTCCTGTCGAAAATTGAAATCTTACGTTATTCTTTAATACCCTATGTGGCCATTATTCCTCTTGTTTTAATTCTGACACAAGGCATTGGAAAAATTCTCAAAGAACGATTTAAATTCATCCACCCAAAAACCATTTTCTTTATTTCTGTCACAATTCTGCTGACCATTTATATGAAGGATGTATTTCATGGCAATATTTACTTTTATGACAAAAAATTTGTCCTTCAGCAGGAAGATTATAAAAAACAAGACCTGACCGCCTTTCACTTTATCGAAGAGCATTCGACGCCAACAGATCTAATTGCCACCGACCATATTCAAGGCATTTTTCCACTTAATCGACCGACCGTGTCTTTACCGCCGGAGAAAAGCGTCACGCTTTTGAATCTAAAAGATTATCTGCAAATATATCGCCCTAAATTTATCCTGACCATTACTGATAATTATGATGAATTTCTTATAAAACTGGGCTACCATATTGGTTTTCATGAAGAATTTGTCAATGTTTGGACAAAAAACGCGAATTGATGCTTAAATCTATGAATTTACAAAAGCGAATCGAAATATTGTTGTTTTGTACGATCTTTTTTGCTTACGCCTATTTTCTTCAAGGCAGAGGAGGATGGGGGACGACGGTGAGGTTTGATTTTGTTTATGCCGTAGCTGAAAAAGGGACCTTACAAATTGACGATTATCATGAGAACACCGGAGACAAAGCTTATTTCAAAGAACATTTTTATCTTGATAAAGCTCCCGGCGGAGTATTCCTTGGAATCCCTGTTTATTTTATTATCAAATCAGCAGCAAACATCCTGCATCTACCAATACCTCAAGACCCCAATAATACGTTTGTTACATCATTGATAACTCTGCTGGCGGTTTCTTTGCCATCGGCTCTTTTTATTATTTATTTCTTTAGATTCATCAATTCTTTCGCCAAAAAAACAATTTATGCACTTTGGCTTGCCCTAGCATATGGTTTGGCGACGCTAGCATTCCCTTACTCAACTCTTTTTCATGGGCACCATATCGCTGCAATATGCAGCTTCATAAGCTTCGGGATGATTTTCGACATGAAGAGGAAAAAAGCTTTTGAAAACTTTCCGTTATTACTAGCAGGTATTCTAGCCGGCTACTCGATTATCAGTGAATATCAAACAGGGCTAATCTTAATCGGATTAAGCGTCTATCTGACGACGATCCTGGACCAAAAAAAGAAGCTGCTTTACTATGGACTTGGCATTTTTCTGTCATTAATTCCTCTTTTTATCTTCAACAAATTGTGTTTTCAAAACATTTTTCATCTTGGGTATAATTACTGCTGGTTCCCGGAATATTATGCAAAAACAAAACAGGGCATATTTGGGATTAACATTAGTTCCTTTAACGTCGCGCACTTATATGGAATCACCTTCAGCCCTTATAGAGGACTTTTTTATTTTTCTCCATTCTTGGCACTTGCCTTTGTTGGATTATGCTTTCTTTTTCGCCAACGCCAACTGAGAAAAGAGGGGATTTTACTTACATTCTTATCTTTAGCGTATATCTTATGGTTTTCTTCTTACTTCGGTTGGTATTCAGGATGGTGCTTTGGGCCGCGCTATCTGATTCCTATTTTGCCATTCTTAACATTTCCGATAATCTTTTTTTTAAACGGATTCTCACACCGTCCTTTTATGTTGCTTCTTTTTAAGGCGCTGGCGTTGATCTCATTTATTTATATTTTAATGGGAACAGCCGTCAATCCTGAATTTATTCCCCATTTAATTGCCCGACCGTTACAGGATTGGTGCCTGCCGGCGATTTTAAACGGCCGAATAAGCTTTAACTTGGGATTCTTCCTTATAAACTGTTTTTCAAGATGGCTAAGCAATCCGGCTTTATCTTTATTAACCTTGTTGCCACTTTTACTTTATTTAGGTATTATGGTCTATATTTTAACCAAGCTTGCCTCTAAAATAGATGCCGCCAAATAAGGAGAGGTTCATGTTCGATGAAGTCCGTTGTCATTTATGTGGAAGCAATTCTTATCAGATTATCTATGACAGTTTAAAAACTGACCAAGAATTCAAACCGGAAAATTACAAAATAACCGACCATGCCGTTGGTGCGCCTATCCGCATTGTTTCCTGCCGTCAATGCGGGCTTTCTTTTCTTAATCCTCGCCTCGATTTAGAAACAATCACGGATAATTACGTTGGCATGATCGATGAAAAATATGTCCAAGAGCAAGAAGGCCGCAGAAGTTCTGCTCGTTTCATTTTAAAATATCTTAAGAAAATAAAACCGGGCGGCCGCCTACTAGATATCGGCTGCGCGTCAGGATTCTTCCTCGATGAGGCCCGCAAACAAGGATGGGAAGTTTACGGCGTTGAATTGTCCTCTTGGGCAGTGACATATGCCAAAGAAAAACTGGGCTTAAGCAATATTACACAAGGGACTCTTAAACAAGCCCAATTTCCCAGAAACTTTTTTGACGTTGTGGTTATGACCGATGTTATCGAACATTTGACGGACCCCAAAGAGATCCTTGAAGAGATCCGGCAGATCCTAAAACCCTCCGGGGTCATTTGCTGTAATACGCCAGACATTAACAGCCTCATTAGCCGCGTATTAAAAGCCAAATGGTGGGGGATCAAGCAGTCGCACCTTTACTATTTTAACAAATCCACATTATCGAAGCTTCTTATCGCATCGGGATTTTTCCCTATCAAGACACGTTCCCATGCCAGGACTTTTTCCCTCGGATATTGGTTCTCAAATCTGACCGCTTATAAAACGTCCTTAAAATTTATCAATACCTTTTTAAACCGTCATCCTAAATTAGCAAACATGTCCATCAGCTTTGACTTAGGCGATCAAATAGAGATCTTTGCGCGTAAAAGCCGACAAATGAAATATCTCCATGAATTAGAACTTCCTGAAGAACAAGAAGTCCAAAACAAAAAAAAGAAAGTCGTCGTTGTTCTTCCGGCCTATAATGCGGCAAAAACTTTAGAAATCACCATCAACGATATTCCTAAAGATGTTGTGGACGATATTATTCTGGTCGATGATGTCAGCAAAGACAACACGATGGAAGAGGCGAAGCGCTTAGGATTAAAAGCCTTTCGTCATGAAAAAAATACAGGCTACGGAGGGAATCAAAAGACTTGCTATAAAAAAGCCTTGGAATTAGGCGCCGACGTTGTGGTCATGGTCCACCCGGACTATCAATATGACCCGACAGCGATTCCGCGGCTCATCGAACCGATCTTACAAGGAAAAGCCGATGCCGTGTTTGGCTCACGCATGATGAAGGGAAGCGCCTTAGAAGGCGGTATGCCGAATTGGAAATACAATGCCAATATTCTTTTAACTGCGCTTGAAAATGTCATCTTAGGGATTTATTTAACGGAATATCATTCCGGATTTCGAGCGTATAGCCGCAAGTATTTAACCAGCGTAAACTTTGAAGCCGACTCCGATGGATTTGTTTTTGATACCGAGATCATTGTCCAGGGCGTTTTGAAATTCATGAAATTCGAAGAGGTTCCTATCCGCACGCGTTATTTTGATGAAGCCTCGTCGATAAAATTGTGGCCGTCCATTGTTTATGGGCTCAACATTCTTAAAACACTATTTAAATTCGTCTTACATAAAAACGGCTTGCGCTTTAAGCAATTCAATTAAAGAAAGGACCTGTCATGAAAGGCATTATTCTCGCAGGAGGGAAGGCGACGCGATTGTATCCCATCACCAAAGGTGTGTGCAAACAATTGCTGCCAGTTTATGACAAGCCCATGATCTATTATCCTTTATCGGTTCTTCTCTTAGCAGGCATTCGTGAAATTTTGATCATTTCTACCCCGAAAGACCTTGTCAATTTCCAGAATCTGTTTGGCGACGGGAAATTTCTGGGCATCCACATTTCCTACCTGCCGCAGCAAGAACCCAAAGGAATCGCCCAGGCATTTCTCATCGGGGAAAACTTTATCGGCAACGATCAAGTTGCGCTTATTTTAGGCGACAATATTTTCTATGGCGACAAGCTTGGCGTACTACTCAACAAAAATAAAAACTTTAAGGAAGGTGCGACCATTTTCGGCTATAAAGTCAGAGACCCGAAGCGCTATGGTGTTGTTTATTTTGATAAAAAAGGAAAACCCATTGATATCGTCGAGAAACCGGAAAACCCTAAATCCGATTGGGCGGTGACCGGGCTCTACTTTTATGACAACGATGTCGTTAAGATCGCTAAAACATTAAAACCATCCAAACGGGGCGAATTGGAAATCTCAGACCTCAATCAAGTATATCTTAAAAGAAAAAAATTAAACGTAGAACTCTTCGGGCGCGGATTTGCCTGGCTTGATACAGGAACGTGCAATTCCTTGCTCGACGCATCTTTGTTCATAAAAATCATCGAAGAACGCCAAGGCCTTAAAATCGGGTGCGTCGAAGAAATCGCTTATCGCATGGGATATATCACAAAGAATCAACTCCTTAAGCTCTCGAGCCCTTTGCATTCTTCCTATGGGGAATATTTAGAAAGGATTGCGGAAAATGAATAATCAAATCCTTATTTTAGGCGGCGGATTTATCGGCAAAAGGCTTCATCAGGAATGGGGCTGCCCGCTGTCCGAAAAAAGAATATCCTCTTACGCCGACATTCAGAAAGAAATAGAGAAGTATCGGCCCAAAGTCCTTGTCAATTGCATCGGTCATGTGGGAATTAATAACGTGGATGATTGCGAGTTGGACATTGATAAAACTTTAACGGCAAATACTTTTCTCCCGACGTGGCTTGGAGAAATAGCCTTTCGAAACAATATTAAGCTGGTCCATATCAGTAGCGGCTGTATTTACAATTATACCTACGGCAAACAAAAACCGATCGCTGAGACCAGGATGCCTGATTATTACACGTTATTTTATAGCAGGACAAAAATCTATGCAGAACAAATACTTAATACGTTGTCAAAAAAGTGCAACATTTTAACCATCCGGATCCGCGTGCCATTGGATATTTATCCGGACAAACGAAATCTTCTGACAAAATTGATCAACTATAAAAAAGTCATTGATACCCCGAACTCCGCGACTTATATTCCGGATTTTGTAAAAGCGCTTAAGCACTTAATTCGCATTGATGCTCAAGGAATTTATAATGTTACCTGCCGGGGAGGATTACGGTATCCAGAATTAATGCGCGCCTATAAACAGGTGGTGCCGGACTTCCAATATGAAGTGATTCGCCTAAAACAATTAAAGTTAAATCGCACGAATCTTATCTTGTCCGTCGACAAACTCGCAAAATCAGGCTTTCCCGTCCGAAATATTAAGGAGGTTTTAAAAGAATGCGTGGCTCAATACGTAAAATATTAGTGACCGGCGGCGCTGGATTTATCGGTAGCGAATTCGTCCGGCAAGCGGTCCTTCAGAAATACAAAGTCATCGTCGTTGATGCTTTGACCTATGCCGGAAGAAAAGAGCGGCTTAAAGATGTTCTAAAAGATATTTCCTTTTACAAAATCAATATCTGTAACGCTTCCGTCTTAAAATCCGTGTTCGCGAAAGAACGTCCCGATGAAATCATCCATTTTGCCGCAGAAACGCACGTGGATAGAAGCATCCTGGACGCCCAACCATTTCTTCAGACAAATATTTTAGGCACCTATAATTTGATCACGCTTTCCAAAGAATTTAATATCAAAAAATTTATTCATATCTCAACCGACGAGGTTTATGGCCAAAGCCTTACAGGATTTTTTAAAGAATCTTCACCGCTAGAACCGCGCAATTTCTATTCGGCGACAAAAGCCTCAGCGGAACACCTGGTGCATGCGGCCATCTTGACGCACGATTTCCCTGCGACCATCGTTCGCCCGTCGAATAATTATGGCCCCTGGCAATATCCTGAAAAATTTCTTCCTGTGGTAATCTCTAAAATTTTAAAGAACCAGCCCATTCCTGTTTATGGCAAGGGAGAACAGATTCGAGAGTGGCTCTATGTTAAAGATTGTGCCGACGGGATCCTTACAATTTTAAAAAAGGGAGCGTTAAAAGAAATTTATAATATCGGCAGCAATTTTGAGAAAAAAAACCTCGAAACAGCTAAAACTATTTTAAAGCTCATGGGGAAAAGTGAACGTTTGATTAAATTTGTGAAAGATCGCCCCGGCCATGACTTTCGATATTCCATTGACTGCTCTAAGATCCGTAAATTAGGTTGGCAGCCAAAAACCTCATTTGAAGACGGGATCAAAGAAACGATCCTGTGGTATACAAACAACCAAGCCTGGCTTAAAAAATTGTGAAGCCCAACGGGCGAAACCCTGAGCGGAAGGCCATTCGTCAACAGCAAAGCCTTGGCCTTCTGGCACATGGGTAGAAAAACAGTTCGCAATTATGATTGAAAACCGCCGATTTAGAAATATCTTATCCGTCGCGCTTATTCTTCTAGCGACAATCTACTTATACAACCAATCTTTAAAGATAATCAACGAAGAAACGGCTTCAATCATTACGAGAACGTTGATTTCTTTAAAAGGGAATTATGAGAACGTCCGAAATGATTATTTTATTAACCGCATCGGGACATCAGCAAAAAGACTTATCCCCGCGGAATCTAAAATCCAGACATCTTTCCCAACAAAAACCATGTCGTTTGAGTCGGTCAGCTTAAAATACAATCTTTACCCGCTCAAAATAGAAGATGAATCCGCGAATATCTACACGCCGACAAACACCGCCAAATTCTCTAGAGATAACTGGGATTATTTCATTGATTTTCATCAGATGATCCACAATTCGTCTAAGCAATTTAAAGAACTCCCGCTTGGAAATGGCGTTCGACTATTTGCTCAAGAAGGCCACAACTTCTTATCCTCCAAAGAAAGCCCGTCGAGCTATCCCTTACAAAAAAACATCATTATTTTCTTTCTCATAACCGCTTTTATCAGCCTTATCGGCTTTTTTATGCTGACGAGTTTTGGGATTCTTCCTCAAAAAACAGATAAATTCTGGCTTTGGGGAACATCTTATTTGTTAGGCTTTGTCTTTCTCAATTTCCTCGTCTGGATATTTCTCTTAATCGGAGGCACGCTAACAAAACAAACCGTTATTGGTCTCTGGGGCCTTTCCGGAATAATCTTTTTTTTAAGAAGAAAAAGACAAACGGCACCTTTTTGTTTAGAAGAAAAAGGAGGCGGCAATGGCGCGGCGCCAAAATCTTTCTTTGGGGAATCTTTGGCTCATTTCTTTTATGCCGCATTATTAATCGTCATCTTTCTTAAAACAATTTCTATCCCTATATCTGTCGTCGATGAAATGTGGATATGGCTACTCAAAGCCAAAATATTCTTTTATCAAGGACATCTAGATTTTCAGTATACCTCGAACGCCAACAACTATTATCCGCTCTTGTGGCCCATCCATAATGCTGTTCAATTTCTTTTCTTAAATGGCGCTTATGATGAAGCGGCCAAATGGACCTCAGCTATTATTTTCTTATGTTTTATCGCCCAAATAAAAAAGATCTTAAGTTTTTGGAATTTTAAACCCGTCATATCTAAGATTCTTATCTGCGTCTACCTGTTGGTATTTTTCCAATGGATATTTCTTACCGCCTTGCCTGAAAATTTATACCTTGCACTTTTAATGACTGCCGCTGGTTTCCTGTTAAACTGGATCAACTTAAAAGAAAAAGATGACCGGTTATTGACCTTAGCTTTCTTTATGTTTCTCGGACTAAGCGGCGTAAAATTCGAAGGAGCGGTCATTGCATTCTTTTGTTTTCTATCTTTATTTTTATCCTGCCGACAGGAGGTTGCCCCAAAGAAATTATTAATGCTGGGCGTTTCGTTTGGAGCTATTTTCTTAATCCCGCTAGGATGGCTGCTGTGGCTTCACAATAACGGCGTTTCGACGTATATTTTTCACCTTCAAAAACATTTCTCAACGGAAAATATTTTGATCATGCTAAATATGGTCTGGACATTCTTAACGCCATCGTCTATCATTCCTATTATTTTAGGAGTCGCATTTATGCTGTCGAGCAATCAACAAAAGCAATGGGAGAAGCAAGACACATTTTTATTTTCCATGATGACATTGCTCATTCTGTTCTCATTAACAGCAGGCATCAACTGGCCATCGCAAGACTTAAAATTATATTATCCCGAAGTCCTCTCGAGGCTATTTTTAAGGGCAACTCCATTTATTATGCTTTTCTGGACGCATCGGGTATTTCATAAAAACCATCAAAACTAAAGAAGGAAACAGGCTTTTGAAAAGATTATTAACATTTTATGAAGAAAATCGGTCGATAGTCCTGCTGTGCCTGGTCGGTTTCTTTCTTTACGCATTTTTTATCCTCTATAGATATATTCATTTCGCTTATGACGACTGGGACATGGCGTTCTTGAACCAATGCCTCTGGAACCTTTCCCACGGAAAATTATTCTCATCGCTTTATGGATTCAATTGTTTCGGCGACCATTCAACGTTCATTAACTTATTTGCCTTGCCCATTTTTATGCTATTTCCTCATCCGCTGACATTTTCATTTATCCAGATCGCCTTGTTCATCTCATCGGTTTTCCTGTTGTATGTTATCGCCAAAGAAGGCTTAGGCAAACTTCCCGCGTTTATCATCGCACTGACCTATCTAGTATTTCCTCCGAATTTATTTGCCATGTGCCATGACTGCAATCCCGAGTCGTTAGCTCCTTTTTTCTTATTACTAGCTGTTTATTCTTATAGAAAGAAAAATTTGGGCGGCTACTTTGTCAGCATCATTTTTCTTTTTCTGATTAAAGAAAATATGCCGCTCATTGTTGGGATGCTCAGCCTCTGGGGAATATTTGCGCAGGATCGAAACCGTATAAAGTGGGGAGTAGTTCCTCTAGCAATTTCTTTTTGTTATTTTCTTATTGCGGCAAAATTTATTATTCCTCATTTCCGAGGGATGGAACAAAGCTCGTTGTGGGTCCGTTTTAGCTACTTGGGCTCGACGCCAAAAGACATTCTTCACAAGCTATTTCAATTCCGCACTTTAAAAGGGATTTTCTTACTTCCAGCGAACATTGATTTCTTAAAAGAATTGTTTGGCGCACTGCTTCTTCCAGCCATTTTAAGTCCTACAGTTCTTTCATTAATATCTCCTGTGATCGCTTATCATCTCATTTCAAGCCACTTTCCTGAAAAGACAATCTTTTATTCTTATTCTTTGACAATGACACCCATCATCTTTTTAGCTGCCATTCAAACTCTAACAAAGATCAAACGTTGGCCATCATTCCACACACTGTTCTGCTTATTTTTATTGGGTGCGTCCTTATTAAATCTTTATCCTCATCGCGGCCAAATAAAGCATAAAATTGGCTTCGACGCGAATCATTATGTTAATGAGAAATGGTCGCTCGTTTCCATGATCCCGCCGAATGCCTCAGTCATAACCACTTTTGAGTTTCTTCCGGCTTTATCACTAAGAAACAACCTGTACTCTATCCATAAAATCTATTCGAAAGATTATCAAGAACCAGACCTTATAAAACTAAACGTTTTTAATACAGGCAAGCCCTTTAAAACACCTTATAATGTCCAATATGCTCTTATTAATTTTGATGATACCTGGATTCAAGACGGCCTTAACAATGATCCCGTCTATACAGAATATAAATTGGACGCTTTCCTCAAACAATGGAAAGAAGTCGCCGGGGCAGGACCCGTTAAACTCTATAAAAGGCGAACAACACAATGAATTCCTTTTGGTATAAATTTCATTTCTTCGTCTGTAAAATAATCAACGTCGTCCTATATAGGAGGCTTTTCTTTTTATATAAGCCCGCGTATTTTCTTTATAAAGGGATTAGCGAGAGAGAGAAGATCGACCAATTAACTAAAATCATTAAGCCCGGCATGACCGTGCTTGATATCGGAGCGAATATCGGATATTACACCATTTTGTTTTCAAAACTGGTTGGAAAAGAGGGGAAAGTCCATGCCTTTGAGCCTGACGCTCTTAATTTTTCTTATCTAAAAAAGAATACGAAAGGGCTCGACAACGTCATTTTGAATAACGCAGCGGTCGGCGAAAAAAGCGGAGATTTGTTTCTTTACCACTCGGAAACTCTTAATGTCGATTGTAAAACTTATGATTCTGGCGAGAACCGAAAAAAGACAAAGATTGCCTGTATCGCCATCGACGACTATCTTAGCCAGAATCAAAGAGTGGACTTCATCAAGATCGATATTCAAGGGTTTGAATATTTCGCCATGAAAGGCATGGAGAAAACGATACAAAGGTCAGCTAATGTCGCCATGGTCGGGGAATATTCCCCTTCGGGCTTAAAAAAATCCGGAATCGAACCCGGCGATTATTTAAACTTCTTGGAAACGCTAGGATTTAAAATTGAATTTGAAAATAATTTTAAGAAAGAAAATCTGACAAGAGAAAAAATCGATGATTTGTTTTATATTGATTTCTTCGCTAAAAAATCCTTATAAGGAAATTAAAAATGACTGTTCATCTTAAAAACAATCCATACGCCGACGAAAGCCAAAAACAATACACCGAAACCCGAATCAAACATTGGGAAAAAATCATCCTCGACGAATCTTCCCGAAGAGGGCTAGGGAAATATTACCAAAAACGCCTGGCAGAAATTTATCAATTTTCCATCCCTCCTCAAAGCCGTGTTCTTGAAATCGGCAGCGGGGAAGGGGACTTGTTGAAGGCCTTAAATCCTTCGTATGGCGTAGGCATCGATTTCTCACCGGAGATGATCACGAAAGCTAAAGACAAACATCCCGGCATCCGATTTGAAATTTGCGACGCCCACAATTTAAATTTAAATGAAACGTTTGATTTTATTATTCTTTCCGATCTCGTCAATGACCTTTGGGATGTCCAAAGGGTTTTTGAAGAAATAAAAAAAGTCTCCCATCGTCAAACACGAATCATCCTTAACTTTTACAGCCGGATTTGGGAAAAGCCGCTATCTTTAGCCAAGGCGCTCAAACTCGCTAGACCGACATTACCGCAAAACTGGTTAACCCAAGAAGACCTACGAAATCTTTTGTCACTCGCGGGTTTTGAAGTCATCCGCTCATCTCAGGAAATTTTATGTCCGTTTCCAATTCCGCTGTTAAGCGCTTTTCTTAACCGGTATCTTGTCAAAATTTTCCCTTTTAACTCACTGGCGCTGACGAATTTCATTATTGCAAAACCAAACAGTTCGCTAGAGTCTACTGCTGACAATTCCCAACAGATATCCGTATCCGTCATCGTGCCAGCCCGCAACGAAGCCGGGAACATGCGGGAAATCTTTGAACGCACTCCTCAAATGGGAAAAGGGACTGAGCTCATCTTTGTCGAAGGGCATTCCTCAGATGACACCTATGGAACAATCGAAAAATTGATCCCGGAATTTCCTGGCCAAAAGTCCGCATTGTTTCGCCAACCGGGAAAAGGAAAAGGAGATGCGGTCCGGCATGGATTTTCCAAAGCCAGCGGGGAGATCCTCATGATCCTTGATGCCGATATAACCGTTGTGCCGGAAGACCTGGAGAAATTTTATACTATTCTGTCGTCGGGAAAAGCAGATTTCGTCAATGGCGTGCGCCTGGTCTACCCAATGGAAAAACAAGCCATGCGATTTTTAAATCTTCTGGCCAATAAATTCTTTAGCTTCGCTTTTTCCTGGCTTCTTGGTCAACATATCAAAGACACCCTTTGCGGGACAAAAGTGCTTAGAAAAGAGGACTATTTAAAAATCCTTGAAAACCGAAAATATTTTGGCGACTTCGACCCGTTTGGAGACTTCGATCTGATTTTTGGCGCCGCAAAATTGAATCTTAAGATGGTTGACCTGCCCATCCGATACCGGGAACGCAAATACGGCACCACGAATATTCAACGCTGGAAACACGGTTGGCTGCTTTTACGGATGGTGTTTTTTGCCGCCCGAAAAATAAAGTTCATATAATTCATGTCCATTAATCCCGACGGAAATAATACTAAATTTAACTGGCGGATCCTCACGCTGCTTACTCTCTGTGGGATCTTCATCTCTTTGCCTTTTTATAATTATCTGCCGCTTTTAATTCAAGGCGACGTCGGCCATAACCTGTATTCCTTTAAGAAAACACTGGAGGGAGGAGTTCCTTACAAGGACTATTTCTGGAATTATGGGCCACTCATGCCTTACTATTACGCCGCTTGTTTTAAATTGTTTGGCGTTCAAATCTCAAGCATTATCTTGGGGAAAACCTTCTTAAATCTTCTGTCCGGAATTTTAATATACCTCAGTCTGATTCCTTTTATCGAGTCTGCCGTCGCCATCCTCGCCGTTCTTTGGTTCTGGACATTTAATACTGATTTTATGTATTCCTTCAACCATTTCGGCGGCGTATTCGTTATCTTATTAATCCTATACCTCATCCTGCAATATATTAGAAAACCAGAGCAAAAATGGATTTATCTCTTACAGCCAAGTTTATTGGCGCTCTTATTAATCAAAATCAATATGGGCGTAGCAACAACTATTTCTACCGTCATTTCTATTTTAATTATAAACAGCACCTATAAGAACTTTGGGAAACTTCAAAAACCTGTCGCATCTTTAAAGATCTTTTTTCTGCCCATAATCTTATCCGCTTTAACGTATGTCCTATTGATCATCAAGCTGCCGACCTATTACATCCTGCAATGTTTCCCATTTTTTCCTGGTTATGACCAATTCCACCGGTCATCTTTAGCTCACGCATTTCAGATCCTAGCAAAGGATATCCTTACTAATATTTTGGGAAATCCATCTCTCTTAGAGCCGGCGTCAACCCTTTCACAAGATTTATCTTATAAAATTTTTATCATGCTCAGCACGTTTTCAATAGTTTGTTTCAGTTATTTTCTCATTAAAAAAGATTATCGGAAAAAAACACCTTCTTCGACATGGCTGATTATCTCGACGGTAATCATTTTCATTCTTTTGCTATCACATGAGTTTGTTTTAAGCGCCACGATTTACAGGCTTGGCTGGGTGAACCCCTTGATTCTTCTATTTGTGTTCTTTATGGTGGGGATAAGCATAAAAAATTTAAAAAGAATCTATAAAACGATTATCTTCCTTGGGCTTATATATGTTATTGCTCTGGCGATTCATGATAAGTATGAATTCAAAACAGGTTTGACGCAAAATCCTCGTCTTTTTATCCACTTAAAACATACAGAAATATATGCAAGAAATCCGCCCGATTGGACAAATACCGTTACAAAGACGACGAGCTATCTTAAAACACACCTCAAGAAGAATGAAACATTCTTAGCGCTTCCTTATGATCCGCTTTATTATTATTTAACAGATATTTCCAATCCTATCCCCGAGCACATGTTCTTTAATTATTTAAATGTCCCCGAAGAGCAGGAACGGCGCATCATCGCTGACATGGAAAGAAAAAATACAAATTATATCTTATTGTCCAACCGCAGCAACTCTCGGGAGCAAGGATTGGGGCAATTCGGTAAGAGTTACTGCCCGCTTTTAGCCGCATATTTAAAAAACCATTTTAAACTTGTTGAATCCTTCGGAGACTGGAATAATCCCGCCGGCTGGGCATGGCCTCATGCGGTAAGAATTTATAAAAGAATTACGCCGTAGTAGAAGAGTGGTGTTTCTTTGGTGCAGCATCAATTCGAACGAGTATTCTTTCCATTTATCAGATAAATCCTGCCAGATTCAAATCTCTTAATCAATTGCGGCTTCGGATAATTGCTTCTTAGAACTGCTCTCATAAGTTTATCTGAAGCATCTTCCTTATCTTTAACAACAAGAAAAATCCTGTCGACAGTACTTAAATCCTTCTCCAGAAATCCGACGGGGATATGATGCAACATGAAATAATAACCGAGGGCTGGATCAATAAGCCAGGATGTTACGACCGCATCATTGGGTTTTAGCCTATTCTTTAAAAAACAAGCTGAGGCTTCAGCCTCTCGAAATATCCCGGGATCGGATCTTTCAATAAGGCGAGAAGAAAATAAATTATAAGACAGTTCGACAGAAATTATCGCAGCCAAGATAAGAACAACGAACGTCAAATCTTTTGAAGTCTTTCTGTTAAAAAAAGACAAAAGGTAATTGATTCCTGCACAGCCGACACCAAAATAAACAGGAAGAACAAATAGCCAAAAGCGTTCCTGCAGCGCCATGCCGTGAAAGCTTAGAAGGACGCCTATCCATATCACCACCGCCCAGAAAATGGAAATCTTATCCGTTCCAATTTTCTTATGCGCGACAACAGAAACTATAAAACCAGAAAGTAAAATCAAAGAAAGCGGACCTGGAACATTCAAGAGCCCACGTTCAACAATTTGGTTTATTGACTGAAGAAAAGGCAAAAGCGATTCGGGCGCGATAAACTTCTTTATGTAAGTATTTCCAACAATTGGTTGAATCCCTGACGTCATAATCACAGGTGAGTAAAACACAAAGACCAACACCACAGTTAAAAAGATAGCTGCCAACAAACGCTTGAGAAATGTCCCCCAGGAAATTTTTATGTCCTTCAAAACAGCGGAAAGAAGAAGCCAAATCAAAATAACGCCAAAAGGATATGACATGGCAAAGACCGTATAAAAACCTAAACTGGATAAAAGAATAAAAAGCAGCCACGCGAAAGAATTATCGTGATCTTTAAGATATTTCGCCAGAGATAAAATCAGCAGAAAAAATAAACAAATTATCGTGTACCCTCGGGCATTGCTGGAATATTCAATGAAGATTTCCGAAGAGGCAACAAATGCGGCCGTAAGGATCGCGGCATTTTTATTGTACAAAAGACGCATGGCCAAATAGGAGGCAGGGACCATAGCGACCCCGGCGAGAAAAGCCGGTAATCGCACAACCCAAGGATGATTGCCCAAGAAAGAACAAAAAATATGAGCTAAAAGCGTATGGAAGATATGATTATTGGGGACCGTATAAGAAGAAAGACCGATACTAAGCGGCCTTGCAACAAAAACAATATACGTATAAGCTTCATCGTAACGCATGGGCTGACTTAAATAAATCGCCCGAACAACAAGAGCCCATAACGTCAGGATAAAAAGAAAAAACAGATACGTTTTATCTTCTTGTTTAATGGCATTAAACAAAGACCGCTTAAATTCACGGAAAGACAAATAGGACAGAGGGTTGGCCATAGAAAATGGAAAAGCTTAAAAACACTCATCCTTCAAGGCATCAAAGCTCCCGGGGACGATGAATCAGCTTATAAGCTTAAATATCTCTCGATGTGTCCGGTCTTTTCCTGAAATCCTGGGAAAGAAGATTGCTGAAACTTTCGTCCAAAACAAATGCCTAATTTCTCATAAAAAGAAACCGATTCGGCATCAACATGTCTTTGTTTGATCGCTTCTTTAGACGGAAGATAAACAATTTTTCCCTGGCTAAAGCCGCAAATGGTCACACCGGAAATGCCATTTTGTAAAAGGACCACCGCACCGGCACCAGCTTCTTTACCGAAATTAACATCATAGACCGACGAGCGCCCGCAACGGACCAAATGCCCTGGAGCCACAGTCCGGACTTCCGGTTTTTCATAAATACCTTCCACAAACATCTTCGATTCCTTCATAAAGGCTTTGATCGACGGATCAGCTTTGAACCGTTTGGATAATTCATTCTGGACGTAAAGTCCGGCGCCAGCGAGCTTTTT
Organism: Candidatus Omnitrophota bacterium; assembly: GCA_015233405.1. GTDB lineage: Bacteria > Omnitrophota > Gorgyraeia > Zapsychrales > Zapsychraceae > JADFXT01. The sequence goes on along the minus strand of JADFXT010000002.1, from coordinate 67,076 downwards.
ATGGCCAAAGGCATCAATGCCGGCCGCTTCATCATAAAGCTCTTCGCCATTAGCGTTACGTAAACCTTCGGCGACAATAATAAGGTAGGTCCCGGCTTTGACGTCGCTGGTTAAAACACGGCGCATATAAACTTTTTTGCAATGCTCATAAAGGGCATCAAAATCGACTGGGACTTCAGGAATTAAGATCGCATCAGCGTCCGACGCGACTCCGGCACGGAAAGCGGTATGCCCGGCATAACGGCCAAAAACTTCCATGACCATCACGCGATTATGCGTACGGCCGGTGGTTTTAATGTCTTCGGCAAAGCTGGCGATACGGTTAACGGTGGAATCAAATCCGACGGAATACGTCTGCAAATCCAAATCCATGGTCTTAGGCGCATGGACGCATTTAATACCCTGTTCGGACAAATCTACCATCACGCTTCCGGAATCATCCCCGCCGCTAATGACCAGGCCTTCAATCCCGAATTTATTCAATCCCTGCTTGATGCGCTCATATTTTTTTTCATCATTGATTTTCTTGACCTTGACCCTGGAATGCCCGGCTTCCGACCCGGCGTTATTGGCATTGACGGAATCAACCCGGTCGACGGTTAACTCAACAAGACTATCAAATTCGATTAAATTATAAAGCCCGGCATAACCGTTGGGGATCACATAACATGCGCCGCTATATGCCTGGGCCATTTGGGCCGCACCTTTTATGACCGCATTTAATCCACCGCAATCTCCACCGCTTGTAATAACGCCTATTTTTTTCATGTTAATCTCCTATTTAAGAATGATTAATTAAGTTAAGTCCTTTAGTTAAGATGATAAATTAACATACTCAAATAACAAAATCAATCTTATTTCCATAGAAATACCTTTTTCTCCTTGTCGCCGAAAAAATCAGCCGAAAACCAGCCATAGAAGCCAGAAACCTCTTGATAAACCAATGCATTATGTCTATAATTGAAGCTCGATTATGAACAAAATTTTCGATCAAATAACGCCCATTGTCTTTAAAAAATACCGTGTCGCTCCTCACGCCAAGCTAAAACTGTGCAAACAGGACCCGGAGGATATTATTGTTCCCGGTTTAAAGAAAAAAGACGAACAGGACATGATTGGAGAACTGCAAGACAAGCTCGCAGAACTCCAATATCTGCTTTATGCCGAGCATAAGCATAAAATCCTGATCGTCCTTCAAGGCATGGATGCTTCCGGCAAGGATGGGACGATTCAACATGTCTTTAAAGGGGTCAATCCCCAGGGAGTAAGGGTCGCCACCTTTAAAGTCCCCAGCAAGGAAGAATTAGACCACGATTATCTCTGGCGCATTCATCAAAAAGTTCCCGTCAAGGGGGAGATTGTTATCTTTAACCGAAGCCATTATGAAGACGTGATCATTACACGCGTTCATGATCTGGTGCCCACAGACCTTTTACAAAAACGCTATGAGCACATTAACAATTTTGAACGGATGCTCGTCGAAGAAGGGACGACCATCTTAAAGATATTCTTAAACATCAGCAAAGAGGAACAGACCCAACGATTAGAAGAACGGCTTGATGATAAGAATAAAAACTGGAAATTAAGCTCCGCGGACCTTTTGGAAAGAAAGTTATGGCCCAAATATATGGATGCCTATGAAGATGCCATCAAGGCAACCAGCACCACCTGGGCGCCGTGGTTCATCATTCCTTCCAACAAAAAATGGCAGAGAAACCTTTCTATTTCGATTCTTATTATCGAAACACTAAAAAGATTAAACATGCACTACCCGAAACCGGAAAAAAATTTTAAAAATATTAGGATCAATTAAACTCTATGAAAGATAAAGAACCCATCCGAGCAGGAATTATCGATATTGGAACCCACTCGATCAAACTCTTGATTGCGGAAGAAGCGAAAGAAGATATCAAGATCTTAGAATCGCTTAAGAACGTGGCCCTCTTAGGAAAAGACACCTTTTATAAAGGCCGCTTCACCCAAGAGACGATCAATCATACGGTCGCGATCCTGGAAAAATACCGTGAAAAATTAAAAGAGTATGGGATTTTGGATGTCCGCGTCATTGCAACGACCGCGGTGCGGGAAGCCGATAACAGGGATGTCTTTATCGACACCATTTCCCGACGGACCGGTTTTAATATTGAAGTTTTCACCGTTGGCGATGTCATCTATTATATCGACGCGTATCTTTATCATATCCTAAAAGACAAATATCCTATTCACACGAAAAATCTTCTGATCGCGGAATTGGGAGCGGGAAGCCTTGATATTTCCGTCATGGCGCAAGGATATACCCTGATGAATATCGGACTTCCTTTAGGGATGTTACGGCTTAAACAACTTTTAAGTAAATTAGACGGAAGCCTTCAGGAAAATTACGAAGCCGTCAGAGAAAATATCGAGGGGGAGTTCGCCTATTTAAAACGGGAACTGTTCTCCATTAAGCTCGACGACATTATCCTGATCGATGAAAATTATACCACTTATTTGCCAGGCATTCTTTCCAAAGAAACCTTTCAGGATAAATTCTTTAAGCTAAGCCAAGCGGAAACAGAGGAGCTTCTTGGAAAAATTTTAGATAAGAATTCTGAGCAAATTGCCGACGAATATAAAATTCCGCCTGAAAGCGCAGATACGTTTCCCGGCTATGCGATGATCTTAAACACATTCGCGGACCTTAATGAAAACAAAAATATTTATATCCTCGAAGCGTCGCTTTCGGAAGCTGTCTTAACGAACATGGTCATGGATTTTGAAGTTTCCCAAAAATATAACAAAACCAACCAGCTCATCTCCATCGCCAAATGGATCTGTAAAAAATATAACGTCGATTTATCCCACGTCCAGCATGTGGCTGAATTGTCTGAGAAACTTTTCGATAATTTTAAAGAAACGCTAGGCTTAAAAAAGACCGAATTGCTCTATTTGTTATTGGCGACTTATCTTCACCCGATCGGGCTGTTTATTTATAATCGCGCCCACCATAAACATACAGAATACCTCATTTCAAATTTGAATTTGTTCCGTTTAACCGATGAAGAAATCAAGGTCATTGCCTGTATCGCCCGTTATCATCGTCGGGGACTTCCCGCGGATACGCATTTGCTTTACCGGTCGCTTCCTAAAGACAAACAAATTCTCATCCAGAAATTAAGCTCGATTTTAAGGATCTCTAACTCGCTGGACCGTTCGCATAAACAAAAGGTCAAGAATCTCGAAGTTAGCTTAAACCGGTCCCAGGATATTGTTCTGACCGTCTCTGTCACAAGCAATTTCGCCCTGGAAAAGCTCGAATTTATCGATAAAAAAGAGATGTTCGAAGAAATCTCAGGAAAAAAAGTCCATCTTAAAATTCAACAGGCCGGATAATTCCATGGATATCAAGAACCAAGACCCCAAAAACATATTTATTCACCGCGACCTAAGCTGGCTTTCATTTAATGAACGCGTCCTTGAAGAAGCGATGGACCGAGGGAACCCTCTTTTAGAAAAAGTAAAATTTCTCGCTATCTTTGCCAATAACCTCGACGAGTTTTTAATGGTCCGCGTCGCTGGGCTCAAAAGGCTTTTGGATGCCGGATATAATCACAAAGACAATTTTGGCTATTATCCTCAGGAATTGTTCTCTGAAATTCAAAGCCGAATCGAATCTCTTTTAGAACGTCTTTATTCTCTCTACAAAGGAGATATCACCAAAGAACTTGAAAAAAACAAAATCTTCATTCTCAGAGCCGACCAGCTCAATGCGGAACAAAAAAAAGCCGCAAAACGCTATTTTGAAACGACGATTTTTCCGATCGTCACACCTATGGCGATTGACCCCGGGCATCCATTTCCGGTGTTGGTCTCCAAAACAAAAGCGTTCGGCGTCTATTTGGGACGCAATGATTCCCCCTATTTGGCTTTAATCACAGTACCAAAATCAATCCCCAGGCTTTTTAAATTGCCGTCAGAGAAAAACGAGTTTTGTTTTATCTTGATCGACGATATTATCCGCGAAAACCTAGAAACATTTTTTAAAGGATTCAAGATCCTCGGGAGCTTTCTATTTAGAGTCATCCGCGACAGCGAATTGTCAGCAGAGGAAGAATATAGTCTGGACCTGCTTAAAGTTATCGAAAGCGAGATCCAAAAAAGGCCCAAGGCAAAAGTTGTCTGCCTTCAAATCGAAAAGAACCATCATCCACAATTACTGGAAATGCTCTCCACCGGAATTGATTTCTCCAAAGACCAAGTCAGCCTTATCGACGGAGACTTAGATTTAACGTATCTCTTTGAACTCCCAGGCCAGGTCAACAAGCCGGACCTTTTCTATCAAAGTTATGTGCCCGTCAAAACAGGATTTGAAAATATTTTTGATAAGATCAAGGAGAGCGACTTTATTCTTCATTTTCCCTATCAATCCTTTCATCCGACGGTAGACCTGATTCAGTCCGCGGCACGGGACAATGACGTCTTGGCCATCAAAATGACCCTTTATCGCGCGAATGAAAATTCTGCCATTATTAAAGCACTGATTGAAGCGGCCAAAAATAAAAAGCAGGTCACGGTCCTCGTTGAAATCAAAGCCCGATTTGATGAAGAAAAAAATATTTACTGGACCAGAGAGCTGGAAGCGGCCGGGTGCCACGTCATTTACGGCATTTTGGGCATGAAGATCCATTCCAAAATGACGATGATCGTTAGACGAGAAGAAGGCGGGATTCGTCGCTATGTTCATCTTTCGACGGGAAACTACAATGAAAAGACCGCGGAAATCTATACCGATATCGGCTATTTCACCGCCAATGACGACTTCGCTAAGGACATCTCGGATGTCTTTAATGTCATTACCGGTTATTCGCTTCCGTCGCGCTGGAAAAGGATCATTTCCGCTCCGTATGATCTAAGGCAATATTTTTTCGAGCTCATCGACAAAGAAATAGCTGCTCAGAAAAAATATAAGAACGGCCTTATTTTCGCTAAATTTAATTCTCTGGAAGATCCCCGGATGATCGAGAAATTATATGAGGCGTCCAACGCCGGAGTAAAAATAAATTTAATCGTCCGTGGAATCTGCTGTTTGATCCCAGGAGTGGAAGGAATGAGCGAAAATATTGAAGTCAAAAGTATCGTCGGGCGATTCTTGGAACATTCCCGTATCTATATGTTTAATAATAATTCCGATTCCCGGATGTTTTTGGCTTCAGCCGACTGGATGACCCGCAATTTCGACCGGCGCGTCGAGCTTCTCTTTGAAGTCAATAAGGAAGAGCTTAAACAACACCTGAAATTCATCCTGGAGGAATATTGGAAAGACACCGTAAAATCCCGCATTTTAACGTCCAGCAAAGGATATGTCCGTCCGGAAAAAACTGACAATCCCTTCAACGCCCAGGAAAGTCTGATTGGATACTATGCAAAATGAAAAAATACACCCCCAATCTCACGCCCAGAAAACACTATCCTGCTATCTCAATAATTTCTTAAAAGAAAAAACCCGCGTTCAAAATGGAACCGCGATTGAACCGCTCCATCGCATGAGGGTCGCTTCCCGCCGGCTTCGAGCCGCCCTTAAGGCCTTTCAAGCGATTGGATTATTGCCGGCAAAAGAAACCCTCGACTGGTCAAGACGCATATCTTTAGTCGGCCGAGCGCTCGGCGAAGCCAGAGAGCTCGATATTCAGCTTAGATTTCTTTTTTCCATAAAACGCCAGCTCAAGAACAAACACCTCATCGTCGGTATAAATGAGCTTGCCGAGATCCTTCAAGAAAGACGTGCAATAGCCCAGAAAAAAATCCTCGACGTCTTGGATCAATTTAAGACAATAAATTTCCAATCTAATCTCAGCAAAGCGGAATCCTTAAACAAACCCCTTGAAATTAAAAGAAGGGACGTGATCATAAAAAAATTATCCAACTTTCTTCATTGTGAAGATCACGTCTATAAACCTAAAAAAACAAAGCTACTGCATCACACGCGCATCGCCGCCAAAAAATTACGGTATGTCCTGGAAATTTTTAAATCTTCTTACGGTAAGAAAATCAACCCAGCGATTACTGCGGCCCGTCGCATTCAGGACGTTTTAGGAGACTTGCACGAGCTTGATGTGTGGTTGGAATATTTTCCCAAACTTAAGAAAAAAGGTGGCCAATCCAAAAATCTAAAAAGGGCTGTTTTCTATCTTGAGAAAACCTGCACGGCGCTGCGAGCAAAAACCTATAAAGATTTCATAAAAGAGTGGGAATGCCTTAAAGAAAAAAATACATGGGAACATCTCAAAAAAATAATTTAAGTCTTCGCGCCATTTCCTTGGCAAAAGTATTTCATTATGAAGAACGCCACGCTCTTCACGTCGCTAAACTAGCCAAAAGTTTTTTTGACCAATTAAGTCCTCTTCATAAATTAGGAGAAAAAGAACGAACCCTTCTGGAAGCTGCGGCAATCCTACACGATATCGGCTGGGTCAAGGGCCAACAAAAACATCACAAAACGTCCCAAGCGCTTATCATCCAATCCCAACAACTTGGGATTCCCAGACAACAACGAATCCGCATCGGATTGATCGCACGGTATCACCGTAAAAGCCTTCCGGAAGCAAGCCATAAATATTTTTGTGATCTCGATGAGAAATCAAAAAGGATTGTAAAGATCTTGGCATCCTTTTTAAGGCTGGCCGACGGGCTTGATAGAACGCATCAATCTTCTGTTGAAGATGTAATTTGTAAAACCTCTAGCAAACAAATCCTCGTGCAATTAAAAGGGAAACGACTGGTTCCTGAAGATATTACAATCGGAAGGAGAAAGGCAGATCTTCTTAAAGACGCCTTTAAAAAAATTGTGCGGATCACTTTCACTACCGGCTGCCCGCCAAAGCCGCCACAGCGCCTAAAATAATCGCATCATCTTCGAGCTCGGATGCCACAATTTCGCAACTACCAATCCCTAAAAAAAATTTATCTTTTTGAGCGACTTTCTTGACGATAGGCAGGATAAAATCCCCGCAAGCCTTCATCACTCCGCCGCCTAGGACGATCATTTCAGGGTCAAAGATATGTTTGACCGATATACAGGCGATTCCCAATTGATAGGAGGCCTCGGTCACGATTTTTGAGACAAGAGGGTCATGCCTCTCGAGAGATTCATATAAAATTCTACTTTTAATCGGCTTATGAATATTATCGACGAGCTTTGTGACAATCGTTTTCTTACCTTCTGCAATCGCTTTTTTAATATCGCGTTCCATGGCCCATCTTCCGGTCAAAGCTTCCAAACACCCTTGATTGCCGCACCCGCATTTCGGGCCGCCCCTATCCTGAAGGATCATATGCCCGAGCTCTGCCGCCGCACCATGACTGCCGGTAAAAATCCGGTCATTGATCACAACTCCCGCGCCAAGACCAGTCCCCAAAAACAATCCCACGACATTATGGACTTTCCGTGCAGCGCCTAGCCATTTCTCGCCGAGAACTCCAAAATTCGCATCATTCCCTAACGCAACCTTCACTTTAAACTTTTGTTCTAATTGTTTCTTAAGATTCACCTTAGACAAACTCATATTAGGCGTGCGAATGACCACGCCTTTATCATCAACAATACCTGGAATTCCGATCCCCAAACCCGCTAAATTCTTTTTCTTAAGATTACAATTAGAAAACATTTCATCACAAAGAAAAGAGATCGAGCGGATAATCTCTGCCGAAGACGCATTAGGAGGCGTCGGAGATTTGGCACGGGAGAGGATTTTCCCTGACGGACTTACAAGCCCTGTGGCGATTTTTGTCCCGCCGACATCAATGCCTACAAAAATTTTCTGGGTCATAATCTTTTCCTTTATAATTTTAGGCCTATTTTTTAGAAACGGTTGCCTTCGACAAAAGGTCCTCAGCATGTTGAAGGGAGATCTGCGTTTCCTTTTCACCGCTCATCATTTTCGCTAATTCTTTGACCCTGGCGTTCTTATCTAAAGCCTCGACCGATGTGATTGTGCGGCCATTCTTGACCATTTTTAAAACTTTAAAATGCTGGTCGGCAAAAGAGGCGATTTGGGGAAGATGGGTGATCAAAATGACCTGCCGATGCGACGAAAGGCTTTTTAATTTCTTACCGGTCACGGTTCCGAGCCGTCCGCCGATCTGCGCGTCGATTTCATCAAAGATCAGAACCGGGATCGGGTCAACTTCAATCAGCGCCTTTTTAAGGGCAAGCATAACACGGGCGGCTTCCCCGGAAGAAACGATTTCTGATAATGGCTTTAATTCCTCGCCGGCATTGGGACTAATATAAAACGTCACCGAATCCTGACCGCTTGCGCCAAGCTCAACCTTGTCGATACGCGCTTCAAACTGAACATGAATGATCCCTAGCTCAGACAATTCTTTCTCGATCGTTGTTTTAAGATTTTCCGCTGTTTTCTGACGGCATTTGGTCATTTTCTTAGCAATCTGAACAAGCGCAGCCTCGGCCGCTTGGATTTCCTTTTTTAAATCAGCGTCATTCTGTTCAAGATTGGATAAAAGCTGATGTTTCCTTAAAGCCTCTTCAAAAAAAATCTTTGCGTCAGCTAAGGTTGGGCCATATTTTCTTTTAATGTCGTCGTAAATATCACATTTGGCATTGATCTCCTGGGCTTCGGAAGGATCAAATGAAATGCTGTCGGCGTAATCTTTTAAATCCGCAATGATCTGGTCATTAAGCCCTTGAAGTTGTGACAAGCTCTCCATCAAATACGCGGTTTTCTCATCCGTCTGGTTTAAATCCCGCATAGGAGAGAAGGCCTGCCGGATATTTTCCCCAGGGCTATTATCGCCGGCCTCTAATAAGCTCAGAATTTTCTGGATATAATCATAAAGTTTCTCGGCATTATTCACCTTTGTCTGCTGCCCAAGCAATTCCTGAAACTTATCCTCATCAAGAGGAACTTGCTTTAACTCACCAATTTGATGAGATAATAAATCAAGGTCCCGGTCGTGGGAGGAGGCCAGCGCCTCGATTTCACCGAGTTTTTCCTTAAGCTTTACATAACCCTCGTAATGATTTGCGTAATCGCTCAGCAGCTTTCCGAAATCCGTCAATCGATCGAGCATCCCTAAATGAGAAGAGGAGGACAAGAGCATCTGATGGTCATGGGGCCCATGAAAATCCATCAGGCAGTTTCCCACGTCTTTGAGCTGACTTAAAGTAATATTGAGGCCGTTGATCTTGATCTTATTTTTTCCGTCGGAAGAATAAGTTCTGTTGATAATCAGGGTGAAATCCTTGTCCTGAAAAAAATCCCGCAAGGTCTCGGACGATTTGAGCTCGTTCTTGGACAGATCGAACACCGCCTCAATGATACAGGCTTTCGTGTCCTCACGGACTAAAGAAGGAGAAATCCGCTCCCCCAGAGCGATGCGTAAGGCATCAATAAGGATGGATTTTCCGGCACCGGTCTCGCCGGTAAAGACATTGAGTCCTTTTTCAAAATCAATTGAAAGGGAATCGATCAGGCCGAAGTTCTGGATGGTAAGTTGAGTTAACATAGAAATTTTGAACGCATTCTGACTTTCTAAAAATTTCGCCTATTATTATATACAAAAAATTATCCGATTGTTATAATAAATCAAAAGTTTTCGCTGTTTCTTATGTGTTAAAAATTTGAGAAAGGGCAATGCATGTCCAAAAGAATATTGATCGTTGATGATGAGAAGGAAATCTTAGATATCCTGGATAAAAAATTATCCCTATTAGGATATCAAGTAATCAAAATGGCTTCCGGTAGAGAAGCCGTCGAGAAAACACAAAAATATCTGCCAGACCTTGTTTTGATGGATATCATGATCCCAGACATTGACGGACCGGAAGCCGTCCGGATTCTTCAGGATGACCCTGTAACAAAGAACATCCCCATCCTTTTTCTGTCAGGCATTATCGCAAAAGATGAGGGGCCAAGTTCCAGCATAACGGTGGGAGGGATCCACTATCCGACTTTAGGTAAACCGTTCACCGCCCAAGAATTGTTAGACAAGATCAATGAGATCTTCAATCATTAAAAATCACCCCAAGCAGACATATTAACAACATTTCTTTCTAAACTAAACTTTTCAATTAGTATTTATGCTTTTTAATTCATTAGAATTCTTTTTCTTTTTTATCGCCGTTTACGGTTTATATCTTATTTCACCCTTTCGTTGGCAGAATCGCCTTTTGATCGTCGCCAGCTGCTTGTTTTACGCCGCCTGGAACTGGAAATTTCTCGCCTTGATGTTTGTGTCCATCACGACAGATTATTTTTGCGCGAAATATATGGACCAGACCAACGACGAAAAAAGGCGGAGGCTCCTGTTGGCCTTAAGCATCGGCGTCAATTTAACGATCCTTGGATTTTTTAAATATTTTAATTTTTTCTCCAGCAATCTTTCCGCACTCCTTGCGACCATTTTTCCCACGAGCCACGCCGCTTTATCAAAGTGGACATTAAACATTATTTTGCCCGTCGGGATCTCGTTTTATACCTTTGAGGCCATCAGCTATACTTTTGACGTTTATCGCCGAATTATCAAACCCGCTCAACGGTATTGGGACTATGTCATCTTTGTTATTTATTTTCCCCATCTTGTCGCCGGGCCGATCATGCGGGCGAAAGACTTTCTGCCTCAAATCATCGCGCCTCGAGTGCTTTCGCTAGAACAATTTTATGAAGGATGTTCTCTGGTTTTTTGGGGATACTTCGAGAAGCTTTTTATCGCGGACAACCTTGCCAAGATCGTAAATCCGGTTTTTACCGCAGCACCGCCTTATGATGGGGCAAGCGTATTAATTGCGCTATACGCCTTTGCCTTTCAGATCTTCTGTGATTTTGACGCCTATTCCAACATCGCCAGGGGATTGGGCAAATGCATGGGATTTGAAATCACCATCAATTTTAAATGGCCGTATTTTGTGACGAATCCTGTGGATTTTTGGCGACGGTGGCACATCAGCTTGTCGAGCTGGTTAAGGGATTATCTCTACATTCCGCTAGGCGGAAGCCGGCAATCCACGCTTCTGACCTATCGCAATCTTTTTATCACAATGTTCTTAGGAGGTTTATGGCATGGCGCATCGTGGACCTTTGTTTTATGGGGAGTTTATCATGCGATTCTTTTGATCTCGCACCGCATCATCACATCTCGAAATGCATCAGAACCTGAACCCGCGCAGAAAAATGAACAGCCTTGGCTGACTTTCCTAAAAACACTGTTTTTCTTTCATTTGGTCGTATTCGGCTGGTTATTGTTCCGAGCAGGATCTTTAACGCAAGTCATCGCGATGCTCAAAGGACTTTGTTTCCATTTTCATTTTAACAATGAAGCTCAAGAAATGTTCTTACATTTTGTCGGCATCATGCTGCCGCTTTTGGGCATACAGTTATGGCAGTATTATAAGAAAGACTTGTCTGTTCTTTTCCATCAACATTGGTTCGTCAAAACGTTCCTCTATGCGCTTATGACTTATTTGATCTTAGGGTGGGGGGTCCTCAAAGCGGAAGAATTTATCTATTTTCAATTCTAATTGGCTATGGACAAAAACACTAAACAACAAGAAAGAAATTCTTTAAGGGCCTTATTGCGGGTCATTCTTTTTCTCGCATTCCTGGAACTTTTCTTTTATATCGACGGCGGATTATCCATCATTCTTCAAGATTATCAGAATCGCTACAAGTTAAACCAAGAAAACACATTCCGCATCTTATGCATTGGGGAATCCATGTCGTATGACGGAGAGAACTTTTCCTATCCGACCCAGCTTGAAACCATTTTAAATGCAAGGTCCCAAAAACATCATTTTAAAATAATCAATAAAGCGATCCCCGGCGAAGGCTCTGATGTCGCTGTCCAACGGTTAAATAGTTGGATCGAAGAATATCATCCGCACATTGTCGTCGCGATGATGGGCATTAATGATTATGTGGACAGCGTTCCGTTCGACAAGAAAACATGGCCGCAAAAATTCCTCGGGTTATTAGATAACGTGCGCGTGTATAAAGTAGCCAAAACGCTCGTCAAAGACGCCTTCCCGCAAAAACAGACTTTGGAAAAAGATTTTCCTAGCAATACTGCGCGGCAGATTCAGGCAACGCAATCCTTTGGACAAATCAAATCGCTCCCGGATATTATTGAAGAAAAGCTCAAGAAACTGCCGCCGGACCTGACAAGGGTATATTTGGTTGCTCTTTTTCATGAAGGCAAAAAACATTATGAAGCGGCTTCGTTTCTTTTTCAGAAATTAACCGAAGCAAACCTCGACCCTGTTTTAACCGAATGGACCTTTCAAAAGTGGGGAGATACTGCTTGCGAGTCCAAAAATTACACGGAATATGTAAAAGTCATGCGGCATAAATTAGAAAAAAATCCTGAAGATCCCTGGGTCGCAGAACAAACCTGGAGAATGTGCCGCGACAATCCTAAAGACCAAGAAATCGTTGAGGCATTAAATGATCTGATCAAAACACATCCTAATACCCGCGGGCTGCATGATATTCTGGGCGGATGCTTAGCGGAGACGGGACAAAAAGCTGAAGCTGAAAAACATTGGGCAAAAGCGGAAGAGTTGCGCGGGCTCGGGAAAAATCCCATTACCCATATAAGTTTTACAAAATTCTTCTCTATTTTAAAACAAAAAGATATTACGGCGGTTGTTGTCCAATATCCGATGCGGTCATTATCTTTATTAAAGAACCTTCTGGAAGATATTGATGGGGCTTCTGAAGCCCATTATGTTGATAATAATTCCTCATTTCGCGAAGCATTAAAACGAGGGAGCTATTCAGAATATTTCAAAGACCGCGCTGGCGGGAATTTCGGCCATTGTACGCCTAAAGGATACCGCATCATCGCTAATAATGTGGCCAATGTGATCCTGAAATCTTTTGAATAATCGGACGAAAACTTCCTTTACAGCCTGTGAAAAATCTGATATAAAGGATTTCCATTTTCATATCTTGAAAATTTTTTAGTGGAAAACGCTGGCGCCCCGACAAAAGTCGTCGGGACTGGCAATTCTGACCGAAGACGTAATGTCCGAGGGAGTGGTTGAGCATCTGCGAAACCATCTTTGAAAACATTTTAGTGGAAAATTGCTGGCGTAGCTCAGTTGGTAGAGCAACTGACTTGTAATCAGTAGGTCGGGGGTTCAAGGCCTCTCGCCAGCTTAAATATAGTTGTCATTGGGCAGTTACTCAAGTGGTCAACGAGGGCAGACTGTAAATCTGCTGCGCTTGCGCTACGTAGGTTCGAATCCTGCACTGCCCATTTTAGTTCTAAGTTATAAGTAATAAGTAGTAAGAAAAATCATCCCCCTAAAATCATAAAAAGGAGGGGTGATTTTATGAACAGTTTTGAGAATCTTATTGTTTGGCAAAAAGCACACATCTTTGTTATAGAAATCTACAGAATAACAAAAGATTTCCCGAAAGAAGAATCCGTCGGGATTATTAGCCAAATCAGACGTTCAACGTTTTCCATTTGTGTAAATATTGCCGAAGGGCATAAAAAAACAAGAAAAGATTTTGCGCGCTTTCTCGATATAGCACAAGGCTCTTTGGAAGAAACCAAATATTATCTTATTCTCGCAAAAGACCTGCATTATTATCGTGAAGAAAAATATTTGGAGTTAAAATTTCAGTCAGAAGAAATCGGCAAATTACTCACCGGTTTGATTCGATCATTACGGTCTTAATTTTTTCTTATAACTTATCACCTATTGCTTATAACTTTTTTGCGGGCGCCCCGCCTAACACCGGCGGGACTGGCAAGTTTGACCGAGGACGAAATGTCCGAGGGAATGGTTGAGCATCAGGCAAAACCATTGAAAAGATTCTGTGGTTATTTGCGGGCGTAGTTCAGTGGTAGAACACTAGCCTTCCAAGCTGGATACGTGAGTTCGATTCTCATCGCCCGCTCCATTAATTTTCACGAAAGATTTTATGAAAATCACCTTACTGATTCCCACTTTAAATGAAATCGACGGGCTCAAAAGCATTATGCCCCGCGTCCAGCCCGAATGGGTGGACCAGATCCTTTATGTGGACGGTCAATCCACCGACGGAACTTTGGATTACTTCAAAGAGCATGGCTGTGAATATGTCATTCAGAAAAAAAAGGGAATGCGCCACGCCTATATGGAAGCCTGGCCTTTGGTGCGTGGAGATGTGGTTTTGACCTTTAGCCCGGACGGCAATTCCATTCCAGAACTGATTCCGCCGTGTATCGCAAAAATGAAGGAAGGCTATGATATGGTCATAGTCTCCCGATATGCCCAGGGAGCCAAAAGCTACGACGATGATGCCGTCACCTCTTTTGGGAATAAAATGTTCACCTCTTTTATCAATTGGTTTCACGGCGGGAATTATACCGACGCCATGGTCATTTACCGCGCTTACCGCAAAAATCTTATTTATGAATTAAATCTGGACCAAGACTCCAGTTATGAGACCGAAGAAAAGCTCTTTAAGACGAACATTAGCTGGGAGCCTCTGTTATCTATCCGCGCCGCAAAACGGAAACTCAAGATCGCTGAAATTCCCGGCGATGAACCCGCCAGAGATGGAGGGGAGAGGAAACTTCAAGTCTTACGCTGGGGCGCTGCCTATATGTACGAAGTTTTCCGTGAAATTTTCTACTGGCGATGAAGCTCGATTGGTTCCGTCCAAAGACGGAATCGAGCGGAATCCAGTCAACGGACAGGATGAAGTCCGATGAATTCCGCCAAAAGCGGAATCGGACGGAATCCAGTCAACGGACAGGATAAAGCTCGAGCCGAATCCCGCCAACTGACGGGGTAAACAAACTTCTTTCCATCAGCCAATTTTAAAAAAATTATGGATTCTCTTAGAACGCATCTTCCCAAATTCCTACGATCCGATTGGTTTATCGCGCTCATCATTCTCTTGATCTTCCTGGCCTCGAACGGTTATCACTACGGCTGGGACGACCAGCATCTGGAACTCCCGATGCTCAAAAGCCTCATCGACCACTCGCTCTATCAGGGGGATTATTACGTCGAGAGCCTCAAGAAAAATTTCACCTCGTTTTTCTTTCCTATCCTGGCACGATTGATCACCGTTAAGCAGATCCCAACCGTTTATTTTATTTTATTTCTTCTTTCTAGATACTTCATGTTTTTCTGGATGTTTAAACTCTGGCGGCTTTTAGCCGAAAATGGATCGCGGGCCTTCTGGTATATCATCGCCTTTATCGTCATGGTGCGCGTGGATGAATTTCTGTACCGGACCATGTCCCACGAGGAGTTTACTCTGGCCTTTGTCTTTGCCGGAATTTATTTTTTCTACAAAGAACGCTTTGTCCTGGCAGCAGTCATTTTAGGAATCGCCGCCAACTTCCATGCCCTTTACAGCCTGTTTCCGATGGTCTTTATAGGAAGCTACCTGTTATGGCAAAACAAAAAACACGGCGTAAAGACGCTGGTCCAATCCGTTTTCTTCTATGCGATTTTCAGCTTACCTTTTCTGATCTGGACGATCAGCACCCGTTTTAATAAACCGCCGATCATCCCTATTCCCGGGGCTTCCGACTGGCTAACTCTTTATAAGATCGCCTGCCCACAGAACTTTCTTTTAACGCCCGGCGCTCCGTTAACCATGAATCTCAAAGAAGCCATTCCCTATGCCGTGCTCGCCGTAATATTTCTCACGAACATTTTTTTCAATCCTCGTTTTATCAAGGATAAAAAAACACAAGCACTATGTTTCTCCGCCTCAATTTTATTGTTCTTTTGTTTCTTGTTTTCCTACGTCGCTCCCAATAAATTCGCCCTGGACCTCAATCTCATCCGGAACATTCAATTTCTGTCATTCTTCCTCATGGGATATTTACTAATCCTTTTAATGGAAACGATTGAAAACGGACCGTTATGGATCGGATTTATCCTGGCTATTTTTCTAACTCTTTTAAAATATGGGCATCCGATCGAGCCCATCGCTATAATTTTAATATTACTGACATTTACGTTTGTGACAATTTCACGTCGGGAAAATAAGACGCCGCTTCAGCATACGCTGCTTGCGTTGACCGCCGTCACTTTTCTTGCGGGTATTATCCTGATCATCTATCTCCAGAGCACATTGCCTTTACGGTCATTTGCAAGAATTAACCTAGGAGTCATTCTCGTATTACTGACGTTGATTTACTGTTACGAAACCTGGGCGAGAAAAAACACGTCTTTTGGTTCTCTAAGAAAATTCTTTTATGTTATTCCCTTGGTCATGTTTTCCTTCCAATTTTCCTATTATCACTACACCTTTGATCAGCCTCAAAACAGGCAGTCAGGATTTTGGGAACTTCAGGACCAGTGGGAAGAGATGCAACGATACGTCCAGCAAAACACACCCAAAGACGCTATGCTCCTCGTGCCTTATAATATGGAAATGGGCGGCTTCCGCATTTTTTCTGAACGGAAAATCATTGCCTGTTTTCGCGATTGCGGGATTGTCGGATTTGACTATAACGCCGCTTTAGAGTGGGAAAGACGAATCAAAGACATTGAAACCTTCAAAGTCTTTCCTTCCGAACCATATACCCTGGCGCTTCAGAAGGCCATTTTCAAATACAACGTCGATTATATCGTTTTTATGCATTATGCTCGCCCGCCGTCCGATAATGCATTATTAAAACATATTTATAGTAATAAAATATTCTCTTTATATCAGGTCTCACGGCCTCATCCATGAAATCCATAATGCAACTGGAAAGATTTTGGGGAATCTTATATAATACAACCAATTTTTAAGGAAAACGAATGCCGACTAAAATACAAAACATTGCCATCATTGGAGACGGAGGATGGGGAACCACGTTAGCGGTTCACCTGGCTAAAAAGAATTATCCCGTCAAACTCTGGGGGCCTTTCCCGGAATATCTCAAAGAGGTCCGCAAAACCCGCACTAATTCAAAATTCCTGTCCGGGATAGCCATCCCCCAAGAAGTCCTCATTACCGACGACTTAAAAGAATCTCTTACGGATGCGGATATTATCGTCTTTGCCGTTCCGTCAAAATACGCCACGCAGGTCCTAAAAAATATCAAAAAAACAAACGTCGACCTTTCCAAGAAAATTTTCTTAAGCGTAACGAAGGGGATTGATACAAAATCACTTTTACGGATATCCCAGATCGTTCAAAAAGAATTAGGGGACGTATCCTTTGCCGTCTTATCCGGGCCAACGATTGCGATAGAAGTCGCCAAAGGAATTCCGTCGACAGCGGTTGTCGCCTCGCGGAAGATCAAGACAGCCAAAATCATCCAAGAGATCTTCAATTCTTCGAGTTTTCGAATTTACACCAACACCGACGTCATTGGTGTTGAATTAGGCGGAAGCATAAAAAATATCATCGCGATCGCTTGCGGCGTTTGCGACGGGCTTGGTTTTGGCTCAAACACCAAAGCTGCTATCTTAACGCGCGGTTTGGCGGAAATGGCCCGTCTGGGAAAAGCGTTTGGCGCAAAAGAAAAAACATTCGTCGGATTAAGCGGCTTAGGCGATTTGGTCACAACCTGTGTGAGCCCTCAAAGCCGTAACCGTTCGGTCGGAGAACAATTAGGGAAGGGGAAAACCATTCGGCACATCACCTCTTCGATGGATATGGTGGCCGAAGGCGTGGACACGGTTATCGCGGTTTACAAATTAAGCGAAAAACATCATGTGACCATGCCAATCACGACGGAAGTTTACCATATCATCACAAAGAATAAGAAACCTCTTTTAGCCGTTTCAGACCTTATGTCCAGAAAAATGAAATCCGAATAATTTATCCAAAGGAAAACATTTATGAAGAAATTGATCAGCATCGTGACGCCTTGTTACAATGAGGAAGAAAATGTCGAAGAAATTTATCGCCAGATCAAAGACATCTTTAATCGTCTAGAAAAATATGACTACGAACACATCTTTATCGACAATTCCTCCGAGGATAAAACCGTCAGCATCCTCAAAGACTTGGCTAAAAAAGACCACAACGTCAAGATCATCGTTAACACAAGAAATTTCGGAGATATCCGCTCGATTTTTTACGGACTTTGCCAAGCCCGCGGCGACGGAGTTGTGTTTATCGCGGCAGACATGCAAGACCCTCCGGCCATGATTCCGGAATTCATCCGCAAATGGGAAGAAGGCTTTCCCGTGGTTAAAGGCATCAAGACCTCCAGCGAGGAAAATCATTTCATATATAAATTAAGAAGCTGTTACTATCGTTTCGCCAACAAATTATCCGACGTTGAACTGGACACGCACTTTAACGGTTTCGGATTGTACGACAAAAAAGTCGTTGCCATCTTTCGGGAGATGCCGGACACTTATCCCTATTTGCGGGGGCTTATCGCCGAGCTCGGGTTTGAAAGTGCTAAGATCGAATATCGTCAGGCCGAACGAAAACGGGGGAGAAGCAAATATCGAAACGTTTACAAACTTTACGATTATGCCATGATCGGCATTACCAGCCACTCCCGCGTGCCTTTAAAAATTGCGACCATTGCCGGTTTTTTTATGGCGAGCTTGAGCTTTTTAATTGCCGTCGGATATTTGATAGCCAAATTACTTTTCTGGCCCATGTTCCCCATGGGAATGGCGCCTCTGATCATCGCCGTTTTTTTCCTGTTTTCTGTTCAATTATTTTTTATCGGAATTCTCGGCGAATATATCGGCCTTATGCATATCCGAAGCCTAAAAAGGCCGATGGTGGTAGAAAAAGAACGCATTAATTTCGACTAAGCGAAACCGAGACGGAGAAAATATTATGACGAAAAAAAGCATGAAAGTGGTTATTCTCGCCGGAGGGGTCGGGTCGCGCCTTCAGGAAGAAACCTCCAGCATGCCCAAGCCGATGGTGCAAATCGGAGAGAAACCCATTCTCTGGCATATCATGAAGATCTATTCCTCCTTTGGATTTAATGAATTCCTGGTGGCCTTAGGGTATAAAAGCGAATTTATTAAACGTTATTTTCTCGACTACCATTATTTCGGACGAGACTTGACCGTTCACACCAAAAACGGAAAGGCTGTGGTCCACGGCCAGCCGCCGGAAGACTGGAAAGTGCATTTAATTGATACCGGATATAAAACACAAACCGGCGGACGTATCAAAAGGCTTAAAGAATGGATCGGGAATGATACATTCTTGATGACATACGGCGACGGGGTTTCCAATGTGGACATTGAAAAACTTATCCGCTTTCATAAAAAGCACGGCAAATTAGCCACAGTCACGGCCGTTCGTCCCGAAGCGCGGTTCGGCGGTCTTGATTTGGAAAACCAAACCGTCACGAAATTTTTTGAAAAATCGCGTTTACGCGAAGGATGGATCAACGGTGGATTTTTTGTCTTAGAGCCGGAGGTCTTAGATTATATCGCCGGAGACCATATGCCGTTCGAGCAAGACCCCATTGAAAAACTGGTTTCTAAACGCCAGCTCATGGCGTATCTGCACGACGGATTCTGGCAGCCGATGGACACCTTAAGAGACATGAAACTTCTGAATGAATTGTGGGCTCAAAACCAAGCTCCGTGGAAATTGTGGTAACCTCGATGAATTTTTCCGGAATTTATAAAAATAAAAAAATTCTCGTCACAGGGCATACGGGATTTAAAGGCGCGTGGTTAAGCCTTTGGCTTCATCAGCTCGGCGCGAAAGTCATCGGATATTCCCTTCCTCAGTGGGACAATAACTATCTTTTTAAAGAAACCAACCTCGCCAAAGATATTGTTGATCAAAGAGGAGACGTCGCAGACTTTAAATCTTTAAAGAACGTAATCCTCAAATACAAACCCCAAATGGTTTTTCATCTCGCGGCCCAGCCATTGGTCAGAGACTCTTATGCGAATCCCAAAACGACCTTTGAAAGTAATGCCTTAGGAACCGTCAATGTCCTTGAGTGCTTGAGAGAATTTCCCTTCTTAAACAAAGGCGTTATTATCACGACGGACAAATGCTACAAAAATAAAGAAACGAATAAAGGATATAAAGAAACCGACGAGCTGGGCGGGCATGACCCTTACAGCACCAGCAAAGCGGTCGCAGAGCTCATTATAGAATCCTACCGCAAGTCTTTCTTTGCCGAGAAAGGCATCTTAGTCGCATCTGCCCGGGCAGGAAATATTATCGGCGGAGGGGATTTTTCCAAAGACCGGCTTTTGCCGGATTGTATCCGCGCGCTTAAAAAAAATCAGCCAATTAAAATTCGAAATCCCAAATCCACGCGTCCGTGGCAATTTGTGTTGGAACCTCTTTACGGATATTTGCTTCTGGGTGAAAAGTTACTTAATAATGAAAAACAATTTGCGCAGGCCTTTAACTTTGGGCCCGAAAGGCAATCCATTGTTCCCGTCGGAAAAATAGCAGATCTGGTCATCAAATATTGGGGACAAGGCCGTTGGCAGGACATCCACACGTCCAAAGATCTCCACGAAACAAAACTCTTAAGCCTTAACATTTCAAAAGCGAAGAAGGAATTAAACTGGCATCCACGCTTAAATATTAAAGAATCCGTCGAAATGACCGTTAACTGGTACAAACAGGAAAACAAACAAAACGCCCGTGCGCTTTGCCTCAACCAAATCCAGGAATACACCCATGAGCGTTAAGATCGCTTATCAAAAAACCTGCCGCATTTGCCAATCCACTCGCGTCGTTAAAATCCTTACGCTGCCTCAGATGCCTTTAACGGATGAATATGTCACGGACAAAACCTTCGGAAAAGAATTTCTGGCGGACATCGATATTTATTTCTGCGAAGACTGCCAGACCGTTCAGACCTTACATAATGCGGATTTATCCGCCTATTACGATACCTATCATTATTCCGTCGCTGCATCAAAAATTGCATCTCAATTCATGGAATATGTCGCCGCATCTGTCCTAAAAACTTATTTCGATAACGCCCCTGGGCTTAAAGTTTTGGAGGTAGGAAGCGGGGACGGCGAACAATTGCGCTTCTTTAAAGAAAAAGGCTGCCGGGTTTTAGGCTATGAACCTTCCGCGCCATTGGTCAAGAAAGCTGAAGAAAAAGGTGTGCCGTCGATTCAAGGATTATTCGACTCGTCATCCATTTCCAAACTTCCAGCGGATTTTAAAAAAGCCGACATTATTCTTTTATCCTACACGTTTGACCATCTTCCAGAGCCTTTTAAATTCCTGGAAGCAGTAAGCTCGATTCTCGACCCTCAAACAGGGCTTTTGGTCATTGAAGTCCACGACCTCGAAAAATTGTTATCCCGTCGGGAATATTGCCTTTTAGAACATGAACATACCATTTATTTAACGCGGGCGACAGCCCAGATGGTCATGGAAAAAGCCGGACTAACGGTGATCGATTTTGACCTGATCCCGGAATCTGTCCGCCGCGCCAATTCATTGATTTTTATTGCCACGCCCAAATCCTCGCGGTTTTCGTCCAGGAAAACACCTAAAGTTCAATTGGAACAATACAATCGCCTGAGTTTCTATACCGAACAAGCGGACAAAATCAAAGAGGGCATAAAAAATTTAGACGCGTTCATTGAAAAAACTGTGCGTGCAGGGAAATCCGTCGCTGGCTATGGCGCAGGTGGCCGGGCCATTATGACGCTGGCGGCAACATCTTCCGCCGGAAAAATGAAATATCTGATCGATAAAAAATTAAAAGGGGAAGGGATTTATTCTCCGAAGTCTCATCTTCCTGTGTACGGGCTCGACCATCTAAAAAAATCTCCCGTCGATGAGGTCATTGTATTCAGTTACGGTTATATGAAAGAAATTTTGGAAGATTGCTTGCCATTAGGATATTCTGCTGCCCAGTTTAAGTCAGTGATCGACGTGATGGCGGGGAAATGGAATTAATATGACAAAAAAAACCATTATCATAACAGGCGCAAGCGGATTTGTCGGCGCGGCCTTGATCAAACAAGCCGCTAAAGACGGCAACCGGGTCATTGCGCTTAAAAGAGAATCTTCCGACTTAACACGCATCAAAAATGTTAAAGGCGTTTATCTGTTTAATTATGAAACTCTCCTCGAGAAAAAGAACCTTCAAAAGATCAAATCATTAAAGCCTGATATTTTTATTCATGCGGCGTGGCAGGGCGTGGGAGGGAAAGACCGAAATGAATTATTTCAAATCACAAACAATCTTCCCTTTACGCTGGACCTCGTGCAACTGGCTTATGACGTCGGATGCGCTCATTGGATCGGCATAGGTTCCCAGGCGGAATACGGCAACCCGAATCAAAAAGTTGATGAACTGTTTCCGACAAACCCGACGACGCTTTACGGCAAGTCTAAGGTGGCCACTTCTTGGTCCGCTTTGGGGCTTTGCCAAGCTTCGGGAATGACCGGCTCTTGGGTCCGGCTTTTTTCTCCTTACGGCCCCGACGACAATCCAGACTGGTTTATTCCTTATGTCATTAAAGAACTGTCTCAAGGACGCGCGCCAAAACTCACCAAATGCGAGCAGCTTTGGGATTATCTCTATATCGACGATGTCGCAACAGGGATTTTAAGTGTAGCCTACGCAAACGCGCCGGGGATTTTCAATCTCGGATCCGGCAAGGCCGTGCCGTTAAGAAAAATCATTGAAATAATCCAAAAATTGGTTAATCCTAAGATTCAGCCTCAATTTGGCGCTATAGAATATCGACCAGACCAAGTGATGCATTTGGAGGCGGATATCCGTAAGATCAAGAAAATAACAGGCTGGACGCCGCAAACAAATTTAAAACAAGGATTAGAAAAGACCGTCCAATGGTTCCAACATCCCAACAATTAGCGAAGATCATCCGCAGCCACGCGCTTAAAATGGTCCACCAGGCGAACGCCTCGCATATCGGCAGCTGCTTAAGCATCGCCGACATTCTCGCTGTTTTATATAACAAAATTTTACGCGTTGACTCTCGTCGAAGCGACTGGCCAGAACGTGACCGTTTTATTTTAAGCAAAGGCCACGCCGCCGCGATTCTTTACGCGGTCCTCGCTGAGAAAGGTTTTTTCCCCAAAGAATGGCTGAAGGATTATTGCAAGGACGGCGCGTTATTGACAGGACATATCAGCCATCACGTTCCCGGCGTAGAAGTCTCGACGGGTTCTTTGGGACACGGACTACCTATCGCCTGTGGCATGGCCTTGGCCGCCAAGAGAGACGGCAAACCATACCGAGTTTTCGCGCTATTAAGCGACGGAGAATTAGATGAAGGCTCAAATTGGGAAGCGATTCTTTTTGCCGGACATCATCAACTGGACAATTTAACCGTTATCGTGGATTACAACAAGATCCAAAGCTTCGGCACCGTCAAAGATGTCCTGAACTTAGAGCCTCTCGCTGAGAAATGGAAATCATTTGGCTGGTCTGTCCGTGAAATCAACGGTCACGATTTTGAAACGATTGAAACGACGTTAGGCAATCTACCTTTTGAACAAAACCGACCGAGCGTCGTCATTGCCCATACCGTCAAGGGTAAGGGGATCAGTTTTATGGAAAACAAACTCGAATGGCATTATAAATCGCCCAAAGACGAACAATTAAAAGACGCTTTAAATGAATTGGAGAAAGAGTCGTGAGGACTTCGTTTATTGAAACGCTTTGCGAATTAGCCGAGAAAGACGAACGCATCTGGCTTTTGTGCGGAGACCTCGGGTTTTCCGTCCTGGAATGTTTTATAAGCCGCTTTCCCAAACGGTTCGTCAACGTTGGTGTGGCGGAACAAAACATGGCCGGTATCGCTGCCGGGCTTGCCATGTCTGGCAAAATCGTTTTCACCTATTCCATCGCAAATTTCCCGACGCTGCGTTGCCTGGAACAGATCCGTAACGATATTTGTTATCATAAAGCCAATGTTAAAATTGTCGCGGTCGGCGGTGGATTTGCCTATGGCGCCCAAGGCGCCACGCACCATGGATTGGAAGATTTAGCTATTTTACGCACTTTACCGAACATGACCGTTACCGCGCCGGCTGACCCCGTCGAGAGTAAAGCCATTACAAAATTGATCAGCGAATTGCCCGGCCCATGTTATTTACGGTTAGGCAAAGCCGGCGAGCCGGTTGTTCATCAAACAAAACCAGACTTTACCGTCGGCAAGATGATTCCCGTTAAAGATGGACGAGACGCGCTTATTATTTCGACCGGCGGGATGTTAATAACAGCACTCGAAGCCCAAAAACAGACAGAAGCAAAAGGATTTTCCGTCGGAGTTTGGAGCTCCCCGTGGCTCAAGCCTTTTGACAACGAAGGCGTTATGAAAGCCGCTGAACGTTATCCGGTCATTATTTCTTTGGAAGAAGCTCAAGTGACCGGCGGACTAGGAAGCGCCATTGCTTCGGTGGTGGCCGGATTAAAACCGCGTCATTGTCAGGTCATCTCGTTAGGAGTGCCGGATATTTTTTTGGAAAAAGCTTACTGCCAACAAACAGCCAGAAATCAAGTCGGATTAGATACCGCCAGCATCACCAAGACGATCATCGACGCTTGCCAATCGAAATAATGAACAAAAGAGGAGGGGTAGGTGAAATTTTTTAGGAATCCCTGGATTATTTTTATTCCTGTGGCGGCCCTTTTTCTTTTTTTCAGATTCTTTGGCCAACCGATCATTGAATATCTTTACCAGCATCAATCCTACGACCTTCTTAACAAGCTTGCAGGAAACCAAGGAGGCATGCCGCTTGATTATTATTTAGGAAGGATTGAAACTGTTTTTTTAGGTCCCATCAAATCAGTTCTCGCCGGGGTCCTCTTATTAAGTATTTGTTTTATTTATCAAAACAAACTGACGCCGCGCCGTTTCGGGCTCATCATCTTTGCCTATTTGTTCATAACGCGGTTTGAGGTTTTGCTCGACCCTCCGTATGGCGAGGCGATCACTGGACCTTTTATCGACGTCATTTGGCTTTATAAACATTCCCTGAATTATATCGGCATGATTCAGCTGGACTTGTTTACAAAAGGCGGCCCGCCGATCTATCCGACATGTTTCTATACATTATTTATCGCCACGCTGATGAAGATCATTCCCAGCACGCCGATATTTCTTCTGGTCATGCATTTGCTCCATTTCATCTTTGCCACAATCGTTATCGTTACTTTTCGAGAAATATTACGTCAAACCTTCGACGAGAAAATCGCCATCTATGGCGCCATCCTGCTTGTGTCTCTGCCACTTTTTCAAAGCATGCTGGAACTTCTCAATTTGGAAATGCCATGTTTATTTTTTGCCATGCTTGCCGTCTATTTTCTCTGGCAACGACGGCTGGTGAGCGCATCTGTGACGGCGCTCTTGTCCAATTTCGTTAAAGATCCCGGAGTCATTGCCTGTTTAACGGTCTTTATTTTTAGTATCGGATTATTCTTAAAAGAAACAGATACAAAGAAGCGCTGGAAATTTTTATTGTGCGGGCTCGTGGTCCTCATCATCTCGCTCGTGAAGTTTAAAATCCGCGCTGTTATCGCCGGAGAACAACTTGCCGGTAACCGTATAGCCGCTTTTTGCGGCTTGCCGTTTCTGACCGCAAACCCTTGGGGAAAACTCCTTTTAATAGCTTTGATTATTTTTCTCATTCAATCAGTCATCTGGTGGCGGCAGCCGAGGGAAAAACGAGGGAGGCTTGCATTATTTTTTACAGAACATTATATCGTCTTGATCATGCTGACCATCAGCGCTTTATGGTTTCTGGTTTATCTCAACTTTTCCGCCATGCTTCCGCGTTATCAACTTTTATTGGCCCCGTTTATGGCGTTTCTATTTATCTTTACCGTCCAATCTTTACGCACCGCCCGGCTTTTTGTCAAGATCCTCGTCGCTGGCGTCACCGGCTATCTGTATCTATTTTTTCATATTCTCCCGCCATGGATTTTATTTGCTCTGGCCTTTCTGATCGTCTTCGTTCTTCTAACGCCAAGGCTGATTCATTTTAGTTTTATCCTGCTAATCCTGTTCACATTTTTCTGTGCGTATGGGTTTAATTATCCTAACGATTGCGATTATCGCTTAATCTATGAAAATCATTGCCCCTTTTCTAGCACCATGGCAGACAGCTGTTATAACCTTTTACCATTTAACCGGCGGACCACGAGCTGTATTCCAACTCCGCTCGAACGGAGCTTGGAATATCGCAGCCGGCTTCAGATCGACAAAAAGATCGCCAAAGAGGTCGAAACCAATTATGCGGACTTTTTGATCGTCGCTCCGTTTAGCACGGCGGAAACTCTTATTTTTTCGGAATTAGGGTATGTCAAAAAGGGATTAAACGTTCAGGAATACGGCGGCAGGACCAATCTGGGCGTGCAACTTTTTAACGGGATTCGCCAAGTGGATCTAAGGCGGACCATTTACGTCGGGCTTCGTTATGAACGAATTTTAGCCGACATGGATTTTCCTCTGGATCCTCATGATAAAATCATCAAGCATCTGGTGTATGGCGACTTAGAATCGCTCCTTTTCATGGGAGGGTTTGCCATCGAAAAAGCGCGAGTCATGATCAATATCCTTTCGGCGATGGAATACCTAAAACACAAGGCAAAATAACTTTTCTGCCTTAGCAGATTAAAAATTCACAAAATTTCCGCAATTTTCGAACTTATTACATGGCTGTCACCAAATTGTCACATCCGCAAGTTATTCTTTGAGAAAAGGATGTTTGCATCGGTTAAAAACTGGAGGAATATGGCGCACATTTTAATTGTTGAAGACGACAAAAACATTTCCAAGCTGGTCAAATATGCTCTGGAGAAATCCGGCTATACCTGCACGGCCGTGATTACCGGCGAAGAGGCCTTTGACGTTTTGGATACCCAGAGCGTTGACTTGATTCTCTTAGACATCATGCTTCCTAAAATAGACGGGTTGGAAGTTTGTAAACAAATTCGGTCCCATAACAAGTTTCAAAGCGTGCCAATTGTCATGTTGACAGCCAAAGGGGAAGAGGTCGACCGCGTCGTGGGATTTGAGCTTGGCGCCGATGATTATATTGTAAAGCCCTTTAGTCCTCGAGAGCTTGTTTTAAGAATCAAGGCCATCCTCAAAAGAGCTCAAAATAAGAAACCCGAAGGCTCTAAAGATATTATCACCATCGGGGACATAACCATTGATATCCCGCGCCATACCGTAACGGTTGCTGAAAAAATCGTTGAGTTAACGGCGATGGAATTCAAGCTTTTGATCACATTAATGACCCGTGTTGGACGCGTTCAATCGAGAGACCAGCTTTTAGACGATGTCTGGGACATCCAGGCAGATGTGACCACCCGCACCGTCGATACACACGTTAAAAGGCTTCGTCAGAAACTGGGCCGCGCAGGAAAGCATTTGGAGACCATTCGCGGCTACGGTTATAAATTTTCCGAGGAGGAAGCGTGATCCATCTGAATATTCGCGCCAAGATCATTCTAGTGACGGTGTTTATAACAGCCGTTGTCTTGACGTTTATTTATTACGACCTTAACCAAAATCTCACCGAGAATGCTTACCAAAGAATTCTTTCCGATTTATCCAGAAAGCTCAATGTTGCGACGAACTCTCTAAAGGAAAATTTACCCGAGAATCC
Source organism: Candidatus Omnitrophota bacterium (assembly GCA_015233405.1). Lineage (GTDB taxonomy): Bacteria > Omnitrophota > Gorgyraeia > Zapsychrales > Zapsychraceae > JADFXT01. Next base: position 39,555 of record JADFXT010000002.1, on the reverse strand, counting down.
ATCGTTTGAATCCCTGGACACAATCGCCGACCGACTTGGAGAGAATCTTGACGAACGAGTGACGATCATCCGAAATGACGGCGTGGTTTTGGGAGATTCAAAGCTGGATCTGTCTCAAGTCAAAGGGATTGAAAATCATCTTTATCGTCCTGAAGTCCAACAAGCCTTGCACACCGGCTTTGGGTTAAGCCGGCGATTTAGCTCGACGTTAAAAGTGGACTTGCTCTACGTCGCGGGTTTATTATCTGAGAAAAACTTTCAAGGGGTTGTCCGGCTAGCCATTCCCTTATCTGAGATCGCTCTGATCTCCGCAAAGTTAAAACAACTCCTTTTATGGGCGCTACTCCTGGCGTTTGCTTTAGCCATCCTTTTAAGCTTCTGGACGTCTTTGTTTATTTCCAAACCTGTTCGGGAACTTTCCGCGATTGCCAAAGGCATTGCCCAAGGGTATTTCACGAAACATAGCCATATAAGGACGAACGATGAGATACAGGATTTATCCGACGCTATTAATGAAATGTCTGATCAGATCAAACTGAGGATGAAGGAAGTGATATCCAATAAATCAAAATTGGAAACCGTCCTTTTAAGCATGTTCGACGGACTGATGGTGGTTGATGCCAAGGGACAGGTCCTTTTTATCAATGATTCCTTAAAACGCATGTTTCATATCCATCAGGACTATCTCCATCAAAAACCGCTTGAAATGATCCGGAACATCGAAATTCAGGAGTTAACGGACAAAGCACTCGAGAAAAAACAGGGTGTGGAAAGCCGCCAGCTGGCGGTTTTTATCCCCGAAGAAAAAATTTTATGGATCCATGCCACGCCCATTCTAAAGGAAGAGCAGAATGATGGCGCGGTCTTGGTATTTCATGACATTACGGAACTACGGCGTTTGGAAAAAATCCGCCAGGATTTTGTTGCGAACGTATCCCACGAGCTACGCACTCCGGTCTCGACCATCAAGGGTTATGCGGAAACACTTCTAGACGGGGCCTTAGAAGATAAAGAGAACGCCCGGGATTTTGTGGAAATTATTCATTCCGACGCGAACCGCTTAGCCAGCTTGATTAACGATTTGCTGGATCTATCACGGATCGAATCCGGAAAGTTAAAACTGGATTTTGTCCCTGTCGATCTAAATGAGATGTTGACCCAAGTCTTAGAAGCCTTGTCTCGTGAGATCCAAAAAAAGAATCTCACTGTTACCAATTATATCCCGTCCAATTTCCCGAAAGTGTGGGTAGACCAAAAAAGCATCACCCAAGTCTTTTATAACCTCATGGACAACGCCATCAAATATAATAAGGAAGGCGGATTGATCAAGATTTCTGCTGAAGAAAAAGGTCCCCGCACGGCGTCTGTGACCGTCGCAGACACCGGCGAAGGAATCCCGTCAGAAGACGTCTCTAGGATCTTTGAACGGTTTTACCGTGTCGACAAAGCCCGTTCTCGGGAACTTGGTGGCACCGGGTTAGGCTTGTCTATCGTCAAGCATATCATCCAGGCCCACAGCGGAGAAGTTTCCGTCGAGAGTCAATTGGGCCGTGGTTCCGCATTTTCTTTTACCCTGCCAAAAGCATAAAAAACTCCCACTTTATTTTTTCAAGGATTCACCAACTTGTCACATTCTAGCCCTATAGCGTTCACGTTCCTCTTTTATAGTTGTTGTAGAAAAAAACAATTCAACAATTAAAAAGGAGGAGACATGAAGAAACGTTTTTTAACCATTATCGTCGCAGTTCTATTTTTAGGGCTGGCGAGCCTGTCGGCACAGGCAGGGGAGATTGACATTTTGCTTAATAAGCTCGTCGAGAAAGGGATCCTGACCGCCGGCGAGGCACAGCAGATCGGAACAGAAACCAAAGAACAAATCAAAGCAGATATTGCCAAGGGCACGGATTCCTCATTACCTTCCTGGGTCCAGACTATCAAGTTAAAAGGGGATTTCCGGGCGAGATATCAGCTTGACCATACCGCGAAATCTCACGCTGACCAGAACCGCGGCAGAGTGAGGCTGCGTTTAGGCATGGAAGCCAAAGCGAATGATAAACTCAACGTCGGAATTGGTTTGGCAACGGGAAAAGATGACGCAACAGCCATTGACAAAGATACCGCGCGCTCTACCAACCAAACATTAGGTAACGGATTTTCCAAGCACCCGATTACGCTGGATTACGCGTACGCTCAATATACGCCACTTTCCTGGTCAACCATCACCGTCGGTAAATTTAAAAACGTTTTATGGGAACCCGGCGATTTGATTTGGGACACAGACATCAATCCCGAAGGAGGCGCTCTGCAGCTGTCCGGAAAGTTCAATTCCAATTTGGACTGGTTTATCAATTCGGGCGTTTTAATTCTGGATGAGAATTCTGGCGATGGAGATGACCCGACGATGTATGTGACGCAAGGTGGAACAAATTTTAAATTCAATGATAAAGTATCGCTAAAAAGTGCTGTTTCCTTTTACACCACATCCGGCGTAAAAAATAGAGCCCTTGATGGAACTGTGGGCACAAACTCGAAAGACAGCCTCGGAAATTTGCTTAACGAGTATGATACCATTACACCGGCTCTTGAACTTACCATTGTGGATCCTTTCAAAGCGCTTAATGTCGGATTTCTTGATATTCCTCAAATTAGTTTATTCGGAGAATATGTCACCAATCCGCGGATTAAAGACGGAAAAAACGCCAACGGATATATGGGCGGGGTCAAATTCGGCGCGGCCAAAATAGCCAACAAGGGCGATTGGCAGGCGCAGTACAATTACGGGCTATTACAAAAAGATGCCGTGCTTGATATTTTACCGGATTCCGACCGTATGGGCGGTAAAACTGACATGTTTGCCCACGAGGCGATATTCCAGTATGGGTTAGGTAAAAACACCTATCTTGCACTCGATTATTATCAAGGTCGTGTTTTGCATGGGACGCAAAGCGCCCGACAAATTGCGCATGTCGTTCAGGTGGATTGGAACGTAAAGTTCTAACTCGAAGGGCGCGACGTCCTGGTCTCTTAGGGCGAGAGCGGAGTTAGCCCCGCAAAACAGCGGGGCTAAAATAAATAAAAAACAATTAAGGAGGAGTAAAATGAAAGGTTTCAATAAAGTAGTCCTGCTAGCGCTCGTGATCTTAGGATTAACCATACCCAGCTACGCGGACAAAATCGTGGTGGAAGGATCAACTACAGTTTTACCCATTGCCCAAAAGGCCGCGGAAACGTTCATGGATAAGAATTCCGGCGCTGATATTTCAGTGCGTGGCGGAGGGTCAGGTGTTGGAATTGCTTCTTTAATCGACGGGAATTGCGATATTGCAGATTCTTCTCGCCCCATTAAAGACACGGAGCTCGATAAAGCTGTCACAAATGGCAGAAGCCTCAAAGCCAATGTTGTCGCCATGGATGGGATTGTCGTAATTGTTAATCCAGCTAACAAAGTCAATGCCTTGACGAAAAAACAGATCAGGGATATTTTTACCGGAGCCATTTCCAATTGGAACCAATTAGACGGCCCCGACGATAAAATTGTAGTCATTTCCCGTGATAGCTCAAGCGGTACCTTTGAAGCCTGGGGAACTCTTGTTTTAGAAGGTTCAAAAGTTCGGGCAGATGCGCTATTACAAGCATCGAATCAAGCCGTTGCTACAACCGTTGCCAGCACTCCTGGTGCTATCGGATATGTCGGATTAGGCTATGTAACTTCTTCTGTTAAAGCCGTGGATGTCGACGGAGTTAAAGCATCCAAAGAAACTGTCCTGACCAATAAATATCCTATCGGACGACCGTTATTCATGTACACCAATGGCACTCCGCAAGGATTGGCTAAAGAGTTTATTGATTTTATTTTGAGCCCAGATGGCCAGAAATTAGTCGATGAAGAAGGCTTTGTACCGTTAAAATAAAAAAACTTTGTAGGGGCACGGCATGCCGTGTCCCTACGAGGCGCATATCTTATGAAAAGAGCTCGAATCAAAGAAAAAATTTATCAGGGAATTTTTACTGTGCTGGCGTTTGCGTCGCTAGTATTTCTCGTCGGAATTGTGATCGTTCTTTTTAAGGAAGGACTCCCAATCTTTAAACGGGTCAGCATTTCTCAATTTTTATTTGGACAAAACTGGTATCCGACTTATTCCACGCCGGAATTTGGTATTTTACCGCTCATTTTAGCGTCGGTGTGGGTAACGTTAGGCGCAGTTATAGTTTGTGTGCCTTTAGGCGTGGGCAGCGCGTTATACCTTCATGAACTCGCCGGACATAAACAAAGGACTATTTTAAAACCTTTGGTCGAATTATTGGCCAGTATTCCGTCGGTCGTCTACGGATTTTTCGGAATGGTTATCCTAACACCGTTTTTGCAAAACTTGTTTCATCTCCCGACAGGATTAACCGCCTTAAACGCCAGTCTGATCTTAGGCATCATGGCGACCCCGACCGTTTGCAGTTTAGCAGATGATGCCTTAAGTTATGTGCCCAAATCATTTCGGGAAGCCTCGTTTGCCGTCGGGGCAAATCGGTGGCAGACATTAACACAAGTGGTCATTCCGGCCGCAGGTTCCGGGATCTCGACGGCCATCATTTTAGGCATGAGCCGGGCGATCGGCGAGACCATGACCGTTTTGATGGTCTCCGGCGGGGCCGCGGTAATTCCCCATTCCTATCTGGAACCGGTCCGTCCCATGACTGCGGCCATTGCCGCGGAAATGGGGGAAGCTCCTATGGGAGGGGACCATTACCATGCGCTTTTTGCGATCGCACTAGTACTCTTTTTAACGACGTTTGTTTTTAACATCGTCGCTGAATTCATCAGCCGGCGATTTCGGATAAAATTAGGACTTAGTGGCTAAGATGAAAAATCACATTACTCAAAAATTAGGATTCTTAGGTTTATTCCTGTGCATCAGCATAACGCTTTTATTCTTAGGGGCCATTATCTTTTTTATCACCGCACGCGGCATCAAGGTCATCTCGTGGGAATTTTTGACGCAGGTGCCACGCTCAGGAATGACAGCGGGCGGGATTGCCCCGGCTATCGTCGGGACTTTTTATATAACGCTTGGTGCGATCTTATTTGCGTTGCCGTTGGGATTGGCCTGCGCCATTTATTTATGCGAGTATTCTCCGAAAGGAATCGTGGTCAATATTATTCGCATCAGTATCAACAACCTGGCCGGTGTTCCGTCCGTTGTCTTTGGACTCTTTGGCCTGGCCGTTTTTGTGAAATATTTCAAATTTGGTGTTTCTATTCTTTCGGGAAGTCTAACGCTGGGCATCTTAGTTTTACCGCTTATTATTTCTTCGACGCAAGAAGCCTTATTGGCCGTACCGCAATCGATCAGGGAAGCTTCGTTGTCGTTGGGGGCGACCAAGTGGAAAACCATTAAGAATATTGTTTTGCCGACGGCCTTGCCCGGGATTTTAACGGGCGTCATCTTAAGCATCGGCCGCGTGGCTGGCGAAACCGCGCCGATTCTTTTTACGGCAGCCGCGTTTTATACCCGTGGGTTTCCGAAATCAGCGTTCTCCGAAGTCATGGCGCTGCCATATCATATTTATGCGCTCATGACCGAGGGTGCACATCCGGATAAACAGAGGGCCATTGCCTACGGGTGTAGCCTTGTGCTACTACTCATGGTGTTATGTATTTCCGGCATAGCCATTTTCATTCGTCAAAGACAGAAAGGACTACATGGATAAAAGAACAAAAATCAAGGCGGAAAACGTTGATTTCTTTTACGGTAAAACGCACGCGTTAAAAAATATCAATCTAAAGTTTTATGAAAATCAAGTAACCGCGATCATCGGGCCATCGGGATGCGGAAAATCGACGTTTATCCGGTTGTTAAACCGGATGAACGAACTGGTTCCTCATACAAACCTCACGGGGAAAATTTTATTGGATGGCGCGGATATTTTTGACGCATCCGTTGATGCGGTTGAGGTCCGCAAACGCGTCGGCATGGTTTTTCAGAAACCCAATCCGTTCCCCAAAAGCATTTTTGATAATATCAGCTACGGACTTACAGTTAACGGGGTCAAGGACAAAAATTTTATTGATGATAAAGTGGAAGAATCCCTAAAAAAAGCAGCGCTATGGCAAGAGGTCAAAGACCGTCTTCATGAAAGCGCGCTTAAACTTTCCGGCGGGCAGCAGCAAAGGCTTTGTATCGCACGAACGTTGGCGGTAGAATCAGAAACGATCCTTTTCGATGAGCCCTGCGCGAGCCTGGACCCGATCTCAACGGCAAAAATCGAGGAACTCATCCTGGAACTCAAAAAAGACTATACAATCGTTATCGTGACGCATAATATGCAGCAGGCGGCGCGCGTTTCGGATTATACGGCATTTTTTCTGATGGGAGAGCTGATTGAATTCGGAAAGACCCAGGAAATCTTTACCGCACCGAAAGATGATAAAACGGAAGCCTATATCACAGGGAGGTTTGGATAAAATGTATACCGTCAAAAGAATTTTATTTGTTTGCGTGGAAAATTCCTGCCGCAGCCAAATGGCAGAAGGCCTGGCGAACGCCTTGGGCAAAAACATACTGGAGGCCTTTAGCGCCGGCTCAAAACCGTCGGGAAAAGTCAACCCGCTTGCCATCGAAGCGATGAAGGAGATCGGCATCGATATCTCTCAGAGCACTTCCAAAGGGTTTAATGATCTTCCTAAAATAAAATTTGATTATGCCATTACCTTAGGATGCAAAGATCATTGTCCTTTTATTCCGGCGGCGAACCATATTGAATGGGATATTGACGACCCCAGCGGAAAAGATATCGTTTTTTTTCGAAAGACTCGGGACCAGATTAAAGAAAATTTAACTATTTTTATTAAAGAAAAAATCGACCGCCGACGTCCAGCCTATAGACGTTGACCACACAAGGAGACCAGTCATTATGGAACGACACTTTGACCAGGAATTGCAGGATTTTAAAACAGACCTTTTAAAAATGGCCGCCAAGGTCGAAGAATCGATCTATAAATCCATTCAGGCATTAAAACAACAGAACAAAGAGCTGGCGGAAACCGTGATTCGCGAAGACAAACAGATCGATGAGATGGAAAATGCTATCGAAGAAAAGGCCATTGACCTTTTAGCCCTGTTCCAGCCGATGGCTGGCGACTTACGTCTCATTGCCAAAGGCATTCATATCAATTCAGAACTCGAGCGTATTGCAGATTTGACCGTCAATATTTGCCAACGCGTTTTAGAAACCGCGGAAAAACCTTTATTAAAACCCTTAATCGACATTCCCATGCTTGCTGAACAAGCCCAGTGGATGGTCAAAAATTCCATTGACGCTTTTGTCCGTCGTGACGAAAATTTGGCCAAAGAGGTGATTGTCTCAGATAAAATCTCCAACGGTCTTCGGACGGCCATCATCAAAGAGCTCATTTATGATTATATGCTCAAAGACGGCACAACCGCTCCCCAGGCGGTTCCACTTTTATTAATCGCCCGCGACTTAGAACGAATCAGCGACCTCGCCGCTTCCATTGCCGAAGACGTCATTTATATGACCCACGCCAAGGTCGTCAAACACCACCGAGAACTCTTGGAAGAATGATCTGATTCCGCTCTAAATAGACAGCTCCATCGACCGCAGCCAGAGAAATGTTTCCCTGAATAATAGAACAGACTCAAAGGAACACATAAAGAATTTTTCCTTTGCAGTTTCCGCCTCCTAGTGTATAATTAGCTTCAATTTTTATATATTAATAATATTATTATAGTGAGCAAAATTTCCGGAGCGTAGCGCAGCTGGCTAGCGCACTTGTATGGGGTACAAGAGGTCGATGGTTCGAAACCATCCGCTCCGATTGATTTTAATCCGCATTCCAGGTAAACAAAAAGGGGAACGATGTTTAATAATAAACCGCAGAAACCATCAACTCCCAAAGAACAAGAAGAAGAGGCTAAATGGGTCGAACGCCGCACCCATAGACGTATTAACAAAAATTTTATCTTAAATTATTTTGAAAAAGATAATCCATCAACAAAAATTGAATTAACACAGCTTAAGAACATCAGCAAAGGGGGGCTTTGTTTTATTACCACCAAAGCCTATCCACCGTCGACAAAAATCGCGATGGAGCTAAGAACCCCGTACCTATCCGATATCACTTATCTCGAAGGCTTTGTCCTGGCGTCTCACCCGAAGGTGGAGGGGATCATTTATGAAACCCGGCTTCAATTTGAAACTTTAAGCCCGCAGGCTGATTTTCTGATCACCAAAATGATGGAAGTTTTTGATACCCAAGGAGACAATATCCATGAATAAAATCAATGTAGGACTTATCGGATATGGCACCGTCGGCTCCGGCGTAGTCCAACTTTTAGAAAAGCGGAAGGCCTATATCCAAAACAGATTTAATACGGAATTTATCATAAAAACCGTTTGTGACCTTGCCATTCATCAAAAAGACACCCAGCATATTAAAGACGCGAAACTCACGACGAATTATGAAGATATTGTCAACGACCCAGAAATCAACGTCGTCATTGAGCTTATCGGTGGACTTAATCCGGCAAAAGATATTGTTGTCCGGGCTCTTAAAGCCAAAAAACACATCGTAACTGCCAATAAAGCGCTCATTTCCGACAGCGGCAAGGAACTCTTTGAACTCGCCAAAAAAGAAAATTGCCATCTATTTTTCGAATCATCCGTCGGAGCGGGTATTCCTATCATCAAAAGCATGACCGAAGGTTTGGTCGGTAATAAATTTAAAGGTGTTTATGGCATCATCAACGGGACCTGTAATTATATCTTGACCGAAATGACCAAGAAGGGTTTTACCTTCGCCCAGGCGCTTAAGGAAGCCCAGAAGAAAGGGTATGCCGAAAGTGACCCGACGTTGGATATTAATGGTATGGATTCCGCGCATAAATTGGCGATCCTGATCTATTTAGCGTTTGGGAAAAAGATCAAAGCCACCGACATGTACGTCGAGGGGATCACCCAGATCGCCCAGTCCGATATCGAATACGTGAGCCATCTTAACTATACAGTGAAATTATTGGCCATCGCGAAAAAAGAAGACGATGAGATTGAAGCGCGAGTCCATCCGACGCTGATTTCAAATGATAATCCTTTAGCGTCCATCAACGACGTTTATAACGCGGTGTTTTTGGATTGCGATCCTTTAGGAAGCATTCTGTTATCCGGCGAAGGGGCAGGGCAAATGGCCGCAGCCTCCGGGGTGGTGAGCGACCTCATCAATTTGTCCGGCAAAGAACCGAATGCCAATCTGTTCTGCAATCTTTACGACGAGAACGTAAAATTAAAAATCCGTAAGATCGACCAGGTCAAAAACAAATTTTATATCCGATTTATGGCCATCGACAAACCCGGTGTTTTGGCTGCCATCGCTGGAATCTTAGGAAAACACGGCATCAGTATTAATTCGGTCAATCAAAAAGTCCATGACAAGACGTCCGCTGTGCCCGTCGTCATGCTCACGGATTTTGCTACGAATAAAATGCTTCAGGACGCCTTGGAAAGAATCCAAAAACTTCCTATCGTCAAGAGCCAGCCGGTCGCCATCCGTATCATGGAGCAATTATGGTAAACCAGCCACCGAAACTAATTTATAAAGGGATCATTGAACGCTTCCGCGAATATTTACCGGTCACGGATAAAACGCCTATCGTAAGCCTCTTAGAAGGCCACACGCCGCTAATTCCGTCGGAGTATCTCTCAGAAAAAACGGGACTTAAAGTCTACCTTAAATATGAAGGACTAAACCCAACGGGCTCGTTTAAAGACCGCGGCATGACCATGGCCATCTCGAAAGCCAAGGAAGAGGGCTCCAAAGCAGTTATGTGTGCGTCGACGGGAAACACCTCCGCGTCCGCCGCAGCTTATGCCTGCCGCGCCGGCATGAAATGTATCGTCCTTATTCCAGACGGAAAAATCGCCTTAGGAAAATTAGCGCAGGCCATGATGCATAATGCTGATGTCATCGCGCTTAAAGGCAACTTCGATGAAGCCTTGAACATGGTCAAAAGCATTACATCGCAATATCCAATTACTTTAGTCAATTCACTGAACCCTTACCGTATCGAAGGACAGAAAACCGCGGCGTTTGAGATCAGCTATGTTTTGGGCGATGCGCCGGAATTTCACGCCATTCCCGTCGGAAACGCCGGTAACATCACGGCTTACTGGAAAGGGTATAAAGAATATAAACAAGTCGGGAAAAATACGCAGCTGCCTAAAATGCTGGGATTTCAAGCTGAAGGAGCTGCGCCGATTGTCCGCAAAAAAATCGTTGAAAAACCTGAAACCATAGCGACCGCGATTCGTATTGGAAACCCGGCGAGCTGGAAACAAGCCGAGGCGGCGAGAGATGAATCCGGCGGCTTGATTGATATGGTGACTGACGAAGAAATTTTAAACGCCTATAAACTTTTAGCGCAGAAAGACGGCGTTTTCGTCGAGCCTGCGTCTGCCGCATCAGTCGCGGGGATGCTTAAATTATCCGAAGCTGGCTATTTTAAGAATGCCCAAGGCGCACGAATTGCCTGCACCTTGACCGGCCATGGGCTTAAAGACCCAAATATCGCGATCGGAAACGTTAAAGAGCCGACAGTCCTCGACGCGGATTTAAAAGTGATTTTAAAGCACATCGGATTTTAATGATGAAACGTTCTTTGATAAAAGTCCTTATCACCTGCGGGCCGACTTGGGTCCCGATCGACGATGTACGCGTGATCAGTAATATTTCGACCGGCACACTAGGACAAATGCTGGCTCAGGATTTCGCCCGCGCCGGAGGCAAGGTCACCTTAATCGAAGGGCCGGTCCAACGGCCGCTCGAATCGAAAACGATTAAGATCCTTAAATTTAAACTTTACGACGAACTTTTTGCTCTTTTAAAGAAACAACTGACTGATCATTTTGACGTTATCATTCATCTGGCTGCGGTTTCGGATTATCAGCTAAAAAAAACTTTTAGGTCGAAATTAAGTTCTCATTTGACACGCCTTGACCTTAAGCTTGTTCCGACGAAGAAAATCATTGAGCAGTTAAAAAGAATAGCTCCAAAATCTTTTTTGGTAGGATTTAAGTTAGAGCCGAAGATTTCCGAAGGAAACATTAAACGTTACACCAAAAATTTATTCGAAAAGGCCCAATGCAATTTGGCGGTTGTTAACAGTATTTCCGGCAATCAATATCTGGCGTATATCGTAGACACAAAAGGAAACATTTTAGCGAAAGCATCAAAAAAAGAAGGGTTATCAAAACTTTTAATTAAAGCAATTAAGGAAAATTTATGAAATACATCCTCATTGTCCCCGACGGAATGGCCGATTTACCTTTAGAACTATTGGCAGAGAAAACGCCTCTGGAGGTAGCCAAGACCCCGAACATGGATTATCTGGCTCAACACGGCCGGGTTGGACGTGTCCGGACTATCCCTAAAGGAATGTCTGCAGGTTCCGACGTCGCCAACATGTCTTTGCTCGGATATGACCCTAAAAAATATCTTTATGGCCGTGCGCCCTTAGAAGCGGCAAATCTTAACATTCATCTACATGAAGATGAAGTCGCTTTCCGCTGTAACCTCGTTACCGTGGAAGACGAAAAAATGGCAGATTATAGCGCCGGACATATCCGTAATGAAGAGGCCAAAGTCCTTATTCAGGAATTAAATCAGAAACTTGGGTCGGACAAAATCAAATTTTATGAAGGAAAAAGTTACCGGCATCTTCTCGTGGTGAAAGACCCGGATGTCAAACGCTATCTGGACATTGAGACGACGCCTCCGCATGATATTTTAGGAAAAGACATTAAAAAATATTTACCTAAAGGAAAATTCGCCGAGCTCATCCTGGGATTCATGGAAAAATCCCGGGAGGTCTTAAGAGATCATCCTATTAATCAGGTGCGGATTGACTTAAAAGAAAACCCGGCCAATATGATCTGGCTCTGGAGCCAGGGACAGAAGCCGCAAATGCCGTTATTCGTCGAGAAATATAATCTTAAAGGCGGCATCATTTCAGCGGTAGACCTCGTCAACGGTTTGGGAAAACTGATTGGCCTAGAAATCGTGAAAGTTCCCGGCATTACCGGTTATTATGACACCAACTATCTCGGCAAGGCTGAGTATGCGCTTAAGGCTTTAAAGAAAAATGATTTTGTTTATATCCATATCGAAGCGCCCGATGAGGCTGGGCATAATGGCGATATCAAAGCCAAGATCAGCTGCATTGAACATATTGACAAAGACATTGTCGGGACCGTCTTAAATTATTTTAAGAGCCACGACGATATCCGCATCCTGGTTGTACCGGACCATCCGACACCGATAAAACTACGGACGCACACAGACGACCCCGTCGGATTTATCATGTTCGGGAAAAACATCCCGGAGAGTGGGACTCAGGAATTTAACGAAAAAACCGCCAAAGAAAGCGATTGGGCTTTTGAAAACGGCGAATCGTTGATCAATTTCTTCATTAAAGAACACCTTTAAAAAGGAGAACAGAACCAAGAATGAACAGACCTATTATTGTCCAGAAATACGGCGGCTCTTCCGTCAAGAACGTCGAACGAATCAAAGCGGTAGCGCAGCGCGTTGCCGAGCGTAAGACCAAAGACAATGACGTTGTCGTCGTCGTTTCGGCCATGGGAGATACCACGGATGAATTGGAAGCCCTGGCGCTGCAGCTTAATGGAAACCCTCCGGAGCGGGAAATGGATATGCTTATGTCGACCGGCGAACAGATCTCCTGCGCCCTTTTGGCCATGGCGGTCAAGGCGCTGGGCCGCGATTCTATTTCGTTTACCGGCGGGCAAGTGGGCATAAAGACCGACACCTCTCATACAAAAGCGCGCATTGAAACCATCAGCGGACACAGAATCAAAAAAGCCCTCGAAGAAAATAAGATCGTAATTGTCGCCGGATATCAAGGCATTACGGATGAAAATGATATTACAACCTTAGGCCGCGGAGGCTCGGATCTAACTGCCGTTGCCTTGGCTCAGGCCTTAAAGGCATCTGTCTGCGAGATCTTCACCGATGTCGACGGAATTTATACGACAGACCCGCGCAAGGTCAAAGAAGCAAAAAAGATCAAAACGATCACATTTGATGAAATGCTCGAAATGGCGTCTTTAGGGGCTCAGGTCATGCAAGCGCGCTCCATTGAAGTCGCCCGAAGATTTAATATTCCTATTCACGTCAGATCAAGTTATTCGAAGGAGGAAGGAACCATGATCACTCAAGGCAACGAAAAATTAGAAGAAATCACCGTCCGTGGCGTTACCAGTAATTCCTCGGAGGCCAAGATCACTATCTGTGCGGTTCCGGACCAAGCCGGCGTCGCTGCAAAAATATTTACCGAAATATCCAAAGCTGGCGTCAACGTTGACGTTATCGTCCAGAACGTCAGCCATACTAAACACACGGACATTTCTTTTACCGTCCCGAAAGTGGACATCACCAAAGCCATTGCCGCGACCAAAAAGATCGCCAAAAAGATCAATGCCGGTGAAGTGAGCTTTGATAAGAATATCGCCCGCGTTTCTATCGTCGGAGCGGGGATGCGCTCTTATCAGGGCATTGCCGCGCGCATGTTTAAAGCGCTGGCCAAAGCCAAGATCAATATCGAAATGATCTCGACCTCCGAGATCAGCATTTCCTGTATCATCAACCAGGACCAAGTCAATAAAGCCGTTAAAACTTTGCATAAAGAATTTCAACTCGAAAAGGTTGGTTAATTCATGGATAAGGTCGTCATCTACGACACAACGCTTCGCGACGGCGCTCAGGCCGAAGGGATCTCGTTTTCCGTGACCGACAAGGTCAAAATTGCGGAAAAACTCGACGATCTTGGAGTGCTTTATATCGAAGGCGGCTGGCCGGGCTCTAATCCGAAGGACCGTGAATTTTTCGAACTTTTTAAGAATAAAAAACTTAAAAGCGCCAAGCTTGCGGCTTTTAGTTCAACCCGTCGAGCGAACGTCAAGGTCGAAGAGGACGAAAATCTTAAAGAGCTCCTGGAATCTCAGACTCCTGCTGTTACGATCTTTGGAAAAACATGGGACTTGCATGTCACTGACGTCTTAAAGACTTCTTTGGAAGAAAACCTCGCCATGATCTATGACACTATCGCGTTCTTTAAGGCACATAAAAAAGAGGTCTTCTTTGACGCGGAACATTTTTTTGACGGATATAAAAATAATCCCGAGTACGCCATTAAAACCATATTAAAGGCCGAAGAAGCCAAGGCTGATTGTATTGTCCTTTGTGACACCAACGGCGGATGTTTGACCGACGAGGTTTGCGCCATCATTAGAGAAGTCAAGAAACATGTCAAAACGCCTTTAGGATTTCATACGCATAATGATTTAGGCCTGGCAGTTGCGAACTCTGTTGCCGCTGTTAAGGAAGGCTGCCGCCATATCCAAGGCACTTTTAACGGTATCGGCGAGCGTTGCGGCAATGCGGATTTGTGCACCATCATCGGGATTCTGCAGACCAAGATGAACCTCAAGGCCATCCCTGAAAAAAATTTAAACAAACTGATGGAAACGTCGTATTTCATCAGTGAGATCAGTAATACCACCGTTTTGGATAACGCGGCTTTTGTCGGACACTCGGCTTTTGCGCATAAGGGAGGCGTCCATATTGATGCGATGATCAAAAATCCTAAGGCCTATGAGCATATGGACCCAAAGCTCGTCGGTAATCATAGCCGATTTTTAACATCAGAATTAGCCGGTAAGATGCCCATTCTTATTAAAGCGCAGAAGATGAACGTCACGCTCGACAAGAAATCTCCGGAGGCGAAAAAACTTTTGGAAGAACTTCAGAAGAAGGAACACGAAGGCTATCAATTCGAAGCGGCCGATGCGTCGTTCGAGCTTTTCATCAAACGATTTTTAAGCAAATATCCGCCATTCTTTACGCTGGAAGGCTTTAAAGTGTCGACGGAAAAACGCTTTGACGGAAAAATTTTTGCGGAAGCCTCCGTACGCCTGAGTGTTAACGGAGAAAAACGTTTCCAGGCCTCTGAAGGCGACGGTCCGGTCGATGCGCTCGACAAGGCGCTTCGCCAGGCCTTGACCAAATTTTATTCTTGTCTTACCGAAATGCGCCTGACCGATTATAAGGTCCGCGTCCTCGACGCTCAGGAAGCGACCGCGGCCAAGGTGCGCGTCCTTATCGAATCTCAAGATGACACAGACTCCTGGACCACCGTCGGCGTCCATGAAAACATCATCGAAGCCAGCTGGGAAGCCCTCATCGACAGCATCGAATATAAACTATTAAAAGAACAAAAAAAATAATCTGCAATTCTTCGAATCAATCAAGGACTCGCATTTAATTGTTTAATAAACTGAAAGGAACTTTTCATGGAAACTGTTAAAGTTGTTTATGAAGGCGATTTACGTTGTCGAGCACGGAATAATTTTGGATTTGATTGTGCCACAGATGCGACCGTAGAATTTCAGGGCAAGGGAGAGGCTTTTTCTCCGACGGATGCGGTGGCGTTAGCTCTGGCATCCTGTTCTTTAACTATAATGGCTTACTCTATGCGCCGACACAATGTGGACATCAAAGGCTCCTTTGTTGACGTCAGTAAAGAAATGGCCGCTTCTCCTAAAAACATGGTCGGCAAGATTGGCTTATCTTTCAAAATGTGTTCGGGAATTCCGGCCTCACTACGTCCAACGCTTGAAAAAGCTGTTTATGCTTGCCCCGTCCACAACAGTCTTCATCCGGACATTCAGTATCAAATTTCCTTTAATTATCCCGATTAAATTATCTTCTATCCATCGTTAAGGTGCCAAGAGACGCCCCTTCGGGGCGCCACTACCACTTGCCCGTGGCATAAAGCGACGGAGCAAGGCTTTCGCAGAAATGGCGCCAAACACGTCCCACTAGTAATTAATCACTTGATTTCTCTGTTATATGATGTTATACATATATCACAGAAAGGAGCTCATCCATGAATATTCTTAAAGCGTTCCGCATTGAAGAATCGTTGGTCGGCAAGTTAAACGTGTTGGCCAAGAAAACAAACCGCACGGAAAAATTCTACGTCGAAGAAGCCTTAAAGCACTATTTCGCAGAGTATGAAGACGGCCAGATCGCCAAAGACAGGTTCAATGACCCCAAAAGCAAGGTGATTTCTAGCTCGGAAATGAGGAAACGATTAGGTGTATAAAGTTTTCTATTTGGACAGCGTTGAACAAGACTTCGAATCCCTGGATAAGCAGGTCCGCAGACGAGTCCTCGATAAAATCGAAAACCATTTAGCCAAAGACCCCAAGGGATTAGGAAAGCCGCTCACCGGACCACTCAAAGGTCTCTGGCGTTACCGCGTCGGAGATTTCAGGGTCATCTACAAAATCGCTGACAAAGAAATTCTCATCCTTATTGCCCGTGTCGGGCATAGAAAAAATATTTACAGAGATTCATAAAATTGAAGCCCAAATTTATTTTCTATCCATCGTCGAGGTGTCGAAACGTAGAGCGCGAAGCTGAGGGGCGAGGCGAGCTGTTAGGGCAACAACGATGAGAGTAACCAACCCTCCGGCGGCAACACAAGGCACCGTTCCTATCCACGCAGCAACCATTCCGCTTTCAAAGGCGCCGAGTTCATTCGAGGCACAGATGAAAATGGAACCCGCTGCGGCAATCCTTCCACGTAAATGATCCGGAGATAAAAGTCTAACCATCGACCGGCGGATGACCATGCTGACCCCATCGAACACACCGCTAAAAAATAACGCCACTAAAGACAAAATAAAATTTTTCGAGAACGCGAAGACGATCATACTGATGCCAAAGCCCGTAATCATCCAGAAAAGATTTCGTCCGGCCCGCGCAATAGGGGGATGCTTAGTCGAGCGTAATGTCATCAACAACGCCCCCAACGACGGTGCGGCATTTAAGAGACCAAGCCCTTTGGCTCCGACGTGAAGGATGTCGCTTGCGTAAACAGGAAGCAAAATGATCGCTCCGCCGAAAAAGACCGCGAACAAGTCCAACGCCATTGCCGCTACCAAAGGCTGAATATTAAAAAGGGCTTGCCAACCTTCGCGAATACTTCCAAAAATATTTGGTTTATCCTTAAGGATCGTCTGGGCTTTAGGAGCGATGAACGCCGTGCATACCCACGAGATAAGAAAAGACCCCGCGAGAATTAGGTAACATTTGGCTGCGCCAACTGCGTCGAAAATAAAACCGATCGCGGCTGGGCCGATGACCGCACAGCTGATCCATACCGTGCCAATCCACGACGAGGCATTGACTGTCAAATGCTTGGGGACCACCTGCGCCTCGAAAGCGGTTCCGGCTGGGTCGGCAAACCCGCGAGCGACACCAGCTAAAAATATCATGGCGTAAAGCCAGAACAAAGTATGACCGTGTGTTTTTAAAGACACCCCCGCAAGAACGCCCACACAAATAACGGAGGCGCCGCGGGTAATTAAAAGGACTTTGCGCCGATTAAAATGATCCGCGACATACCCGCCGAAAGGCGCCAACGTAATTGCCGGAATAGCCTCAAACAATCCCAACCAACCTAAAGAAAGAGCACTTTTGGTGATTTGATAAATTTGAAATGCGATAACAACCGCCAAGGCGCGGCTGGCCAATGTAAAGAAACCAACCGAGCTAATAAAAAGACGAATGTCTCGTTCTTTTAACGCTTCCATAAAATGAGGAGAGGATGAACTATTTGCCATAAGACTTCCTTTATCCAGACTTTCTAAATCAACGACTTTTTTTAAAAGCGGAACCTGGATTCCGCTTATATAGGCTTCATATTCTTATAGATATATACGGTTGTCAAGCTAAACGACAGTAAATATTTCATGTTTTAACCTGAATTTTCTCTTCTCAGCACGCAAGTCCTATGGTATATTGGCACAAGTGTAAATTTATAATAATCTAAATATATCTATTAAATTAATAATATTATTGGAATATTCTATGGAACTCTCTAAACGATTCGATTTTAAAACTGTCGATGCCAAGTGGAGCAAAGATTGGGAAGACAAGAACCTTTTCCATGCCAAGGCCGATACTGGCAAGCCGCCGTATACCATTGTCATTCCGCCGCCAAATGTGACCGGCATTCTGCATATGGGCCACGCGCTCAATAATACATTACAAGATATTATTATCCGCTATAAACGCATGAAAGGTTTTGAAGCGCTCTGGATGCCCGGGACCGATCATGCCGGCATTGCCACGCAAAACGTCGTCGAGAAAGCGCTCGCGAAAGAAGGGAAGAAACGCCACGATCTTGGCCGCGAGGCATTCTTAGAAAAACTTTGGGCGTGGAAGAAGCAGTATGGCGACACCATTATCAATCAGCTAAAGAAAATCGGCGCGTCCTGCGACTGGAAACGCACGCGCTTTACCATGGACGACGCATACAGTAACGCGGTCAAAGAAGTTTTTGTCCGTCTTTATGAAAAAGATCTCATTTACCGTGGCACATATATTATCAACTGGTGCCCGCGCTGCCACACCGCTCTTTCCGACGAGGAAGCCGAGCACAAAGATACCAAAGGGCATTTGTATCATATCCGTTATCCGCTTAAAGAGAACCCTGACCAATTCATCGTTGTTGCCACAACTCGTCCGGAAACCATGCTGGGCGATACCGCGGTCGCCGTCAATCCGAAAGATGAACGCTATCAGAATCTTATTGGAAAAATTTTGATTTTACCATTGGTAAACCGTGAAATTCCTATTATTACCGACGAACTTGTCGATAGAGAATTCGGCTCTGGCGCGGTCAAAGTGACCCCGGCCCACGACCCGAATGACTATCAGATGGGCAAACGCCACAACTTAGAGTTCATTAACATTATGCATCCCGACGGAAAAATTAATGAGCAGGGTGGAGTTTATAACGGCCTCGACCGTTTTGTGGCACGCAAAAAAATCCTGGAAGATCTGGAAGCCCAAGGACTTTTGGTGAAGACCGACGATCATTTGCACGCCGTCGGGCATTGCTATCGCTGCGATACCGTGGTCGAACCGTATTTATCCAAACAATGGTTTGTACGGATGACGCCGCTCGCCCAGCCGGGAATTGAGGCGGTCAAGGATGGTCGCATCAAATTTTATCCCGAACGCTGGTCGAAGGTCTATTTGAATTGGATGGAAGGGATTCGCGATTGGTGTATTTCACGGCAGATCTGGTGGGGGCATAGAATTCCTGTTTGGTATTGCCAAGATTGCCAGATGGAAATTGTTGTCAAAGATACGCCGGCAGCGTGCCCGAAGTGCCATTCCAAAAATCTTAAACAGGATGAGGACGTCTTGGATACCTGGTTCTCATCGTGGCTATGGCCGTTTGCGACCTTAGGCTGGCCACAAGAGAATGCAGACCTTAAATATTTTTATCCGACGTCATCACTTTTTACCGCAAGCGAGATCATCTTTTTCTGGGTGGCGCGCATGATCATGGCCGGGTTTGAATTTCGAGGAGATATCCCATTTTCCGACGTGTATATCCACGGCACGGTGCGCGACGCTAAGGGTCGAAAAATGTCGAAGTCCTTAGGAAACGCTATTGATCCCTTGGAGATCATCGAGGAATACGGCGCGGACGCCTTACGCTTTAGTTTGATCATCAACTCCGGACAGGATCTTTTTATCTCGAAGGAAAAATTCGAGATCGGCCGGAATTTCGCCAATAAGATCTGGAACGCGTCGAGATTGATTTTAATGAACGCTCAAACGATCGACCCTTCGTTTAAACTTTCGGCCATAAAAAACATGCCGGACCTTGATTTGCCGTCGAAATGGATCATTTCCCGGCTTTATACGACGATCAAAGACGTATCAGATGCCATCGAACATTACCGGTATTCCGAAGCCGAATCGCTGATCTATGAATTCTTCTGGAATAATTTTTGCGATTGGTATCTGGAGATCATCAAAAACGATTGGGCGAATCCGACGACACAGAATATCGTCTTTAAAATCCTCGCGGAATCTTTAAAAATAATCCACCCTTTTATGCCGTTTGTCACCGAAGAGATCTGGGAGAACATCAAAAAAAGCGGCCAAAGCGAACTCTGCATACAACCTTGGCCAACCGTTGAAGACAATCTGATCGACCCGCAAGCAGAAAAAAATATGCGGATTCTTATTGAACATATCGTGTCTATCCGAAACTCGCGGGCCGAGTGGGAAATCAAACCCAACGAGGAATTGTCTTGCCAATTTGCCTCGTCGTCAGCCGCGGTACGGAACATATTAGAAAACAATATCGGCCTTTTGAAAAGTTTAGCCAAGATCAAAGACCCTGTCATTTTGCCTAGCTTGTCTCAAACACAAAACGTCATCCGCAATGTCTTTGAAGATTCGGAAAATGCCATTAGCCTTGAAGGTGTGATTGACGTCGAGAAAGAGAAGGGGCGCATTTTAAAACAACTGGATGAATATAAAAAAGCCGAGCAAGGCTTGGCTGACCGACTAGCCAATGCAGCTTTTGTCGAAAAAGCACCAGCAGAGGTCGTCGCCAAAGATAAAGAACGGCTTCAAGACCTTCAGAAAAAAATCGAAAAACTCCAACAAGCTATCAAAGGCTTAATATGAGAGAACTCGCAATGAACTCTAAAGAAACCCGACAAATCGTCCTTCAGGCGTTATTAGAGGACACTTTTGACCAGGACATCACGACGAACCTTCTTGTTCCTAAAGAAAAAATCTCCGAGGCCTATATGATCGTCAAGGAAGATGCTGTTCTTTGCGGCCTTAAAATCGCTAAACAAGTTTTTCACAGGATTGATAAAAACCTAAAATTCAACACGTCATTTTCCGACGGTGATAAAGTCAAAAAAGGGACAAAGATCGCTTTCTTAAAAGGCAAAACACGCACCATTTTGACGGGAGAGAGGACCGCTTTAAATTTCCTGGGATATCTTTCGGGCATTGCGACCAATACCAATCGGTTCGCGGAAAAAGTCCGTCACACCAAAGCGAAAATCTTGGACACACGAAAAACAACACCCTGTTTACGGAAACTTGAAAAATACGCGGTCCGCTGCGGCGGCGGCGTTAATCACCGTCACAATTTAAATGAGATGGTCTTGATCAAAGACAACCACCGTGAAATCTCAGAACATTTAGATGAGCTGGTCGGGATTTTAAAAAAATTTCGAAAAATAAGTACAAAATCCGTCATTATCGAAGTGGACACGCTCGCCCAATTAAGGCGAGTGCTCAAGGCCAAACCGGATATTGTTTTACTTGATAATATGAATAACCGGCAAATGAGGGACGCTGTCAAAATCGTGAAGGCGTTTAAAGGAAAGCATCCTCTTTTGGAAGCTTCCGGCGGAGTGACCTTAAAAAATGTCCGCTCTATCGCTAAGACAGGAGTGGACCGCATCTCCACGGGAGCACTCACGCACACCTATAAAACGGTTGATGTGTCGATGGAGATCCTGACACAATGAAGAAAATCTTTTTTCACATCACAACCATAATCAGCGTATTATTTGTTTCTATTGGTTCATTGTATGCCCAGGACTCACAAGGACTGGCCAGGACATCTGAAAGCTCAACAGCTCCTGCCACACAACCCTTTAATCCTTACGCCATCTTCGACGACAAAACACTTTTAGAAGGATATGCGCAACAATACACAAACCTTTCCCAAGATGTCCTTTTAGCAATGATTCAGGATGACACGTTGTCCGCCTATCAAATTGCCGCCGCTGTAGGCGTCTTTAAAGAAAAATATAGCAAAGAGGTTGTCGCCGATGAGAAAGAAGTGACGGAACGGATCCTTTTAAGAAGACTTAATCTAAACACTTCTCCGTTTGTCCAGGTGGAAATTATGCACACGTTGTGCAAAATCGACCGTTACAAATATTTCAAGACCATGGTCCCGGCTCTGATTCAAAAACTGAATCATTATAATAAGACCGTCAACGCATTTGCTTATGACAGCATCAATGAGCTGATCGAATCCGGCAATAACCGTCCGCGGGAAGCCCGGATCATTTTTAATGCGCTAAGAAACATATTTTTTCTGTCACGTAAACGCCTCGCTGATGTTAAAGATCCCGATGAGCCGCTTAAACAAAAATTAAACATCCTGCGCTGGTCGGTCAAAGTGTTAGGGATTCAAGAACTCAACAAACTTCCCAAAGAAGTCCTGGATTTACTATAGACTTACGCCATGAACATTAAACGTGCCACAAGGTTCACCTTTTTTATCCTTTGCCTTTTAAGCCTCTGGTTTTGGTATGCCTATAGCTATCCTCAGCTCAGCTTTGGGAATTTCTCCACCAGCAGGGCAAAAGCCCTCACGATCGCCAAGGATTATCTTTCTAAAACCGGAACAAATCCGTCGCAGTATAAAACAGCTATCGTCTTTACTCAAGACTCCCCGACGGACCGCTATCTTCAAAAAACGATCGGATTTAAAGGATTTAAAAAATTTATCCACGATAACGATTTTGAGACATTCTTCTGGGCTGTCCGTTTTTTTAAAGAACAGGAAAAGGAAGAATACCGGATTACCGTCAGTTCTTCGACGGGAGAAGCCACTTCTTTCCGCCATGTCATTGAAGACAGCGCTTATCGCCCAAAGATTTCCAAAGAAGAATCTTTACAGCGCGTCCAGACTTTCTTAAAAGACCAATTTCACATTAATTTTGACCTTTACAAACTCAAAGATGATACGGAAATCGCCAAAGATAACCGCATTGATTATTCTTTTACCTGGGAAAAAAAGAGCGTCCATATTCCCTGGAGCGATAAAAAAGATTCCGGAACCGGAAAATTGCTGACGGGGGCAAGCATCTCGGGAAATGAAATCCTGTCTTTTTCTAAAAACATTTTTGCTGTCCCTGACCAGTTCAACCGTTTCTTGGGACAAAAACAAGAAGTAGGGGAGAACCTTACATCTTTTGTCCGGATCCTTTATGCTATTCTCTATGCAATGGCCGCCTTTGTTCTTTTTTCCCGACGGAATCATCTGGCCATGAACAAAACCAAAAATTTCTATCTGGCCATGGCCGGGATATTTTTCTTTTTGTCCATCTTATCGATCTTCAACTTTTTTCAAAACGTGCTTTACGGTTATGGGACCACAGGCCCATTAAATTCCTACCTGATGCGCTATGGCGTCAATAACATCGCCCCGATGATCCTTGCTTCATTGATTTGCATTATTCCCGGCTTATCCGGAGAGCTTATGCACTTTGAAGTTTCGCCCGAGCAAAAGAAAGGGTCTTTCTTATTTTACCGGCTCTCAAGTTTTTGGACGCGGTCCTTTGCTGAGCTCATTATTCTAGGATATTTCATTAGCATCATCATGCTTGGGCTTCAAGCGCTGCTTGTAAAGATCGGACAAGCCTATTGGGGCGTTTGGGTCGAGAATACCTGGATGGGCCAGCTCTCGACGACCTATCTACCGTTTATCACTGCACTTACGATCGGCTGGAAAGCCGGTTTCTCGGAAGAAATTCTTTACCGGTTATTTGCCGTCAACTGGATGAAGAAAGTCTTTAAAAGCACTCTTCTCGCCGTATTATTCTCGTCGCTCATTTGGGGATTCGCTCACAGCAGCTATCCGGTTTTCCCTATGTGGTTTCGTGGCGTGGAAGTTTCTTGTTTAGGCATATTTTTATCCGTCGTCTATCTTTCGATTGGGATCATTCCCGTTATTGTGGCGCACTATCTTTTTGATGCCTTCTGGCACGTCTCGGGATTTCTCCTAAGCCCTTCTCAACCGGTAGATTTTTATTCTTCGTTAGGCGTACTTTTGCTGCCGATGGGGTTAGCGGTTATCGCGTATCTGCTTAACAAAAAAGAAGAGATGGTGCCTTTACGCTGGCAATTGAACAAGCATCAGGAGTATAATGTTAAAATATTGAGAACTTTTATTGAGGCTCATAAAAAAGATTTTGCTCAAAAAACAAAAGAAGAGGTCAAAAAAGAGATATTTTCCCACGGCTGGGATATCGCTGTTGTGGAAGTGGCCCTGGAAGACTTCGACGGAAAATAAAATTTATTATGCAACTCAATCCATTGACATTACATCTACCTCAAACAATCGCTGAAGCCGACGAGCTTTATGCCAAATTGGATAACATCAAGATCCTGGCAGGAGGGACGTTTCTGGTTAACAGCTTAAAGAACTTAAAGAACAAAGGTCTCAAGACGCCGGACAACATCATCAGCCTCAAAAAAATCCCTGAACTTCACGCAATTTCTTTAGAAAATGGAATTCTTTCGCTCGGTGCTATGGTCACTTTAGACGATATAATAAATTCCTCCGTCATCGCCAAAGAATTTGGAATTCTAAAAACAGTTAGCTCTCAGATTGCCACAACACCGATTCGTCATATGGCCACGGTCGGCGGAAATTTGACCTGCCGTTATACCTGGACAGAATTGCCGACGATTATGGTGGCGCTCAATGCTCGCCTACATTTTACATCAAACGGCAAGGAAGAAATTGTCGAGGCAGAAAACTTCTTTAAAAATGCAGCCAAGACAAATAAGATCCTGACTAAAATTACTATTCCCAAGGAAGAGAATCTAGTTGTCAGCTACCGACGAGCCACACGCACCGCAGCCATCGATATTCCGATGCTTTCCGTTTGCATCAAAACTTGTTTAAAAAATAAAACATTTGCGGACACACAAGTTACCGTTAATAACGGTACAGTATTTTGCCAAAGAGACAACCTCTTAGAAAATTTCCTAAACCAAAAGCCGTTTTCACCGACGCTGGCAACTGAAGCTATAGGACAATTAAAAAGTCCAATATATGAAACAAAAGACGATGATTACAAAAGACACATGTTTGAAGTTTCTATCAAACAGGCACTTGAAGAAATTACTGGGAAAGCCAAATGACAACGACACTGATCGTAAACAATAAAAAATATGAACTTAACCTTAAGGGCCACGAAACCTTGCTGGAAGTCTTGCGCGACCATTTGGGTTTTACAGGGACCAAAAGCGCGTGCCAGGAAGCCGAATGCGGAGCCTGCACGGTTCTTGTCGACGGGAAATCAGTGTTATCTTGTATCACCTTAGCCGCTACGCTAGACAGTCAAAATATCACCACCATTGAAGGACTATCCCAGGGAGACAATCTTCATCCTCTTCAGGAAGCATTCTTAGAAAAGGGGGCGGTGCAGTGCGGATTCTGTACGCCAGGCATGATCCTAGCAGCGCAATCTTTATTAAATAAAAATCTTGCACCAACCGAAGAAGAAATCAAAAAGGCCTTGGATGGAAATCTCTGCCGCTGCGCCGGATATGTTGAAATCGTCGAAGCGGTTAAATCAGCAGGACAAAAACTTAAAAATGGATAACAAAGACTTTTTAAATCCTGTAGGAAAAAATATCCCGCGCATTGACGGCAAAGGGCTCGTGACCGGCCAGACGAAGTATACCTTCGACATGAACCTGCCCGGCATACTCGTCGGTAAAATGCTGCGCTCGCCGCATCCGCACGCCAAGATCCTTAAAATTGATACGTCCAAAGCCGAACAATTGCCCGGGGTTAAAGCCATTATCACGGCGGAAGACACCTCTAAAATAAAATTCGGGTCCAACGAATATTTCTTTCCTCATACGGTCGATCAGGAAGCGCTTGAGTCCCAAAAGGTCCGTTATATCGGCGATGAGATCGGCGCCGTTGCGGCTATCGATGAGAAAACCGCAGACGAAGCCATAAAGCTCATTGATGTCCAATATGAAATCTTACCCGCAGTCTTCGACGCTGAAGAAGCCATGAAACCCGGGGCACCGCAAGTCCATAACCACGTCCGTAATAATATCGGCGTCATGCTCCCGGTTAACTTCGGCAATGCCGAGCGCGGCCTTCAGGAATCCGATTACGTCCGTGAAGATGTTTTCTATTGCCAATCCGCGGCGCACGCCTGCATGGAAACGCATACCTGCGTCGGGCAATGGGAGACTTTTTCTAATAAAATTACTTTATGGATCTCCCATCAAGCCCCGTTTAAAGTCCGGGAAGCCTTGGCCAAATGTCTTAAGATGAATTTAAACGATATTCGCGTCATTAAGCTCGCATCCGGCGGCGGCTTCGGCGGAAAACTCGAAATGCTCCCGATGGATTTTTCCGCGTGCTTACTATCGAAGAAAGCGGGTGGCGTACCGGTTAAAATCTGCTATAACCGCGAAGAAGAATTTTCATTTTCTCGACGGAAACATAGCATGATCTATAAACTTAAAAGCGGGATAAAAAAAGACGGCACCATTGTGGCGATCACGGGCGAGGTCATTGCCGACGGAGGAGCTTATTGCAGTTATGGCCCGACTGTTTTGGCGGCCGCCACCATGCGGATTTTTATGGTCTATAAAATTCCAAATTTAAAAATCACCGCATATCGGATTTATACCAATAATCCCGTCAGCGGCGCGATTCGCGGATTTGGCGGCGTACAATCGGGATTTTCCATCGAATCGCACATGGACCTTTTAGCCCAAGGCATCGGCATGGACCCGGTGGAATTCCGCCTAAAAAATATTACCGAACCGAATATGGTCACGACCAATAAAATGATCATTACCTCTAACGGCCTTCGGGAGTGCATTGAGAAAGCGACTGCGGCAAGCGGCTGGAAACAGAAACACGGCAAGCAGCAAAATATCTGCCGTGGCATCGGCATTGGCATTGCCGCCGACGTTATGGGCTCTAAGATGTACAAATCGCATGAGTCTGGGGGAGCCATCATCAAAGTAGAGGAGGATTGCTCTGTATATCTCTTTACTGGCGCTGCAGACACCGGGCAAGGCGCTAATACCGCTCTTTCCCAAATTGCCGCCCAGGAATTAGGCATCAGTTTTAAACGTATTAAATGCACGGCCGCGGACACGGAAATTACGCCATTTGATACAGGAAGCTTCGCCAGCCGGGTCACATTCATCTCGGGAAATTCCGCATTACTCGCAGCACGCGATGCCAAACAGCAAATTTTAAATGTTGTTGCTCAAGAATATCAATGCCAAAGCGAAGACCTCGATATTAAGGCCGAACAGGTCATTAAAAAGGCATCGAATTCTGTGATAATTTCATTTGAAAAAGCCGTCGAACTTTGCTATTCATTTAATTACGGGACTCAAGTTATCGGACGGGGTAGTTTCAACCCTAAGACCACTCCTATTGATTTTCGCACAGGAGAAGGGAACGTCTCCGGTAGTTATGGGTTCGAAGCCCAAATCGCGGAAGTGGAGGTCAATAAAGAAACAGGGGAAGTGAAAATCCTTAAAATTTGGGACGCTCATGACGTCGGGAAAGCCATCAATCCTCAATCCGTCAAAGGGCAGATTGAAGGCTCGCTTATTATGGGCATTGGGTATTCGCTCTATGAGAATTTACAGTTTAAAAATGGCCGCGTGGTCAATCCTAATTTTGGCCATTATAAAGTTCCCCGGTCGGTTGGCATTCCGCCCATGGAAAGTATTTTGATCGAAACCAATGACCCCAACGGGCCGTTCGGCGCCAAGGGAATGGGAGAGGCGGCTCTTCTTCCGACGGCGGCAGCGATCGCCAATGCTATTGAAGATGCCGTTGGGATACGGCTTAAAGAACTTCCGTTTACACCGGATAAAATAATAAAAGCTTTGAAAGGAATGACAAAATGACAAAAAAACTTCTCACCTTAATTTCTCTTGTTTTCCTGGCTTCCGCCTGTAGCCTTTACCATGTGGATTCCGCGGATGTCACGACCAATTATTATCCGTCGAAGAAATCCGCAAGTGACGTGGTCTATTTAGAAACCGTGACGGAACCTCATGAAATCATCGGATATGTCACCGTCAACACAGAACGCCGACACACCATTGAAGATGTCCTAGATAAAATAAAAAGAGAGGCAGCGATCTTGGGCGGGGATGCCATTACTGATATCCGAACCGATGCGACAGGTGAATGGAAAAAATTGCCAGCCCAGAAATTGATCGGCAATGCGTATATCCGCGCAAACTTTACAGCGGCTGTTGTTGTCTTTAAAAATTAGGGCCTTTTATTTTTTCCAATTCTTCTGGGGTATTAAATGTTTTAATAATGCCAGCATCTTCAACAGGCACAAATCTTGTTGGCCCGGAATAGGAATGGATTAACATATTGATCCCAGCATCATTTGGCAACCCAAGGAATTCTTCTTTTAATTTTATCGAAAAAATCGGCGGGTGCCCTTTTTGGCCATGATAGGTCGGGATAAGAATGTCTGGCTTCTGTTCCATAAATAATGCGCATAATTGAAGAAGGGTTTCTTGCCGGATAAACGGATAATCCACTGGAAACAACATAATACCGTCGGAAGATGGGCTTAAATATTCCAATCCTTTTTTAAAAGAAGATGTCTGACCAAGAATATAATCTTTATTATAAACAACTTTAATTCGATTGTGTTTGAATAGGAACGGTTTTATTTTCTCTTGCTCTGCGCCTAGAACAACAATGATTTCATCAATAATAGGCACCTGGATTAAAAGATGTTGAAGATCTTCGATCAGGACAGTAGAAGACGAACGGTCCAATGAAACTAATGCCTTGGGGGAACCAAAGCGGCTACTTAACCCGGCAGATAAAAGAATGCAGGAAATCATAAATTTTATTATATCGTCGCCTTAAAGGCCTTGTCAATCAAACTTAATCCAAAGAGGGTCCTGTGATCATATTTTTTATTCTTATCATATTTTCTCTTGGAGGCATTGGTTTTATCTTCGCGAATCTCAAAAAAGAAGAATCCCCAGGAAAAGAACCTCCAACCCTCTTAAAAACTCCTGAACCCTCAAAACCTTCGGCCTTATTAGATAAAAAACCCGTCGTGAAAGAATCTGCGCAGGAAATAGACGTTCTTTTAAGCCAGTTTAATTTTAACATTGGGAAAAAGAAATCCACCCTCAGCCAAGAAGAGAATTTCTCTTCTGAAAAAGATGCCACCATCAAAGATAACCTAGGGACGGCTTCTTTAAAAACTGCGCCGGCAGATGAGAGCCTTTCTTTGCCAAACAATACCACAGAAGAAAAATATAAAAAGATGGATCAGCTTCTCCAAGAAAAAAATAAAACTTTAGAAACTCTCGAACAAGGCCTTAACAGTGAGCTAAGAAATCGGCAAGATTTTGATAAAGTCAAAACGCTTTTGACAGAGGAACTGGAAACAGCAAAACAAAAAACAAAAAAAGCACAAGACGGTCTTTCCGCTGTCTTTAAAGAAAACCAGGAATACAAAGAACAAATTGCTGAGCTCAAACAAAGATTGAACTATCTTGAAAAGAATCTGCTTGAGAAAGACCAAGAAGTGGAAGAACTGTTAAAACGGCTAAAACAAGATCAACAAAACTCTTTTGCTTCGCCTATTAACCAGCAAACCCAACGTCCGCCTAAAATCGAAAAATCCGAAGACATCATTCTTACAGAGGTCAACCCTCAAAGAACATCAGAAGAAATAAAACTCTCTGAATTAAATCTTATTGATATTACTCAAGATTCTCCGAGAACCATTCTGCCATCAGCGGACATTGTGCCGATTGATATCGGACAATCGAATGCCGATAATTCTCGTCCTGATATTCAAGAAGAATCATCGCAAGATAAAATTATTCAATTCCATGAAGAAGACGCACAGAAAAACCCCAAAACACTCATTCCTAAAAAGAAAACAGGATTGACCAAAAAAGATATTGAATACGTTTTTCCTGAAGACGGATTCTTAAAATTAAACCCAGACATCGCCGAAAACGATGAGGAAGGCAAAATCTTATAATCTCTTCATGCATTTCTAAAAGAAAGGGGAATTATGTTAAAAAAATATTTATTGTTCACTACTTTATTTCTTTTAATAATCCCGCAATTAGCCAAAGGAGAAACTCGCATGCCAACAACTCAACCCATCATTGTCTTTGAAACAAATCAAGGAAACATTGAAATCCAACTTTTCCCTAATATCGCGCCCAAGGCTTGTGAAAACATGATCGGCCTTATCAAAAAAGGTTACTATAACGGCATCATCTTTCATCGCGTCATTAAAAACTTTATGATTCAAGGCGGAGACCCGACAGGAACAGGCAGGGGAGGAGAAAGCCTTTGGGGAGGGACTTTTGACGACGAATTCTCATCTCAGATCAAGTTTGACCGAAAAGGTCTTCTCGCTATGGCCAATGCAGGTCCTAGCACCAATGGAAGCCAATTTTTCATCACAACCGCAGCAACTCAGTGGCTTAATATGCATCATACGATTTTTGGAGAAGTCATCAGTGGATATGACGTTGTTCAAAAAATCGAAAATGCCCCAACAGGCCCCGGAGACAAGCCGCTTCAAGACCAAAAGATCATCAAGGCTTATGTAAAATAGTTTTCCGGCCTATAAAAACAACAGCATTTTTTATCAAAATAAATTCACGCATTTATGGATCCTGACCTTATTACCAAAACTGTTCAAGCAGTGAAAACAGGCCAATCGGCCTGTTTTGCCACGATTATTGAAGCCTCAAAAGGCACTCCACGAAAAATAGGCGCTAAAATGGTGGTCCTTCAAGATGGCTCTTTATTAGGAACTATCGGAGGGGGAAGCAGCGAAAAAAAAGCAAGGGAGGAATGCCTCAAGGCCATAAAAACAAAAAGATCAAAAGTCGTGACCTATGAACATTTCGGCAAACCAGGACAACCCGTTTGCGGAGGATATATCAAGGTCTTCATTGAGCCTATTTTGGCAGAAAGCCATATCGTTATCTGCGGTGGCGGCCATATTGCGCTGCCTTTATCGGCCATAGCTAAAATCCTTAATTTTAAAGTTACCGTTTTAGATAATCGCAAAGATTTCGCCAACAAAAAACGCTTTGGGCACGCGGATGCCATTTTTTCCGGTGATTATATAAAAAACCTTTGTAAAATCCCGGTAAATCCAAATACCTACATTATCATTGTCACCCATGGCCACGAACATGATTTCGAATGCCTTAAAGCAGTTATAAAATCTCAAGCTGCCTATGTTGGCGTTATCTCAAGCCAGATTAAACAACTCAAATTCCTAAAGGATTTAAAAAAATTAAAAATCAGCACAAGCGATTTACACAAATTACAAATGCCCGTAGGCATTGATATTGGCGCCCAAACGCCTGAAGAAATAGCCGTATCCATTATGGCGGAAATTATAGCTGTTCAAAATAAAGATTTAATGGGAACCGATAAATTTAAAATGAAAAAAATTAATTAAGGGAGGAATGAGCAATGACGAAGCAAGACGTTATCGATATCATCAAAGACACCCAATATTGCATTTTAGGAACAATAGAAGGGGGCTGTCCCAAAATACGGCCCATGTCCCCTTATTTAACAACTGATGGAGAACTTTTAGTGGCTTTATTGCCTGGGGTTAGGACTATAAAACAAATCAAAGAAAACCCCATGGTTGAACTTTGTTATGTAGACCGAAGAATGAACTTCTGCCGCTTATCAGGAAAAGCTAAAATTGTAGATAGTTTGGACAAGAAAACCATTCTTTGGGACAACATCCCAAGCATGAAAATGTATTTTGCCGGGCCTCAAGATCCTAATTTTACACTTATGGTCGTTTCCATTAATCATGTGGAAGCTATGTCTCCTCATGATATGCAGCCAGAAACGATTAAATTCTAAATAAAGATTTTAAATTCCGCTCTTCTTTAAAGACTTTTATATATCTATCCCCTAATTATCACGAATACCTCCCTTCACCTGGCACAATTTTTAGAAGGGAGGACCTTCCATTTCGAAACTTCCGCAATCATCTGTATAAAAACAATCTTATTTTATAAAAGAATATAAAGCATTCTAAACCATCTATCCATGATTATATATCTGCCAGTGGATGGCAAAGAAGATATTTGTTTTATTATTGAATTATAAAGCAAGTAAGTTTAAACGGAGATTTCCACAGGCCAAATTAATACACTTGTTAATTTGTTGCAGCGCAAAGGCTTGCACCACAATATTCATATATCTACAAGTTAACATAAGATGTATTATAGGAAGTTCGTGGTTTAGGAAGACTAAGGCCGTTTATAGCAGATTTTAGACATTTGCGGTCTTATTCACCGAAGAATTGGCTCCCTTTAATTTACGTCTACGCGCAGTAAACTGCAAAATATTCTCACGAATAGACGCTTCAGCAGAACGCCCAGAAGAAATATCCTGCCTTTGAGGCAAACTATGCTGATGAACACCAACCTGAACATCTCCAATACGAATACGCAGGGTTTTAGCATTAACCAAGGCATCGGCAACAATCTTGTGGCCTTGGCGCAAAATTCTGCCAAAGCTTGGCCTGGAAATTCCCATGATTTGAGCGCCTTGATCTTGGTCATAGCCCTGGTAGTCATGGAGCTTAATCGACTCAAACTGATCGATCAAAAGCTCAGCCTCATCAGGCCTTCCGGGCTTGCCCCTAGGGCTAAACTGGGCAATTTTCGGCATTTCCTGAACATAACGGACCTTTTTTTGTCGTCCTTTTTTCATATTTTGCCCCCTTACTTAATAATACTTTATTATGAGCATATGCTCATAATAATATCAACGTTATTATTAGCATATGCTCATAATAATATGTAATTATGCTCATTTCAATAAGAAATAAGAAAAATTCGTCTCTTCTTTTTTATGAATATTGTGGTTGTTTTTTAATTCTACGGAAGGAAGCTTACACGACTTGAAGATTTATTTGTTAGGGCTATTTAACTTAAACGCCTCGATGGCCCGGTCGAGGTCTTTTTTCGAAGATTGAATTTCTTCCAACGAAGACTTGATCTCTTCCCCATCACGGCAAGCGGACAATCTTTCCAGCTCACTTTCCAACTGATCAGATCTTACTTTAATGCGATACACCATCGATTCCATATTTTCTAACATATTATTCAAACTTTCTGCCAGATCTTTGATTTGAGATTCATCTTCATTCCTTAATTTTATCTTTTTTGTCAGGTCACCGCTCTCTCCTATTTGCTTCACATTTTTTTCGATATTAAAAAGCGGACCTGCGACCCGATAGGCATAATAAATAATAATGACAAAAGCGGTACAGCTGATCAATATAATGCTGATAAATCCTACAGATAAGAAGCCATAGGGCATTTGGCTGCTGCCGTAATCAATAGAAAACCTGGAAAGTAAAAATTGTTTGACCGGAACACTTGCCGCAATAAAGACCAAAGCCGCCCCGGCAAGGATAGCGCTGACAATCAAAAGCGCCCAAAATTGATAAATCATCTTGAGCTGAAACTCTTTTTTAATAAAATATCGGACAAGATTACGGCGGTTATTAGTCATGGGGAAAGAAAAATTAAAAAGTTTTTAAAAAATGTCTGAATTTGTATTTATTCTACCACTGCGCCGCTTCTTTTCAACAAATTGTATGAATATTTGCCTACCTCACCGCGGCTGACTACAATTTTTAAGAAGAATAGCAATAATTCTTTGAGATGCTAAACCGTCCCACAAAGGCGGAATACGCCCCTTCTTCCCTTTCCCTTTAAGGATATTTCGGCTTTCAGAAATAATTTTCCTGTAATTCTGCCCCGTAAGGACATTCGTTCCCATTGAAATAGTTACTGGCCGCTCGGTATTTTCCCTTAACGTCAGGCAAGGGACATTAAGAATGGTTGTTTCTTCTTGAATTCCGCCAGAATCGGTCAAAACAAACTTTGCATCAGCCATGAGTTTTAAAAAATCAAGATAACCTAAAGCAGGGATCATTTTTAAATTTTTTAGCGGCGAGATCTTTGACTTTAAACGAAAAACATCGATCATCTTGTCCGTTCTCGGATGGACTGGCCAGATAACCGTAATATCTTTCTGGATCGTTTCAAGAATTTTTAAAATATTCAAGAAAGACTCTTTATTGTCAACGTTACTCGGACGATGAAGCGTTAAAAGGGCATACTTCTTTTCTTGGAGGCTCAACTCTTTAAGGATAGAACTTTCAGCCGCCTTCTTTTGCTGGGCCTTAAGCGTATCGATCATGACATTGCCGACGAAGTGAATCTTATTACGCGAAACGCCCTCCTTTAATAAATTCCTGACACCAGCTTCTTCTGTCACAAAAAGATAATCGCTAATAGCATCCGTCAAAATCCTGTTTGTTTCTTCCGGCATAGTCCGGTCAAAACTTCTCAAACCCGCTTCGACATGAGCCACGGGAATGTTAAGTTTAGAGGCACATAAAGCCGCGGCCACGGTTGAATTGACATCTCCAACGACAATAACAATATCCGGATTCTCTTTTAACAAAACCGGCTCTAAGCGTTCTAAAACTTTTGCAGTTTGTTGGGCGTGCGAAAGCGAACCGACATTTAAATAGTAATCGGGCTTAGGAAGATTAAGGTCATGAAAAAATAAGTGGGACATCCGACGGTCAAAATGCTGGCCGGTATGGACAACGATGGGATTTATCTTACGCGGATATTTTCGAACTTCCTCATATAAAGCGGAGACCTTCATGAAATTTGGACGAGCACCTGCGATGAGAATCACTTTGAGCATGGTCTGTTCTCTTACCCTTTGCCCTTTCTCTCATAATCATCTTCTAAACGGACAATATCATCCTCAGACAAATAATCCCCACAAGCAACTTCAATAAAGACCAGCTTTTCATTTCCTACGTTCGCGATGCGATGGACAGAGCCAACAGGGACATCGATTATGTGCCCAGGTTGAACAATCGTTTCCGTACCATTAACAGTGGCCAGGCCTTTACCGGAGACAATGGTCCATTTCTCCGACCGATGTCCATGCTTTTGAAGACTTAGGCGGCTATGCGGATTGATTTGAACACGCTTGACCCACACGCCTTTTTCTTCAAAAAGCTTGAAATAAAACCCCCAAGGACGTTCGGAGAAATTAATCGATTGCGGAGACTGCATTTTACAGCTCCTTCATAATAGTCTGCATGAGAAAGTCAGAATATTGCTGGTCCCCCTGGGGCCCAATCTTTATTTTAACCTTGGAAACAAAATTTTCAATTTGCTCAATGTTAACAATGACCTCTCTCCCGTCTGAAAATTCAGACAAAAGGGCGGCATAATGCAGATCATGATTTTCTCGGACAATCGACATTTTTAGCTTACGAAAAGCCATACGGACCGCGTCATAGACCTGCATCGGAGAACCTTTAACCTTTTTAATGAGGATTCCATTTTTATATTCTCCGGGAATATACTTTTTATCATGCTCCTCCACAGACAAGCTAACAGCCGAACCTATGACCAAAGGGACACAACCAGACCCAATCACCACAAAAGTCAGCAGAACAACACCAGCCGCTACATGTCTTAATGGACATTTCATCATGCGTCTCTCCTTTTGAAAAATTGCTTAAGATGATTAAGAAGATCTTCTAATTCTCTTTTGGAATGAACACCGGTAATATAAAACGGTTCAGAGCCCGCCTTGGAAAAATAAATCCCTTTTTCCAATAAATATAAAAACATCTGATTATAATCGTTTTCTTTATTTTGCAAAAGAGAAATGTGCATTAAAGATCCATAGTGGGAAAACTCTGCCTCGACCTTTTCGGTTTGAATAAACAGTTCAAGTTTTTCGCAGAAATGTCTGCATTTTTCATCAAGGCTTTTATAAAATCCGCCATTAAGCAGCCGCAGCGTTGCTAAACTTGCCTTTAAAATAATCGGGCTCTTTAAACTCATCCGCAGATGGGCATGTTCTAAAATTTCTTTTTTCCCGCCGCAAATCCCCAAAGGGAATCCCGCCGACAAAACGCCGCCTAAACATGTGATATCCGCGATAAAACCTAGTTGCGATTGTAAAACGCCTTTATAAAACCGAAAACCGGTCTTTCGTTCATCAAAGATAACAACAATCCCCTGCTTTTTGGTTACACGGTCAAGTGTCTCTAAAAACTTTTTATCGACAAGAACAATTCCATTTTCAGTCAAAACCGGTTGAACAACCACACAGGCAACGCGGCTTTGGTTTTGAAGAACCGTCTCTTCTAAAATTTTCTCGTCGTTAAAAGGGATGTTGACAATTGCCGAACCC
Source organism: Candidatus Omnitrophota bacterium (assembly GCA_015233405.1). Lineage (GTDB taxonomy): Bacteria > Omnitrophota > Gorgyraeia > Zapsychrales > Zapsychraceae > JADFXT01. Next base: position 3,529 of record JADFXT010000002.1, on the reverse strand, counting down.
GTAAGCTCGGGGAAATGCCCTAGCGCTAAAACAACCTCTTTTTGGGTATAACTCCTTGCCAACTCCACAGCCGATTGAATCGCCTCAGACTCTGAAGCAAAGAAGCATAACCGTTCCAACCAGGGAACACATCTTTGGATGTCCTGTGCCAGTGAGATCTCTTCCCTCGTCGTCATTTCAAAATTAATCCCGCGCTGAGCGGCCTTCTTAACAGCCACCACGACGTTCTTATTCGCATGGCCTAAAAAAAGCGCGCCGCCGGCTAAATAATAATCGGTAAAAACATTGTCATCAAAATCAAAAAGTTTTGTCCGCTGGGCGTATTTAGGAATAATCGACTGGGAAAGCGTGCCGAGGATTTTATCGGCTTGATGAAAAGATGTCTGGGTATTTTTAAGACGCATGATGAACTAATTCTTTGATCTTGGGTAATGCGGCCAAGGCCGCCTTCTCTCCTGCCCGGACAAGTTCATTGACGCGGTCCAGTTCATACCAATCAATGCCCACCAAATCCGGATGAAGAGCAATGTTGGCCTTCTTGGAGCTGTGCTCTGCGATGACATATTCCGTCGCCTGAAGCGTGCGGACAATAATATCCGAAAGATTAGGGGTAAATGCCCGACGAAAAGCTCTAGAAATCCTGTACTTCACGTATTCCCAATGAGAATGTTCAATGGAATGTTGTTCCTTCGCCCGTTCTTTTTCCTCAATCAATTCTACCCCTCTGGTGACGTCTTCGGGCGATTGAAGGACATTTACGGAAATGATCTTCTTTATGCCTCGATCGACCAAAACATTCGTCGGCAAAGGATTAAGGACTCCTCCGTCGATAATAACGCGTCCACCTTCCTGAATGGGCTCGATGACGCCCGGAATAGAAATGCTCCGGCGGACAGCCTCCACCACAGACCCGGTCTCAATAATAAGGTCCTGCCGGCGGACGAGATCATACGCTACAACCTTTAACGGAATCGTCGTGCTGTAAAACGTTCTTTCGCCGAGATATTTCCTCAACCATTGGGTAATTTTTCGCCCGTGGATAAGCCCTGAGATCGGCAGAACTAGATCCAAAAGCTTAAACATATTTTCTCTTTTTTCAAATTCCCGGGCGATCTTTTCTATTTCATCCGCTTTATAACCCGCGCACCAGAAAGCACCGATCAAAGCCCCCATACTACTTCCTGCGACGACATCCACAGGGATCCTTTCCTTCTCAAAAACTTTTAAGACCCCGATGTGCGCAATCCCCAAAGCTGCGCCTCCGCCTAAAACCAACCCGACTAAAACCTGGCCTATTTCTCGGGCGATCCGTGTCATCTCCAAACTATAAGGCGATTGAGGAAGACATTTTAAAAAAGACGCATTTGATGCGTCCTGATGCTCTTCTAAATCCGACGGATGAATGTTTGGGAGCATTTTATAAACATCATAACCAATGATGCTGCGGACCTCTTCAAAGGACAAATAAACTTTATCATACACAGGCCGCACCAAAACCTTGACCTTGTCCTGTCGAAAATCACTTTTGAGAGCCGGACGAAGCCTGTCCATGGTCTGCTTTAAGACCTCAAAATCTTTTTTACGGTCGCTCGTCATCAAATGGACCACATCGGACTGCGTCAAGGCTTCCAAGACGATATCATCCATATCCGTCGGTAAATCCACAAGCACATAATCATAATCATTAGCTAGCGCGCTGACAAAAGAGCCGATTTCCTTTTTTAACGTTTCCGGTGAAATCTTGGTAAGGTCGAACACCGTGTTTAATATGCTGATCTCTTTTTCCCCATGATTAATACTATTTAAAATTTTTTCATAATCTCCAACAATCTCATGCAAATAAACGGCCCCGTTTTTTAATAGCAGAGTTCCATCAGCTTGGGATGCAGAATCAACCATATCCTCTGATTCTCGAGAAGAAATTCTAACTAAAATCACTTTCTTCTTTGTTTCTTTCTGAAGAGCCAAAGCCAGGTTCATGGCATACGTCGAGCTTCCCGTTTCTTTGGTCGGGCTATAAATCGAGATGATCGTGCTTTCAAACGTGGATTGAATTCCTTTGACGTTCTTGCGGACATGTTTCGACAACGTCTGGCTTAATTCGATGGCAAGCTTGGGAATAGATTCCAAAAGAACTTGAAAATCACTCCTGGGAACCTGCAGGATCATGGAGTCGTTTAAGGCTTCAAAATTATGCGAATGATTCTCTCCTGTTAAAAGGGAAACAATGCCAAAATACATCCCGCGATGAAGATATTCCAGCTGATGTTTATTCCCAAATCCGTCTTTGGTGTAGGACTGCAATCGCCCGGAAATGACGCAATAAAAAAAGTCCGGCGGATCTCCCTCGAGGCGGATCATCTCTCCTTTGCGATACTCGGCGAAGAAGGCCTTATGTGCGATTTGAGATTTTTCAAACCAGCTTAACGCCACAAAGGACGGAATTTTACGAACCGCATTAAGCCGCGTTATAAAAGATGTTCCTATTTCAATCATGATTCATCACCACTAGTGTTTCTAAATGCCTTGTTTTCGGGAAAAAATCAAATGGAATAATTTTTACGATCTTCCATTTTTGCTCAACGAATGAAACCAAATCCCTGGCCAAAGATTCTGGATGGCAAGAAAGATATAAAACAGATTGGAACATCTTTGTCTTTGTTAAAAAATCCAAAGCACTCGGACTTAATCCTGCCCGAGGAGGATCGATCATCGCCACAAGATCTTCTGTATCTGTCTGCAGGACTGCTTTCGGCAATTCCTTTGCTGTATTTCTAACCAACCGCGCTTATGACATGATTCGTATGGATCTTTGTTACAACAATACTAACGTCAAGGTCGTCTGTTCGCACGGCGGCGTAACGGTCGGCGAAGATGGCGCCTCAGCGCAGTGCCTTGAGGATTTTGCGATTATGCGCGTTTTGCCCAATATGGTCGTTGTTTGTCCGGCGGATGAACTGGAAGCCCGCAAAGCCACACAGGCTTTTGCTGCTCAATATGGTCCGATGTAT
>JADFXT010000002.1:0-484 GCA_015233405.1 Candidatus Omnitrophota bacterium | reverse complement strand
ATGCGTTTGTCATCGGCAAGGCTAATGTCCTACGGGAAGGGAAGGACGTGACCCTTATTGCTTGCGGGGTCATGGTGTCTGAAGCCTTATCTGCAGCAGACCTTTTGGCGAAAGAAGGGATCAACGCCAAAGTTGTGAATATGCATACGATCAAGCCGATTGATGCCGAGATGATCATCAAATCTGCCCAAGAAACCAAGGCCATTGTCACCGCTGAAGAACACCAAATTAACGGCGGGCTTGGCAGCGCGGTCAGTGAAGTTGTCGTCAAGAATTGTCCTGTTCCTATCGAGATGGTGGCCGTTAATGATTCCTTTGGAGAAAGCGGAACACCCGAGCAACTTCTTCAAAAATTTCATTTGAAAGATGTCGATATCGTCGAGGCAGCGCGCAAAGTTCTTAAAAGAAAAAATTAGTACCAGCTTACCTATTCCACGATGCCAGCCAAAAGAAAAATCCTTATTTTTGAATCTCCGTTTGTCTT
>JADFXT010000029.1 GCA_015233405.1 Candidatus Omnitrophota bacterium | reverse complement strand
CTTAACAATGTGTTTCGCCTCAAGAGAATTGGATTTCAATAACTCCTCTAAATATTTTGGGACAGCTTCTGCTCGTAGTAAAAGTTTTTGAGAAATTAATTTTCCGTCTTGATCATTGGATATCAGGTCTTCAAAGAGGGCATCTTACTGTTCTCGTTGGCAGGCCAAGCATGGGAAAAACGTCGTTTGTTTTATCTGTAGCCAAAAACGTAGTTAATCATCAGAAAATTCCTGTCTTATATTTTTCTATCCGTGAATCAAAAGAGAAAATTGCGCTTCGGCTGGTTTGTTCGCAATCCCGGGTTAATGCACATAATATAAAAAGCGGTTTTTTATCTCCGACTGATTGGCCAAAATTAACAGCGGCCGCGGGTGTTTTGGCTGATGCTCCTTTATATGTTGATGACAGTTTGTTATCAATTGAGCAGATCGAGAAAACAATTAAATATTATGTTTCTCATAAGAAAGTCGGGCTGGTTATTATCGATGCTCTTCAGGAGATCGAAGGCGGTTTCTTTGCTGAAACAAGAGAAAGGAGAAGAAAGACAGAAGATTTCTGCCGGATAATAAAGAGAACAGCTGTTCAGCAAGATATCCCAATTCTTTTGACTTATTGGGCGCCGAGGTCATTTGAAGATGATTATCGGAAGGTTCCTGCTTTATATAATTTTTCAAAAGAAGATGGAAATTTGCCTTGCTACGCAGATGAGATATTAATGCTTTATCGTGAGGAATACTATTTTCCTACGGACAGCAATAGCGGGGCAACTGATATTAGAGTTATTAAATCAGAAACTGAGTCTGTGACAATAAATATACATTTTATTAGAGAATGCTGTTTATTCGAAGATTGGGAGATAACAAGAACAGGAGGTGTTTAATGAAGAGACAAGGCGATTTATTGATAGTTCGAGTTGAAGCGATTCCGATAGCATCGAAAAAGAAGGATAATCTTATCCTCGCTGAGGGAGAGGCGACGGGGCATAATCACGCTTTAGATTCCGGTGAGGTGTATGAAAAAGATGGTGTGCTTTATTTTAGGGCAGACACAACAACTCGGTTGAATCACCCTGAGCATAAACAGCTTTTATTTGAAAAAGGAACCTATAAAGTTATTCGGCAAAGAGAGTATGAGCCAGCAGGATGGAGAAATGTTGCAGATTAGGTCTAAATATACTTGGTTTAACGGCGACCTCCAATATGTTTCAAAATCAAACGAAGAAGCTGAAGCCGTAAGTTATTATCCCAATGGCCGTTTGAAGTTTAAATATCCGTTGCGAAATAGCTCGCTGGAAGGATTATGTGTCGTTTGGTTTGAAGATGGTAATAAAATGAGCGAAGAAGTTTATGCTCAAGGGCGGTTACATGGATCTATTAGGCATTGGCATGAAAATGGCATGATAAAGAGTCAATGCCAATACCGATTCGGCTTTCCTCATGGGATACGTAAAGAATATGATCAAGACGGAAAATTAATTTCTCAAAAACTTTTACTACGAGCAGAAGCTGTCCCAAAATATTTAGAGGAGTTATTGAAATCCAATTCTCTTGAGGCGAAACACATTGTTAAGATTAGAAATGCTGAAATACGACGGATATTATTAGAAGATATGGGATATGAGAGATTCTTACAACAATTGCCGCACGAGGTTATTCATAAAGAGGGCGAACAAGATCTTGTTCGTGTGAATTTACATCATGAGGAAGAACCACTGGTTTTGGTTAAAGTCCGATGCCCTTCCACAGGCGCTTTTTATACGCTGCGCGTTCCGCCAGGCATGAAGACCGTTAAAGAGGCTGTGGCCTGGACGTTTGGGGTGGATGAAAAAGAATATTTCCCAGAGGAAGAAGCTTAATCGTAGGAGATATTGTATGAAAGAAAAAAAAGACAAATGATAGGGCGCCGGAGCTTTTTATTGCTAATCGTGGAAATTCTGAATACTAGATTCCGACGAAAGGAAATTTATGCTCAACATTAGACAAGGATTAATTTTGTGCGGGTTGTGTGCATTCTGTTGTAGTTGTCATGCAGTCGAAGTCGCATCAGACAATCAAGTTATTGGAGCTGCTATAGCCGGATGGAATGGTGTTAAATTAGAAAACGATGGCGACGAACCAGTTTTTGTTCCGGCAAAGGTTGAAAAGGATGTTTCGGTTGGAGAGTATAAGGTCATTATTGAGTCGGATAAGGATGATATCTTTCAAAGGTTAAAGATAACCAAGAAAGGCTTGCCGCTTTTTATCAAAGAAGGTCATCGATTTTTTCTTGGCTTGGAGGATGATGAGGATAAAGAAAACGAATTAGTACAGCCGGGTAAGAGCATTACAGGAGATGGGCAACCGAGCCTTGTTGTCTCTGAATGGTCCGGAGGAGCTCATTGCTGTTATACATATGATACTTTTTCATTAGGGGATTCATTTAAGCATTTGGGAACCATTGATGCTGGGCATGGGGGTGGGCCGTTTAAGGATGTTGATGGCGACGGGGCTTTGGAGTTCATCACTTATGATTGGACGTTTGCTTATTGGAATGCTTGTTTTGCCGGATCACCCGCCCCTAAGTTAATCCTCAAATGGAAAAATGGAAATTATGTACCAGCTATGGACCTGATGCGCAAGCCAGATATCAAGGAACAAGAATACCGCGATCTTATAAAACAAATCCAGGATCAAAGAGCTGCGGACTTAGAAGATCTTGAGAAGGAAAAGAAAGATAATAAGGATTTTGATCCACAAAATACAGGTTGGTATAAAGACGGAGCGTATTTGCCGCCAACGGCGTGGGAACATATCCTTGATTTGATTTACGGAGGTAATGCTGTCAAAGCAAAAGCCTTTTTGGCTGATGCCTGGCCCAAGGGGATGCCAGGGCAGAATATATTTTGGAATGAATTTATGGAGCAGTTTTCTGATAGCCCATATTGTTTTGCCGTGCAGGATTATTACGGCAGTACTTTTCCGGTTGTTTGCAACAAGCAAACCGATGATTTTGCCGGAGCCAGTTTTCAACAGTATATTCAACGCAAGGCATTTCAAGATATGATTAAAGACTCAAAAGATACTGTAAATAATCCGGAAGAGGGAAATGGAAAGCCCGGGAAGACATGCATTGGGGACACGGAGGACTGTTCATAAATTGGTAAGTGTTTAATTTTATATTTTATAAGGTATTTATGATTTATAAGGAGGGGTTTTTGTTGGGCACTATTCCATTGGATAAAATGTCTCCTGAATGGAAGTTTTGGGCTTATGATGAGATTATATATTGGGCATATTCCGGTTCAAAAATTTGGCAAAAAAGATCCCTAAAAATTTTGTAATGTTTGGGCGATTGACGCCGGCGCCGGATTCGGGAAGTATTTAACCGTGTGGATATTGATACAAAAGAAGTTTAGCAGGCAAGGGCGTAAAATAATTTAATAATCCTTGAAGCCATGTTATAATTTTACAGTATTATTGTCTAAAAGTGGCATTAACAAAAAGGAAGCTATTAATGGGAAGAGCCTATAAAAATTTTTGGTCTCTTAATGTAGATGAGGCGGTTGTTACTGGTATCCTAAGGGATAATCTTAATAAGAACGTAGCTGTTTTTATGCCAGCCAGTGCCCAGATGAAGAATGTGGATTTGGCTTTAATTAATGTGGTAAGTAAGAAAATTATCACGGTTCAGGTTAAAGGCAGTAGAGCATATGAACCAAGAAAATCTGAAGTCGCTAATTTTGGGGAAGGCTCAGCCGGATGGTTTTTACTAAAATCTTCGGTTATCCACGATTGCAGCGCAGATTTTTTTATTTTCTTAATTTATGTGCTTGAAGAAAATAAGAAAAGTGGCAGGCGCGATATTGTTCCACACACAATCACAATCCCGGCCCAAGAGCTGCAGCGGCTGTGTTTATTGCATAAAAGGAAAGCAAAAGGAAATAGGTATAATTTAATTATTTGGATAAACCCAAAAAAGAAAAAAGCTTTTGATACTCAAGATCGTCGATTTGATTTAAGCGATTTTCTGGATAATTCAGGTTTTCAAATGTTAAAGATATAATTTATGAATCGAGAAGAAGCTAGGGAATGGTTGAGGCGATATAACGACGAAGAAGATCTTTATAATACTGGCCTTGAAGAAGAATTACGGAAAGTTTTTCGAGAAAATCGTTTTATGACGAAGCCAGAATTTCTAAAGATTATTAAATGGAAGTTTATGACCATGCCTGGGAGAGAGCAGAGAGAAAAGAATTTGATAGAATTGATCCCGGATGAAAGCATAAAAGCTATTTCATTCGCGGCTTTTAAAATCGAAGATGACAAGCTTCGTATGAAGCTTTTGGGTTGTATTCCGGGAGCTGGATTAGCTGTCGCTAGTACAATCTTGACATTTTATGATCCAGAAAAATATGGTATTTACGATATCCATTCTTGGCGAGGAGTTATGGAGACGAAGGAGCCAGAGAACGCGACTTTAAATGATTTTGAGAAATTTCTTATTGCTCTTCGCCGTAAAGCGGGGAGTCTCAAAATGTCTTGTCGCGATTTTGAAAAGGCATGTTTTAAAAGAGATAAGGTAATTCCGCTGATTAAGAAAAAGATTTTGCGGAAAATAGTTTGATTTATAGTCATATTTTTACCAATGTCCACCTCTCCTGGGTGGACATTTTGTTATCGTTTGTGTATCAAAGGTTTACGCAAAATGTCCTCGTAAAAGACCGGACAAAACGGACACATTTTCAGCCATTTTGTCCGCTTAGCCGGCTAAAAACGACTGCTTACCACTCCATAGTCCTCGACGAATTCCATCTCTCAACTAGAAATTTTCTTGATATAATCAAGTATTATGGATACAATACGTTTTCGTTCATTAGATATATGCCCTTGTAGTGATACGTCTAAGGGCTACCAGTAAGTTCTCTCTCGTTTTAGAATGAGAGATATCATACGCCCTGATTAGTTTAGCTGATCAGGGCTTTTTTTATGTCTTTGCGTTTCAAAGACTTAGGGCGCTATTTCTCGACGGTGTTGTTAGTTTTATCCACGTTTCTCATTCAGCGTTTAAAATTTCTCCGCAACGCGCCAGATAATCTCCTCATAAGCGCGATTTATCTCTGTTTTGGGCTATTTTAGGATTTGTGTAGTAAATGGATTATCGACGACTATTTGCCAATTGTCGGAGTGGGAAATGAGCATTTACTAGGAATTAGCCAATATTGGGCTGGATTTATCTCTAGTAAATGGCTGATAATGGGCTAATTCTTTTGGGATTTAAGAAGGGAATATGGCAGATATAATTTCTACGCTGTGCGTGGCATACGATTGACTTTTTTAAATGCATTTTAAATTTAATATTGACTTTTTTAAATGAATATTTAAAATAGACGCCATGTTAGAAAGATCGCTGGAGCATATCGCATTTCATCCGTCTTGGGGGCGGCAGATGTGTTTTATTGCTGGTCCCAGACAGTCCGGAAAGACAATTAACAATGGCCCCAAAACTCTAATTACAAGTGGGAACAAAATAGGGGTAAGCTCAGATAAACTGGATAAAAACGAGATCCATAAAGAATCCTGTTCCACCGCCGTCATAACCTGCTTCAACAACATAAACTCCGTTAGACATCTGCCCCAAATACCTATAACCATAGCTCTCATAACTTTCTTCTATGCGCTCTGCAGACCAATAGCCGTATTTTCTCGATATTGGCTCTGTTGGATATGGGCTATCAATATCAATGGCGATCATCTGGGGCTTCTGACCAATATAGCCCGCTAACTGCATTATCCAAAAAGGATGGATTATCCGACCGTTATAAACCAACTTCGTCCTCGCGCCATCAACGGCTTGCCATACGTATAATCCCGAAATTATAAAAAAGAAGGCTAACGCCAAGTAAAGAAATTTCTTCATATTAAGATTTCCAGCCGACAATCATTTCGGCATTTCTTCACAAAATGGTTCATACTTTTTCTTTGTCGTATAAATATCCCAAAGATAATATTCGCCTCGAATAAACTTATAAGTAGCGACAATATATCTATGCGCACCGCTATGTCCTTCATAATTCTTCTCAGTCACGCCATCCTCTCCCGGCAGCCGAAAATCCCACAATCCGCTCCAAATGATAATTTCTTTCTTACCATCCCCATCAATATCCGCAATCTTATAATTGGACTGTATGCCAAACGAGCCCTTTAGCTTCGAAATTAATTTCTTTCCTTTATAAATCTCAATTGTTAAGAATTTGTCTGAAACGCCGATTCCGTAGTTAACCTTAACCAATTCCGGTTTTTTATCGCCATCGACATCAATCTTATATTTAGTTGTCACCGGATATGCCCCGTCTTCGTTATCAGGAATCGACGGATCGCTAATGTAATCTTTGGCCGAAAAAGATACATTCCCCCATAGCAAACTAACAATTACGATAATGACGAAAAGAAATCTCCCCATAAGTAAACTCCTCCCAATGAAATAGACGTTGCCGCCCTAGAAATCTAACAACTTTTAAAGAACCAGATCAAACTCGCCTTTATGAAAAAACTGCTTGATCTCCTGCGTATCAGCTTCACAGAAGACCCCCAAGAACCGCTTGGCTCGCGTACAAGCCACATAAAACTTATTCATGCCCAAGAGTTCATCGGTGCCATGGATCTGCATTTGGCTATAACCAACTCGGACAATGAAGACAGCATCGAAACCAAGTCCTTTAACCGTATTCAAGCTCATAATTACAACATCGCTGAAGAAGTCCACTGGTTCACTACGATAACTACGCAACCACTTATACAAAGCAACTTTCTTATCAGGCAATCGTTCCGTTAGTTGCTCTAAAGCCTTATTCCCAAACCTGATGCTGGAAAGAACCACCCCGATGCGATGCCCGGGATTTTCTTCTGCATAATTCGCAACCTCATCCCAGGTCTCATCCCAAGAAAATTTCCTATAAATGGCCACCTTACGCCCCCGACGCGTTGAAAAACACTCCGATCCTTTAGGGTACTTCCCCAAAAAGAAGTTCTGCGAGAATCTGTGGATTTCCGGCGTGCTACGATAGTTTTTGGTGAGGTGATAAACCTCTGAAACATTAAGCTTCATTGCCCCGCATAACTTAACGATCTTGTCATCGTCCTCGCTTACAATATTTTGATTTGGATCAATAAAGACCGTCACTCTTTTAGAGACATACTTGAGCAAATTTAAAAGTTCCAGCGGAAAATCTTGAGCCTCATCCACGACAACATATTCGTAATATTTATGAATACCTTTTTTAGAAAGAACGTCATAAATTTTTAACCAATCATATTCAAAGTCCGTCACGAATGGCGGTGGCGTCCCTGCCACTTCCTTGTAATATGCGTAGAACCAGCTATGGAATGTCTCCACCTTATAAGATTCTGCCCCATCCCCATTAGCCATAGCAAACAACTGCTTTAATGGTCGGTTGTAAACCAAAAGCAAGACACGATTCTTGTCAAACGGCGCAAGTTTTGCCCGAAGCATGGCAAGCAATGTCTTGCCAGACCCTGGAACGCCGAAAACAAGATGGCTGTTCTCGTAAGGCAGATTTAATATCTTCTGCTGATCAGGATCATCAATAGCGCCTTTGACAAAATGAGAAATAAGAAATCCACTCGGTGATGGGATATTCTGCGGGATGGGTTGTTGTTCTTGAAGCACTGCTGCGGGTCTGGAAGGCATATACCGATGATGAACCGGACAATAAAAGAAACCCCGATCTTTTTCGGCACAAGATTCGCAATAAAACTTCTGACAATCTTTACAATAACCTACGGATTTTTCCTGCGGATGAATTGAGCAATGGAACATAAAGAACCCCTTTCTTTGTCATCAATGTTTCGGGCCTCTTTCTGCCCTCACTACCATTGACGCAAGGAAAGGGGATTTCTAACAAAAAATAATTACCGGGGCGATGTAGAATTATTACCTGTATTTTTTATTTCCTGAACTTTTTCCGCCTCTTTCTCATCAAACGCTTTCATGGAATCAATAGATTTCAAAGCTTTTAACAGCATTGGTTTTATTTGCTTAGCCATATCCACAGAAACTTTAATGCCAAATGAGCTCCACGTATTATAAAAGACCCCGCTTTTATCTTGTTTCATAAAACCATCTATCCGATCATTAATACGCTTTAAATAGTCAAATCGGTGCTCTTCTGAAGAATAACCAAAAAATTTATTATAATAATATTCTGCTCTTTCTCGATCATCCGAAATATAAAGCATTACCAAAGAAAACGTCGCCTCAGCCAATGCCTCTTTATTTTGCTGAGTAATATTTTTCGAATCTTCAATAACTCTGACAACAGTTCTGTAGGTATCAATGGCTTTTTGTTTCGCCTCCTCCGCGCCGTCACCCTGTTCTCCATGCCCAATACGGAAAAATCTCCTATTTTCTATGCGCGCCAATTCCATGGTAGCACGAACCCGCATGTCAAAGTTTTGCTCCCGGGCAGAAACATCCAACATTTTCATAGCCTGCAACTCTTCCCATGAATCTTCGACGTCATCTTTAGGACAATTTTGTAACATAGAACAAATCTTACGGGCTTTTATTAAGCTCGCTTCAGAGTCAACAATCTTTCCATTCTTATAAAAAGCAACGCCTCTTTGATAGTAATAATCAAATAACGCCTTTCGGTCGCCACCCATTCCAAAAAGATTAAAGAAATATACAAGCCACAAAAATCCGCATATACCGGCAATAATGCCTGCTCCAATAATTATTTTTTGCCAATTTTTATATACAAATCCTACCGGAGGACGTTTTGATTGCATCCCAATCAATGCGTTCGTCGGATCACCATAAAGCACATAACTCGCCCAAACAATCGAATCTTCACCTAAATCCGTCATCATCTTAAGTCGTGCTTGTCGAATTGCTTCACCAACAGATTTCTCTTGGGCAATTTGCGCATAAAATTCTTTTGCAAAGGCAAGGCTGTCTTCATCAGGAATTTTCCATAATGTGCCGATATAATGACGCACTCCAGAACATAAAAAGGCATTTGCTAAACCAAACACCTTCTCTTCAAGATTATTACCCGCCCATTCTTTTGTATGAGCCGACTGACAGGAATTAGAAAAGACAAGGGACGGCAAAGGCGAAGTCGCTCCCATGTTTAAAATGTCGGCTGCGGTCAAACGGCTTTCAAAAAGAGACCAACTACTCTTAGCAGGATCTGCGACGTCATAATCTGTATGCCCCGCGTAATGGACAATATCGTAATCCCGCAAATTCTTTTTGACATACACCGTATCGATATTTGTCACTTTCTTCCCGACATTAATAACCTTCCTCAAATTATCCAACTGCTTCTCAATCGCGCTCGCTTCTTGACGCGCTGATTTAAGGTCATTGGTCGGATCAGCCAATATAAGCATCTTGATGGGGAACTCTAAAGACCTCGGCCCTGCATCACGTAAGGCTTGCCGGGTTTTTACGCTTCGCCCCATATTAAACCGCAAACATAAAAATTGTTTGCCATCAAAAAGAAGCTCCCAAGGAATCGAAACAAGATTCTCGTCGATATATAAAAGAAGGTTATTATTATCAGATGCCTTTAACTTTCTTTTGATGTTCTCCGTTAAAAGCTGATCGTAAAGAAGCTGCCCTGATTTCTGCAACTCAATATGAATACCGGAAGAGCTCCCGCGCTGTTCGTTACTTTTATTCAACAGCTTAATGATCTCGTCGCAAAGAATGCGCACTTCTTCTAATGATATCGAGAGCTTTTCATATTGATGAACGGTCGAACCACGTTCATACACGCTCATGGTGATCTCATTCTGCTGAATCGCTGTTTCTAAGATTAAAATTGAAGTCGTTGTCATTTCTTTGTTAGCTCCAATGAAATTACTCCAACAGCTCTGTCAACCCGTGAAATCTGTATCATGTAAACACCGGGGCGGATATTTTCAAAAACCACTTTCCCATTTTGGGTAACATAGGATTCCAATTCGGTATCATCCAATATCAGCGTTGCGCGAAGGTCTATTAACGGAATATCTGTTTTATCATCCTTTAATTTCAAAGAAACCATACTATTGTCACCCGCCGTGCGTGAAACCTCGATGTCTATTCGAATGTCTTCAAAGATTTTTCTTACTCTTAAAGTGGTCGTCTTCTGTTCACCGCCATCTCTCAAAGCATAAGCAAATTCTGGAGATTTCAACGATCCCTTAATAATCTCTCCTGTGGTACGCGCTCTTTCCAGAAAATCCTGTGCCACGGTAACGACGATATCCAGGAAGCGAACGCCATACTTTTCTGACCATAGATTTTTCGCTGCCTCAACGAGATGTTTCGGGACCGGCTCAAGATCTGCCACTTTCAACTGTTCCGCCACTTCCTTATGAATAGCAAAAGCTTCTCGGCACGCTGAACAGGATTTCAAATGCTTATCAACAGATGATTTTTCTTTTGCAGGCAGAAGCCCGTCCATATAACAAGCAACCGTTTCATCATCTGGACATTGTCTTTTAAATAAATTCTTTAACATAATAGTTACCTCCACAACCATAGACGGTCGTAATACAAAAATCTAACGGTCTTCGTGAAAATTTCTTTTTAAGATTTCTCGCAATTTCTCTTTCATTCTCTTTCTCCGCATATTATATGCCGCTACCGACATCCCTAATATTCGCGCCCCTTCTTTAGATCTTAATTTTGGCTTCGATAAAAATGCAAGCTGTACAAACTTTCGATCTTCTTCATCAAGACAGTCCAATATTTCTTCCATTTGGATCTCTTTGCCCTCAGAAAGGAAAATATTTGGCCACACCGAAAGAGCTTGATTCAACCGTTTTCTTTCTTCTCTCTCTTTCGGACCAGAAGGTCGCTTTTTTTCTTCTATTTCAAGTGATTTAGTTTTAATCCTCCTCAAATAATCAATTGTTCTATTACGAGCCATTGTCTCTAAAAATCCTTTAAGCCGGCCTTCGTACAATCCTTTGAAACTCTTTAATTTCTCAAAATTAGTTTCGCATAAAGATAAAAACATTTCCTGAAATAAATCGTCTGCTGCGGAGCTAACACTAACCCGATGCTTATTAAGCGTTTGCTTAATGGAGTTATAAATATCTTTTGAATAGAGATTAACAAACTCATCCCATGCCCGTTTATCTCCGGATAACAACCTTGCAATCAATTCTGCGTCGTCTTTATTCATAATTCAACTCCAAGAGAATAATCATGCAGCATCTAAATCATAAGAACGATTTGGATCAATCTTTTCCAGGCGGATTATTGTCTAAGATATTTTATTTCTTTTATAAAAAAGCCGAGCACTTCGGCTCGGCTTTAATAAGCAATAATATATTTTAAATAATTTTTCAAATAAGGCCCCTTGAAGAAATAATAGTTAAAAAATTATAGCACACAACTCCAACCAATTTCAAACACTTACTTATTAGCTATTGGTAAAATAATCATCCCTCTCTCTGCGCACCATAAGAAAGGGCGCCGGTTAAGGCGCCCTTAAACACCTGTCTGAAAAATAATATTACTTAAAGTTTACTCCAGGACTGACATCCATAGAACCCATATGGAACCAGGCCGTCTGGCGTGGGATATTTAGGAAGTTTTGCGCCATTTCCTCCATATGCCTCATCTGGCGGATCAAATTTACTCGCGCCGAACCAAGCTTGAAAGCCATTATCTTTAGTTAA
>JADFXT010000028.1 GCA_015233405.1 Candidatus Omnitrophota bacterium | reverse complement strand
GCCTTCTAGATCCTGTAAAATCTTAATGTTCAACCCTTTTTCCTTATTAATGGCGCGCACGGTCTTGATCATTTGATCATGCTGGGCATAATCCCCATGCGAAAAATTAAGGCGCACCACATCCATTCCCGCCTGAGCCATTTTTATTAAAACGCTCTTTGCGCTGCTGGCTGGGCCCAACGTGCAAATGATTTTTGTTTCTCTTTTTATTTTCATTGAAAGATATTCGGGGCTCTTTTAAGAAACGTCTACGGAGATTTAAATCGTTTGTTCAATTCAGTAAAAACGATTTTAGCGGCTTTCTCTTGGGCGCTGCTGCTCGAGGAGGCTACTTCCACAGTCAAAGTATTGTCATTATTCTCTGTTAAAAATATCCCGACTTCAGTCGTATCAATATTGCCTTTAATGCCCATCACAACAATGATCCCTCGAATCGGGTCCTTTGAGAATATCTCATACGGCTTCGCTACAGGAAGTTTCGCGGAAGGGTCTATTTTTGCCAAATCCAAAATAGTCTGATAGCAATCATTAAAGCTAGCGAAATACGTCTTCTTGTCTGCATGAGCACGGTCAGCTTCCAATTCCCTGACGGAAGACCCCCAAATCACCTTAGGAGCGTCTAATAGAGACTCACACCCACACACAAAAAAAGACAGGGTCAAAATGGCAAGAAAACTTATTTTATTTTTCATGATGGCCTATTCTATCAGATGGTTTTTGCTTTTGCAACTAACCATCAAGAATTATTCTTAAAGATGCTTTCTAAAAGAGGAATTAGCCGATCCCGTTCCGTCTTGATCCGAAAAGATAGGCACAGCGAAAAATCCTTGAAGTCCGCAATAAAATTCTTAGGGTTCACATCCCCCATATCCGCCGGATGTTCATCAATAAAAAACCAGGTCTTAATCTTGATATCTTTTAAATCCTGCAGTAAAAAATGAGCATCCTTGCTTTGATCATTATGTTCCATAGCGACGGATTGTAAAAAACCGATCAATTTTCGATTTTGCCGCTCAAAATGATTTAAAAGAAGATCCTGTAATTCCCTGACAAAAGGCTTTGCCTTCGGATAGGCATGCATAACGGCCTGAATTTGGTCCAACAATTTCAGGATCGCTTCATGGGCTATCTTAAGCTCTATGATAATGGCTTTCGAATCAAGGCTAGAAAATTCAGAAAAGTTTTTATCCATATCTTAAAGCGGCATGGGACAAAAACGTCACATACGGTCGGCAAGTTTATTTTTGCGCCTTAATGGCTTTGCTCATTTCCTCATTCTGAAGCTTAAGGTCTTCACAGATACGTTCGAGGCCTAATGATTGCGCGCGATACTTGGTTAATTCAAGCTTTAAGCTGTTTTCTTTTTCAGTGAACTGCGTGCTTAGTTCCATCGCCTCTTTTAATTGCAGCAACAGCTCGTCATTCTTTTTCTGTAAATCCACAATTTTATCGACCAAAGCGCTCGCTTGCTGCGGCATTTTAGTTGAGATCATTTCCCCTGCTTCTTTATTTTGTTCTCGAAGCTGCGCATTAGCTTGCTGCAAATCAGCGATTTCTCGCGACTGCTCGTCTAAATGGTCCTTTAAAGACTGGTTCTCTTGAATCAGCGCATCGATCTTCAATTGTACGTCCAGAAGGATCTTATCCTCTGCAGGGATCTCCTTTTCGAAAACAGGCTCAATAGGCTCAACCTCTTCTTTAAGGAGAGGCGCTACTTCCTGCTTAATCTCGACTGGGGGAATAATTTCTTCAGGCTTAATTTCTATAGGGGAAGATTCGAAAACAGCATCCGCAGGATGAACGGCTTGCGGTTCTGGTTCAGCCGTTTCCTTACTCAGCTGAACATCTGTTACGGGAACCTCATGAACAACTTTGGGTTCTTCAACATCGTTGAGGGTTGAAACAGGAACAGCGGAAGCTTCATCAATTTTGGATGTTCGGTACTCTTTGAGGATCAAAATAAGACCGACGAAGAAACATATCCCGGCCAATCCGATTATGATATAAATCAACATCCACCTCCTCGTTATGGGTTTTTACCAATAACTTTGATTTTTCAAATATAGTGCGTAATCCAAAATAGCGTCTTCTAAAGAGGTAAACGGTTTTTGGTAACCGGCCTTTCGCAGTTTGCCCATGTCCGCTTCGGTAAAATACTGATAGCGAGGCCGTAAATGTTCGGGCATTTCAAAATATTCAATATTAGGGTTCTTCCCGGCGGCGCGGAAAATGGCCCTAGCCAGGTCATTCCAGGTCCTTGCTTTTCCGGTCCCGACGTTAAATAAGCCGTTAATATTTTTATGGTTAACGAAGAACAACACAACATCAACAGCATCTTTCACATAAATAAAATCGCGCTTCTGCCCGCCGTCTTCATAGTCCGGATGATACGATTTAAAAAGACGCATCACACCGTCTTGAACCACTTGAGGATAGGCCTTACAAATAACGCTTCGCATGTCGCCCTTATGATATTCATTAGGACCGAAGACATTAAAAAATTTCAAGCCTACCATTTTATCCAATAGACCATTTTTGAGCGCCCACAGATCAAAATCATTCTTCGATTTCCCATAAAGATTAAGCGGCTTACACTTTAAAGTCGTCCGATCATCATCTTTATATCCGGATTCTCCGTCGCCATACGTCGCGGCCGAGCTCGCATAAATAAAACGCGCATTTTTCTTCAAGGCCCACTGGGCCAATGTTTTGGTATACTCAAGATTATTGACGCGCAAATATTCTTCATCCATGCAGGTGGTGGAACTGCAAGCCCCCATATGGATCAAACATTGAACAGCAGGATTCAATTTGTCCTCGATAACGAGCTTTAAAAATTCTTTTTTATCATAATATTTAACATACTTTTTATGTTCAATATTCTTCTTTCTCGGATCATTGTTGCCTTCCCACTCATCAACCAGAATAATTTGTGTTTCGCCAAGCTCATTAAGCCGGGCCACAATGCAACTTCCGATAAATCCTCCTGCACCAGTTACGACGAACATAGTTGCTATTCTCCTTAAGTCTCTATTGTATTGTCTGAACTGCCGATAAAATAAATCGCGCCAACCGAACCCCGATCAAATGGCTCAAGTCCAGATACGTTGTCCCTTTTTTACCCGACGAAACTTCATCTTCGAAGGAAAAAATGATGCGCCCCGTGTTTAAATCGGTCATCTTGCCTTCTACGCCAAATGTTTTCTTTTTCTTCCGTAAAATGAACCGCGCGAACCAAGACGGCTCAGAAATTTTTGTAATGTGCCCCTCGATCAAGAAGTCCGACTTTTCAACCGTCTCTGCCGTAATGATCTTAAACCAAGATTTCTTTTCCTGAAGCTCGTCGTAAACACCACGCACAAGCATGAGAGCGTCTTTATCCATCTCTTCCGTGGCGCGAACATCTTCACCGGCCGTAAACGGGGCGATCAAAATATTTTCCCCATCTTTAAGCAGGTCCGCCTCAACGATCCGCTGGACCTTCAGAGGCGCATCCGCATCCTCAGTCTTTTGCGGAGCGTTAGCAGATCCGTGTTTTCCCCAGGGCAACCAGGCACAGCCCGTCATAAAAATAACGCAGGCTACAAGAAAAAAACCTTTAACTATTTTCATAAGCAAAAGATTCTAACATACGCACCCGATGCCCCTCAAGAAGAACTTCCTTCATTTTTCTTTAAAGGATTCGCCCGTGCGATATCTTTTTCATCATAAATTTCACCAAAAAGCTCCTCTAAAACATCTTCCATCGTGATAAGCCCGACATCTTTTCCTCGAGCATCCTGGACGATAAAAAGATGTTGATTATGCGCCTGGAACTTTTCTAAGAGCGTATCAGCCTTGGTAAACCAGCTTACAAAAATCGGGTCCTGCATAAAATCACGGACTTTGGAAGAATAATTGTCCTTAGCAATTTCCCGCAAGAGAACTCTTTGCTGAACCACGCCCACAAAATCCTTCGGGTCCTTATCATAAACAGCAACCCGGCTGTAACGGCAGCTGATAATCGCCTCTTTGATCTCGCCAAGCGTTTTATTGGCTTCTAGCGCAAAAATGCCGTCGATGGGCTTCATGATCTGTACCGCCCTAATATCATTAAGACGAAACACCCGACTGCACAAGACCTCCTCATCCATCTCAACCGTACCCTCAACACGACCGAGTTTTAGCATCATCTTAATTTCATCCTCCGTGATCCGAGGAGACATTCTCTTATAGGGCCCGGTGAACACATTGGAAATGCTCATGGTCAATGATACGATCGGATGAAACAGCCAAACCAAAGCGCGAACGGGTTTGGCCACCATCAAAGAGATCGTGGTCTTATAGCGCTCGCCGATCATCTTAGGAATGATTTCTCCGATGATGATAATGGCGAAGGTGATAACCGCAGACGCCAATCCCAGCCACTGATTGCCGAAATGGGCAGATATTTTCTCGCCGATAAAGATAGACCCGATAATCGTTACGGCATTATTTAAAATAACCACCGTGGCGATCGCATAGGCGATGTTATCTTTGATATACAGAAGATCGTCGGCATTCGGCTTATTATGCTCTTTTAAAAGACGGGCGCGGATCGACGGCAAGCTTAAAATCGCAGCTTCAGCCATCGCACAAAACCCGGCAGCGACAAGGACTCCTATAAGAAGAAAAGATATTGTCCACATAAACTACATTATTCTCTTTCGTTTCTGATATTCGGCAAAATAAAATTCTACCTCATTTTCAACGACGACCGGCGTAGCGAACAACTCTTCAAAACGGTTCTCGAATTCTTCTTTCGTTAGCGGAAAAAACTTGTCACAACCGAAATCTTTCCTGACATGCGTCATATAGATCGTTTGTAAATTGCGTAAAGCAACGGCCTCTTTGTAAATTTCCGCACCGCCGATAATAAAAATTTTCTCCCAATCGGTTCTGGATTTAAGCAGATTAAAGACGTCCTGAAAACTCCCCGCCTTTTCAACTCCGCCGGGCAGGATCAAATCTCGACTTCTTGTCAAAACAACATTAATACGTTCCGGTAACGGCCGATATTTTTCCGGCAAGGATTCCCAGGTCTTACGGCCCATCACGACGACATTACGCTTATCATGCGCTGCCGTGGTCGTTATCTTTTTAAAATGCCGCAGGTCCTCCGAAAGGCGCCAAGGAAGCCCTCCGCCTTTTCCAATGCCAAACTTTTCATCAACAGCTACGATAATATCAATAGGGATCATACGGCAATGGGGAATTTGATAAACGGGTCGAATTGATAATTTTCAATTTTGATGTCGTTAAACGTCATTTCCAAAACTTTTTTATCCTGAAGCTTTAACGTCGGTAACGGTTTTGGTTTTCGCTCAAGCTGCGTTTTTACACCATCGATGTGGTTAAGATAAATATGCGTGTCGCCCAAAGTATGGACAAGGATCCCCGGCGTCAAATGGCACTCCTTGGCGACCATGGACAATAAAAGCGCATAACTGGCAATATTAAAAGGCACGCCTAAGGCCACATCCGCAGAGCGTTGATAAAGCTGGCAGTCAAGCCGCCCTTTAATGACGTAGAAATGAAAAAAGGCATGGCACGGCGGCAAGGCCATCCGCTCAATGTCGGCCACGTTCCAAGCGCTTACGATAATCCGACGGGAATTCGGGTTCTTTTTGATGGTTTCAATCGCATTGGTGATTTGGTCGACATGTTCTTTGGCATAAGACTTCTTTTGGTCATCCCAGACGAACTTCTCCCATTTTCTCCATTGATAACCATAAACAGGACCAAGCTCGCCTTGATCATTGGCCCAGGCGTTCCAAATCGGTGTATGCTGAACCAAATCGTCATTGATATTCGTCGAGCCGCGCAGGAACCATAATAATTCATAAACGACAGCGTCGAACAAAACCTTTTTTGTCGTCAAAAGCGGAAACCCTTCGCGCAAATCAAATTTCATCTGACAACCGAAAACAGAGATCGTTCCGGTACCGGTACGGTCTTCTTTTTTTTCCCCATGGTCAAGAATATGCTTTAAGAGATCTAAATATTGTTTCATGACTTTTTCCTTTTAATTTGTCTTTATTATAACAAACAGCTATTCCTTTACCTGAAAATTCTTATATTCTTTACTGGCCGTCTGGACAACACTCTGGCCGTCGGGCGTAACAATTAAGCTGGCATAATCCCCACCAAGAGAATTAATAAGTTCTGTCCCCTTTTGCGTACCCAATACGCATAAAGCCGTTGAAAGAGCATCGGCATCCTCTGTCGTATTAGCGATTACCGTCGAGCTCAAAGCCTCTTCTGCCGGGAATCCTGTTTTAGGATTCATGATATGGGAATATTTTTTCCCCTGAATCTCAAAGAACCGCTCATACCCGCCGGAAGTTGTCACTCCTTTATTACTTAAAGAAACGATTCCGATAACTTTATTCTTATCCCGCGGATCGCGCACGCCCACTTGCCAGGGCCGGCCTTCAATATTGGTCCCGCCGGCATACATATCCCCTCCGGCAACAATCAAGAAATCAGAAAACCCATTTGCCCTTAAGACTTGCGCCGCCTCATCGACCACGAATCCTTTGGCGATCCCGCTTAAATCCAATTTCGTTAAAGAATTTTTAAGCCGCATCCGGTTATTGCCTAATAATTCGATCTGGCCTTCTCCCATAGCGTTTAAGACTTTACGAACCGCACGCGGCGCCGGAAGTTTATTGGTTTTCTTTGCATCTCGCCATAGTTGCATAAGAGGCTCTACCGTGACATCAAACGCTCCGTCGGAAATATCCGAAAAATATCGCGCCTTTGCCACTAAATTATAGACCTTTTTATGGACTTCAACCGGCTTTGTCTTGGCATTATTGAGCTTGGAAATATCAGAATTCTCGTCGAAAACGCTGAGCATATCCACATCATCTTCCATCGTCTTCCATGCAACCTGAAAAGCCTTGGCCGCAGAAACAGAATCCTTTTCAGTGGCACAAATATCGATCCGCACGACGGTATCCATCAAAAGCTTGGTTTCGCTGTATTTGTTTAAACCATCTTTCTTTTGATCCTTCGGCTTATAAGAAATCACCGCTGCGCTTAAAACGAGCAATAGAATAACAAAAATTCTAAAGATGTTTTTTCCTATCATTGTGCACCGCTCTTTTGTTCTTTGATTTGGGCAAAACGGGCCATAATGGGGATACAAACATCGAGGTCGTAAACGCGTAAAGCGCCGAGCTCGCCGTTGTTATTCAACTTTAAGAATTGAATAGACCTTGAAAGGCTTTCATTATGCTCGAGGACAAACCGCTCAAGCATTGCCTTATTAAAATGCGGATACGTTTTATAAGGCGGCAGATTCTTGACGATAAAGCTCAAATAACCGGCCAAGGGCGGACTAAAACGGTATCCGTCTTGCGTGAAAGAAACATAGGCCTGCGGGTCAATAACAAGGTATCGAAATCCTTGCTGATAATAACGCAAGAACATCTGAAAGTTCCTCGGCAGTTCAAGCACATTTTTGGGATTCGGCATAAACAAACCCTGGACCATGTTCTGCGTAGAGAATATCTTTGCCGTCGGATTTTTCTGAAGGATATCAAAAGTCGATGATTCATAGTTGGATTGAAATTGGATAATATCGCGCGATTTTCCTAGATGAACAATAAGCATAATCCCTGCCGCCAATATCAGAAACCATTGATATCGAGCGTTTTTCTGTTTATAGATTTCCGAAATCAAAACAGAAACAGCCATCACCATAAACGGCATGGCTACGCAAAGATATCGAACGCCTTTCTCCTGAGGGAACGAGAACAAGATCATCATAAAAACGCTCAGCGCAAAAGGAAAAAGTTTACCCCACTCTTTTTTGATAATGAAATAAATATTCCAGAAGAACAATAGGCCGAACAACCAGCTTTCCAAGACGAATAAATAATAGGGATACGACAAGAAATTCAGCCACTCAAAATGTCCTTTGGCGGAATCCGCCTGATGGAACATCCAGGCAAAGGTAATATAAATATTGGCCCCTTTGTACAGACTTCCCAAAAGAAAAATAATCGCAAAAAACGTGACGGCATTCCAAATATATTTTCGGACATCAAATTTCCTTTGTTCAGAAAAACTCAGGAATAGCTCACAGAATCCGACGATAACAGGAATAATGATCATACGGTAATTGGAAAGAAAAACACACGCAAAAAGAAAAGCGGATAAAAACGTCTTACCCCGAATACCTTTGGAGAAAACATAGAAATACATCCCTAAGAAAAAGCAAAACGTGGACAAGGATTCCTGCAACGCCAAGCGCGAGTAATAAACATGGCTTGGATATACGGCTAAAAGGGCGGTCGCAAATAAGGCAATCCAACGGGAAGCAAAATAGCGTCTAGAAAATAAATACATAACACCCAAAGTCAGCGAGCCAAATATGGCGGACACAACCCGTGTAAAATAAAGCCCGCCGTCATGAATAAAAAAGCCCCTTAAGTTTGATATAAAAAGCCAGAGCGATTTTGCGCTCGACAAAGAAATGGCCAAAGAAATGCTTAAGGCCTTCATCATCGGCATCAAACCCTGCGGAGGATTTCCTTGCAGAAGCGCGACAAACGCCCGCCCGGAATTGAGCCACATCCCTTCGTCGTAATAGAAGAATTGATTTTGGGTAATATGGTGAAACCGCATGAAAATCCCGGTAATGATAAAAAGAAAAAGGCTTAAAACCGCGATCTTCTTAACTTTGATTGATTCCAATGACATCATTCATCCTCTATTTAGATTCCCGCCTAAGAAAATCCCCGCTTTTCCCGCCGGACTTCTTAAGCAATTTTATGTCCGAAATCGTAATATTTTTATCCGACCATTTCATCATGTCATAAATAGTCAATGCCGCAACCGTTGCCGCCGTTAACGCCTCCATCTCAACACCTGTTTGCCCTAAGCAAACGACCTCAGAAAAAACATCAATAGCTTTTTGTTTCTTATCAACTTTAAAAGCCACAGCCACTTTACTTAATAACAACGGATGGCACATCGGGATCATAGCCGGCGTTTGCTTGGCCGCCATAATGCCCGCGACCTTGGCGCTTTCAAGCACATCTCCTTTGGGCGAGCCTTGACGGATAAACTGGCCAAACGCCTCACGGCTTAATTGAACCCGCGCCGTCGCAACAGCCACACGCTTCGTCTTGTCTTTCTGGCTGATATCCACCATGCCCTGAGCTATAGAGATCTTTTTCATACGTTGACTTCTTAAAAAGAATCCAAATTCTTGATTTTCTGTCGAAAGGCTTTTTTCTCGGACTGATAACGTTTCTTCTTAAGGATTTTTTCCTTAAGAGCTTGCGGCCGCTTGGATTTCTGGCGCCGTAATTTTGCCCGACGGGATAATTCCTCCAACCGTAACGCTTCCCGCCCTTGTTCTATTTTCTTAACCAATAACACCCTTGCCTGATAACGGTTTAACCCTTGATGACGATAGTCCTGGCATTTGATTTGAATTCCAGAGGGAACATGCTCCAAAAAAACGCACGTTGAAACCTTGTTGACATTCTGGCCACCGGCGCCAGAGGAACGGACAAACTGCTCTCTAATATCCTTCTCGAAAATCCCCAAAAACGCCATTCTTTTTTGAAGCTCTTTTTTTTTATCAGGTGAAAAATTCGGCGTCATTTATCACCTCTTTGATAAAGGAGCGCGGCCCATTCACGGCCTCTAATTATTTTCAGGCACTGTAACGGCAACTCTTTAAAAGCAGCTTGAACCTTTTTTAAATTCTCCAAAGATATTCCGGAAATGGCCAAATATTTTCGCGGACGGACAAGCGCGCACAACTTTTTCTGAAATCGGAGAAGGTCCTGCGTGATCAGATTTGCAGCGACAAAATCATACTTGATGGCGACGTGCATATTAGCAATATCTTCCACTTTTAATTCCTGAACTTTACAGCCATTAAGCTTCAAATTTGACCGTGCGATCTTGACCGCTTCTTTATCGATATCAATAGCTTTAATCTGCGCTGCGCCGAATTTTCCGGCGATAATAGCCAAAATCCCGGTTCCGGTCCCGATATCGAGAAAAGAATCAAACGTGCCTTTCTTTTCTTCAATCAACTGGGCCATAAATTTTGTTGTCTCATGCAAGCCCGTGCCGAAGGCGAGTGACGTATCAATATAAACCGGAATCCGCGAACCTTTCGTGTAAGACTTGGCCAGCCATGCAGGAACGATATCAATATTTTTTGTAAGCGCGAACGTCTTAAACGTTTCTTTCCAGGTGTCTTGCCAATCAGTTTTACAGAGAGCTTTTGAAGAAACGGCCACACCTTTTAATTTCAAATCCCGGCATTTCTGCGCCAATTTCCCCGCTTGAAGTTTCGAATTTACGTAAACCGACAAACAACAGACCCCCTTCATTCGTAATTCTACAAGGGAATCCTTGGGAATGCCGGCGCTGACCAGAAGTTGTTTGACGATCTCTATTTTGGCAGAATCAACAGACGGGATTTTTAATTGAATTTCAAATAGCATTAGAGTTTTGTGATCTTAAGGATATATTTTCCCGCATTCCCTGAAAGTTGTTCGACTTTAAAGGCCCCTCCATGGGTAATGCGAATCAGGTCATCAACGTTATCATCTTTAACAACAGCATAGGTGACCGGTTGTTTCTTTAAGAATTCCAGAACCATGCCTTCATTTTTAAAATAGGGAATCGGATGAGGGCTAAAAAATCCGTCTCCGCCGATATCGATCACAGCGGTTTCTTTATCAGTAAAATATCGCACGCCTCGGACATAAAATTTACTTACTAAAACCATCGAATTCGACGAATCCAAGGTCGCAAGTTTTTGGGAAACGTCCTTGCAGGAAACCCAAGGCTCTATTTTCTTTTTATCAAAGAATGGAAAAGCCAACACAATAACCGAAATCAAAGCGTAAACGAAAATCATTCGCACATATTTTTGCTGATGGCTAAACAGAACGATTAGACCGGCGATGATGGCGGCGATTGAAGCGGTAATATAAACCGGCTTCATGCTCCCGATGATATAAAGATACTTCTTAGCGAAATAAATCCCGCCAACAGCCACAGCCAATAAAATTAAACACATCAAAATAGGACAAATCAAGAACGCTTTTAATGGTTTTTGTTCCTCGGCTTTCTTGATCCCCAAATTAAGATAATATCCCAAGAGTATTGCCATGGCGGGGAACACAGGAAACACATAACTCGCCAGCTTCGACTTCGCCGCTTGGACAAAAATAAATATCGCCAGGATCCAGAGCAAAAGAAAAATGAGCTTGTCTTTTTCTGCGACTTTTTGGCGAATATTTTTAAAGATGGAAATCAGCGCTGGAATTAAAAACAAACTCCACGGCATAACACCGCCGAACATAACGCCCGGATAAAAATACCATGTACTAATTTTTGGGTGCTCCGCATCCACCAGCCGCCGAAGATGGTCGTTAACGACGTATTCGTCAATAAACGCCTTGCCATACCACTGGAACATCAATAAATGCCATGGGAGCGCGATCACAAAAAATAAAATAATCCCCAGGATCGTGGCGCGGCATTTAAAGAAGCTTAAATCTCGCCGATAAAATAAATAAAAGAAAATAGCCGCCGCCGGGAACGTCAGGCCCAATAACCCCTTCGTGAGGACGGCAATCGCGCTAAAGACAAATCCCAAAATAATTCCAGTATCTTTATGCTGTTTATACCGATAGGCGAAATAAAAGAACGCGATAGAAATGGTCACAAAGATCGAAAAAACCATGTCCGTCAAGCATGCCCGGGACAATGCCAAATAAATAAAACTGCTTACCAAAACCAGAGCCGATAAAAACGAAAGTCTTTTATTCTCAAAAAGCATCCAGGAGATCCAATAGGTCATCCCTACGCCCAGAATACCAAAGAGGGAAGGAAAAAATCTCGCCGCATAGGCCGTCAGTCCGAACAACTTTATCGCGACGATCAAAAGCCAATAAAAAAGGATCGGCTTCTCAAATTGCGGCTTATCAAAGATCATGGGCGTAAGCCAGCTTTTGTGAACGATCATTTCCTTGGCTGTTTGCATATAGAAGACTTCGTCAGGATGCGTCATGGCCATGAGGCTATTGCCGAACATCAGAAGGAAGAAAGACAGGACAAGAAGAATCCCCACTAACCTACGATGGCTTATAT
>JADFXT010000027.1 GCA_015233405.1 Candidatus Omnitrophota bacterium | reverse complement strand
ATAGTAGGATTCAAAAGACAATTTTTCTAATGAAGAATTCTTCCAATCCAAAAGATACCCTGTTTCATCTGTCTTGTTCAAGGTGGTGTTGCCATCCATGCGGTTTATAATAGGAAGAGCGTTGTCATCTTTGGGGTCATTGATATAAACAAAATCAATAGTATTTTTATCATTCGCCTTCACGCTGAACTGGGCAGCGTTAAAATACATGGTGCGAGAACCGTCCAAAGGTGTACCGTCAGCGATCAGGAAATTGTCTGTATATTGATCCAATAGGTCTTGACGGCCGACACGAATATTAAGGGGAAGACCGGCAAATTCCTTAATGCCGAGATAAAGTTGATCGATCACTGTTTCGTTGACGTCAAACTTCAAGCCTTTCTGCGAATTCGGATAATAGGTGTAATCCTTAAACTCGTCTGTTAAACGAGTGTAAACGTCGACCTTGTCATTGAATTGAAGGTCGCCAGAAAAACGATAACGTGTACGGAAGTAATTGCGGTTATCCTTGGTCTGATTTTCAAAATCAGTGATGTTTTTCCAGAATTCATGGCGAATTCTTAAGTCAACGCCAGGAGTAAACTTAATCTCAGCCTGGGCTTTTGCGCAAACAGCCAAAAAAATAACCAGAAAAGTTAGCAGGATTTTCTGACCGGTTTTCATACGCGATCCCCCTTTGTTATTGTAAGATAATTAATTTGTGATGGATAATTTTCGAAACGCCGTAGTACTAAGTTGAAAACGGAGAGGTCGGGATTTGAACCCGAGAACCCAGTCGCCCAGGTTAACTCCTTAGCAGGGAGTTGCATTCAGCCGCTCTGCCACCTCTCCAAAAGACACGCCACTATAACAAAAAATCTTTTACATGTAAAGTTCTGGTATTAATTTAATCAATAAACTCTTCGGCTAATTCTTATTATTAAAACAGCCTCAAGCGGATCTCTTCACGGACCATTTTCTCAAGAGGAAGGTCTCTTTTGAGGATCTCCGCACTTTGTAGAAATTTATCAGCCACATCAAGCTTGCCGATTTTCTGAAGAGTCTCGGCCATCATTTTCATAGCGCCAAAATGAGATTTATTAATGGCCAAGCATTTCTCCAGAAGAATGGCCGCTTCCGGGTAATAGTGTTTATCAAAAGCTTTTCGCGCCAGCTGATAGTACAAAAAGTCCCGGTCTGGCATTGTTTGGTCTAGCTCAACGTCCCCTATTTCCTTACTTTGACCAACGCCGTAAAGGTAGACAGACAAAACGTAAAGTTTTTTTGTTTCTCTTTGAAACGAAGTCCATCGGCTCGATAGATCTTGCGGATCAGGATATTTGGAAACGATCGGGAAAGAAACCCGAGAATGATACAAGAAATCAACATTCGATTTCGTATCTATTTTTACAGCTTTCTGAAAACTTTCCATGGCCTTTTGATACTGACCTTTGTCCAAATAAATAACGCCCAGGTTATGATAATAAGCAGTAAACGGAACCCCGAAGGTCAAAGCTTTTAAATAATATTCTTCCGCCTTCTTAAGGTCCCCAGCTTCGTAAAAACAAAAACCCAAAAAACCGTCCGTACCTAAAGAAAAATCTTGAGGTATATCTCTCTGAACTCTCCTGAAATAATCGACAAAGGTATCCCTCTCCTCTTTAGTCAGCTTATGACCTTCCTCCACAGCCGCCCAAAGAGGATCATAGCTTGGCATCAACCGGCTTAACGTTACAACCTTCCCGTGAAGGATCATCTTCTGAGGGGTACTTAGCAGAAAAACGAGCCCTAAAACGGCCAAATAAAAGATAAAAATCCGACTAAAGATAAATTTGGTCCAAGGCCTTAATATTTTGTTCTTATCAAGCATCTGTACCATTTTCTTGTTTGATCCGTTTGAACATACCCATTAGAATTAGGACTAATAAAACAAAACAACTGGCCAACAAAATACCATGTAAGGCATAAGGCCCGTTAAAATAAAAACGTACTCGATGTTCACCTTGGGGCACTAAAAGGCCTTTAAACCCAATGTTCACACGATCAAGTTTCCAGCGTTTGCCATCCACATAAACTTGCCAACGAGTATCAAAACTATCGGTATAGACAAGGGCCGTGTCTTTATCAAAATGTGTCAGAACCTCCAAGGAATTCGCGTTAAACGAAAGGACCTGGAAATTATTCCCGGGGCCTGTTACGGGCCTCCCTCTTAGCTTGATCCAGGCAGCAAGTTCTACCTTATTGGCATACTCAGCGGAAGGCATTTCACTGTAAAGATAAATCTTATGGAACGTATAATTCGTTAGGAGCTTTTCATCAGATAAAGAGCTTACAAACATTTTGATATATTTCGAACCGTAATAAAAAGAACCTTTTGAAGCCACTTCTGTTCCAGAACGTTCATAGGAAAATCGTTCTTGGGTCAAATCGTATAGCTGACTTCCTGCTTTAGCGCTGTCAGCGGCAAGATAAGAATTCTTAACTAAATACTGGTAAGCCTGCAAGGGCTGCATGACGATGGCCGCCCAAAGAAGGGCTGCTAAAATTGAAAGAGCAGAGCGTTCTGATCGACGGAACAAAAGAAAAAAGAAAAGAAAACTGAAAATTAATGATAAATAGGAGCTCGCGAGGGCTTCGCCACGGGCTAGAAAATAAATTACAAACCCAGCATGAACCAATATTACCCAACCCCAAAAAAGCTTTTTATGGCCATCGTCATTCCTCAATCCAGAGATAAAATTCTTTAATTGTTCACAAATAAATAGGATCCCAACCGGTAGCAAGACCCACCACAAGAAGAAATGAAGGTTTCGGAAGTATTTAAAAATACTGACATGCGCCCTCAAAAAATCATACAACGGAGATAAAAAAGGCGCTCCCATTATAAAAGTAAACGTTGCCCACACTCCCAAAAATATAGCTAATTTCGTAGTTCTGGACAAAAATCCGATAAAAAAAATGACCAGTGAAAACAATGGAACATAAAAAACCGCCAATTTAAATTTTGTCATGTTCCAGAAATAACTGGAAAAAAGTAAATCTTCAAAAATGCCCCAGCCGGTAGCCACTTGATTACGTACGCCAACCGCTGTTGTAGAATCTATGGCTCCCCCTCGACCGGCAATAGCAATGTTTTCACGAGAAGCATGTAAGAAAAATTCAGCACCGGGGGCTAAAGACAAAAGGATCAAACCCAGGCAAACCAAAAGCACGACTTTATTCTTCCTAAGAAAGGCCGATGTTTTAAAACATAGCTCCCCCAAATCCCTAAAATAGAACACCAGGTAAAAAACGATAAAAGAGCCAAAGATAATAATAAAAAAGAAAGGAATATAAGTCGTTAATAAAAGCATTGCCGAAAGCGTTAAACCGAACAGATATTCTTTACGGGGATTTTTAAAAAATGCAGTTAGAAAATAGAAGAACCAAAAAAGAGGTGTCGCGACAAGAACAAGATATGAATCAAACAATCTTGTCCCTAATGCGGAAAAAAGCATTAACAAAAAAGCCGTTTTGGCAGCAAGGTCATGCTGAAGGATATTCTTAGCCAGCAGATAAAATCCAACACACCCGGCGAAGTAGTATGTGACGAGAAAGATCATATACGCCGATCCATGCGGCATACCTAAAAACCGCAGGATGACAATTATAAGGAGAAATGGATTATAAGGACCGATGCGCTGTAAAAAGAAATCGTTGGAAGCTCCGCAGCTCCAAAAAGGATCCCACAAAGGAAAGACGCCATGAAGAAGATTGTCAATATAGAATTTCGTGTGGTCATAATAAGAAACGGCATCCGAACTAAAGCCGATCTCTCCAATTAGAAATCTACGAAACGCAACGATCCAAAACAAACAAGACACAAAAAAAAAGAACCATGAAGACCTTAAAATACCATTTAACGTTTTATTCATAGCTTAGCACCAGCTCTCTTCTTCCTGAAGAAATCCGTCATAAGCAATCCGCACTCATCTTTCATAATGCCTCTCTTTATGTCAATGCGGTGATTTAATTTTTTATGATGGGCAATATTAACGACAGAACCGCAAGCGCCCGTTTTAGGGTCTTTTGCGCCGAAGAAAATCTTCGATATCCGCGCCAAAACCAAAGCGCCGGCACACATGCTGCATGGTTCAAGGGTGACATAGAGGGAACAATCGGAAAGCCATTTAGTAGAAAGGGTGTTTGTCGCTTGAGTGATCGCGATCATTTCCGCGTGGGCTGTAGGGTCCTTTAACAACTCTACTTGATTGTGGGCTTTGGCAATAATCTGGTTGTTATGGACAATGACCGCGCCGACAGGCACTTCATCTTTTTCGAAAGCTTTCTGAGCCTCTTTGAAAGCTTCGCGCATAAAAAAAATGTCTAAAAAAGGTTTGGGATTAGGATCGTGTGATTTGGGCATTAAACGGGCGCCAATGATATATCTACAACTAGGGCCTTTTGTTTCCACAAATAGAAACTAACTTCGTAAAATTTCCGCTCATTATAATTGAACTCAACACCTTCCATAATACTATTTTTAGCCTTTAACGGTTCAGACAGGGTCAAGTTCTTATACCCTAAAGCCGACAGGTCAGTCTTTAACTGCTCAGTAATAAGCTTAGCCAATTCTCCGGCGCAGTCATCTAGGAAACGATCCTCTTCTTCATCATCTTTAGGAGACTTAAATCCCAAGGGCCAATAAAATCTATCCATCACCAAGGCACTTATATAAAAAATAACCGCACCGAAGGGGTCGTGAGAAGTCATATGCCCGGGAGACTGATAAAAATTGATGGCCGCCACATGACAGGGAGCATTAAATTTCTCAAGACCGGAAGCCTTCATACGACTATTGTATTCAATAATATCTTTTTGGGAATATTCCGAGTCTTTAGAGAAAGAAAAGTTGAAACGTGATTCCAAGACTTTTTTAACGCATCCGATAAGGGTTGTTGCGATGATTGTGGTGTCTTTTGCCATTTTAGAAAGGAGTGTAAAAACGCGCCCGACAAGATTCGAACTTGTAACCCTCAGCTCCGTAGGCTGATGCTCTATCCAATTGAGCTACGGGCGCATATTACCACTAAATGTTTTTATAGAACGATATGCGCCCATTAGTCCCGAGCGAGCGAACGCGAGCTGGGACGGGCGCAAGACTAATAACTATCCAATAACAATTCTTTTCAAAAGATCATCGCGATCAAAGCCAAGCGCCGCCACCGTCTGTTTCGGGTCTCGGTTATACGCCTGGCAAAAAGCGCCGATCTCTTTCATGGTCGTGATATTCTTCTGGTCTAATTGTTGCAACAAAAAAGCACGCAAACGATGTTCTTTAATAATATCCTTCGGGGTAAACCCCGATTGCTGGCAAAGTCTGTCACGGTAGATCGTGCTGGGATTGATCGTACGAACCGACATTGTATCATAATCATATTTAAATACAGTAGATAATAATATTTTAACCTGCTCCATCCCGCTGGTCTCGCTGACCTCATCCACGACTCTAAAAACCTTATCCTTAACGTGATATCTC
This sequence comes from Candidatus Omnitrophota bacterium, assembly GCA_015233405.1. Lineage (GTDB taxonomy): Bacteria > Omnitrophota > Gorgyraeia > Zapsychrales > Zapsychraceae > JADFXT01. The sequence goes on along the minus strand of JADFXT010000027.1, from coordinate 7,217 downwards.
TTTAGAACGATAAAGACATCGATCAAATTGATAAGCATCTCAGGTATGTTCATCGGTTCATTCTGCAAACGCATAATGGCTTCTCGAGACGTGAGCGCATGGATGGTTCCCATACAATATTTTCCGACGTTACAAGCGGTGATCATGTCCCGGGCTTCTTCGCCGCGGACTTCGCCGACGATAATCCGTTCCGGACGCATTCTTAAACTATTTTTTACCAGGTCCGCGAGCGACACATCCTCATCGCTCTCCAACCGCGAGCAGCTTTCTTCCAGAAAGGTATTTAACTCAAGCGTGTCTTCAATAATGACCATGCGATCGGTATTCGGGATAAAACCAAAGAGCGCATTTAATAACGTCGTTTTACCAACACCCGGACCTCCGGCAATAATGATATTGGCCGGCCGAATAGAAAGCCCTTCCAGATAGATCCACAACTGCGCGGCTACTTCATACGTCAAACTTTTCTGACGAATCAGATCAAGGATACTTAACGGCGAAACCTTGGCTTTGGTGATCGTGATCTGCGGCCCGAAGGAAGACATGGCGATATTCACACGGCCTTCCAGATTAGGGAGCTCCAGGTTCATGATCTTGGAAAACTTATTGCGGCCAGAAAACAAAAGGAGTTTCTTGATAAAAAGGTTGATCTCGCGTTGACTATTAAAATGTTTTCCCGTCGTGACAAAACCCTTTTGGCTATGGTGAATATAGATGGGCTTGAGGTTATTGATGGTCAAGTCTTCCACATACATATCACACAAGATTTCCGTCACAATCCCATAAGAAAGAAAATTGCGGATAAACTTGATGCGGGCAACCGAATCTGCCAGTTCTTTCTGCAGGTCTTCAAACTCCCCTTCTTTTAAAAGCTTCCGGAGGCCTAAGTCAACTAGCTCCTCCCTTTCAGTCTGAGTCTGGAGCAGAGCCATCTGGCCCAACAATTTTTCAACCAATACTTCTTCTAATTCAAAATGCCTTGTAACTTTCATTAGTATTATTTCTAATATAAATAGGTTATTAAATTTAGGTATAATCTAGCATTTAACATCTAGCTTGTAAACCTGGATTTTAACAACTTCTGTTTAATGCTTCAGCTCTGGCCGCGTAATAACAATCGCGCTTTTATTTAGATCCAGATATTGAAGAGCCAGGCGTTTGATATCTTTCGGCGTCACGGCATCAATGGCTTTTTCATAATTCTTATAATCCTCAAAGCCAAGTCCATAAAGCTCATCTAAGCCAGCCTTTAAGCCTAAAGAGGCATTGGTTTCCAGTCCAGCAGCAAAGGTGCCTTTCAAGTATGTTTGTATCTCCTTCAGTTCATCTGCCGAAACATCCGTTTCCTGAATTTTCTTTATTTCATCAGACATCAATTCCCGAACCTTGTCGGCATCCGCCCCTGTCGTTAAGGTGTAAAAAGAAATAAGCCCCATGTCCGGCCCCGGCGTATAACCTCCGCCTAACGAATACGCCTTGCCTAACTGGTCGCGGATATCTTTAAACATGCGGCCGTTAAATGAAGAACCCAGGATAGCGGTCAACACTTCGACGCCATATCTGTCAGCATCGTGAAGTGTCGGCCCCTGGAATCCCACCATGACCATGGCCTGTTCCTTTTTCATGGAAAGTTCTTTTTGCCGTGGCTCCGCCGGCGGAACCTCTGTAAAATTCTTTATCTCAGCAGGATTTCCTTTCAATGCCCCGAACCTTTTGCTCAGGTCGTTTAAAATATTCTTAGCGTTAATGTCACCAAAAACGCTTATCACCATATTGGAACTCACGGCAAAATGATGATAAAACTGTTCAATGTCGGCACGCGTAATCTTATCGACGGATTCGACGGTTCCTTCCGCATCAAATCTCAACGGATGCTTTAGAAAAAGCTCCTTACGTAAAGCGCTGTTTGTCACCTGAGAGATATTATCTTCCTTTAATTTTATATCAGATTTAACTTGTGCTTTCGCCTTCGATATTTCTTCCGGCAAGAAAATTGGATTCTTGAAAACATCCTCGATCAAATTAAGCATAACCGGCAAGTCCTTGGACAAACACTGCGCTGTTATTCCGATACTATTCCTTCCCGAGAAACCAGAAAGGCTCGCGCCCAATGAATCTGTGGCTTTGGCTATCTCTTCGGCAGTTTTGGTTTTTGTCCCTTGCGTCAGCAAAAACGCCGCGAGATTCGATATCCCATTAAGAGCTTCCGGCTCCTGAAGTGTACCGGCCTGCATAACAATATCCATAGAGACGATTGGAAATGTATGATCTTCCCTCAAAAGAACCGTAATGCCGTTATCTAACCGTAGTTTCTGTATCACAGCCGCTTGCTCGTTAGCCTTGGCGGCAGGTACGGAGGACTCTTCACTTTTGGGTTTCAGCACAACCTCCGTCGAAATGCTTTCCTTCAGATATTCCTTAGCCACGAGCTTAATGTCATTCGCATTAACACCTTGAATGGCCTTCACATATTTATCCGAGAACCGGGAATCTCCGGTCAAAGCCTCATCATTGGCCTGCCGGTCGGCAACTTCGGAAGATGTCTGCTGGCCTAAAATATATTGGGCCAAGACCCGCGTCTTAGCTTTTTGTAGCTCATCAGGGGTAACACCTTTGGCCTGAATATTTCTGATTTCTTCCCAAACAGCGTTGACGGCTGAAGCGAGGTTATTCTCATCAAGAAGCGCTTCAATGCCAAAAAATCCTTCATCCATCGGCGTGTAATCATACGCCGAGATGGAATAAACCAGCTGTTTCTTTTTATACACGTTTAAGTAAAGCCGAGAGCTCTCACCTTCACCTAAGATCGATGCCAAAACATCTAGCGCATACAGGTCCTTATTTAAGATGCCGACTCCGCGAAACATCAACGCCAGCCGGGTCTGCTCGGTAGGATAACCTTCTTCATAATATCGCGGTGTGATCTGCTGGGGCTCCACCGGAAGATTACGCGGGACATCCATCTGTCTTGGAAAATCCTCAAATTGCTTCTTAACCTTTGCCAAAGCCTCCTGACTGTCAACGTGCCCGGCGACAGAAATGATCATGTTATTCGGGGCATACATGGTTTTATAATATTTGAGTGCGTCCTCGCGGGTAAGCTCTCTAAACAGGCTTTCATAACCGATCGTCGGGTGGCGGTAAGGATGACGAGTATAGACGGTGTTAAAAGCCAGGTCGCTAACTTTTCTGTCTGGCTGGTCATTATCCATCCGGATCTCCGAGACAATGACCTCCTTTTCCTTCTTAAGCTCCTCAACGTCGAAAGCCGCATTTCGTAACATATCCGATAAAACATCCAACGCGACATCAAATTCCTTAAACGGAACAGAAATGGTGAAGATCGTTATATCTTTACTTGTGGAGGCGTTTATCGTTCCGCCGACAGCCTGTATCTGGGCAGCGATCTCGCCAACCTTCCGTTTGGTGGTCCCTTTAAAGACCATATGCTCGATCATGTGCGACAAGCCGGAACCTAAAAATTCCCCTTCCGTTGCCGAGCCTGCCTTGACAAGGCCAAAAACAGAGACCTCAGGGCTCGTCGGAATTTCGCTGATCAATACCGTAAGCCCATTATCGAGGACCTGTTTGGAAGACAGGATTTCACTAGAAAAACTCTGGGGAAATATGTTTAAGGCAAGGAAAACGACAAGAAAACCCATAACAATTTTTCGCATAGCATTCTCCTTAATTAAGACAGTTAACCGCCGTTTTGATGATGCTTCTCAAGCAACTTTCGGATATCGTTATCGGCGTCACGGGCTATCTGCGCGCAGATAAAAATCAGCAAAGAAAGCTGCCAACAATCTTCAGGTCCAGCGATAAGCCCGGTCTGCGTATCTTCCGCCTGCTGTAACGTCTTTTTATATTTCTTTATCGCGTCGGACAACTTCCCTTCATGGACATCCAGCGTATGGACTTTGTTGTCATAACGCAAAGATGGGATAGTGATGCCGCGGATCAAAAGAAAATTAATGAAGTTATTGTCATTGAACTTTTCAACCCCGTCGAATTCGAACCCCTCGAACATAGGATTGTTCGGCGGGACGACCAACGAAGGCCTCTCGACCTTCACCTCACCTTTGCGGACAATGGTATCGCCCATATTGACAGAAGATTCCGACAGCAAAATATATGGCACCTGCGTTTCGGAATACACCTTAAGGGCCTGGATACGCGAACGGACGATCTCCGTGTGCTTCAGGGCCTTGCTCCATAATTCTTCCATGTCCATTATAATTCAGCTCCTTATGCAAAACGATCGAGAACGACTAACCCTGCAGCCACTCGTCGACCCGTTTTCTATAAATTATCACCACCGTGATCAAAAATAAAAAGATCAACGAAACGGCCTCTGAAATCCGCCGTACAGGAGTTGTCCCAAAATGCACCCGTACCTGATGCTGACCGACGGGAACAGAAAACAAGATCAGCCCGTAAGAATTCTCAAAATGTATCTTGGAAGGTTTTCCATCAATAAAAACTTCCCACCCCGGGAAATAGTAGGAATAAAAACAAATGCACGTAAATTCAGCAGCCTTAACTTGAAAATGCCTGTCAAGCGGACGCCCTCCTTTATCGATCACCACCGCTTGTCCCGCCATTGGTCGAAAATCCCGTAATCCGGGAGAAATGGTCGCCACTTTAACCCACTTGGGGACATATTCCATGCCATCCATAGGGGTTGACGCCTTCAGAAGATCAACAAAAGATCCCTCCGGGATCTGATCATATCTCGCCGCATTACAAAAGGAAATATTGGCAATAAAAAGAACAAGACAGGTGATCGGTACCAGATAAAGCCGGAGCTTTCTATTAAAAGAGGGAACAACCCCACCGCAAAGGATCGAGATAGCCGTCGTAGCGCACATCAAAAATCTCCATGGAAATTGAACAAACGACAGCATCGGCAATGTCCGCCAGAAAAAACTGGAAATTCTCAGGGTAAAAAAAAGAGACACAAGAAGGAATATAAAAAAGAAAAGAATCTGCGCGCCAGCGCCCTTGAATGAAGCCGCTACCTTTTTCAAAAAAATGAGAGCTCCAATCGCCAACAGCAAATGAGCGAAGCCCAATGTAAAATACATTCCATGGCCCTGTCCTATAACCCCGGCGAATCCTCTCCAAGACAGATGGAACAGTTGTCCGACGTCCACAAAATATCGCCGGTAATCCCGCAGGCCTATCAAAACTCTTTCAATGTGTACAAACCGCTTTTCGACCAAAGCCGGAATAATGAAATAAGCGGCCAAGAGAAACCCTCCCATAAATACAGAAAGGCCAGCTACTATCTTTTTAATACTTTTATCTTCGCTCGTCATAACTGCAAAGATAAGGTATAAAAAAGCTACCGGAAAAAAAATCAAAGCGGAAATATTATGAGAAAGAAAAAGACCTGCTGAAGAAAAAAAACCTACAATCAAGGGTCTTAAGGAAAGACGCTGAGAAAGGCAATAAATCGACCACAAGATCAATGGAAAGAAAACAAAAACTGTAAGTTCGGCCGCTGCCCCGCGAACATAAAGATCAAGGATATGGTACGGCGCGAATAGATACGCTATGGCAGATATAAGCCCACCGCTACGCCCCCATAATTTCCGAGCAAAAATATACATCGATAAGCCAGAAAGAAAATAAAATAAACTTACCGTCAAATTAAAGGCAAGAACGGCTGGAAAAAAGAACATCGCAAAAGAAGCGGCATAAGAAAAGAGCGGCGGATAGAAATTAAAAATTGGGTACCCATGTCCGTGGATCAAATGAGGCGCCCATCGGCATAAAATATCGCCATCAAGCCAGGATTGGTGCATGGCAACCGCCTTGATGAACCCTCCCTGGAAATCATGCGTATTGGCTATATTGCTATTGAAAAGCGGAAAGGTTATCAGGAAAGCAGCCCCGAGGATAGTTAAGATGCAGATTAAATCTTTTTTGGTCTTAAAGAACATTTGTATATGATGCCAAACGGTCAACACCCTTGGCCTTCCTTAAAATTTACGGAGAGGGAGAGATTTCCAAAAGGGACTTCCTCGCTTCGCTCGGTCGGCCATCGCCTTCTGGCGATCTGGCACTCCCTCGCCATGCTTGGTCGCGAACTCATGCTTTGCATAAGTTCATCACGCCTCTCCTTCTCGATTAAAATTTAGAAGTCCCGTTGAAGGGACTTCTAAATTTTACGGAGAGGGAGAGATTCGAACTCTCGGACCATCTTACGACAGTCACACGCTTTCCAAGCGGGCCCTTTCAACCACTCAGGCACCTCTCCTTTACCACAAAATCTTCTATTTCAAAAATTCCAGAAAAAAGGAGAGAGTTGTGCCGTTTCCTTAAAAACAGCTTTTAGGAAAACGGCCACCTCTCCAATATCGTGGGATAAATATACCATAAAACATTCAGTATGCCAGCAAAATGTCAGCGATAGTATCTCGAACCTGACTTCGGTGTATCTCGGGAGGAATCCCACACGTCGTCGTCATTAAAGCCATATTCTGTCGGCCTTCGCTTAGGAGAGATCACCGGCGTATCCAACAGATGCGGCGGAATTTCCGACAAGAATCGTGACGGCCGCTGGACCTTGCTTAACCCGAAAATCTTCCGCGTCTCGGTATAGCTTAAAAAAAGCCGCTCTTTGGCGCGCGTGATGCCGACATAACACAGCCGGCGCTCTTCTTCGACCTCCTTGAAAGACTCATAAATAGAATTCATGTGCGGCAGGATCCCTTCTTCGAGCCCCAAGATAAAAACAACCGGAAACTCCAGCCCTTTGGCGCTATGGAGCGTCATCAAGGTCAGGGTCTCCTCTTCCTTCTGCCAGGAATCGATGTTCGTCTGCAAGCTGATATGCTCGAGGTAAGCCTCCAGGACATCCTGCTCGCCGCTGTAAGCCTTCTCGAAATCCATAATGGCGCCGTAAAATTCCTTGATGTTCTCGATCCTGGTCTTCGACTCGATGGTATTTTCCTCCTCAAGAACCTTGAGATAACCGGTATCTTCCAGGACAGTTTCCAAAAGTTGCGTCAGTGTCAGGTTCTGTTTGGCTATCTTAAAACCTTCAATGAGCGCGCAAAACTGGGTTACGGCGCGTTTGAGTCGCGGCGCGGCGTCGGGAGTCTGGGCATAAGTCTTCATGCCGTCAAAAAAGCCTAAGCCATTCCTTCCGGCAAAACCTTTTAATGTGCATTTTGGGACAACTCCTGTACGGCGGATTTCAGAGGCCG
>JADFXT010000026.1 GCA_015233405.1 Candidatus Omnitrophota bacterium | reverse complement strand
GTTGGGCAGGTGACCGTAGATCAAAAGGAAGGCCGTTTCGATAAAGGTGGATTGTTCCGCGAGTTCGTCGATGGGGATGCCGCGGTAGTTCAAGATGCCTTGTTCGCCGTCGAGGAAAGTAATAGAACTTTTGCAGGAGCCCGTATTGGCAAAGCCGTTATCGAGCGTAATGTAACCCGTCACGTCACGGAGCTTGGAGATATCAATAGCCTTCTCTCCCATGGAGCCGGTGACCGTAGGGAATTCAAAAGTTTTTCCGTCTAATGTGATCTTGGCGATATTGTCTGACATCGGGCCCTCCCATCAGGCAACTTAAATGATTAATAATAATATCTCTTATCTGAAGGCGCGGTCATTATAATATGAAAATTTTTGTATTGCAAGGGGCTATTTTTTATACGGGCATTTTGAGTCCCCGGGCCAGGATTTGTGAAGGATGTTCCTTAATGGGACACATTGGAAGGGTTTACCGGACATGGTTTTATGGAGACCGAAGCGGTTATCATAAATTAGACAAATATATTCGTTCTTGTCAGCCAACTTTTCAAGATACACGCACGGGTCACCGTCTATTGTGCCGCAACATGCGCCACAGCGGCGGCACAGAGACTCCCATTCTTTAAGTTGGGATTCTTGAAGTGTGCGGTACTTTTCGTCCTCGGTTGCCATTGACTAAAACAACGTATAGATAAACGGAGACAAGGCTGAGCCTTGCGTTAAAACGATGAGAAGGCTTAAGAGAACGAGGATGATAACAATAGGCAAAAGCCAATAGCGTTTCCGTACTTTTAGAAAATCCCAGAGTTCCTTTAAAATGGACAGCTTGGACATGTTTAGTCTCCTTAGAATTGTTGTTTGTATCGGTCAGGGTTTTCGCTGCCGACGGTCTTTTTTTTCCAATATGTCTCGGCTTGTTTGTCTATTTTTTCTTGAAGAGGATCTTTGCCCGTGAGCTTCATGAAGATGCCTACAGGCGTAAAGACAAGGTAAAATATGATCGTAAGCATCAGACCTGTGACCACGTTGCCGATGACATGCGCGACCTTCATCCAATTTGTGTAAACCGGCTTAATGAGTTCGACGTTGATCGATGTAAGTAAACAGAATACTGCGGCAGCACCGAGAAGAACGACCTTATTTAAACTAAGGCCGTGCTTCATCCAAAGCCTGACGGCGATAAAAGTTAGAATGACAGCTAATCCATAGCCAAAAACCAGAAGATTTTTGCGTTCTTTATTCATTAGTCAAGCACCCTTGAGATCTGTTGAAGTTGATATTTATCTTGGTTGGGCTGGTTGGTCCTTTTAAAAAGGTAATTACCGATGACCAGATAATCCATTTCGGTACACATAAAACACCGGTAGGCGTCTTCGGGAGTGCAGATGATCGGCTCGCCGCGGACGTTAAAGGACGTGTTGATGATGACCGGGCAGCCGGTCAGTTTCTGGAACTCTTTGATGATGGCGTAGAAAAACGGGTTTTGTTTTTCGGAAACGGTCTGAATGCGGGCGGAATAGTCGACGTGCGTGACCGCCGGGATGACAGAGCGTTTGATCTTTAGTTTGTCGATCCCCTCTTTCTTTGTGGTTTTCGATTCTTGGAATATCTTGTCTTCTTTGACGTCAGCTACCAATAGCATGTAGGGGCTTGGGATGTTTAGATCAAAATATTCCGGACAGTCCTCTTCGGTTACGCTCGGCGCGAACGGCCGGAAGGATTCACGGAATTTTATCTTTAGGTTCATGATGCTCTGCATTTCCTGGGAACGTGCGTCGCCGATAATACTTCGGGCGCCTAACGCTCTTGGCCCGAATTCCATACGGCCGTGGCAAAGCCCAATAACATTTTGGTCGGCAATAAGTTGGGCGATTTTCTTTGGGAAAGTCTCGTCGGTATATTTGTCAAACACAACATTGTTCTTGCTGACAAAATCATCGGTTTCTTTTGCATAATCCGGGCCCAAGTAAGACCCTTTTTGCGTATCGTAAATATTATCCGCCTTCCGGGACATCTTTAAATGCTGGTGCCAGATCAAAAGCGCTGCCCCTAAAGCTCCGCCTGCGTCACCGGCCGCCGGTTGTATCCAGATGTTTTTGAACAGCCCTTGTTTTAATATCTTCCCATTCCCCACACAGTTTAAGGCAACGCCACCGGCCAAGCACAAATTGTCTTTGCCGGTAATTTTCTTGGCGTGTGCGGCCATTTTAAGCATGATCTCTTCCGTTACTTCCTGGATAGAATGCGCGATGTCCATGTCCCTCTGAGTGATGGCGCTCTCGGGCTTGCGCGGCGGCGCGCCAAAAAGGTCATGGAAATGTTTACTGGTCATGGTCATGCCCGCACAATAGTTGAAATATTTCATGTTCAGCTTAAACGAACCGTCGTCTTTGATATCGATAAGATTATCCTTGATGACATCAACATATTTTGGTTCGCCATAAGGTGCTAGCCCCATAAGTTTATATTCGCCGGAGTTGACCCGAAAGCCGGTGTAGTATGTGAAGGCTGAATACAAGAGCCCCAGCGAGTGCGGGAAATCAATTTCTTCGACGAGTTTCATCGTATTGTCAGCACCAATGCCGATAGACGCCGTGGCCCATTCACCCACACCGTCTAAGGTAAGGATGGCCGCTTCTTTAAATGGCGAGGGGAAGAATGCTGAAGCTGCATGAGACTCGTGATGCTCGGCAAAAAGGATGTCTCCTTCAAAATTCAATTCTTCACGGATCTTTTCTTTCATAAAAATTTTATCTTTTAGCCACAGCGGCATGGCTTTAAGGAAAGATGCGATCCCCACTGGCGCGTATTGAAGATAGGTTATTAATAAGCGTTCAAACTTTAAGAAAGGTTTATCATAAAAGGCAACATAATTCACGTCTTTGATGGTGATGCCCGCTTCCGTTAGGCAATATTGAATAGCGTTTTTCGGAAAGGAAAAGTCGTGTTTCTTCCGGGTGAAACGTTCTTCCTGTGCGGCGGCGAGGATCTCTCCATCCTTGATCAAACACGCGGCGCTGTCGTGATAATATGCTGAGATTCCTAATATGTAAGTGCTCATAACTTGGTCCTTTTAAATTTTAAAATTAGTGATCTGTCGGTTTGTTTTGTGCTTGGGCCTTCTCTTTTTTTAGCTGCTCCGTGAGTGCGCGAAGAGCGGATTCTTTTGCCTCAAGTTCTTTTGTCAATCGCGCCACGCTCTGTTCCAAAGAAATATTCTTTTCACTAAGGCTTTCAAGTTTTTTCTCAAGGGCAAATATTTTCTCATGAAATGGGAGTTTTATGTCATTGATCTTTTCGGCCAAGGCCGTGTGAACTATCTCTTCTGTTGGTTCTAAGGCTATCAAGTCTTGTGAGTTCTTGACGGCTTCTTGTAATTCTTTTATCTTTTCCCGGACGGGGCCCTCTTCATCAAGTTTTGTTGTAAGAAGTTTTTCCGTTTCTTGAAGTTTTTGTCTAATGAATTGCAATTCTGAGGTCACGACCTCTTTACTATTATTGAGCGCCTGGATGCGAGCCGCCAGGTCCTCTTTTTCTTTTAACAATGCGCCGATCTGAAGGATCTTTTGGGATAACTCGATCTGGGTCGAATCAAGCTTTGCATTCAATTTTTCAATGATCGCCAGATGCTCTGCTTTGGAACGTTCTGTTTCTTCACGGACTTTTGTATCTGTTGAACGTTCCAGATCAGCCAGTTTTTGTTTTAGACTGGCAATCTCATCTTTAAGTGGCTTTGCTGCCTCGTCTAGCCCTAGCCGTTTAGCGGAACGTTGCTTTTCCTGTTCAAGCGCCTGGCGAGCAAGCTGGTAATCTTTGGTAAGTTCATTAGATTTCTTTTTTTCTTCATCGATGGTTTTTTCGTAACCCCTTTTTAATTCAGCGGTCACGTTGTCAAACGCGGCCAAGCAACTTTTGTGGTGTTTAAGATCTTCGGTGATCTTGTCCTTTTCTTTTAAGATAGAAATTTTTTCTTCATCTTTTATGGCGACGGAATTTTTAAGATCCTTGATGACATTATCATTGGTGATCAAAATTTTTTGAAGTTCTTCTATCCGGTTGTTGAGAGGTTTTATCGCTTGTTCTTTATCGTTTGTTAAGGAACGTTTGGTTTTTTCAAGCTCGTTTTGTAAAGAAACGATATCTTTATTGAGGCCGGTTGTTTTGTTTTGTTCGTCTTTAAGATCTCGTAGATAACGTTCCTTATCTTCTAAGGCAATTCCGAGAATTTTATCTTTATTTTTATATGAAATTTGGTCTTGGGCGGATTTGTTTTCTTCGTCACGAATCGCTTGCTTTAAGGTTTTGATCTCGTTTTCAAGGCGTTCTTTATCTTGTGATTCTCTATGAGAAGCTTCCTCTTTGGCGGATTTCAATTCCAGCTGACCCGAGGATAGTTCGTTTTTTAGGACTGCAATCTCGACTTTGGCGGCCCGCAGGTCGTTGTTGGAGCTTTCAATTTTTTTGAGCTCTGGGATTTCTTTTGCGACGGGTTCCTTTTGCTTTAAGGATTCTTTTTGTTTTAAGGATTCTTTTTGTTTTAAGGATTCTTCTTGTCTTATGGATTCTTTTAGTTGTAAAAATTCTTTTTGTTTTAAGGATTCTTTTAGCTTTAAGGATTCTTTTAGTTGTAAGGATTCTTTTTGTTTCAGGGCTTCTTTCTTAAGATCCTTTTCTTTTTGCGCGATTAAATCAGTTTGGCGGGTTAAGGATTCCTTAAGCGCCTTTGTTTCGATCCTGGCCGAGTCCAGCTCATGTTTTGTTGCATCGGATTCTTTAAGAATCCTAGATTTCAGGTCTTCGAACCCTGCAGTGAGTTCCTGCTTTTCTTTTTCTAGGGCCGAAATCTTTTTTTCATAAGAGGACTGGTTCTCTTCTAATCGATGTTGGCAAGCAAGCTCGCCTTGTTTCAGTTGCCCATGTAATCCCTTTATTTCATCTGTGAGCTTCGTGTTTTCTTGTTTTACGATGTCAATTTGATGTGATAAAGATTCTTTGATAGATTTTGATTCATTTTTTGCAGTTTGTAATTGGAGGTTCGTTTCGTCAGCTTCCTTGAGGATTTTGGCTTTTGTATTTTCAAAACTTGCTTTAATACTTTCTTTTTCTTGTTCAATAGCTGCTATTTTCTTGTCAAAAATATCCTGGGATTCTTGTAGTTTAATCTGATTGCTTAGATCGCTTTGTTCTAGCTGGGTTTTAAGAGAATTGATTTCATCGGTGAGCTTTGAGTTCTCCTGTCTGATAAAATCAAGTTGTTTTAAGAGGGATTCTTTCTGATGAGTGAGAGTCTCAATTTGAACAATCTTATCGTACAGCTGAGCGCCGCCAGATTGTTTCTCCAAGAGTTTCTTCTGATCGTCGAGGTTAATGATTTCTTTGTGCAGTGAGGCGGTTTCTTCGGTAAGCTCGTTTATAAGGACTTCTTTTTGTTTAATGGTACTTCTTAAGAAATCTATAAAATCATCAGCGGATATCTTTTTGTCCTGAAAATCTTTGTCAGCGGTGCGTTCTTCCGGTGTTTGTTCCTGGGCAAAAACAAAAGAAGTCATAAGCAGGCAGACAGTTAACGTCGATGCTCTTTTAAGCCAGTAACATAATTTGTTGGATTTATAGGCCATTTTTATTCAATTCGGAAGTTAAGAAAACAATATCTCTAATGGTGGGTAAAATCAACGATTTTCTCAAGAATATAGTGATTAAAATCAAGATTATTTGATTTATAAAAACAGATGTGGTATCGTATTTCCAATATATGACAATTATTTTTAAAAATTTGTGTGAATATTATAGAAAATATAAAGATTTATATTATATTTTTATTTGGAAAGAATTCAGCATTAGATATAAGCAAACTTCTTTGGGCGTTATCTGGGCGGTTCTCCAACCTTTAAGTCTCATGGGCCTTTTTACGGTTATATTCACGTACATTATGCCTGTCAAGATTTCCAATGTTCCGCAACCCGTCTTCTTTTATGCCGGACTCTTGCCTTGGACTTTTTTCTCTTCGTCGATGAATTACTCTATTTCTAGCCTCACCAATAATTTTGATTTGATTCGAAAAATCTATTTTCCAAGGGAAATACTTCCCGTTTCCAGGATCGTTGTCGCTTTTATCGATTTTATGATCGCATCCGGCATTTTTGTTGTTTTATTGGCCGTTCATCGCATTCCTCTTAACTGGTCAACGCTGTATTTTTTTCCGCTCGTCGGTCTTCTTGTTTTGTTCACGGTCTCGTTTTCACTTATTTTTACGATCATGAACGTTTATTACCGCGATGTTCAGTTGGCCATTAATTTTCTTTTACAATTATGGTTTTTTATGACGCCGGTTTTCTATTCCACCACACAAATTCCGGCTAAATATAAAATGTTGGTTTCACTTAATCCGCTTTGTTTTATTATAGACGGTATGCGTAAGTCGGTTGTTGAAGGGTTATTGCCTTCCTGGAAGGAATTTTCATTTATGCTGTGTTACGCGATAGTTCTCCTTATCATAAGCTACCGAGTGTTTAAAGCGGCTGAAAGGAAGTTCGCAGATGTCCTCTGATATGCCCGTCATAATTTTTGATGACGTCTGGAAGAAATATTCCAAAAGTAGTTTCTTTCACCGTTCTTTGAGAGAAGATTTGATAAAAGTCTTTAGCTTTAAAGAAAACGCCGGACTTGTCGCAAATGAATTTTGGGCCTTAAAAACAAACAGCTTTAAGATATTTAAAGGGGAAACCGTTGGGCTTTATGGGCCTAACGGCGCTGGTAAAACGACCATTTTAAAGCTTATCGCCAATGTGACTTATCCGAACAAGGGCACGGTTTCCGTCACTAAGTCGGTGGCCCCCCTTATCGCGATAGGCGCGGGGTTCCATTTTGACCTTTCGGGAAAAGAAAATATTTATGTCAACGGAACGATCTTGGGTATGAAGATCAAGGAAATTGACCAGAAATTGGATTCCATTATTAAGTTTTCCGGCATCGAAGAATTTATCAATATGCCCATTAAGAATTATTCTTCTGGCATGTATCTAAGGTTGGCTTTTTCTATCGCCATTCACAGTGAAGCGGATATTTATCTTTTTGACGAGATCCTCGGCGTCGGTGAGGACAAAGAATTTCAAGAAAAGTGTTTCCAGAAGGTTTTAGAGCTGAAGGAAAAAAAGAAGACTATTTTATGGGCATCGCACGACTTGGAAATGCTTAAGAAGTTTTCGGATCGCATCTTTTTTGTCAATAAAGGTGAAATAACTGTGGAAGATATATTATAAGTTAATGCCTTGGTTCGCTGCCCTTTTCTAAAGCGACGGCTTTTACTAGTTCTCTAATGTCGGATACGCAGGAATATTTTCTTAAGCAAGCTGACGGAATGGTGTACCCGAATTTGGTGCAGGGAGAACAAGGCATGTTGAGAGAAATAATTTGCGCACAGCCTTCCTTTCCTATCCATTTTTCCTGATTCCCCGGTCCGCACAGTGCGATGACAGGTGTGCCCAGCATGATGGCGATATGCATCAGGCCCGAATCATGGGTAATAAATTTTTTAGCGAGTTTAATGATAACGGCGCTTTCTTTAAGTGTGGTTTTACCGGTAAAATTATATAATGCTGAGTTTTTATGCTTTAATTCCAAGAAAGACCCCTTCACGATTTCGCTTTTTCCCCCGATAAGAACAACCTGATTGCCTCCTTCCAATAAAATTCCAACAATTTCATCCGCCTGGGTGTTAGTAAATCTACGAGGTTTTATACTGCCGCCTAAGAATAGCACCACAGGCTTTTCAGGTAAGCTTTCTTTCAGATGCGCACACTCCTCAAAATCAAGGGTAAGAGTGTTATTAATACTTTTAAGGTTTTTGATATTATCGAAAAGGCCTTCAAAAAGTCTTTGAAAATTGGTTAGCTCGTATTCATTGAGCTCGTATTCTACGGCTTTGTTAAATAATTTTATTTTCAATGGGCGAGTTGCGAAGCCGATAGCATAGGCTTTAATAAAATATGCTGCGATCGAGCTCAAGTAGTGCCATTGTTCCGTATCTATAACAACATCATATTTATTTTTGAAGATCTTAAAAAATGACCGGACATCCTCGTAGCAGAATACATGACGGACTATTCTGCCCTCCAGCGAGAAAACTTCATAGTTTCGTTTTTCGCATAGAACATCTATGTTGATTCCTGGCGATGATTGTTTAAAATTTTTTAAAACAACGGTAAGGAAAGCGGCGTCCCCTATCCCTCCGGGTCGGAGAACGAGAATGCTCTTTATGGGGAAAGGCGGAGCCTCAAGGGTATTCTTAGCTGGCAGCATCCTTGCTATGAGGCCACCGAGAAAATAATCCAGAAGCTTCATGAGTTTTAACGGGAGGTCTCCTTCAGATAATAGGATTTCCTTAAGTCCAATTTTTATGTTTGTTTTACTCATATTTGCCGGTATTCGACACAGAAAAAGATGCGAGGGTTACGTGTTGTTGATTTAGGATATCAACGGAATGATTAACATCAAGGGTTTGTAAATCATTCGGATTAAAAATATATGCTTCAACAGTATATTTTCCTGATTTTAACGCAGGTAAGATCATGTTGTACGATTCTTTGATGTAATCACCCTTCTCCCAGCAGCTTGTTGGGTAAATTCCATATCCGATCAGGCGTCTTTGGTAAAGGATCGGCAGTCCTTCCTTTTTTACAATAAATAGCATCTGGTAGTTCCCAGATATTTTCTCTGTGGTAGATGCCCAATTGAAATCAAATAGTATGTTTTGTTCTTGGAAGGATGTGGATATTTTAACAGAAAACTTATCCAAGGAAATCGATGGCCCGTCTTCTTTGCCTAAAGAAAATTTTGGAAATATCTCAACTATTTTTTTAGGGGGGCCCTCAGTTTTACCAAACAACACAACATTACCCGCGAAATCGATCGCTGACCAGTTATTTTTACGGATGAGATCCCGAATTCGGAGGCTCAACATTTTTGGATTAACCGTTAATCTGCGATAAAGTCCGAGATCGTTAAAATCGATCAAAGCATAATCAATATTGCCTTTTATAAATAATTTATAGCTTTGGTAATAACGGGCAGGGTTTAAAAAAATGTGAAAAGAATACAGGTCTTTTATTGATGAAAGGGCTGGAAGGAAATTAAATGTTGCAACAATAGATTTATTAGGCGCGATTTTCCTGACCATTTCCCATTTTTTTTGGTTAAAGGACCTTTGAGCTGTCGTTCCTAATATCTTGGGGATGAATTTGTCTTTATGTTTTGAAATATCGATTGAACAAATAACAATTAACCCAAAAATTATTAAAGGAAAAAGCCATTTTCGAGTTTTTCTTTTCAGGAGAGCCAAGGAGGAAATCATCGAGATGAATAGAAATGGGGCTATAGGCAAGACATAATAAAAGAAAATCGTTTTTTCCTGGATTGTGGAAGACAAAAGATGTTGCAAAAAGATAGGGAAAACGATAAAGATCGTACTGGGAGCGAGCAGTGGAAGAAATGCTAGGGGTTTAAATATGCTTAATAAAAATCTCAGGTTTTGTTTTTCCAGCAGCGCATTTAGGATGACGATCGGTTTTGTTAGGAAACGGGCTCCGATATCTAGGACGGAGTTTGCCTTAATAGCTGCATAATGAGCTAAGTAAGGATGGGAACTATTTCCTCCCATTCGGGGGATAATGACCATGGTTAATAAGCAGAAGCTTATTCCTCCAACCAAAACAGGAATGATCCCCCATTTTATTTTTTCTTGTCCTTTTTGGAATAAGGCAAAAAATCCAAAAGCAGCGACAATAAGCGGCATGTTTTCCTTGATGCTGATGAGGGCAAGACAGCAGAGATAAAAAGGTAGCAGTCTTTTTCTGGTGTAAAATAAATATAAAAGAAATAAAAACAATGGTGACAAGGACTCAAAGTCAAACTCATATAACAAACCATACATATTGGGGAGATAAAAGAAATACAAAATCATCAAAATAATGGAAAGGCCTTGAGATAGCTTGTCTTTCGCCAAAACGTATAAAAGATATCCGGCGGCTGAAAATGACAAGATTTTTAGGAATACTAATGTTAAAGGATGCGGTATGATCTTAAATATGGGAAGGACGAGTAAAGCAATAAAATTGGAGTGATTGGCAAAGAAATTTTTGTCAAAAAGTGACACAAATTGATGCCCATGAGACATTTGCCACATTGCCTGAGTGAAAAAAGCCAAGTCCCAGTTGCGGTAGGAAAAACAAAAATAGTTCTGAAAGTGAAAAAAAATCCAGTATAAAGAATATGCGAAGCAGAGAATTTTTGCCAGTAAGTCGTAATTTAATATTTTAGGATTTTGATCGTTAGGAGATGCCATTTTTATGATCGGTATTTTTAATCAATTTTTCAATAATTTTAACACTTCCCGATGGAAATGGATATTGTTGAATTTGTTTTAATGTCACCCACTTGCGAGTTGGAGTTTCTTCTGGGCAGGTTTCTGTCTGGCATTTAAAAACGTGTAATTTTACTCGGAATTGCGTATAGAAATGAGTGGCATTCAAGAAGTGTTCGGCGTTAACGATTTTCGTTTGGAGCTCTTCACTTATCTCTCGATCAAGGGCTTCCCGGATGTTTTCCCCTTTTTCAACTTTCCCTCCTGGGAATTCCCATAGGTCAGCTAAAAGACCTTTGGCCGGCCTTTTTTGGATAAGGTATTTGTCTTTTTTTGCAATGATCGCAATCACCGCGTCAACATTATGAATGATCTTTTCCTTAAGTTGAGGAATGATTTCCTGTGTGCCTTGTTTGTAAGCTTTACATCCTGATTTAAGCGGACAAAGAATACATTGGGGATTTTTTGATTTGCAAATAAGGGCGCCTAATTCCATAAGCCCTTGATTAAAGTCACTTAAATTATTGTAAGGTAAAACTTTGTCTAAAAAGCTATAAATATTTTTATCTTTATGTGTGTCCGCGTAGCCTTTTAATGCCAATATTCTCATGATGACCCGCCTGACATTAGCATCTACGATGGGGAACCTCTTCTCAAAAGCAATGCTCAATACCGCACCTGTTGTGTAAGGACCAAAGCCGGGAAGTTTTCGTAATTTCTCGTACTCATCAGGGATCTTTCCTTCGAATGTTTTACAAACGAGTTCAGCGGTTTTCTTTATATTTTTAACGCGGCTATAATAGCCCAATCCCTGCCAAAGACGAAGTATTGCTTGTTCTGGGGCCTTTGCTACGGATTGAACTGTCGGGAATTTTTTTATCCACCTTAAATAGTAAGGTATGACCGTAGAAACGGTGGTCTGCTGAAGCATGATCTCGGAGATCCAGATTTTGTAGGGATCTTTGGTGTCTCGCCAAGGAAGGGCGCGCTTGTTATGGCGGTACCATAAGATCAATTTTTTGGAGAAATCAATATCTGTCATTATGTGGAGGGTTTTACGAAGTTTATATTTCGTTTAAGATCTTTTATTGATCGAAAAACGTTGTCAGCTTTTTTTAAGTATTTTTTAGGCAAAGAGGTTTGGAGCGCCAGACACCTTAACCCAGCTCTTTTTGCCGAGAGGATACCAAAAGGTGCGTTTTCAATGACGACTACATCATCTTTTTTGGCCTTTAGTTTTTTTAGGCACGTAAGGTAGGGCTCAGGATGTGGTTTGCCTCGGCGGACATCAGAGCCGGTGATCGTGACCGTGAACAAATTGTAAATATCGTCGGGAAGTATTTTATGAAGTTCGTGGCGGGATGTTCCAGTGACCAAGGATAATCTAAAACCTTGATGGGCCAGACTCTTTAATAATGAACGTGCGCCGATAATAAATTTTTGCTTGACGATTTTTTTAAAAAGATGTTCTTTCTCTTTCAATATCTGTTCTGCTTCTGCGGTCGTTATTTTCTTTCCATGTTCCGCGAAAATCTCATAAACGGATTCTATCCCCTTCTGTCCTTCGCGGAGGTACACTTGAAGGCGTGTGGCCGGTAGGCCATGTTTTAGAAAGATAGCGTGCCAACAGCGATAATGGTCGGGCATTGTATTGGTGATAACGCCGTCCATATCGAAAATAACGGATCTGGTGAAGATAGTTTTCATAGGGATTTTAACAGGGAAAATACACTCTGTAATATACTGTGTTTTGCTTTAATGTAAAGACTTGTTTGGAAATTGGAAAACTGTTTTTCGCGGTGTTGTGCGGAAGATTTGACGCCCTGCGCGGGCTAAAATGGGCTGGAGCATTTTAGCCTGAAAAATCTTTAAATCAATTTAGCATAAC
This sequence comes from Candidatus Omnitrophota bacterium, assembly GCA_015233405.1. Classification (GTDB taxonomy): domain Bacteria; phylum Omnitrophota; class Gorgyraeia; order Zapsychrales; family Zapsychraceae; genus JADFXT01. The sequence goes on along the minus strand of JADFXT010000026.1, from coordinate 2,887 downwards.
CAAGTTTTCTTCAATAGAATGGACCAATATCGGTAATGAGCTTGGTTTAGCGACAAAGAAATGTCCGCCGATCCGTCCTCCTTGGTCCCCAACTTCGCTTGATCTGATTGTTGCTGTTAGAAATACTACCGGAATATCTTCCAGAAGGGGGTTTTCCTGTAAAGCAATGGCAACATCCGGTCCTTCCATATTTGGCATAATAATATCGAGCAGTATCAGGTGCGGCATGAAGCTTAAAGCGGTAGCAACGGCATTGCATGCGTCATTCTCAACGAGAACTTCGTATTTTCCCGTAGATTCGAGGTTTAATTTCAGCATGGCCGTAAACCCTTTTTCATCGTCGATAACAAGAATTCTTTTGGTTGACATGGGGTTATCCTCCTTTCGGATCTCTAATGTTTGTTTGGTATAAATTTTTTATTGTGACGTTTTGAAAGTTAATGTTGCTCGAGCACCTCCCTCCGGTCGATTCTTTAAGAAAACTGTTCCGTCATGAAGTTTCATAATGTTCTGGCAGACAAAAAGACCTAATCCGACACCCCCGTTAGCTCTTCGAGTGGTAAAGAACGGGTCAAAGATCTTATTTATATGTTCTTCATCAATGCCCTGGCCTTCGTCGTCAATTTCGATGATAGTGGCGTTATTTGATGACTTGTTTACTGATCTGATTATGATTTTGCTGCCTTTGTTAGGCATGGCATGAATGGCGTTCATTAAGAGATTGACTAGAACTTGAACTATTCTGTTCGTGTCCGCGATCACAGTGGGGAGCTGTTTATCCAATTCCTTCACAATAAGGATATTTTTTTCTTGAATGTTGTGATGGATCAAGGATAAGGATTTCTCAACTATTTCGTTTAAATTAACCTCAGTTTTATTAAGTTGGTCAATATGGGAAAAGTCCAGAAGGTCTGTAATGATATTGTTAGCTTTCTCAGCTGATTCTCGGATAGTGTCCATGACGTTCTTGATGCTTTTATCATCGGATTCTAGCCGGTTATAGAGATAGTTAACGCCATATAAGACCGTAGCGAGCGGATTACGCACTTCATGGGCTACTCCGCTTGCCAGCGTGCCCACCATTTTCATTTTTTCCATTTGAACGATCTGGTTTTGAGATTCTTTAACTTCTTGATACAAGAGTATTAGCTCCAATTCCATACGTTTTCGTTCCACTGCATAATGTAAGGTCTTATTTAACGTGTATCCATTATATTTTCCTTTAATGAGGAAATCTTGGGCGCCGATCCGAAGCGTTTGTATCCCGATGTCTTCTTCGTAGGAGCCGGTGTTAACGACAATCGCTAGTTTTGGTGCTGCTTTATTGATATCTCGAATTGTTTCATACCCTTGAGAATCTGGAAGGTTCAAATCTAGGATAATGACGTCAAATTCATAAGAATGGAGAAGGTTTAATGCTCCTTGGAGTGTGTCTGCGGTTTGAACAAAGGAAAGTCCTCTTGACGCTTCCGTAACCATGGCTGCCAGCATGGTCTGGTCAACCTGATTGTCTTCAACAATAAGCGTCCTTAACGGGTCTGTTAGTTTTGCTTCCATGCCACATCCTTTCCCAAAGATTGCTTATTATATCAAATCGAAATAAAAAAACCACGAACTTCGTTTTAAAACGAAACCGTGGCTGGAGTTCAATATCCTATTTAAGAGCAGAAGCCGTTAACGATTCACTTTATGGCCAACACTATTAAAATTTTACTATCCTTGAATTAAGTATAGTCTATGTTTTGATATTTGACAAGGTGACGACAAAAGAAATTTTATCCCTGGATGGTTTCATCCATGAGATTGTTGTGGCTTCCAATGACTTGCCAGATATCCCCGTTCTTTTTCCACGTCATAGTATAACGACGGATGACCTTCTTCCCTCCTTGCGTATTTTTCTCAATGGTGAAAATAAAGTATTGAACTATGGCGATATCGGCATAGACCTTTATTTCGATAGGTCTTAGTTCGCAGATGACGATCTCTGTTGATTTTGTCCAGAATCCAACCCATTTTTCCAGCCAGGGCTTGTCGATATTGATAGGGCTCTCGTGGCCAAAGCCGATAAAATCATCGTGAATGAATTTTAAGAATTCCTCAACACGGGCATGAATGAGATGATCCCAGTGATCTTCGAGACATTTCCAAACATGCTGTTGTTTTTTATTCCAAGTTTTAGGTTTTGATGATGTCAAGGCGTACATAGCTTCCTCCCTCAAAGTTACTCAAGGTTCTTTTTGATCTGTTGAGCTATATCAGCAAGTTCTTCCTTGGGCACTGGCTTAGCATTGGCAAAATTGAGGTCGCCAATATTATTAATGGGAATAAGATGAATATGACAGTGAGGAACTTCTATCCCGGCTACCATAATTCCAATACGAGTGCAGGGCACGGATTTTTTAATGGCGCGGGCGATCTTTTTTGCAAAGATCATGAGCCCCAATAGGAGTTGATCATCGACGTCAAATATATAATCGATCTCTTTTTTTGGGATAACAAGCGCGTGGCCTGGATTGATAGGCCGTATATCTAAGAAGGCGAGATAATCTTTGTCTTCCGCTATTTTGTGGCAGGGGATTTCGCCGTTAACGATTTTAGTAAACAAAGAAGCCATGCGTCTCTCTATTTCTCTTATGAGTTAGTGCTTTTCTTCGCTTGGGCTAATAAGCGAAAGCCGCCTAAGACGCTTTCTAAGACACCGCTCCACAGGACTTTATAGGTTTTGTCAAAATAAACGGATTCTTCGACGGGATGTCCTTCGACAGCCGTTAAGCGTACGCCTGTTTCAAAGCGTAATTTTGAAGATGGCTGGCTTGGTGGTAGCGGCTTACTCCAGCGAACGGCTCCTTCCATGTGGATAAAAAAATTCCCGACAGTTCAATCCGTA
>JADFXT010000025.1 GCA_015233405.1 Candidatus Omnitrophota bacterium | reverse complement strand
CGCGCAATCTTCCATGTGTTTGAAGCGCCTTCATCTTGTCCTAATTTACGCGTGGTCAGTTCCGCATCACGCGACAAAGAAACATTCACATGACGACCGCCTAAAGTAGTAAAAGCTCCCAATCTGACTTCTACGTCATTTCGAACACTTTCATTTTGTAAATAGTCTGCCCCAAGAAACGCGCCATCTATTTTTGATGTCCCATCAAATTTAACTTGACCTGCTTTTTTGTCTGACAGGAGAAGATCATTTTCATCTGGTCCTTTTGCTCTCGCAAGATAAACCGGACGGCTTCCATCGCTAGGAGTCAAATTCATTAATTCTCCAGTCATGCCCAGCTTGCCGATTCTAAAACTTTCCGGTAATCTGCTAAAATCCCAAACCGTGGTGCCTTCTTTCAAATTATTGTCTCGGTTAAACACTACTTCGCCTTCGGCTTCTGTGATAGTTGCCGGCGTCTTTTTTAAAGCGTCCATAGCTTTTTTAGAATTGGGATTTGTATATAGTGCAGCTAGCGCCTTAGTGAAGGCAGGATTGATGACGACTGTCGACTTACCTAACAATTTCGGCGAAACTTCAACAAAAGAATCATGATAAAAAACGCCTTGTAAACCTGAAACCACTTTAGGATTCCATGAAAAAATATTAACATCTCCTCTAATTGCTACGCCTGGATCAAGTACTACGCCTTTCTTACTGCTAGGAGAATTTGCCAAACTAAATGCCAGGCCTTCATGCTGGTCAGTAACCAAAATCCCATTGTCTGTAGCCTTACCAGACGCTATTGCATCATCAATCTTCTTTATTTCCGCATTGATTTGTTCCACTTGGTCCATATCGTTAGAATTAACCGCTTTTGCCAACTTGTCCCTAAGTTCTGCTTTTAATACTGCAATCGGTGTCCGCGCAGTCCATGAAGCCTCTAATCCTGCAGCCTCCCAAATATTTTTAATATTTGCGCCTACTCCTTTAATGAAATCACTACTGCTGTCTTTAGACAAAATGCCGATTGCGCCAACAACATGCCCCCAGCCTTGAATGCCGGGATTTGTCATAGGATTATAAAGAATGGATCCCATGCTTTGATTAAGCATGTCTTCCTTGTTATAAATGTAGTTCTTTTCAGGGTCCATATAATCGAAATAGAGGATGCCTTTTTCATAAGCAATATCACGCTTAAGGGTCTCTTCAGATTTGCGCTGTGAAGCCGGGAGTTTGTCATTTTCTTCACGTGCTGATTTTTCTATTTGGTCATATTGCTGATAAAGCTGACGACTACGGGCATAAGTCCATCCGCCCATGGATGTAAGAGTATTGATGGTATCAAAATAATTAGCCAAGGCATTAGCGCGTTGTTGCATGGAATCTTCTGGTAAATTCCCGGAATTGTCCAATCTGGGATCCGTGTCTCCGGTAATATAACGACCTGCGTTATCCACTGCTAAAATATTCGAAACAAAAATGTTTTTCAAAGGACCAAAAACAATATCCGCATACCGAGATAAACCACCACCAGATTCTTTACCGCCAGCTTCTGGGCTTCCGGATTTAAGACTATCTTGTAATGCTGATTCCTTAGCAAATTCCTCATCGGGTAATTGATGCTGGCTTTCCGCTTCTTGCCTTTTTAATTCTGCTCCTTTAACATCACCGTTTGCATTTAAAGCTAATGCTTGATCCAATGTATCAAGCGCAGCTTGCTTACCCTGTATTGAAGCTTGTTTCTTTTGTTCTAAGGTTTTTTCATTGTGAACCTCACCGTCGCCACCTATATTGTCTTTTTTAGTCAATAAATCCGCTCCACCTATCATAAGGGCATCAAAAACACTTCCACTAAGAATAAAAGCCATTCTTAATTGATTAACTTTGTCTCTATCTTGGGGTGTTTGCTTTGTCGGATCCCGGGAGCCTTCGACATTGGCTCGTTCAATGGCATCATAATGGGCAGCTAACCCCCAACTGATCAATGCTCTTCCCAAATCAACGATAAACTCCGCGCCATATTTCTTTCCCATTCTTTCTTCTGCCGCTTCTTTCTCTTTCTTTTCTCTACCCACATCTTCTACATAATTACCTTTGCGATCTTTGACTAAATTGTCTTTGGAATCTTTAAGATAAATCTTCTCGCTTTCTACGATTTTCTTCTCTGCATTATATTGAGAAGAAAGAGCATACGCGCTTTCAGCAATCGCTCCAATGGCTTCAGAAAGAAGCGAATCACCTTTTGCATTTCCATTTAGTTTGGCCACAAGAATTCTTACGATCATGGCGAACATTTTTCTTCCAAAATTATTAGCTTTCATAGAAGTATCAAAAGCCTTAACAAGGATTGCTCCAGCGCGGCCTAAAACCCCAATAAAACCATCGCCTTTACCTGTATAATTTTCTATAATGTCTAAAATCTTTCTTACCCCACTAGAACAGGTATAAATAAGATCAAGAACCGGCTTTAACCCGATGGAAATAAAAGCGCCTGCGTTTAAAAGAAAAGTGGGAATCTTAATGCTTGTACCAAAGAAAGTTGGTGGTGGAGGCGGAGGTTCTTGAGCAGGCGCTACAACAGCGCTTGGTGGACCATTTGCTGATGGACCATCGACTGCCGGAGTCTTGGCTGGCACAATATCTCCTGACGGAACGATTACTTCACTAGAATTAGAAGGATTAGGCGTTCCAGTCAAAGAAGAATAATCTGTAAGCGCAGCGTCAATCACATCGGTTGTAGGTTTTTTGGCATCTACCGGATTTTTTCCGGTTAAATTCGTCACTAAAGAATTGGCTACTGTTCCATCTGTAGAACTCCATTCAGGAAAAATCGCTTGAATTGCCTCACCTAAACCTTCAGACCCGGCTAATTCTCCTGTCTGAACTACAACGCCTGCTATGAGTGAGGCCATTTGTTGCTTAATCTGTTCATCCATATTCTTAGGAAGAATTTCCATGAGCCAATTTGAAATTTTATATATTGCCCAACCTTCAACAACTCCTTTGGCAAAATCAAGAACACAGTCTAAAGAAACTTTTCCAATCTGACCAAGAGTGCTCATAGCGCTGAATTTAATAAGAGCATCTATCTCTTTAATAGCGGCCATCATCTGAGTGCAAATAGCCATTATTTTCACACTATCTGCTATGGCACCAGCAGCTTTCGCGGCAATGGCAGCAGCTTTCGCAATATTAACTGCTTGCTTCATCAACTCCCCAGCCCTAGCAGCAGCTTTCACCGCTTCAGCACCTTTACCAGCAGCTTTCGCCGCTTTGGCTATTGCAAGAAGCATTTTAAGCTGTTTAAGAATCGTCTCTATTTGTTTTATCTGTTTTAAGAGTTTTGCAAGTTTAGTAACGTCTTTGATAGTTTTAGTAGAATCCTTAAGTGTTTTTAAAAGCTTCTCAAGCGTTGCTATTTGTTTTGTAATTTGTAAAACGGCATCTGGTTTAGCTAATTGATGTCCTAAAACCATAAGAGCGGCCGTAAGAGCTACAGCTAAAACCATCCCCCACCCATGAGAACAAGCATCAGGATTATTCATACAAAATACTGTGACAGTTGCAGAAGTAAATGATGAAGCCGCTGTACTAAAAGCAGCCCCTGCAACACCAACGCCTGGAATAAATGCCCCTGCGATATCCAACACTATACTAAAAGCAAGCGACCATCCTGAAACAAAGACTTTTTTAAGTTCTTTTGATCTATTGATCCATACTGACCCCCAAACAAACGCCTGCATGGCATCGGGCACATATTCAAAACTGATGTCCGTACGGCCCTTGGGGTCTGGCGCTAATACAAATCCAGTGGCTTCCGATACAAAATCCTGGTAAGAAGCAATGGATTTTTGCCCAACATCGCTATATTGGACCTCAGAATCCGTGATTTTAGTGACCGTGACAAAGTGTTCATTCTCAAAGCTGGCCAAAAATGGCGTTTTAAGTTTTAATAATTGGTGCGGCGCAAGCTTGGCGGCCTTTAAATCAAGGCCGTAAGCAGAAACGATTTTATTGATAGAGTAAAGGGAGGTCTTTAGTTTTGGATCGCCGGGCCGAACGATGTCGTTCATTAAGTCTACAAGAAGAGACATAACAGAAACTTCTTCTAATGAAAACTTAATATCATAAGCCGCCAAAAGGTCTTTTAAGGCATAAACACCGCAGTTTAATGGATGAATAGCCGGTTTTTTCAACCAAGACGTGATTTCCTGAATATTGGCATCATTGAACCGTTTACCTGTGTTTATAAGAATATGATATTGATTTTCTTTGGATAATTTAGCAACATGCGGGTTCGGAAGCTCTAATTGAACGCGCGCATTACTTGGTTTATTTTTTACTTGATCTAAGAAATGTCTAACGCTCTCAGAAACACGTAAAGAAGCTAATTCGTCATTATTAAGAGATTCTGCATCGACAGGAGTTGCCGTAGTGCCATAGCCAAGATATTGATCCTTGACAGCGGCTTTATTTTTCCAGAGAACCAACGGATTATATGAAAACGCCCAGCTGACCTGCTCGGGGAGAAAAGTACAAATGACGATCAAAGCAACGGTGCGGATCCAGAGTTTGAATTTGCTCTGAAAAGAAGGACCGCTCATAACAATATTTTGGTCCACAACACCGTCGACAACAGGAGCAGAACAATCCGCAACTTTCTGAAAGGTTTTGGCTTGCTCATTTGCATCATTCGCCATTTTACTGGCAAGCATAAGCGCCTCTAAACCCTCGCTTTGAACTTCCGGATTGTTTTCGTTATTTGATGTCATGTTGAAAGTATAACATATTATATATAAACGGCAACTTTTCGCCCCGTCGAACCAACTTCATAACTTCTTTATTTGCAATGGTTTTTGATTTTTTCATAATAAGTTTTTTAAAAAGTGTTGCTAAAATCGTTTTTCTCGTCGACAAACTGAAAATATAAAAACAAGCCCTTCAAAGAAAACGCTTTTCCCTATATATATTAAAAAGCATTACAAATATATACTATATATTTATAATGTCAAGGCCAACAGGCAAAATACTTTTGTCCAAACAGAACATTTTTCAAAATTTACGATATAATTTTCCAAAAAATCTAAAAAATTAAAATTTGTTGCATTTTTTATGAAAATTTGATTAAAATTTAACAAATTATTCAGTTTGGACATTAAAACATTTACGATATAAATGAACAAAACACATAAAAAACAGCTAAAAATCAAAAAAGCAACAAAATATTACAATATATATTTCCATAGTAAATAAAATATTTTTGCATTCATAATCATTTAAATCTTTTTATCTTTCATTCGTCATCCCTGCAATGTCTACCGCCGTTGTGATCCTAGCAATATTGCCTTTATTGTCATCCCCGAATGATTTAACCTGCCTGCCGGCAGGCAGGTCTTGGATCAAGCCACTCTTAAATCATTTAGTTAAAAATTATTTTAAAATAATAAATGTCCAATCAGATCATAACTAACAAAATAAACAATTAAAGCTATAAAAACACGAAATTTTTATGTTTTATTTAAAATTTAATCTATTAATTCAGAATGGACATTAAAAACTATTTAATGGTTTGAAAACAGCATAGAAACGGAATTCCGCTCAGATACGTAATAATGTTTATTTTGTTGGGCTTATCTAATAATTATACCGATTATACAAGGAAATAAAAATTGTATATTTCCAGACCATTTCCAACTATTTTTAATTATTATCATTTTGTCATCCAGGAAGGCCTTCTTTCATTTTCTCATCCAAACAATGTTTATCTTTGTTGCCATGCACACAATGTTTGCCTTTGTTATCATCCCAGCAATGTTACCTTTATTGTCATCCCCGAATGATTTAGCCTGCCTGCCGGCAGGCAGGTCGGTGGATCCACAATCCAAAACTTCTGAGTAGTTCCCCCGGGCATTCCCTGTGGAGCCATGGACTTCGGCCGTTTATGGATTCCCGCCCTGCCACCGGAGGCAGGCAAGCTGCGAGGGAATGACAGCAACAGCGAAACGATATCCATGAAGACTATCCCCATCTTTGATGGGGGAAGATTAGGTTGGGGTGGAACAAAAAACTTTCTCTAATACGCCCCCGACCCTCCCCACGATGGAGAGGGGAAACCCTTCGATGTTTCGGTTGCACAAACATTAGGTCATTCCCAACTACCTTGATTTTTTATCTAGAAATGATTGAGAATCCAGGAAATCTTTTTAGATCCTGGATCCCCGCCTAAAAATTACGGGGATGACAATAAAGGTAACATTGCTGGGATGATAACAAAGGCAAACATTGCTTGGATGAGAAAATCAAAGAAGGCATTCCTGGGTGACAAAATGGAGTACGCCCAGGCTAAATCCAGAGGTTCCTTGGAATGAAAAAACTCTAAAAAAATCACCCCTCTTTTTTAAAGAGGGGTGAGGGGAAGCTAAGCTTAAAAATTTTAATCTTGGTCTCTAATGCCCAAGATTCTTACCCAAAGAAGTGATTTTTTTTATGATAACTCCCCGTTTCCCTCTTTGAAAAAGAGGGAAGAGAGAATCTTAAGCTGATGAAGAATCCCTCTCTTTGAGAAAGAGGGGGCTAGGGGGAGTTAAATAAAAAATTTCCCTCCCCCAATCAAAAATTAAGAAGATAAACAGTTTTAAACAAACACTTTGGCAACATGAAGAAAAAGTGGGATAGGAGAGTTAATTTTAAAGATTTTAATAAGAGGAGGGGTTGTTATTTTCCGCCGCCAAGCTTGGAGAACGGATTATTCTGCATAAAGTCTAACAGAATCGGGCCGGCGACCAGAATACCGACTACAGGAAAGATAAACAGAAGCAAAGGAATAAGCAGCTTTAAAGGAGCTTTAAGGGCCATTTGTTCACCACGGCGATAGCGGGCCAGGCGCATGTCTTCGGAAAGCATATTTAAGGCCTCCGTGACCGAGGTCCCCATTTTATCCGCCTGGATAAGTGTTCTTGAGAAGGTGGAGAGGTCCGGCAGTTCATAACGCAGCGCCAAATCCCGAATCGCATCGCGCCGGGTCTTTCCAACGCCGATTTCCTGCAAAATTGTATTTAGCTCATCGATCATGATCGACGGCGGAGATTTCTCGACCACCCAGCGAAGCGCTAACATAAAGTCCAACCCCGCGTTAACGCATAAGCCCAACAAGTCAATGGCATCCGGAAGTTCCTTGACGATAACGGCCTTGGCCGTTTTGATTTTCCCTTTAAGCCAAAATTCCGGAATATAATAACCGGCAGCCAAACACATACAAACCCACGCAAAAAGAAAGTCCGGCTTCACAACAGGAAACGAAACGAACATGGCTAGCACAACACCGGCTTCTTTTAAAAGGAAAAACTCTTCCGGTGTGATATTAACGTGCGCGACGATGAGGTCTTTGCTGATACGGTTTCTGAGCGGCCCGATCACAAACGGTTTATTGACAAGCGCCACCACACGAAGGGCAGAAAAGAGGCTTTTCTTTTTTTTCTCCGACGTCAAACCAAAAGCCTCCAAGGTCGGCCTTTTTTCCTCACGAGGAGGAATAAGCCCCAAAATAAAGAAAAATCCGCCTAAGTAGGCAAAGGTAAAAACTAATGTTAATATTCCTTCAAGCATGATTTATGGTAAAGCTCGTCGCGAAAGACGGCTGCCTTTAGAAATCTTTAAACGTACTGATCTTCCAGATCAAAAATCCGCCGATGATCTCAGAAATGACCGCATAAATCAACATGGCCCGGCCTAGATCGGACGTCAACATATTGTTAAAAATGCGCGGATTCGTCGAGTAAACAATAAACCCGAAACCGATCGGTAAAAGGGTCATGACAAAACCCTGGATTTTTCCTTGAATGGTCAGCGTCGTTAAATTCTGCTGAATTTTTCTGTTCTCACGGATATTATTAGCAATGCGCGTAAAAATGACAGGCAAGTTCCCGCCGGTTTCACGCGCGAGAAGAATTGCGGTGATCATCTGCCTTAAAGCCACCGACGGCATACGGCGCTCTAAATGGTTTAATGCTTCATCCAAAGAAACGCCCATCTTGTTTTCACCTAACACAATACCGAATTCGCGGTTAATCGGGTCCGGCATCTCGTCGACAACAGCCTCCATGGCTTGGATCAAACTTAATCCGCCGCGAAAAGAGCTCGACATGATCATGAGCCCATCGACTAACTGGTCATTAAATTTTCCCTGCATGCTCGTCGTCTTAATGCTCACGAACATCCCCGGGACAATTAATCCTAAAATAAATCCTAAAATGACGCCTAAGATTCCTAACGCGGGAAGAAAAAGATATCCGGCCACCGCCAAAACAAACGGCGCAAAAATAAATAACCGGCTCATGCGCTTGGCTTCGGGGCGAGTTAAAACCTGTTCCATCTGGGCGGAATATTTCTGCTCGCGCTTCTCTTTAGCAATCGTGGCATATTGATAAAGGTTCGGGGCTATGGAATAGCCCACAAACGTCACCGTCGCAAAAATGAGAAAAAAGATAAGGAATAACATTGTTTTTTGGTTTGAATTTTTCGAAAGTAATAACGACTAGAGGTAGTATATCTAAATTTTTCTTGTTACACCAATTGATTTTCAAATTTTAATCGTCACACTGCACCGCATGACAGGTTGTGACGCACTTATTATAGGCAGAAACATCTGGATTTGTGACCTCATATCCTGGATACAAAGACGCACAATCATCTTTTTCATAACACGCGGTATTATACCAATTTTTTGTCACAAGATAATCATACCCGCACTCCAAAGTTTTATTCACATCATAAAGCCCAGCATCTCCGCTTAAAGCATCTCCGGCGGATTTCCATCGCCCGAATATCCCATGAGCAAGATATTTTTGAAAAAGCAAATATCCGGCCAACAAGATGGTCGCTAAAATGATATATTCCAAAATCGATTGGCCTTTATGATTTTTTTTCCTTAACATAAAGATCTCTCCGAAAACCAAAACGTATTTCTAAATTTAGAAACCGCCATTGCCGCAAGGAACAAACCGCACCCGCTCTCCATTACCATCGCTTTGCCAGTAATAACGAGCGCATGTTTCTGTCATAACTCCTGTTTTTAAAAACCCATTAAGAGCATCCCAGCAAGTTCTATTCTCATCAGGTGAGTTAATGAGAACAGCATCCCCATAAAGATTTGCATAAGTATATGTTTGATCCGGAACAGGCCGATTTAAATCAGGATAATATAGCGTATTCGGGATCCAAACGACGGTTGCTTCTCCCACCATGGGCTGTCTTCCACAGAAACTAGAGCTTGTCAATTGTTCTAAAATAGTGTGGTCCGGTAAGGTTTGGCCTGGACGCCCATAACGAAACTGCCAAATCGGCATTCCGTTCGGGAAAAGCAAGGAACCAAAACTATGATTTTCATCAAAACGTGTTACGCGAACTTTTACAGTACCATTTGTGTGCAATAATTCAAAACATCTTTGAATGCCCCACGTTTTTGTATAAGTATCGACGGAAGGCCAACGGTTAGATCCCTCATCATCACATGCGCCATTAGGCACACATCTGCCTGGCATGCGCGCATCGACGCGAACAATATGCCACAAAGGCGAAGTGTTCTTAATTTGATATTGGTCTTTCCATGCATAAATCACCTGAAAAGGCAAAGACCCCTTGTTGTCCGGATTATAATTTTTTCTTAAATTAATCATAGCCTGAACTTCCGGGCTTGTTAAAAAAGCATTCATTTGAGCAACAGCCGTATCAAAGATGTTAATGATTTTGTTCACCTCAGCTAATCGATTCTGCAAAAAATCCCGTCGGATTTTAAATTTTGCAACCTGATTCTGCGCTGCCTGTGCACTTTGAGAAATATTATAGAAAAAGCTGCCGTCGACAAATTCTGCGGTTCTACAAGAAGCATCTGTGTTGCTGCCATCAGCATTAAAAGCCACATATGCGGTGTTCGTATTAAAACCAGGAACTAAAGACCGCGGAAGACTGCTACATGCCGCATTGGTATTAACGACATCCGGCGTTGTTCCGGCCGCGATACTTTGTGCGGCAGCCTGGCATTTATCAAGACATTCTAGAAATCGGCCATCATTTCCTTTTCTGGTCGGATCTGTTGGCGCCGTGTCGCCGGCAGGTAATGGCGCATCAATATTATAATTCAAACACGCAACCACTTGATCTAAAGCTGTTCCTGTACCAAAAGCATTCCGCTCATCGGTGCTAACATATTGATTACTCGCAGAAGGAAGACACCAAACATCATCATAACCGCTAGAAGCAGCCGTGCCTGTATAATTTGTCGTCTTAAAAACCTTAAGACGGCTGCTCATTGCATCAAGATGGTTTTTCGCCAGCTCAAGCCAATTATCTTTTGAATTGCCCGTCTGAGCACAAACAAAACAAGGCTGAACATTATATCGCTCAATCCAATTCCAAGCCCCGTCATTAGATTTATCTCCATACCATGCCGTAAGATTTGTATAAATATCTACAGCTCCTCGGCCTAAAGATTCCTTGGCCCAAGCTGTAAAAGCCAAAGCGCCATTGATGATATCATCCAAGGCATCATCCCGCCATTTGCTGTGATTTGTGTTAGCATCTGTACATGCCGGACACGTTACCACTCCTGTTTGGGCATCTGTTACGCAAGGATTAGTACCATATTTTTCACAATTCATCATAACGTAAGGATATAGAGCTGGACTTGGAGGAGGCGGTGGAATTGTTATCTTCGAACAAAAACGATCCGACCCGCGCTTCCAAAAACCTGTTGTTGTCACATCTAATCCATTTTGAGCACAATCCGTTTCAGCGGCTAATATATTGCTTGGTATATCAACTTTATCCGGTGCTAAAGGCGGAGAATCTGCTTTATTATCCTTAATACTATCGACATAATCATTTGTATTATAAGGACACGCTCCAGGATTTATCGGCAAAGATAAAACATTGGAAGACAACTCTGTTGGCAGGGTTGGAATAATGGATTGACATGGAAAAGAATGATCTCCGTGCGGATCCCAAAAAGTAGGATCAAACCAATGACAATATTGAGGATTTATTGTTTCATCAAAATATACCGGTGTCGTGTTTGCTGGGTCAGGATTAATTTTGGAAAGATTAACACCCCAATCAGCAACTTTATAAAAGAACGGAAAAATGCCTGGCTTTTGATCACCCGAAAAATATCCTGTTGCATCCTCCATACGAAATTTTTCTTTTGGACAAAGTCCAGAAAGCGGAGAAGAAAGAGCAGAACCTTCTAACACTTGAGTGCCATTAGGAAAAGCAGAACCAGCGGTTACAGGGTCTTTACAAAAAAACTGATTTTCATCATCTCGGCCAAGCTGTTCGCGAAAAGAAATATACCCAGTCGCAATATTATTTGTCATGTTTTCATGATACGGCTCATATGTATAAGGATATATGCTTCCGTAGACGCTGCCCGCAGCACAGGTTGCTGCCCAATCTGTGGTTGTTGGGCACATTGAAGGGCGTTGGGTTTCTCCCACACAACACGGAATACATTCACTTGCACCCGACGGGCAAAGGCCTTCATCATAAACACCCCAGGTAGGAGGCGTTGTTACTCCGGCTGTTGTTGTCGATTCTCCCAAAAAACTTTGTAACCGATCAAGAAAAGCTTGCACGACATCTACTTCAACCCTTCTAAGTCGATTGATCCTTTGACTATAATAATAGGCATACCGGCCAACATTCTGAATAGGCTTGTGCGTAGTTGGATTAAATCCGAATTTACCATCTCCATCAACATCTTGAACATCCGGAACAACGACTTTGTCTGTAACAATAGTTTTCATGGACGCGGAAATGGCTTGTTCCAACATATTATCTTCCGGCTTCATTAAATCTGCCATTTTTCTGTTCCACATATCTGAAAATCCAGGATTAATAACCGCTAACTGAATCACAAGAGAAGCTGTTGCTAATACAGCAGCGGCTACTAATAACGGAACGCTGAATTCGATTTGAGAAAAAATAGCTAAAACAATAGCTACAATAACAAAAACAATAGCAATAATAGCTCCCAAAACCCCTGTGAGCCCACACATGGACTTTTTCCCATCTAATTGGGTTTTAAAAAGAGATTGTGCCTGACTGGCAATGAGGGAACCTAATAGGCTTGCTCCAGAGTTTGAAGAAATCGTCACCATTGTTTTGATTTGGGCTATTTTACTCAAATTAAGAGTCACGGCATAAAAAATAATGGCAATAACAATCACGAGAATCAAAATAAGCGCCACTTGACCGTCGGAGTTGATGCTTTTTTTTCCTTTATCGATCCATTTATTAAGAAATATAAACATGAATGATTCTCCTAACCTTATTAATACTGAACGGTCGCATTAAAATTTGTTGCTTTATAAAAATCAGCCTTCGTCTGAACTTCCGGATTGGAATCATCCCCGCTTGTTAAAGTCTTTTCATGACCAACTCGTCGATGAACCATGTCCACTCCGACCCATTGAAAAACTTTGATAGTCGAATAGATCATGATAAAAATAATGATCATACAAAATGTAAATTCAACAATGATTTGAGCGCTATGCGCACGCTTCATTTTGTATTGAGAAGGAAATATTTGTCTATTGCACATTAAATTTAATATATGGGTCATCTTGTGTGTTTGTAATTAATTTTTGTCCACGCTGGTCCGTTAAACGGCTTCGCATATAGATCAGATTCGTGCTGACATCCATACAGGTTCTCGATATGTTTTCCGGAACAAAACAACAATTGGCATTGGGGCAACAAACTTCTATAGCATTTGTTTCGCCACCCAAAGAGGTGTTTGTTCCGATACCGATGACGCCATTTGTCAAGATTCCCATGCCGGTCGGATCAGCGGCGGTTGAAATGTTTTTGGGACAAAACCGTTCCGTATTATTACTTAATCGAAAGATGCGCTGAACAACATCAACTTGATCTCTTCGCCGAACCTTTCGATAATATTGTTTATTTTGACCATAAAGGTTACCTTCTTGTATTCTATACCAAGAACCTTTACTCGCCGCGTTCGACGGATCTTTTTCAAATGTCCACATCTCCATGTCGCTGCCAGTAAATCCTGGCTTAACCGGTTTTTCCGTGCTGAAATCAAGATCTCCGTCTTGTTGATCAAGGACCGCAACATCAAGAACGATCTGAGGAGCTTCTAGAGGCTTGTCAGGCGCTCCGGGAAAAATTGCTTGCAAAAGTTTTTTTCCAGCCCAATAACCAAAACCCAAATAAGGCTCTATCGTTTCCCAAAAACTTTTGTCCTCGGGAGGAACGTAAGGATAGTATGCCCCATCAGGGATCATGATGGTTTCTTCCTTAAAATATCCGTCATCCCCATCAACATCAGCGGTTAAATTTTTATTATTACTTCCCGTATTATCGTCTCTGCAAATGCCTTCTGCTTTCCCATTAGGAGCGATCATCGGATCTAGAGGAGTTGTTGTTCCTGTTTCTGGTTTGACCACCCAAAGATTTCTATCAAGCTTGCAATTATTAAATCCATAAACCGGAAACCATTGCCAGGCAAAATCACTACGAAGGGCAGCAGGAACATCCGCCCCATAATTCGCATCGTGTTCACAACCTGTACAATAAGTAAGCGGATTATGGTCTATATCAAATCGTGCCCATAAAGACGAATTCCAACCGGAAACATCGTCGCCATTTAAAGCTTTTCTATACATTTTCATACAACCAAACTTCTTTGTTGGGTCTCCTTTTTTTTCTATACAATCGTCAATCCATTTTAATCCAACTGGAGTAGTGGAATAGGGATTCTCGACATGCCATGTCGAGGCGTCACCCGGTTGAACAGGCTTTGCTAAAGGGACTATTTTATAGTTAGACACGGTAAAAACAAAGTGTTTACCATTAACATAAGCATCCATCCGAGGTAAATTTGCTTGCGTACCATAACTTGGCGTTTCCATAAGGTCATGCGTATGAACTGCACTACCATTAACCATGTATGGAGTCCGATGACCGCCGCCATATTTATCAGACTCAACCGCAAGACGATCTTCCACGACCACAACACTAGCTGAATTTCGCGAGGTATCATTGGCCTGACCGTAAGCATCAGACATCGCCATAGCCAAGCGCATGGCCTTAAATTGCTGATTCTGCTGATAACCAATACTTACGGTTGTTTGAATAATTTGACCAAGAACAAAAACGAGAATAGCTCCAAAAAGGGCTAATTCCATAACGGTTTGAGCTGAAGGATGTTGAAGATATTGTTTGATTGTTTTCATCTAATTTTTATATTCTCCAATAAAAAATCTCACGACTAATAAGATGTGACCGTCGTGGAACCTGTCCGCTTTTCAAGAGCGCTAGAGGTGTCAATTCTATATGAATGCATTTTAGCATCTTCCTCATTACTTGTAGGAATTATCATTAACGATGATGTACTATTGGCATCGACGGTTTGATTGATATCTGTTTTGGCAAATCTGGGATCATATTGATCGCCGAGTCCATCCACGGCATCTTTCCACCGACCTTGAATTCCACGCTTAAAATAAACCTGAATAGATAATAGCGCGCCAATAAGAATAGTGATTAAAACAACATACTCTAAAGATGACTGTCCTTTATTCCTCAATGGAACCATAGAATGCATCTCCTGTTTTTATTGAACGCCCATGTCCGTAAGAGTATCCGTATTTGTAGTGGTCACATCATTATAACTATAGGTAATATTTCCTGTATATTCATGAATATTTTTCCGAGCAAGCACGTGCACCTGGGTGTTTGAATAATTCGTAAAAGACTCATTAAAATCCTGCTCGGATCCTTCTTGATTTCCAACCTGGTCAGCAACCGTTTTAACTGTTCCTTGAATGGCCCGTTTAATCATCGGCTGCAACGTCATCAAAACAACCGTTACAATACCAATGAGAGCCGTATATTCTAAAACGGTTTGAGCTTTCACTTCAAGTTTTAATCGTCGTCGAAACATCTTCCTGTTCTTTCTAAAGTTTCACAGACTCTACGGGTTTTGAAAATTTTCGAACGAAGGAGGAAGCGTTACGCTCGTCGTTGAACTTTGTGTCTGCTCATTAATCATTTTCTTAAAAATACCCGGCTGCGCTCCTGTCGTTAAATTTCTTGAGGTTTGAGAGAACACATCACGATTGCTATAAGTACGAGCATAATAAGGTTCATAATCCACAATAACATTACCATCTACCAGGTTTCCAATTTCTGCAGACCGACTTTTGGCGATTTCACGCACAACGTTTCTCGCGTCATAAATCCTTGCCTGAAGACCTCGACGGACATAAATAGTCATGGTGCTAATAACCGCTATCACTAAAAAAAATGTCAGCGCATATTCCCCGATATTAGACTGAGCCTTAATGTTGTGTAAACTTCGCAGCATAATATTCCTCTTATTATTAATATCGTTCTCTATAAGTATACAATATTATTATTTAAAAAACACCCAATTTTTTTGAGATTCCATCGTCAAACACTCTTATGAAAAGACCAAAAACAAAAATGGCTTGTTTTAAGGTTTCCCCCAAAACAAGCCATTTTGTTATCTCAACAACAGTCGGGTGACTTATTACTTGCCGCCCCAATATTCCTGCTGTGTATTCAACAACTTAGACGTCATATTCGACGTTGTCACTT
>JADFXT010000024.1 GCA_015233405.1 Candidatus Omnitrophota bacterium | reverse complement strand
TGCCCTGATTTTCCGACCGCAGGAATTATTTGCGGCCGCCAAGGTATTTTGGACGCTTATCAGACCGGCCGCGGCAAACTCATTATTCGCGCCAAGGCGGTCATCGAACGGCAGAACAATAAAAAAGATTCCATCATCATTTCGGAAATTCCTTATCAGGTCAATAAAGCGAATTTGATTTCTACTATTGCAGAATTGGTCCAGGATAAAAAGGTCGACGGGATTACGGATATCCGCGATGAATCGGATAAAGACGGGATTCGTGTGGTTATTGAACTTCGCCGTGATGTGGAGCCGCAGATCGTCTTGAACTATCTTTATAAACACACGCAATTAGAGACGACCTTCGGCGTCATTAATTTGGCCCTGGTTAATAGTAGCCCGAAGGTTTTGAATTTAAAGCAGCTCATTCAGTATTTTATCGATCACAGGCGCATTATTATCCGACGAAGAACCCAATACGATTTGGACCGCGCTTTACGCCGCGCGCACATCTTAGAAGGGTTAATCATCGCGATTAAATCAATTAACCAGATCATTAAGACGATCCGCGAATCTAAAAGCGTGGCAGAAGCAAAAATTGCGTTGATGAAAGAATTTGGCTTGACGGAAATCCAGGCGCAGTCCATTTTGGAAATGCAGTTGCAGCGGTTGACCGCGCTCGAGCGAGATAAAATTGAAAGCGAATACCAGTCTCTGTTAAAGGATATTGAGAATTACCGCGCTATTTTGGCATCAGACCAAAAGATCGACCAGATTATTAAAGAAGAGACTAAGGATATTAAAAAGAAATATGCAGATGAGCGACGCACGGAAATTGCGGCCGCAGCCGAAGAAATTGAGATCGAAGACCTCATTGCCGAGGAGGATATGGCGATCACCATCAGCAATGACGGCTATATCAAACGTTTAGCCGTGTCTGCGTACCGCAAACAAAAACGTGGCGGCAAAGGTGTGGCTGCCATGACGACCCGTGAAGAGGATTTTGTCAAACAACTCTTTGTGGCGTCGTCTAAGGATTATCTTTTGATATTTTCCAATGAAGGCACGGTGCGCTGGCTTAAAGTTTATGAGATCCCCATTGCCTCGCGAACGGCCAAGGGAAAAAATATTGTTAATTTGCTCTCCGTAAGTAAGGATGAACAAATCAACTCTGTCGTCGCTGTTAAAGAGTTTTCTGATGATCAGTTTGTGGTCATGGCGACGGCTAAAGGGAATGTTAAGAAAACCAAATTATCCGCATTCAGTAATCCGCGTAAAAGCGGCATTGTCGGTATTGGTTTGGAAAAAGGCGATACGTTAGTCGGAACAGCGCTCAGTAACGGTAGCTATGAAGTCCTTTTGGCGACGAGGCAAGGTAAGGCGCTTCGGTTTGCAGAAAAACAACTGCGAGATATGGGCCGGGGAGCTAAGGGCGTGCGCGGGATTCGCTTGGGCAAAGATGACCAGGTCGTGAGCATGCTGGTCTTTCCGCCGGATGTCAGTAAAACCGGAAGCACTCTTTTAACCGCGATGTCGTTGGGTTTTGCGAAGAGGTCGGATTTTGAAGAATACCGAATTCAGTCGCGCGGCGGCAAAGGGATCATTAATGTGAAGGTCACGGACAGAAACGGTCCTGTCGTCGGAGTTTTATCGGTCATGCCGGATGATGAGATCATGTCGGTCACGAAAAACGGCATGATGGTCCGCTGTCCGCCACATGAAATTCGACAGACCGGGCGTAGTACCCAGGGTGTTCGGTTGATGAATCTGGATAAAGGCGATGAGCTGATGTCTGTTGCTATTATTGCCGCTAAGGAAGATGAGGAAGAAGCTTAGGACAAGTGTAATATTTTTGCTTGACCGATAAATAAACTTACATATAATACACACGCTTATAGCAATAAGACATATCGTTTAGTCTGGTCAAGGACATCCCGCGTTTTACAGCGGGGCCGTGACGGGATAAAGACGTTAAAGATGTTTGACATTATAGACCCCATCGTCTAGCCTGGTCAAGGACATCCCGCGTTTTACAGCGGGGCCGTGACGGGACAAAGACGTTAAAGATGTTTGAAATTATAGACCCCATCGTCTAGCCTGGTCAGGACACAAGCTTTTCAAGCTTGCAGCGCGGGTTCAAATCCCGCTGGGGTCGCCAATATTTTAGGGCTCATCTTAAAAAGATGGGCCTTTTTTGTTTTTGAGGAATAGAGGAATTTTCTATATACCGGTTGAATGGGTGCGCGTTTGGCAGTATAATTTAAACGTTTTATTCCAGTAACCGTCTTCATAATACCTATGCCTGCTGAAAAGAAAACACGTAAATCTCCTCGAAGAAAAATTCGCATTCCTGTGATGCTGCGGGAATTAAGCAATGAACAACCCAAAGGTCCGGGAATAGATGTTCGGATTCGCGATTTAAGCGCCGATGGTATTGGTTTTTATTCTCAACAAATTTATAACATCGATACGATTCTTTATGTCGAGATGTATCTTCCGCGGCGCCGAAAACCGGTGGCGTGCAAGATAAAAATTGTTCACGTGAAAGCCGTTTCGCATAGTTCGGATTATGCGATTGGCGCCTCTTTCGAAGAGTTATCCGTCGAGGATAGGCAATTTATCAGTGTGTCCTTAGACCAAATGGATTTGTACCTGTTATTGGAAAGCATGATCAAAGGCGGCGCGTCAGATCTGCATTTAACCGTTGGGCGTCCGCCCATGGTCCGTCGGGAAGGGCGCATTTTGGCTATGGCGGCCCAGCCCTTGGAGGAAGGCGAAATCGAAGCCATGTTATATCCTCTTTTAAGCGACGAGCAAATTGAGTATTTTAAAGAAACAAAAGAGCTGGATACCAGTTTTTCGCCGAACATTCGCTGCCGGTTTCGTTTGAATATGCATTGGCAAAAAGGATTTGTTGAGGCGACGTTACGTAATATTCCGGCGGAGATCAAGTCCTTTGAAGAGCTCGGTCTTCCCAAAGAGCAATTGGAAAAAATCTGCCAAGACCTGAAAGGGCTTTTTTTGATTGCCGGTGTGACGGGTTCTGGGAAAACGACTACGATGTCTTCTATGATAGAATTTATCAATCAAACCCAGAAAAAAGTTATTATTACCGTCGAGGATCCGATTGAATATACTTTTCAAAGTCAACAATGCATTATTAAACAACGGGAATTGGGAAGCGATACGCGTTCTTATGTCGAGGCGTTAAAGCATGGGCTTCGTCAAGACCCGGACATTTTGTGTATTGGGGAAATTTTAGATGCGGAATGTTTAAAGGCGGCCTTACGGGCTGCAGAAACAGGTCATTTTGTTATTTCAACGATTCATGCGCCGGATACGGTGTCTGCCATTGAGCGCGTCGTCAATCTCTTCCCGCCGGAGCACGCGATGGCCGTGCGGCAACAGCTCGCCTCGTCGCTTACGGCGGTTCTTTTTCAATCCCTTCTGCCCGGCAAAGAACGCAAAGGACGCGTTTTAGGATCGGAATTTTTAATCAATACGAACGCCGTTAAACATTTGATTCGGGAGGGCAAATATCCGAATATTATGAATACGTTACAAACGGGCCGGTCGTTAGGGATGTATACGTTTCAGAATTCGCTGGAGGACCTTGTGAAAAAAGACCTCATTGACCAAGAAACCGTCACGCTTTATGCCAGTCGAGATTATACTCCTAAGTCCGTATAATGATTCCCCCAAAAATTAATAGATAATTTAAAGATGAGGACCGGTTTTTATGGACGTCATGTTTTATGAAGTCTATCAAGAGGAAGAGGCGTTCATAAAAAAATATCTTCCGTTGAAGATCAAGGCCAAATATACTTGGAAAACAATTCAGGAAAGTGCTAACCAAGCCCCGCCCGCTTTGTGTATTAGCATTCGTTCGCAATCCCGGATTCCTTTGGCGTGGGCCAAGTCGCTGGACGGTATTTTAGCCCGCACGCAAGGATATGACCATTTAATTGCTTATCAAAAACAAGTTGATGAGAAAATTGCTTATGGATATTTAGGGAATTATTGTTCGCGGGCCGTTGCGGAACACGCCGTGATGGCGATGATGTTTTTGTTAAGAAAAGTCAAAAAACAAATGAAACAATTCGAACAATTTCATCGCGACGGATTGACCGGGTTCGAGTGCCAAGGCCGTAAGGCGTTGGTCGTTGGCGTCGGAAATATTGGGACAGAGATCGTCGATGTCGCCAAAGGCCTGCGGATGGAAGTCCGTGGCGTTGATCTTGAAAAAAAGTTGAACGATTTAACTTATGTGTCGCTAGAAAAAGGCGTGGCGTGGGCGGATGTTGTTTTTTGTGCGCTACCATTAACGCCATTAACGTCGGGGATGTTGAATCATCAGCTTTTAAAGAATGTGAAGCCGGGAACGGTGTTCATTAATATTTCTCGTGGAGAAATTTCCCCGGTTGAGGATTTGAAGCGTTTGCTTGAGAGTGGAGTGTTGGGAGGCGTAAGCCTTGATGTGTATCCAGAGGAAGGTTTTCTTGCCGATTGTTTACGTGGTAAGCAAAAACCATGTCGCAAAATAACCAAGGTCATTTTGGCGCTTAAAGATTTAGACCAGGTGTTATTGACGCCGCACAATGCTTTTAATACAGAGGAAGCCTCAGAGGAAAAAGCGCGGCATACAGCAAAATCTATTGTAACGTTTTTAAAGACCAAAACATTTCCCTGGCCCGTGAGGATAATATAAATGCTTAAGATCGCCCTTATTCAAATGAATGCAGGTCTCGACAAGCAAAAGAATATGGAAAAGGCCGTTTTCTTTGTTAACCAAGCCATCCGTCATCAAGCGCGGTTCATTCTTCTGCCGGAGGTTTTTGTTTTTCGTGGGCCTATGACGCACGCCAATCTCCGTCAAGTAATGGAACCAATTCCCGGGGACACAACGCGCATTTTTATGGCGCTCGCCCGGAAATATCGGGTCCATATTTTATTAGGATCCATTTATGAAAAATCTCCGACGCCGTCGAAAGCTTATAATACATCTGTGCTGATCAATGACCGGGGAAAGATTGCCGGAACTTATCGCAAACAACACTTATTTGAGGCCGTCCTTGGAAAACAACAGATCAAAGAATCCCGGTATTTTTTAGCGGGAAATACGGCAACCGTGCGAACGGTTTGCGGATTTAAGGTCGGCTTGTCGGTGTGTTTTGATGTGCGGTTCCCACGGCTTTATCAGACGTATAAAAAACAAAACGTGGAAATTATTTGTATTCCGTCGGCGTTTGCGCAAAAAACAGGCCAGTCCCATTTTGAAGTGCTTGTTCGGGCGCGCGCTATTGAAGGATTATGTTATGTCTTGGCGCCGGATCAAGTCGGGTCCGACTATAACGGAGGCCGGATGTATGGCAAAAGCCTTGTCGTTGACCCTTGGGGAAAAATTTTAGTGCAAGGCTCGGCGAGCAAAGAAGAAATCCTTTATGCGCATCTTGACAAAAAAATTATTTCTGATAAAAGAACAATATTATCTACGGTATTAAAAAAGGAATAAGGCCCATGAAAAAATCGATTAAGGTCGCCGTGACCGGCGCCGCTGGACAAATTGGATACGCGCTATTATTTCGCATCGCCTCAGGACAAATGTTCGGTCCTGATACAGAAGTGGAGGTGCAGCTTTTGGAACTTCCGCAAGCCTTGGAGGCGTTAAAAGGTGTTCGGATGGAGCTTGATGATTGCGCATTTCCGTTGTTAAAATCGGTCATGGTCACAGACAATCCTCTGGTCGCTTTTAAAGATGCGGATTGGGCGTTACTCGTCGGAAGCGTTCCGCGCAAAAGCGGTATGGAGCGTAAAGATCTGCTTAAGATCAACGGCCATATTTTTACAATCCAGGGCAAGGCTCTCTCAGAAAGCGCGAAACCGTCCTGCAAAGTTTTAGTGGTTGGGAATCCGTGCAATACCAATGCATATATTGCGAAAGCCTCTGCACCGAATATTCCTCAAGAGAATTTTTTTGCTTTAATGATGCTTGATCAAAATAGAGCCAAGGCCTTGTTGGCTAGTCAGGCCGGCTGTCAGGTTACGGAGGTCAAAAATATTGCGGTATGGGGCAACCATTCGGCGACGCAATTTCCGGATTTTGTCCATGCCACGATTGGTGGCAAACCGGTTTCGGATGTTTTAAATTCAGAGTGGCTTAAGACGGAATTTTTAGTGAAGGTTCAGCAAAGGGGTGCGGAAATTATCAAGGCGCGCGGAATGTCTTCTGCGGCCTCTGCAGCCCAGGCCATTGTTGATACGGTCCGATGCTTGACCACCCCGACGCCAGCAGGAGAATTTTTTTCCGTGGCGGTTTCCTCCGACGGAAGTTATGGCATTGAGAAAGGCCTGTTGTTCGGATTTCCTATTCGCTGTGATGGCCAAAAATGGGAGATCGTTCAAGGGGTCAATATAGAAAATGCCTTTTTGCAGGAAAAAATTTCAATAACTCATCGTGAACTTTTGGAAGAAAGAAGTACGGTTCAAGACCTTCTGTAGTTAGCGTGTTTCTCGCCTTTAATAAGATGTAAAATTTTCTTAATTATATTAGACCGCCCCTTTAAAGTATGATAGGATTTTAAAGAAACGTACTCGTCTAGGTTTTTTAACTCATATTATCGAGGAGAAATGGTCGTGAAAAAATATTTATATTTAAATCTTGTTTGTTTAGCCGTTGTCATGGTTTGCGCAGGCTGCGATCAATTCAAGGCCGTTCAAGAATATTTTCATAAAACAGAACCTAAGAAAATAACTGCTCCGGCGGAAAAAGCCCCAGTCGTCACCCAAGCTGTTGAGAAAAAAATAGAATCAGCGCCTATAGCGACGACGCCTATGCCTGGAAATGTTCTCGCTCGTGTTGGCAATTGGTCCATGACAGCAGAAGAATTTGCGAAAAGACTGGAGAATTTGAAAAAAGCCGCTCCCAATTATGATCTGTCGACGGCAGAAAATAAGAAGGCTGTTTTAGATGAGTTGATCAATCAACAGATCATTGTGACGGAAGCCGAGAAAAAAGGGCTGATGAACAATAAAGACGTCCAGGAAGCCCTCGAAGAAGCTAAGCGGATGGTTTTAGCGCAGGTGTTTGTTAAAGATTTGGTGGAAAATGTCAAGGTTTCCGACGAGGAAGCCAAGGCGCTTTATGATGAGCGTAAGGAATTGTTCACAGAGCCGATTCAGCTACATGTTCGCGAAATGGTGATGGATTCACAGGAAAAAGCCAATGCGGTCTTGGTGGAGATTTTAAAAGGCGCTGATTTTGGAGAAATGGCCAAGCAAAATTCTAAAGGAAAAACAGCTGCTCAAGGCGGGGATTTAGGTTTTATTTCTAACGTGCCTTTTCCTGAAATGGGAAATATTCTGATGGCTTTAGACGTAGGGTCGACCAGTAATGTTTTCAAAGGTCCCGACGGATTTTATATTGTCAAAGTCGAGGCTAAAAAAGGCGGCGAACAGCTTCCGTTTGAAAAAGTCAAAGAAGATATTATTCAAAATCTCGTGGCGTCGAAGCAGCAACAAGCTGTTTTAGATTATGTTTCCAAATTGCGACAACAGGTCAAAGTAGAAATCAATCAAGACCTTTTGAAATCTAAACCATAGGAGCAGAAATAATGAATATAGAAAACAAAAAACAGTTTGCCACGATTTTATTAGCGGCGGGATTTGGTCTGACTGCGGCTTTTTTGACAAGTCAATATGTCAAAAATAGCATTTCCGAGCAGACAAAGGCCATGGCGGATGCCTATGTGAAAAGCAATGCGGAAAAAGAGCAGCAAATGCAGCAGCAGATAGAGGCTTTAAAGGGAGAAATGATGCAACAAATCGAAGCTGCTAAACAACAAGCCGCGCAGCAGCAGGCGCAGGCCCAGGGGGGCGCCGCTGGTCAAAATAAAGCGGTTCGTCCACAGGAGGCTTTTTCTGTGCGTATGCCGCCTGGGAAAAGAGCTGTAACTGTTTTGATGGATTCTTTGTCTGCGGTCGGCGGGCTTATTAATCCTGGAGATTATGTTGATATCATTGCGCATTTGCAAATCCCTGACCTTAATGCCACCAAACAAAACGATCAAGGCAAAAAACCAGAAGACGTGACCAGTGTTTTATTTCAAAAAATCCAAGTCTTGGCTGTGAATGCTAATTTTGAGCCTACCAGCGTTCCGAATTATGAACAGCAGCAGGCTTCTCGAAAATTAAATGTTACGTTAGCCATGGAACCGGAAGCAGCCGCACTTCTGACGTTTGCAGAGAAAAATGGTCAATTACAGTTTACTCTGAGAGCTCCAAATGAAAAAGAAACAGGTGTTTTTAAAGTTGCGTCTTGGGAAGCTTTATCAGATTTTGTAATGGAAAATCAGGGCACAAAATTATTGCCCATTCGTCAAGCCCCAGTCTCTACAGAACCTTCGGCCGCGTCCCAACAACCAGAAGCGCCGAAGATTCAAATATTTAAATCAGGGGAAGAGGTCAAATAAAATAACCAAGGACATGTCAATATGAGACGACAAAGATCTTTTCATTTCACAGCGTTATTTGTTTTAAGCTTATTTTTAACTTTAGGCTCGCGGCTGGTTTTCGCTGCTGATGCTGTGGATAAGCCGGATGTGATTGATACACGGCAAACCCAAGGACTGGCGCTGATGAAAGGCGAATTGGCAACCTTAAAGGTCTATTCGCTGACCCGCATTTCTTTAACAGATCCTTCTGTCGCTGATATTATTGAAGCCACCGACAAAGAAATCCTGATCATTGGTAAAAATATTGGGCAGACCGCGTTATTTTTGTGGGATGAAAGCGGCAAACGGACCATTATGGTTTATGTCTTTAATCAGAATCTGGCAGAAATAAAAGATCGCTTGTCGACATTATTAAAATCCGCTGACATTAAAAATATCACGTTGACCATTAATACTAAGGAAGGCAAGATTGTCCTTTCGGGACAAGTGCCTGCGGAACAACAAGCGGCGTTTGATAAAATCATCGCTCCTTTTGACCCCGAGGTTGTTGTTTTAACCGAAAAAGAAAAAAGCGATGATTTAATCCAAATTGATTTACAAATCACAGAATTAAATACAACGTTATCGCAAACATTAGGTTTTGACTGGCAAAATGCAGCATCTACTAATCCCGATTCCGGAATTGCTTTAAAGTATCCGGAAACCCTTCCGACGATGGATGGGTCTATCGGGGATTATTTTAAGATCGGAGATTTTAGTAGAACAACAGCCATTCAGGCAACGGTCAATGCTCTTTTGAGTGAGGGTAAGGCCAGGGTTTTGTCCCAACCGAAGCTGGTTGTTTTAAGTGGTCAAGAAGCTAAATTTTTAGTTGGAGGACAATTCCCTATTACGACGGAAACAACGACGGGAACGACGATTCAACAGACTGTTACCTATAAAGATTATGGTATCAACATGACCATTAAGCCCACAATTCGTAAGAATAAAATAGATGTGATTTTGAATACAGAGATCAGTGATATTGATACTTCTTTTCCTGTCACGACGGCGGGTGTGGCGACGATCACAAGAAATGCCTCGACCCAATTATATTTAAATAACGGTCAGACGATTGTTTTGGCTGGATTGATCAAAAGCGGAAAGAGCGTGGCTAAAAAAGAAGTTCCGTTTTTAGGTAAGATCCCCATTGTAGGATTGTTATTTCGAAATACGACGTCGGGACCGGATAAAGATACGGAAATTGTCATCTCGTTAACTCCGTATATTCTTGGAAAAGGCGATGATTCTACGGCCGCAGTGAATGTGGGCGCTGGGTCAGGGAAAAATTCGGCATCGGCTACTGTAAATGGTGTTGCCGGCAATGAAAATCTTGATCTCGAAAATCCTCAAGCATTAGAAGTTCCTAAAAAAGAAGCTGCTGCGGTTGAAGAAAAACAACCGGCGCCTCCTGTCAGTAATGGTTCAGAATCTTCCGCGGAAGCTGCGGAAATAAAACCGCCAGCGGAGTCAGCACCACAACAAGCCGAAACATCTGTAGCGCCCGCTTCGGATGAAAATCCCGCAGATTTATCGTCGGAATATTTGTATGGCATTCCGGACAATATGCAGGAGTATGTCAAAAATATTCAGCAAAAAATCTCTCAAGCGATTACGTATCCTAAAGAAGCAGAAAGTTATGGATGGACAGGGACTGTTAAATTGGGCATGCTGGTCCTTAATGACGGCACGCTGGCTTTTGCTTTAGTCAAGGAATCGTCAGGCTATGAGGTTTTTGATAATAATGCCCTGAAGGTCGCCAAGAGTCTCGCCCCGTATCCCAAATTTCCTCCTGAGACGGATCTGATGGAATTGAGCATCACGGTCCCAATCGTTTATTCTTTGACCAAACCTAAAGAATAAGTATAATGAGGATATTATGAGCGCTAAAATTATTACTATCTTTAGTAATAAAGGTGGAGTTGGAAAAACTTTTATTACGGTCAATTTAGCTACCGCCTTAAGCCTGGCCAAGAAGAAAGTCTTGCTGTTGGATTTGGATTTACAGGCCGGTCAAGATATGGCGCGGATGCTTAATTTGTCGCCGAGAGGCTCGATCGCCGATGTCTTGCCGCAGATAGACAATATGGAAGGGCCGCAAGCTCTTTTGGACTTTGTCGCTTCCCACTCGTCGGGCATTCATTTTATGCCGGTCATTCGCAACCTCAAGCAGGCCGGGCATGTGACTCCGGACAACATAAAAATTTTTATCCGCAAAGCTAAAGAGAGCTATGATTACATTCTCATCGATGCGGGATGCGTGTTTCATGACACGACGATAACTGTTTTTGATTATTCGAACCTTATTTTATTGGTGGCAACACCAGACATTTTGGCTGTGTATCAGATCAAGGCCTGTTTAGATATTCTGCAAAATTTGCAGTTCCCTTCCAAGATCGTCAAACTTATTTTGAATCGTTCGGAAAGTAGCGGCAGTGTGGCCTGGCAGGAAATCCGGACCGTCCTTCCGTGTGAAATCTTTAGCCACATTCCATCCGACGGGAAAATTGTTGGTTTGGCCCTTAATCGCGGGATTCCGTGTGTGTTGGATAGTCCCAAGGCCAAGGTCACGGACGCGTTTATTCGTATGGCCAATACTTTTGAAAAAGACGCTTCTCTGTTTGTGGAGTTTACGGAAGTCGAGAAACAACGCATCGCCGAAGGAGCTTCGTCGCAGGGGCGTTTTTGGGAAACATTTGGTATCTCGCCGCATATTTCAGAGGTAACAGAAGGTTCTGTGAACAAACAAGACGACGAAGTAATCACCTTAAAGAAAAAAATTCATGAGAAGTTGATCGAACGTTTGAATTTGGAGGGCATTACGCCGGACACGTTAAACGATCCGCAGACCGCCCAGCGTGTGAAGAAATCCTCTGAGCAAATCGTTAGCAATCTTCTTATGGAAGAGTTGGGTGGAAAAAATATCGCCTCTTATGAGGACCGGGTGCGGTTCGTGAAGGATGTCGTCAATGAAGCCTTAGGGCTTGGGCCTTTGGAAGATTTTTTGGCCGACCCGGACGTGACGGATATCATGGCTAATAATAAAAATGAGATTTACGTCGAGAAAAATGGCCGGTTGGTTTTAACGAATAAACGGTTTTTGTCGGATTCCAAAATGCGCGCGGTTATTGACCGGATCATTGCTCCGTTAGGCCGTCGCATTGATGAATCCACGCCGATGGTTGATGCTCGCCTTCCCGACGGGTCGCGTATTAATGCGATCATCCCTCCTTTGTCGTTGAATGGCCCGATGATTACGATTCGTAAATTCGGCCAGGAACGTCTGACGATTTCCGATTTGCTGGTGCGATATCATAGTCTTAGCGACGAGATGGCCACATTTTTGCAGGCCAGCGTTGTGTCGCGGAAAAATATTATCGTCTCCGGTGGGACTGGTTCGGGAAAAACCACATTTCTAAACGTGTTGTCGGAGTTTATTCCCGACGGAGAGCGTTTGATCACCATCGAGGATGCGGCGGAGTTGAAATTAAAGAAAAGCCATTGGGGACGCCTAGAGTCGCGGCCTTCTAACGTCGAAGGAAAGGGCCAAGTAACGATCAGGGATTTGTTTGTTAACTGTCTTCGTATGCGGCCGGACCGCATTGTCATCGGCGAGTGCCGCGGCCCGGAAGTTTTGGATATGCTTCAGGCCATGAATACCGGCCACGACGGGTCTTTGACCACGATTCACGCCAATTCGACCCGCGACGTTTTAACGCGTATGCATTCGTTGATTTTATTAAGCGGAGTTGAGTTGCCGGTCCGCGCCATTAACGAAATGATCGCCTCGGCCATTGATCTTATTGTTCATGTGAACCGATTTTCCGACGGGACAAGAAAAGTGACCGGGATTTCGGAAATCGGCGGCTTAGATAAAGATTTCCAACCAGAATTCCAAGACGTCTTTACTTTTACGCAAACAGGTATTGACGCTAACGGTAAGGTCATTGGAAATTATGAACCAACGGGCCATATCCCCAAAAGTTATAGTGATTTTATTACACAAGGCTTGGTGGTTGATAAAAAAATATTTTCAAAATCAAAATAATATTTTTCACGCCATTTCTCCCGATTCTTTATGAAAATTTTTAATAAAACGCGAGGCACGATCATTGCCGCTTACGGCGACATGGCAGATACGCCGCTCTCTCGAATGACGGGCCTTTTAAACAGAACGTCTTTGGCGAAAGATAGTGGATTGGTGATCACGGCTTGCCAATCGATCCATATGTTTTTTATGAAGTTTGCCATTGATGCGATTTTTGTTGATAAAAATAATGTTGTTGTGGGCCTGGTTCACAATATTAAACCATTTCAATTAAGCCCGATCTTCTTTAAAGCCAGCTACGTTATTGAAGTTCCCGTCCAGACCATCGCTCAAACCAAGACCGCTGTTGGTGACGAGATCGATCTCAATCATTAAAACATATTAGACAAACGATAGAGGCTGAATATTGTTTATAACGCGCTAGCTTTTTTCTTTTTAGTTTCTAATTGTTTGGGTTGTGCTATACTAATACAAAAGTTAATGTCCAATCTGAAAAAATAATCTTTTATGGGTATTATTTATAAGCTAAAACAGGAAGTTATTGATTTTATTCTTCAAAAGAAAAAAGAAGATAACGATCTTAGTTGTCGTCAAATTGCCAAGATGGCTTCCGATCAATTTGACATGGATATTTCCAAGTCTTCGGTCAATGCTATTATCAAAGAAAATCAGCTTAGCAGCATGATTGGTCGACGACCATTGCTTGAAGTAAATAAACAAAAGCGAAAATTTGAAATCCCTCAAGAGCGCAAAGATCAATTTCGGCAAACCATGAAGCAGTTTGGATTTGAGGCTGAAATTCCTTTCTTGGTTGAAGAAGAAAATCTCCTGCCGCTTTTAGAAGATCCGCTAGAAAAAGACGTTCTCGAACAAGAAGTTTTATCTCCTTCCGAAATCATTTTTGATTCTAAACCTATTGTATCGCAACAAGATATAGCAAAATCGACAAGCAATCCAGCTGAAATTTATTTACAAGCAATTAACGTCGCAAGATCAGAAAAGGATTCCATTTTTTCAAAGCCTTATGAAAATATGGGTTCGATCTTTATCAATTCTATTCTTTGGACAACGGATAGCTTGTCTTTTCTATCGCAAGTTATAAAAAAATATAATAGGGAAGATGTTTTTCCTGAAAATTTTGAAAGCTTACTTTATGCTTTAATAATGCTCAAAACCCTTGGAATCAAACAAGAAGAATTGGACGATATTGTCGAGTATCTTAAATGCGGATTTTGGGCTTTAGAAGATATGGACGATTATTTTATAGAATCGCTTAATTATAAAGATGTCCGAAAAGATCTATTCGGCTGGATTAATCATGTTGAAATATCGCAACCGCTTGTTAATGAATATCTTAGAGAAAAAGAATGTTTGTCTCTTCGGGCGCGTGGTTTCAAAATTTATTTGAAAGATGGCTCAGAGATTTTTTTAGATTCGAAGTTAAGATTTTTATCGAAATCGCAGGAATCTTTAAATTGCTCTTCTAATTTTAAAGCAGCTTTAAAGAATTTTTCTAGGATTTTTGTCACTAATCAAGATCCGATCATTTTCAATCTTTCCCTATATAATGATGCCAAACAATTGTGCTTTATCGATATTTTTTCTATATTTGAGCCAGAAATAGACAAAAATATTGAAAAAACATCGATTATTGGAGAAAATTTTAATGAATTTATCGATTTTTCAAACATTCCAAACAAAAAAAGGTTTTTTATTGTAAGATTGCATGAACTAGATGCTCAGAATATTATAAAAAATGTTCATTTTACTGAAAAAAAACAATTTTTTAATGAAATTGATGATAAAAATGTATGTTTTTGTGATAATTTCATTGAACTTTATAATAAAAAGTTAAGAATTTTATTGATAAACCATGAAAATAATGAAAATTCAAATTTTTTGATTGGAACAAATAATTTTGAAGCTCCGGCTGAAGAAATTTTATTAGCTTATTTTCTTAGATGGCCTCATTTTGAATTGAGCAATTATGATTTGATGAATCCAATACAGCTTCCGCAAGCATCAACAGATATTTCAGATTTTTGGAAACTACTAGAAGATTTTGTAAAAACAATAGAAGCATCTTTGATTCAGTTTTTTATAAATCCTTATTTTGCTAACGGAGAAGCCAAAGAATTAAATTTAAATAATCTTTTATTAGATCTTTGTAAAATTCCTGGCTCGGTTATTAAAACAGATAACTTGTTACGCGTTGTTTTGAACGTGCCAGCGGATTTCTCTTATAAAGATTTATTAAGTCATATTGTTCAAGAAATGAACGAAAGATTAATAACGGATTCTAGGAATCGACGAGTGTTTCTTGAATTTTCTAAAAAGCAAGCGGTATCTTAATTTTCCTTGACGGTTAAAAGGGATGTGGTATACTTTTTATACAGATAAATTCTGCTCTCTACACCTAAGCGGTGTTTACGTCTCTTTGGATTTTATCAAAAGGTAGGATTCAAAGGGCGGTTTCGTCGAAAAACGAAACCATAAAGGGTTTAATGGAGATGAGGAAAGAACAATTTCCAGAGAACCTGCTGAATGTCTGTTGAAAACCAGAAGTGCCGGAGCGATGAGACAAAAACGGAACAAGAAGAATCACACAGGACAGAGCATTATTGAATATGTCTTAGTCGCAACGATAATCGCAGCAGCGGTAATGGCGATGAGCACGTATGTGTTTCGGTCGGTACAGTCGACGCAACAGATGATTCAGAAGGAATCAAGTAAAGAATAAAAACTAAAAAAGCAAATTGAATAAGGAGACAAGCATGTTAAAGAAAAATACAACAGATGTACAAAGAAAAAAGAAAGGCCAGAGCACGGTCGAGTATATAATTTTAGTTGCCGGCGTAATCGCTGCGCTGCTGATTTTCTTACGACCGAATGGTCCTTTCAATGTAGCGTTTAATTCGACGCTGAATTCAACAACAGGAGCCATGACACATATGGCAACAACTTTTGCCAATTCTCATGGAGAGAATGTACAGTAATACCATTAATTATTAAAAAATCAGGAGGGTAATACACATGTTAAGAAAATTATTTAAGAACAAGAAAGCACAGAATACCGCAGAATATGCTATTCTGATTTCGCTTGTTGTCGCAGCGATTGTTGCTATGCAAACTTATGCTCAACGCTCACTTCAAGCGCGTATCAAAGACTCAGCTGCTCTTATGACGTCCGTCAAGGGAGACGCTGGAACAGTAACTGATTGGAGTGGAGTTACTAAGACCGGTAATGCTATTGCTGCAACTTCGCAATATGAACCATATTACTTAAGTCAATCGTACAATATTGATAGTGCTTCAACAGAAGCCAAATTTGCCGATAATTCGACCGTTGGTATGAACTCAACATCAACTAGAAATAGAAACGGTTATTCAGCAACGGCGAACGTAGATTCTGCCAATTAATAATCGTTTTTTAACATTACTAATTATAATTTTTCAGGAGGTAAACAATGTTTAAATATTTAAATAAAAAAAGAGGGCAAAGCACCTTGGAGTATGCCATTCTGGTCATCATCATTATTGGTGCGCTGTTGTCCATCCAGACATATATCAAACGAGGTATTCAAGGACGTTTGAAGAGCGCAACAGATGATATCGGCGATCAATATTCTCCGGGAAATACGAACGTGGTTTCCTATACGACCACTGTTAGTAATACAACGGAAAGCAACGTAGCCGGTCAAGCAAGCACGAACATGAGAGCACCAGAAGTGACAACGTCGAATATGACGTCTAAGTTGTTGAATACACAGCAGGAATATTGGGGCGGCAAGTAATAAGTCACCCGACTGTTGTTGAGATAACAAAATGGCTTGTTTTGGGGGAAACCTTAAAATAAGCCATTTTTGTTGTGGCCTCTTAATTTTCCTTGACGGCTAAAAGGGATGTGGTATACTTTTTATACAGATAAATTCTGCTCTCTACACCTAAGCGGTGTTTACGTCTCTTTGGATTTTATCAAAAAGGTAGGATTCAAAGGGCGGTTTCGTCGAAAAACGAAACCATAAAGGGTTTAATGGAGATGAGGAAAGAACAATTTCCAGAGAACCTGCTGAATGTCTGTTGAAAACCAGAAGTGCCGGAGCGA
>JADFXT010000023.1 GCA_015233405.1 Candidatus Omnitrophota bacterium | reverse complement strand
GTAAAAAATTCGAAAATGCGTTGAGAAAGAAAAATGACCTGATTTTTTTCGCTTAGGACGACCTACAACAAACGATCTCAACTTAAGACGACATCTGACATGGCTGAAATTTTTGCTCTTTGACAACTCAATTTTTTGCCCTTGACTCTTTATAGGATGTCTTACTATCTAGCCCGGAAGGTATGGTATGCATCTCCGCCCATTGCGGTCGCTTGAACGAAACCACAAAACCCGTCTTCACTCGTTTGAATTCAACACTCACTCCTGCCAATGCGCATTCGTCGTAAATCCTCTTCAACCCGCTGGCCCACTTTTCAATATCGGCGGATAAATACATTGTTTCAGCGATAAGAGGGTTGCGGAGAATGGACTAGCCATCGCCTTTGATGAAATCATCGGGGGTAAGCTCGTCGGGAAATGTGCCTGGATTATAAATGTCGATCCGGTCTTTGAAGATCGCGACTTCATTGCCTTTAGGATCAGTGTAATCGCGATGACAAAGTGAATTGCCGATCGCTTCGGAAAAGGCGCGGACAGGAATTTCAGGAATTTCTTTGCGTTGACTTTCCGTTAGATCCGCGCGCCAATTGATGTGCTCGCGAATGTAATTCTCCGCCTGCTTGCGGAGACTAAAAATATTGCCCTTAAATTTTTTGATATCAAGAAATGTTATTTTGTCAGTCCCGGCAAAAACGGCTGCCTGAACTTCCATTTGGGTTACATCCTTAAGCGTCATTTTCCCGACGGACTGCCCTAATATCTTTCCATTATCATTAATGCCAAAATACACGACTCCATGGCCGTGCTTATTCAACATGGCAACAAGAGAAATCACCGCTTGGGCAAGAATATCTTCGCCGAAGCGAGTTATGTACAATGGGAAAACTTTTTTGTGAATACGAAAAATAACAAAGCCAACATGACGAAGAACAAGTTCCTCGGTCGCCGCCTTACATCCCCTTTTCGCTTTCGCTATTAAGCGCCTTTCTTCGACCAAGGAAAGCTTCGAATATCGTGGCAGAGCTCGATTATAGCTCTCCCACATGAAAAGGTTCTTTCCTTATTTAGCCCAACACAAAGGTCTTTTCAAATCATTCATCCAACTCGGAGGAACAACTTTCTCATGCTGTAATCGACCAACAACAATGCCCGGATTAATGCCAATGCGCGAGGCAAACGAATTAATCAAATTTCTGCTTTTAGGCAGCTTCAATAATTCTTCATAATCTCTATCGGAGATAAGAAAATCGGCTGCAAACCGATCAGCCTCTTCTTCTTTTTCATCCCCATCTTGATCCTGATCAATAAAAACTTCTTTACGACCATGCTTCAAAATGTGTCCAGCCTCATGAAAAAATGTAAACCAAAGAATATCATCCCTCTTATGTCTTAACGACAATTGAATAACCGCTTTATCCTTCAGCCAATACGTCGCCCCATTCACACGCAGGCCTTGTATCTCTTTAACAAAAAGCAAAACAACTCCTGCTTCTAAACAAAACCCGCGCCATTTATTTATCATGTCCTGATTAAATGCTGCTCGAGTCAAAGCACGAATGGCCTCGAGGTTCTGCTTGAACTTAGTGCTGTCAAATCCTGGGCTTTGAATTTTCTGCGCCTCAACCTCCCCCTTACGCAACCAAGCCGCTCCGACAAAAGGATTCGTTTTGATTTTATCCGACTGTCTAAATATCGCGGCTTTCTCCGAAACCAACGCTAACTTTCCCGGAGATGCAAGTCCAAAGAAATCCAGCGCTGCTTTAAGTTGCTCAACCGGATTATTACATTTCGGAATCCATCCAGATTTTTCAAGCGCTTTAATTGGAAGCTTTTTCAGCCAAGACAACTCCGCTTCCAGCGCTTTCTCCTCGGCAAGACGGGCCAGAGCTTGACGATAATTCTTTTCCAAATTGTTCCAGAAAGACGCCGGAACACCTAAAACACGCTCAAGCTGAAGAGCTGTTTCCGGAGTGATTGCGGCCTTACCCTGAACAATCTCATTGATCGTCTTCACCGGTCGTCCGGAACGCTCAACAAGATCTGCCTGAGTCATGCCCTTGTGCTCGAGTACTTCCAGGAGAGTTTCCCCCGGAGGAACAGCATAATCTGGTTTAAATTTATAAATTTTAGGGGTCTTCTCCATCATGCACCGCCTCAATGATAATCTTCTACGCCAATAATTAAAATTTTTGTGACTTTACTTAAACCGATTCCACCATCGTCACACAACGGCAACGGATCATGATTCGGTTCGAAAACGATGCGCCAAGGCTGCTTTATCCAGACCGCGAACTGCCCCTTTCTATTCCCTTTGAGTTCATGTCTTGCTGGCGTCGGTAGATACGATTTCTGTTCGAGATTATCAGCCGCCTCAAGCTCGGCTAGACGCTGCATAATTTTCTTACCATTATGCTCGCCGAACTCTTTAATAGTTTCGCGCTCGCTATTTAAGATCTTTGCCAGTTTGTTATGTTTAAAGTGTAGCTCCATTTCCCACCAAAGGCAAGGAATTAGTTAAAAAAGAATTAACCCCAAGGGTTAATAATACTATAAGCAATTCTTCCCGTCCAGAAAAAAAAGAAAACCCCCAAGGCATGATTCGGGGCACATGGGGGATGCTTTAATAATATCAAAACTCACTCAAATGTCCATCATGATTTTACACTGTAAAGTCAAACGTGTCCGACATCCATTTAAGATCCGTGAACTTGCCGTTTTGCAGCATTCCCACAATTTTTTTCTGGTTGCCGTCTGCCGCCAAACTTTTCCCGCCTTCTCCTCTGGTCCTGGCCATAAAAGACTTCACAGCCTCTGTTTGTCTCTCCAACGAGGTTATCGTATTGTAATAATTTTTAGCAGCGCTCACAGCCATAGCTAAAGAGTCGATTAAATCATCATGCTCCG
Organism: Candidatus Omnitrophota bacterium; assembly: GCA_015233405.1. Lineage (GTDB taxonomy): Bacteria > Omnitrophota > Gorgyraeia > Zapsychrales > Zapsychraceae > JADFXT01. Next base: position 19,737 of record JADFXT010000023.1, on the reverse strand, counting down.
CTTGTTTGCTTCGCTAGGTTTGCGGCCTCGGTCAGAACCTGTCGCTCCGCGACAGGTTCTTCAACGTAGCAGTAAATAAAAAGGGGCCCAAAAGCGGCCCCTTTTTATTTACTGCGTGGACCTTCATAGTCCTTATAGCTATCTGACAATTGAGGACAGCAAGAAAGCCCTTCCTTCAATATACTACCGGACATCGTCAGATATTTCTACCGATTTTATGTCCGATTTGTCCGGACATTTTACCGGACATTTGGCGTAACCGTTTGACGTGTAAAGGCTAACAAAATGTCTGGTCCCGACGGGCGGACATCGTATTAATCCAATATTTCCACCTCATCCTCGAGGTCATACCTCTCCCAGTCCGGACTAAACTGCCGGCCCTCTCGCGCAAGTTCTTTCTTCAGATAATCCAAAATAAAGCCATCAATACGTTTCCAAATATACGAAGAGAAACGGACCGGTCTAAACTCTCCGTGCTTGTTTCGATATCGCAAATTATAAGTCTTAATCTTATCGTATAAAATAAAAACCGCTTGAGCAAGAATATCTTCGCCGAAACGGGTTATGTACAATGGAAAAACTTTTTTGTGAATACGAAAAATAACAAAACCAACATGACGAAGAACAAGTTCCTCGGTCGCCGCCTTACATCCCCTTTTCGCTTTCGCTATTAAACGCCTTTCTTCAACAAGAGAAATCTTTGGATATCGTAACGATGCCCGAGAATAAAGTTCCCACACGCGAACGACACTACTTCTTCTTGTGACGAGGTTTCTCTGCGTCTAAAAATAAAAACGCGCCTTCCGTCTTATATGTAGAAAACCTCTTCTCAGTCAACTCATATGGCAACTCGGATTTCTGACGCAAAGCACCGGCTTCTTTTAAAAGTGTCTCCACGGACAACGAGTTATCAATAATATCGAGAACCACTGCAGCTCTGATCGCCGCCTTATCTTTAAGCGCAATACGAAACTCTTCGTCATTATGGAAATACATAAAACTTAACGCCTCACGTTCCCCGTCGTGGATAGCCTCAACCTTTTTCGATTCCAACAAATCATAAACTTTCTTTTGATCAATGGGATCCACAGAAACCTCAACAACATCGCCCGCTTTGATCTCCGGGACAAGATCAATAGCAACCTGCTCATTGCCTTTCCAATAATGTTTAATTTCACCGATGATTGTCGACGGGAGGTGGACTTTGTAGCGGCTTACTACCGCTTTCCAAAGACCAATCTTGTGCAGATCAATAACAATATCAGCGTCTAACAACAGCAAGTTCTTCATTCGACTCGTCCTCTAACGTGTAGCCATACTTAGAAAGAACTTGCGTTACATCGCCAATATTTATTTTCAAATAAGCCGCCAGCTTTGACTTACTAATCAAACCCTCTTTGAAAGCTTTCACGGCGAGATAAATATATTTTTCAGAAAGAAACATCTCGTCTTCATTGCAATCACATGTGCTCGAAAAATCCTTTACTGCATTCAGTTGATGTCGATCTTCCTTCAAAAGTTTACTAACCGGGGCTTTGTCTAACAGCTTTAAATTCACCAACCTCCATAATAAAGCATCTGCTGAAACTTGAAACTCTTGTGATATCCCCACCAGATCAACCAAAGAGATCTTGTCATTCTTCAGCTTCTTACTAAATTCTCGACGGATGTCATTCTCTGGCATCAAAAGAGCCGAAGCAAAAACTTCTGCCGTCGTTTCCAAATCACCATATTTTTCTCCCCCCACAGAATATGCATCACCTCGAAACTTATCCCAAGTAATTAAATGAAACATTTCATGAGCAAGATCATAATTCCGCCGTCCCAATGGATCCATCCGGTTGATCAATATCGCCGCGCCAAATTTACCCATAGCCGCTGCAGCAGAGCCGTGTCCGGAAAGCTCTAAAAATAAAACTTTAACATTTGTTCTTTCTTCCAAAATCTTACGTAAAACACACGCCGGCCTTGAGCCCAACTGCAGTTGATTTGCTCTTTCCTCAGCTAACTCATTAATCTTGTCGTAGTTTTTTAAATCCGCTTCATCAAAATTCATCTGGTCCAGCGAATGCTTGTGCTCTAAATTCAAACGCTTTTCCAAATCATAATAATTATCGCAATAAGCCAAAAACTCTGCTTCCTTCTCTTTACAGTCTTCCAAATTAGAGCAATCCCGCCAACGAACAAGCAGTTTTTCGCTTTCGGGTTTTTGCTCGCTTAAGAAGAAGCCTACGTCTTTGTGGAAAATTTTTGAGATTGCAGAAAGTTCAGAAGCTTTGAGGGTTCTTTCGCCATTTTCAATAGCTAAAAGACTTTGGTAATTATTGTAACCAAGCCGCTCGGAAACTTTTTCTAATGTTAGCCCCAAGCTATTACGAAGCGCCTTGATCTTACTGCCCAGAGCAATATCAAATTCTTTGCCCATATGTACCTCCTCCGGACAATGTTATATGTTTTTCATATAAAGAATAGACTATTTTTGGGAAAGATGCAACATTATATAACGATTTCTTATAATTTCAAGCGATTATTTTCACTATGATTTTACGACGGCACCGTGAACCCAAAAATATCCGCTGCATCTTTAGGGTCAACGTGTTTTCCGCCCACATCGTTCTTATAATTTTTTGTGGAAACATCGTGGCTTAAAAAGGGCGCCTTAATCGGCGCCCTTTGATTTTTTAAAAACAATTTAAATCAACCTCTTCGATTCCAACCATAAAAACCATATGGAACCAGTCCATCCGGGGTCGGATATTTGGGCGCTGTAGAACGCGGCGGATCGCCTGGTTCCGGGGGATAATGCGGCCCGCCACCAGCAAACCAAAAACAAAAATTATTTGTAGACTCTACACAAAGCCGCACTACCATTTCAACGGCATCTGGCCCATCGTCGTTTTTCCCTCTTGGAAAGAGTTGCAGCTGCTCGAGAAACAACTTCTGATGCCGACTTAGTTGAAGTTGACCAGTCTTTAGATACGGCATAATTTCTAAAACCCTTTTTATCTTGTCCCGCGAGTTTGTAAGTGATACCACTTCCTGATACAAGCCTCCGTCGCTTAACATTTTTTTAAAATTAGAAATTATCAGGCTTTGAAAATTATTTGATTCAAACCCTATCTTTCTAAATTTATACCGTTTACAGTAAGCCAAAATGTCCTTAAGTAATTCGTCTACTGGCCTTCGTTGTATATCTGCCTCGATAAGATACATCGTCTTGGTCTTCGTATCGCGAGCAATTATGGCAATGGCCGAATAATCTCCTTTGGTCACCGCTTCACCTACGCTCGGGTCACAGGCAAGAAAATATTCAACATTCTCGCCCATTGTACGTAATAATTGTTCTGTCGTTTGGTAAGCATCCGACCAATAATGAAACTGTTCCAGCTGAAACGGACACACGCGGAAATCCGTCGGAGTGTTTTGATATTCACTCATAAAACTTAATGGATTATCTTCATTAAGCTCCATCAAAGAGCCAATATCATAACGCTGCGGCCAGAGAAGCATGACCCCTTCGTTCATTTCCGTCTTGTTGGCTTCATAAAACTGTCGCGCCGCCAAAGGGCCATTCGACCCTTTATAAGACGAACGGAAAGAACGAACGTTCCTCCATTCTTCCCATTTCTTTGATGTCGGCCATGAAATAATGGCTGAATATACAAAAGACTCCCATCCCGGGCTCTGTTCCTTATTAACGTATTCCGCAAGTAAACAAAACGGGTGGTACAAATTGCCAATGAAGATATAGTTTGTGTCGCGGGTGCCGACTTTTAACACAGACTTCTCAAACCAATTCTTCATTTTCTGCCTAGCTTCTTCATTATAGGTCGTTTCAGCACTCTCCAAGTCGTCGGCAATGACGAAACCCGGTCTCGCATTACCGAATCGTCTCCCTCTAACCTGTTGTCCCGATCCCAGAGCAACTACTTTAATACCATTATGGGTAATAATTTCACCCTGCCGCGATCGAACTAATCGGCCGTCAGGCCCAAAAAGCTCCGGGAAATCACTTTGAAATAATGGATTTTCACATAGTTCTCGTAACACATTATCGAGAATCTGAATCGCTTGTGAAGAAGTGTTGGAAATCACCATGATAAAGCGCTCTTTTGCATAGCAAAGACAAAACAAAATATTAATAAGCGTTATCATGGTCGACTTACCGAAATCGCGCGATGCCGCAATCGCGATCTTCCTCCCCCTATCCAGCAAAATGTTAAATAATAAATTGTATATTGCCAGATGCGCGGGTGCAGGGTCATGCTTCAGATGGTGCGATAAATATAGTCGAGCAAATGACAAGATCGATTTACTCGCTTCTTCTCTCCTAAGTCGTGATACCTCGTTTAAGATCCGTTTACTCATGGCGTTCCTCCTGTTGTTGTGTAGGGTTAGTTAAAGAATTTGTAAATGTTGTAACATCCATACTTATTTCGACTTTTGCGATCCTGGCCTTGAGCTCTCTTAAAGAAATTTCGGTCTTTTCATCAAAAGTTCCCGCTTCTTTGGTAACTTGTTCTATCTGCAGAACTGTCTGTTTAAGTTCTTCAAGACTGATGTCCGCGTCTTCACCGTCAAAATGGTGATAAACTTCGCCTTTAATTTGATGCGGCCTGGATGGTAAACAACCGAATGATTGGAATTTCTCTATGAGATCCAAAAAGACTTTACATGCGCCCAGCTCAGCACTAATCTTTTCTGCAATCGTTGCATCTTTTAAACGAGCCAGGCGCATTAGGTAATTTGCATGGTTTGTCGATCGATAATAAAAATCACTAACGAGTTGTTTTGAAAACTCGGGATTTATTTCGATGACATTTCTTTTCCGTAACTCTTTTATATCCCGCTGAACAGTCTTTTCACTGCAGCGAAGGAGTTCCGCAATTTGATTGATGGTTTGGCCTTCACTGAAATACAACAGCTCCACACAAGATTGCCTGTTTTCGGGGCTAAGGGATTTCGCATCTAACCCGTTTTTAATTGATTGAATTATTGAAATTACTGTCCGACTTTCTTTAAGCGAATCACCATCATCATTTTTCATCCGGTCACCTCCTTTGAATAACGATTGATTATTTCGTTTGAAACCTTATCCTTCCCAACATACGCAATATACCGACGGACAATTGCGTCACAGTATTTTGGTTCGATTTCGAATCCAAAACACCTTCGGCCTAAACTCTCTGCAGCAATTAACGCTGAACCCGATCCCAAACACGAATCGAAAATAATCTCCCCTCGTTGGGAACTATTTCGAATGGCTCGCTGAGAAAGCTCGGTCGGCTTTTGCGTTGGATGGATCAGGCTGTTGGGTGAATCGCGCTTAACTTCCCACAGACTGCTCTCCGCCGATCCATACCACGGGTGGGCCGCGCCCTGTTTCCAACCATAAATCAAGAACTCTGTTTGAAACTGGTAATCGCAGAACGACGGGGAAAAGCTTGGTTTAGCCCATGTCAAAACGCTTGCCGGATGAAATCCGACTTCCTTTAATACTTGTTGCATGGTCCAAAATTGCCGATGCCCATTCCAGATGTACGCCGGGCATCCGTCAATCAAAAACTTTTCCGTTACCATAAGAACCTTTCTCATCCACTCGGCATATTGCTCGTCGGGAAGATTGTCGTTTTTAATTGGATCCCACTTGGTCTTCTTCGCTCCCGGCCGATTGCTCGCGTCATATTCAGTGTTGTAGGGCCAATCTGATAAATAGAGCGAAGCCTTCAGGTCTTCGAATAAACGTTTGACGTTTTCAAAAACGGTCGCGTCACCACAAAAAATGCGATGAGGCCCCAAGGTGAGAATGTCGCCGGGTTTGGTGACCGGCTCATCAATTGACTCAACGGCTCCGTCGAAATCAAATGATTCCTCTTTTGGTTGAAAATGTTCATCAAGAATCGTCGAGATCTCTTCTGGTTCAAAACCAGTCAACCCAAGATTACAATCGGGAAGATGGCTTATCTCGTCGATCAAAATTGCCAGCTTGCTGTCGTCCCAAGAGCCCGAAATTTTATTGAGCGCCACATTGAGCAACTTTTCTTTCTCAAGAGGCAAGTCAACAATGCTGACCTCGACTTCTTCGGCTCCCTGTTCGATGAGTATTTTTAGCCGCTGGTGACCGCTCACGAGATTACCGGTTCTTCGATTCCAAACCGGAGTCTCGACGCAGCCAAACTCCGTCATACAAGCCTTCAGCTTTTCATACTCGGAGTCGCCCGGTTTTAAATCCACCCGGGGGTTGTATTCCGCAGGCCGAAGTTGGGAAACTTTCACCTTTAGGACTTCCATATTTCTCCTTTATTTTTATTGTTTACTTATTATATTATTACATAAACATTAAAAATTAAAAAAATATCTTTGTCTCCTCAAACTTCGTTTTCTTGGGGATCTTTTCCAAACTCTTCTTTGCTCATACAAATTTTTCTTTCTTTCACTAAAGCCGAAAAATGTTTTATAACATCTAAAATTATCGCTTGGGAAAACTCAACCCGAAGCCCCAAACGGTCCTTCTCTTTTAATAACTCCTTTACCTTTCCAGAATTGCTCCCCTGGATTTTAGATATTTGTCTGATTTGGTCTTTACAAATCTGATACCTTGCGCCACAGTCGAAACGCTCTTTGTAAACATGTCTATAAAAAACAAGTTCTTTCGATTCCTCGGACCATCCATAATAATTTTTGAGTCCAACCAAAGCTGTCCGAAAGAGGTTCCAATATGCGACTGGCATAACCTTTTTTTTATCATTAGCACTTGTCTTTGCTTCCTCAAATAATTCCTTTGTCCGGCCGTTCAACATTCTTCGTATTTCAGGATACGTCTTTCCCTCTTCATCGTGAAGCCTGATAATTTCTTCTAGAAGCTCCCTTTGCTGCCTCAAATAATAAACGTCACGTCCCTGCCGTCGTTTTGCATTAGGAGTAATTAACTCCCTCGGAGATCTCATAATGGGCGTGTGAACAAACTTATGCCTCGTGCGCATCGTATCAAACCAATTCTCTTCTTTTCCTTTCGCCTTCAAGGCGTCGAGAAGTTCTTTGTATGAGATCATTTCTACCGCGGACATATAACTATCTTCCTTTGATTGCCTATTGTGATTATAGGACAACATTTATTTCTGTCAAGAGATAAATCTCGCGTCGCCCAGACATTGTCCTCGTTACATTAAAAATCAATAATTTATCTTCACTACTCCAGCAACCAAATATTATGCTTAAAAAAGATATTAGCCAAAAGCGTTAGCAATTTTACGTCTAATGGATACTTGGATTTGATTAACCTTTTAAAGATATTTTTATATGATAAATATCCCGTGAAATATCCATAGCCCAACTTAGAAAGCTCTTCCGGAGTAAACGTGTTTGATTTATATAACCCTCGCGTAAATGGATTTTTTTCTTCCAGCCACCATTCTTTGTCCAGCAAAAGGCCCTTCCCTTTTAATTCCTCGTATATAGGCGTCCCCGGATATGGGAATAAATTGCTGATCGTTGACACAAATAATTGGTGCGAATTAATAAAATCAAAAACTTTTTGCGCGTTTTCCTTTGTGTCTCCTTCATACCCCACAACTGCACCTGCAGATACGGTTATTTTATTTCTTACACAATTATCAATGACCCGACCATACTCCTCGACCCTGGAATTCGATTTCTTGCCCATTTTTTCCAATGTCACAATGCTGGTAGATTCAAAACCGACAAATAAATTCAAACATCCGCTTCTTTTCATTAATTTTACAAACTCTTCATTAAACAAAGCTTCAATATTGATCTCCCCCATCCATATCTTTTTTAACGGAATCATTTTTGTATACAATTCTTTCCTATATTCCAAATTGCTGCTGACATTATCATCCGTGATATAAATGACCTTCGTCTTCAAGTTTTTTATTTCTTCAATAACCTCGTCAACAGGCCGATAGGTAACTTTTTGTTTATAAATCGCGGCCAAAGCGCAAAAATTACAGTTATGGTAGCAACCTCGGCTCGTCTCAACATGTTGTATCGGAGCATACCTCTTGCCCTTGAAAATACTTCTGTCGGGCGTAACGCCAACCATATTGCAGCGCGCACAGCCCTGGTATTTATCCTTTAATTCGCCCTTTTTAAAATCCTCAATCACTTGGCTAAAAAAGTTTTCCGCCTCGCCAACAATGACGCAATCTGCATATTTCATTGCTTCATCAGGACATAGTGTCGCATGCATTCCGCCAATTACAACCTTAACACCCCGTTCTCGATATTTTTGCGCAATTCTATAACCCTTTAACGCTGTAAAAGTATTGATACTGATCACGGCCAAATCGGTAGGCAATTCATAATTAATGTACTCTAGCCTCTCGTCGAAAAACCTGCGCTCTATGTCTTTCGGCGTTAATGCATTCAACTTTGCAATGGCAGGCGGCTCAATACAGATGAACTTCTTCTTCTCGATATGCATCTGATTTGGCTTAATAAACGTTATGACCATTTTTTTATTCGCTCCGAAATCAAACCATTAAACATAATTGATTGTTTTAGGGATCTTCCGTCCCAAATGTTTAAAATACAAATTCTGCAACATCATATCCATACGATTCGTTTTCTGCCATGACACCCTTTCAACCAAATATTTCAACGAATAAGATCTCTGCCAAATATCATAAAAAATTCCCTGCAACTTTGTCGGTTCAATCAGTTTAGGACGATGAACCGTATGCGTTAAATCATAATAATCAAAATTATCCGTAATAAGACGACCCTGAGACTTATATTCATCATAAAGCGGGGTTCCCGGAAAAGGAGTAAAGATTGTCAATCTTGGCAAATCCACCTTAATCTCACGCACAAGTTCGGGAACCCGCAATAGGTCGTCCTCATTGTCATTATCCATCCCAACAATGAACGAGCCCAACACGGAAATATTTCTATCGTGAAAACTCTCGACGGATTCCTTATACTGCCCGATATTATTGATTTTTTTATTTTCGACTGCTAAATTTTGCGGATTAAATGATTCGAAACCAATCAGCACTTCAAAACAGCCACTTTCCCGCATTAAATCAAGCATGCCGGGAATCTGCGCGGCATTGATCGTAGCATTAATAAAATATTTTATTTTTAACGGGATCAGCGCTGTAAAAAATTCTTTCGCGTATTCCATATCCGAAATCGGACTCGGATCTAAAAAGTGAACTTTCTTAAATTTCATCTTTCTTATTTCATCAATCACCTCGCCGATAGGTCGTCGGATTCCCTGGCCGTTGGAAAGTTTACCAATTGAGCAAAAGCGGCACTCATTAGCACACCCGCGGTTCGCTACAACCGTATTCTTAAAATAATACCCTATGTTTTTAATTAAATCCCGTCGGGGGATGGGCGAGGCCAGCCAACAACTATCATATCTGGGATTATAGACTTTTCGAGGGGCTCCCTGAACGAAGTCTTCCAGGAATTGGGCAAAAACAACCTCGCCATATCCTGTCATTGTAGTATCGGCGTGCTTTGCGACATCATCTGGGCATAACGTCGCATGCACACCACCGATAACTGTATAAGCACCGCGCTTCTTCCAATAATTCGCCAGCGTATATGCCCTATTTGAAGACGATGCGCAGCAAGAGATGACGACAATATCAAAATTTTTCCTATCATAATTAGCACGCTGCATCCCCTCATCAACGATCTCAAGCTTGGCGTTATATTTTTCTGGCACGCACGCGGCCAGTGTCGTCAGAGATAGCGGCGCAAAACCATTATTAATAGTGAAAAAGTTCTGATATTTATAAACCAGATCAGAAGCTAAAATAAAAAGGATTCTCACTGCTGTTATTCTTTGTTAGCGCAATGACTGGGACAATTTACATAAAAATAACAAGCAATAAGAATCGCCGTAAAGATGCCACTTAAATACGCCATTGACACCCAGACTTGAGGAACGCCATAAATAATCTTGTTCACGAATATGACGATGGTGTAAAACAACTTATACATGATGACATACGGGATCAGCTCTTTTTTCCCAAGCGGGTCCTTAGCTACTTTGAATGCCATAATCGCAAAAATAATCGACGTCGCTCCGATAAAATTTACATAGCCCCAATGATTCGGAGGGACAATATTCATATATTGAAAAAATTGTGGCGCGAACAACCCAAACATAACTGCATACATCACATAAGATAATGCGCACAAAAAGAATATTGCCTTAATTAATTTCATCTTCCTTCCTCCTGTTTTTTCTTAACGTTTTAAGATCTATTAAAATTATCCGCCATGCAGACAGGGACAAGGGCTCCCCCTTTGACGGTCAAATCTGGACAGCAAGCGCAATGCTCTACTTGGCCATTTTCTAACAGCATTGCGGGAAATTGGATCAGTAATCTTTTTAATAAAATACGTGAACAAAAATTATTAGATAAAAACAATAAGTTCTTAAAGAAATACCCGCCCAACAGAGCATTTAAAAAAAGCATCCCCCGGGCCATTGTGCTATTTTGCCGAGAATAAAAAGGATAGACCCCGTTTTTTTGATATTGAATATCTAAATATTTTTTCTCAACGAGGCTATGCCTCATTGCAAAACTATCTTTATACCTGTTATCTTTTGAAAAAGCGGCTGGTATCAAATATGTAACCCACCGCGGTTTATCTGCATTTATTTTCCCTCCGATAAAAGCATACGGAGTTAAATCTATTTTTTCTTTTAGCAACGTTACAACATCATTAATATCTGGCTCGTCGTCGTGCCTCGCAACGGACATTCTTGTAGAAGTGATGTTGGAGGACAGATCGCCTTTCAACGGACCGATACTCTCCATGTGGCGATAAAGAGTCATTAGAAAATATGACATATGCGGAGATTCTCTAAAATATTTCACAAAAAGAGTGGACCTATCGATATCTTGTTGATGCAGGGTAACACTCATTGCGGCCTCCATTCCCGCCTTACGCACTAGCCTCGCTTTTTCTTCCCGCAAGATATTCAGCTGTGTCAAAGTATAGTTTTCCGGCAGATCCAAACGTTTCTGCCCGATATCAATATGCATAAAAATAAGGTCAACCCCGGCAGTCGCGAGCTCCTGGCTTTTCTTCTCGTCTAGCAATAAACCGTTTGTGAAAATCTCTACGTCGAGGTTTTTGGATTTTAAGAACCGGATGACCTCAATTATTTCCGGATGCAATAAAGGCTCCCCGCCGATAAGTCCGACGGAAGATATTTTCCGAAATTGACAGATTTTCTGAAAATCAGATTTTATCTCATCTAAACTTTTAAAATATGACTGCACATTATCGTTATAACAGGATCGACACTGAATATTACAGCCACGGACAATGTCCAGCACAGCATGTGGCGCATTATTCATCCGCCAGGGTAAACGCCATGCCTTTTTTATATCGATATTCATAATCTCAACAAGCTTTCTGCGCGGTTAAAAAAAACATCACCAAAACCCATCTGTCTAAAGAAGAAAACCCAATCATTAAATATATTTGGACAAGACTTCCTAAACAAAAACAGAGGAAAGGCGGGATAATCCGTCCCGAATATAATTTTTTCTAATAATTTTCTATTTTTTAAAATCTTCCTTAAATAAAAACTCCGGACAATTGAACCCAATCCGCTTAAATCTCCGTATACATTCGGATACCGCAACGCCAGTTCAACCCATTCCTGAAAAAAAGACTTCTCGTGCAAATACATGGGGCAACCACAATGAGCACAAATAATAACCACTCCCATTTTCGCGGCTGTCTCCAGCAGAGCAGGATTGTTGTAATTTTGATGGTCTGTTTTTAAGGTGTGTTCCATCCCTGTGTGGACCAGCAACGGAAGATTGTATTTCTTAAGGGCGTTATAAAACGGAATACATTTCTCGTCTGCAGGGTTTACATTTTGGAATGAAGGCAGTAATTTTACCAGCACTGCTTTATTCTCAACGGCTTGCTCGACTTGCTTTTCTATGTCTATTGCCAAAGGATCTAAGTTGGCCCCATATAAAAATTTTTTATTCTTTCTGCAAAGTTCCAGGATTTTGCTATTGGCTGCACTCAAAGGTGTCCCCTCCAATGCGATCAAGACAGCCTTATCCACTTCGCTTTCGTTTAACTGGCCGGTCAATTTATCCATATAATCCCTAAACGTCGGCGTCCGCATCTTTTTAAAGAACAAACGCGTAATAAAATTTAATTTTATATTTTTGATGTCAAATCCTTCATTTATGACGTGAGTATGAATATCTATGATCACTTTTCAACTCGCTTATTGTCTTGCCAGACACTAAATGGCGGGGAAATCAAAAACGCCTTAACAGACTGATCCTTTTTTAACACTGTTCCCGACGTCAAAAGCGAATATCCTCCAACTGTAACATTATCTTCAATAATGACAGGAGCAAGTATTAAATCATTGCCCTCTATAACGTGCGGGTTAAGGCGTACTCCCGCCCCAAAAACGACAAAATTACCGATCTCAAGAAAAGGCCGATCCAGTACAGTCGTTCCTGGTGCCCAATATGTGAATTTACCAATTTTAGCGCCCCATAAACGAAGCCACGAACTATAAAATGATGGGATCATTCGTAATAATTCCTCAAGAAATGGAAAACGCAAAAACACGACTTGTAAGCAAAATATTGCCCACCAGATAAAATAATCCGACGAACCAATAGGTATATGCTGCTGCCGCAGTGGGTGCACCTGCAAAAGCACCCTTGCGATCAACGGCGGTAATATATATAAACAAAATAACGTTCCCAAGATAGCCGTGGTCAAACATATTTCCATCAGGCCCAAGAAAAATAAAACACAGACAATAACGTGTAATACTGGGATATAGTTTAAAAATAATGTCAGTAGACGTTTTGGCTGATCAAGTTCTAGTTTACCCATTGATCCCTCCAATATAAAACTGGGTATCTAATGCCTTTATTTTTATATCGCCTAATTTCATCCCCTTCCTTAAATAAAATTCAGTGTATTGCTGTATGCCGCCGGTAATAGGCTGACACCTTAATGGTTCGAGCTGACCTAATTGAACACAATTTTTATAATGAAAATTCTCTTGGAATGCCTGGTTCAACTTGTATCCCAAAGAATTGTAATCAATATTCCCGCCTTCTATCAACAAAGCGTACCGCGTCTTATCGAATGTCACGACAAAAAAGACCGGGGTTATTCTCTCTTGCTTAAAGACCTGTTGGCATACCGTTGATACAAAACTCTCATTGAGCTTTTCCCCAAAAAAATCACCCGTATCATTTGAACGCCCTACAAATTCCAATACGGGCAACCCATGATAAAATCCATTTACCCGGACATCGTCATGCGTATTATAGCGATATAACCCCCCTGACGTTGTCACAATAACAGTATATGTCCTGCCTTCTTGCAACTGATCCGCTAAATAGATGTTCCCTTCTTTATCCAAAAATTCGTAAAAATGAGATTGATAGGACAGGACAGATCGATTCTTTATTCTCTCCAGCGGGAATGAGATCATACATTCCGTGGACAACAATCCTTTAGGTTGAAATTTCACATGAGGGAAATATTTCTTAATAACAGAGACATATTGTTTGGAATTAGCATCTCCCCAGGCACTAACCAGATGCATTTTTTTCCATTGTTGTGCGGGGGAACAATCTAGACGGTTAAACAAACAATCTAAAAAAGTCGGAGACCAAACAGAAATCAATGACAGATCCGGTTCGTTCTTCAAAGCGATATACGCCTGTTTCAAATACTCTTCAGTTGTTAATCCATCTGGTACCGTTACCATAACATGCCTCGCAACATATTGTGAAACTTTGCCCAAGTAGTGCGTATCATGTTCAAAACCAATCTTAACGCGTGAGGTTTGATTTATCTTTTCTTTCGGAGTAATAGACCAAAAAGATTTTCCTAACAACAAACAGGGATTGTGAAGATAAACATCAAAAAGCCATGTATAAAATCCCTTTTGGAATTCCTTCTTTAAAGCCAGCGTATAGGGAATATATTTGTTCGCTCCGGTAGATCCCGACGTCGGTTCCAATAAGATAGTCTTATCCTCTGTTAATATGCCTTCCTCTCCCGCTATAATCTTGTCAACAAAAGGTTTCAAATCCTCATATTCCTGGACAGGGACATGTCGCTGAAAGTCAGCAATCGAGTGAATCAATTTAAAATTAAATTTCTTCCCGAACTCCGTTTGTTGATTACTTCGAACAATCTTCAATAATTTGCGACGCTGGAAAAAAGAGAAAAACGGTAAGCTTACATAAAAGCCTAACCAGGTCGGGAGACAAGAGATTGCCCACAACCCATTAAATAAAAATAATTTAAATAAATTAATTCTTTTTCCCATTCGAGAATCTAACTCCACCCTTTGTTAAATTAGAAGAATGTAATTTAGCAACACAGACCAATTCTGTTCCCTTATAAAAATCCGGATTTTTTCCCAGGAAAAATAAAATATCAGCATCATCTTTTCGATACTCCGGGACATCCGATCTCCCAATCCTCAAGAAATCCGGTTGCTTCGGGATTACCAAGCCTCTCTTGTGTTCCTTTGGAAATTTAAATGACCCAAGTCGATCAATAAACTCCTGGAATTCTTTTGGCGTCTCACAAGACTTATTCGGATAGAACTCTTTGAAAAAAAGTGGTAAAAATTTATAAGTCCGCCACCCTTTAGAAATCAGCATCCAATACAGATCTTTATCTTGGTGTTTTCGCTGTATCATATCTACAAATTGCCACCAAGCCCTCATCAGCTCGAGCTCGCCGCGAAATTCTTGGCCGATGACAGTGTCGCCGGAATAAATGATTTTGACGGTCTTCCCTCTAAAATGGCTATCGAAAATTTGAATGGTTGTAAAACCCCGCAACTCGCCAGCATCATCTAACAACGATAGTAAATATTGTTTATTTGATAGATCTTGCTTCATCCTATCCAACGTGACCCCAGAATAAGTTTGATCCATCAGATGAAACATCGCGTCTAACAGACCGTCATCTGTTTGGCCGACTTCAATAATTTTGCTGATTAATTTGCTCATAATGTTGCGATCTCAACATACGGAACTCTGTTATCGAGCAACTCCCGAATTTCATTATCAGATTTATATTCTGCCACATACAATCGGCTCTTATAGATTATCGTCGGGAATGTTCTTAATGCTTTATTCAACGCGTCTTTTTCATGCAACCCGACCACACAATATTTATATCCGTTTTTTCTTATATCCAAATACACATAATTAAGTAAAGACGCCAAAATCTGCGCACTATTGTCTTTCGTCGCGACAAAAGACAAATAGAAATGCTTAATCCGCTCGCCTTCATTGGGCAGCAGGCCTCCGAATATCATTTTTACCCACTTCATTCGTCCGTTGTATTTTCTCAACAGAACCTGCTTAAATGCCGACTGATCCCATGTCGCCGCGACTCCTATAATTTGCCCGCCGTCATACGTTACATAAAAGTCTGAAATCTTGAAATTACGTAAAGTCAAAAAATATTCTCGTGTATAGACCGGGAAAAATTGCTTTTTTGCTCCCTCTGCGTTTAAAAATGTCACGACATCGTCGATAATATTCATATTCCCACGAACAATATTCAGGGTATTCAATGGAAACCTCGGGAGGAACGGAAAAATAAAATAGGTATTAATACCGCCGACATCATAATAATTTGGGATAGATTGATCTTTGTTTTTCCATACGAGAGCCACTTTTGCCGTTTTGTTATCCTCGAGAATCGTAGTGATATGCAATTTAGCCTTTCCATCCTGGTGGAATTCTTTCATCTTCTTATATCCATTGGACAGAATGTCCAACTTACGCTCCGTATTAGAAACTTTCAGATCACTTAAATATCCTATGACCGTCGGCTTGCCACTTATATAAGCGTTTTTTAGAGCCCTCACCCCGGATGCGCAGATGGTGTTATCTAACCTGGTCGCAACAAGAACCTGGTAAGAACAACCTTGTATTTCACAAGCATGAAAAAAATCAGGATTACGTTCAAAAATGATCTCAATATCACCCTTCATTGAGACAGAATGGGCCAGATCCAAAATGCCTTGATTATCTTCGTGAGAGGCTAATCTGAAATTAATCTTTTCCAATTTTAAATCCTCGTCGCTGCGTCGTTTCTTTATTACAGATCCAATTATATTTAAAAAAATCGCCCATCATCCCGAGATGCGATAACAAACACCACCGCAATCCCCATGCGCGCTTAAGCATCATCGGAAAGGAGTAAAACTTTTTTTTATAAACATAACACAGTTCAGATAAGCGCTCTGCAGATACCCTTTTGGGCTCAAAGACAACGTCCCCAAACTTACACTGATTCCCTAACCACCATTTATCATATTTTAAGCGCGATCTCATCGACTCATATACCGGGGTGCCGGGAAAGGGCATCAGATGATTAAATGCCGCCAAGACCAAATTATTTTTGATCGCAAACTGTAGGGCCTCCTTAAAACTTCCTTCATCATCTTCGTCATATCCAAAAATAAAAGTTCCATACACAAATATTTTATTTTTTGTGAGTCGATTAAGAATTTTCTCATATCGCTCCATCCCGACATTCCACGTTTTATTCATTTGCGCCAAATTCGCCTTATTAAAACTTTCAAATCCGATCAGAACCCCCAAACATCCACTCTTGCGCATTAACCCCACAATTTCATCATCCAAGCTCGAAGTTGAAATCTGACTAAACCACTTTATTTTTAAGGGAGCTAATTGCCTGAATAATTCCTTAGCACGTTCGACATCGGAACCGATGTTATCGTCGATAAAAAAGACCGTCTTGTTTGTTGATTCCCGAACTTCTTTTACGACATCTTCAATGGGACGATAATTACAGCTCTTCTGATAAAAAGCGGCTATTGAACAAAACTGACAGTCAAAACGACACCCGCGAGAGGACTCGATCAGCGCGATTGGCATATAATTTTTATTTTTAAATATACTTCTATCCGGAAATATTCCCGACAAATCAGGGCGGATTTTACTTTTATAAATTTTTTTTAGGGATTTAGTCCTGCAATCTTCAATGACCTCCCGCCAAACATTCTCCGCCTCACCGACGATGACACTATCGGCATGTTCTAGCACTTCATCCGTCATAAGAGTTGGGTGAAACCCGCCTGCAATGACTTTTTTTCCACGCTTATGATATTCTTCAATAATTTCATAACTGCGTTGCGCAGAATATGTTTCCATACTGATGGCCACATAATCCGTCGGAAAATCATAATCAATCTCTTCCACTCGATCATCGTAAAACTTTATTGCAACATCTTTGGGGGTTAAAGCGACCACTTGAGCAATCCCAATAGGCTCCATTTGCCATGTTTTAATATAGCTTTTTGTGTGACTCATCGCCGCCATAATAAAGGTGATAACCATCGAGCCGCTCCAATTTGTTTCTGATCTCATTTGTATCGTGCGTGATCCAAACTATAAAATCTATAGCCCAAGTTAGCTATTGTCACCCATGGAAGTCTGGTCCGAGCTTTTGACAACCTCTTAATAATATTCTTTATGCTGTAACACTCTCTCCAGGCATATTCGAGCCCGTTTTCAAGTTCCTTCACGGTCATGTTTTTAGGTTGAAAAACAACATTTTGACAATTGTATTTTGTCCAATTGGTTGTAAGAATACGGTCTTCAGCCTGAAGACGATTAAACAACGGCGTTGTGGGAAATGGTGTGTAGACCGTGAACCGCGGTAGGTCCAACCCTGTCTCCTGGCAAAAATCCAGGGTCTCCTTAAAAATGCCAGGATGATCATCGTCGGATCCAAAGACAAAACACCCCATGACCGCGATATGACGCCGATGTAATTCACGAATGAGTCGATAATTCTTGTCAACGCTGTTAAAGGTCTTATTCATTCTTTGAAGGCTTTTGGCCGATACAGATTCCAGCCCGATCAATAACCCCGCGCAGCCGCTCTGATGCACCAATGACAACAATTCTTCATCATCGATGATCTTTGACGTCGATAACCCCATCCAACTAATTTTTAATGGGATCAACTGCCGATATAATTCCTTGCTATAAACCACATCTTCGATCGGAGATGGATCTAGAAAAAGAACCAATTTAGATCGCATAGCTTTTATTTCGGCAACCACTTCCGGAATTGGACGATGATGATACCCTGATTTTGTTGTGCTAATAACACAGAATTCACACTTCCCCGGGCAACCAAAAACAGCCTGCGTCGTATTGATCGAAATATATCCTTTCTTTTTGAGTAAGTCTCTTCGCGGCGTAGGTATACCCTCAAAACAAGGATTATCATCTTTATAAAATTGTTTTAACCCTCCTTTCGTCCAATCAATCAACGCCTGCGGGAAAGTCCTATAAGCATGTCCAACAACAACTGCGTCTGCATGTTCTTTTGCTTCTTGCGGCATCAACGTCGCATGAACTCCGCCAATGATAACGGTTATTCCTCTTTTTCTAAACCCATCAGCTATCTCATAAGACCTTAAAATATGCCCGGTTATCCCGGTCAAACATACAAGATCCGGATGAAGCAAGTCATAGTTACACTCCTCCACGCCCTCGTCTATGATCCGCATTTCCGCATTGAGCTCTTTGGGAACCAACGACGCCAAGGTTGTTAAGGTCAGCGGAGCGTAGGTTAGATTCTTCCTGAATCCCTTTCCTTTCTTGTATAACCCCAGTCTCGGCATAATAAATAATATTTTCATTACATTATCCTGACATCCATTAACGCATTTGATTGACTTATCAACTATTTTATAAATTGAATTATTTTTGATCTTTTAAATCGCGAAACCATTTAAGCATTAAATCAGCAAGGATCTTCTGCTCGGGATTTTTTAATTTACACATCGTGGCCTTCATTGTCTGAATATAACCAGGCCAGACATCCTCCAAAACTTGCGAACCTCTCTTGGTAACACGTATAATCTTAATGCGCTTATCCCCTATCTGCCCGACTCGTTCAATCAACTTCTCACGCTCAAGCTTTTCTAATACTCTTGTCATATTTGACGCCGAGACCATAAGGCGCTTGCCGATATCTTTCTGACTAAGCCCGCTCTCTCCACCCTGATGTTTGATTACCATAAGAACATTCAATTTGGCGGGCGTCAGGCCGTAGGAATCTAAATATTTTGCGATTTTATCGAAAAGGACAGTATAAACGAGGGCTATTCCATAGAATGCTTCCTCAAAATATTTTCCTTTTCCTATCTCAATTCCAAAAGCTTTTAGATCATCCATAATAGCGGCCTCTCGTTTCAGATAAAAAATATCACAATATAGTTAATATGTCAACTATTTGAATTAAAATCACAGCCTCCCCTTCTTCTTGCCCCTAAGTGTGCGAGAGTCCTGCCTATTATGGACTTGCTATCTGTCAGAACCTATGGCTATATCTCAGATGACGGAGGTAAAAGCGATGAACAGCGACCTGCTAAACCAAATTATGAACCTCAAACAAGCCCCATTAGAGGCGATAAAATCCAAATATACTGAGGTATTCGACGGGGAAAACCCTTGCTCCCGCAACAGAACCACGTTATTGCGCAAGATCATCTACCGCCTGCAGGAAATCGAACACGGAGGCCTTTCTGAGAAAACCCAGGGCCACATCAGCGAGCTTATAGAGAAGTACGACCCTGTGAACAACAATGCGCTCCGGCCCGACGGAACACCGGAAGAAAAACGCACGCGTAAAATCACAGCACGCGACCGCCGTCTCCCAATTCCAGGA
>JADFXT010000022.1 GCA_015233405.1 Candidatus Omnitrophota bacterium | reverse complement strand
AATGCGGCACCTTTCTTACCCCCTATCCTGCGGGGAAAAAAGATAAGAACGGCAATCCCTATTTATACTATGCCTGCGGCAGAGTTGTAGATTTTGGCACAAATTCAAATTGTAGAGTGAGATTGATACCAGCTAGAGAATTTGAAAACGTCATCAAGAAATGCCTAACGGATTTAGGCAATAATAAAGCCCTCATAGAAGCCGCCATCAAGAACTCCACTAAAATGAATAAAAACAAAATCAAGCCTTTGCAAAACGAAAAAGAAAAAACTGAACAATTGCTTGGTAAAACAACGGCTGAAATTAATAGAATTATCAAAATCTTAAAATCCCAAGATTTGGTGGGTAATGAGATCACTGAAGAATACAAGAAACTTCTAAATCAAAAAAGCTCATTACAAAATGATCTAGAAAAATTAACCATTAATATTGAACGTTGTAATCAAGATGTACTAGATGCAGAAATGATTAAAAAAACTTTATCCGCTTTTGATAAGGTAACAAACTCCCTCTCTCTTGAAGACCAAAAAGACCTCTTCAATCTTCTCATCAAAGAAATAACCGTTTGGGGATTTGATCCAGACAAAGAAAAAGCCCCTAATGAATTAGGGGCTTTTACAGCTAAAGTCCGAACTAAGTGGCTTAAAATTAAGCTTTCTCTTTACCAATTCCCTCAACTTGAGACGTACTACAAGTCTTTATCCGAGAAAAAGGCAAGTTCGGATTCTACTACTAAATGGCTCCCCCGCGAGGACTCGAACCTCGGACCCAGTGGTTACGATCTGACTTCAGTTACCTGAAGAGTCGGACTTTCTCTTCACCCAGGCATTTGATTACCTTAGGGTGGCGGGTGTAAAGTCTCTGCACTTGCCTATCAATTTCAGCTTACGCCGAATCGACTGCTAGCTCAGGATTGTCCTTCAACTTACCTCAGGACTTCCTTTCGGTCGTCCCAATGATGTCGTCTAGGATTTTCCTGACTTAGCCCGCTTGTCACTCCATTATTCCTAATGGAGGCTGCTAACTTTGTGCGTGAAGTTCTCGGTGACAATTAGCGCATAACATCTTGCACTTATCCAACTCGACCTTAACCCTTTCCCAGCTACGCGTATATCCTTTGCTAGAAATGTTAAAGTCTTTTTGAGCTGGATCAACATGGTGGAAATCTAAAGCATCAATACATTGATCGTACCCACATTTCTCACATTTGCCACCCTTATAGGCGACAGCCATCTCACGCACCTTCTTCCGACGTGCATGAACAGCTTTGATGAGATATTCACGACGATCCTTATAATGACGCTTATCCATCCCGTTGATGCCTCCTTTAACTCCTGACGCTCGTCCCGCTTTAGCGAGAACTCGCGAACAGCCACTTGCTCTACCAGCTGAGCTACAGGGGAATAGATTTTATAAATATCTTCAAAGAACAGATGTTACAAAATTATACATAAAAGGATTTAAAAGTCAAATTTCTTATTGCAAAATTTCTCGCCGGGAGGAAACTGACATGCTTAAAGTGGATGCGTCCGCATACTCGACGGCACTTCCCATGGGAAGCCCAAACCCGATACGGCTCACACGCACGCCTAGCGGTCTTAACTGCTTAATTAAATAAAGCGCGGTCATCTCTCCTTCATTATCAGGATCGGTCGCGATAATGATTTCCTGAATGCCTTCGGTCCTGATGCGGCCTAAAAGCTCGGGGATTTTTAATGATTCCGGCCCTCGGCCGTCCATGGGCGCGATCGTTCCTAAAAGCACATGGTAGCGGCCTTTAAAAGCACCTGTGCGTTCGATCGCCAATAAATCTTTTGGACTTTCCACGACGCACAAAGACGTTTTATCGCGATAAGTATCATTACAAACAGCGCAGATGTCCGTGTCGGTCAGGTTATTGCAAATTTTGCAAAACATAAGCCGCTCTTTAAGCTTCAAAATCCCGTCGGAAATCGCCCGCGCGTCTTCCAGAGGATTATCCAAAAGCCAGAAGACCATGCGCTCGGCGCTTCTTCGCCCTACGCCGGGAAGCTTGCAGAGTTGCTCAATAAGATTCTCAATTAATTTAGGATAACTCATAGGCCTTATTCATTATGCCACTTATTTGTTATTTTTCCTTTAAAAGTATCTAAAATTTCTTTGACTTCCGGCTCTTCTGCCGTCGGAGACTTAAAATCTTCAGACAATTCATAGGCAATTCTCACTTTTGCTTTTAATTTTTCATAAAGAACATCTTCAACGATCTGGACATTTTGAGAATCTTCCAAGGCCTCTTTCTGGAACCGGCAATGCGGCGGAAAAATCACTGTCAGTTTCAAATCTTTAAATGCTTGCGGGCTGCCCTCCTGCAAATAGGTCGAGACGGACATTCGTTTCCGGCTCACCGCATAAGTCAAAGAATCCCACATGCGTTTTATTCTGTCAAAATCAAGCGTCCCCGTTTCTTCGCCGGAAAAACCCTCTTCGCTGACCTCTATTTTTTCCTCAACAACATCGAGCACGACCTCTTTTTTCCGTCCAGAAATATCCACCTCGCCTTTATTGTTCGACAATATCCCCGCTGAAGGCATTGGCTTCTTGACGGAAGCGATCTGAATGGCCGGTTCAGGCTTCTGCAATTTCGGCGCCGGCGCTTTAGTTTCCCCTTGATAGGTCAATTTCGCAAAAGCGACTTCTAGAGACATGCGAATCGATTCCGTGATACGAGCAGATTCCTGCGCCTCGGTCAGAGTATCGATAGCGTTGATGATTTCCTTTAACGTAAACTTATCACATTGCGCCAGAAACATGTCTTTAATAACAATAGGATAGTCGACCAATTTTCCCAAAGACTTTCCGCCGATTTTAATGACCATCAAATTTCGAAGATGCTCGTTTAAATTCTTTGCAAGTTGGCGGACGTCTTTACCTTTGGTGATAATCTCCTCTAAGATCTCAAGCGCCTTCTGGCAATTTTTATCTCCCAGCGCATCGACGAGATTAAAGATCAAGTCTGTTTCCACAAGCCCGAGCATGGAATAGACATCGTCGGCCTTGATCCCTTCATCACTTAAAGCGCTTAATTGATCAAGAACACTTAACGCATCACGGAAACTCCCCTGCGCGGCTTTAGCGACGGCATAAAGGGCTTCCTGGTCAATGGTCAATTTTTCTTCCTTGCACACAGACGCCAGCATCTCGACGATGGTTTTTATCGCAATCGACTTAAAATCAAACCGCTGGCAGCGCGAGATAATGGTCGATGGCACTTTTTGCGGCGAGGTCGTGGCAAAAATAAATTTGACGTGCTCCGGCGGCTCTTCGAGCGTCTTTAAAAGCGCATTAAACGCGTCCGTCGTAATCTGATGGACTTCATCAATAATATAAATTTTATACCGACCGTAACTGGGGGCGAACTTAACATTTTCCCTTAACGAACGGATCTCATCAATACCGCGGTTCGACGCTCCATCGATCTCTAAGACATCAAAGCTCGTCCCTTTAGCGATTTCCAAGCACGCCGGGCATTTGCCGCAAGGATTGTTCGTCGGGCCATTTTCACAATTTAAAGACTTGGCCAAAATGCGCGCACAAGAAGTCTTTCCTATCCCTCTCGGCCCGCAGAAAAGATAGGCGTGTGCCACCCGGTTCGACTCGACGGCTTTCTTTAAAATCTCGGTAATATGGTCCTGACCGATAACATCGGCAAAGGTTTGAGGGCGATATTTACGCGCTAAGACTAAATAAGACATAATATTGAATTTCCCTTGATACAACTGTCAACAACATTCCATCTCACTGTCATTCCCGAAATCTTTTATCGGGAATCCATATTAAAACCCTATGGTTCCCCGACTAAGACATTCGGGGATGACAATGATGTAATATATGATTGCGAATGACAAACAAATGAAACAATTTTTATGTTAGCTGGTCTGAATTTCATTGTCAATACAATAACTGATTAAAAGGGCCTTATTCTATTTTTCTTGTCATTCCCATCCAGCTTCACTGTCATCCCCGCGAAAGCGGGGATCCAGTTATTTAAACCAAATCCTCATATAAATCTTTCCACTGAGGATTGTTTTTCTCAATCATTTCAATCTTCCAATCACGGTTCCATTTTTTGATTTGTTTCTCTCTTGTTATTGCCTCTCCTACATTATCCAACTTTTCAAAATAAACTAACAAATTAATGCGGTATTTTTCAGTAAAACCTTTAACAAGATTATTCTTATGCTCATAAACCCGCCTTAATAAATCCTTTGTTACACCAATGTACAATGTTCCATTCCGCTGGCTGGCTAAAATGTAAACATAATAAGACATTTAAGGCTCCTAGATTCCCGCTTTCGCGGGAATGACAAAAAACAAGGATTATAGGCTGTCTTTTGTGCTAAGTGCAATGCGTTTGCGTTGTAAGTCGATGGATAATACCGTCACCTGAACTTTCTGATGGACCTTGACGATATCGTGAGGGTTTTTGACAAACCGTTTGGAAAGCTCGCTGATATGCACCAACCCGTCGTTATGAACGCCAATATCGACGAAAACACCAAAGGCAGTGATGTTAGTGACGACCCCCGGAAGCTTCATCCCTTCTTTCAAATCCTCGAGTTTTTCGATCCCATCCTTAAAACTAAACAGTTCGAACGGTTGCCGCGGGTCGCGGCCAGGCTTGACGAGTTCTTTTTTAATATCCATAAGCGTCGGCAAGCCGATCGTCGCCGTCACATATTTATTGAGGTCAATTTTATTGACCAATGCGTCGCTATTAATTAATTTATCGACCGAAATCCCCAGGTCTTTGGCCATCCGCTCGACGATCTCATAGGTCTCGGGATGGACGGCGCTCGCGTCCAAAGGATTCTTCCCATCTTTGATACGCAAAAACCCGGCCGCCTGCTCAATGGCCTTTGGCCCTAAACCGGGGACCTTGGTAAATTCTTTTCTCGAGGAAAATGGTCCATTCTGATTACGATATTCTACGATCGCCTTGGCGCGCGACGGACCTAAGCCGGAAACATAGGTCAAAAGCTGTTTGCTGGCGGTATTGATCTCCACACCGACTTGATTAACACAGCTAATAACTACATCGTCGAGGCTGTCCTTTAACAACGTCTGGTCTACGTCATGCTGATATTGCCCCACCCCAATGGCCTTGGGGTCTATTTTCACGAGTTCGGCCAACGGGTCCATCAAACGCCGGCCGATAGAAACCGCTCCGCGCACGGTGACATCATAATCTGGAAATTCTTCGCGGGCCACGTCGGATGCGGAATAAACGGACGCGCCGCTTTCACTGACGACGATGACGTGGATATTTTTAGAAAGCCCCAAACTTTTAACAAAACTTTCTGTCTCACGGCTGGCCGTGCCGTTTCCAATGGCAATGATCTCGATCTCATATTTTTTACAAAGCGTTTTAATACAATCCGCGGCTTCCTCTTTTTGCCGGTCAGACCCGACGAGATACGCTGTCTGGTTGATCAAAAGCTTGCCCTGCTTATCCAGGCACACGACCTTACACCCCGTTCGTAAGCCTGGGTCAACGGCGAGGATATTTTTCTGACCCAAAGGCGGCGCCATCAAAAGTTGACGCAAATTACTTTTAAAAATCTCAATCGCTTCCTTGTCCGCACGCTTCTTAAGCTGGACGGCAAGCTCTGTCTCCAAAGACAAGGACAACAAACGCTTATAACTATCATCTGCGGCCAAAGCGACTTGACGGGAATCCTCTTTCTTACCCTTAATAAACATCTCCGCTAAAATACGCAAAGCATCATCTTCCGTCGGATAAACGGCCACACTTAAAAAGCCTTCTTTTTCTCCTCGGCGCACGGCCAAGATCCGATGCGACGGTGCGGAAGATGCCTGTTCGTGCCAATCAAAATAATCCTTATATTTAATACCGTCGACGTCTTTGCCTTTAAGCACCTTAGAATAGATGACCGCCTGTTTCTCGAAGAGCAAGCGCAGCTTAGCGCGCGCATCCTGACTTTCATTGATCCACTCAGCGATAATGTCCCTGGCGCCGGCTAAGGCTTCCTCGACGGAAGAGACCTTCTTCTCCGAGTCAACGTAAGCCTTTGCCTCTTTTTCTACATCGATGCCCGTCTGCTCAAAAATCTTTTGCGCCAAAGGCTCTAGTCCCTTTTCCTTGGCAACGGTCGCGCGCGTCCGACGTTTAGGCCGGTAAGGCAAATAGATATCTTCCAACACCGCCATTGTTTCGGCCTTAAGAATTTTACCTTTAAGCTCGTCGGTGAGTTTGCCTTGCTCCTGGATGCTCGTAAGGATCGCCTCGCGCCGCTTATCAAGTTCTTGAAGCTGCTTTAAACGATCGCGAATACTTGTAATGGAAACTTCATTTAGGTTTCCCGTCGCTTCTTTACGGTAACGGGAAATAAAAGGCACGGTCCCGCCTTCTTCAAGCAGGCTGATCGTCGAAGAAACCTGGGCGCCAAGTAAGTTTAATTCCTTGGCGATCTTATCACTGTAATTGATGGTCATTTTGTAAATGGATCCTTGTGCGGATGATAATGATTTGCCTGATAAATACTAGAATTTTTACTTTCGGTGAGATTATAGTGGACCGAGAAAGCAAATCAACCTCTTTTAGAAAAATCTTGTCACTTAAAATTAATTACAACCGCCTTGGACCGTGACATCGCCTCGATAGAATAACGAATGCCTTGCGTGCCTAAGCCGGAGCTCTTGACTCCGCCAAACGGAAAATGGTCCGGCCCACGTTCTGATTTATTATTGATCTGAACCGTTCCGACGTCGAGCTTCGAAGCAATGTCAAAAGCGTTGTCAATGTCCTGCGTAAAAATGCAAGCCTGTAACCCGTATTCCGAACGATTGGAAATATCAATGGCTTCCTCAATAGACTTCACACGGATGATCGGTAAGACCGGGCCAAACGGTTCTTCCCACGCCAAGCGCATATCAACAGTCACATGGTCAAACAAGGTTGGATAGATTAGATTCTTCTCTCTTTGATCGCCGAACAAAAGCTTCGCCCCTTTTTGTCTGGCATCATCTATGATCCCTTGGACGAAATCCGCAGCCGCATCAGAGATAAGCGGAGTAATGTCCGCATCGTCCGCCGGATTCCCAACGCTTAATTTTTTCACCAATGGAAGCATTTCGTCGACCAGATTGTCCGCGATAGACTCAAGAACCAAAATGCGCTTAACGGCGGTGCATCTTTGGCCGGAATAAGAATACGCACCGGAAACGATATTCTTTGCTGCAAAAGAAATGTCTGCATCCTCAAGGACAATGGCCGCGTCCTTGCCGCCTAGCTCTAAGAGTAACGGCTTCATTCCAGCAATTTCTGCAATATGCCGGCCGACGGAGCTACTGCCGGTAAAATTGACCATATTAATATCTGGATGTTTGACCAAATAATCGCCGATTTCCCGTCCCTGGCCGGTAATAACATTTAAAACGCCCGCCGGGATTCCAGCCTCACAAAAAACACGCGCCAGATATAACGCGCTAATAGCTCCTTGGGTCGGCGGCTTAAAAACGACCGCATTGCCGGCGATTAAAGCGGGCGCGATTTTTGATGCCGAAAGATTGACCGGATAATTAAAAGGTGAGACCGCCAAAACGACCCCTAACGGAACGCGGCTGATAATGGACAACTTTTTATTATTAAATCCCGGAAAAACATCGGATGATAAGTTCTCGCCGGAAACCCTCATTCCTTCCTCGGCGGTAAAATGGATATAATCTACGCTTCGCTCGACCTCAGACAAGGCTGTCTTCTTGTTCTTGGCGATCTCTTTGACGATCACATTGGCGATGATGTCCTTTTGTTTGTCGAGGATTTCAGCGGCCTTATGAAGGATTTGAGCGCGCTCATTAACGGCAGTATCTCCCCATGATTTTTGCGCCGCCTTGGCAGTCAAAATAAACCGGTCTGCCTCCTCAAGGCCCATAGCCTGAAGTTCGCCTAAGAAAGAGCCGTCCGCCGGAGAAAAAATCTTGTTCGTCTTCCCGGATTTAGACTCGACCCACTCTCCGTTTAACAAACATTTGTAAATATGGTCTTTTCTAAAGATACATTTAAACATACGCTACGCCTTTTCTTAAATTCTATGCCATCAAAAAACTTTTACAACGGCCCTTTTCCCTATTTTCTTGACTTATTTCATCCCGAGCGGCCAATTTTTACATAAAAACCGTTTTATAAATAATGATAAAAATCAGACTGACAATATACATTCCCAAGACCGGGCGCTCATCATAATTTTTTCTATTAATAAAAAAACACTGCGCCAATCCCATGGCCAAACAAATCCAAAAGCAACCGATCAATCTAAAGACATCATAGGCGACAATATATGTCAGGATAAAGGCCCCGCCGATCAGCCTTTTAGCCCAGGGAACTCCGACGATAACCGGAAGAGTCTTGATTCCCACCTTTAGGTCGCCTTCATAATCTTTAAGGTCAATAAAATTCGCGGAAGCCGTCACAAATACCAAAAAGAATATAATGATTCCTAAAGGGATATTCGCCGAGTTATTAAAAACCATAAACCCTAACATAAAAACCAAAAGAGAATTAAAACCAATGACGGCCTTGGAAAGCACCGGGACCCGCTTAAACCTAAAAGGCGGCATAGAATATAAAAAATAATTTCCGATAAAAACCATCATAATATTAAAGGCTTCTGCATCGACAGCCAAAGCATAAACGAGCGCTGCAATCAAAATTCCCCAGCCAATTCGTCGATATAAATCCTTCGCAATAGAACCCGTTATCATGGGACGGGTTGGATTTGAAATTCTATCGATATCTTCATCCGCCCAATTGTTTGTCACGACCGAAAATATCCAGGCAAAACTTACGCTAACCGCCAAGAAAAACAAACGGAATATTTCGTTTTGTCCGAACGACACAAAACCCATAACAAATTTTCTATACATCACAACGCCCAAAAGAATCAACAGAACATAATGGAAAAGGCGCGGCAACCGCGCATCTTTAATGAGTTCTTTAAACACATTTTGTTCTGCCAGGTAAAGAACAGCCAATCCGCCAACGAAAATCAAGGCCAAATAAAAACGAATGATTAGAAAAATATCTATCTCGGCATTCATTCCAATAATACCAAAACCCGCGTTAATTAAAAATGGCGTTGCCAGATAACCAAAAATGACAATATAAACAAGGACGGCGGACAAAATAGACCGCCAAAGCTGCCGAGTCCTGACAAAAATATAAACGGCTGTCGCAATTAAAATGAGCGCGATTTCAATTCGCATCCCCGGCGTCGCGCCATATTTTTCCAAGGGGCCAAAAAAGGCAATAAAATGATAAAAAATATCCTTGTGATCTTGCGGAAAATAATATGTGACATGAAAAAAATCCCTCGCTCCAGATAATCTATCAATAATCGGGACGATATTTAAGATAATAAAAGAAGACATCACCAACCGCGCCAGACGTCCGACCTTCTGTTTTGTTAACAGATAAAAAACAAGGATTAACGTTATTGCCAGTGATGCATAAAAAAACGTAAAGTGAAAAAGGTCTTCTGCCAAACCGCCGAAGGAAGGCTCCCGGATCAAAAGGGCATGTTCCCAAAAAGTTCTAAGCATCACTACAGACAAAAATGTAAAAAAATAATAGCTCAAGGGGATGTCTTCAGATTCTATGTAATCAAAAAACTTCTTAAGGCTATTAACCCATTGTTGAAACATATCGCCTCCAATGCTAGGCAGCAGAGAATTCCTGCCATTATTATGAAAACCGCTTTAACTCTCTTTGCCAAAAACGTTTTAGCCCATCTCTTAAAAAGTGAGGCTTGACCGGATGGAATAATTTATCACGAACATATTTAAATATAGAAACATAATGGTCGTTAAAAGTCATTGTTCCGCCCTTAAGCCTCGAATTATCGGAATCGAGATAAAAACGGCCCTTATCTTGAGAGAAAACAAATTCGCCCTCTCCACCAAAATCTCTCAATTTAAACCCTGCATCATATAGCAAAGTAGGGATAAGGACCTCCTGATGTCCCACCCATCCTTTCTTTTGCATCTCATCGATATAACTTAATGCTGGGTCTGAAATTCGGCAAATCGGATTAAATGATCTGATCTTTTTCGAGCAATCAACTTTTTCCGTCGGATGAAAAATTTTATCCCACCATGACCAATCAGGCTCATCCGCATGTTTTCGAATGTGACACGTCAGAAAATCCTCTTTTGCATTATCAAAATAGTGAAAAAACTTTTTCCAATTTCCTGTAAATTTAACATCATATTCAATAAACCAATAATATTGATACCGATGTTTTCTAAAAAAAACAAAAAAAGGGAAACGAGTCCCGCCGGGATACAAAGAATCGCCTGAAAACGGCTTATATCCTAAAACCGCTAGCGCCGAATCATTAACAATATAATGCGGGACGTTTAGAATCCTACGGTCGACGCCATTGCTGCCTTGCTGATGAAAAAGGATAAAACAGTCTCCGATATCTTTAGTGGCTGCCTGTAATTTTCTAAACTCTTTTATAATCGCATGCGAATAAAAATGAGCTGCGAATAAAAAAACCTGCTTTGTTTTTTCTCCCTGATGAATATCCATTATATGCTCCTGCCTCAACATCAATTGTTGTAACTATGCGCTCAACGCCTTACCAAAAAAATAACAGCCTATTTTAACATCTATGCGTAAAAAAACGAAGCTCATTCCCAACATTTAAGCATAGAAATATACGATAAAATCATAAAAACGCATACAAACCAAACCCAAAAAATAAAACGCAACCCGTCAAACTCTTAACAGGTTGCGTTTTTAATAGTAACTTGCATAAATTCAGCGCCGGATGATAAATTTTAAATACAATTAAACTTTTTTAACGGTCTTGAGATCTGCTTCGTCTTTTTTAAATAAACCCCTTAATTTTTCCAGGTCTAATCCGCTTTCTTGAAGGAACTGTTCCATATTGGCTCCTCCTTCTGCATCGAGGTTGATCCCGAAGAATTTCTGGGCGTTGGCGCCGCTCATGATCCATTTAATATCCGCATGCTGAATGGCCTGGGCAAGGGCGTTAAATTTAGCGAGCATAATGTCTTTCTGAACATCCAAAATCTTAACATTGATGGCCACATCATTATATTGCTTTAAGGCTTCAGCCAACTTAAGCGTACCCGCGGCATCAGCTTCTTTCTTAATCCGGATAATATCCGCCTCCGCCTTACCGACGTTCTGTATCTGATTCGCCTGGCCTTCCGCCTCAACCGTGAATTTTATTTTCTGCCCCATGGCCAGCTGTTCCATTTTCTGTTTTTCAATTTCCGCCTGGCCGACTTGCAATTTCCTCATGGCCTCGATCCTTTGGATATTCGCTTCCGCTTCCTTGGTCGCGACTTCCTGGTTCTTAAACTGTTCCGCCATGGCGATCTGCTTATCTTTTTCTATTTGTCTTTTTCGATAAACTTCTTCAGCTTCAGCCTTGGCAACTTCTGCTTCTCTCGTAGTCGTCGCAACCCTTATCTCGGCATCCCGACGGATCTCTGAAGCAACTTTTCGTTCTATATCGGCAATGATCGTGCTTCCCGGAGCGTCCTTGATGTCCTTGAGCTCCAAGTCCACAAGCTCAATCCCCCATTTAGGGAAAACGACCTCAACTTCTTTGGTGATAGCACTATCTAAAAGCTGCCTGTTCATATAAATGTCTAGAATGGTTTGCTTGGTCGTGACGGTTCTGCCCACGCTTTCCATGATCGCGCGCAAATCTTCGGAAAGACGTGTAAAATCGAAACCCATTTCCTTGGATGTATCCGTTAAAATCAGTCTCTCGACGGCTAAATCAATATTCTTGATATTAACGAAGCACATAATATCGCTGACAAATTTAGCCATATCCTTGTCATTTAATTTTATATCATTGACGGGAATCGCGAGATTGCACAACGGCAGCTTGTGCATTTTGGTAATAAATGGGACGATCCAATAAGCACTTTTATTTGTTCGGGAAGAAAAAATGGATTTCGTATTTTGTAAAATTCTGATGTGCGCTTCATTGACGGGAACAACTTTATAAAGACCAACCATACCTCCTAAGATGTGCCTTGCAAGATAACCAATAATAAGTAGCACTATCCCGACAACAACTGTCCAGGTCGTATCCATGTTCTTCCTCCTTATTTATATCGATTGTTTATAGTTAAACAAAAATGGCTTGGACTCTTAAAATAAACTGGGCTAAAAATTCTAAAACTGTAATACTTTATCAAAAACACCGTCGAGAAGCAACAGAATAGTTTTTTAAGAAATTTTTAACTTCACGCAAGACTTTAGTAAAAATAAGCCGCCTTTCAAGGATTAAAAATAACCACGAAATCCGGCAGTTTCAGCGTAGCATTATTATGGTTCATTTCTACAAGATTAGGCAGGTAATGCGAAAATTCATCAGCAGGGATTAACAAATAATAGCCCTTGCTTAATTGGGTATTCCAAAAATTTACGAGGTCTTCTTTATAAAACCAGCTTTGTGTAAAACAATAAAAATTCTCTGGAGGGGCATAGCCCCCTTCGTAATAATAATAAAAATCGACATTGCTGATAAAAATGACTTTGCGGCTGTTATGGGTTACTCTTTTGACCTCGTCTATCTTTAAATCCACAGGGGATTGATAATACAGCCGGCGCGACGCATTCCCAGACGTTAAAAATTTATACTGGCGTTTAATTCTCTCGACAGCTCTTTCAGCATAGGAGCAACTAATTACTAGAATAATAAGGCCAGAAAAAACTGGTAAAACGAATTTCTTGGCCCGGACTTTTTGATCTTTATTTATTTCAAAACCCAATACATCAAGAAATAAAAACAGAACAAGCATTAATATTCCAGAAACATTTAGAATGTTATTTTCATGACTTCGGCCAAAAAAATACAAAGAATTCCCAATGGCTAAAAAGATAAGGAAAAGACTTGTCTGAAAATATTTTGTAGAAAACCCCAGAGGACCTTCCGACCATCCTCTATCTTGACGAGGCCTATTTTTCAATAAAAGCAAAAAAAGAGCACTCAGTAACCCAGGGACATACCAATAAAAAGAACGTCTAGAAATAGGCAAAAATCCGATATTATACTTTCGAAACATCTCCCCCGCTTCCGGAAATTCAGGGGCAAAAAACATCTTATAAATTAAGAAAGAAATTATTACAAGAACAACATTCTTCATATAAAGAGAGCTATACTCCTTTAAACGCCCTTTAAAAGGAATCCTTCGGTCCTTTATATCAATAAGGCATAAAAGTAACAGCACTTGGACATAAGACAACGTATAAATAGCACCAAAGGAATGATGAAAAACGATGAGAAATCCAAGGAACGCTCCGACGATCCAATGATGCAATCCCTTCCAATAAGCCAAGAAAAGCACCAAGAGCCATAAATCCAACCGAAAAGGCGAAACTTGAAAATATTCTGTATTGATCCCCAAATTGCCATAGATCTTAATAATCGTTAAGCTTATTACTAAAAAAACAGCCAAACGGTTATAAAGAAAATACCTCTTGGAAAAGAAATAGATCCCGATCAATAAGGCATAAAATGAAAATTGTTCTAGAACAGGAAAAGCATAAATCCAAAGATGCAGCTTCATCCAAAGGGCCGCTAATAAAGAGAGAGAATAATCGTATTGGCAATATGACGCTCTTAGGCTAAAGCCATTTACGATCCTCAACGCTGGAGCAAAAATATAGTTTAAATCTGAAAGAGAAAATTTTTCGCACGGGATAAAACAAACGGCAAATAAGACGATAATAAAAAATAAAGACTCCCAAGACTCTTTCTTGAAGAGCCTCAATAGAATAAACAAAACAAATAATATGCAAAGAACAAAAATAATTCCGGGAAAGCTGACGATAGACATGGATGCCGGAGGGACAAACCCAACATCTTTAAAAAAGAATACTAATAGGATAGAAAAAGAAAGAAGAATTGCCCTCTTGACCAAATCATTGTTTATTTTTGAAATAACAACATATAAAAATACTGCCAATCCTATGCTTAGAAACATCAAAGCATATAATACGTATAATTCAACCCCGTCATTCCCGCCGTTGACAGGAGATTGGATAAAAGACGTGAAGGCCTTAGGCGGAATGGAAATCGATGACCATATGAAAAAAGAATAATGAAAAAATAAAAGATATAAAAGGTAGGTGGTGACGCTTGAGATAATAATAATTGCGATAATGGACATGTTTTAATTTTTTCATGAATCTCCCCGGCCTAACGCCCGAGGATTCACTTTACCTGTGTTTGGGCATATTTAGGGCGCCAAAACACTCAAAAACAAAACAAAAAACTGCAAATCATAATTTTATAACAACTTACAGTTTTTGTTTTTATCTGGCGGGTAGTCATGGACGAAATGCGAACCCTGCAACCTCTTGAGATACCGCTACTTATAAAAATTCACCGCAAACGCGGTATGGGCTGGCTCATCGCCCTAGACGAACCCATATTCAATAAACCTATAAAACCTAAAGAACCAACTAACTCAGAATCTTACTATGATTACGTTATCTAACAATGCCTTTATAGATTTATTAAAGCCCGTCTATCGTAGACTTTGAGATTCTTTGCCACTATATCACTCAAGATATCCTTACTCTTCAGCGCCCTCGCAGATACACCATAAAAAAGAGTATTGCGCGTAATTCTCCAAGGATCCTTTGAAAGGTCATTGAGAATTGTTTTCTTGCAACCTTTTGGGACTAAAATCTTTTCCAAGCCATATTTCTGCTTTAAATCTTCCAGATTGCCGAATTTACCAGCCTTATTTTTAGGGTGCAACGTCATTATTGATTGCTGTTTTATATCTCTGCTGTTACCAAACGCTTTCCGCCCATCCTTTTTTGGCAAACGCATTTTAAAATCATCAATGAAAGACCCGCAGATAAAAATCTTGAACTGATCCAAATTAAACGGGGACATCACGCTCTCTTCCCTTGGAGTCAGCCAAATACTGTCATTGGAATCCAAGGGCAAAGGAAAACACCAAATAGCTCCATCCTGATTATGTTTCTTCTTATTTTTACATACGAAATATAATGCTATTAAAATGCAACTTGTCCAATCGAGCAGTCTAGTTGGAAAACGCTGATAGTGCTGTGCCAAGCCCAACGTTCTAAAATCATTGTGTATGAAGTCTTGCTTAAAATAGCCTTGATTCTCAAGAGACTTCTTGAAGTCATTAAAATTTCCTTGCTCAGCTGCCTTATTCGCCTTTTCATCCCACTCAATCCTTGGAAACAAAGGATAAGCTTCACAAGAAACCCCCCGGAATATAAATAGAGAACCTTCTTTTGTTGTTGAGTTATAAAGCTCCACCACTTCATTAACGTTTCTAATTCTTTTGAGACTCATGCTCCCTCAGAAGACTACCTTATCCTTATTTCATATTTCTGTGCATTATCTTGCAAAAAACTCCTCCCCCATCCTATAAGTTTACCATTATCAAAAACAAGAGGAGTTAAGTCATCATCTGTTATCACACCATTTCCAGTTTTATCATCAGTTACATAATATATTACCTCAAGGTTTTTATCTTTACCTTGCAGGATTTCGGAACGATAGGGGTTCGTAATAGTTACCGCTGGCCCTGCAGTATTATAACCACCAACAAAATTAAAACCACCGGCAGTAAATGCTTTAGTTCCCATAATGTTCAGCGCTTGGTCTTTTGTCATACCTATAGAAAGTTTTAGTAAATTCTCCCTATTAGGCGCAATTGACTGAGACATCGTTGTTGCGCACCCAACTAAGCCTAAACACAACATGACCGATAGTATTTTTCTCATAATTCAAGTCCTCCTTTTAGCCTTAAAACCCTTGATTTTTAAATTAAAAAGTTCGAATCCCCTTCTGCGCAAGCCAAAACCAGCTATGGCTCTCGTCGGAGGGTTCACCTAAAAACTGGCGGAGAGGTCGGGATTCGAACCCGAGAACCCAGTTACCCAGGTTAACTCCTTAGCAGGGAGTTGCATTCAGCCGCTCTGCCACCTCTCCAAAGAATACGAAGAAATCTAACGAAGTTTTAAAGGCGTGCATATTCGGTAGTTCTGCTATCTAAAGACACGCCAATATATCAGATTTTCTTTTATCTGTAAAGGACATGTCCCTTATTTCTCACCCGAACGTTTCTTTCTAAAAAAATCCGTCATTATAGCCCCACACTCTTTTTCTAAGAGGCCTCTTTTGATTTCCAATTGATGATTTAATTTCTTATGTCGGACGATATTAACCACACTGCCGCACGCCCCAGTCTTAGGATCTTTGGCTCCGAAATAAATTTTTTTGATACGCGCTAAGACCAAAGCGCCCGCACACATACTGCAGGGCTCGATGGTCGAATATAATGTGCAATCCAAAAGCCACTTAGAGGATAAAGAATTTGTGGCCTGAGTGATAGCGATCATCTCGGCATGCGCGGTGGGGTCTTTAAGCATTTCAACCTGATTATGCGCCCGGGCGATAACTTGATTCTTAAAAACAATGACCGCTCCGACAGGGACTTCATCCTTGTCAAAAGCCTTTCGGGCCTCCTTAAGAGCTTCCTGCATGAATAAAATGTCGAGGGAATGATTGATGGATTTCATTTAGAAAAACGTAAAGGCAGGTTCTTTGAAAATCAATAATCGAAAATTGGCCGCAATCGAGAAATTCTTTTGTCTAATCTCAATTCTTAATTTTCGATTGCTCCGAAATTCTGCCCCAGCAGAATTTCAACGCGCCCGACATGATTCTTGAGCCGAAGGCGAAATCCCGTTTCCTTTTCATTCTTTCAAGAAAAACGGGAGAACTTGTTAACGCCCGATCCTGCTTCGCTTACACTTCGCAGGATTTCCCGGACAAACTTGGAGCCAATCATTTTCAGCTTTCAACGGAAAACCGTTGTGGTGATTATGATTTCGCTAATGCTCAACCATGCCTTCGGACATTTCGTCCTCGGCAAACGCGCCCGACAAGATTCGAACTTGTAACCCTCAGCTCCGTAGGCTGATGCTCTATCCAATTGAGCTACGGGCGCATATTACAACTAAAATTTTTTCCAGAAAAATATGCGCCGTTGTCCCACGCGAGCGCAAGCGAGTCGCGGGACGGGCGCCAAAATACATTTATTTTCAACTATCCAATCCCATCGCTTCGCGCTGAGACTTCGTCCTGGCAAAAATCGCCAGGCCTCGTTGAGTCCTGACAAAATTCGTCAGGACTTCGCCTTGGAAAAACAACCAAGGCTCGCTACCAGGCGCAAAATGAAACAACATTTATACCATTAAAATTTCCCGCCGTCCATTAAAACTGTTCCAACGATAAGCAATATTACCCGACAGTGATCCTTTTCCAAAGATCGTTACGGTCAAATCCTAATGCCGCAACGGTCTGCTGCGGCTCACGATGATACGCCTGGCAAAAAGCGCTGATCTCTTTCATCGTAATAATATTTCGCTCGTCCAGCTGTTTTAAAAGAAAAGTCCGCAGCTTATGCTCTTTGATAATTTCCACCGGCGTCATTCCGGATTGCTGGCATAATTTATCACGATAAATGGTGCTGGGATTTATCATCCTAACATTCATAGTGTCGTAATCATATTTATAGACGGTTGACAGCAAAATTTTGACATTCTCCATGGCATTTGTTTCGCTGATTTCATCAATGACTCTAAAAACTCTGTCTTTGACATGGTATCTTTTTAAAACGATAAAGACATCGATCAAATTGATCAACATTTCCGGGATATTCATCGGCTCATTCTGTAGACGCATAATGGCTTCTCGAGATGTCAAAGCGTGAATGGTCCCCATGCAATATTTTCCGACGTTACAAGCCGTGATCATGTCTCTGGCCTCGGCACCACGGACTTCACCGACGATAATGCGTTCCGGACGCATACGCAAACTGTTTTTTACCAAATCAGCCAACGACACATCTTCATCGCTCTCAAGACGCGAGCAACTGTCATCTAAAAATGTATTTAACTCTAGCGTATCTTCAATAATGACCATGCGGTCCGAAGTCGGAATAAAACTAAACAAGGCATTGAGTAGCGTTGTTTTTCCGACGCCAGGCCCTCCGGCGAGAATAATGTTCGCAGGCCGGATAGATAACCCTTCAATATAAATCCATAACTGCGCGGCGACTTCATGCGTCAAACTCTTCTGCCGGATAAGGTCGATAATGCTTAACGGGGAAACCTTGGCTTTGGTGATAGTGACCTGTGGGCCAAAGGCTGAAAGGGCGATATTGACGCGGCCTTCCAAATTCGGCAACTCCAAATTCATGATCTTAGAAAACTTGCTGCGGCCGGAGAACAACAAAAGCTTCTTGATAAAAAGGTTCATTTCCCTTTGGCTGGAAAAACTCTTCCCCGTCGATATAAATCCCTTTTGGCTATGATGAATATAGATCGGCTTTAAATTGTTGACCGTCAAATCTTCCACAAAAACATCACATAAGACATCCGCCACAATCCCGTAAGAAAGAAATTTTCGGATAAAGGTTTTGCGGTGAAAATCATCCGCCAGATCGCTTTGCAGGTCTTCAAATCCGCCTTCTTTTAGCAACTTTATCAAGGCGAGCTCGACTAAGTCTTCTCTTTCCGATTGGGGCTGAAGAAGAGCCATATGCCCCAGCAAACGGTCGACCAAAACTTCTTCTAATTCAAAAAATCTGGTTGTTTTCATTCCTTCATCTTTTTTTATAATACTAATTAATATTAGTACAATAATGTATCATTTAAAATTCCGATTGTAAACCTGGATTTTAACTAACCATCCCTTGTCTTTAAAATAATGCCCGAAGCCCCTGATCAATGCGCCGACGGAGTCGTAATGACCAAAGCGCTTTTATTCAAATCCAGATATCGTAACGCCAAGCGGCGAATGTCCTGCGCCGTCACCCGGTCAATGGCCTTCGCATAATTTTGATAATCCCCAAAACCTAACCCATAAAGCTCATCCAAACTGACCTTAAGGCCCAAAGACGCATTCGTTTCCAATCCGGCCACAAAGGTCCCTTTCAAATAAGTCTTTATCTCGTTGAGCTCCTCGGCGGAAACGTCTTTGTCCTGAAGGTTCTTGATTTCAGCAGCCATCAATTCTTTTACCTTAGAGATATCCTTCTCAGTCGTCAGAACATAAAAATAAATAAATCCCATATCCGGACCAGGAGTATAACTGCCACCTAACGAATAGGCCTTGCCTAATTGGTCGCGGATATTCCGGAACATCCGTCCGTCAAACGATGAACCTAAGATCCCGGTTAAGACCTCTAATGCATATTTGTCCTGGTCATGAAACCCTGGTCCTTGAAACCCAAGCATGAACATCGCCTGTTCTTTTTTCATAGTCAGGGCTTTTTCGCGCTCCTTGGTCGGCGGCTCTTCAGTAAAACTTTTTAATTCCACTTTCTTAGAGCTTATATTCCCAAACCTTTTTTGAAGGTCCTTTAAAACATCTTGCGCATTGATATCACCAAAAACAGATACGACCATATTAGCGCCAACGGCAAACTGGTCATAAAATCCGACGATATCCTTCCTTGTCATTTTATCGATTGATGGAATGGTCCCTTCGATATCAAACCGTAGCGGATGTTTGACAAAAAGCGTCTGTCTTAAAGCCTGCCCGGTCATCTGCGAAATACTGTCTTCTTTTAATTTAATGTCCGCCTTGACCGTTTCCTTATTTTTTAAAAGCTCATCATCGGGGAATGAGGGATTCTTAACTACATCTTCCAACAAATCCAAGGCCGGCTTAAAATCCGCAGAGAGACATTCCATTGTGACCCCAAAACTATTTCTTCCTGAAAATCCCGACAAGCTCATCCCTAAAGAATCAATAATCCCGGCGATCTTTTGCGCGTTTTTGGACGTCGTTCCTTGAGTCAACATCAACGCCGTCAAATTGGATATTCCATTAAGCGCCTCTGGCTCTTGAAGCGTTCCGGCCTGCATCACTACATCCATAGACACGACGGGAAACGCATGGTTTTCCCTGATAAGAACCGTAACGCCGTTACTGAACTGGACTTTCTGGATAGCCGGTTCACTGGCAGCCTTTTTTTCTCCTAAAACAGCAACAGGGGCTTCTTTCTTTGGTTTTAAAACAACCGTTGTCAGACGGCTGTCTTTTAAATACCGCTGTGCGACTCGCTTAATATCTTCCGCCTTGATATCCTGGACGGCTTTGGCATATTTTTCGGAAAAACGATAATCGCCGCTAAAGGCC
The DNA here is from genome assembly GCA_015233405.1 of Candidatus Omnitrophota bacterium. Lineage (GTDB taxonomy): Bacteria > Omnitrophota > Gorgyraeia > Zapsychrales > Zapsychraceae > JADFXT01. Next base: position 4,571 of record JADFXT010000022.1, on the reverse strand, counting down.
TCGTCGATAGCCTGGGTGTAAGCGACTTGATCAGCCGTTTGCCGCCCCATAATGTATTTCGCCAAAACCTGTTTCTTGGCCTTTTCCATGTCCGGGGCTAAGACGCCTTTGGCCTGAATTTCTTTGATTTCCTCCCAAATGGCGTCGATGGCCGCAGGAATATTTTTTTCTTCCAAAACAGCATCCACACCAAAATAACCCTGGTCCATGGGCGTGTAATCATACGCCGAGATAGAATAGACAAGCTGCTTTTTCTTATAGACATTTAAAAAGAGCCTTGAGCTTTCTCCTTCGCCTAAAATGGACGCGAGCACATCAAGCGCATACAAATCTTCATGGAGAATATTCACGCCCTGAAACGTCATGGAAAACCGCGCCAGCGGTGTGGGGTATTGTTCTTCATAATACCGCGGGGCTATTTGCTGAGGCTCTTGGGGAAGATTGCGCACGACGTCGAACTTCCGTAAAAACCCTTTAAACTGATTTGCGACTTTTGAAGAAACCTCTTGGCTATCCACATGTCCAGCGATTGAAATAACCATATTATTGGGAACGTACATCATTCGATAATATTTCGTTGCGTTGCCCTGCTTTAGAGAAGAAAACAGCTGCTCATAACCGATCGTCGGAATACGGTAAGGATGCCGAACATAATCATTCTCGAATACCAAGTCATTTAATTTCCTGTCCGGATCATCGCCATGCATACGGATCTCAGACAGAATGACTTCTTTTTCTTTCTTGAATTCCTCGACGTTGAATGAGGCGTTTTGCAGCATATCCGCCAAAATATCCAATGCCACATCAAATTTCTGATACGGAACGGTAATAGTATATATGGTATAGTCTTTGTCCGTTGAGGCATTAATGGTCCCTCCGACGGCTTGGATTGCGGAGGCGATCTCACCGGCTTTTCTGTTTTGTGTCCCTTTAAAAAGCATGTGCTCGACCAAATGCGAAATACCGGAACCTAAGAATCGGCCTTCGGTCGCTGCCCCTGTTTTGACTAAACCAAACACGCTCACGACCGGACTCGTCGGGATCTCACTAATCAAAACGGTCAGGCCATTATCCAAAATCTGTTTTGAGGACTGCACCTCAGCGGCAAAACTGTACCCGCAAATAAAAAATATCAAAGATACAAATAAAATACCGCTAAAACTTTTTCGCATATTATTTCCTTTTCTAAGAATCACTCATCGGTTTTGTGATGTTTCTCCAAAAGTTTACGAATATCATTATCCGCATCGCGGACAATCTGGGAGAAAATAAAAATCAGCAAAGAAAACTGCCAGCAATCTTCAGGTCCGGCAATCAGCCCCGTCTGGACATCCTCTTTTTGCTGCAAGCCCTTCTCAAAATATTTTATCGTATCGGACAACTTGCCTTCATGCACCTCCAGCGTATGGATTTTATTATCATATTTTAAGGATGGCAAGGTAATCCCTCGAATCAGAAGAAAATTAATAAAATTATTCTCATTAAATTTTTCCTCGCCGTCAAAATCAAACCCCTCGAACATCGGATTATGCGGCGGGACAAGCAAGGACGGCTTTTCCACGACGACCTCTCCCTTACGAACGACGGTGTCCCCTACATTAATGGTAGATTCCGACAGTAAAATATACGGCACATGCGTTTCAGAAAACACCTTAAGTGCCTGAATCCGGGAGCGGATAATTTCCGTATGTTTCAGAGCCTTATTCCACAATTCTTCTATATCCATTAAAAAAGCTCCAAAATTTTTTCTATTACTTTTTAGGTTTTTTAAAATAGGCAATGGCGTGAAAATAGGCCAGGGGTTCTTTATTCTGGTTAGAAATGGTGCCGCTGTAATTTCCGAGTCGACGGCTGCGGGAATCCAATTTGACTTCAGCAATCAATTCATCACCGGGCATGCCGGGCTTGATAAAATTAATGTCTCCGTGAATCGCTAAGCCCATTTCCCCGCTGGTATTAGCCGCTAAAGCAAAAGCATAATCCGCTAATGAGAAAATCACTCCGCCATGAACAGTCCCCGCCCCATTTAGAAAATGGTCTTGCACCTTTAACTTCACCTTGGAATAACCATCTTTGACGTCTAAATATTCCATCCCCAAATGAGGAGCAAATTGATCATTAAATGCAAAATTCTCCGACATAGTTTTATCTCCCTAGAAAATTTGAATGTCTTTTTTTCCAATAATACGAATTTTATTCTTAGTCAGGCTGGCGATCGCCTTGTCCGGATCATCAAAACGAAAGACCACAATGGCCTTGTCCTGCGATTTCTCGACGAACGCATACATATACTCCACGTTGATGTCGTCTTTGATAAGGACCTTAAGCACATTGGCCAACCCGCCAGGGGCATCATTAACCTCGACGGCAACGATGTCGGTAATGGTCGCGACCAATCCGGCAGCCTTAAGAGTCTTAACCGCCTCATCGGGCTTGTTAACGATCATCCTTAAAACCCCAAAGTCTTCGTTCTCGGCAATGGTCAAGGCTTTGATATCAATATTTGCTTTGCCTAAAGCTTCTGCGGCATCATATAACCGCCCTTTTTTATTCTCGAGAAAAACGGAAATCTGTGTAATTTTCATATTCTCTCCCTTTTTAAAGATTACCAATGTCCACACCGGGTGTGGACAGGTCAAAGAGTTCTTTTATCAATAACGCGCTTGGCCTTGCCTTCACTGCGTTCGATGGTTTTTGGTTCCACCAACCGGACTTTAACCCCAACGCTTAAAACAGATTCAATTTCCTTGGCGATCCGCTGTTCAAAATGCTGAAGTTGCTTGACCTCGTCGGAGAAAAATGACTCTTGAAGCTCGACCAAGACCTCAAGGTCATCAAGCCCGCCTTTTTGACGGTCCACAATGATCTGATAATGCGGCTGTGTCCCTTCAATATTTAACAGCACTTCTTCGATCTGAGACGGAAAAACATTGATGCCGCGGACAATGATCATGTCATCAGTGCGGCCCAAAATTTTACTGATTCTCGGCGTGGTGCGGCCGCAGCGGCATTTGTCATAGGTCAAGGTCACGATGTCCCTGGTCCTATAGCGAATCAACGGCATGCCGGTTTTGGTGATGGGAGTTAAAACAAGCTCTCCGGAAGCACCAGGCGCAGCCGGCTTATTGGTCTTTGGGTCAATGACTTCAGGATAAAAGACGTCGGCCTGGACATGCAGCCCCGTTTTATGCTGGCATTCGTTCGCAACCCCAGGGCCGATGATCTCTGACAACCCATAAATATCCAAGGCCTGCAGATTCCAGTTGGACTCAATCTCTTTACGCATCGCCTCGCTCCATGGTTCCGCGCCGAAGATGCCGATGTCCCAACTGATCTTCTTAGTATCAATCCCCATCTCGTGCGCCGTTTCTGCCATATAGAGCGAATACGACGGCGTACATGCCAGAATCCTGGGTTTAAAATCCTGCAAAATTTTAAGCTGCCGTTTCGTTTGCCCCGACGAACAAGGAATAATGGTCAAGCCCAATAAAAGACTTCCGTAATGAAGCCCCAGCCCTCCGGTAAATAACCCATACCCATAAGCAATCTGAATCATATCTCCGGGCACTGCCCCGCCGCAACAAAGGCTTCGGGCGATAACTTCAGACCATAAATCAATATCTTCTTTGGAGTATCCGACGGTGGTTGGATTCCCTGTCGTCCCGCTGGAAACGTGGACTTCTCTGATCTCACGTAACGGTTTGGAGAGAAGGCCGAATGGATACGTGTCGCGCAAATCATCCTTGATCGTAAATGGAAGCTTGACGATATCATCAATGGATTTGATATCTTTCGGCGAAACACCGAATTCGGCGAACCGTTTCTGATAAAAAGGGGAATTCTTATGCAAATACGAAACCGTGTTAACAAGCCTTTCGGATTGAACCGTTTTTAATGCTTGCGCATCTAAACATTCCATTTTTTCGTTAAAGATCATTTTGCTTCTCCCTTTTGTCGTCCTTTAAGAAAAAAGTTTTTATTTTCCTCCTCTGCACGTTTAAAAACATGCTGTAGCGCTTTAAGCCAGTCATCTATCTTAATCGGTAAAAATGCAGATAATACTCCGAGCATAAACGTATTTAAGAAAATCTTCTGTTCCCCGACGGATTGATGGGCTTCGGCAAGATAAGAAAATAAATCCTTGCCTCCTTTTTTAAGCTGATGTTTCAGCCGCTCATACTCTTCTTCATGCAGACAAACAAGGATGTCCACGCCCTGTTCTTCCGGTAACGGAGAATAAACGCGTTTGCCAAAACGGATATACGATTCAACCGAGCCTCCGCGCTGGGACATACCATGGACCTCAGTTTTTTTAACATGATAACCGGCAAACAAAGCCGCCCAGCCCAAGACCTCAGCGGCCTTTAAGACGCCCTGTCCTCCGATGCCATAAAAAACAATTGATAAAGGTTTTTGATCCTTCATGATGATTTAGCCTTATGCACGATTAAAATACATGGCCGACGGGCAATAATGACCGATAACTGGTTCTCCGTAAGCCTTTTTTCAAGCGTTTCCTCAAAAATTTTATGCTCTGCCGGGTCTATTACGTCGACCGTATCCGCGCCGCA
>JADFXT010000021.1 GCA_015233405.1 Candidatus Omnitrophota bacterium | reverse complement strand
GTCATCAGATGCACCGGCGTTGACGAAGTTCCCGGTACCGATCTTGACATCCCCACCAACAACTTGAAGTTTTCCGCTCGGAACTGCTGAACCCACTCCCACATTCCCACTCACATCCTGGTACAACCCCTGAGTTCCACCCGTGGTACGAACGGAGAGAGTACCATTGACTTGCAATGTTTCTGCCGGCGCGTTGGTCCCGATCCCGACGCGGTTATTAAGCGCGTTAACCACTAAAGTGTCCGCATCTATATTTAACGCGTTCGTTACATTCGCCAAACTTACCGTCACCGCCTGGCTGGTTAAATCTAATAACGACGTATCTATTTTAAGTGTATCTGTAAATGATTCTAAGGTTAACCGGCCTGAGGTTGTATTAATTGTGTTCGCATTGCCGACGCCAACCGTAATGTTTCCGAACGTGGCGTTGCTACCGCTTAATGTTCCGAATATCATGCCATTCACTTCCATATTCCCCGTCACGAATAAGTCATCGCTTGCACCGCCATGCGTAAACGTTCCTGTACCGACCTTTACATCTCCACCAGAAATTTGTAATCGGCTCGTCGGAACGGTACCAATACCTACAAAATGGCTGGCTGCATCAACTACCACCGTCTCAGTATCGATCGTTAATGCGTTCGCTGCATTCTTTAACCTAATTGTGGTTAACTGGCTGCTTAAATCTATTAGAGAAGTGTCGACTTTTAATGTGTCAGTCAAGGAATCCAATCTCAACAACCCGCTCGTCGTGTCCACGGTGTTATCCGTCGTGATCCCGACTTGCACATTTCCGAACTTCCCGCCACCGGCTGAAACATCACCGGTCTGCGTTAACGTTCCAGTAACGGTTAAATTATCTGTCGCGGCATTGCCTAACCACACATTGCCGTCGACCTGTAAATTCCCGGTCACATATAAATCATCCGATGCGCCCGCATTCACGAAGTTTCCTGTACCGATCTTCACATCCCCGCCTGTCACTTGTAACCGGCTTTCCGGTGCGGCAGAGCCAACACCAACATTCCCGCTCTTATCTTGATACAAACCCTGGACACCGTTAGATTTAACCGATAACGCGGCGTTGCCATTGACACTGCTTACTTGTAATTCCGTCGATGGTGTAATGGTGCCGATACCGATACGGCTGTTGGTTGTGTCAATATTAAATAACCCGGATTGAACATTTAACGCGCTCGTTGAAGTGGCTAGATTGACTGTCACCGCCTGGCTGGTTAAGTCTAATAAAGATGTATCTATTTTTAGCGTGTCGGTAAATGATTCTAAGGTTAACCGGCCTGAGGTTGTATTAATTGTGTTCGCATTGCCGACGCCAACCGTGATGTTTCCAAACGTCGCGTTGCTGCCGCTTAATGTACCGAATATTGTTCCATTGACTTCCATATTTCCCGTCACGAATAAGTCGTCGCTCGCCCCGCCATGCGTGAATGTTCCGGTACCCACCTTCACATCTCCACCAGAGATCTGTAACCGGCTCGTCGGAACGGTGCCAATACCTACAAAGTGGCTGGCCGCATCAACTACCACCGTCTCAGTGTCTATGGTTAACGCATTCGCTGCATTCTTTAATCTGATCGTAGTTAGCTGATTGCTTAAATCTATTAGAGAAGTGTCGACCTTTAAAGTGTCCGTGAAGGAATCTAATCTCAACAAGCCGCTGGTAGTATCAATTGTATTGTCCGTCGTGATTCCAACTTTAACGTTCCCGAACGTCGCACCACCGGCTGAAACATCACCGGTCTGAGTCAATGTTCCTGTTACCGTTAAGTTGTCTGTAGAGGCATTGCCTAACCACACACTACCATCGACCTGTAAATTCCCGGTCACATATAAATCATCCGATGCGCCCGCATTCACGAAGTTTCCGGTACCGATCTTGACATCCCCGCCAGAAACTTGTAATTTACTCGTCGGAACGGTGCCGATACCCACATAATGGCTTGCCGCATCTACCACCACCGTTTCCGTATCTATCGTCAGTGCATTTGCTTGACTCTTTAGCCGAACCGTCGTTAACTGGCTGCTTAAATCGATCAACGACGTATCGATCTTTAATGTGTCGGTAAAAGAATCTATTCTCAACAACCCGCTCGTCGTGTCCACGGTGTTATCCGTTGTTATCCCGACCTGCACATTTCCGAACTTCCCGCCGTCAGAAACGACTCCTCCATTTTGCTGAAGAAGCGTTCCGGTCACGGTCAAATTATTGGCAGTAACATCGGCTAACCATGCCGCCCCGTCGACTTCCAAGTTGCCTGTCGCATATAAATCATCGCTTGGTCCCCCGTGGTTAAACGTCCCTGTTCCAATGATAACGTCTCCGCCTACAGAAGTAAAACGCCCCAAAGGATTAGTTGTCCCGACGGAAACATTACCGTTTGTGTCAATAGAAACCGCCGGAGCTACTGCGCCTAAACTATCTGCGGCTTCTATTTTGAATTTGTTGCTGTCGGAATCATCAACTCCTAAACTAAAACGCGTAGCAGGTGTTGCGCCAGTCCTAAATTTGAGCATCGGGTCAAATTCCGTATCGGATAAATTCGTAATCGTGATAACCGGCGCGGCTGCGGAGTCAGAAACTTCCAGCCTTGACGACGGAGCGCCCGTGCCGACGCCGAGTGTCGCCGATGCGCTTAACGAGTTTAGCCAAGCCGAGCCGCCGACCTCAAAATTTCCAGTCACATACAAATCATCCGACGAAGCCGCGTGAATAAATGTTCCTGTCCCGACATGCACATCTCCACCAACGGTTTGAATTAACGACGTCGGGACCCCTGTTCCCACGCCTAAATAATGATTTGTGTTGTCCCAAAAAAGATAAGACGTGTTATAAGCTAAGGTGCCGTTGGCCGCGCCAAAGGGAATCGACCCCGGGGCTAAACTCGCGTTGATATTTCCAACAAAATTTCCGTAAATATTTCCGATGACTTCCAAATTGTTCGTCACGCCAAGATCTCCATCGCCGGTGATATGGCTAAAAGCGCCCGACGCACCAATCTGCGCATAATTTCCCATGACATGCAAAAGCGCCAACGGCGTTCCTGTTCCAACGCCCACACGGCCATTCAAGGCATCAATCGAAAGGACAGAAGGTTTTAACGTCGAGGAGAAATTTAAAGCGTTGACGCTGCCGTTAAGATTAACGCCGACTTTCTGGGCGGACAAATTAAGAAGGCTTGCATTGATGCTTAAAGCGCTTGTGGCCGGACTAATAGCCAAAGGCAATCCCGTACCGGAGCGGATCGTGTCCACATAAAGATTCGCCCAGGGAAGCGCGGCAGAACCTAAATTGAGTGTCGATGCTGCATTAGCGACCAGCGAAGAATTGATCGCAACATTGGCGTTTAAATTACTTAAAAATTCATTAGCGGCATTGCCGGAACCAAAAGCGATTTGTTTCCAACCAGCGTTGGTCGCAGTACCCGTATTCTTGACATAAATAAAACCGTTCACGGGATCAACGCATAAATCACCGATCGAACCGGTCACGGTTCCTTCCGGAGTCCCGGACTGGATATAAACCTGAAAAAGGCCGACATTATTTCGAACAGTCACGATGGGCGTTGTCATTACGGCATTCGAATTGACATAGAAAGCTGTTGCAGCGGTCCCGATTCCAATCCCAATAGAACCATCAACAATCAACCCTTCTGTATCTGTACATTCCTGACCAGTACTGTCAACACGAAGACATCCTTTTGTAACAACACGGCCAGTCGAACCGATGTGCGCAACTTCATTCGTCCCGCTGGAATCTTTAACAGAAAATTGGCTGGCGCCATTTGCAGAATCGAGGATAGCTTCAATGTTATCGGCGAGGGAAAACGAGGGAATTAACAAAAAAAGAAATACAGAAAGAATAATGAAAATTATATTAATAGGTTGGATATTTTTTAAGGATAGTTTCATGAAGTTCACTTTAAAAAGCGCCTAAAATGACGTGTGCTTGTATGATTTCTTTAAAATCCCCCACCCCTAGGGCTAAATAAGAGTCCCCATCCCAGATGTTGTGTCTCGACGATAAATTGAGCCCACATCTTAGTCTTTTCGACGTCTTTTTTCTCTGAGCGATCATTTATACTATATCTAGGGGTTTATGAAGAATTTCGTACAAGTATTTGTATTTAATAATATATTAGCAAAGTAAGATTAGTCTTCAATAATTGTTTAAGTTATTTTGATTTAAAATTAGCGCTAATGTGGAATTTTATCGACGACAATTAGGAAAGATGAAAAAAAAGATTTTGGAGGGATTTAAAATAGGATAAATAGTTAAAAAGAATACGTTTTAGTGATAGTTGCAATCAAATTTAATTTGCTAAATAAATTTTACTTCTCTTCTTTTTCAGAAAAAACCTGTGCCGTAAAAATATACATTTTTGTGGCAGGGTCTTTCCAGCAATCGGAAGGAAGCCCGGCTTTCTGAGAACAAAGTTCCGACAAAAATTCTTCTTTGCTCCAACCGGTTTCTGTTGCGACCTGCGGCAAGAAAACTCCTTGATTAAAAGCCCCTTTAGAAACAATAACGCCGTGTTTGCCTAAAACAATTTCATCAACATTGTTAATGAGCCGCGGTTTTGATAACACAGATATCTCGACGTGAAGGTCTTTTAATTCCTTGTCCTTAACCGGAGAGAACCGCGGATCTTCCGTCGAGCACGCGATCGCCATATCACGGACGGTCAAATAAAGCGGGCCGCGGCCTATAATATTTCCGATACATCCTCGAAGCTGTCCATTTTTTTGGATCGTGACGAACGCACCTTCCTCCTCGGACAATCGCGGATCCGCCTCTTTTACGTCGAGGACTTTCCCGCGGCGGACATATTCTTCCATGGTCTGGCGGGCAATCGTCAAAAGCCGGTCTTTCTGCGCTTGAGCCAAAGGTTTAACGCCCTCTTCACTTTCATTTGCGGCGACCTTTTTTTTAGTTTGCTTTCCACTGTTGTAAATGATAACGGACGTATACCCGACGACACGGTTTTTATCTCCAGTCACGTCGGAAGAATTGGCGTAATGCAAATCCTCAATTCGGTCCAGTCCTTTTTCTCTTGCATACAAAAGCGCGGCCGTGACGGGCATGAATCCGCACATCTCGATCGTCCTGGCATCGCAGCCTTTCCAAAAAGATTCAATGTCATACGCCAGAATCGTATCAATGGTTTTTTTATCCATCGCGCGGGCCGTCGCATCGTCGTGATAATGCGACATGTCCGAGCTTGCGATGACGAGGACATCATCTCTATCACCGACGGCATCTTTAAGCGCAGAGGCAAAGCTCGCGATCGTTTTAAGGTCCGGCTGGCCAAACAGGACAGGGACAATTTTAAAATCCTTAAATGTTTTTTGTAAGAATGGGATCTCTACTTCCAGAGAATGTTCCTGCTCAAAAACAGAAGGCTCGTCATAAAACTTCGGGTTCTTGCCGACCAACTTTTTTGTGAATTCTTCATCCACACTCACAAGACCCAACGGCGTTTCAAATCCGCCCTTTTGCCAAATAGATATGCCATCAAATGGAAAATAATGGCTCGCAGCAAGAATCACAATCGTCTTGTATTGATTTTTACTCACAGCCTTAAACCCATACGCCGCAACAGGTCCGGAATAAACATACCCGGCGTGAGGAACAATGACGACATCAATATGTTGATTAAGCGGTTTCACATCGGCTTGACTGAAGAACGTATCGATCAAGGATGATAATTGCTTCGGATTCGACGGATAAAACTGGCCACTGACATTGGGACGTTTCACGTTGTCACCTCCCAAAGAAATAGATGAGGTTAATATTAAGAAAAAACAAATGAGAAAAAAATTTTTTACTGGTCTCATAATAATTTTTCCTTTTTTTAATGTGCTCAATGAGAGCATTGTATCAGCGATTGGCTATTTCTTCAAGAGGCCTTCCAATTCGACTTTGAGCTTATCCGGCCCGACGACCATTTTTCCGTTCACAAAATACGTCGGGGTCGCATGGACGCCTTTTTCGATCCCTTTCAATTTCCCGGCAAGAATAGAGGTAAGAATATCACGGTCTTGAAGACAGGCATTGAGCCGCTCAAAGTCCAGCCCAACTCTTTGCGCTATAGAATTAAAGGCGGGCTTCACATCAAAAAGAACGATCCACTTACTCTGTTCAAAGATCAAAGCTTCGTGAAATTCCCAGAATTTATTCTGTCTCGAGGAGCATTCGGCATAACGGGCGGCTAAAAGAGCTTGCCTATGATTATTTAACGGATAAAAATGCACCTCGAGCCGGATCTTCTCAGGGTATTTCTGTATCATCTCTTTAAGATATTTTCCGCCGAGCGCACATCCCGGGCATTCGTAATCCATATATTCTACGATCTGAACGGGCGCATCGATTTTTCCTTGGGCATGGACAAAGCTCTTGACGGAAGAGATTTTATAAACGATGAACAATGAAACGGCTGTGATAGCCGCGAGGACAGAAAACCAGATAATGATTTTTTTAGAAGGACGGAACATGGATTAAAAGAAGCGGTCAACTTTAAACCGCTCAATTTCAGTCTATTTTAAATAAAAATTTAAAATTCCTGGCTGATAGTCAAAGGCTGAATATCAAAAAATGTCGTCGAGATGAGGCGATTTATTTTTTGCCGAGATGCCCTGCCAGCGCATGATATTCTTCCCACATCTCTGCCGGCATATGAGCGCCGAATTGTTCGAAGAATTTCTCGATATCCTTAAGCTCGCTCTCCCAATCGGAAAGATTGATATCAAACAGCCTGCCGAGCTTTTCTTCGGGAATATTTAATCCTGAGAAATCCAGGTCTTTCATCTGAGGAAGAAATCCCAGTGGTGTTTTTTGGACGCCGACTTTATTATTAGCCCGGTCAATGATCCACTTAAGAACTCGGATATTGTCGCCAAAACCCGGCCAGATGAACTTGCCGTTCTCGTCGACCCTAAACCAGTTAACGGAATAGATCTTCGGCGGATTGGTTAATTTTTTTCCTATATCGAGCCAATGGCCAAAATAATCGCCCATGTTATACCCGCAAAATGGCAGCATGGCCATCGGGTCCCGACGTAAAGCGCCAACATTCTGTCCGCTGGCTGCTGCGGTTGTTTCAGACCCCATCCTCGTCCCTAAAAATACGCCGTGCCGCCAGTTAAAGGCCTCCATCACAAGCGGGATCAGCTGGGTCCGACGACCACCAAAGATGATGGCAGAAATCGGAACGCCCTGGGGGTTATCAATTTCTTTTGACAGCGTCGGAGAATTATAAATCGACGCCGTAAATCGCGAATTAGCATGCGCTGCTTTTGCGCCTTTAGAACGATCCCAAACATTGCCCTGCCAGTCGAGCATATGCTCTGGCGGCGTATCACTTAAGCCCTCCCACCACGGCTCGTTCTTGTCGGTGTCGACAGCGGTATTGGTAAAAAGTGTGGGGAAAAATTTCTTTCCTTTCAGCGTAAGAAGCATATTAGGATTAGTCTTCATCGATGTTCCGGGTGCGACACCAAAAAGTCCGGTCTCCGGATTAATAGCATACAAACGGCCATCCTTACCAATATTAAGCCACGCAATGTCATCACCTAAGGTCCAAATTTTATATCCCGGCAACGCCGACTGAAGCATGGCTAAATTCGTTTTCCCGCACGCGGACGGCAATGCCGCCGTAATGTAAGTAACTTTTCCCTGAGGGTCTTCTATCCCTAAAATGACCATATGCTCGGCGAGCCAGCTTTCACGATACCCGAGCCAAGAGGCGATACGCAGTGAAAAACATTTTTTGCCCAATAGAGCGTTGCCGCCATAGCCGGAGCCGATACTCCAGACCATATTGTCGTCGGGAAAATGCATGATGAACCGTTTGTTCGGGTCTAAATCGCCGATGGAATGAAACCCTCGGACAAAATCTTCACGCGTGCCGATGCGCTCAAGAGCGTCTTTTCCCATCCGCGTCATGATGCGCATGTTGACCGCAACATAGCTAATGTCAGTAACCTGGACGCAGGCCTTGGCGTAGGGAGATTTGGGATGTCCCATGGTGTAAGGCATTACATACATGGTCCGCCCACGCATACATCCGTCGGACAATTTGGCCAGCATTTGCTTGGCCTCAACAGGGTCCATCCAATTATTATTAGGACCTACGAGTTCTTTATTGGCAAGGCAAACAAAGGTCAAATGTTCTGTACGCGCCACATCCGTCGGATGGCTGCGATGAAAATAAGCGTTCGGCCAGCTCTCTTGATTTAGCTCCTGGAAAACCGGCGTAGAACCGATCTTCTCTTCTTTCATCCCGACCTCTAAAAGACGACGGGCTTCCTCTTCGGAGCCATCACACCAATACACTTTATCGGGTTTAGCCAAACGCGCTTGTTCATCGACCCATTTTTCCAGCGGTGTTGTCATAACAATTCCTCCTCAAAAAAATTTGATTTCTTGATTTTAAGAACCTTGCCCGGCGGGCATCAAAAGGCTGCCAGATAATCCATCTCCAATTTCTTCCTGGTCGCTAATTGAGACTACTTCTTGATCTTCGGGATTTTCCCTAAGGTCAACTCCACATCCAAAAGCGGCTTGCCTTTGACCCTAAAAGTTATTTCATATTTCTGTTTCTGCCTCACATCAAACTCGATGCCGTTTAGAACCTCATTCATATAGCTGCTAAACGGAGACATGGCCAAATCTTTATATCCCCATTTAGTCAATTCGGCTTTAAAATTACCCGCGACAAGATTGCACAACGTCCCGACGGAAGCGCCTAAAACATCCGGGTCCTCATCATCTCTGACCGGATAACCAAGCTTCTCTAACAAATTCACAATATACGGCTCCCCGATATAAACCACCACAGCTCCAATCGCCGCATGTTTTTTCATTTCCCGCTCACCAAGATAAAAATTAATAACGGAAACATACGTCGTCATATTGAACTTTTCAAGGCTAGACACCCGCATACGTCTTCGAAATTCGACAATAGGGATTTTTTTCAAGGAAGGGTCTTCCGACAACCTCACGCTGGCATCTTTTTCAAGGATCCATTTAACCACATCGGCCAAAAGAGCGGCTTGCAAATAAAGTTCATCGCTTTTTTGGGCTGTTGCTAAAGATTTTTCTTTATCGTCCTGTGGATTGATGCTTATTTCACCCATAACCTGATCATTTCAATAAGGCGTTCGGCTTTATATGGTTTGATGACATATCCGGCTAAGTCCGGATTGGCCTCCCGGGCAAGTTTTTTGCTATCTTCCGCCGCGGAAGCGGTAATCATAATGATGGGGATTTTTCTGAATTCCGGATTTTTAATGGCCTCTTTCATGAAATCAATGCCACTCATCTTAGGCATTTGCCAATCGAGCAAGATCAGCCCGACATCTTCAGAGTTTTGTGACAAAACCCTCAAGCCCTCTTCTCCGTCGGAAGCTTGGATAACCTCGGAAGCGATCCCTGCCGAAGAGATGCATTTCATCAGAAGTTTTCTGTCGAGCAACGAATCGTCAATGATAAGAATTTTCATAATATTGTAACCTAAATTCGAAATCCGAATTTCGAAACACGAAACAAAAAACAAAACTTAAAAATTTTTATTTCTTAGGATATGGTTTATTTTCTAGAATTTCGAATTTGTCTCAAATTTCGGTTTTCGAATTTCGTATTTCATTTTTTTATTTCTGCTTATATTGCAATTCTGTCCCGTCGTAAGGACAGAATTTTTCAGACTCATCAAACGTGCGGCCGCACTTGGGGCAAAATTTAGCTTTCATATTCTCTCCGACGGCATATCCGCCCAGAGCGCCCACAACTCCTCCAATAGCAGCCCCTGTGCCACCATGACCGGACTGATGGCCAATAATGCCGCCTAAGCCCGCACCCGTCACAGCGCCAATAGTTGTCCCTTGTTGAGTTGTCGTACAGCCAACTAATAGAATAACACAAAGAATAAGTAGGAATTTTTTCATCATACATTAGCCTCCCTGTTGCACATATAATACTTATATTTCTTTAAAAATTCTATCAAAAAAATACATATTCTTTCCGGGCATTTTAACGCTTTTCTAACCCTAAAACCTTGCTATCGCCGAACAATAAATTTCTTCTCTCCAGCCTTAAGATCCACAGTCCCGAGACTTTCGTTATCCAAAAATAACTGGTACGTGCCGGGCTCGAGGAGCAACCGCGAAATTTCGATCGTCTGTGGCAGCGTCTGCCACGACCGCAAATCCGCCTGCTCGGAGGTGATATTATACAAACTGCTTAAATAGCGAAACCACCGCGACGCTTCTTGTCCGGACTGGCGCTCAACAATCCGCTCACCTTCTCGCTCGAGAAAATATTTCGCGCCGGAGCGTAAGACCGCCTTGGCGATCACCCTGGCTCGACGATTCTCCAGACTTTTTATGGCAATAGCCCCAATATCTTCCCCCTTTTCTAAAACATGTTTATATTCCAAATTTTCCTGGGGAACCGCCCTAAAAAAGCATTGCTTCTCGTCGGAAACTCTTTTTTCATACACCGGGAAAGCCAGCTGCGCCAAATATCCGCCGGGAAGCGGAATCGGAAGCTCAATCTGATGTTTGATCGGCGAAAGCCCCGCGTAATGGACAAGATACACTTCGGCTTTTTCATTTCTTTCCTTGAGCGGCAGAAAAGGAATCTTCCCCCATTTCTGCTGATATTTCTGAAACTCCTTGTCGCCCATAAATTGCGCTACGGCAAGCATGTTTTGTTTTAAAATATCCGGCATTTCGACGTGATACAAGGGCAAAAATTCATTCTCATAAATTTTAACCGCCTTTTCATATTCAATAAACGCGTCATTATATCCTTCAGCTGTGCCCTGGGCCTCATACAAAATCCCCATCAAAAACCGTGCAAAGGCATCTTCCTTATAAACATTTTCTTCTTCTGACTTATACTGGCTGTTGATAAGCCGAAGTTTTAAATCCACGTCCCTGGCCTCGACGAGGGCTTCGGTAAAATTCCCGAGCGCGGCAAAATCGAGCGCCTCAAAAATATTGATCATCACCCGCTCAAAATCCTCTCCGCGGTAGGGCGCGACATTATCGTTAACGAGCCACGTAGCGCCTTCTTTAGATAACGAAACCGTATAAAGCTCGTCGTAGGCGCGCTTAGCGCGGTCAAAAACGCTGGCACTCTGTTCATATTTCCCGGCGTAGTGAAGGACAAGGGCGTAATCCATATCAAACAAAAGCCGGTTGTTAGTTCCGTAATTTTCTTGGGCTTGCTCCATGGCGGCTAACGCGGAATGATATTTTCCGGCGACGACAAGGCCGTTCACCTCAGGTTGGATGACAGTTGAGATCGGCGAGCAACTCAAGGAACTTACGGCGAGAAAAAGCATAAAAACCAAAAACCGGTAAGATGGACGGATGAATCCCACTAAAAAATCCTTCCTGTCAGCGTTGTTGTTCTTTAAGGAATTCCTCATTGCCTTTCTCGAGAAATGCGTATAACAAAGGGTCCAATGTTTTTAACTTATCCCAATAACTGCGCAATAATTTCGCATCCTTCATCGCCAGGGCAGTCTTGCCGCCGTAATAAAGATAAATTTTATCGTCCGGAGACTTATGCAATCCCCGTTTAACATACGCGAGGCATTTTTTATAATCATTAAGGGCAAAATAAGCCTCGAGCAAATAAACTTTCTCGGCGACATTTTCTTCCAATTCAAAGGCCTTCTGTAAATATATCAAAGAATCCTTACTCTGCCCGTACGACCCATACAGCGCCCCAATGGTCCAATAAATACCACCCTTTTCGGAATTGGAAAATTTATAATCCCGAAGAATACCCTCATAAGCACGGATGGCATATTTATAATTCGCTTCGGAATCCAAATATTGAGCGCTTCTTATTTTTGTGAGGATGTCCGGGTCTTTGGGCGCGTCCCCCGACGGGAAGATAAGCGAGATGGCATCTTTTTTGATCTCAAGGACCCCACCGATGCGAGACATGATAGCCAAATTCCGAAGGCTCTCGGCGCGAAGAGGCTCCTTTAATTTAAGAATGTCGTAATATTTAAGCGCTTTATCATCATTAAGATAAATATAGATACCAATCAACATCTCAATCAAAGAGGCATCGTTTTGAGACGCGGACAAGGCCGCTTCAATGGTTTGGGCCGCGGGAAGATATTCTTTTTTCTCAATAAGCTCCCCGGCCTTCTTGAGAATATTATCTTGGGCCGATGCCGGAGAATCCGCCAAAGCGCTCGAGCATATCGTCGACGAGAAGAACAAAACAAAAATGAAACAAAAACATAAAGACCTGGTCAAGTGGCACCTCCATTAGGTCATTCCCAACCTGCCTGCCGGCAGTGTACTACTTCAGAATTTTGGTAACATTTTATCCTACTGGTAATCTCTCTTGATGTCATTCCCGCGAAAGCGGGAATCCAGTAACCGCTTTAAGACCCTGGATCCCGGGTCTCCGCCCGGGATGACAAATACAGGAGCAGGATGACAAAATCAAAAAAAACATTCGTGGACGACAAAGATTAAGACAATGTATTCCAAAATGACAGACACAGTGAATTAAAGATGACCGAAAATTTTTACAACGAATATGGTGGATTCTTGACGATCTTTTTAATTTCCTTCTGCCCTATCCACGCCTTCTGGTTCGTCGACAAATCAATGAGCTCGAGATTCACCTGGTAAAGAATGGCGTACTGGCCCTTGACTTCATCCTTAACGGCATTAATGCTGCCGATGAGCATATAATCCGCGCCGGTTTCTTTGGCCTTAGCCGCCATCGTGGCCGGGTCGGTAAATCCCTGGTCTTGGTCTTTTCTCTCGCTGCGCATCTGCTGTCGCTCGTCGGAAGATGCAACAAATTTGACCTTGCCCGAATTAAGAAGCTCACGCTCAAGATGTTTGGTAAACACCTGAGAATTAATATGCTCGTAGCTGCGGTTAGTGACGCTTGCGACGATCACGACCGGGTCACGGCCCTTGGCTTTATAAAAGGTATCCAGCCATGCGCCTTTCAGGCAATCTGAAATCGTCTCTTGCGAAACAAGCTGGGAATCCGTATCATTCCACAAACCGCTTAAGTCTACCTTTTCGCCGACGCTGACGCGCTTGACCGTGGTTCCGCATCCGGCTAAACAAAAACTGACGGCCGCAACCGCGATCACCGTTAAAATCATTGTTTGTTTTTTCATATCTTTCTCCTGTTTTAAATTTATCCCAATCTTTTTCACACACCCGGCGTGCAAACGAAAATTAGCTAAGAAAATGATTCCTGCATAATGTCGAGCAGCTTTGAACAATGAGGACAGAAATAACTGATATTGCGTAACGAAAACCAGCTTACCCGTCCTTTTCGCTGAAAATAAACTTCATTTAAAAGCTGATTGCAATGCGGACATTTTGGAACAATATCTTTTTTTTCTGTAAATTTAATTTCCCCCAAGCTCATCATGTCCTCCTTATCATTAAGGCCATTTTACTTTCCCCAGGACTCAGAGTTTCGCTCTGTTCCATCGTCAAATTTCGTTTTATCTGAATAATGAAAATTATCCGCCGTGGAATTCATTTGATAGCTGCCATAATTACTTTGAACCTGGGTCTGTGCAGAACCTTTAAGAGATTCCTTACCGGCCTGGACTGCTTGTTGTTGGGTCGTCGTTTTCTGTACGGTATAACTTTCCGAAAGAGGATCATCACGGCCCGCATCTGAGCATCCGGCAAGAATGAAAATAATAATGGGGAATATTACGAAATATTTCATTATCTGTCTTTCCCTCTTTTCCTTTCATAGGCATTATACGATGTTCAAAAAAATTGTGAACCGATTTCTCGGGAATGAGGAGCTGGCGAGGAACATTTCCGGCTTTCGCGCTTTCATGTTAAGCCATCACGGCTCATATACCGGCGGCGGACAAGGACCATCTTTTTCCAGCTGACCGTTCTCATTATATAACTTCTGTGTGCAAAGCCCCATTCTACCGTCGGAATGAGTCTCTTCTTTCAACTTTCCACTTTCATCGTAATTCTTTGCGAACATCTCTGACGCCGCATTCTTAAAGATCGCTTTTGATCGCAGCCTTCCGCTTTCATAATACGTATAGGACGCCATTCGTATCCCATTCTTGTAGATCGTTCTCTCTTTCATCTTCCCGCTTTCATAAAAACTCTTAAAAGGGCCCACCATTTCATCATTCATGTAAACAACTTCTGATACTAACTTTCCGCTTTTCCAATAGTAATACCTACTAAGACCTTCCATCTTCCCATTCTTGAAAGGGAGCTCTCCGCTCAACTGTCCGTTCGGATAATAACCCTTGTAAATGCCCTCTCGTTTCCCATCCTTATAAGCGATCTCTCCTTCTAACTGACCGTCCTGGTAATAAGTTTTATATATCCCGACAGGCTTTCCGTCCTTGAAAGTCCACTCAGCTTTTAACTGTCCATTTTCGTAATATTTTTTATGCACACCGTCTTGCTCCCCACCCATAAAATTCGCTTCAAAACTCCAATTAACCTTATACGGTTCAGATGGTCTATCATCTTGAGAAGCTACCCCTCCCTTAACATTTATCAAAACGCTGATGCCTAAAATAATAAGAAGAAAAAGAAACATTCTCAGAGATTGCTTCTTAGGCTCATTCCTTTTTCTTAACATCATCGGTCTCCTTTGCAAATAATCTGTGAGGTTAGGGAACAGCTCCCCCAAAATACTGTCATTCCCGCCCCGTATTTGTCACTCCACTCACCCCTCGCTGTCATTCCCGAAAGCTTTCTCCTTTGTTGTCATTCCCGAAATCTTCTGTCGGGAATCCATGTTTTCAAACCTTGTGGATCCCCGACTAACCCATTCGGGGATGACAAGAGTTAGGATAGCGCCTTCAGAGATGACAATTTTACTTTTAGTTTTACCCGAGCTCTAACAATATCCAAGGGGCAGTCGTAAAACCTGCCCCGCAACATTCTCATTCCTTATTTCGTACTAATCCCGCCGCCGGGAGTGGTGACGCGCACGTCCAAGCTTTCAGCCTTTTGGATCAGATCGATCATCTCCTGGCGATACCCGAACTTGTCTTCGCCTTTGGATGCTTGCGCGCGGGTCAGCGTATCGGCATAGGAAGAGCTTGCCTTAAATTTGGAATTCCTTAAGATCATGCCGAATTCAGAAACCGCGGACGCCCAGGATAAATTATTAGACATCTGCGTTACAACCTCTTTTGCCGATACGACCCGGCTTAAAAGTTTGCTCTCGTTTTCCTCCGGCTTTTTATAGCGAAGCTTGACGGTCAGAAGATCCTCGCTCGTCTTGACCTGCGTGGTTTGATATTTAAGCGCGTCGACGGAAGCGACTGGCTCTTTAGAATCCGCTGGGATAATTTCATAGAGCGCGGTGACCGTATGGCCGATCCCTAATTCGCCGGCGTCTTTGGTATCGTCATTAAAGTCTTCCTTATTAAGCATGCGCTTTTCATACCCAACCAGACGATACGCTTTAACTTGGGACGGATTAAACTCGACCTGGATTTTGACGTCCTTGGCGATGGTAAACAGCGCCGAGCCCAGTTCCTGCACCAAAACCTTTTTAGCTTCTTTTAAAGTATCAATGTAATAATAATTTCCGTTGCCTTTGTCGGCGAGCTTTTGCATCTTGGAATCTTTGTAATTGCCCATGCCGACGCCTAAGATGGTGAGGAATATGCCTTCCTTGCGCTTCTCTTCAATGATGCGGACCAATTCCCCGTCATTACTAACGCCAACATTAAAATCCCCGTCGGTGGCGAGCACCACACGGTTATTGCCGCCTTTAATATAATTTTTCTTGGCTAATTCATACGCCATTTGAATACCTTCCGCGCCGGCCGTGGAACCGCCCGCGCTTAAACTATTAATGGCGCTTAAGATTTTCTGTTTCTGGTCGCCGCTGGTCGGCTCCAAAACCTGTCCTGCCGCGCCGGCATACACGACGATAGAAACCGTATCTTCCGCTCTTAATTGCTGGACCATCATCCGGAATGCCTGCTGAAGTAGCGGCAATTTATTCTGGTCCTGCATCGAACCGGAAACGTCAATTAAGAATACCAAATTGCTCGACGGCATTTCTGTTCCTTTAAGCCGCTTTCCCTGTAATCCGATCAACGCCAGCTTGTGCGTCGTATTCCACGGACACGCGGCCACCTCAGTAGTAATAGAGAACGGATCTTCGCCTGTCGGCTCAGGATATTCGTAAGAAAAATAATTGATCATTTCTTCAATGCGCACGGAGTCTTCCGGTGGCATTTGGTTACTTTCTAAAAATCGGCGAATGTTGCTGTAGCTCGCTGTATCGACGTCGATCGAAAATGTCGATAACGGATTTTGCATGGCTTCCTGATATTCATTTTCATTGATCTGGTCATACTGCTCGGTGTTCGTATCCACCGGCTGGCCATAATAAACCGTTGGCCCGACAAAAGCAGGTGCTACAACTTGGACTTGGTCATATAACATGCGTCCGCCCTTAGCACTGCTGTCTGCTTGGAATCCTAAAGTTACAGACTTGGCACTTCTTGTTGCCCCTTCTGCTTTATTCACATTATAAGATTGGTCCATATAATACGGTTCATACTGTTTTGTTTCCACTGCCTTGGCAAGCATAACCCCTTCGGTACGTGCCCTGGCTGATTTTACAATCCCATTGCTCGGCGCTGATTGTTGCACCGTCGGAACAGGTGCCGAAGCTGTCACTGTTACCGGTGTCACCGCTGTTATCGGAGCAGACACTGTTGTCTGTGCCGTTGTCGCCACGGGTTGAGATTGCGCCGGTTGATACTGCTCCCCAATTTCATCTGTTGCCGATTTTAATCTTCCCTGAACATTTCGCTTGTAAACATCCAGCGAAACAGAAAATACCACCAACGCAATAAGTACGGTACTTGCCACTGCAACAGTTCTTTTTGTCTTAGCTTTCATTGCTCGTCCCTCCTCGATTTTTTGAGACAGATAATCTTTGTTTAACTTTTGTTCTAAATCGGGAGAGAGGGCCTCATTAGACCAAGTTCGCAAAGAAGAGGAGAGATTTTTTAAATTGTTATAATATTTTTTCGCTTCTGCGTCCGTTGCCAAAAGCGTTTCGACACGTTCTTTTTCTTCGGGCGTTGTTTCGCCGTCAATATAAGCGGAAATAAGTTGTTTTAAATCTTCTCTATTATTCATGGCTGTCCTCCGACATCACGGATGCTAGTTCTGTTCGAAGTGCTTCCCGTGCCCGAAAAATAAGAATTTTCACATTCTCTAAACTGCAGTCTAAGATCACGCTGATCTCATGATAAGAAAGCTCCTGATATTCCCGCAAAATAAGCGCTTCTTTCTGGTCTTCCGGCAATTTTTGGATGGCTTTGCGGACCGCCAGATTTTTTTCTTTCTTTATTAATTCTTCCTGCGGCAGGTCTTTGGTGTCAGCGACATCCCATTCTTCAAAATCATCGCCGTCATTTTTCTTAAACCACATTGAAACGGAATATTTCCGACGGCGGATGCGGCTGATCGCCATATTGTGCGCCACCCGGTAGAACCAGGTGGAAAATTTCGCCTGGGGTTGATACGCCATTTTGTTGGTTACAAGTATCATAAAACTCTCCGCCACAATGTCTTCGGCATCGGCCCGGTCGCCTAAAAGGCGTAATGCGTAATTGAAAATAGCCTTTTTATAGCGGCCAAAAAGCTCTTCTAATGCCTGAGCGTTGCCTTGTTGGTATTCCGATATAAGAATTTCATCTGTTTTTACTTCCACCCGTTTTCCCTCTTCTTTGTGAACTTTTGCTCTCTCCTACTTCTGTAAACGCAGAGACAAGCAAAAAGTTACAAACTTTTTTTAAGGCAGCTTACTTATTTTTCTGCATCAATATATCGTAGGCCCCTGAAATGGCGTTCATATGATCATCCTCGGCCTTGGCGGCATTCCCTTGGCGCTTGTAAACATTTGCGCGACTTTCATAGGCCGCCGCATAACCGGGCTTGAGTTCAATAGCCTTGTTATATTCGGCAATAGCTTCGGTGAGCTTACCCTGCGCGGCATAAACATTTCCTCGGCTAAAATAGGCCTCGGCGAGATTAGGATTTATTTCAATGGCCTTGGTGAAATCAGCTAGGGCTTCAGATAGATTCCCATGATTCTTATAATCAAGCCCGCGATTGTAATAAGCTTCTGCGTAGTTCGGTTTTATCTCAATAGCTTTTGTAGAATCAGCGACGGCTTGCTGGAAATTCCCTTGCTTACTGTAAACATCCCCGCGGTTATTATAAAGCTCGGCAAGATTAGGATTTATTTCAATGGCTTTGTTGTAATCAGCAATAGCTTTTGGGAAATCTCCTTGGAGGCTGTAGGCATTTCCTCGATTCGCATAGGCATCTGAAGAATTGGCATCTATCTCGATGGCTTTTGTGTAATCGGTAATGGCTTCGGCGAGATTCCCTTGGCTTTCATACGCAACCCCCCGCAAATTATAAGCAGGGGCGAAATCAGGCTTGAGTTCAAGGGCCTTGGTATAATCAGCGATCGCTTGGGTCAGCTCGCCTTGCTGGCGATAAGCAAACCCGCGGTTACCATAGCCCTCGGCGAAATTGGGATTGATTTCAATGGCCTTGGTGTAATCCGAAATGGCCTCGGGCAAGTTCCCTTGATCACGATAAATATTCCCGCGATTATAATAGGCCTCGATGAACTTAGGATTAATTTCGAGCGCCTTGGTATAATCAGAAATCGCTAAAATCAAATCGCCTTGCTGGCGATAAATAGCCCCGCGGTCGTAATAGGCCTCTGCAGAATTAGGGCTCATTTCAATAACTTTGTTAAGACCAGAGATAGCTTCGGCTACATTGCCTAGATTATAATCATTAGCCGCACGATTATATAATTCTTCCGCTGTCTGGGCGGAAAGCTGAGGAACGTGCAAAAATAATGTTCCCGTTAAAACAATCAACATTATTCTGAAATGGCAGAATTTCATTTCTTCCCCTTTCTTGTTCTATCGAGAAAAGATTAGAAAATAGGCCTTAACTCAATGGGTCCCTGAGTTGATAGCCATGCTGAAAAAACGAAGCTAGCGGGATTACTGGACAGAGATGATAAAACTTTTTTGAAAATGCTTCTGGATATCTTTTAAGGATTTTTCTGCCTTGGGTTTGTCTGAGTATTTCCCTAGGCACACGCGATACCATTTTCCTTTTTTGCCTAAATCTTTGATCAAGAGATATCCGCCGGCATATCCTTTTTGTTTTAATATTTTGATATCCCTATCAGCCATGGACTTTTCTTTATAGGAAGCCACTTGGATCGCATAGGAACGTTTCGATTTTTTAGCAGCCGTTGTTGAAGGGACCTTAGACAATTTTGAAGCGACTTTTAATGTGGCTACAGTTACTTTTTTCTTCGGTGCCACGGTAGGAGTAACGACAGGCTTTACAGGGGCTGGCGCTTGTTTTGGTTCAACACTTTTTGTGGGAACCGGAACTGCCGCCGCTACGACTTGCGGCTGAGGCTGCTGAGGAGCCTTTTCTTCATTAGCGTATTCCATAGCAACAGGCTGGACCTCATCATCCGGAAAAATTTGATTTAAAGGAACCCCTTCTTCTTTGTTCTGCGTGTTTAGACGGATCATCACAATTGCGATCACTGCCGCAACAACGACCCAGATAATAGTTGTTTTTTTCATAAGCGCCTCCGGTTTTTAATTCAGTTTCTCATTAATACAAATTCTTTTTGTCATTCCCGAAATCTTTAGCCTGCCTGTCGGCAGACAGGTCGGGAATCTATGTTTTCAACCCTTGGGGTCCCCGACTAAGGCGTTCGGGGATGACAACAAAGGTAACCATTGCGAATGACAACAAAGGCAAACATTACAGGGATGACAAATATAGAAATCTCTTATTCCGGCAAAAGTTTTTTTATTTTTTCATAAAGCTGGTCGAAATTGATCGGTTTCATTAAGTATCCCCGCGCACCTTTAAATTCAAAAATAGGCTGGTTTTCTTTATGCGACGTAAGGACAACGACCGGGATCTTTTTGATTGATTCTCTCTTGGCCTTTTCCAACATAAAGGTATATCCATTCATGGACGGCATTTCCACATCCAGAATAATTAGATCCGGATTATTTGTAACCGCCGCCTTCAATCCTTCTTCCCCATCCGTCGCGGTAAATACCTCAAACCCGTCTTTGGTCAGGCGCGATTCAATCAACCGTAAATTCGTATGATCATCATCAATGGCTAAAATTTTCTTTGGCATATTTTTTCTCCTCTGGCTTGTTAACGGATAAGGGCAAAATCAACAATTCTCTTAATGAGCTGTTGATAGGAAATGCCGACCTTCTCGGCCGACTGCGCCACCTCGTCGATCTTAGCGATACAAGGATTGGCATTGGGCTCAATAATATAAACCTTGTTGTCGGGTGTGACGCGGATATCAAAACGCAAATAACTTTTCATATTGAGCGCCCGGTATGCACGCTTACAGACATCGCAAATTTCCTCCCAAACTCCGTCGGAAAAATTATTCGCATAAACGCTTTTGATCCCCCAGCGCTCACGGTATTCATCATCCCACTTGGCCTTATACGTCGCGATCCTGGAATCCTCCGGAAGGTCCCCGAATTTAAGTTCACGGGCGGGCAAAACCGTCAGTCGTCTATTCCCCATAATTGTAATATAAAATTCCCGGCCTTCAATATATTCTTCAGCAATCGCATCCATGTTCATGTTCTGGTGGATAAATTTCACGCGTTCGAAGACAGCTTCCTCTTTGTCGGCGATGGACGCCTGGGAAATCCCGCGGGACGCCTCTTCATTTAAAGGCTTAATGACGACCGGCAAGGTCAGTTTCTTCGGAAGCCATACGCGCCGTCCGCGGTAAAAAATATGGAAATTAGGATTTTTGATGCGGTGATAACTTAAGATCTGTTTGGTCAGGCCTTTGTTGTTACAAATAAAAATATTTTCCGACGTGGCGCCGGTATAAGGAATATTGATCATCTCCAAAAGCGCGGCCATATTTTTTTCATAATACGACCGGTCATTAAAAACTTCTGCCATATTAAAGATCAGATCCGGACGATTCTCTTTGATCTCCTCGAGCAAAAGAGACACATCGTTATAAATCCCGAGTAAAGAAACATCATAGCCATTCGCCAGAAGGGCTTGATGGACGTCGTTTTCCGTGTACATATTATCCGGGTCGGCGAACTCGATCTTATAATCATAGCCCCGCGGCCTATGATAAGGGCTACTGAATAACATGAGGACTTTTGTTTTTTTCTTATTAGACATCATTCATCCCTAATTGAACTATCAACATTGCTAAAATTTTTGTCATCCCCACTCCATGCTGCTGTCATCCCCGCAATTTTCAGGCGGGGATCCACAAGGTTTAAGACCCTGGATTCCCGACCTGTCTGCCGACAGGCAGGCGAAAGATTTCGGGAATGACAGATTCAGGGTCTAATCGAAAATCTTACATCTTTGTCTCTTTCTTCCGTCCCAAATGCCCGGTATAAAAATAATTCATAATGAGCGCCGTCACATAACCGGTTACTTTTAAAATGGTGACCGCTTCATCGTCGCGGACTTCCAATCTTAATTCCCGCGCGCGTTTTTCCATATGATTAAGGACATCGTTAATAAGATATTTCTTCCCGCCGGAGAACTCCGAAATACTGTCGATCATGGTATTACGGTATTTTTCCATAACGCTGACGACCGCGGCCTTTTTTGTAGTGTCCAAGCTAGGCTCAACAAACGCTTTTCGTAGAAACCCGTCGTGAAAATCCGGGAATTCTTCCGCCAAAGATAAACGCCTTTTACGATAATGGTTCTGAAGCGTGATACGCAGCGTCGATAACCGCCAAAATTTTCGCGCACTGGACGTCAAAGGCTTCTTACCTTTGATCCCGGCCATAAGTTGGTCAACAAAATCCAATTTTTGAATGGCCCGCCAA
The DNA here is from genome assembly GCA_015233405.1 of Candidatus Omnitrophota bacterium. Lineage (GTDB taxonomy): Bacteria > Omnitrophota > Gorgyraeia > Zapsychrales > Zapsychraceae > JADFXT01. Next base: position 4,956 of record JADFXT010000021.1, on the reverse strand, counting down.
CCTTTATACCTGGCCTTCCAATTAAGCTCCGGAGTGAGCCACACCGCAAAGGTCTCGACGAAATCTTCATCCGGATGATACTGGGCGTAATAGCCTTCTAAGTGCCGCACAAAATTTTTGCTGTACGGTTGATATTTGTACGTCTCGCCATATTCTTCCGTCGGTAAACCAAACAATTTCTGCCACTGGCTGCGCTGATTAAGTTTATACGCATAACAAATGGCGTGCCCGGCCTCGTGGCGCAAAAGTTTCATACACCACTCTTTGGTTCCACCTTCCGCTTCCTGCATGAATTTTTTTTCGATCTGGATTAACCGAGGGTTAGCCAAATAAAAGGGAATGCCGATACACGTCTCCCTTTCGGGCGTCAACCATTCATCCGCCAGATAACACGGCGGCTTAAAAACAATACCTTTGGCCTCAAGTTCCTGATAAAGCGTTTGGATGCATTCCTCAAGCCAAGCACCTTCGATTTGAATCGGCAAATCGCAGATACGCACCTTTAACAATTCCACTTCGGGAATGGTGTTTAAATCGATAACTGATTTCTTAATTTTCTTCGTAAGATCCATAACTTTATTTCTAGTTTGAGCATACCGCATATTTGTCATCCCCGAATGCCTTAGTCGGGGATCCAGAGTTCAGTGACGGCGCATTATTCTGGATTCCCGTTGGAGTTTACCCTCGCCTCTGGATTCCCGCCTTCGCGGGAATGACAGAAAGAGGGCGGGAATGACAGTTTGGAAAAGGACTGCTGGCTTCTAGTAGACTTGGCTAATCCGCACTTTCTTGAAAATGCTTTTTTGTTCTCTTAAATCAATCTCAGCCGGCTTAATACTCATCGCGCTGGCGGTGGCCGCACTGACGGCAAACTTTACAATATTCTTAAATGATTCTCCGCTTAAATAAGCATAAACAGCTGCTGCGATAAACGCATCTCCGCAGCCGACATCATTATAGGCCGAAACCTCTGGAGGGACGACTCTAAATATTTCTTTTTGATTCGACCCGATGGCTCCAGTTTTTCCCGTCGATATAAAAACGATCTCCGCGCCTAAACGATGAAGTTTGGAAATTGCGGATTGGATTTGAGCATTTGTCTTAAGCTTTTGATGAAGAATAGCTTCGGTCTCTTCCACATTTGGTTTAACCATCACTGGGCGAGCTTTGATCCCGTTCATTAACGATTTTCCGCTTGTATCCAAAACGCAAGGGACATCTTTCCGACGAGCCAGGCGGATAAGGTCAGCGTAATAGGTATCCAACGCCCCGTTGGCATTGCGGCCGGATAAAACAACCAATGAACTTTTCGAAAGAAGTTTGGAATATTTCTTTGTGAAGCTTGCCAAATCTTTTGAAGAAACCCTCGGGCCGGGAGATAAAATGCGGGTTTGCTGACGGGACTTTTGGCTGATAACAGTCAAATTCGTCCTGGTCGAATTTAGTATATGATAAAAATCAGACGGGATATTTTCATCTTTCAAAAGTTGTTCAATGGTTTTGCCTTCATTCCCGCCTAAAATTCCCGTCGCCAAAACAGGTACGCCGAAAATCTTAAGCGCCCGCGCAACGTTTAAGCCTTTTCCTCCGGCGGACAGATATTCTTTCCCAAGACAGTGTTCTTTCCCCAAATTAAAATCATCGACAATGACCGTGCGGTCTAAGGCTGGATTGAGCGTTACCGTCAGGACAACTTTTCTCATATTCTTATCATATCTAAAAAATTTTTCTTTCAAAGAAACTTCTGAAGGTTTTTAAAATGAAGCCCATAGTAAACCCGTAGTATTCCCTACCGCAGGCAGGTGCGAAGGGGCATAAGAAATATCGTCTAAATGAGGGTTGTCATTCCCAAATGCCTTTTTTTATTTTGTCATCCCCGAACACCTTCTTTTATTTTGTCATACCAAAATCCTTTTCTTTATTTTGTCATCCCCGAATGCTTTAGCCTGCCTGTCGGCAGACAGGTCGGGGATCCAGAAAGTTTGAAGGAGTGGATTCCCAATCATTTCTAGATAAAAAATCGAGGTAGTTGAGAATGACAGTAAGGGGCTGAAATAAAAAGTTTAATCAAAACAATAATGCACAAAAAAAAGACGACAGATATTTTTTATATCTGCCGTCTTTTTAAAATCAGAAATCTTCTAAATTATTGCAAATAGGTCTTTAATTCAACCCACGTCTTCTGACCGATGATACCATCTGCGGTCAACCCGTGGTCCTTCTGGAAGCTCTTAATGCCCTTCTGGGATTGATGACCGATCTTCCCGTCGATAGGACCTTGATAATAACCGGCAGCCTGTAGCGCCTTCTGAACATCCTTCGGGTCCACATTCACGCGAAGAATATTCCCAGCAGCTCCCTTATCTCCTTCGCCGTTGACGGAGATAGACGGCATTTGAATTCCGCTTTTGCCTTTAAGGTTCTGGATCTGGAAATTCAAGTCATCGACCTGATATTTCAAATCCTTGATCTCTTGGTCTTTTTTCGTAAGCGTGTCTTCCATTTGGGAGACCTTTTGATCTAACGGTAAAGTTCCGGTTCCCGCGGTTTTCGTTGTCGCGCAACCCGACAGAGAAACGACAACGACCAATGCTACCAGTGCTACAAATGTACGTCGAAACATTTTAAACCCCCTTCTTTCTATTTAATATCGCAAAATTTCTTTGACTTTAAAGATACATTACAGAATAAAATTCGTTTATGCAAGTAATTTCCCGATTAATTTTTTAAGGCAATTCTTTTGAAGATTAGAATGCGGGCAGAACAAAAAGAAAACCCCCGCTTTACAATACTTTACAAAACAGGGGCAAATGTCGTTCTTATAATAAATTCAGGGATCCCACAGCTGGCTTGATATCCAGAATCATCGGGATAAGCCCTTCGATATGAATATTTTCAATATTCTGCTGGGCCACCGGTAAAGGCATTCCTTTACCGTCGCGCTTGATCTCTAAATCTAAATTCGCCGCGTTTAAGTCGATACCACCATTCCTGGTCACTAACGCCTGATCAATACCCTTGACTAATCCCTCTTGCAAGGCCGTTACCACGGCTGTTGAGGAGGAGGATGGCGGTTGATCATTTTTTTGTTGTTCATCGGTTAACTTCACCGCATCTTTAACTTTCTTTTGCTTTGGATTCACAATTACAGGAATACCGTATCTTGCAGCAAATTGAGGATACATCTCCTTAGGATTATTGAAAACCACTGTTTGGCCATTCAACTGTCCTTCGGCTTGAACAACTCCCTTGGCCTGATTATCTCTCAATCCCCTCCGCAGGACGTAAAAGATTTCTTGGGCTTCATTCAAATTCTTAAAATTAAAATACAATTGATTAGGATCCATAACTAAAGCAGTTCCGGAATCCCTTTTTTCTAAAGTCGCCTTGTATTTTTTTGCCTTTCCTTGATAGGTATAATAAAGGCCTACTTCATTGGCCGGCTTTACCCTATTCTTCTCGGCATTCCACAAAGACAAATCAATTCCAAAGCTGTAAGGGGAAGAAAAAGCTTCAGGACTCTTCAAATCATTGCTGGAAACAATAACATACTCACCTTGAGCTGACTTTAAGCCAATCGACCCAAATCTTTTGGTTAAGGCAACGATTTGCCTACGAGAAAGAAACAGGATATTATCCTTCTCATAAGCGCGTCCTGCTTTTAATCTCTTTATGATTCTCGACTCGGGTTCTCCCTGGATTTGAGGCTCGGCAAAACGCAACCCATCAGAAACCGCGGCCTTATATTTCGAATAGTTTAGGTTAACCCGCTGAAGATAAGTCAGGACATCGGTATCAAAACGTCCCCGATTCTCTTCAGAAATTTTATTTCTCTCAACAAATAACCGATTAAAAATCGACCGAACTATTTTTTGTTCTTCTGGTAAAGAGAAGAGCGCTTCAATAACGTTTGGTTTCATTAAAGAATTATATAGCTCAGACTTGTCTTTTTCCGTCGCTGATTTCTCATTAATAAACCTCAATAAATCAATGAAGACCCCCTCTATGGTTGGATTATTATTCATCCCCTTAAGCAAGGCAAAAACAACTTTCCCTATGTCATCTAAAGGAAGATATTCTCCGGCCCAGGATATCTCATCTTTTGCCGTCGGCATCTCATGAACCGGCTGTCCTATCAACACCTTGAGGGCCACACGTTTTTCCATAGCGATATGACTAAAATAAGAATCTTCCAACATATCGGTTCCGGAATTTTTTACTTCAATACGCTCAAACCGGCGTATCTCTTTTTTAACATGTCCTGTAAAATCTCGTCTCAATGCTTTTAATTTAAGGAGTGCGCCCATCCTTTTAAATGGATTCCATGATTTAGCCGCGGATAAAAGCTCATTAATTCCATCCAATAAAGTTGAATATGCTGCGTCATATTCATCAGGGTTAAGAACAGATGCTCCCTGTCTTTGTTTCTGTATTTGTATCTTAAAAATTTCTTCCTTCACTATTTCCTCAGGCAACGGTGGAAGGCTGGTCAAAAGCGCATTCAAGCTTTCCTGTTTTTGTTCATAGGAAAGAGTGGACTTCTTAATTTTCTCAATGTTCCGAACAAACGTTGATCTCTTAATAGGATTATTGACCAATTCAACATGTTTATTGACTTCTCTAACTTTGGCATTATAGTTTGCTATCCATATGGGCTCAGGAAGCATGGGATTTATCGGAGCCGTCGTCATGGGAAGCATCCCCGGCACAGGACTGGTACTGAAAGTTGATGGAACGGCTGGTCGAGGCACAACATTAGCGGTCTTTAAATTCAATAATTGAAATCTATCCCTAAATTTTGTCAAACCAGACCGTCTTTCTTCTATCGTTTTCGCGCCGTTACGCCAGGTCTATAGCGGCATGCTTTTGGCTGCATGGTATAAAAGAGTGCTTAAAGAATCTTTTTTATCTAAGATTTATGCGGACAAATCAAAACTCAAAGGCGTTAATCAGGAT
>JADFXT010000020.1 GCA_015233405.1 Candidatus Omnitrophota bacterium | reverse complement strand
GGCATAAACGGTGCCGTCGGATTTTAGGGCCAAGCTATGGCCATTAGTTCCCCCGGAGATGGCAATGATCCCGGATAGATATCCTGCGCCGCCAACGCCCAAGGTTTGAACTGGTGTGCTACGGCTAGTCGATGTACCATCCCCCAATTGGCCGCTACTATTTGCACCCCAGGCAACCACGGTGCCGTCCGACTTTAAGGCAAGCGTGGACTGACTGCCTGTATCGATCGCCGTAATTCCAGTCAGATAACCTGCGCCGCCAACACCCAACACCTGGACGGGCGTATTGCGCTGAGTCGTTGTGTTATCTCCTATTTTTCCACTAGTATTATCTCCCCAGGCATAAACCGTTCCGTCAAATTTCAAGGCGACGCTTAAAGAGGTTCCTGCAGAAATAGCCGTAATGCCGCTTAAATAACCTGTTGCCCCCACACCTAAAACCTGCACCGGAGTACTTATGCTAGTACTAGAATTATATCCTAACTGGCCGCTTGTGCCAAAACCCCAACCATAAACTGTTCCGTCGGATCTTAGAGCAAGACTAAAGGCGTTCCCTGCAGCAATGGCAGTAATGCCTGTCAAATAACCTACGCCGCCAACACCCACGACCTGGACCGGTGTATAACGATCGGTCGTTGTGTTATCTCCCAATTGGCCGCTACCATTTGCACCCCAGGCATAAACCGTGCCGTCGCCTTTAAGAGCAAGTGTATGGCCTGTTTCGCTTGCGCTGATCGCAATGATCCCGGTCAGGCTTATCATGCTCGCACTGCTGGCGTTGACGACCTGGACGGGATACGCGGCCGTCGGCGCGGTCGTGCCGTTGGTGGTCAGATATCCGCCGCTTCCCCATGTATAAACTGTTCCGTCGGATTTGAGGGCCATGGAACTGGTTCCAGATGCATTGATTGTGGTAACGCCGCTCAAATATCCGGAACCGGCCACGCCTAATACCTGGACTGGAATTAAACGTTGCGTTACCGTGCCATCGCCCAACTGACCGCTTGTATTTAACCCCCAGGCATAAACGGTTCCGTCGGATTTCAAGGCTATGCTAAAACCGCTTCCAGCAGAAATACCTGTTATGCCACTTAAATACCCAGTGCCGCTTACGCCATACACCTGCACGGGCGAATTGCGCTGGCTGGTTGTGTTATCACCTAATTTGCCGTTAGTATTATCGCCCCAAGAGCACACCGTGCCGTCGGATCTTAAAGCGAGAGAATGCGTATATCCAGCAGCAATGGCACTCACACCTGTTAAATAACCTACGCCGCCGACGCCAAGCACCTGAATTGGCGTATTGCGCTGGCTGGTTGTGCTGTCGCCCAATTGACCCTCAGAATTTCTTCCCCAAGCATAAACAGTACCATCGCTTCTTAAAGCAAGACTATGATTAGCATTGCCTCCACTACCATCAGCGGCGGCAACAGCAATAATACCAGTTAAATAACCTGTGCCGCCGACACCTAAAACTTGAACTGGCGTAGAAGAATTGGTGGTGTTATTAATACCTAATTGGCCCGAGGTATTATATCCCCAACTATAAACTGTGCCGTCGTTCCTTAGAGCAAGGTTATGAGATGCACCAGCATCAATGGCAATAATTCCGGTCAAATATCCCAACCCTCCTACTCCCAAAACTTGCACCGGGAACAAACTATCGATCGTCGTATTGTTACCTAACTGGCCATAGGTATTGACACCCCAATCATAGACCGTTCCGTCGGATTTTAAAGCCAGATAATCTCCGCTTGAGCCTGCGGAGATGGCGGAGATGCCGGTTAAATAGCCAACGCCACCCACACCGGGGACTTGCATGGGAGCGGTGGTGCCGCTCCAGGTGAACACAGCACCGTCGGTGCCGCGCAGGGCGAGGAATGTCGACGAGCCCGCGGCAATGGCCGTGATGCCGGTCAAATAATTCGGGTTCGAGCCAGTGCCGGCGGGCGCCAGAACAAGCTGAGGCATAGAACGGGTGGTTAGTGTATTATCACCCAAACAACCTTGGCCATTAAATCCCCACGCATAGACTGTTCCGCTACTCGATAAGGCAAAACTTTGATTGCTGTTACTGCCTCGAGCAATAATAGTAATTCCAGAAAGATAACCGGTGGCATTAGGCGCCAATACCTGAACAGGTGTCGTACGCTGAGTCGTTGTGCCGTCACCTATCGTACTGTTGGTATTAGAACCCCAAGCATAAACGGCACCATTACTGGCTACCGCAAAACTGCTTGAATTGGTTCCGGTGATCCAAGAAATCCCAGTCAAATAACCTGTGCCGCCAACGCCTAAGACCTGTACCGGCACATTAGATTGAGCTGTCGTGCCAACGCCCAACTTACCGCTAGCACCGTCACCCCAAGCATAAACTGTGCCATCGCTTTTTAAGGCAAGGCTATGATACATGCCTTGGGAAACAGCCGTGATGTTAGTAAGATAACCGATGCCACCAACGCCTAAAACCTGCACCGGAGTATTGCGTTGAGTCGTCGTGTTGTCGCCTAACTGTCCATAACTGTTGTAGCCCCACGCATAGACCGTCCCATCATTTTTTAGCGCAAGAGAATTGTAATAACCCGCATCAATGGCGGTTATTCCGGATAAATATCCGGTACCGGCAACACCAAGAACCTGTAGAGGATAATGGTATTCCGTCGTTGTATTGTTTCCTAATTGACCTCTGTCGTTCCCACCCCAAGTATAAACTGTGCCGTCGTTTTTTAAAGCAAGACTGAAATAGCCGCCAGCGGAAACAGCCGTGACGCCTGAGAGGTAGCCACTGCCGCCAACATCTAAAACCTGTACCGGCGTATTGCGTTGAGTAATTGAATTATCACCTAATTGTCCGTTACTATTACTTCCCCAAGCGTAAACTGTTCCACTACTTCCAACCGCCAGGCTAAAATAGTTGCCAGCAGCGATTGCTGTTATGCCCGTAAGGTATCCTATCCCGCCCACGCCTAAAACCTGTACCGGAATATTGCGTTGCGTTGTTGTATTGTCCCCTATTTCCCCTTTGCTATTATCGCCCCAGGTATATAGTGTGCCATCGGATTTTAAGGCAAGAGTATGACTATAACCCGCGGCGATCGCAATTATATTGGAAAGATATTGCACATTATTATTCCCGCCAGCTCCCACGACCTCAACCGGCACGGCGGAGTTGAGCGTGTTGCCGGTCCCCAGCTGGCCTTTGGAGTTATCGCCCCAGGCATAGACCGTGCCGTCGGATTTCAATGCCATGCTGTGGGTATTCGTGTAAAAATCGCTGGAGGCAAGTTGGGTGACCCCGGTCAAATATCCCACGCCATTCGGCCCTTGGACTTGCACGGGTGTGTAATTGTCAGCCTTATTCCCGTTTCCCAGCTGGCCTACATTGTTATAACCCCAAGACCAAACCGTGCCGTCCGACTTAATAGCTAAGACATTATAGGAGCCGGCATAAACAGCCGTCACCCCGCTAAGATATGTTGTACCTGTAGCTCCACCAAGCGTTTGGACCGGCGTGCTGTGAGCAGAGTTATCAGTGGTACCAACGCCCAACTCACCATAGCCATTTCTTCCCCAGGAATAAACGGTGCCATCATTTTTTAGAGCGATCATCGTTCCGATTACAGTATTGCTGTTTCCCACAACGGCAATGGAGGTAATATCCGTCAGATAACCCGTGCCGCCCACACCCAAGACTTGCACAGGAGAACTGCGTTGTGAAGTGGTGCCGTCCCCGCACTCGCCGTTAGCATTATAGCCCCAGGTAAACACAGCACCATCTGATCCTCTGATGGCAGCGGCTTCAAAAGCGCCGGCAGCAATAAAAGTAATTCCGGTCAAATAGCCGGTGGCGCCAACACCCAAAACTTGCACAGGCGTGTAACGGTCCGTTGTTGTGCCATCACCTAACTCATCATAAGAGTTGTATCCCCAGCTATAAACCGTCCCGTCGCTTTTGAGAACAACATTGTGTTTATATCCCCCGCTTATGGCCGTGATATTGGTGAGATAACCCGTTCCGCCAACGCCCAAAACTTGGACGGGAGTGTTATGTGCATTAGCGTCAGAGGTTCCAATCCCTAATTGACCTTTATCGTTATAACCCCACGAATACACTGTTCCATCACTCTTCAAAGCAAGGTTATGATAACCAGTGGAGGAAATAGCAGTAATGCTACTCAGAAAACCTACCCCACCTACGCCGATAACTTGAACAGGCGTAAAAGAATATCCGCCGGAGTAGCCTGTGCCTAACTCACCGTTTGTGTTGGAGCCCCACGCCCAAACCGTGCCGTCACTTTTTAACGCCAACGAATGAGTGTAGCCGGCGGCAATGGCAATGATCCCGGTCAGATAATTCGTATTCCACACCAAATTCCACGTGCCGGAGCCGGCGTTCAGGGATTGGTTGAGGCTTATGGTCAGCTGGTTGGTCGCGGTCACCGTATTGTTGCCGGATTTGGAGGTCGTGCCGCTAGCGATGCCATCGCCGAAGGTCAGGTTAAAGAAAGTCCAGTCGGTTGCGCCGCCGAAATTTCCTGTTCCTTTTAAGAGAAAGTTACTGCCGTTGGTGAGGTTGATAATTCCGTTACCGGTGGCGCTTCCACCGGCGACTGTGACGTTGGCTGAACCGGCCAGCGTACCAGAAGTTACATCCAAATTGCCTGTAATGGTGAGATCTTTAAGGAGAGTAATGGTGCCGCTGTAGCCGTTGACGGTCAGCGAAGCAACGGTGCCTTGAAAACTGGCGTCTAAATAAGCATCTTTATTGGGGCTTGCGGAGGGAACTCCATGGGCGGTGCCATCAAAGGTAACTGCGTCTGCTGCGGTGGGGGCGGTTCCGGTGTCCCAGTTAGCGCCTGTGGACCAATTGCTGTTACTGCCGGCGCCAACCCAATAGGGATCTAAATCAAAATTCGTGTTGTTACCAAGCGAACTGCTGTGGATCGCCTTTAGAGGCGGGCCGCGCACATTGATGGCGTTACTGATCAACGTAAATTGAATATCTGTTTCGCCCAGCGGATGGATGCTCCACTGCCGGCTGGGATCGAGCGAAGTTAACGACAAAAGCATGCCGAAGCAGCCTTTTAAAAGCAGGTTGTTGATGATAATGACCGGTGACGGCGTATCGAACTTGATGGCTTTCCCCGGCTCAATGACCGTGAAATTATAGAAAGTATTATCTCCGGTGACCTTGGAGTCATTATCCGATGTCATATTCAAGGTCGAGATCTGCGGATGAAACGCGCCGGCATTGATCCAGTCCTTTTCTATATTATAAAGGGTTGAAGCGCCCTTTAACGTAACTCCGCGGCCAATAATGACAGACCCTTTAGTATTAACGATAGAATTCGGCTGCTGAGTGAATGTTGGCGGCGCACCTCCGGCCTTCAGGATCAGATCGCCAGCGGAATCAATGTTCGCAAGAGTACTTTCTCCGGACGCCTGGATCGTAATGTCGCCAAAATTTGTTGTCGTGATCCACGTTCCCGCGGCTTGATGGAATGACCCCTTCCCATCCAGGTCACTATCGGCCAACAATTCCAGGCCTCCGGAGTCATTGGTGATGTCGGCGTTCACATTGATATCTTTATTCGCGGCCAAAACGGAATGGCCGGTCATGCTTAATTTAAAACCAATATCAATAGATTCACTACTGAATATCAGAACTGAACCTTTGGCTCCTGGATCCAAAATTCCGGAAACCTGCGCATTGGCGCCGCTTGCGATAATGCGGATCACATGATCAACTTCAACAACTTGATTCGCTCTGACAATACCCGTTTGATTGACCGCGTTTTTGAAAATATCTTTCGCGGTGTCAGCGGTCATGGTCACTTGCGCGGCTTCAATCGTTCCGGAATTTGAAACCGCATCTTTAATTGTGACACCATTGGCATCTTTGACTTCACCACTGGTGGCTTCATTAACTTCAACTTGAATCAATCCCATGCGATCAAATGAAACCGTGGCTTTATCACCACTTACCAAATGCACTGTGCCGGCCTTCGCTTCAATGGTACCAGAATTGCTCACAGCACTTGCAATGAGCGCAGTGTTATTGGTGGAAATTTTTCCTTCATTTTGAATTTGTGAATAAGGAGAATTTTCTTTATGTTCAAAAAGATAATTTGAATTTTTAAAATTATTAGTATTGATGTCTAAAGTGGAAGCGATAAAAACATTGGCTTGAACATTCGCGGTTGGGCCAAAATAAATTCCGTTTGGATTTATAAAAACTAAAATGCCGTTTGCGGAAAGCGAACCGAAAATTTGAGTTTGAGAATTTCCAGTGACTCTGCTTAAAACGCTCGCGTTAAGATTTGGCTGGATAAAACGGACCTGTTCATTTTCAGAAATATTAAAAGAATTAAAACTCACAACCGCTTTATCGCTTGCGGTAATTTCCATGGTGGTGGCGTTAGGTTGGGAAATGGAAACTTCGTTGGGGTCAAACTGAGCGCCTTCAGGGAGGCCGAACGCGGGGTCAACGGAAAATAAAAATGCTAACGCTATAAAAAAAATGGGAACATGTACCAAATTCTTTTTTAATTGGGTACGTGTCCCCATTATTATAACGGTTCGTTCGCCGGCTGCCATTCGGCTGTTCTCCAAAAAGAATTTTGAGCCTAATTGTGTGTTTCGACTTGGATGAACTGTTCTTAAGTTGTATATCTAAAGTATACCATAAAAATTTAGGTATTCTAAGCTTAATTATATTATTTATAAGGGGTTAGGGGGGAACTCTCCCTACCGCCTCTTTGACAAAAACGGGGAATTTCCGGGGGTCGCCTTTGCATTCCCCCCTCTTTTTGAAAGAGGGGCGGGGGGAGTTATCGAAAGAATTACATCTCTGAATTAAACGTGAAATAGAACGTGGAAGCGCCGGAACCATGGACAGGCCGGTCGCCGCCGATGGCCTTGGCCCAGCCGGTCTTGAGCGTAAAACATTTGAAATTAAACTGTAAACCCGCACCTGCGCCAGAAAGGAATTGCTCCTCTCTTTCACCGTTTAAAATCTTTTTAAGTTTGCCGCCGCCGCAATCGATAAAGATATCCGGCTCGATCTGATAACGTAAAGGCGTCTCTTGACCTTTGAGTTTCCAATTCTCCGGAATAAGATAATTGGGAAGAATCCAATCTAAATTCATATAGCCTCCGGTGTCAGCCAGATAATCTCCTTCCGGATAGCCCCTGACAGAATACACGCCGCCAATTTGAATTTCTTCACTTGAAGGCAATGTGTGGGACGCGGCTTGAAATTGCGTGCGCGCGGTGATGTAACTGTTCCAAGGCATTTTTTGAACACGTGTGAGAGCCTGGGAATATTTTACAAATGATCCGCCCGTGCCAGCCCTGCTCGCGGAAGGATGACCTTCTGCTGAGGCGCCAAGAAATTGGCTGGTACCGAAAATAAATTTGGGAGAAAAATTTGTTTGCGCGTTCGCGCCTTGTTTGGCGAAATCAAAACCAAACCATGGAAGGCGCAGCTGATCATCAGAGGATCGTTGGCCGTTTTGTCTTTGTGTCACGGATTTAATATCCAATCCCAAATTGGCTGTAGCCTGATAATTTTCTGTGAGGGCGAGTTCCCAGGAAACGTGCGGCGAATAAATTTGCGTTTGTCCTTTGATATTGTTCGAGGCAAATTCTTTGCCAAGTTTCATCCTGAAATACGTGGTATCAAAATAAAATTTTGTGCCGTACGTATCAAGCGGGATGCTGTAACTGGTGGATTCTCCGGAAGAGTTATTAGTAAAAAGAGTGCTTTCAAAAAATGTATCACCGCGGCCGGTTAAGTTGCTGCAACGGGCCGTATAGCTTGTGCGCAATTTCCCGGTCAATCGTGTGCCCTGATTATCTTCACTGACTCCCACATGCCAGGGAAACCGATCTTTCACTTTGAGTGTTATGTCAGAAGTTTCAGGAGATTTTCCGGCGGCGAGCAATGTTTTGACTTCAAGATCCGAGCCCATGTTTAACCGCAAGATGTCGCGCTGTAGCGTATTGATATTTAAAATTTCATTTGGCTTGGAGTGAAAATATTTTTGGATGAGTTCGGTGGAGAAATATTTATTGCCTTCGATCTTTAATTGCCCCACCTTCCCTTCGACGACTTTGATCTCGGTCTTGCCATCTTTGATGTCCTGCGGAGGAATGAAGGCGTTCGTCGTTAAGCATCCCTTCTTCGCGTACATCTCTTCGATCTTTTTAGCGATGTCGTTGAGATCTTTGATCGCGACTTCTTTGTTCAGGTAGGGCTGATAAACAAGCGCGAGTTCCTGCGATTTAAAAATGGTCGAGCCCGTGACCGTGACTTCTTTAAGGATAAAAGGAACATTTGGTCCGGCAGGCTTTTCTTCTTTGGGAGGAACATAAACATACGGCGGCTTGACACCAGCTTCGAGCATTTTTCTTAAACGCTCGGTCTGGTCTTTGAAACGCTGGGCTTCCGCGCCGGACGATTGCCCGACGGGAATATTATCCGCGAAAATATTTTGTGATGTGAAAACTAAGGCGGCAACTGCGCAGAAAAAATATTTCGGGAGATTGTGTCTCTTGGAATGAACGAACAAAATTTACTCCTTTATTTTATATGAAATCTATTATAAGAAATTTTTGCGGCAGGTCAAGCGAAGAGCCACAATTTTTTTAAGGCGCAAACCATTGACAAAGAAACAAGGGTCGTTTAATATCAGGAAAAAATAGGTCAAAAGTTCCATAAAAAATCCCAAGCCTTTTAGAAAGCGGGGGAATCTTAATACTTCGAGAGCGAAAGGAAATTTATGAAAATTCGGCTGATCATTTTATGGACAATTGGAATCTTTTTAACTACGTCAGCTTGGGCAGATAACCCAAGAGAAACACCGGTGGTCAATATCGTCCGCCAAAACGCGAATGCGGTGGTGAGTATCAGCACGGAAAAAATGGTCATGCTGCCGGGCAATCCTTTCGCGGGCCTTTATGGCAATGATGCTGACGCTTTTTTCCGCCAGTTTTATGGCGTTCCAGCCCAGACGCTTAAATTAAAAAATGTCGGATCGGGATTTATCGTCGATAAAAATGGCCTTATTGTCACCAACGCGCATGTGGTCGACATGACGACCAATATTGTGGTGGTCTTGAACGATGGGACGCAGGTGGAGGGCGAAGTTCAATATGAAAATCCCGTCGATGATCTGGCGATCATCAAGATCACCCCGTCGGTGAAACTCAAGGAGCTTAGACTTGGAAAAACCGACGACCTTATGATGGGCGAAACAGCCATTGCCATCGGCAATCCCTTGGGACTTGAAAATTCGGTGAGTGTGGGTGTGGTGAGCGCTAAAGGCCGGACGATTTTTGGGGCCGACGGCCGTCCAGCCATGAAGGATCTTATCCAAACGGACACGCCTATCAATCCAGGTAATAGCGGCGGGCCGTTATTGAACCTCAACGGCGAGGTGATCGGGATCAACATGGCCGTGGTGCAGAATTCACAAGGGATAGGATTCGCCATTCCTGTCGAGAAAGTCAAAAAACTTTTGGCCGATTATCGAAAAGATCCAACTGCCGGGACCAGACAAAACGCCCAAGCATCTTTTCCTTCCCTGTCAGGGCAAAGCACGGCAACCTTCCCCCAAGACAATGACGCAGGCACGAGCCAGGATCAACTGAATGCGATCAATCAAATGCTGCACAACGCGTTTACTCCACCTTCCGTCGGACAAAATACAAGCTCATTCAATAATAATTTGGGAATGTCAGGATTAAATTTGAATAGAGAAGAAACCAAAAACGCTTACGTGATCACGCTTGATGTCAAAGGATTGAATAAAAACAATATCAACGTCAATATCAATCAGGGTTCCATCACAATTTCCGGCGAGATGTCCAATCCCGATCATGATCCCACTGGAGGGTTCCATTCTTCCAGCTTTAGTTCTTTTTATCAAACTCTTCCTGTCCCGCCGGATGCCAACATTGAGAAGGCCACGACAAAATTCAAAGGCGATACGCTGACCATCACTTTACCCAAGAAATAAATGTTAAAAAACTCTCAGGGACATGGTTTTAAATGAGAATTATTTCTTAGATATGCAGGAAGCAAAAAATAAGATCGAAGAATGGCGTATGGAGTATAATACTTTCAGGCCGCACAGCTCGTTAGGATACAAAACGCTGGAAGAGTTTTTAAAGGAATGTGAGCAGGAGCATAACCAAAAACGCCCAAAAACTCTCCTTGCAGGTGGTTTAAAATAGGGGTGGGGTCACGGCAACCAGCTTCTGAAAATCAAACTTGCTCTTATTGTAAAAAGACAGCCTCGCCTTTTTCTTGAGCACCGTTTCTGCGGCTTCCGGGGATAATCCCTTAGTCTGCGGGAGATAGGACAAGACCGTTTCTTTGGTCGGTTCAAGCACACAGTCCAAACGCCGCAAAACAGTAAGCGGCAATATTACCCGGCCATATTCCGACTGCTTATAGTCACCGCGAAGCAGGTCCGCGATACCCCAGATGAAATTCGCGTTTTCTTTGAAATTAATCGTCACGTTTTATCTCCTCTAAAAACAAAAACCGGAACGATATCCCGGCTTTGTTCACTATGTAATTAACCAAAATTTTTATAATTTAGAGTGTCTTCCACTACCTTTTTCCTTTCAACAACTTGAGTCAAATTATAACAATCTTTCTCCCGTTTAACAAATGAAATTCCCGCATAGACATCCCTTCTATTTAACTTGCCATCTCTCGAAGTGTATGGCTATATGTGCATAACCAAGACGAAAGGACAGCAATGAACGAAACAAAACTATCTCAGATTATGGAACTAAAGAATAAGCCGCTGACCGAGCTTCAAGCCAAATATGAAGAACTTTTCGACGGGCAGAAGCCTACTTCTAATAATAAGGTTTTCATCTGGAGGAAGATCGCTTACCGTATCCAGGAGCTTGAAATCGGGGGGATTTCGAACGAAACGCAGACCCGGATTGATGAGCTTATTGAGCAATATGACCCTGTTAATAATAAATCGCTGCGGCCCGAAGAACAAAATCAGCCTCAAAAGAAGACTAAAAAATCTCGCCGAGACTTTCGGCTTCCTATTCCCGGCACCGTCATTACCAAACAATACAAAGATAAATCGCTTGAAGTGAAGATTCTGGAAACAGGGTTTGAATATAATAACAAAGTTTATAAAACGCTTTCTGCGATTGCCCAAGAGGTCACCGGCGCGCATTGGAATGGATACTTATTCTTCAACTTATGAACGAAACCAAGAAGCCAATAATCCGCTGTGCCATTTATACCCGCAAATCCACCTCCGAGGGGCTGGATCAGGACTTTACGTCTCTTGATAACCAACGAGAAGCTTCCGAAAACTACATTAAAAGTCAGCAACACGAAGGCTGGATTTGCCTTGAAAATAAGTATGATGACGGAGGCTTTACTGGTGCCAACATTGACCGCCCTGCGCTTCAGAAACTCCTATCGGATATCAAAGACGGCAAGATCAACTGTGTTGTCGTCTATAAAGTCGACCGTTTATCCCGATCCTTACTGGATTTTAGCCAGCTATTGGAATTCTTTGATAAAAATAGCGTGGCTTTTGTATCCGTCACACAGCAGTTTAATACCAATACATCAATGGGCCGGCTGACGCTCAATATCCTCCTCTCCTTTGCTCAGTTTGAGCGCGAAATCATCAGCGAACGTACCAAAGATAAAATGAGCGCGGCCCGCAAAAAGGGCCAATGGACAGGTGGGAAACCTCCTTTTGGATATAACGCTGATAAAGAAACCAAGAAGCTCGTTATAAATCCAGAAGAAGCCAAGGTTATCCGGGAGATCTTTGCCCTCTATCTTGAAGGCCACTCAATGATCAAGATTGCGAACATCATCAATGAAAAAGGGTATCGGACAAGGCTTTATACTGCAAAGAATAAAAATCGTTCCGGCGGAAATATTTTCAGCCTGACACACATTCAATTGTTCTTAAAGAGCGTCGTGTATACAGGGAAGATAAAATATAACAATCAGATCTATGCAGGCCTACAGGAAGCAATCATTGACGAAGAAACCTTTAAAAAAGTTCAAGAAAAAATTGCCGAGAACTCGATTGAAAGAAAAGCCATTAAAAACTTCGATTGTTCCGGGCTTTTAACGCATTTGTTAAAATGTAAAGCTTGTGGGACGATGATGTACCATACCTATACTTTAAAGAAAAAACACCATAAATACCGTTATTACCTCTGCACTAATGCTAATAAACGGGGATACATCTCCTGCCCGAACCGCTCTATTAACGCGCAAGGAACCGAAGACGCCGTTATGGACTGCCTAAGAAAAACGATTCAAAAAACCAAATACACAGCCCACAAAACAGAAATCGATGCCTTTCTCTCCCCTGTCTGGGATACGCTATTCTTCGAAGAAAAACACAGGATCATAAAAATACTGCTTAAAGAAGTCGATTACGATGTCTCGTCGAAGAAAATGGGATTGACCTTTAAAGATACAAACGTCCGGCTGGAGTTTGATGTGGACGTTAAAAAATCGCGCCCGGTTAACCGCTATCGTAAGGAAGTTGAAATCACCAAAGAACCAAGACTCCGCAAGTCCCTGATTCTCGCGCATCAATTACAACGGTTAATGGAGAAAGGGAAAATCAAGAACTCTGATCAAGCCTCTGAATGGCTCGGAATGCATCAAGTCCGGCTTAACCAAACGCTTAATTTGATGCTTCTCTCCCCGTCTATCCAAACAGAGATCCTCGATGGAAACTCGCAAACTATATCTCTTATCCCCGAATACAAAATGCGCTTCATCATTGACGAGTTCGATTGGGACAAACAAGCTCAATTATGGCGCGAGCTTCTTCAGAATCTCCCCAAGAATTAACCTATCTCTCTTTTCCTAACCAGTATGCTTCCGTACATTCCTAGTTTATGCCCTTTTATGGATCAATGATATTCAGAAACATGCGAAATATCGCATAAACTAAGAACCATAAACTAATTGGCAAATCAGAGATACAGAGATAAGAAACAACGACTTTCCGGCGATATCAGAAGGATCGTTTTAGGAAAATGAAACGTTTCGGGGAGAATTGCGTGGAAAGAAAATTTATAATGCCGCAAGTGTTTGACACATGCGGACATAGAAAACCCCGGCGATAAGGATTACCGTCGGGGCTTTTCTTATCTCTCGTCTGGTATTTCGAGAGAAAAACATGGTGGGCCATGCAGGAGTCGAACCTGCTACCCACTGATTAAGAGTCAGTTGCTCTACCAGGTGAGCTAATGGCCCAGCAATTACATAACTTGTTAAAAATCAAACACTTACTAAATCCAACTCTCTACTCTCATTTTCTAATTTTAACTCTGGTGTCCAAATAACAGCTTCCATAACAAAATCCAGCACAATTATACCGTAGACGGTGAAAGTGAAAGTTAGTTATATCAGATTTCCTTTATGCCGTAAAGAAAGATTTTTTTATATTACGAAAAAAAGAACAATTAGCTTTTTAAAACCAATTCACGAGGAGATAAATTTATCATAAAGGCTTTATTAAAAAAGGACAGCTCCTCAAAAGAGAAACCGTCCTTCTTTAACGACAAAATCAATTCCACACTATTTTGCAGCTTTTTGCGCTTCTTGAGCCGCCTTGACTTTTTCTTGAAATTCTTGACGAAACTTTTCCTGAATGACCTTCCATTTATTTAATTGATCCGGCGTCAATAATTCTTCGATCTTCCGAGATGTTTCAATATCCGCCATCGTCGCGTCGACCTGCAGAGAACCAATCTTTTCTGCCTTCTTGCGAATATCCTTTATAGGCGCCTTATCGCGAATGGCGGCTGTAAGGTCCTGCCTCAAGGCTGCCATCTTTTGTTGAAAGTCAGACATCTGGGTACGAAAATCAGCCATTGACTTCTTCAACGATTCTACTTGTTTATCCGTTAAATTCAATTCTTGTTGATAGTCAAAAATAGATTTTGCAGCAGGAGCCTGAGCTTGCTGCCCAGCCGGAGCCGATGCGTTTTCTTGCGACTTAACAATCGACGGCCTGGCCAAAGTGATGGTTGCGATTGCTGCTAAAACGATAATCCCGAATCTCATTTCTCTTTTCATAGTCTTTTTCCTTTACATTATTAATTTTTACGGATCGTTTCAATGATATCTCTATATCGATAAAGCGGATCTCCCGTCGGAGGTTTAAAAAGCCCCGCAGAAACAATTTTCTCGCCATAGAGAACAATGACGACCATATAAGTAGTTTTCTCATATTGGGCAGCTTTTTCAGGCTTGGGGTTAAAATGAATAAACGCATACGCTAGGGCATCCGGCATCATCAAATCCTGGTCAATAGAAACAGAAAGCAAGTCAAAATCATCTTTATACTTGCTGGCCATGATCTTTTCCTGCGCCATAAATGTTAAACGCCGCGTGGTTTCATCGTCAAAAACAACATGCTTCTCGCCTAAATAGTTCTCCTTAAATTCTTTTTTGATCTCTTGCCCCGTTACGGGAGTCTTATCCGCGCCGAGATATTTATCTCCCAACTCATTGACAGCGGAACATCCCCCTAAAACAAAAACAGCTATGATCAAATAAAAATATTTCTGCATAGTCTTTTCCTTTGTCTAAATAAGTTTTCTATTTCAAATTTGTCATATTTTAACATAGAGAACCGATCTGCACATCTTTAAATTAACAAATTTTCTTTATTGAACTAAATGCCTCCCGCCGTTAGAATGTCCCCATGAACAAACGTCTTCGCTATTTACTGCAGTTTTTCTTAATCGTCGCACTATTAGCCCCCTCCTCACTTTATGCCCAGGAATCTTTGATCAACAACATCTTAAACGTCGAAGACTCGATTGTCCATGTGATTGCCTTACAGACAAACGCTTATGCGGCTCCAACCGCCTCAGCGGGCATTAACCCGAAAACAGGACAAATCTTCGTCGGAAGAAGGATCCTTAAGGCGGATTATACCCAGCAAGGCGCCGGAGTCATTATCAGCGCCGACGGGCTCGTTGTCACAAATTTTCATACAATTCGAGGCGCAGACAATATCGCGGTCAGGCTCCATACCCAAGAAACATTCGGCGCGAAAATCGTTTATCTCTCCCCGGGCCATGACCTCGCGCTTCTTAAAATCATGAGCCCTCATCCGTTAAAACCTGTGGATTTTGCCGATTCAAACACGGTTAAGCTGGGCGATGACGTGATCAATATCGGAAGCTCTGATATTTTAAATGGAACGATTTCCGGAGGAGTCGTCAACGGGCTCGGCACAAGCCGCACCAGCCAAAACACGGATAACGTCGAGGTCATTAAAGTCTACATGAATATTTATAAAGGCGATAGCGGCGGGCCGCTCTTAAACCGCCAAGGGCAATTGATCGGCATGATGGCCGCAAAACTAGAGCATCATGACCGGGCCAGCCTGGCCATTCCATCGAACAAAATCAAAAAACTTTATTTGGAATTCATAAATAAAAGCTATAATGGGATTTAATTTTAAGGAAACGTCCGATGAATACTCATAAACGCACGATTATTTATTACACGCTTGCAGGGTTTTTGGCTTTGGCCATTGGCCTTTATGTGCGACTCTTTCCTCTTTTGTCTTCTTCTTCCGAAGACTCGTCGGAGAAAGCCACCCTTGTGGTCTTGGCGAAACTCAAATATGCCGCGATTCTACAGATCAACCGCCTCTATCCGACAGCCCCTCAGGAACAAAAAGATATCTTAAGCAAACAACTTTTCGATGAATTGATCAAAAAAGATGCCAAAAAACTGCAGGATGCCATTGATCAAATGAAGATAAACATCCATACAACGTCTAACCCCAAAACCGAAACGCCTTATCTTCTGGAGGCGGATTCCTTTAATTATTACGACTTAACCAACAACATCATCAAGACCGGCGCTTTGGGCCCAGAAGTGAAAGGAAGCAAATTCCTTAGCCCTTTAATGTTAGCGCCAAGAGGCCATTGGGAACCGTTCAGTCTTCATCCGTATATGGGGCTCTTTGTTTATAAAATCCTCTCTCTTTTTAATCCACATATTTCCCTCATGCATGCGGTCAGCTTCACGCCTTTGGTCACGGTGACATTATCGTTAATCCCTTTTCTTTTAATCTGCTTTCTTTTTGAGATTCAGCCCATGGTTGCCTTTGCCTCGTCGATGTTTTATCTTCTCTCGCCCATATTCCTCAAACGAAGTTTTTACGGTTGGTTTGACAACGACCCTTATAATACCTTGTTCCCTTTATTAACGCTGTGTTTCTTCTTTTATTCCCTTTTAAATATCAAGCATCTTAAGAAAGCCATTACCTTTAGCCTCCTCGCCGCTTTGTCCGTTATGCTTTATTCCTATTTTTGGCAAGGATGGATGTTCCTTTTGTGCATTCTAATCGCTTCCTTGGTCGGCCTTATCCTTTTCGCCTTTTTTGTCTTAAAGGATTCCCGAAGCGCAAAAAATCTTTCCGTGGCCTTAGGCGTATTTTTTGCCGCCACATTTATTGCCATCAGTTTTGCATTTGGCATCAAAGATTTCTTTGCGCTCTTTTCGGAAGGCTGGTCCGCTCTTAAAAATTTCTTAACGCCTCAGTTGGCCGGCTGGCCGGACCTTTATATCAGCGTCGGAGAACTTCATAAAGCATCGCTTAAGATGCTCATTGAATTGACCGGAGGATATTTATTCTTCTCCATTGCCCTCTTGGCGGTTATCTTTTTCTTCATAAAACTGGTCTCTTGTTTTAAGACCCGGGCTATAACGACCTCAAACATTTTCCTGGAAATGACCCTTGTCATATTCCTCATGACAGCCTTTGTCTTAAGTTCAGGGGCCTTGCGGTTTGCCCTTTTATGCCTCATCCCGTTAAGCATTCTATTTCCTTTGGGCCTTCAGAAGATCATCACCAAGATCCAAAACTTTCTTGTTCAAAAATTCCCTAATAAAAACCAGCTGGCATTTAAACTTATTTTGATGGCCCTGCTTGTTCTCATCGCCTATGCTCCGGCGTATTCGCTTAAGTCGTCCATTAAATCTTTGGTCACCACCATTTATAACGATACCTGGAATACTACCATGCTTGCGCTTAAAGAAAAAACTCCGAAGGATAGCATTGTCACCGCGTGGTGGCCGCCGGGACATTTTATCCGTTCCATGGCCGAAAGGCGTGTTACCTTCGACGGAGCCACGATCAATGTCCCTCAAGCCTACTGGGTCTCGAACTTTTTCTTAAGCACGAACGAACACGAGGCTTTAGGGATCTTACGAATGCTCGATGATAGCGGTAATGAAGCCGCGGAATACCTCCAAGGGCTTGGGCTCCCTCTCTCGACGAGCGTTTTTATTTTAAAAGAAATCACTTCGCTTGATCGGGCTAGCGCTTACACCAAGCTTCAAACCATTATCAAAGATGATTCCAAGATCGACCATCTCCTTTCATTGACACATCGGCGGCCTCCGCCAGCCTATTGCCTAATCTATAACGAATTCGTGGAAGGGAATATTCAACTAAGCTTCTTAGGGAATTGGAATTTTAAAGCGGTTGAAGAGATCAATCAAAGTCCGGAACGCCTTTCACAAATCCCGAAGAAAAATTCCCAAGAATATATCGATTTTTTGTGGAAACTCGTCGGAGGAATGCCGAAATATAGCGGGATTTTGCCTCAAATCAGCCACAGAGGAAATACTCTTATTTTTGATGGAAATGTGCAAGTGGATCTGGACACCATGACCTCTGCCATTGCATCAAGCAAATACGGGCGAGGAATTCCTTACAGTATCTTTTATGCCAACGGGGATGATGTTATTGAAAAAACTTTTGACAACTGGAAATTGCCATACTCTCTGGTTCTATTCAAAGACTCGGGGAAATATAGCGCCATTCTTATGGACCGAAAGATCGCCCAATCGCTATTGATCCGCCTCTATTTCTTCGAAGGAAAAGGATTAAAACACTTCAAACTCTTCACGAAGGAATCTGACCTTACTGGGCGCACCAAAATCCTGACTTTTCAAATCAATTGGGAAGAATACGGCAAGGCTGCTCAATAAATAAATCTTTAATACGGAGCTTTATCAGGTAAATCTGCGCCTCTTTTTTGAAGTTCGCGGATACGGTCTGCAGCAGATACCGGTACAGAAGAGGGAGAATTCTCGTCGGAAGGAGAAGACACCTTCCCTTTTAAGCGCACCTTCATTGCATTTTCTTCAGGAGTCGCAATCACCTCAGGAAAATGTTCTTGAAGAGGAGCGCTCGAAGGCAACTGCGGCACGGCCATTCGTTTAAATTCTTCATGCTTAGACGGAGTATAGGGGCCTTGCCTTAACAATTCCTCAAGCTTCAGGGCAAAATTTTCTTCGCCCATCTCACGTAACGTGGTTATCATGTCCAGGACTTTCGGATTTTGATTGTCCATATAATACGCGATCCCCAATCCAAAATAACCGTACGAAAATTTTTCTTTGTTTACCGCTTTTTCAAAACAAGAAATCGCCTTGGAAGGCTCATCTTTGCCAATCAGATAAACCCAACCAAGCGATAAATAGGCTGTTACCATCTCAGGATTAAGCCTGACGGCTTTAAGGCCATACTGCTCCGCCTCGTCGAACTTTCCTAAAGAATAATAATATTTGCTTAAGCTGTCATAAACAGGAACATAGGACGGGTCAACTTCAATGGCCTTTTGAAAGGATGCTAGAACATCCTCCTCATTTATGCCGAGGGCTTTTTGGGATAGCCCGATATAATTATACGAAGCGGCCAATTTAGGATAGATCTGAAGCGTTTGTTGAAATAATTCAATGGCCTTAGAATAATCTTCTTTAGAGTAAGCGATCAGGGCTTGTTCAAAAATCTCTTTAACGGTACTGGCCGAGATTGATGAGCTACAGAAACAAAACATCACCAGGATAAAACAAAAGAATATTCTTTTCATGGGAAAAACCTTTTTCTTGAGGAAAAACAGACAGGGGTTCTTTACTGGGATTTAGCTTCATTGGCCATATTATGGCCGATCAATAATTTTACGATCGTCATCGACGCGTTAACTTCCTGCGTGGTGCTTCCTTTCTTGGGGGCCATGCTAAATTTGACAACCTTTAATAAATCATCGGTCGAATTGATAGCATGCATAAAAGAAACAACGTTCTTTAATTCCCCTGAGCAGTCTAAATCCGCGAAATACTCGATGAAGCGTTTATGAACATTGATTTTGGAAGGGCTGCTTTTGGCAAGGCCGACGTTTAACTTCGTAGCCAATTTTTCTACAGTACTTAAAAATTCGGCATTAATGACATCTTTATCGTTAATTTTATCTACAAAATATTTATCAAAGGCATGATTCTCATTTAAAATCTTATCTTTATATTGAAGGAATCGAGCATTTCGTTGAATAATGATTTCTTGCTGCTGAATTTCTTCATTGATCAATTTTACTTTATCTAAAGCCGGGCCAAGAAACAAACGGTCTAACAGAGCCACGGTGACAAGAACAATCGTCACATATAATATTTTCTTTTCCTGGTCCGAAAGCTTCTTTAAGAAATCTGAAATCAAAGTCTATTCCTTTCCTTGAGGGCTTTTCGCTGTCTTGGCGTTTTCCGGAGGAGTATCTTCCGGTTCTGAAAAAGCAATCGCACTTTTTAATTCAATTTCAAAAGCAGACACATCTTTTCCCCGGTCCTTCTTCGCTGTCATAGATTTAATATCAACGCTCTTAAACAACTTTGATTCTTTTAAATCGGTTCCTAAATTAAATACCAGCGAAGCAATATCTGAAATTCCCTGCACATCAACACGTCCGTCTTCATCCATGGAAACGCTGGTCAAATACATCTCGCTAGGAATATTCTTATACAGCTCATTAATAGTGTCCAGGCTGACCATGCGGGTGGACAGATAATTATGGACGATGCGTGTTTCAATCGAACGCTGTTCCAACATGGCAACTTCTTGAAGATTATCTTTATGGCTATTCTTTAAACGAGACAGATAAGTAGTTTTAAAATAAACCTTAAGGCCCAAAACACTTGCAACCAAGACTAAAATAATTAACCCTTGGATCGCGGTGGTAAAAAGTTCCCGGCTCTGCGTCTCAATGGATTTCTGCATCAAGACATCCTCTGGCATCAAATTCACCTGAGACTCTTCGGCATTGACCGCAGAAGACACAACATCGAGAAACGAGCTGTCAGTTCCCAAATATTTTAAAGCTCCCTGCGTGGCCTTGATATTATCCACATACGGAATAATCTCCACGGTCCACTTCATTTTTTTCTCCAAGGCCTCTTTAATACCCTTCATGTCATCGTCATCAGAAGTAATGATATATTTGGCAGGTAACTGTTCAATATCTTCATTGAGATAAGACTCGATGGTTTTTTCTAATTCTTTCGTAAGCCGTTCTTTCGCATCAGCACCATCTTGAACAAACTGGGATTTTCCAATAGGAATATTACGCGAAGCGATGACAAGACCTTTTAACGTTATGATGAAATCCGTTGAATCTTTACCGACATCAATAATACCAACTGGAGCAGATTCCATTTCTGCTCCCAATATTTTTGAATAGAAAGCAGCGATCCCTTCTGATGCAAAGAGGATTTTCTCAATTCTTATCCCAGCTTTTTCAAAAACCGCCAATTGTTTCTTGAGAAGATTGCGGTTGGCGATGATCAGAAAAACCTTTGTATAATTCGTCTTATAAATCCCGATGTTGACATATCCGATCTGGATTTCTTCTCGTGAAAAAGGCGTATGACGGCCAGCCTGAAGGTTCACAATCGACTTAATTTCATCTGGATCGATCGACGGGATCTCGATATTTTTTGTTGTGATCATCCCCGGCTGGACAATAAGATGAACCGGCATGGCTTTAGGATTAAAATTCTTTAAAGCCAATTGGATTTTCTTAGAAAGGTCATTTTCAGAAAGGTCTTTAACTTCCTGAGACAGGATATTCGTAATCTTGGTATTACTTCCTGAGCCTTTAATTTGTGCAACTTTTAAAATATCTTCGCCCAGCGAAACAGTAATACATTCATTGCTTTTATTTAGCATATTTCAAACCCTTATGATGGAATGATATAGGAATAAATGCTAAAAGTATTATAACGTAATTTTTTGTTTTCCATAAACAAAAATAAGAAATTTTTATCTACCTTCTTTATAATATTCAATCTTATTATCTCTTAAATTAAAAACACAAAAAGCAGATAAAGGTTCTTTCCCTTTTCTTAACTGGCCGACCGCATGAATCAAATAATAAAAAGAATTTGTTTTGATTTTTCCTGATTTATTTAAGGCATCGATTTGTTTTGCCTCTCCTTCTTTCAATTCCGTGAATTGTTTGACTTCGCTAGCGATATCATAAGTTTTCTCAAAAATATAATCGTCCGAAGTAAAATCAATGCCGTCAATACCTCGCCGGACAAAAAGAATTTTATCCGCGACCGTCTCATCAAGCCCTAAAGCCAAAAGAACGGTTCGAGACGCCGTATTAATATTGACCTGTCCGTCTCCGTAAATAGTAATAAAAGGCGATAATTTTTCAAATATGTCCGGCGTCATCCCTTGTAGTAATAAAAGCTCGTCCCTAATTTCAAACGACGCATGTTTCGGTTCATAAGGATATTGGAGGTTCCGATAATAGCTATCGCTATAAAACCCCTCGAGCTGTGCCTCTCCTAGCCCCCGCCAGGACAAGATGGCCTCTGTTAACTGTGCCGCCTGATTTTGATCAGTAATCGCGGTTTTCTGGATGACCCGCTTTAGTTCTTCTCTGTCAGCCGTATTAACATTGATCTTGCTTTCCTCGTCAATGACGCCGTATCGTTTTTGATAACTCCCGGGGCCATTTTCAGGATAAACGTAAACGACTTCAGAAACGCCGGGCCCTAAATTAATAGAAGAAAATATTTCCGGATTGTTATGCCGATAGAATTTACTGTAAGAGGAAAAATTCTGGCCGCTGCGCTGATAATCCTTTCTGAGGGCGGCGATAGCCTTCTGGATTCCCGCTTGCGTAACATAGTAGAGCTGGTTTCGGTCCTCGAGCCGAGAGACGAGCGTGACCCGCTGGCGGACTCTTAATCCAATCGAGACGGCAAAGATAGTCAAAAAAGACAGGACCCATAGAGTTAAGATGAGCACGGAACCTGTATTTTTTTTACAAAAAAATCGCATGATCAAATCCCCAAGGGAACATCAATAAACTTTTTTAATGTCCTTGGCCCATATTGATCGGTGAATTCTATTTCCACCTCAACTCCCGACGGAAGGGCGCTTAAAACACTATCACTGCCGGCATTTTCTGCCCGCTTTGCATAAAAATATTTAAATTGAACGTCCTTTAATCCTTTGATCAAACATTGCGACTCTGAAAATTTTTTATCAAACGCTTGTCCATAATTCGCCTGTCTTCTGTAAAGCCGGCCTTCAAAGACTTCAAACGCATACTGGACTTTTCCCATCTGAGAAATATATTCACCCGACGACGGACTTTTATCATCCGCTAGGGTTCGAACAATCGTAGGAAAAGTAAATTTCTGAGTCGTCCCTTCGGCATTCATCACAGAATCCTGATAGGCATTACGCAGATCGTCGGCGATCTTATCGAAAAAGATGACAATATCCTCCTCAATAATCGACGCATTGCTTCTCTGCCAAACCGCAAGCCCATTGGCAAAACAGCGATAAATCGCTATTGAAATCATGGACACGAGACAAACGACAATCAGCATTTCCACGAAGGTCAACGCCTGACGATTATTTTTTTTCCATTTAAGAAACATGCAAAACCTCATTTTTTCCCAACTTCACCGAAGTCCGTAATATACGCTGATCTCGAGAGCTGCATCGTCTTAGATTTTTTGTTCCACTTAAGCGTAACGTCTAAGCTAAAAACATCCACAAAATCTTCGACAGTCTTTATATCAATCGTTTGTTCGACCGTGATCTGCCTTGAGCCAACATCAATTTTGTCAAATTGTTGCGTCTGTGCAGGCAAGGCCTTATAAACTTTTAACATCTGGGCAATTTTCTCCAACCGATTGTCCAGGGCCGTAGAGATATACACCCTGTCAGTAAGGTATTCCATCCGATCCAGAGAAATGAGGAAAGATTTAAAAATGACGACGACCCCTAAAGAAAAAATCATTAAGGCCATCATGACTTCGAGGAAGGTAAAGCCCTTTTGAGAGAGACTGCGGCTGGACCAAAATTTTTTTTTATTACCAGTTCTTAATATCATCCTCGCCAGAATTTGCGTCCTTGCCTTTAGAGGAAAGATCATAATCAGGGTTATGCTTGCCGGGAGAAATATACACATATGGATTGCCCCAAGGGTCATTGGGTTCTTTCTCCAGATATGGCCCATTCCAATTCGAAGGAACAGGGCTTGAGGAAGGCTTTGCGCGTAAGGCCTGAAGTCCTTGGTCCGTCGTCGGGAATTGACCGTTATCTAGCTCATAAAGCTTAAGAGCGGTAGAAATATTGGCTTCAATATCGGATCGGGCGACGGAAATTTTGGCCTGCTCTGAACGGCCCACCAAACGCGGCACAACCATGGCCGCCAACGCCGCGATAATAATAACCACCAACATAATTTCCACTAAAGTAAATCCTTTTTGTCCGCCTTGAAAAGATTTTTTTTGTTTAAACATTCTATATCCTCCTTAAGAAAATTATCGTCCCTTCGACCAATAAATCTAAATTCTATTTATTATCATACTACAGAAATCAATTTTTCATATCATTTAACCATTTTTTTTCTAGATCTTCTACGGTTTCAACCTGATTAATATACGCACCTTTTAAAGCATCCTCAAATGTTCTGCCGGACCTTAAATAACTACAAAGCTCTTGGAATTTAGCGACCCCATACTTCTTAATTAAAAAATCCAGAATAGCACGGCTCTCTGCATAAAAAACAAGCACCCTTGACACATCATCTTCTTTTTCGATATTTAAATTCATCAAAGTCTGTAAAGGAATATACCCCTGTTCCCGAATAAAATACCGCATGATTTCCAAGGTCTTTTCCCCTCGATGTCCCTCAAACATCTGCGCCATTCCTTCATCAAACCACAACGGGACCTTTTTATCAAAACCCAAGAAATCATGTAATATCAAATGGCCCATTTCATGGGGAAGAATGTCCGTGAGAAATCCCTCGGCCTGTTTAAAGGAAACAATGCTTTTTTCTTCAAATAGTTTCTTGTGCTGCAAGGCGCTTCCTTGGGACCAAAACGGCTGTTGGGTTTCCAAGATAAAAGTCTTTTGATCAGGATAAACGATGATCTTCACACGATCATTCCACGTCCAGAAATTCTGATACCGCGCATATCCTATCTCGTCAGCAATTTTATTATAATATTCTTCCGCCGAGCGAAGGACTTGTTTCGCCCATTCGAGGTCCCCAGGGGAATAATATTCAATTATAAAATGCTCGCTTTTCTCTTCAAGCGGCGTATCGGCAAGAACCGCTTGAGGCCAGAAAAGGGCTAAACAGGTCAAAAATATCGTCGAGGATATCTTAAAGGAATTAAATTGAGGGGAATTAGCGGGCCAAAACATCGATTTGGAAAATAGGTAGTAAAATGGCGAATACAATGAACCCGATCCCTAAGCCGACCACTAAAATCATCGTCGGCTCTAAAAGGGTCGTCAGTATTTTTATCTTTTCATCAGTCTCCTCTTCATAGGTATCAGCGATCTCTCCTAAAATCCCTTCCAAGTTTCCGGATTCCTCACCGACAGAAATAAGATGTCCCATAAGAGGCGGGATCTCTTTGGCCTTTTTGATCTCTTCGCCAAAAGACCCTCCGAGTAATAGGCTGTCTCGGCATTTGGAAAGGTTGATCTTAATGGATTCATTGCTCATCATCGGAATAGTGATTTTAAGGGCGCTCACGAGAGAAACCCCGCCTTTAAGCAGTAAAACAATGGTCCGGCAAAAACGGGATAACTCGCTTTTAAGTAATATTTCCCCAAACAACGGCATGGAAAGAACAGCACGGCTTAAAGCCAACCGTCCCGACGGAGATTTCTGCCATCGCCAAAAGCTTATACCAAGAAAAGCCATCGTAACCAAGACAGCCCATCCGTATTTGCTAAAAACACGGCTGACATTGATCAACCATACGGTAATCAGCGGCAACGAACTTCCCAAGCTTTCAAATAATCCTGTCATCTTCGGCAAGACAAAAGCTAAAATAAAATACATGGAAAGAATACCCATAACACCCATAAAAAGCGGATACGCCAAGGCCGTTGTGACTTTACTCCTCATTTGTTCCTGCTTAAACTGATAATCCGCTATTTTCAGCAAGACTTCCTGAAGATGGCTGCCTTCCTCTCCGGCCGTGATCATCGTGACATACAAGGGCGGGAACAAAAGCGGGTAATCGCTTAAACATTCTGAAAAAGACCTTCCGTTGGTAATCCCGTCATTAATAGCGCCGATCACTTTCTTTAAAATGGGATTTGGGGTCTGCTCTTCGATAATGGTCAACGCCTTAAGAAGAGAAACCCCCGACTTAAGCAAATTGGCGAGTTGCCGGTTAAAAATATAAATTTCTTTTCTTTTAATTTTTCTTACGATTTGCGGGTCGGCGACAATATCATTGTCGGACTGGGAAGTGACGGAAATGGGGAGCAACCCTAATTGATTGATAAGCTCAATAGCTTCATCTTGGTTTCGGGCCGTGATTTGGCCCGTAACGGTTTCTGTTGTTCCTTTTTTTGCTTTATAAATAAAGGTCGCCATATCATATGTGTTGTTTTATGCTGAACGTCTTTGCAGCTGCAATCGGGTCTTTTCTTTAAGTTTCTTCTCGACGAACTTATTAATAAAAGCGCGGTCGGCGCCAGAAATATCAAGAAAACATGTCACAATGCTAAAAATATTTTTAAGGCTATCCTCTTCCAGGCGATAGACCTTCCCCAGACAGCTGACACTCTTCTGCCCTTCTTCAAGCTGGATCTTTAACTCCAGCAAGGTCCCGACAGTCATCATCATCTTCGACTCAAACTTCAACCCTCCGGCGCTGATGTCCTGGGTAAACGTTGGATATTCAATCCCGTCGGAAATCAAGGAGTTCGGGTCGTTGGGATCCCTCGTAACAAGGCGGTATCGTATTTTGACCGGGACCATGCACCTCGAATAAATACGTCCTTTATATTCATTGCTGGTCGGTAAGACCTCCTGAAGATTGTCTGTTTCTTGTCCCACGCGTGTGTGCTTGGAGATAACGGTGCCTTGGGTTAAAGATTCATCTTTCGTCGTCACGTTCATCACTTCACCAGGCGTTGTAAGCCCGTCGATAACAGCCTTCCATCCATTTTGACGAAGGGTCGTCAGCCCTTCTTTAATGGCGATTTTTTTAATATAATCCGGCCGGGGCTTCTCTAACATCGCCGCCCGGATAACATCATTTAACATAAGGATTTCATAAATCGCCATCCGTCCATAAAAACCTGTCTGGTTACAATAATCGCAACCCTTGCCCTTAAAAATTTTAACATCGTCGATGCTTTCCAACTCTAGCGAATGCGAGATCTCTTCTTTAATCCCTACGATCACATTGTTATCTTCTTCTTTGCATTTAGGACAAATAATCCGAATAAGCCTCTGGGCCACGAAGGCTTCCACGCTGGAGGCCACCAGATAGGGCTCAATGCCCATATCAATCAAACGGGTGATCCCGCTTGCCGCGTCATTGGTATGCAGCGTCGAGAAAACCAAATGCCCTGTTAAAGCGGTCCGGATCGCGATTTCAGCCGTTTCCACGTCACGGACCTCACCGACCATGATGATATCCGGGTCATGGCGTAAAATACTCCGTAATCCCGTCGAGAAATCGAAATTTACCTTAGGATTCACCTGAACCTGTGTAACCCCGTCCATTTCATATTCAACCGGGTCTTCGATGGTGATGATCTTTCGTTCGGAAGAATTGATCTCGTTTAAGCAGGCATAAAGAGTTGTGGTTTTTCCGCTACCCGTCGGGCCAGTAATAAAAATAATCCCATGGGGCTTACTGATAAGCTCCCGGAATTGATTGACGCTGGTATAATTAAACCCCAATTTCTCCAGGCTAAAAAGCATTACCTTGCTCGGCAAAATGCGAATGACCATGCTCTCCCCTCGAGGGGTTGGCATCGTCGAGATTCTTAAATCAAGGGTCTGTTCCTTGGTTTTGACCACAGCGCTGCCGTCCTGCGGAATACGTTTTTCCGTAATGCTTAAATTCGCGAGAATTTTTATACGGGAAAGGATCGGAGATAAAAAATGTTTAGCCTCCGGAGGCAAGTTAGCATCGACCAGTACCCCGTCGATACGGTAACGAAACCGGACCCTGTCTCGGTAAGGCTCGATATGAATATCTGTCGCACGTTTTTTATACGCCTCCAAAATAATTTGGTTGACCAGATTGGCGACCGTCGGGTCTTCGGTTTGCTTTTCCAAGTCCTCAATCCACTGACCAGTATCCGACGAGGAAACCTTCTCTTTAACCAATTCCTTGGCCATAATACGGTCAATGGTGTCGGATGCAAATCCATAATATTTCTTTAAAGCATCCAAAACGCTTCCATACTCAACAAGCACAAGGTCAATCTCAAATCCCAAATGGACCCGGATCTCATCCTGGATCTTAATATCCAACGGCATTTCGCTGGCGATTTTTAAGACATTATTATAAATAGCCACCGGCATGATTTTATAATGCCACGCGAATTTGATCGGGACTTTCTCGATCACATCCGGATGAATCACGACGCTGTTTAGGTCTAAGGTCTTAATTTTTAACGTCTGCGAAAGGGCGATCAGGACTTGTTTTTTTGTAACGATTTCTTTTGCGATGAGGTACTCTTCAAGCGGGGTATTAATGGTTTGAGCATCTTTAAGGTGTCTTCTGATGTCTATTTCGGTAAGAACATTATTCTTGACAAGGGCTTCTTGAATAATTTTATCTGCCTGCTTCATGTTAAATCCTTGGGGCTTTCCCTATCATATAAAAATCTTCTTTTTTCAAAGCATCATAATCTCCGGCCATGATCCGTTCGCACCCTTTCACATTATCTTCCACAGAAACATATTCCCCCTTTTTCCCGGTAAAGACCTCGCTGACATGAAACGGCTGAGTCATAAAATTGTATAATTTCTCAGCTCTTAAAAAGACCTTCTGATCCTCTTTACCCAATTCTTCAACGCCAATGACAGCGACAATACGCTTTAATGCATTATGTTTATTAAAATGGACCAAAACCTCTTGTGCGACGTCATAATGCCGGCGTCCGACGACATCTGGATCCAAGTTTGTACAAGAACTGACTAACGGATCAATTGCCGGATACATACCGCGCTGAACCAGGTCTCTGGAAAGAACGATCATCCCGTCCAAATAAGTAAAAATGGCCACAACCGCCGGGTCCGTCATATCATCGGCCGGAACATAAACAGCCTGAAACGCAGTAATAGAACCGCCACCTTCGACGGAACGGATACGCTCTTGGACCGCACTGACTTCTGATGCCAATGTCGGCTGATATCCTGTTTCTGCCGGAACACGACCTAACAGCGTCGAGATTTCCTGTCCGCCCTGAATATAGCGATAGACATTGTCCATAAACAAAAGGACGTCTTTATTTTTCGCCTGAAGATATTCCGCCAAACAAAGTCCAGCGTTAACAACTTCCGCACGCATGCCCGGAGGCTGGTCCATTTGTCCGAAAGCAAGCATGACATTACCCAAAAGATTGCTTTCTTTTAATTCATAATAAAGCTCATTTCCTTCGCGAATCCGCTCACCAATACCAGAAAACACGCAAGCTCCACCATGAGCTTTAACGATATTATTGATAAGTTCCAGGATGACGACAGTTTTCCCGCAACCAGCTCCCCCTAAAATTCCCGTCTTACTTCCTTTAACAAGAGGAAATAATAAATCAAAATATTTTATCCCTGTCTCCAGGATTTCAGGGCGTTCGCCTTTTTTATTCTTTAAATTAAATCCAAAAGATTTCTTTAGCCCTTTGATCGGAACGCGATTAGGGCAATCAAACGGCCCCTTATTATCGAGAGGACGGCCTGTGGCATCCATAACGCGGCCAAAACATCCATCCCCCATCGGGATCGTGATAGACTGGCGAGTATTAAAACAAACCGCATTAAGCTGAAGGTTTAAGGTGTCCATTAAGGAAACGGTGCGAATGACATTAGCGGATAAATGTTCCGATGTTTGCAAAACGACCCTTTTCCCGTCGACAGTCTCGGCCTCGA
>JADFXT010000001.1 GCA_015233405.1 Candidatus Omnitrophota bacterium | reverse complement strand
CTCGACTCGCAGATGGCAATGAATTAAAAAACCCAACCCCTTCTCTTTCAGTAATTTCGTATTTCATCGCATAAAAGCTTTTATAACCTTTTGGATAAGAAGCTGCGAGGGTAAAGGCCGTTCCCGTAGCATCTTCGCCCGCGTTTCCTGCAGAAACATACCGGTATCCATTGGAAGACGAATTCGTAATAGACAAAAGCGTTTCGCCGGAGACATACCACGGATCAGAATCCGAAGACCCCTGATCCAATGAAGAAGCGCTGGTATCCCGGTCTCCTGCATAAAAAGCTCCTTCCGGGATAAGAACCATTTCAAGCCCAAAAACGCTGGCACTAACCGTATCGGTGTTACTAAATCCACCATTACTATAGTCCACGGTCAATGCAACATCTTGAGATGTCATGGTGTTATTCATTCCATATCCGGATGGCCTTAAAAACACACCGGATTTATCCGAAGGAACATAAACTTCTAAATTAGAAGCCGTTCCAACGGATACTCCACTGGGGTTAAGCCCGCTTGAAGAAATTCGGCAGAGTTTCTTTTCGGTTGGCGTTTGGGTAGGATTATACAAGCGGACCGTTAACCACACAGCATCATGATTGATCTTGGTTTTCCAGGAATTTTCCCAAGAAATATTAAATTTCACGACGAGAGTATTTGTGGATGGATTTCTATCCTCTAACCTGACGTTAGAAATGGAAAGGTTATTAGCTTGAGCATTAGTCATGCTAAAAATAATTGAAAAAAGAATAAAAAAGAAAAACTGAGGAAGCGCTTTTAATATCTTTTTCATGTTTATTTTAATGATTTTTTTCATTGGATGTTATTATTTAATTTATATTAATTATATCTTATTGAGAGCGTACAATTCCCTTATGGATAAATCTTTGAGATTTACCTAAAATTACTTGAATTTTCTAGGCTTTTGGAACGCCAACCGAAAGAATTCTCTAAAACCTCTGCCAGATTCTAAAGAGTCTTTCTTTAAAAGATTCTCTATTTATCTATTGTTTCTAACGGAGAATCTACTGCACTTTTTAAGACCATCTGTGCTGCTAAAATTTTTTCTCTGACAAAAGCAGCATCATCAGCGTTGGGTTTTAAATAAAGATACATTTGATAATGCTTTAATGCTGTTCGATAATCTTTCAAATTTTCCCCGCTGACAAAAGCCAGATTATAATGCGCGTCTGGATCATCTGGCATCAAAGTCACAGCCTGGTAATATTCACGAGCGGCAATTTCAAATTCGCCTTTCTGGAAATAAATATTCCCCATATTATAATGGGCTTTTGCGGAATCTTTTCTTAACGCCTCATCTTGTTCCGTAAACGCATCGATTTTGGATAACAAATCTAATGTTTTTTCTTCACGGGCTTTGACATCTTGGACCGTTTGTTTTGCAGACTCTTGCGACGCTGATGCCAATTGGTCATCCGAAGATTTTTTTGCTGCATCTTCTCTATATAATAAGAGTTCAGATTGCAATTCTTCAGCCTTTCGGTCATTTTGTTTCTTAGCGACTTCCAATTCTTCCACCTGTTTCTCTAATTTTTGAATTTCTTTAGAATACTTCTGGTTGGAATCCTTATATCGCTTTAAAGTATCCGATTTATCATCTCGATCTTGGCTCAATTGATTATATTGATCTTGATAATCCGCTTGTTCTTGTTTTAATTTTTCGATCTGCGCTGCAAGATCCTTATTTTTCGTCGACAAAGATTGATTTTCTTCAATAACATTTTTCAAGCTGTTATTGATTTCAGCAACTTTATTTTCATCTGTTTGCGCTTGCGCCCTTAAAGATGCAGCAAACACAAAAATGAAAATAAACAAACT
Source organism: Candidatus Omnitrophota bacterium (assembly GCA_015233405.1). GTDB lineage: Bacteria > Omnitrophota > Gorgyraeia > Zapsychrales > Zapsychraceae > JADFXT01. Next base: position 302,896 of record JADFXT010000001.1, on the reverse strand, counting down.
GATGATCAAGAACCTCCTTTTGATCAAGGTTTCTTTTAAGCATTTCTTATACATAGGCATATCCTCTTTCGGTAAGAGTTCTTACGTATATATTATTTAGTGCTGTATTCTTTGTACGGCTTAATTGTCCCATTCATTTTCTTAATATCATCATGATGGCCAGTGATTATATGAGGCGTAATGAGAATGACGATTTCCGTCTGTTCAAAATTATCCGCCGTCCGTCCAAACAAAGCTCCCACAATAGGAAGATTCATTAAGACAGGGAATCCTTTCTTGACATGCGCCTTGTTATCCTTCTTCAGACCGCCCATAATAATAGTGTTGCCATCTTTGACCATAACGGTTGTTTCCACCGCTGTTTTATTAACTTGCGGAATCCCACCACCTTTAGAAGTAATAGAACCTACAACCGTTGATATTTCTGGTCTCAATCTCATCGTAACAAAGCCATCATCATTGATGACGGGAGTCACGTTCAACTTAAGCCCGACGTCAACAAACCGCACATCTTCACTTGTAATCGCGTTATCACCGGTTCCTGATGTCGTGGAAATAATATAGGGAACCGTGTCGCCTATGTGGATAGAAGCTTCTTGATTATTCGTCACAAGAATTTGGGGATTCGATAAAATTTTTGTATCACTAACCTGCTGCAAACTTCTAATCGCCAATTGAAAAGCGTCTTGAGAAACATTGCCGACCGCAATTTGTCCATACCTTGAAAACAAATTGTCGCTAGACGCTAAGCTGTTTTGATTTAGATAGAAATTCTTAAAGCTAAGATTTTTAAGATCACCGGCAACCCCACTATTAGCAAGATCCATCTGCCAATCAATACCCACATCATATTGCGGCTTTAAAACAATTTGCAATACTCTCGCATCGACAAGGACTTCCTTCGTCGGAGTATCTAAATTTTTAATTATATCTTTGATTTCCTGAATTCTTCCCGGGAAGGCACGAACAATAATTTTATTTGATCTTTCATCCGGAGTGATGGCTCCCACAGCTTTAGCATCAATACGGGAACGCAATTTATCAGCGACTACATCTGCTTGGGCATATTGAAGAGTATAAACAATGGTCTCCAACGGTTTTTCCATTTTCTCGATGGAAACTCTCATCTGCTCAATGGCTTCCGGAGTGTCAATTACCACAACAGACCCCGTATCTTCATCAATAATAATCTTCCCAATATTACTTCTGATGTTATCCAAAGCGGCCAAAACATACGTTGGCTTAGAATAATTCAAGTGAAAAATAACCACTTCTCTTTTATCTGCAAAGCTCTTTCCGTACATGGATTCATACTCAGACGATGTCATGATCTGAACAATATTTTTGTCAATTTTGTACGCCAACTTATTAGAAATCACCACAATATCCAACGCATCTTTAATGGACACTTGTTTTAAAAGCACTGTGGCGCGGCCTTCTACCGTCGGGCTAATGACCACATTGAATTCGCCTTTTAAAGACAAAAATTTAATGACATCAACGATATTCATATCCCTGACGTCCAAAGAAATGGCGCGCTCCATGCGTTCGAGAATTGATTCCGGCTGATCTTCTATGACAATAGGTTTAGGCTCTTCTGCGAAGACAAAATGAGCAAAACTTCCAAAAACAAATATGGCGAGAATAAAAATGCCGAAGAATAAAATTCTTCTTGGGGAATTATTTTTGTGTTTTATCATAGCCAATTATTATCTCCTCATTTTCATAGCCTAACTTCACACTATCGGCATAAATGGTTTTTACAAATATATCTCCTATCTTCTCTCCTTTTTGCAGAAAATAGGTTGTCCCTTTCCCAGTGTCTTCCAACATAACCGACGCTGAATCAACATTATCAAGCCAAGAAATCCCGACCAACTTATAAAGTTTGGTTTTTTCTGCAACATGACGGTTCAATGTAGACACATCCACAACTGGCTTAGCTTCTGCTTGCTCAAAAGGAACAAAAATATTTCGACCTTTAATTGCTGCGAGATAGATTGAAACATCCGCGACAGCCGGCAATGAATTTGCGGATTCTTTGGAAAGCTCCTTGGCTTCACCGGATTCGGGAACAGAAAAATCTTTCTTGGAGAGTTCTGCCCCAACTTTAACCTCATTAAGAAAAAGACCTAAAGCAATAATGATCCCAACCGTTAAAAATTTATTAGAAATTTTTAGAAGGGCTATTGTACTGATTTTTTTTGACGCGCGCTTCTCGGACTTTGTCGAAGATGGTTCGCCGGGCTTCGAAGACGCCTCAATCATTTTTAACAGTTTTTGTTCCGCGGTTTCTTTTGCTTGTGCCATCATATGATATAATCTTATATTAACTAAATACGAGTTCAAGATAAAAATTAATTATTTTCTGTCAAATTTATCTCTTGGATATTAGTCAAACTTTCCGTCGAGTTTTTTGTCGCCGTTAACCACTGTTGTTCTTTTTGAATGACATCCTCAACAATTTTTACATCGATAGCAGCCTGGTCCCTCATCACAACTTCCTTCAGACATTTGTGACAAAGCATGTTGATCTTTCTCGGATAACCTTTTGTGTAATTATAAACCGCGCTGATTGCCTCATTGGTGAATAATTCCTTTTCCCCTTTGTAGCCTGCTTTCTTGACGCGAAAATTAATAAGTTCTCCTGTTTCTTTGACGTCCAGAGGATTCAGCGTAAATTTAAAACTAATCCGGTCCACAAAATTATTCATATGAACCACTTTCGAATATAATTCCAGCTGGCCTAAAAGCACCAACTGAATAAGTTTTTGTTCATTCGTCTCAAAATTTAAAAGAATTCTTAGCGTCTCCAGCGTTGTTAAATCCAGTTTCTGAGCCTCATCGATCAAAAGGATGATCGTCCGTTTCTCCTCAAGCGTCTTCTGAAGTAAAAACGCCTCAATCGTATCCCGCAGCTCCAGGATATCGACATTTTTTAAATCAACATCTTTGGGGAGATCAATATTAAAATTGCGCGCCAAAGAAACCAAAAATTGGTCCTGGCCGGTAAACGAGGGGTCCAAAATCATATGAAAAATCATGTCCCCACGCTTATTAAGTTCATGAAGGAGTTTTCGGGAGAGGGTTGTCTTGCCTGTTCCAACATCACCAAAGATAACGGAAAGGCCTCTGCGCAGACGAAGCTCAATTAAAAGGTTCGTTAAAGCAAGATCGTGTTCTCTGGTGTGATAAAAAAATTCTGGGTCAGGGCTTGTGGCGAAAGGCTCTTTATCAAATCCGAGGACGGAATAGTATCCCAACATTTTTCCAGACTCGTTATTTTTAATCCTTTTGATATCCAGCATAAAAATTTTTAGGTGGGTATTAGAATTAAACTAAGTTGTTTTATGAGTTAGATATATTTACTTTAACATAATATTTTATTAAATCAATTATCTTTTTTTATAATATTTATTATTTGATAAATAAATCCATACAAAAACCCCGACATTCTCGAAAAAGCCCTCAAAGCCATTGTGACAAACATGTAAATTTTCTCTTTGATTTCTTGAGAAATAAGCGCCGCGTAATAAAATTCCAAGACCAGAAAAGGAACAAGGAGCCACAAGAATAAATGAATTTTTATAAAGCCGAAAACCTCTGAAATTAAAGCAATAAGGATTCCCGCCGATAAAGGAACTTCAGCAGCATCTTTCCAAAAAGTATAATCATCTCCCTTCATCATCGAAGGGTGGTCAAAATACATCTTCACCCGCCAGAACCCGTGCCGGAATTGCTCCTTAAGATATTTCCCGACGCTCGTCGGATGATAATGATCCACGAAAGAATTTTTCTCAAAATAAATTTTCTGTCCTGCTTTTATGATCTTATAACTTAAATCATTGTCTTCCCCGCTGGCGAAACGATAACGCTCATTAAACCCGCCGACGAGATCAAAAACTTTTTTTCTAACACCAAAGTTATAGCTGCCAAAGGCTTTAGGATATTGCGGCATCCGGGTCCGATGGCGAAAAAGAATTTCTTTGTGAATACATCGAGCTAAAATAGATTCAGGATTGGCAATGCCGTAACTTCCCGCAACAACAGCGATTTCAGGGTCTTGGAAATGAACGAGAGATTTTTCAATCCAATCTTTCTGAGGAATGCAATCCGAATCCGTAAAAAAAACAATTTCTGTTGCGGCTTCTTTGGCGCCGCGATTTCGTGCAGAGGCTGGCCCGGCATTTTTTTGATAAACATATCGGACATCTGAAAAAGACCGGATGGTCCTTGCGGTTTGGTCCGTTGACCCATCGTCGACCACAATAACGCGGATATTTTTATATGTTTGATTCAAGACCGCCTGAATCGTTTGTGAAATTGTTTTTTCACAATTATATGCAGGAATTACAACGCTGATGGGATTGGAATTCATTTTTTCTTGGAAACGGTGAAAAGAAGCATACCAAAATATTCGCCTAAGATTTTATCGGGTGAAAAACAAAATGGAAACATATTAATGCCGCCCTGATTGATAACAACCAGCCCATTACGCACATTGACGTCAGCAAGTTCTTTCATGGCAAAAGGATTCTCTTGAATTCCCGGCATGAAAAAAGGGCGTATCCATTGCCACGGCGACCATTTATTCGGAACAAACGTGATCAAATATCCGTTTTCCGCAAGAACACTTTTTAAATTACCAATGATCTTGTCTTGATCCTTGTTTGAAAAATGTTCTAAAAGCCCGTCGGAGAATATCACATCGAACCGGACGTTCAGATCTTTCTGTAAAGGATCATTCAATAAATCTTTCTGCATCGTCTTTGCTTTTCCCGACGTCAATACTTCTGCGATACGCAAGGCTTCTTGCGAATAATCTAAAGAGTAAACCTGCATGTTCTGGTCGCAAAAATATTTTGAAAAAAATCCACTACCACAACCGGCATCCAAAACTTTATGTTCAGGCTTAAGATAAGAAGATAAAATTTTTATCATCCGCCGTTTCGACCAACTGACTTGCGTAAATTTTTTTGTTTGGTCTAAACTCCAAAACCGATTCCAATCCGCGGACTCAGGCAACACATCTTTATTCATTTCGAAATTATTCTTTCTCTTTATTAATATTACCGTTCAACCGTTTTTTCAATTGAGCGATCTCTGATTCCAATATGCCAATTTTTTGCGCCATAATATCGTTACGATTATTTTGCTGACAAAGGAAAACAGTTAAGGAAAGGCTTAAGAAAATAAAAACGCTCAACAGGGAGAAGAAAATAAAATTACTGGGAAGTTCAAATCCTAAGAAAAGCGCCACATGAAAAAGGATTTTATCAAAGATCGATAAAAAGATAGCCAAAAAACCAACCACCATCCACCCTAACGCATATTTAAAAGTCAGTTTTTCTCGACGGATAAGCTCAAGAACAAGGACGAGAATGATGATCCCGAAACTTAGTGGTAAAAGTTTAACGAACATATTACACCAAGTCCTTTCTTTGTTTTAATTTGGCCAATAAGATCGCTAGCGTCACTTTAAACATGTAATACAAGGTCTTGAAATACCGAATAGAACTGTGCCCCGACAGCCGCTCTCTCATTTGAACAGGAACTTCTTTGATCCGAGCCTGATATCGTTTCGCCTCCATGATGGCTTCCGGCTCCGGAAAATCATGCGGATAATATCGGGCAAAAACTTTGATCAGCTTTCGATTAAACGCGCGGAATCCCGAAGTCGGGTCGGTGACGGTCTGCCCGGTTAAGACGCTAATGAGCGTCGCGAAAAAATTAATGCCGATCCGGCGGAAGAACGACGATTGATATCCTAAAAATGGCGGCAAGAATCGGCTGCCGATGGTCATGTCCGCTTCATCATTGTGAACCGGCGCGAGCAAATCTTTTAAATAAGCCGCATCATGTTGATAATCTCCGTCGACCTGAACAACAATATCATATTGATTCCTAAATGCATAACAAAAACCTGTCTGCACCGCCCCGCCGATCCCCAAATTATATGGCAAACTCACGACCAAAACCCCTTTAGCGACCGCCGCTTTCGCCGTCTGGTCCTGAGACCCGTCATTAATGACAAGAATATCCGCCTCCACGCCGGACGAGGCAACATCATCGATCGTCTTAACGATATTGAACTCTTCATTATAAGCCGGAATGGCGATCAGGATTTTCTTTTTCATAGGCAATAATTTTTACTTATTCTGAGACGAACCTTTTTGAAGGGCATATACCAGATACAGCGTCGCATAATCAATGATATCTTTTTTCTCGTCGGGTCCAAAATATCTGTCCGGAACAATACCGCTAAAACTAAACACGGTCCCGTCGGGATGATAGCCTCTTCCCGTAATAAGGAGCACCATCGATTTATCATCAAAAGGAAACATACTTTTCAGCATCACCTGGCCGGCCGTATTGACACCCATCAGCACAGCCCGCCCACGTTTCTGCATCACGCCTGAAAATAATTCTGAAGCGCTTCCGCTTTTTTCATTGACTAAAATCACCATCGGACCGTCATATGTATATTCTTTAGGCAATGCTGGCACGTCGAGCACAGCCTTTTCTTCCTGACGTTTTTGAAAATAGGCGAACTCTTCTCCGGCGGGAAGGAAGAACGATGCGAGTTCCCGAGCCGCTAAAGGCGGGCCTCCAGGATTTCCCCGCAAATCGAGAATCAACCCTTTGATCGGGCCTTGTGTTTTAAAAAACTTCATAAACCGGAAAATATCCTCCGCGGTCACGCGGTTAAAATGTTGGATATTTAAGCCATAAATCCCTGGGGCCTTCGTCGGAATGGCAAAAACCGTCTGCTTAAAATATTCCTTGCTCACCACATCGATCTCGTGGCGGGCTTGATTGGCCGCGGCTAAAAACGCGATCTTTACCGTCGAGCCCTGCAAAGGGTTCAACAGCTCGGCGATCTTTTCTTGAGTTATGGATAAAACATCCTGCTGATCGATTTGAACCAAGACATCTGCGATCCGTAAGCCCTTTTCATAGGCGTCCGACCGCGGTTCAACCTGGGTTGTCCGATAACCCGACGCTGTCAATTCGCCTTCAATCCCTAAATCAATCCTCTGGCCTAAAGCGCTTTGTTTATATTCCTTAGCTGGCTCCGGCGGATAAAAGGCAGAAAAAATATCTTCTTTGGTCTTAAGGCGCTTGACCAGAAAATCCGCGCTTCGCCAACGGGTATAATCATCGGATTTCTTTTCACTTTTTAGCTGCTGATATATTTTCGCATCGAAATCCTTGATAAACTGGTCGAAAGCCTCCCGAGAAACAGGCTTATAATAATTATCCTGCATGGTTTTATAGACATCCTCGAAAAAATCAATGTACTCTTTACGCACGTTATCTTCCTTTGGCCTTTGAGCGCCAGAAACGGCTGGGCTATTCGACAAAAAAATAAAAAAGAAAAACAGAAAAAATATCAGTGAACCCTGTTTGTGTATTTTCATAGAAGACTTTACTGCCTTTAACGAAGACTTTTTTTGATTTCAAATGATTCGAGGCGGTTAATTCGGCCGTCTTGGTCAAGGTCAAAAATTTTTAAAAGCGGAGAATTGATTTTGATCCATCCTCTTCGCTCGACGGCAAAGACGATGTCACTAAAAAAAGCCTTGATCTCATCTTTTTGAAGCTTCCCATCTTGATTTACATCATAGCGGCCTTCCACAAAATTAGAAACTGCCGGCTCTGATGCCAATAAAGCCTCAGCCTGTTTTTGTAATTCCTGCGGGCTAATTAAATTATATGATGACTTTGTCCGCCGGGGCAAAACCTCTTCTTGCGGCTTGGCTGGCTCTTGTGTAACGGAATTGTCGACAACTTGAGCCAACGCCTGCGTTGTTCCCCATATGATAAAAAATAGGACAAAAACCAGTCTTTTATTCATGAAATCCTCTTTTAAATTTCTTGGTTATCCCCGAAGAGCTTCAGGAGAATTTAAAGGATGCCGCCTAGAATCCCCGAAGGCGTCTTTTCCGATCTTGACGCTTCTGAAAAATTTTAGGACATGAATCAGGACAATCAGCAAGGCCGCACTTAAACAAATAAAAACGGTCCCGATAAGGATACATATTTTTATTATAATTTTTTTCATCTTAAAAGTCCATTTATGAAATGGTAAAGTCGCTTTTATAAAATAATTCCTTGCGGATATGCCGCACGAGCGCTAAATCCGGCGCCCATTGATACATTTTATTCTTAAGCTTCTGTGCATAATAAAAACTTACAGGTCTGGCCAAAGACTGCGCTATCCACCGTAACGGTTGATGGCTTAAACTGCCCATGGCATTGCCGAGCGCATGCGCCAAAATGCTCATATAAGAAATATTTCCTAAATAAATCCGCTCTTCTCGATTAAACCAGGGATTTCTTTTTCCGTCGATATCATAATCATCAAAGATCCAATCCGCCCATCCTTCCAAAGATTGCGGGGTTTTAAGCCCATGTGCTAACGATAGGCCGAAATCCGGCGTTCCGGGAAGCGGCGTATAAATCGCCATGGTTTCCAGTTGCGCCGACGGATTTTCTCTCTTTAACCGAAAAGCCAGATCGATCGTCTGATTAATTTCTTCAAAAGTCTCCGTCGGGTACCCAATGATCAAGCTAAATGCCGGGATGATCCCGTATTTCTTGCAGCGCTGATTGGCCGCCAATATTTGTTCGACGGTAATCCCTTTATGCATTAGATCCAGTATTCGCTGGGACCCGGACTCCGCGCCAAATTTCAGCGTATACGCGCCGGCTTTCTTTAAGACCTCGATATCATAATCCGAGGCCTTCATAAAAACATCCGCCCGTGTTCCCGACGTATAAAAAGAAATCTTTATGCCGCTTTTGATAATCCCTTCACAAATATCCGTGGCTCGTTTACGGTCAATATAAAACTCGTCATCCCGAAGCCAAATCCCATTAAGATTAAACCGTTTGACCGTCTCTACGATCAAGTTCAAACTTTTCTCGACGGACATAGCCCGCCAGCGCCGTTGACGAAGCGCTGCGCTACTACAAAACCCACAGCTAAACGGACACCCGCGAGACGTTTGCCCGACGTCTAAAACCCGCGAACTTTGCTGAAGATACATATCCCGGTGAATATATTTCTCAACATCCACCAATTCCCACGGCGTCGGCAAAAGAGTTTCCACATCCAACAACGGCCGCGGGCTGGTCTTAATGACCTTAGCACCGTCTTTATAAACAATTCCCTGAATGTCGTTTAAATTTTTTTTGTTCTCTAACGCACAAACCAATTCCAACAATGTTTGGTCGCCTTCTCCGATAACAACAATATCTACATAATCGCTGGCTAAGGTCTGCTCAGGCTCGACGGAAGGGTGGCATCCTCCCCAAACAAGAGGAACTTTCCCGCCGGTTAACTCACGGACCATTTTGGCCAGCATAAGAGCGTAAGCGACCTGCGTTCCCGTCATGGAGGAAATCCCGACGCAAAGAGTGTCTTTAGATAAATACTTATCCAATATCTCTTTATTAATGACCTGAGTGCGCTGATCTAATATTTTAACCTGATATCCGGATTTAACGAGTGGGGCCGCCACGGTCAAAAGCGCGTGCGGCGGGGCAATGGTCGACCCAAAATCCATACCCGTCTTAGGATAGAGCAAAAGGACATCGGGATTCTTTGAAGGATTAAGAGGCATAGGCAAATTTTTCCAGATGAACAACAGGACTTTTGGTCCTTAAATATTCGCGTAGGGTTTCGGCTTCGATTTTTTTCAAAAAGGATTCTTCTTGTTGAATGGCAAAAACATTCTTTATCGAAAGTTTTAAATCTCCGACGGCGACAGGAACATTCGCAACAAAATCCCGATGAGAACGGCCCTTTCGATATTCCGGCACTTGTTTAGGCATACGTAAATATCGCCCGATCTTTTCAATATCAAAATCATAAAGAATGGTTCCGTGATGCAAAATGAATTTCTTTCCCCGTTTTTGCGCGTTTCCGGATATTTTTTTATGGCTCGAGAAAAGAGCAATATCGCAGATCGGCATAAAAACTGTTTCCACGCCAAAGGTATTGAGCCCGTCGATGATTTTACTTAAAATGAATTTGTAAGATTGGTTCAAATTGACTAAAGAAGGATTCTGCTCTTTCGAAAGGACTAAAGAATAATTCAAGCACCCTGCGTGCTCAAGCACTGTTCCGCCGCCGGAAGCGCGCCGAAGGACTTTAAGCCCATCCTTTTGAATATTCTCGACAAACAGGTCGTCCTCTTCCCGGCAAATTTTTCCCAAAACGATAAACGGTTCCTGTGGTTCCCAAAAACGCAAAACTTCGCCACTAAAACCATTTTCCGCCAGAGACAAAAGAACCTCGTCGAATATGATATTCTCTTCGGGCGTTTGAAAGGAAATGTCTTTTAGGATCATTCGTCAGTTGATGACTTTTTTAAGAAGTAACTTGTGTCAATGTCCATAGCGGCCTTGACTTCATCCGGCCGGCTCACCGGGGTCGTCTGCGGAAAAGAATGAAAGAGATCTGGATTGGTTTTACTGAGCTCATCCGCCTGGATCATGACATCGATAAAATTATCAATCGTGGCTTTTGATTCTGTTTCGGTCGGTTCGATCATGATCGCCTCTTTAACGGTCAACGGGAAATACACCGTCGGAGGATGGATCCCCTGGTCAATCAAATATTTCGCGATATCAATCGCATGAACCCCGCGCTCGGCCTGTTGAGAGGCGGAAAAAACGCATTCATGCATGCAAATGCGGTCAAAAGCGATCTGGTAATGCCCTTTGAGGCGCTCTTTAATATAGTTGGCGTTTAAAACCGCGTTATTGCTGACTTCTTTGAGACCCTCTTTCCCCAACAAAAGCACATACGCGTAAGCCCTCAAGAGAATCCCGAAATTTCCATAAAACGAAGAAATATAACCGATGGATTTAGGATAATCATAATTAAGCCGGAACGTCCCGTCGTCTTTTTTGACAACGCGGGATATCGGTAAATACGGGATCAATTTTTCTTTAACACCGACCGGCCCGGCACCCGGACCGCCGCCGCCGTGAGGCGTGGAAAATGTTTTATGAATATTGATATGGATCACATCGAACCCAATGTCTCCAGGACGGCAGCGACCTAACGTTGCGTTTAAATTCGCGCCATCGTAATACATTAGTCCGTCGACCTTATGAATAAGCTCGGCAATCTCGTCAATATGCGGATTAAAAACGCCATGCGTGTCAGGACACGTGAGCATCATGCCCGCCACGTCTTGATTAATATGTTTCTTAGCCGCCTCAAGGTCCATCACACCGTTCTCATCGGAGGGAATAGAAATAAGTTCATACCCTGCAATAGCGGCAGTCGCCGGATTGGTTCCGTGGGAAGAATCCGGGACGATAATATATTTTTTCTTATTTCCTTTGGCCTTGTGATAGGCCGCGATCATCATGACCCCGGTCAGTTCTCCGTGAGCACCGGCCAACGGCTGCATCGTAAAAGCGTCCATACCCGTGATTTCGCAAAGCCACTTTTCCATTTCATAAAGAACTTCCAACGACCCTTGCGTGAGCTTGTCAGCTTTCTTCAATTGAGGTAACAACGGATGAATGTCTGTAAACGCCGGCATTTGAGCAATGCGCTCGGTAAATTTGGGATTATATTTCATCGTGCAGGAACCCAAGGGATAAAACGTCGTATCGACGCCGACGTTTCTCTGGGACAGCTTCAAGAAATGACGGACCACATCAAGCTCGGACAATTCCGGAAGATTAGTATCCTCTTTTCTTCGATACTTCGACGGAAATTCTACCTTGATATCGACATCCGGCTTCGGGTTCAAATACCCGCGAACGCCTTTAATACTTTTTTCAAAAATGAGATCCATGGTTTCGCCTATGCTCAACCACTTCTTCGGACATTACGTCCTCAGTCGTGATTTTTTCCCTTATATTCAACCACTTCTTCGGACATTACGTCCTCAGTCGTGATTTTTTCCCTTATATTCAACCACTTCTTCGGACATTACGTCCTCAGTCGTGATTTTTTCCCTTATATTCAACCACTTCTTCGGACACCTGCCTGCCGGCAGGCAGGTTGCGTCCTCAGTCGTGATTCTTTCGCCTATGTTCTTCTTTTTCTGTCATTCCCGAAAGTTTTTATCGGGAATCCAGACCTTCACGCCTTGTGGTTCCCCGACTAATGCATTCGGGGATGACAACCTTAGGATTTTATCCGTTTAAAACTTCATCCAGCGCTTTGGCGTAATTTAAAATTTCCTGTTTCGTACGCTTTTCCGTCACCGCAATGCTCATATAATTTTCCATGCCCGGATAATAACGGCCGAGCGGAAAACCGGCGGCAAAGCCTTTGTCCACCATTTGTTCTATGACCAATGACGCGTCCTTCGGCAAACAGACCGTAAATTCATTAAATGTCGGCGAACTTCTCTTGACCTGAACGCCTTTGATCTTTTCCAAAGTCTGCCGGGCGAATTCCGCTTTCTTAAAATTAAGCTCTGCCAATTCCTTGAGGCCTTCTTTGCCCAACAAAGACATATAGATCAGTCCCTGAATCGCGCAAAGGGCGGCGTTGGTACAAATATTCGATGTGGCTTTTTCCCGACGGATATGCTGTTCACGGGCCTGAAGCGTGTTGACGAAACATCGCCGGCCTTGATTATCCACGGTTTGTCCGACGATACGTCCCGGCATGCTACGGATATATTTCTTGCGTGTGGCCATAAAACCAAAATAAGGCCCACCAAAATTAAGCGATAGCCCTAAGCTCTGTCCGTCGCCGGTTACAATATCTACGCCCATCTCCCCGGGAGTTTTAAGAACTCCCAACGCCACCGGATAAACACTTTGAATGACGAGGATCCCCTTCTTATGCGCTTCTTCAACGATATCGCTATGGTCGTCAATCGTGCCAAAAAAATTCGGGTTCTGCAAAATGATCGCCGCTGTGTCTTTATCCAATAATTTATAGATCTGCTCCCGGTCGCTGTGGCCATGAACCACTGCGGATTCCTGAAACTCAAACCGCAAATTGCTCGTATAGGATTTGATAATTTTACGGTAAATCGGGCTTACTCCGCCGTCCATCACGATCTTCGAACGTTTGGTCAAACGAAAGGCCATCATCGCCGCTTCATAAAGAGCTGTTCCACCCTCATAAACCGAGGCGTTCGCCACTTCCATGCCGGTCAACGTACAGATAGAACTTTGAAATTCATACAATGCCTGCAAAACACCTTGGGAACATTCCGGCTGGTACGGCGTATACGCGGTATAAAATTCGCTACGGGAAATGAGCGCCCCGACGGCTGAAGGAATATAATGGTCATAATACCCGCCGCCGATAAAAGGAATCAAATGCGCGGCATTCTTGGAGGCCACGGCCTTTAAATGCTCGACGACTTCAAACTCAGATTTTCCTTCCGGCAAATTAAAAGATTTAGGAGCGTGCTGAGGCTTAATGTCTTCAAAAAGAGCATCGACAGACTTAACTCCGATGACCTTCAGCATCTGGGCTACATCATTATTTGTATTGGGGATATACGGGATCAAAAAAAACTCCAATTTATAACGTAAGATTACTAAAAGGAAATGGGGTTACGGCTTAACCTTCGGCCTCGAGAAAATTCTGGTATTCTTCCGCAGTCATCAGATTGGATGCCTCTTCGGGGTCGGAAATCTCAATTTTGGCGATCCACCCTTTATCGTAAGGGGATTTATTGATCAAGCCTGGTTCTGATTCTAGGTCGGCATTGACCTCGATAATCTTTCCGGAAATCGGCGAAAAAATATCGCTCGCGGCCTTAACGGATTCCACCGAGGCTAATTGCCCGAATTGATCGATCTCATCATCAACGCTAGGCAGCTCAATAAACGTGATATCACCTAAGGCTTCCTGGGCATAATCCGAAATGCCGACGGTCGCGATATTATCTTCGAGGCTGACCCATTCGTGTTCTTTGGTGTATAACAAATCGTTTTCAATATCCATATGTCTTTTCTCCTCTAATTCTTTAATGAACCTTTTTTATAGAATAATTTTCCCGAAACAACAGCTGGTTCTTTATTTGTGTCATTCCCGAAATAAATTGTTTTTCCTTTTTCCGCTAAGGAAGGCTCAACCATTCCTAAACCAATTCCTTTTTGCAGACTGGGCGAAAATGTTCCGCTGGTCATAACGCCAATTTCTTTGCCTGACGCGTCATAAAGTTTCTGCTCAGCCCTCGGCGAGCGACGGCTTTCGGAAATTAATCCAACACTTTTTCGTTTAAGCCCTTCCTGCTTCTGTTTTAACAGAGCGGTCTTGCCGATAAAATCTTTGTTAAAATCAATGAATCGTTCCAGCCCGGCTTCAAGAGGAGTGATGTCATCACTCAATTCATGCCCATATAAACTGTATCCAACTTCAAGCCGTAAAACATCGCGAGCACCTAAACCGGCAGGCTTTACTTCCTTAAATTTTAAAAGAGCATCCCAGACCTGGCCTATTTTTTCCGCTGGATAATAAATCTCATATCCTAATTCACCGGTATAACCGGTGCGACTGATAAGGACATTTTGTCCAAACAAATCAAAAAAGTCAAATGTATAATAATCTAATTTTTTAATATCTTCAACCAAAGAACTTAAAATATTTCGCGCCAGCGGCCCTTGCAGGTCAAGCTTTCCTGTCGACGGAGAAAGGTCTTTAAAAGAGCTCGCAGATGTCAGATGTTTTTTAAACTGTTGCGCATCTTTGGAAATTGTCGAAGCATTGACCACAATAAACCATTTCTCGAAAGCTTGGCGAAAGACGATCAGATCATCAATAACACCGCCTTGTTCATTTAAGAGAAATCCATAGCGGCAGGTCTTAAGCGGCATATCCGCAATTGTCATGGAAACCAAATGGTCCAGCCCGCTTTTAACACAATCTCCCTCGACAAAAAATTCCCCCATATGACAGGTGTCAAAAAGCGAAGCTAGAGTTCTCGTCTGTTGATATTCAGCCAAGATTCCCTCATATTGAACCGGCATATCCCATCCGCCAAAAGGAACCATCCGCGCCTTAAGAGATACATGCTTTTCATAGAGTGGAGTTTTTTGAAGATTTTGATCGCTGATCATGGACATGCTCCTATATATTTACTTAAAAATCAACGCGCCCAGAGGGAGTCGAACCCCCAACACTCAGCTCCGAAGGCTGATGCTCTATCCAGTTGAGCTATGGGCGCATATACCACTAAATTTTTTCCAGAGATTTGTGCCCTTACCCCGTTTTCCTTAAATATTTCAGAGGAAACAGGGTGGGTGCAAATTTCAACTAAATATTTTCAAGATCAATTTGCAACCAATCCCGTTTCCTTAAATTTTATCCTAGATAAAACCGGATGGGCGCAAATAAAATTTTTCTAAATTTTGAATTTAAACTATAACATTCTTTATAACGACTGAAAAGAAAAAACTTCCCTCATTAATTACATCAACCGCCTGACAGCGGATTCCATTTCTTCCGCCGAGGATTGGTGGGTTTCAATGACCTTTAGAATATCTGATGTACAATATTTCAAAACTTTTAAAAGATCCATATCACCCACAAACGGCGCTTTGTGGTCTTTACGTCCGTCCATCCCGTGAAGATGGGCGCCGATCATTTTTTCCCGATAAGCTTTCAAAATTCCTTCGTGAGAATAAATCCCTAGCCGTTCATTCATTTCCGCGTGACCGACGTCGTGCCAATACCACAACCCTTGGGCATAAAATTGATTAAGGAAATGACCGACCTCTTCCAAATTTGGGATTTCCGACGGATAATACCGCGATTCGAGCCCAATCTTAATACCAAGTTTTTTTGCGTAGGGCATGATCTCATCGAAACTTTTATCCAATGCCTTTAAATGCACCGGCGCGTATTTCTGCCTCTTATCCAAAATTCGTTTTAGCTCTGCCACATATTCCGGCGTACCAGCCTTTCCGGCTTTAAATAAATCAAACAGCGACGGGATTCGGTCATCTTCGCCCATTTCTACGGTTCCGGCGTGGACAACAACGACGCTGGCGCCAAACGACTTCGCCGTATCAATCGTATTCTTGGTCCATTTTACCGCATTTTGCCGTTCTTGTTCATCTAACGAAGACAGCCGGAAATAATTCGACGCATGCCGCGATGAAGGGCCTTGGACATCAGGAAGAGGACAAAAATTATGGACGCTGACAACCTGTAAATCCATCTCTTTAATGAGTGCAGGCAGTTGCGCCAAATGCTCCCGGGTCAGAGAATAATTAAGCTCAATGACATTTAGCCCCAGCGCTTTGACTTGCTTGAGCCATGCCTTGATGTCTCCATCGGGATTATAATTCCATGTCGTCGAGATAGCTAACATAATTGATTTTGACCAATTGAATTCTGCCGACGTCGGCAGAATTGGTTATTGTGCCGCAGCGTCGAGATTATCCACAACTTTTTTAATATCCAATTCAGCCTTTTCAATTTTATCCTTACAGGTTTTAATAAGCGTGACCGCTTCTTTGACCTGTGCGGACAACTCATCGACGTCAATTTCTTCCGACTCGATTTTCGCGACAATCTCCTCCAGCCTTTTCATGGCTTTACTGTATTTAACTTCCGGCATAAGACTCTCCCTTCTTAGTTTCTGTCTCTCAAATTTATACCACAGCTTAGTTCTTTTGCTGTCATCCCGGGCGCAGACCCGGGATCCAGTATTTGCTTTTAAGATTTTGATTCCTGCTAGGATTTTCCCCGCGGCCCCTGGATTCCCGCCTTGGTTCGCCCTTCACTTACCATCCCGCTTTTGGGCGGGACCGCCGGGAATGACAACCTTAGGTGAGTCAGTCATGCTTGTGACCCGGCTTTGAATTTCGCCGCGGAATACTTCCGTCAGGATTGTGTCATTAAGTTTAATTTGCGTAAAATCTTTTAATATCTTTCCATCTTCCCGTCGGGTGATTGAAAATCCCCGTTTTAATGTGCTCGCGGGATGAAACGCGCCGATCAGCTTTTCCAGTCCTTCAAGATTCGTCTTATCTTTCTGAAATCTTTGGTGGACCGTCTTTTGAAAAATTTTTCTTTGTTCTTCTATCCTTTGGCTAAAAGTTTTCATCATCAGCGCCGGACGCTGCTTGATAAATTCCATCAGACGGATCATTTTCGCGTTATGGTCCTTTAAAAATCGCGTTGTCCCGCTTTGCAGATCGACCGCCCTATCTTTCAATGTCTGTTTTTCGTCGGCAATCATATCCTGCGAAGTGCTGACGATCCTTTCCCGTTTTTCGTCTAAGGATTGAAGAAATTCGGCAACTTGATTGACGATAAACTGCGCGATAGCCGTCGGGGTCTTGGCAAACGTGTGCGCGGCCAAGTCGGTCACCGATACATCGATCTCATGGCCGATACCGCTTAGAACAGGCAGAGCCATGGCAGCAATTTTTTCCGCTATCAACCGGCTGTCAAAACAGCTTAAGTCCGAAATAGAACCGCCACCGCGCGTGATGACAATCACATCCAAATCTTTTTTGCGACTTAAGATATCAAGCCCACGGCAAACATCCGCCTCGCAGCTTTTTCCCTGCATAATGGTATTGCGTAGCGAAACCTCAAAGGCAAAACCGCTTTTCTTAAGCTCCGAACAGAAATCATTATACGCCGCGGAATCGTCGGAAGTAATAAGCCCGACGTTTAGCGGTACCAATGGCAAAGCAAGCTGTTTATTTTTATCTAAGATTCCCTTCTCTTTTAAAAGAGCAATGAGCCGCTGTTTTTCCTGGGCAATCTTTCCTAAAGTATAGGTGGGATCAATGTCCTCGACGGTCAAACGGACTTTTCCATGCGGCGGATAGAAATCAACCCGGCAGGCAAATTTGACTTCAATATCATCCTTGAGCTCAAAGGCATTCTCGCTTTTTTTAAGGACACTTTCGATATAACTTCGCCGGCCTTCCCAGATGACCAGATCAATGCAGGCCTTGACATCGTGCGTCACGGGGTCTTTCTCGACGAGCTGAAAGAAAACGTGTTTCTTTCCTTTGCTGCGGTTATATTGCTGGACTTCCCCGCAGACCCAAAGGGCCTGGGGAAATCCCATATTAAGGACATCTTTGATGAGAACATTCAGCTGCGAGACTGTTAGAAATTCTTTGCTCATAGATATGGCATACGGACAAACAGGTTAGGGAAACTTTTTAGGAAGGTATTCTATCTTGAACTTGTATGTGGGACAAGAAAAAAGAAGATGAATTTAAGGTCGAGAGCTTATAACCCCTTGCATCTTTGCTTCAGGTCTATCATTTTCTGTTTCTGGGCAGCCCTGGCGTCTTGAAGAGCCATCTTCACGGCAGCATTTTTTGCTTGGATTTCTTGCTTGATTCCAGCCATTTTAATCTTATAGTCAATCATCTTTTGTTTTTGCTGTCTAAGAAGTTCCGCCACCTCTGCTCTTTTTTGAGCCATCTCTCTGACCAAGTCCTTAAGATGCCCCTTGACCGAAACAATCGTGGCCGTGACTTGTTTTAATCCATCATACATACGTTGCTGGATTTTAAGGATCTCGACGTTATTTCCATCGAGCTGGGCATAACTTAGAGTCGATATAAAAAGAAAACTGGCTGCGATCAGCATGATTCTAAACTGTTTGAAGTTTTTCATGTGGAACCCCCTTTTTGGCAGGAATGTTTTACTGACAGGGAGATTATATCCAACGATTAAAAAAAAAGCAAGAAAAGATTAATTTATGGTGTGCTGGCGGGATCAAGGTGTTCTAAGCTGGTCTTGAAGATCTTTCATGTGTTGCTTCTGGGCGATCCTGGCGGCCTCCAAGGATCTCTTTGTTTCCTGGGTCTTTCTCTTATATTCCTCCGAATCTTCCCTAGCTTTCCGCCGCTGGTCGTCTATATTTTGCATAGCTTCTTTGCGTTTCTGATTTAAATCGTTTAACGCCTTCCGGAAATTTTTCGCCGCGGACCTAAAATAGGCAATGCCTTGTTGGATTTTCTGTTGAATGTTGGATGTGAGGTCATCCGCCTTGGCATGGCTGGGATAAAAAACAAAAAGAAAACTTATCGCAATCAAAATACTGATAAAACGTCGTCCATTTTTCATAGAGTAAGTATATCCAATGATGAAGAAGAAAACAAGAAATGAAGATTTTTGCGTTATTTCTATTGCATTAAATGTTTTCCCTCCCCCTTACATTTGATGGGGGAGGTCAGCCTGCCGGCAGTGTACTACTTCAGAATTTTGGAAAAATTTATCCTACTGGTCATCTCTTTTTGCTGTCATTCCCAACTACCTTGATTTTTTATCTAGAAATGATTGGGAATCCAGGAAATACTTTAAGATCCTGGATCCCGGGTCTTCGCCCGGGATGACAAAAATATTTTGTGGGAGGGGAAAAAACTATCTTACGATTTTTTCGTTATCTCTATCGCTTGTTCCGTCGGAACTTCTAATCCCAACAACGGAAACGGGCTTTCAATCGGTGTGATACGGATAATGACCGGCACGACACCGGTAAAATTCCCTTTCTGGAATTCCGCGACCATGGCCGGGTCGAATTTAAATTCAACGCCTTTCCCGTCCTTCGACACGTCCATCTTCAAATTCTTGGCGTTTAAGTCAATACCGCCGGGGGCTTTTGTCGTCATCGCCTCATCAAGTTCGTTTCTTTTCTGCTGTTCAAAAAACCTATTTATCTTTGCTGAATAAGCAGCCGAAGCGTCATTCCCATGTTCCGGGGCTTCCAGTAATTGTTTACTTTGGAACAATTCTTTTAACATGGCGAATACGAAATCAATTTCCTCGGAAGATAAAAAGTCTTCACTTTCTATGGTCACTTTCACCGGTTTTATTTGTGATATTCCCAAAGACAATAATCTCATGACATTCATATTAGAATTGTCCAAACGAACCATGTCATCATCTTTTTCAATTATGACGACGATGCCTTGCTTGTAAAATGTTTCCGCTGCTCGCGAAATCGCATTGGCAGGTTTAAAATGCATTCCTAAATCATTTTCTAGTTTAATTTCCCGTGTTTCGCTTGTCGCCACACTCATCGCCTTGTCAAACGGTTCGGCTTCTTTCTTTGCCGTCTGATAAAGTGCGGTCATATTCTCTTTGGTAATGGACAAAATATCACAGCTCGAGCAAAGAATAAAAGGCGCATTGCCCATGGTCTTAAAGATCTGCGAAACCTCGCTCGTTACTTTTTCCGGCGAGCCTTGAGGCAACGTCTCGATCGTATCCACATTCCCTATTAAAACCGGCCGATCTTTTTCCGGAACGTTTGCTTGAATATAATCATAAACCTCGCGCAGATTATAGATACTGTCGATGCTTAAAAGGTCGACCTTATATTGAGCAAACTTAGGCAAAAGTTGCTTAGCCATCGCATCATTCTGAGGACGGCACGGATGCGCGCCCACCACAAGCCCAAGCGAACGGGCATAATCCGCAATCTCATTAATAGGCTCGACCGCATAGGACTCAAACATATCCGGAGACATCGTTCCCGTCGGGACAGGGTCGAGAAACATGACGGAATCCGCCTTACCGACTTCAGCCATATATTTCACATAATCTTTAATATATTGTTTGGCGTATGCAAAGACCGCCTTAAACTCGTCGGTATCGCTCAAAAGTCCCACAAATGCCTCATCGCCTAAAAGATGAGACACCAGCGTATACGGAGAAATGGCAAACGCCATGGTCGGCGATGTGGGGAATTTTTCCTTAAACTTAGCCAGAGCTGCCGCAGCGACCTGAAAGCGAGCCGCTTGCTTAGGATCAAATGGTTTTAGCTTGTTCCAATCAATGCCCGCGCGTTTAAGCGTCAAGTTCAACTCTGGTCGTCCGGATCCTTTAAAATCAATCAAGGTCTCTTTTCCATTGATGAACCGGATGTTCTTCTCCTCATCTTTCTGTAGCGTTACACGGCCTTCGTCCGTCACATTATTTAAGATGATGGATTCATGCTCTAAGGTCAGGTCCATCGCCATCGGAAGGCTCTTAAGATTATATTTTTCTTTCACCCAAGCTAAGACTTTAAACTGAACGTTCGGTTCCGTCGAGAATTCCTGGCTCGAGACATTGGACTCAGTCGCCTGATTATAAAGATCAATGGCCGCGTATCCCAATATCGGAATGAGCGACCGTTTCTGTTCCATTTCCTTGACCGCGATCAATCTTGCGGCTCTTTTCCTCTCTACTTCAAAAGGCTTCTGGAAGAAATCATCTAAAGATTCAGTTGAATGATACAACGTGTCTGGAGGTTTATCTCCATAAAACTCGTCATTGGAAAGATAGTTAGAAGAATCCGCTTCCGGTCCGTAATACCACGGATCATCATCGGACATCATCGCCTTGTCTTTTCTATAGACATAATTCGTTGCCATGTCCTCGATCTCGCTGATCGACAGCGGAGTCTGGACTAAATTTACATAATTGACATAAGGACCATAAACCCATTCAAGGTTAATCTTCCGATTTCTCATTTCTGTCAAAGCATGTCTTTTAAAAGCATCTGCCCATTCTATGGCGTTGGTAAACACTAGCGTTAAAGCTTTCTTGGCCCTTGGGTCATCTAAGGCATCCACCTGTTTCTTCATCTCGTCCGACATACCCGTCGTCATAGCTTTGTCAATATCAGACAAAAGCTGATAGGTCGAAACAAAAATTTCTTTGTTGATATTATGTTCGCCAAAGCCTTCGCGCAATTTAATGGCTATGATTTTTGCAGCGTCCGCATAACTTAAATCGGCGGTATAATATTTTCCTACGGAGACATTGACAAAATTGCTAGTAAAGATCCCCTTTTTAACGGCAACTTTGAGCGCTGTTGTAAATTCGGATATAAAATATATTTTAAAGAAATCTTTTTCCTTCGGCGTCAGATTGGCCTTAGCAAAGAAATCTTTTTTTATGGTTTCCACTGCTGTTTCGATTGTGGCATCTGAAACATCTTTGGTTTGTGCTGTCGCCATCGCCTTGTCTGTATTCTTTAACAGCTCAAAGATCGTCGAGAGATATGCCGAGCGCTGTTGATAAATTGGGGATTGTTCACTTTTGATCTTCTCTTGATACGCCGCAAGCTGATTACGAAAATCCTGGTCCACCGCGAGCGTTGGCACAACGCCTCTTTTATCCGATTGAATTTCGCCAGCACGCTGATAAATAGCGTCTTCGTCGGAAATATACTTTCTTTCGCCGCCTTTAAATTCCGCGTTCAGCGAATAGGCGAACAGACGGAAGAAAAATTCCAATTTGATATCGGAAGAAATAACAGTATTAGAAGAAAGCTCCTTAAGGAACCCGTCCATAAATTCCACTTCACTCTGCGGCAGTTTGCTTTCCGGCGCCAGAGCATCATGGTTCAGACGCCCCAAGGCCTTTTCCTGAATATGAAAAGCCCATGCGCTTGCGATAGTGGATTCCAAACCATGCGCGGCCTTCCAATGCAACTCACCAAAAGCCTTTTTGCCGCTCGCCTTCAGCTCCGCCGGGTCACCTGCCCGTCGGCCAGCGACCCCGACCTGAAAGTCCTTGCCGGTTTCCTTCTTGATCAAGGCCTGTATTTGCGTTACAACTTCCTTGACCGAATAGCCTTCGCCTGTTCCAAGATTTAAAATTTTATTTGTTCCGTTGTCGAATAAATGCGCCAAGGCCCGCATATGGGCGTCAGCCAGATCCTGGACTTGAATATAATCGCGGACTGCGGTCCCGTCGACAGTATCATAATCCGTTCCAAAGATCTTAAACTGAATTTTATCCGGATACAAAAACGCCTTCATGACGCGCGGGATCAGATGCGTTTCCGGGCCTTCGTGATTTTCCCCATACCAGGTATTGCCCCATTTAAACGCGCCGGCCACATTAAAGAATCGTAAGGCCACCATTTTAATTCCTAACTTCTCGCTATATTCCCTCATCATCATTTCCATCCCATACTTCGTCGTCCCATAAGCGTTCTGGGGGTCGGGTCTCATGGTCTCGTCCAAAACCCCGTCTTTGTTAAATTCTTTTCCGCTATAAACTCCGGCGCTGGATGCGAACACCAAATTCTTGACGTTCGTATTGCTCATGGCCGCCAGTAATGTGACGGTATTTCGAATGTTATTGTTGAAATATTTTGCCGGGAATTTCATGGATTCACCCGCAGCGATATATCCGCCTAAATGGACGACCGCGTCGACTTTATTGTCGCGCATGATCTGTTCCATTTTCGCCTGATTGTCAATTCCTCCGTCGATAACAGTCACTCCCGGGAGTTTTCCCATTTCTTCACGGTCGCGGATAGAGTTGTCATAAATGATCGCTTTCGCGCCTTGCGCTAAAATATCATGGATAACGCCCGCAGAGACATAACCAGATCCGCCAGTAACCAAAATGGTTTTCCCTTTTAAAGTATTCAAACGAATGGTATCTGGACGAGAATCCGGATTCTTAAGCCACGCAAGCGCTTGGACAGATGCCGGTAACTCTTTGATAGACGCTGTTTGATCAACCAAACGCGCCCGGCTTATGAACACATCTCGTAGCGCGCTTACTGCCTCTTCTTCGGTAAATTCTTTGTTATCAATAGCACTTTTAAGCGGATTCTCGGCGGGAAGCTCTTTAATAAGTTCCTGTCCGATTTGCTCGGCGAGACCACGGTTAGAGCTTAAGCGTTCTCTATTATGAGCCAGGACAACTTGCATCCCTATGAGTTCCCCGACCATCTGCATGACCATATCTGCGCTTTTTGTGTGCTGAATATCCGTGTCAAATTTTCCAAAGCGGCCCTCATTAATGTCCGTGTATCTTTTGGTCAAATCAGCATGAATGCCGTCCATCAACGGAATTAAACTTGGCGAAGCCTGATGCTCCAAAAGATAGCTACGCAAATCCGTCAGCAACTCATACGCCGCTTTCCGATTTAATTCCGGAACAAATTTCTTTTCTAAGGCTGTAAAAAATTCCTGCCGCGCCGTCGTAAAATCCATGTCAGGAGATAATACCGTTGTCATGGCTTGGTCGTCGGAAGAAAGCTTGTCGATGAAAAACCATTTCCTCACATTTTTTATTACTAAACCGGCGTTTATTAAGGTCACAACCAAACCTAAACTTCCGGATATCATCCAAAAGCCCTTAAAATCATACTGAATGGCAGGAGACACCAAAGACACATACATGATTAAAATCACGGTAAGGCTGAATAACATGTTGTTGCTCAATTGTGTTTTGTACTTGCGAATGTCTTTTATACCTAATCCCTTCGGTTCATAATTTGCAATCACGGAACCTAAATCTTTAACAAGGGCCTCAAAATCAGCGCGTGTATATCCCTTGGATTCTATCGATTCCCAAATTTTTTCCTCGTCTACCTTAGAAAGCTGTTCAATCAATTGTATTAACTTCTTATAATCTGCTCTCTGGCTTTCAGTAATTTGGTGCTGTTGAACAAGGATATTTAATTGTTCCTCAGAAGGGAGCCTCTTTTGAAGGTCATCGATCGTTTCCTTAATAGCACTCATCATGGCTTTATCCGTTCTCACTCCGGATTTGCCTTTAAGAAAAATATTTATATTCGTGCCTATTTTCTGCTTGACAGAGTCCGGAAGATTATTAACGGTACCAACAAACGTTTCTAAATCACTTGTCGTCATGGCGTAGTCATTACCGAATAAAGAAACGGCTTTTTCTTCCTCTATCTGACGGGATATTTCCGTGTCAATCTGACCATCTATCCATTTATGTTCCACATTAATCCGCGGGGTGATTGACGCTTCGGAAGTATGAAGCGCTTGGCGAACCGGTTCAATAGTTTGAAGTCCGGTGCTTCCATTATCACTAAATATATTTCCTATCAAACTAAAGGTCGGCGGCAAAACGAAATCCAAAATGGGATGCAAGATTCCCGAGGCTTGGTCCTTCCAGTTTAAATTGGCAAATGGTCCTTGCAAATTCTCTTGCTGAAACAGCGGGTCATTCATGAACAATGGAAGCAAATTCTTTAATCTTGCAGCTTCTTTATTTGCATTATGAGCATCAACGGAGGCCGCGGCGGCAAATGTAGCTGCTAAGGCCAGATAAGGCCCGCTATTATTCACAATTTTCGTTGTCATATGCCCGTCCTGGTCCGTCTCCATTTCAACATCAGCCATGTGCATGGTTGCTAATCCCAGATTCATCGTTTCCAAACTTTTATTGCTCTGCATGGATTTAATATACTTTACAATTTTATCCGCGCTCTGGATGGCCGGAGATAATTTTTTCTGATGAAAATTTGACAGGCCGCTAAAATGATCTGAATGCCAATGATAAGAGGCGTTTGTTTTATAAAGCATCTTATTGACGCGATCACGCTGGCGAAAGGTGTAATCATTGAGCATTTGGGTTTCTGTAGTGTTTTCATTGACGAAATAATTCGTAAGCGATGAATCAACCTTCCCAATATCCGTGCCCATTTCTCCTTTAAAGAAAGTCGGCGCCACTTTTTTAAATTGATTAATATGTTTTTTCTCAACATTAATTAAACGCAGCTGTATCCCAATTTCATTCGATAGATTATTTAACGTCAACGCTAATATTCCTTCTCTTCCCGTCTCGACCGCGTCCCGCTCCTGAGAACCCAGACGGGTTTTCCAAGCCGACGGCACATTTCCACCCATACGTTGCGCCGGATTATCATCCACATCATTCTCCGCAAGATCGGCATAAGTTTCAGTAAATTGATCAAAGACAGAATATTTCTCTGCCAAGGCGATCTTGTCATTGGTTTCATTTCCGACAGTTTTGGCCTTTTGTTCTCTTGCTCTTTGAATCTCGCGTATGATCTTTTGATAACGCGCCTCAGCCTTTTTCGATATGACCTTTAAACCCATACGGTCTCTTTGCTGATGATATTTTTCGATAGAAACAATGTCTGCTTTGCTCTTGGATTTTTCCCAAATCTGGCTTTGAGTAGCGCCGTGATAATAAAAACCGCCAACTAAAAGAGTTGCCCCAAGGCCAATGGCCGCCAAGGTCGTTGCTAATCTCGTCGAAACCATGGCCATGTCGCCGTTGGGAGCCATAGCGCTATCAGTTTCCGGAGTTTGAATAGCTTGACGGGCAAGGACTTTTCCGACGCCAATTTCAAGACCGCCGGAGAAATATTTCTTAGGAGTTACCTGCTGCGTCGCGGGATCATATTCTTCCTTAATATAGTTGTAAGCACCTTTCTTGAATGCTTCCAAATACTGGGCGTAAATCTTCTCTTTAATAGCTGGGTCGTTATTTGTAACTCCGCCAATTTTGGCTTTATCGCTGTAGACCTGATTTAAAAGTGCATCTTTCAAGGCTTGTTTATACCAAGTAGCTAGAATCATCGAATAGAACATCTGTCTTAACGTCGCGAAGTTCTTTCCTTCGTTGACTTCTTTTTCGATTGCCGGGAGGATGATTTGACGGATAACAGAAGAAATTCTGTCATTCCCGCGAAGGCGGGAATCCACTGCTGGATCCCCGCTTAAAGATTGCGGGGATGACAATGGGGAGATTGTGGAATGACCGGAAGAAGCTTTACTGGCTGCCACATAATCCTCTTCCAACATTACTTTTAAATGAGCTCCGACGACGTACGCGACGGGCTCCTTGAGAGCCCGGAGTCCCGACCCTCCTGGCGTCGGGACAGCGACTTCCCGCTCAAATACCGTTGCCTTATCAGCGACGATCCAGACTTTATTAAACGTGTCCGTAGGAATATCAGTAGTTCCAAATTTCTGTTTCGCTTCAGCGTAAACTTTATTCCAAAAATCTTTCCCGATTTCCTTTTCTGGATACATAAGCGAGGCCGTGAGCTGTTTGAGAATATAATCTTGCGCGAGCATGTCACGGCCAAGCTCTGTTTTACCTAATTCATCAGTTGCAATTCTGTTCTTTTCGTACGGAGATAAGTTAACCCAAAGGTCGGATTCTTTGATCGTCATGGACGCTAGGAAATATTTGATGAGTTTTTCGGATTCGGCTTTAAATTCAGGAGTATTGACCGCAATGCCAGATTTTCCAGTATCGAGGATAAAATCGAATAAAAGCGGATTCTCCGGATGGACTTTTAGCCCCTTGATCAGCGTAGGCATAAATGCTGGCGTGAGGCCCACCATGCTGCCCGGCTGCGGCAAGTTCATAACTTGTGCATAGCTCGGCGGTACGGCCGTTGTGGAAATGAACGTGATCGAGAGAATTGTCGACACGATCTTAATGAACATATTCTTTTGTCTTTTGGGTAGAACAAATTCCATTAGAAATTAACTCCTTAATTTTTTGAGCTTAAAAAGAAAGAAGAATCAAAAGTTGGATGCTCGTAATGTTTAAAAACTTTATTTTTTTAATTTCGCTGATGGTTTCGCTGATGCTCAACCACTCCCTCAGACATTTCGTCTTCGGTCGTGCTCAACTACTTCCTCGGGCATTACGCCCTCGGTCGTGGCTGGATAATCTTATAATGCCCCAAAAGGGGTATATACAAAGATTAGAGAAAAGATAGCATATAATTTGGAAAAAACAAGGGCACCAGGCGAGAAATTTTTTAGCGAGGATTCTTAGATAAAATCGCCGGATTCGTTCTCGATAAGTCCATGGTAGAGTTGGACTTGCGCGATCATATAGAAAGGGATAAAAAGCGTGGAAAAAACCTCACTGAGACTTTTTATAAGATTAATGTATTGAACTCCAACGATCTGAAGACAAATGACCGGGAATAAAGAAACCAATATAATGGTCAAGAAAAATAAAAATACCATGCCAAACTGTTTTCTCACCAGTTCCCGGCTTCGCCTAAAAGCTTCGCCGAAACTTTTTTTCTCAAGGATAACGAGCGTATCGGCGAAGAAAAAGATCGCACCGAAATATAATCCCGGTAGGACGAAGAAAAGAAGACCGGCCGCCATCATAAAGAAAACGCCGATATAAACCAAAAGATATGTCACATACCTATCTTTGGTCTCGAGAAATGACTTACGGATATCAAGCGGCTCCTTACGATAATTTTTAGAAGCCATATCAATCATCACACAACCCATGCGGCAAAGGACCAGCGTGCTTAACATGACGATAATCCCCAAAGCCCGAAACGATTCCGCTTCCGCCTCGCCTAAAATTTTCTTAATGGCGATCCTGATGAGAAGCGTTAAAAGGGCATAAATCAAGCTCAAAGAAACAAAACTTTGAAAATGTTCTTTATAAACATTAAATGAAGTTTTAAAAACCTCGCCCAAGCCTAGCGGCGGCTTTTCATTCATCTCATCGTTCATGGGGTTTGAGTCCCTCCTGTGACAACCTGCCGGTTCTGTGCTGCTAATTTATGACGAGGATTAAGCTCCAAAGCCTTGTCATAATCTTTTAACGCCAAATCCTGACGGTTCATAATTCTGAAAAAATTCCCGCGGTTATAATAAAAATCCGCTGAAGTCGGATTCAAATAGATGGCTATATTAAAATCATTCAAGGCCTTTGTAAACTCATTTTTATTTTTATAAAAGATCGCCCGGTTATTATACCCTTCTGCGAATTTTGGATTGACCATAATGGCTTTATTATAATCCGCGAACGCCAAGTCCGGCTTTCCTTGCGCGTCATAGACCAGCGCACGGTTGTTATAGGTCTGTTCAATGGTTGTGTCTAATTTTAAAGATTCATTAAAACACTGAAGCGCCACGTCCAATTTCTGTTCCTCGAAATAAATCAACCCCAAATTATTATACGCCCGGGCAAGAACATCCGCCGTACCGGAAGGGCTTTTGGTTTCCGCAAAAATAGCGCGTTTAAAATCCTCCTCGGCAAGGCCGTTCTTGCCAAATGTTTTATATAACATCCCTCGATTATTAAGCGCCTTGGTATAATCCGGCTTGATCCGAAGGGCCTCGTTATAATCCTTAAGCGCCAAATCAAACTTTTTTTGATGGACGAAGAACTCTCCCCGGTTAGCGTAGGCCATATATTCCAAAGGCGAATAACGAAGCTCATGATTCCACAAGGCGAGGCTATCTTTCCAAACATTCACCTGAAAAACTGTTTTTGCACCCAACATACACAGAATACCGACGAGAACGGTGCTAAACACTTGCGCGGCTTTAACATTTTTCACCCTTAAAAACCGGAAAGATTCCTGGGCGGCATATCCTAAGAAAACACAAAAACCTAAGCTCGGCAGATAGATAAACCGGTCCGCGACGATATTCTTATCGACGCTAGAATCAAATCGCAAAAGGAAAAAGATCGACACAAAAAAATACGCCAAGCCAAAAAGAAACCAGCGGTTCTTGCGAAAGATCATGATAGAGCCGACCAGCACGATGAGAAGTCCGGCGGCAAAGAGATATTCCGGATTGGTTAGCGCCACCGGTTGCGGCAAAGCATAAACAGGAATCAACTGCGACGGGAAAAAGAATTTCTTAAAATAAAAAATCAGCGTCCAGCTCCAGATAAGAATTCCCTGCCCCAAGGCTTTGCCCGGAACGCGCGTATGAAGCGCATAGGTTATCCACGTGATGGGGATGATATAAGCAACATGCGGAAGTTTATCTAAGAAAGAATCCCGGCACACCTTTCTTTTCTTAAACCAGTCGAGAAGAAATAAAACCAGCGGAAGGCTTAAGGCCATGGGCTTTGAAAGAATGCTTAAGATCCCAAATAAAATGCTAAAAAAATAGTCTTTCCTATTCTTCTGGTCGAGATATTTTACATATGACGACAACGCCAGCATATAAAACAACGCATAAAGCACATCCTTTCGCTCCGTCACCCAAGCCACCGACTCGACGTGCATCGGATGAAGCCCAAACAAAAGCGCCGCAAACCCGGCGGCCGGTAAAGATAGCCCCAAACGCAAAACAAAAAAGAACACCAAGCTCGTCACTGCCAGATGAAGCAAAAGATTGTCCAGATGATATACAAATGGATTAAGCCCGGCAAAATGATATTCGACGGCCGCAGATAAAATACTGAGCGGCACATATACATGCTGGACGGGCGTTGTCCAAATTTTCTCAATATTAGCAAGACTTAACGACCGGACCAAGTTATTATCCGTCAGGAATTTCTCATCATCCCAATTCGTAAACTTATTTCCCAGCGACGAAGAATAAACAAGAAATGTGCTGATGACAATAATAAGCCAGAAAATAGTTTTATAATGCTGCTGATTTAACATACAAACCTTGTCATCTACGATCCAGACAAAATACTGGATCCCCGCTTAAAGATTGCGGGGATGACACCCCTTTCTATCATTCCCGCGCAGGCGGGAATCCACATTAAAAAATATCCAACTCATCTTACCGACTCTGGCATGGCTGTAATACTCATAGACTGTTTTAAATTCTGAATAAATTTTTCATTTCCTTGCACCCCATGCTTTTTCGCGTCCAAGGCATCTTGTAATGCCCGACGAAAATCTTTCATAAGCGCAAAGAGGATCGCCCGGTTTTGATACGCCGGACCTAAATCTTTCTTAAGCTTAATAGCGTGAGAATAATCCGCCAAGGCCAGATCCATTTTACCTTGCTGATAGTAAATCATCCCCCGGTTATTATAAACCTTTGCCGCCAAAGGATTGATTTTTAAAACGGCATCAAAATCCTTTAGGGCCAAGTCCAGCTTGCCCTGCGCCTTATAGATCATGCCCCGATTATTATAAGCGATATCGTAATCGGGATTAAGCGCCAACGAATTGCTATAATCCGCCAATGCCAAATCATATTGGTTGCTGATAAAATACCCTCGAGCGCGTTTCGCATAAGCCAGATAACTATTCTGCTCTTTAAGAAAGCCATCGAATTTCTGAAGGATAAAAACCGGCTTTCCTGCTTTCTGAGCATCAAAAGTGACTCGGGCTAATTCATCCCATGGTGTTTCATTAATGGGATTAAGATGTATCCAATAATCCGAATATGTTATCTGATTTTTCCAAGCCCGATTGGTCTGTCGGGTCAAAAACCCAAGCGTTACGACGAGAAAGATCACAAAGACAAACCAAATAGTCTTAGAAACTCGTTCTTTTAAAACCGCAAGCCCGCTGGCGACCAGCAGAAAAAATCCTATGGATGAAAATAAAAACCAATGCGGCTCAATAATACTTGTGCGGCTAGCCGCGGTATAGGTGAAGCTGGCAAGATAGGTCGGAAGAAATCCGACGAGAAATGTGACAAGAAAAAAAGACTTCTTGTCTTTCTTCCAGCGAAGAAAAAGCATAACGACCACTAAAACAGCCCCGATAAAACCAACCCAGACCATCGGGGTTAGGTAATCCTTTATGGTCTCGCTCCACAGAAAAAGAATATCGACCGGTATTACAAGCCTGGACAAATACCACTTCGTCAGATAAATCAAAGTAAAAAAATATTTATAAACTGGGATCCCGATCTGAAAAACATTGTGGATCTCGACGGCCTCTTGGATATTAAGACGAAGTAAGCTATAAATAACAAACGGCACGCCATACGGCCAGCATAAGCCAAAGGCTTTCTTGGGCGAATAGTCTTTTAAGAAATACAGGACCAAAAAAAGATAGACCGGAAGAAAAAAGTTGATCTCATGAAAGAACAACGCGCAAGAAAACAAAAGCAAACTTAGAATATAATCCCTCACCCGACGGAAGTCTAAGTATTCCAGGAACAAAAGCATGCTGATCTGTAGCATCAAGGTGGACACGCCCAAGTGACAGGCTGTTTTATAATTAACCAGAAAATTATTGATCGGATGCGCCAGATAAAGGCATGCGGCTAAGAAAGCAAGCAGCGGCTTCTGTAATAACCGCCGAAACAAGATAAAGAAAAAGAAAGAAATCAGAACTAAAATGGAAAGGTTAAAAATATGATACCCGGCAGGGCTCGCACCAAACAGCGCCCACTCTGCTTTGGAAAGAACAACGGCCAAAGGACGATAAAAATGTTTAAATCCTTGGGCAAAAATTTCTTTAAAGGAAACATCGGACACCGTCGGATGATCGAAAAAATAATTATAATCATCCATCATAAAGCCGTTATGAAGCGCATTACTATAACAGGCCACGCCGAGCAATAATAAAAGGGAAAACGGCATCACCCATGAACTAAAGGTGAACATTTTCTTACGGAACATGCGTCTTAACATCCTCCATCATCTTATCGGTCACGGGGTATCCTAAAGCCCTGGCCTTCTGCAGATCCTGATAAGCTTCGTTATAGGCTTTCTTAGCTCCGAACGCCATGGCGCGATTGTAATAAATAACGCCAAATCGATTATTGGCCTTTAACGCCTGCGTAAAGTCAGCAACGGCCAAATCATAATCCTTTCTCTCGCGGTAAAGATTGCCCCGGTTATTCAGCGCTTGAAAATGCCCCGGATTTTTTAGGATAGCCTCCGAATAATTTTCCAAGGCCTTGTCCGGATTTCCTAACGCGGAATACACGTTCGCCCGGTTATAATAAATATCCGCCTCGTCGGGCATAAGCATAACAGCCTTATCAAAATCATCGAGGGCAAGCTGATATTGCCTGTCGGCAAAATACAAATTCCCTCGATTGATATAGGCTTTAGCATATTGCGGATCGGCCTTGAGCGTTTGGCTAAAAGCTTCCAGCGCCAGGTCGTCCTGCTTTAAAGTATTGTAAATATCTCCTCGCAGATACAAAACGTCAGCATATTGGGGCCTTAATTTTAGAGCTTGATCAAGGTCCTTCAGCGCCGAATCATAAGATTTTTCCCTCACATAAATAAGCGCTCGATTATAGAATGCTTCCGGGATCGCAGGATTAAGTTCTATCGTGTGAGTGATATCCTTAAGCGCCAGATCAAGCTTATTCATCAAGAGATACGTGAATCCCCGATTATTAAATCCCGTATCCAATAAAGGATTAAGCTTAACCGCTTTTGTGAAATCCTCGACGGCGAGGTCATAACGCCCAAGTTTGGCGTAAACATTGCCCCGATTGTTATAAACCTCTTCAGCCTTCTTATCAAACGTCAAAGATTTATTAAAACTCTCCAGGGCCAGGTCATATTTCTTTTCGACGGAATAAATAAGGCCTAAATTATTATACCCTTGAAAAGAATATGGGTTCAGTTCAAGCGCTTTATGGCAATAGCGAAGGGCTTTTTCATCCTCACCTCGTCGATAATAAGCGCTGCACAGATTCACATAAACGCGGGGCTTGGCTGGGGACTTCTTGACGATATCTTCCCACAACGTTAGCTGGGTCTGCCAGTCCTTGTTTCGCTGATAGGTCAGAAACGAGAAAATAGCAGAAATGATAATAACCACAATAGCGGTGCGTTTAAAATCTTTAAAGAAAGCAAATAAGCTAAAACACAAGACCATACAAAATCCTACCGACGGCAGATAAACCCTGTGTTCAAAAATCACATGCTGGATGGGAATAAAACTCGATTCCACGGACAACGTTAGGAAAAACCAGAAAATCCCGAATGCTAGCAGGCGATGACGCTTTAAACATTTTATCCCGACGAAAAAGATCGCCAAAAGAAACAAAAAGCACCCCAACGTCGCGGAGTCAAAAAAATGATGCGACAGCGGAAAATCATAGTCGAGATTAAGGCCAACCGGAACGACCAAGAGCCTGATATAGGTGGCAATGACCTTAAATTGTGTTAAAAAATAATTCCCCGGCGTGATGATGTCCCCCACATGCGATTCCGAAGGGTTTGAGGGAAAAATAAGCGCAGCCTTGTTCAGCTTGTACATCAAAGGGACAATGAGCAAAAACCCCGCGACGCCCGCAAGATAAACCATGACGGATTTCTTAAAAACTTTGAAATGATTTTCAAAGAAAAGTATTTCCAACAGAAAAATCGTAAAAGGAAGTGTAAATGCGATCTGTTTTGTAAAAAGCGCCAATAATGCCGTGGCCATCGCCAAGAGATAATAAAAAATACTCCGTTGGGTTTTGGAATCCGCAAACCGGCCTTTCAAATAACAACATAACGTCGCCATATAGAACATCGTCGCTAGAGATGCAAACCGCTGCGTGATATACGTGACAGCCTGTGTCTGAATCGGATGGGCAATAAATACAAGCGCAACCAGAAACGCCAGCCCGTCTTTTGAAGAAACAGCAGGATGATCTTGAAGTTTTGGTGCGGATAATAAAAGCCGGATGAATTGAAATACCAATAAGCCGGTCAATAGATGGATCAATAAATTAACGACGTGATAGCCAAAAACATCCAGCTGATTGAAATGATAATTAAGGGCAAAGGACAACAATCCGACGAACCGGACATTGAACGTATTGTCCTTGCCCCAAACCGTTGAAAAATGCCGGATGCTGGGGTTATGGACAATGTACCCGTGGTCGTCAAACTGAAATTCGGATTTAAGGCTGTTGGAATAGATCAGAATTCCGACGAGGATTAAAATCAAAATAAAGATTATTTGGGAAAAACGGCGCATGATGATATCTACCGGATAGGATTTTGATTAATTTTTTCCATGAATTCTACCACACGATTATCTAAAAGTATATGCTCTTTGCGGATAGGCCGAAGAAGCACCAACCCGTCGAAACTCGTACAGCGGCTTAATGCCACATACGCCTGACCGTGGGCGAACGTGCCGTATCCGATATCGACGACCACTTTCGAGAATGACTGCCCCTGACTTTTATGGATCGTCACCGCCCATGCCAGTTTAAGCGGATACTGCCGGAATGATCCGACGGATTCTGATTCGACCCGCTCCGTTTCCTCATCGTAAAAGAAACGGAACATCTCCCACGTAAAAGGCTCCACATCCACGACCTTTCCGCCGGAAAGCTGGACTTGGATCATGGAGGAACTTTCATCCGCAGAAATGACCTTCCCGATGCTGCCATTGACCCATCGCCCTTGAGGGTCATTATTTAAAAGCATGACCTGCGCCCCCCACTTTAAATCCAGAGAGGAATACGTCGGCAAACTTTTCTCATCAAACTTGCCCATTACTTCACCATCATAATGATAGCTTCGCGTCTTTAACTGTAACAGGTGCTGCTGATTAATACGCTCGGCAATGGCATTCGTCGTCGTCAGATAAATATAGAACTCATTCTCATTGGGCTGAAACGACGGATTGACCCGGCTATTGAGCTCTTTTAAATGGGCTTCGGTCGCATGACGGTTACGAATTGCACCCAACAGCCTAATAAAATCCTCTTCTTTCTGACGGTAGATCTTGTCGAACTCGATAAATTCAAGGTTCAAACCCTGATAAGCCTTGGCGTCAAAAAAATACGGGCTTGCATAAAGGCCTTCAAAAATCTTTTTATCTTCCATGGTGACGACCGGCGGCAATTGGTACAAATCGCCGAAGAAGACCATCTGGACGCCGCCAAACGGCTCCTCGGGATAAGGCCCGTGAAGCCTTAAGAAGGCATCCACGCAATCTAAAAGGTCCGCACGGACCATAGAAATCTCGTCGATAATAAGGGTATTTATTTTCTCATACAACACTTTCTGGTTTCGGCGCATCTTGATCGTATCGACGGTCTTGGGAGTGATGTCCGGCTTAAAACGGAAGAACGAATGAATGGTTTGGCCCTGGACATTGACGGCCGCAACTCCCGTCGGAGCAAGGACCACGACATTTTTCAGCGTATGATCGCGAAAATATTTCAAAAGAGTCGATTTGCCCGTGCCGGCCTTACCCGTAATGAAAACATTCTTGTTCGTGTTTTCCAATAGGTCATAGGCCTGCGTAAACTTTTGATTAAAATCAATATCGTATTGGCTTTTGACTTCGTCGGGCATTTGCATAAACGTTTCCTTCCCCTTCCGTCTCCTGTGCTAACCTTACATTATCATCCGCGCACCAACCACACATTGTCATCCCCGCAATCCTTTAGCGGGGATCCATGGTTTAACGATAAAACTATTACCTGGATTCCCGCCTACGCGGGAATGACAATCCTTAGTTTTTTACTGTCATTCCCAATTACCTCGATTTTTTATCTAGAAATGATTGGGAATCCAGTAAATGCTTTTCAAATTTTTGACCGCTTGCTCAAGCGACTTCTACCCTGGATTCCCGCCTGCGCGGGAATGACAAAAATGGAAACAAGACGACACTTTTAAAACAAATCCAATTGTTTCTCTTCCTTCTCTTTCTTAAATTTAAATTCTGTTTTTTCGTACTGTTTTAGCTTTTCTTCGATATCCAAAACGAATGGTGAAATGGCATTACGCATACTTTTTCCGAACAGAAACCGTTGTTTTGCATATATACAATAAAGTTTTTCTTTAGCCCGCGTCATCCCGACATAAGAAAGCCGGCGCTCTTCGTTATCGTCGCAATCTAATCCATCGAGATGAAGCGGCAAGAGGTTTTCCTCACATCCGACGATAAAGACAACCGGGAACTCCAGCCCCTTGGCCGCGTGAAGCGTCATCAATTGCACCCGTTCGCTTTTTTCATACAACTCTCGCACACGCGCCATGTCAGGATGGTCGATAAATTCTTCCTCCCGACTTTTCGGCATTTCATAAGGAATGCCGCTTCGCTCGAACGCTTCTTTTAGAGCGTTTAATTGGACTTTTAGCCGGCACAAGACCGCAATATCGCCAAAACTTCTATTCTCCGCTTCATGAGTCTCCACCCGGCCTGAATCTTTGGAAAACATGCTCGTCCCGCCGACCATTTTCTCGATTTGATGAACGACAAACTCACTTTCCGCTTTTTCCGTCGGGCTTTCATGAATGATCAACTGGCCTTCGGAATATATTCGTGTGGTTAATTCCGGGACCGGAAAATCTTTAAGCTGCGCCATCACTTGACCCGACGCTGAAAGCAAATTTTGGGCCGAGCGGTAATTCTCAGACAAATATATTGTGGTCGCCCCTTGAAAATCATCAGCGAAACTTTGAAAAAATCTAACATCCGCGCCGCGAAAGCCATAGATCGCCTGGTTCGGGTCACCGATGGCCGTGATAGAAACTCCTTCGCCAACCAAAAGCTTTAAAAGTTCATGCTGGCAGGGATTGATGTCCTGATATTCATCGACGAAGATATACGGAAAAAACTTTTGGATCTGCGTTAAAATAGCCAGTTTTTCTTGAAGCAATTTTACCGTTTCGCACAGAAGATCGTCAAAATCCAAAAATCCTTTTTTCCGAAGACAATTATTATAAAGAATCGTGTCTTTGCCTTCTTCTACCGACGGCCCTTGCGCTTTCCGTCGGGATATCGCCTCAAGCTTATTTTTAATTTCTCTAGACTTTAACTCAGGCCAAATATCCTTACTAAGCGCCTTAATATCCTCCTCCGTCGCGATCTGAAATTGCGGCGATAACGTCGTCTGAGAAATATTTCCTTTTAACAAATACAAACAAAATTGGTGAAACGTTCCGACCATCAAAACCTGATCAATATTCTCGACGATATTAAGGAGCCGGCTGCGCATTTCCTCTGCCGCTTTATTCGTAAATGTGATCGCCAATATCTTTTCAGATGCCTGAAGGCCTTTGGCCGTTTGCGCTATTCGATAGGTCAGCGTATGTGTTTTCCCGGTCCCCGGCCCAGCGACAATAAGCAAATGCCCACCTTGATATTCGACAGCTTTAAGTTGGGAAGAATTGAGGATGGAATTCATAATGAGAAGCTATAACCCACCATTCCCTAATGATGGATGTCATTCCCGCGAAAGCGGGAATCCAGTAAATGTTTTTATAATTCTGAATTCCCACTAAAATCAACCTCATATCCTAGATTCCCGCTTTCGCGGGAATGACAAAGACAGGGCTGGGATGACAGAAAGGATTCTAAAAAAGAGTTAACTGTTCTTTGTTTGTTTCCCGCTCTTGCGGGGAAAAGATATTGATTTGGCCGTATTCTCCGTCGTAGCCGGCGGCAATTTGAACCTTGCCTTCCCGGACACGGCCAATACCGTCGGCCAACAGCGTGCCTGCTTTTTTTTCGATATCTTTTAAAGGCGCATCCAACAAGATAAACATCTCATTACCGAATTTAGAAAGCATTTCTTTATAAATAGCATCGACCGCTTTACTCGCCACGCCAACGCCTCTGGCATCGGCAATAATTTGCGGAAGAGTCACAAGGCTATGATACGGTCGAGATCGCGGTGATTTACGCCCCTCAGGGAAATCTGCCAATTCTTCCACGCGCGCCATAACCCCGACGGTAACCGGCTTGCCGCAGACCGGGCACAGCCCTTTATTTTTCTTTGTCTCCTTAGGATGCAAACGCGTCTTACAATCCCTGTGTCCGTCATAATGATACTTCCCCTCCTCGGGGAAGAATTCCACCGTGCCCAAAAATCCTTTATTCTTTGAATCGGATAAACCTTTATAGATGGCCGGGTAGGATAATTCCGTATCAAAAATATTCGATTCTCTTCCCAATTTCTCAGCGGAATGCGCGTCGGAATTGGAGATCAGAACGTACGGGTCTAAACGGCTCAAGCGCCAGTTCATCAAAGGATCTGATGACAATCCCGTCTCCAAAGCAAAAATGTGTTTCGATAAGTCACCGTAGCATTCCTCAACGGAATCAAACCCGCTTTTAGACCCAAGAATAGAAAACCACGGCGTCCAGATATGCGCGGGGACAAGAAAACTTAAATGATTCGTTTCTAAGACAAGCTCTAACAGATCCCGGGAATCCAACCCCAGGATCGGACGACCGTCGGAGGCAATGTTTCCAATAGCGGAAAGTTTTTGTTGAAGGTCCTCGGCGGCTTTAAAATCAGGCAGAAAAATAAGATTATGGACTTTTCTGACCTTCTCTGACTTCTTGTAAATATTAGAGATTTCCGACGTCAAGATAAACCGGACTTCTCCCTGATTGCAAGAAGCTGGAAGGTCTTTGCGGCTTGCCGCGTCATATTCTTTCTTTAGCTTAAATAATCCTTCTTCGGCGGGTTCAAGTTTTTTCTTGATCTCTTCAAGCCATTTGGGATGAATGCAATCGCCGGTTGCGACGACCGTAAGGCCTTTGAGCCTCGCCCAGAACGCGAGCGTTTCCAAGGACAGACTTTTACTGGTCGCACGGGAAAACCTCGAGTGAATATGAAAATCTGCGTAAAATTTCATGATTTTTTGTGTCATTGCGAGGAGCGAAGCGACGTGGCAATCTTTCTTTGAAATTCAAAATCCTGATTTCTTGAGAGATGACACACGGGATGAAAAACAATAATATTCATTATTTTTACAACGATAAAATTTTGGCGATAAACCGGATCACTTCCAAGTCCGTTATCACGCCAATGACTTTTTGGTTCGCGTCGACGATCGGGATACAAGCAATAAAACGCTCCCCCATGGCCTTGACCGCTTTCGCCAGTTTATCCTGAGGGCCTAACGTGAAAGGATTGCGGAACATAATATTAGAAAGAATGATATTATCTAAGGTTTCTTTCTCGTAAAAGCTATCCCCATCAATCACGATACCCGGTTCATAATCCATTTCCTCTTGCATGATCTTCCGGGGAGACTGAGTTTTATAAAGGTATTTACGGCTGATCAATCCGACAACTTTCTTATCGGCGTCTATCACAATCAGATGATTGATTTTATTATTGATAAACTTGACCTGCGCTTCGCTGCCGTCGGCATCTTCCCGAATTGTGACGACTTGTTTGTCCATCACTTCTTCGAGCTTGATATTCTCAAAAAACTTTTTTATCTGGGCAACATCGTCTTTATAACCCATGGCGGAACCTCTTTAAGAGTTAGAAAATTTTCTCTATAATATTATCTTGCGTAGACTAAATTATCCCGAATTTTGCAGTAGACTGCCTCTTGGCAGTCTACGCAAAACTCGCCCAAAGGGTCGCAAGATCTCGGCTTTACCGAGACTTGCGAGGATATATCCTGGCGGCAAACCGCCACCGAAGGCAAATTTTGCATTTATCTTATTCTACCCGTCGCGCAATTAATTGTAATGCAAAATTTGGGATTATCAAATGGTTTCTTGAAAAGAGTAAAAGCATAACTCCTGGAAAAATACTTTGTAAACTAGCACTATAAATGTTATATTTTTATTAACAACTTTAAAAAAGGAGAACATCTTATGGCCGTCAAAAATATGAAATTTTTATTAATCCTTTTTCTTACCGCAAACATCTCGATTCTTGCTGCGAATTTCTTTATTACAAATTCAAAAGAAGCCTCCGCCCAACAGTGTTTAGCTGTTGATCCAGGCATTAATGATCCCGGCGCACATTTTTGCGTCATAGCAGATAGTAGCTCTGGCGGATGTTTCCGTGGTTTTACAGCAAAAACAAGAATACAAAGCATATCAATATATGATGAAAGCCCAGGAGTGTTATATATGGCAGACGGTTTCGTTGGAGTTAGTGGCACCTCTGCTCAAGCAAAAGATACACACGGATGGCATTGTAGCGATGATGCACAAGACTGCAAAGCAAATGATGATGATTGGTTTATGATAGCTGAGTATTTATGTTGCAAATAAAGATAAAAAAGGTGATCGTCACCTAAAAAGGGACAGGTAAATTTACCTGTCCCTTTTTATTTATTGCTTATTTAAACTTTTAACTGAGCTTTTCAGGCTTTTCCTTTTCTTCATTAACCCCCAACAGCGCCGGGAAATTCTCGACCGGCGTAATGTTGATAATGACCGGAACAAACCCTTCAATATGCATATTTTGTAGCGGCTGCATCTTTAAAGGCAGCGGCACACCATTATTATCCCGCTTGATCTGCATATCCAAATAACTGGAATTAAGGTCAATACCACCGACTGGATCGATCGCCATGGCCTTGTCACGGTTAGCTGAATCATTCGTTTGTACCATAAGAGCATTGTCAGCTGGCCAGCCTTCCTCAATGCGGCTTCTGACCATGCGCACGATTTCTCCGTCATTGGACTGAAGATAACTATCCTCCTTAACAACTGCCGGAAGATCTACTCCTGCTTTTTCCAACGCTTGAATAAGATAATCCGCCAGTCCAGTTTTTAATCCCATGACAACGGCTTTGGGGATTTGAATGGTCTGCGTTTTTCCTTCCAGCCCGAAAGTAATGGTAATTTTATTCGTATCTTTCGTCTGAGCTAAATATTCTTTAAACTCAGGACTGTCCAGA
This sequence comes from Candidatus Omnitrophota bacterium, assembly GCA_015233405.1. Lineage (GTDB taxonomy): Bacteria > Omnitrophota > Gorgyraeia > Zapsychrales > Zapsychraceae > JADFXT01. Next base: position 261,891 of record JADFXT010000001.1, on the reverse strand, counting down.
TACGTCTGCCATTCCTGGAAATTTCTCGCTCTGGCATTTTCAAAAATATCCAAATTTTCTTTTCGTTCAGTCGAGCTCATCCTGTCCCAATTCTGTTCCAGGCGATCCGCGAACGTATAAGCTTTGACAGCCGCGATCAAATTTTCCAAGCCCGGACTAAAAGTGATCGGAGTGCTTTCTCCCAACGCCTTGGCCAACGGGATTCGGATTTCCTCAAAAGCCCCCGCAGACTGCGCTCGCGTATAACCTCGACGGAACGCCTCTTTAATAGCGAACGCCAATCCATAAAACTCATTGACTGGGCGGTCCACATAACCAGAAACGTCTCCGGTTTTAAAATCTTGCTCGATATCCGCGTCCACCCCAAAGAAATCCTTGTTTAAATTCGCCACAATATCATTATTCCGTCTAAAATAATCGTCAAAGTTTTCATCGGCCTTTGGTTTAACACCCAGAAACCAGTTGTAAACACGATTGCTGTCGCCGGTTCCTGACGGCCTGTAAGTAATAATAGCATCACCTAAATTTTTGCCACTAGCATCACGGACTTCCACGTATAACCGGGTTCCTTCTTCAGGAAGACCCCGATAAAATTTGTCATATTTAAACGCCCGATAAGTGACTAAACTCTTAACTTTATAGCGTCCATTAAAGAGATAAACATCCTCTCCTTTGTCCAACCGCTGCTGGATCGCCAACAAGAAATATTTTTCCAGGGTTTCCATGGTACCGAATTTCTGTTTGGTACCTTCAAAACCCGCATAGCGAATTTGATTATTAAAGGTACTGACTTGTCCGAGCTCCCGAATGACGTCCTGATACATATCGTAAGGATCTTTGCCCCTGGACTTACCAATAGCCAAAAGGTCGGCAAATTTAAATCCAGCAAGCCCGCCGTCTTTGTCGCTGATATGTTTGTCGACGATCTTTAATGTCTTCGCATCCAGCTTGCCCATTTCTCCATAGCCGTTACTTTCTTCAACGCCGGCGATGTTCTCAATCTTTGATAACGCCTCTAAATTACTCAGTAAGGTTGCGTTCTCATCTGAAGAAAGCGTCCTCGCTAAAGATTTCTCCAGAAGGTCAATGGTCCTTTGGACAAATTTATAAAACGTATCTTCCGGATTGCTGGGATCAACATATTCCTCCGGATTCATGGCTTTTAATTTGGCTAAGGCTTCCTTCATCGCAACGGCATTCTTCTGAACCCCACCTTTGGCAAGATCGAAAGCCAACCGAGCCGTAGCACCTAGCTCGGTAAATCCAACCCAGGTGTCGATGACATAGATTTTATATCCCAAAGCGCGGAAATATTTGGCGACACGCTGAAGTCCGTCGGTGGTGACATGGGATTTTTCAATGGTATAAAGGGTGTTTTTGTCCAATTTGCCATTTTGATGCGCTATCGATAGCGAATAAAAAATCAACATGGTCCAAGCTTCGTTGGCCGTTAATAACAGCTTATCGTTCATTTTTTCCAACGCAGCGAAGACCCTTTGCTTCATTGCGGCCTTAGCGGCGTCATCAATCTTTAAGGAATTAATATAATTCTCAACGATCTTGATAAAACCAGCTTTAATGTTTCCTTTCACTCCCGCAGGCAGTTTAATGGCCCCGCCGTAACGATCGACGTCGGGATCAACGCCTTCCCAAAGGTCCTCTTCATTAAATTTGTTGACGGCGGCTTCGATATTTTCAAAATCCTCACCGGCTTCCTCTAATAAGGAAGCGAGCGCGACCGCATACCATCCTTTCGGAATGCCTGGGTCCGGGGCCTCGAATCCATCAAACATACCGTCCATGATTTTGGTGTATTTCGCGACAGTCCGTAAATTCGTAAAGCCGGAGTCTCTGAAAAATTTAGGAAAATTCCCTGCTTCAACAAGAATGTCTTGACCATCTTTATCGAGGGTCCTGGCGAATTCCGCGCCAACACCTGAAAACGCGCTAAATCTTATAGTAACATCACCTCTAGCTGCCAAGGCTTTTGCTCTTTCTTCAGCAGAAAGATATTTTTCCGAGATAGCCTTGGAACGGACTAATTGAAAATACGTCGTATAAAAATCCACGAGATGTTTGTCTAAATATTCCAGACCGGCCTGAGCATCTTTATGACCGAGCCATCGCAATTCGGCATTATATTTGTTGGCGGATTTAAAGACATCTTCCACATTAGCCCGCCAATTTCCTTCTAATAAATGAAAAGGCATCTCAGACAAAACAACACCTTTACGCGCCTCTTTAATCAGTTTTTTGGAATAGGCGTCGACCTGCGCCATAAGATACGCCAGAAAAGATTTAAATCCGTTATAGTTATATTCGCTGTGAGATGCGGAATTCAGGATCCCGAAAATGGAACCTCCGTCATCCAATATGCCAAATCCTTCGCCATTCGCCGCCCAGACAAGAGCAGGAACCCCAGAAGGACTGTCAAACATATCGATATTAATTCCATTTAGAATCCCGACGGCAGCAATGATTTTTCCAAAGTATTCCCCATTAATACGGCTGTCATAGGAAATCGTAAAGCGATTGTTTTTTAACGCCTGAATGTATTCGGGATCTAATTTCTTTATTCTTTCATCATTAGGATTTTTGGTAAGAAGATCCTGTAAAGATTTCGTCAGTTTGACCAAAGCCAGTGTTTGTTCGATGGTCGTGACAATATTGTAATTCGCCGGACCGGTTAAGACGACGGCCCGAGGATCTTTCTGGAATTTTCGCATTTCATGTTTGACGATGAAATCATATTTGGAATTAAGCACGGTACCTCGAACACCCGCCGTTCCAAATTCAATTTGAGAAATATAAGAATCCATAATATCCGCTATGCGACCTTCCAACATGGCTTTGATGATCCCCTGACGGATATACGCCGGAATATTATTGGCCGCATCAAGCCATACACTTAAATTTTTCTTTATCTTATTAAAATCTGCCTGTCCTTCAATATTCCCCGGCTTGTCAGCTCCCAATTTTCTCTTGATTTTCTCGAGTGTGTCCTGAACAATCTGATTTTTGAGAGCCTCATTTCCTAAAGCTGCTGCAGCTATTTTTTCCGCGGCTTCCAGTTTACGGATCATAAAATCTTTAAAATTGTCATAGTCCTTAAAACTCTTCGGAGAATCATTGAGCGCGTCACCTAAATCCATGATTCTTTGAGTCATATCCTCTAATTTTCCATTCGTTACAGCTTGCTCAATCGCCGATAATTCAGTCATCGCTTCTTGCTCTGTCATCATCGCCTGATCAGCCTTTTTAATTTCCCCGTCACTATTGATCACATAAGACCCGGCAGGACGGTCGGTAATATCGATCATTTTGATCTTTCCATGCTGGTCTAGCTGATATCCTCGCATGGAGATATATTCTTCAAGCCCTTGATCTGCCATCGTAACCGGCACAATGGCATAGCCTTCATTGACGACTTTCAAATTATTAATAGTTAATTCTTGGTCGTCTCTCGCTTTGATGATCAAAGTCCCGTCAAGGTCCAGATTATTTAAATAAATATTCTCACCATTGACATACAGCATGGAGTGATTAGAAATTTTACCTCCATGAACTTTCTTCTTTAATTCTTCCGGAGTCACGGCGAATCCTGAAGCAAAAGCAATCTTGGCAGCACTTAAATAAGGGACACCTCTGACAATCGCCTCTTTTTTAATTGGGCCAATATCCTTTTTCTCTTCACCAGGAAGCCCTAAAATCCTTGTCCCTTTCTCGCCAAACTGAGCCTTATAACCTTCTGCCCGTTCATACGCATACTTGACTTCCCCATTGACATCAATATCAACTCCCGCTGCGGAAAATAACTTTCTTGCGTTCAAAGCATGGACACCTTCTGTGGAAGCCATATATTCCGAGAACAACCCTTTAGCTGTAGCAAGAATTGCATTAGACAAATCATTTTTTGTGGCCGCAAAGTTAAACTGGGGAGCAAATAACATGAGGCCGACATCTGCGCCGTCAACTTCCCTAGAGATATCCTGCATCGGCGTTTCCAGACGGCTGACTTTAGTATCCGGCTTAGGATTCACCAGCTCTGAATTCAAAACAACTCCTTTAATGCGGTCAAGAATCTTGGCATATTCCTCTTGATCAATCACAAAATTATTAATGTTCCCTTTAAAATCCTCTATCTTTTTTCCAAACGGCGTTAAGACCGCTTCTTGTTGATTATATTCAACATTTAAAACAACATCCTTGCCTTGCGGATTCTTCATTCTAGCCATCACGCCGACTTTATCGCCGGCTTTCAAACCAAATACGCTAAAACCCATTTTGTATTTCTTGGTTACAACAGCTCCCAAAATCGGCAAAACCCCGTTAAAAACTTCTCCATTAGTGTCCTGAAAAAACATCGTCTCTTTTTTCCCCGCATCTTTATAAGCTTGCGCTAAGCCCGTCTGATACATCAAAAGATGAATGTCGCCGTGGTTATGCGGAGCTGTGGCAATATTTTTCTTTTTTGCGTCGATATAAAGCCTTCCATCGTAACCTTTCATGGATGCCACGTCTTCCTGCTTAAAGATAACGATTTGCTTAAGCTCTCCCTTCTCCTGATTATTACCGTCATAAACAATCAGTTTTTGTCTGACGTTATCAAAAATGACATGGTCTCCTTTAGCAGCGTCAAGAACTGTCAATCCGTTCATGCCTAAATTATTTTTTTCCGTTAACAGTTTTATCGTTCCCGTATGATTAGAATCAGAAGTCATAAGGACAAGAGGGATTTCCTGTTTTTCACCATTTATGGCATTCGACCTTTTCTGTAAAGCTAAGATCTTTTCCGCGTAATCTTCGATGTACATTTTCATCACTAACAAATCTAAAATAATGGCCAATTTCGTCGGGCCATTAAAACCTAACCGCGTTCCTAACCCGCCGGCCGGCATGGCGAAAATAGTTTTATTAACAGTCTTAAGACCAACGGCTGTCATGTCTTTAAAATATGGGCTATTCATATCTGTAAAATCTTCGACGGGAGGCTGGGTGGGATCTGTATATCCTTCCATAGGATTGATGTTTTTTTCCGCCTTAGTTAGAAGGTCCTTGCCTTTCCGTAGATATTCATCCAATCCGCCCGGATAAAGACGGTTCAATTTAAGGACCGTATCTAAAAATGCCTTCTTCTGTTCCGGCGTAGGATTTAAAGCATAAAAAGCATCAACAAGCTCACTTTCTCCGATTTGAGAAAGGACATCGAACGCCTTCTTTTGCGCGTCAGAAAATAATCCGGAATTCTTATCGGCTTCGATCAACGCCGCATTCGCAGTTGTCATGGCCTTGTCTTTCTTGGCTGTAGCCAAACCCACATTGGCGGCAGGCCCCGCATCGGCTAAATTGACCTTCACATCACTGATGATTCCAGCTATTTTCCTTGCCTCTTTTAACATCGTCGAATCAACAGTCTTGGGCGTTGCGACAGTAAGCGTCGGATCTGTTTCAATAAAAATACTTTTAGGATCAAACCCGCCCGAGAAATATTTTCGTGGAATGACTTCCTGGGTTTCGGAATTGTATTCTTCTCTAATGTAGTTGTAGACGCCTTTCTTGAAAGCCGCTAAATATTGGTTGTAGATTCCTTCCTTAATTTGCGGAGTGACTCCATCAATCCCTTTCATCTTGCTTTGGTTGACATAAACTTTACTTAATAAAGATTCTTTTAGCGTGCGCTTAAACCATGCCGCTAAAATCATGGAATTATAAATCTGACGAAGGCTGGCAAAATTTTTACCCGTATTGATTTCTTTTTCAATTTCAGGGACGAGAATATCTTTGATGATTTGCGTCGTCACTAAATTCTTTTCTGACGTTTGAGCGTTGGCTTTGTTCGAATTGGCCTTAAGCGCTTCATAATCCTCTTCTAACATGACTTTTAAATGCGCTTCTAAGACAAATGCGGAATTATCTTTCTCATAAACGACGGCCTTATTCGGCACAATCCAAATTTTATGAAAGGTATCTGTAGGAATATCGGTCGTATGAAACTCTTTTTGCGCCTTTTCATAAACCCTGGCCCAAAAATCCTTGCCAATTTGTTTTTCGGGATACATTAACGAAGAAGTGAGTTGCTTTAAAATATAGTCTTGCGCTAGAAGGTCGCGGCCCATTTCGGTCTGGCTGAAATTTTCCGGAATGATCCGGTCTTTTTCATAAGGAGAAAGGTTGACCCAAAGGTCTTTTTCTGAAACAGTCAGAGATGTAAGGAAATATTTAACAAGCCTTTGCGATTCTTCTTTTAATGCTTGGCCTTGAAGATTATTTTCTCCAGAATCGACCAAAAAATCAAACTGAAGAGGGTTTTTGGGGTTAATAGTTATCCCTTTCACAATTGCAGGGGCATAAGCACTGCTTTGTGTCACAATTTGCCCAGGAATTGGAAGATTTATTGCTTGAAGTGGAGCTATTTGTCCATAAGAAGCAGGAATAATCGAGCTTAACATGAACGAAAAAGCTATGAATGCTGAAAAAATACGGTACATTGTTCCACGCTTAGATTCTCGAATAAAATTCATCATTTTTATAAAATCCTCCTGTTTTTATAAGAAACATTTTATTTTCGAAGATGTCGTGGCTGGATAATTTAAAAATTTTCAAAATTACTCGTTTTGAAAATTTCTTATTAAAATATAACACACTTTCTGGAAAATGCAAATCAGGGAGGCAAAAAAATTTTAAAAATCCTGAAATTTAAAGGAAGATACGGCAAATATTGGAATGAAGCTCAGCGGGCTAAAGCCCAGGGAATTTCTGTGAGGGATTAAAATCAGTCTTCAGCCCAGAAAGGTTTGTTGCCATTGCGTTTGGCGATCTTGAGAACGACCTCAACAACTTCGCTGTCATATATTTTTCCAGCTCCATCTTTAAGCTCATCAACCGCTTTTTTAAATCCTAATGCGGCCCTGTAAGGACGATGGTTGGTCATGGCTTCCAGGACATCGCTCACTGCCAGAATGCGGGACTCCGAAAGGATTTTGCTTCCTTTAATCCCTTGGGGATATCCGGAACCATCAAGCCTTTCATGATGCTGATAAATAATATCCGCAAGCGGAAAGGGAAACCGAATGTCCTTGATCAAATCATAACATTTCTCGACGTGTTCTTTGATGAGCGTAAATTCAAGCTTGGTCAATTTTCCAGGCTTGATCAAAAGGTCCAGCGGAAGAGTGATTTTGCCCAAGTCATGCAGCTCTGCGGCCAACTTAAGACCGATAAGCCTATTTTTATCAAATCCCATCTCCTGGCCAATCTTCTCGGCGATAATCGCCACGTTACACGTGTGCTGAAAGGTGTACGGGTCGCGCATCTCAAGCGCTTTTCCCAAAACAGCCAAAGCGTTCATCAACATCGAAAGCCTGTCTTGTTCCAAATTGGCATGCTCGGTCATGTCGCGCGTAATACCCATGGTACCGGTGATTCGGCCTTTACGGTCATACATCGGGACCTTGGTCGTGATGACCTGGTTCCAGGTTCCGTTCGGCAAAAGGGTCCGCTCGATCTTCCCGATGATCGGCGCACCAGTTTTCATGACCTGGTTATCATCATCCGCCATGGCCTGGGCCTGTTCCTGAGGGAAGAAATCAAAATCGGTCTTGCCGATAATCTCCTCTGGCGTCAGCTTAAACCCTTTGGAGTAAAATTTATTGACCTTGATAAGGCGGTTTTTCCGGTCCTTAAAATAAATGGCGTCCGGCATCTGGTCCAAGAACCCTTGCAAGAAATCTGTCTCCTGCGTTAAACGCTCACGGTCTTTGATCTGTTGCGTGACATCCTCGACGAATCCCTCGAGGAAATGGCCTTTATTACCATCGGAGACAAAACACGCCGAGATAGAGATCCAAATGAATTTCCCGTTCTTATTTTTATAAGAGGTCTGGAAAAATTTGACTTTTCCTTCTTCTTGGATCGTTTTTAAAAAATCTTCGTAGGATTTCGTATTAGCGAAAAGGTGGGCGATCTTTCTACCATTTAAATTTTGAGAGGAAGAAAAGCCTAAAATACGAACGAACGTCTTGTTAAAACTGACGAACTGTTCTTGCGGCGCCATGGCATATCTAAACAATCCTATCCCAAGACGGTCAGCCACATAACTATGAATCGCAAGCTGTTCTTTCAAAAGGACATCTCCTCATAAAAAAGTTAAAAATCCTAAATTCGAAACTCGAAACAAATCTAAAATCCGAAACCAAGAATGCTTGTTGTTTGCTTCTTAAGAATTTAAAATGTGTTTCGGATTTCGTGCTTCGGATTTCGAATTTTTATCTAGCACTTCGAATATCCGCAACCATAACACTTTAGGCATCCTTCTTCATGATGCAAAGGATTTCCGCAATCCGGGCAAACTCCGACGATATTTCCTTTGGATTTCCGTTTGGTTGCCGTCAAAGCAAAGGCTTCTGTCGTCTGGCTTGTGACCGAATCTCTCGTAACAAACGCCTCTTCTTTTCTGTGAGCAACCGGAGGCTCTTCTTTCATACGTTTTTCAATCACCTGAGAAATCGCATCCGAACATGAAAGCACCCGCGTGCCCTTGTTCCACGACGGAACAGGACAGCGAATCCCCCTTAATTGTTCATGGATCACCTTTGGATCGATCCCTGAGCGCATGGCCAGTGAGATCAAACGGCCAATCGCCTCGAGCTGGCTGGACGCGCATCCGCCGGCTTTTCCCATTTGGGTAAATGCCTCAAACGGATTTCCATCCTCGTCGTAATTGATCGTAACATACAAATTGCCGCAGCCGGTCGACGCCTTGGAGGTGTGTCCTAAAATTACTTCCGGGCGAGGTTTTGGTTCAATAGAACCTGACGCTTGCGGCGTAGATGGTAAAGGCGCTTGAGCCACCAGCGAAGAATCTTCCTTCTTAGTAATATTGAGCACTTGGTCTTCCCGGCTTCCGTCGCGATAGACCGTGATGCCTTTGCACTTTAATTGATAGGCCAAAAGATAGGCCTTCTTGACGTCATCTTTGGTCGCGCCATGAGAAAAATTAATGGTCTTCGATACCGCATTGTCGGTGAATTCCTGAAAAGCCGCCTGCATTTTAATATGCCATTCCGGGGAAATATCGTGGGACGTGACGAAAGAGCGCTTGATATCCGACGGGATTTCTTCGAGGTCTTTGATCGAACCGCGCTCGGCGATCTTTTGCATAAGCTCCTCGCTATAAAACCCTCGCTCCTCGGCGATTTCTTTAAACACAGGGTCAACCTCGACCAGTTTGGTATTGTCCATGACATTACGATAATAACAAATGGAAAAAATCGGCTCAATGCCTGAAGAACAGGGCCCGCCGATAATGCTGATCGTTCCTGTCGGTGCAATGGTCGTTAAGGTCGCGTTTCTAAAGCGCTTCTTTTGTTCTCCGCTGGCGAAAATACTTTTATCAAACGCCGGAAAGACACCTTTGTGTTTTCCTAATTCCAAGGATTTAATGCGTGCTTCCGTCAAGATAAATGACATGACCTGACGAGCTAAATCGACCCCTTCCTGAGAATCATACCCGATGCCTAGACGGGCCAAGAGCGATGCCCAGCCCATGACACCCAAACCGACTTTGCGCGTGAACTTTGTCTGCTGCTCAATTTGCTTAACCGGATGCCGGTTAGCGTCGATGACATTGTCCAGGAAATGGACCGCGGTCCGGACCACGGTTTGTAGCCGGTCCCAATCCACTTCATATTTATGATCGATTTTCTTGACGATATTAAGCAAATTAATGGACCCTAAATTACAGCTTTCATAAGGAAGCAACACCTGTTCGCCGCACGGATTAGTGGCCTCATAGGCTCCTAACGCCGGCGTGGGATTTTGTTCGTTCATGTAATCGATAAAGATCAATCCCGGCTCGCCATTTTTATGCGCATTCTCGACGATAAGGTCAAACACATACTGGCTGCTGATCCTCTGGACGACATTGCCCGTGTACGGAGATACCAAATCATAATCCTCGCCCGCTTCCAACGCCTGCCAGAATTTTTCAGTCACTGCGACGGAAATATTAAAATTGGTGATCTCTTTATCGTGTTGTTTACAGGTGATGAATTCCACGATGTCCGGATGGTCGACGCGTAAGATCGCCATGTTCGCTCCCCGACGAGTTCCCCCCTGTTTGACCGCCTGCGTTGCGCCGTCAAAGACCTTCATGAACGAAATCGGGCCGGAGGCCACACCGCCGGTCTTCTGGACGTAACTATTTTTCTCGCGTAACCGTGAAAAAGAAAACCCTGTGCCGCCGCCGGATTTATGGATAAGCGCGGTCGTCTTCAGCGTCTCAAAAATGGATTCCATGGAGTCTTCAATGGGAAGGACAAAACAGGCGCTCAACTGGCCTAAGGCGCGCCCCGCGTTCATCAGCGTCGGAGAATTTGGGATGAACTCCAAATCGCTCATGATCTGAAAAAAATCTTGTTCGGTCTTGTCTATTTGTTTTTTGCTGGCGCCATATTTTTTATCAATGGCGGCAATGGTGGTTGCGACACGGCGAAACATCTGTTCGGGGGTTTCAATGACTTTGCCTTCAGCATCTTTTTTAAGATACCTGCGCTCGAGGACCTTTAGGGCATTCTCGGAAATTTTACGGGCCATACCAGATCTCCTTATTGACTAGATATATTTAACTGATCTCTTTTGAAAAGAATATTTATTAAAGAAGACATTTATTCTAATATAAATCTTTAAAAGCGCAAATGAAATTTCTGAGCCTCAGCTCTTCTTTTTCCAAATAAATACTTTATCCCTTGGCTTGACGATAAATGGCAGTTGAATCCCTACGATGTCGCCCTTCTTAGCCTCTGTAACCGAAGCATCGTTTAGGCGGATGTCTTTGACTTTGGTAATCTCCGACGGGGTGGTTTTGCCCACGAATAAAATGCTGTCCTTAATTTTGATGGTGCCGGTCAGCAAGCGCACTTCGGCAACGCTAATTTTCTTAAAAAATCGTGTCACCTCGCCGACAAAAATGCGTTCATAACGGTTCTCGAGCCCCTTACTCCACGCCTCCTTGGGCTGGCCGAAATAAAACCCGGAAGAAAATCCGCGGTTATAAACAGATTCCAGCTCTTCTTTGAGATGGGTCTTTAAGGAATTCGTTAACTTGCCGTCCAGATAAGCATCGATCGCTTGACGATAACAGGCGGTCACGACTTTGATATATTCCGGCGAGCGCATACGGCCTTCAATCTTAAACGAATGAATGCCGGCTTTGATGAGCTCGTCGATAAAATCAATGGTGCACAGGTCCTTCGGGCTTAAGACATAATCCTTGCCTAGGATAAAATCAGTTTCCTTATCCGTATCCTGAATATCATAGAGCTCTTCTGATAAATCTGTGGCAGCTTCATTTTTCTGGAGCCCTTCCAAGCGAACGCCGCCAGTGCCATGTCTTACTCTCTTTCCGGCTGACCGGTCATGTAACTGAAAAGAAAATTCCCGTCGGCAGGGCTGGATACATTTGCCTTCATTCGCGGATTTGCCGTAAGAATACAGCGACATAAAACAGCGCCCAGAAATGCTCACGCACATCGCTCCGTGGATAAAAGTTTCGACCTCGCAATTGATTTTCTCTTTACGGATCGCTTTAATGATCTTCTGAATATCTTTAAGCTCACACTCCCGCGCTAAAACCACACGGCTTACACCTAATTGGACATACGCCTTCAGTGCGTCAATATTCGAGACGTTGGCTTGCGTCGAGAGATGAATTCTTAAACCATATTTTTGCGCAAGTTTTAGCGCGGCAAAGTCCCAAAGGATAACCGCGTCAACTTGAGATTTCTTCGCTTCCTTAAGGATTTTCTCGGCGAGCGGAAGATCTTCGTTCATCAAGACCGTGTTGAGCGCCAAATATCCTTTTTTATGGTGCTCGTGAAGAAGCGCCATGACTTTTTTGATTTCTAAAATATCAAAATTTGTGGCCTGATGACGCATGTTGATACCCTTGACGCCAAAATAAACACTGTCTGCGCCGTTATGAATGGCGGATAAAAGGGAAGGCCAATCCCCGGCGGGAGATAAGAGTTCTGGTTTAGAAATGGATGGCATGTTTTCTTTTTGTCATCCGTCTACTTCGCTGTCATCCCCGCGAAAGCGGGGATCCAGGATTTCAAAAAAAACGAAGGGTCTGTTAGAAGACTCTGGATTCCCGCTTTCGCGGGAATGACAAAAAAATAACGAGAATGACAACAATATAAAAGAATCGGATTTTGGATTTAGAATTTCTTAAACAGGGTTAGGACCTAAACACTGTTGGACTTTTTTAAGGAGATCGGTCAATTTAACGGGTTTGACAAAATAGGCCTTAACACCTTCGAGCTTGAACATATCCGCCATGGTTTCATTGGCCGTGACCATGATCACCGGCGTCGTCCGCACCCCTTGAAGGACTTTGAGCTCCTGCATAAATTCATAACCGTTCATATTGGGCATTTGAACGTCGAGGATGATCAAATCCGGCTTCTCTTCCTTCACCTTGCTAAGAGCCTCGTCTCCATCATGGGCCATGATCACATCATAATGCTGCCCCGCTAAACCAAATTTGACCAAGGATAAACTGACTCTCTCGTCATCAACAATTAAGACTTTATGGGCCATGGAAAACTCCTTTTAAAGAGATTGCTTTTTTATATGGATTCGATAGAATAATTTTAACCAAAAAAGGAGAGTGACTATGATGCTTGAACAATTTATGAATAAAGTGCGCTATTGGGACAATCTCATCGCAAAATGGGTCATGCGGCACTTCTATTTTATGTTCTTTCAAGTTATTTTGGTCATTATTTCTATTTTCTGGCTGTCCAATACCATTCACGTCATTGACTTGAACTTTCAGACCGCGAAAGCAAGCCTTCTGGAAAAAGTCCTTCTTGCTCAAACCATTAATACCACGATTATCGTTCTTTTACTACTCCTTAATTCGTTCTGGCTTTTGTATATCTTCGGCGGTATTCAAAGGCTTCGGACCATCTTGCGCGACATCACGTATCATTTAAGCAAGATGCGTTGCAAAAACTAAACTTAAAAATAATCTTCGTATAATTCTTTTAACTTATGGGAAAGTTGCTGCTTTAAGCTGATCTTTCCTTTTAAGATAATTTTATCTTTAATACTTCGTTCATACCCGTTCCAAGCCAAACCGGCCACGCCCGCGAACACCGTTAAATCCCCCATATTTTTCTGGATAGGAATATGAATTTTTCCTAACTCTGCTTGATAACCAGTATCCTGACCTATGCGTTCGATAAGCCCGGTCAACAATGTTGTGCCACCGACGAGAATGATCCTATTCTTAATTTTATCCGCATACCCGGAAGACTCGATCGCCGACTGAATTTTCTTGATCAATTGGTTAATGTCCGGTTCTATCGCCTCATAAATCAGCGCGCGTTTAATAGGAATATAGGCATTTTCTCTTTTAATCAAAATTTCTTCATCAAGATGCTGATGACTTTTTAACGCCACGGCATAAGATTCCTTGATCTGCTGCGCCAACTCAAACGGCAGATTCAATTTATCCGCAATGCTTTGGGTCAAATGCCGACCAGCGACGGGAATTCTCTCTAGATATTTTAAAACCCCACCGTGAAAAATCAAAATACTTGTCACCGCCGCACCCATATCAATAAAAACGCAGCCTTCCTTTATTTCCCTATCACTCAAGACCGCTTTCGTAGCGACATAACTGCTAAAAAGAATATTGCTGACATCATATCCGGCCTCATGCACTGCGCGCGTCAAATTGCGGATACGATTAACTTCCGTCAAAATCAAGACCGCGCTCACGCCGAGCTTCCGCCCATAAAGGCCAACCGGATTGATCGTCGGGTTTTCCTCATTGACCTGATAAGACTGCAAAATTTCATGGAGCGTCTCTTCCTCCATCTTCAAACTCAACAACCGATTATGTTTATTGACTCTCTTTAAATCATAAGTCGTAATAACTTTGCTTCCCTTGTCCGTCAACGGGATCATTGCGGACGCTTGACGCGCTTGGACAAATTCTCCGTTGAGCCCTAGCTGAATTCCTTTTAGTTTTACTTTAGCATTCTTTAAAACAGAACTCACCGCGTTATAAATGCACTCGGAAAATTCCCCGAGGTCATGAACAACCCCGTCTTTAAATCCCGCGGTCGCCCCTTCGTGAATCTCGATGAGCTGTGCGCTTTCAGGATTATTCACTTTTAAAACACCTGCTTTGAGCCTGTGGGCCCCCAAATCAAGACCGCAAAAAAATTGTTCCTTCATATGTTGTCCTATTTTGTCCCGAGAACGGGTTCTTTGAAACGTAAATCGATATATTTGATCCGGTTTAAGTTAAGATTTCCCTGAGATAACATGAGGCCTAAGAGTTCTATCTTTTCCTCTAACTTATCTTCGTCAACAATCACCTGAAGACCATTGGTCAGATTAAGGCAGATCCTTGCCGGATTCTCGACGGAAATACTGTCCATCTTATACGACGCAAGGCTCTTATGCAACGTGAACGCTCCGGCAATTCGCAGCGCCAGCTGTGTTTTCGCCGTGTTCACGGCCTTACCTAAAACGAGCCGCCCGTTAAAATCCCAACCTAATAAAACGGGAAGCCCTTTATTGGGGACAGGTGCAATCCCCATCACCACACCGCTATTATCCAAAAGAAAAGATCCGCGTCCGGTCCTCACTTGGACCAAGGGGAACCTTCTTTTGGCTTTGATCGAGATCTGGTTGGGAAAATGTTTTTCAACCTGTAAGGCAGACACCGCCGGATATTTCTTTAACAGGTCACTTTCCACCTCTTGAAGATTAACAAAGACAATGCTCTTTCCTAGAACATTTCTTAGATCCCGCTTGGTGATCGATTGCAGCGACGGGTCAATGGTGATCACTTTAACTTTAAAATAATCCGACTGCACCAGGCATTGCTTGATGCTTTGGCAGATAAAAATCACGCCCCACACCAAAAGGACCAGGGTGATAATAAGGATCGCCGGCCACTTAACAGCGGACAGGGATATTGGTTTTTGTTTTCTTTTTACCATACGCTAATTGCACAAGGGTTAAACACAGTTGGTTAAAGGTGATGCCTTTTTCTTTGGCCGCCTTAGGCAAAAGGCTCGTCGCTGTAAATCCGGGAATGGTGTTCACTTCCAAGATATACGGCGTCCCGTCCTCGGACAAAATAAAATCCACTCTGGAAAAATTCGCACAACCTAAAGCCTGATGGGCTTTAAGCGCCAGCTTTTGTAAAATCTTGGTCGTCGGCTCGTCGATAGGTGCCGGCACCAGATAATCCGTAAGACCTTTTTGATATTTGGCCGTATAATCAAAAAATCCGCGTGTGGAATGGATCTCAATGACCGGCAAAGCGTCCTTATCGAGAATGCCGACGGTCATTTCCCGGCCTTTGATATATTGCTCGAGGAGAATTCTATCCCCATATTCCCAGGCTGATTCCATGGCGGCCATCATCTCGTCGGCATTTTCAATAATGCTGACGCCGATGCTGGACCCTTCACAGGTCGGTTTGACCACCACCGGAAAATTTTTCCACTCGGAAATAGCTCTTTGCGCGTTGTCTTTTTTCCAGACGACGCAATAATCCGGAATCGCCAAACTGCTCTGGGCGAACACCTGATGAGAAAGCTCTTTGTCAAACGCCAACCGGCTGGCTTTCGCATTCGACCCGACGTAGGGAAGCTGCAGGTCTTCCAAAAGCGATTGGATCTCTCCGTCTTCTCCTAACCGGCCGTGCAAAGCAACAAAGGCCACATCAATGGCGGCGCTTAAGATCGTCTCTTTGATTTTAGCAATATCTTTGTCGACGATATCGATGGCAACAACATCACATCCTTCTTCACAAAGCGCTTGATAGATCGCGGTCCCGGATTTTAAGGATATCGCCCGCTCTGAAGAATATCCTCCCATCAAAACACCGATACGGCCCAAAGGTTGTGGCATAGTCATCGTTAAACTCCTACGGGTTTTTCTTTTAAGGCCTGCACGAGCTGTTTGGAAATTTGCGTGATGTCCCCAGCCCCTAAAGTGAGAATGCAGTCGCCTTGTCTGACGATTTCCAATAAATGTTTTAGAATATCATCTTTCTTTAAGTACAGCACTTCTTTTTTTGTCTTTTGCCTGACGTTCTCTACTAAGATTTCCGAATGAACACCGTCGATAGGTTTCTCGCTGGCGGCATAAATGTCCGTGATGATCAAATAATCCGCAAGGGCAAAACATTCGCTGAACTCTTTGAAAAGGGCCTGAACGCGGGAATACCGGTGCGGTTGAAAAGCCACGACCAAACGCTTTTGGCCAAAACGGCTGGCTGCCTTAAGCGTCGCCACGATCTCCGTCGGATGATGGCCGTAATCGTCCATCACTCTGACACCATCCAGCTCTCCGATCAACTCCAGGCGCCGTTGAACACCTTTAAACTGCCGCAAACTTTCTTTGATCGTATCAAACGGAATATCTAAACTTAATCCTAAACAAACACAAGCCAAAGAATTTAGGACATTGTGCTCTCCGGGCACGTTTAAAACGATCTCGCCCAATTTTTTATTTTTAAAGTAACACTCATACCGGCAGACGAACGCGCCCAAGAGCACATTCTGGGCGAAGACGTCACAGTCCTTGGAAAAACCATATGTCATAAACTTTTTCTTATTCTTTTGTAAAAGAGCCAAAAGACGCGGGTCCTCGCCGCAGCCGATCAAAACACCGTGCGGCTTCGTCTTTAAAATAAATTTCTCATACGTCGCCGTGATCTCTGCCAGATCCTTGTAATAATCCGCGTGCTCAAAGTCGATGTTGGTGATGATAGAAAAATCCGGCGAGAAATTCAAGAACGACCCATCGCTCTCATCCACTTCCGCGACAAAATATTTACTTTTTCCTAATTGAGCGTTCTTTTTAGTCTGATTGACGATCCCTCCGACGGCAATGGTCGGGTCAAAAGCAGCGACCTGCAATAAATTGGCCACCATCGAGGTCGTCGTGGTCTTCCCGTGCGCCCCGGCGATGGTGATTTCCGTATAATCTTTCATAAGGCCGGCCAACAATTCCGCGCGCCGGATAATAGGGATATTTCTTTTTTTCGCTTCCTGCATTTCGGGATTGTCATCTTTAACAGCAGAAGAAAAAATGATGTAATCTGCACCCTCGACATTTTCTGCTTTATGCCCGACGAAAACCTGGGCGCCTTTCTCTTTAAGCTGCGCCGTGACATAATTCTCCCGAAGGTCCGAACCGCTGACGCGGCAACCTTTATCCAAAAGCAAGGACGCCAACGCCCCCATGCCGATCCCGCCAATGCCTATAAAATGATAATGTTGTTGTTTCATTGGGTCTCCAAATAGCTCATCCACGCCTTATTTAAGCCGTTGATGTCGTCGAAACGAAGATAAACAGATTTTAACGCCCAGTCAAACGGTTGCCCTTCTTTCAATTCCCGGCAAAAACGGACAAACCGCTGATATCCGAGCTCATTGATCAAATAATTCACGACGCTAGCCGCTTCCGCATAAAAGAGATTGATAAAGGCCTCATTAGATGCATTATGATTTAACGCAAAGCTCGTCAGATCTTTTAACGGAACAAATGATTTATCGGCGATGGCCTTCTGAACAATCTTGTGCGCGCCCCAGCGTTTGGCCTTTTCCTGATACATCGCGACCCCTTCTTCAAACCACAAAGGGACCTTGGCTTCGTGACCGATAAATTCCCGCAAGATAATATGTCCCATCTCATGCGGCAAGACCGAATCAAAGAACCCGGACGCCGACGGGAAAGTCCGGATGATTTTTTGCTCAGCAAATGCTACACCATGCGCCCAGGGGATATTGCTGGACTCTTTTTTATAATCCTCATCATCATCGTAAATGTAAATCTTCGCGCGTTCGTCCCAGGTCCATCCTTTATAGCGGTGAAATCCTAAATTCTCACAAATTTCCTGATAATATTCTTCCGAGGCCTTCTCGACTTCCCGGATAAAATCCTCCGGCGCATTTTTGTAATAAATAATAAAATGTTCCTGCTTGTCTTCTTTCCATTTAGACGGTTCAGCGGCGAAGGCCAACGGCTTTGGCCAAACGGCTAGACTCACAATGATGAGGAACAATATTTTTTTCATTTCAAATTCAAGACTTCTTCAGCTAAACGTTTCGCCGCGTCCGGAAACGCAATTTCCTGAAAATGTTGTTTTATTTTTTGCTGAGCTGATTTATTTTTAATCATATCACAAATTTTTTCCTTAAGCTTTAGCGATGATAAATCTTTTTCCTCGATCATCACGGCTAAATTTCGCCGGGTGAGGACCTGGGCATTATATTTCTGATGGTCGCCAATGGCATAAGGAAACGGGACCAATATCGACGGGCATTCAAAAAGACAAATCTCTGTGACGGTCGCAGCACCAGACCTCGAAATGACCAAATCCGCGATCGTATACGCATAATCCATCCGGTCTAAGAAAGGAAAAACCGCTGAAGGAATTTTGATGTTCTGATATTGTTCTTTGATAGAATCGTAATCTTTTGTTCCAGTGACATGAATAACCTGTATGCTCAATTCTTGTTTTAAAGAAATTAGCGCCTGGAAGAAATCCTCGTTAATCCGACGGCTCCCCTGGCTTCCGCCGAAAACAAACAAGGTCGAATTCTCTTTCTTAAAGCCGAAAAATTCATAGGCCTTATCTTTATCTATTCCCCCTGCCGACAAATGACTGGGACAACCTGTCAAAACTGTTTTGCCTGACGGAAAAAAAGGCCGCGCATCCTCAAAACTGATCGCGACTTTCTTAGCAAGCCTGGAAAGGATTTTATTGGCTCGACCAGGAATTGCATTCTGTTCATGAATCATCACCGGGACTTTTAAAACCCATGCAGCGATCACAACTGAAAAAGAAGAATACCCGCCGAATCCCAAAACTCTATCCGGCTTTAAGTCTTTCAAAATTTTTAACGATGTCCTGGTCGCTTGGATAATGGACCCGGCGGAACTTAAGATGGCCTGGAGACGTTTTTTTTGAAAACCTTGGGAAGGAATATTGTAATAAGGGAACTTTCGCTGAGCGATCTTCTCAAGCCCGACGTTAAAAGAGCCGATAAAAATAACCTCATGGCCGCGGTCTCGTAATTCTTCAGCAACCTTTAAGGCCGGAAATAAATGCCCGCCCGTCCCTCCTGTGGCAATAACAATTTTCATAAAATACTTTCTAAAACGGCATTGCTCCCCAATTACAAATTTATCATTCCTGTTCCACTTCTTTGTCATTCCCGCGAAGGCGGGAATCCAGAAATAAGATAAGCTCGATTGAGAATCCAATAAGTCTCTTTAGGAACCTGGATTCCCAATCATTTCTAAATAAAAAAACGAGGAAGTTGGGAATGACAATTGTTAACGGGTTTTCCAAACAATACAAACGAATTTCAATATCAGCTATTCGCTTTTTTCTTTAGAAAGGTCTTCAATCCTCGAAATATTTAATAAAAGCCCGACGGCCATCATATTAAAAATCAACGCAGACCCGCCATAACTAATGAACGGTAGCGGCAAACCCTTAGTCGGAAGAGCGCCGATACTAACACCAATATTCACAACCGATTGAAGCCCCAGCATGGCGATGATCCCAACAGCTAAAAAATATCCGAACGGATCAACCGTGCGTTTAGCGATCCTCGCGCCCTGCCAAATAAAAGCGATAAAAAGAAAAACGACGGCCAGCGTGCCGACCAGCCCCAACTCCTCCCCGATGATAGAAAGGATAAAATCCGTATGCGCCGCCGGAAGATAAAATAATTTCTGGGTGCTGTGGCCCAATCCCACGCCCAGAATCCCGCCGGAGCCCAAGGCGATCTGTGACTGAGACAACTGAAATCCCACGCCCTGACTGTCTTTCCAAGGGTCTAAGAACGCAACAATTCTTTTCATACGATACGCCACTTTTGCAATCAGGAAATATAGAACAGGGATCGCCATCAGGACAATCGCCATCAAATACGACCTTCTGGTCCCTGCGATAAACAGCATGACCAAAATAACGCTTGCCGTTAAAACGGAATTCCCTAAATCCGGTTGTTTGACGATCAATAGGCAAGTTGTGCCCAAGACCAAAAGTGGCGGCAAGAATCCTTTCCAAAAATCTTCGATCTGGCCTTGTTTGCGCGCCAAAAAGTCCGCCATATAAATAAGAACAGCCAACTTGGCGAACTCCGACGGCTGGAAACTAAAAAATCCTAACTTAAACCAGCGCCGGGCGCCGGAACTTGACTTACCAATACCGGGGATAAGAACAAGCACCAACATGACGATCGCGACCGCCAAAAGCGGCTTGGCATATCGTCTTAAATCACGGTAATCGATGGACATGATCAGAACGGTAAACACCAGCCCGATCAATAAGAACATCAAATGACGATTTAAAAAATATTGGCTGTCTTTTAATTCCTTAAGCGCATAAACGCCGCTGGCGCTATAGATCATCACGATGCCGAAGCTGATGAGGCATAAAACAATAATGGCTAATGAAGTCCTTAGATTTTTCATAGGCTTAAGACGATCTCCTTAAAAACACGTCCCCGTTCTTCAAAATTTTTAAACATATCAAAACTCGCCGTCATCGGGCTTAGAAGAACACAATCGCCGCTTACGGCTTCTTCTTTCGCTCGCTCGACAGCCTCTTGAAACGTTTGAGCGGCTTCAACCGCGATCACATCTTTAAACGTTTCCATCAATTGTTCCTTGATAACGCCAATGGCGATCATTTTCTTGACCTTCCGTCGCACCAAATCTCTTAAAGGCGTGTAATCGATATTCTTGCTCGACCCTCCGCAGATCATGATCACTGGTTTGTCGAGGAGATTAAGAGCCCAGCGGCCAGATTGCGCCGTGGTCGCCTTGGAATCGTTGATATAATCCACGCCATTAAGCGTCCTGACCAATTCCATGCGGTGCTCCACACCTTTAAAATTCTTAAAAACGTCCTCGCACACGCCATCGGGAATATGAAACGATTCCGCGACTTTTCTGACAACCGCATGATTCGGATTAGGAGCTTCCCCGTCGAAGAAAACAACCTTCGAAGGGAGGCGAGGCGCCAGCGCCTTAACTCGCTCATCTTTAAAATTTAATACGGCAAAATCATTCTTGTCCTGATTCTGAAAGATCTTGGTCTTGGCCTCAAAATATTCGTCGAGGTCTTTATGCCGGTCGAGATGGTTCTGGTTAAAATTGATAAAAACGGAAACAAATGGTTTAAAACCTTTAAGCCCAACACGCTCATACGGACTTCCGACGGGAAAAAGTGATTCGAGCTGAAAAGAACTGATCTCAAGGACAAAATAATCAAGCGTATCGCTTTCTAAGACATGCTCAGAAAAAGGCGACCCGACGTTCCCGCAAAGGCAAGAAGAAAAACCCGAGCGCTCCAAAACTTTATGGATCAAGGTCGAGACCGTGGTCTTACCATTACTGCCCGTGACCGCAATGACCGGCTTTGAGCAAAATTGATACGCAAACTCAATCTCACCTAAGACGCAAATATTTTTATTTTTCGCCCACGTTACAACATCCGAATCAAACCGCACACCCGGGCTTAAGACAACAAAGTCGCTGTCCTCAACAAACTTCTGTGTATGCCCATTTTCTTCGACGGCAATCTGTTCTTTAGAAATCCACGCGCGCAACTCTGGTGTCAAATAAGGACTAACACCCTTCTCGGACAATCGCGGTTTTCCGCCGAGCTGATCGATAAGTTTAAGCAGCGCGATCCCGCTTTTCTGCCCACCAATGACCGTAACTTTTTTATTGTTAATATTGATCATGGACAATTACCGGATCTTTAGCGTCATGAGTGTTATCACGGCAAGGACAGCAGCAATGATCCAGAAACGAACAATGATCTTAGATTCTTTCCATCCGGACAATTGCAAATGGTGATGAAAAGGCGACATTTTAAAGACCCTCTTTCCCCTCGTCTTAAAAGAGATCACCTGGATAATGACCGAAACACATTCAAAGACGAACACCCCGCCTAAAATGAATAGCAGAACTTCTTTTTTGATAATGACGGCAATAATTCCCAGCGTCCCACCCAACGGAAGCGAGCCGACATCGCCCATAAAGACCGAGGCCGGATGGCAATTAAACCATAAGAACCCTAAACTTGCTCCGACCATGGCCGCGCAAAAAACCGTTAATTCTCCTGCGCCGGGAATAAAAGGGATAAAAAGATATTCGCTGATCTTAACATGCCCGGTGACATAGCTTAGAACGGCGAGGGCCATACTGACCATGAGTACACACCCGATGGCCAAACCATCTAACCCGTCGGTCAGATTAACCGCATTTGAGGTCCCGATCACAACGAACGCAACAAATGGAATGTAAAAAATCCCTAAATTAATGATCACGTTCTTTAAAAAAGGCAGATCGATTCTCGTCGATGTTTGAGGATGAAAATAAACATAAGTCCCGATCAGACAGCCTAAGAGAATTTCCCACAACAGTTTTGTCCTTTTCGAAAGTCCACGGCCTTTTCCCTTGTGTGTTAATTTGGAATAATCATCGATAAACCCTAAGACCGCCAACCACACACAGGTCAGACACGATAAAAGAACATACGGATTTAACATGTCCGCCCATAACAGGACAGACAAAAGAATGCTGCTGATGATAAAAACGCCGCCCATCGTCGGAGTCCCTTCTTTGGATTCCATAAATTTATCCAGATCAGGGCAATCTCCGCGCTTGGCGACTTCTTTGACTTTGTGTTCTTTAAGCTTGCGGATAAATAATGGCCCTAAAAGAAGGCATAACAAAAAAGTCGTTAACCCCGCCATACCGGCGCGAAAGGTGATGTAATGAAGAATGTTGAATCCAAAAAAAATGTCCTTAAATTGTGAAAGATAATAAAACATGCTTTTATGATTTCCTTATGTGGTTTGAAATAACTTGGTTAGAAACTCGACGGTCCGCTCCATCTTCATCCCCCGGGAGCCTTTGACTAAAATGAGGTCGCCGTCCTTTGAGCACAGGTCCTTTAATGATCCGTGAACGTCTTCAATATCAGAACAATAAAAATGCGAGATTCGAGGGTTCTTTGTTTTTAAGCCGACGTTAATATACCTGGCAAACCGGCCCGTCGTGATAACAACATCAATAGCGGACTGCGCGATCTGCTCGCCAATTTCCTGATGAAGCGCCTTCGAAGCTGTACCCAGTTCCAGCATATCCGCCAGGACCAGGATTTTTTTCCCTTTGGCGGACAAAGCGCTTACGGTCTCGACGGCACTCTTGACCGAGACAGGATTGGCGTTATACGTGTCGTCAATGATCCTTGTGCGGCCGATCTTTAAAATTTTCTGCCGGCCAACCGTTAATTTAAAACTTTTTAATTTATTACTAATATTATTATAACTAAGTTTAAAGAGACGACCACAACAAATTGCAGATAATGCGTTGTAAATATTGTGTTGCGCCGGCGAGTTAAGGCAAAAAGAAGTTTGGCCGACATCAAATAAGATCTTTAACCCGCGACGCTCAATATTTTTAGCCTGATACAGAGATTTTTGACGGATGCTATAGCTGATGATTTTTTGCGAACATTTTTTCTGCCCGATCTTCCTTAAATAGGCGTCATCATCGTTAATAATGATCGTCCCGTCTTTTTTCATATGCCGAATGAGGTTTATTTTCTCCTCAAATACACCCTGTTTGCTTTTGAGTCTCTGCAGATGGGATGCTCCGATATTGGTGAAGACCGCCACCGTCGGTCTTGCGATACTCGCCAGCCATTCAATGTCGCCGGGACGATTCGTCCCGGTCTCTAAAATAACCGCCTCATGCGATTTTTTTAATTTCAAAATTGTGAGCGGGACGCCGAATTGATTGTTAAAAGATTTATAATTTTTAAGGACCTTAAATCTTGCCGACAAAACCTTTGCGATCATTTCTTTGGCGGTCGTTTTGCCGGAGCTTCCGGTCACGGCAATAACGGGGATCGTAAATTGGTCGCGGTAAAAAGACGCGATCTGGCCTAAAGCCTTTGTCGTATCTTTCACCAAAATGGCTGGAACATTGTCCGGAAAATCAACTTTTCGGGAAATAACAACGGCACAAACGCCTTTTTGAATGACCTCTCTTAGATAGTCATGCCCGTCGAGCTTTTCCCCTTTGATGGCAATAAATAATTCCCCTTTTTTGACAGAACGCGAGTCAATCGAAACACCTTTAATGCGAACTTGTTTGGGTTCGCCATTTAAAAAGACGCCGTTTGTGGCGATCTTGATCTCGCTTAATCTCAGCATGTTGCCCCTTTTTTCGTCGGATGAAGAAAATCCTTGATCACTTTTCTCTCGTCAAAATCAATCGTTTTATCTTTAAAGATTTGATACGTCTCATGGCCTTTGCCGGCGATCAAGACCACATCTCCGCGTTTAGCTATCCGTAAGGCCTCAGAAATCGCCTGGGTCCTATCAACGATCACCTGATAATTTTTTCCTTCAACCCCGGCGACAATTTGTTTGATAATATCTTCCGGATCTTCGCTGCGGGGATTGTCCGTCGTGATAATAGAAAAATCCGCGAGCCGGCTCGCCACTTTTCCCATCATCGGGCGCTTGGTCTTGTCGCGGTCTCCGCCGCAACCAAAGATGAGAATGACCTTTAAATTTTTAAACTGCCGTAGCGTCTTTAAAACATTCTCAAGCGCGTCGGGCGTATGCGCGTAATCGATCAAGACCGGAAAAGATTGCCCGCAAACAACCGGCTCTAACCGTCCCGGCACACAATGAAGCGCTTCCACGCCTTTTTTAATATCTTCCAGGCTTATTCCTTCAGCAAACGCAGAGCTGGCCGCAGCCAAAATGTTATAAATATTATGTTTCCCGACGAAAGGGCTCGAAATAACTATCTTACCTTTAGGCGTATTTAACTCAAAAGTCATCCGGGAGACGTCTAAATGAATATTCTTCGCGCAAATATCTGCCTCCGTGTCCACGGAATACGTCAAAACCTTCGCCGACGATGCCTTCATAAATTGATCCGCGAACGGGTCGTCTTTGTTGATGATCGCTACCGCCTTCGAAGACAGGGAAGTAAAAAGCTTGGCCTTGGCCTCAAAATATTTTTCCATGGTCCCGTGATAATCCAAGTGGTCGTTGGTCAGGTTCGTAAAAATCGCCTGTTTAAAATCTATGGCATCAACGCGCCCTTGGTCTAATCCGTGCGACGAGACTTCCATGACACAATAGGGAATATGCTCTTCCCGCAGCTGTGCCAAAATTTTCTGATTATCAATAAATCCGGGAGTGGTATTCTTCGACGGGACGACTTGGCCGGCCACGCGGTAATTAATGGTCCCGACAACGCCGGAGGCTTTTCCGACGGTCTTTAAGATCGATTCGATCAAATACGTGGTCGTGGTCTTTCCATTGGTGCCGGTAATGCCAATCACGCGAACATCCAAAGACGGATTACTATAAAATTTCAAGGTGATCTTTTTTAAGAATTCTTTTGGATCATCAACCCGCAAATAACACACGTCCGTCTTAAAATTCTTTTTAGGAACTTCGGACCCAAAGATAATAACGCCAGCGCCTTTTTCAATGGCGGAATCGATAAAATCCGATCCTTTAAGCTGGGTCCCATCGACAGCGACAAACAAAGTTCCCGCAGTCACCCCCCGAGAGTCACAGGAGATCGACGAGATCTCCCGCCCCTCAAAACAAGCGTCTAGGTGGCCTTTATAAATTCCTTGTAATAGTTGCTCTAATTTCATCTTCTATACACTTTGTGGATATCATTTCTGCCAAAAAATTGTCATCCCCGCGAAGGCGGGGATCCAGGATACCAAGTAAGTTATACTGAGAAACCAAAATCTTAAAAAAAATTACTGGATTCCTTCTGGAGCTTACCCCAATATCTGGATTCCCGCCTTCGCGGGAATGACAGAAAGGGGGCGGGAATGACATAACTAGGCTTCGCTTGCATAGCAGCCATCTTTTTACATAAAATCATGAATGGTTTTCTGAGGGGCTTCCTCGGTTGACTGTCGCCCCTGGGTATTCTCAAGATATCGTAATGAATTTTCAATGACTTCCTTAAACACCGGAGCGGAGACCGTTCCGCCAAAATAGCTCGGATGTGGTTCATCGACGACGACAATCGCGGCCAGCCGCGGATTATCCGCCGGAGCAAATCCCATAAATGTGGCATAAAAACTCATGTGCGAATATTTCCCGTTGATGACCTTTTGCGCGGTTCCCGTTTTCCCAGCGACGCGCATCCCTTTGATCTGGGCTTTGGTCGCGGTTCCCCGTTCCACGACGCCCACCAGAATTTCTGTCACACGCTTCGCGGTCTCCGGCGTGATCACATGGTCGACGACTTGAGGCTCAAAGGTTTTTAAGATCTGGTCATTACTGTCTTTAACATATTTGACGATGAACGGTTTCATGTACGTTCCGCCGTTAGCGATAGCGGACAGAGCACAGACGAGCTGTAATGGGGTGACCGTGACTTCCTGGCCCATAGGAATAGCAAAGATCGACGTCTTGGACCAACGGTTTGTCGGTTTTAAATTTCCAGAGACTTCTCCCATCAAATCAATACCTGTTTTTTTCCCAAATCGAAAAAGATTGGCGTATTTATAAACGGTATCCGCCCCTAATTTCTGGGCAATCTTGGAAACGCCAATATTGCTGGACTCCTCAAAAACTTCTTGAAAGGTCAAAAGTCCGTGGCCAACATGGTCATGGAGAATGTGCCCAGCGACGTGGTACTTGCCATTCTCACAAAAAATCTTATCCGTTTCTTTAAAAATCCCTGTTTCCAGTGCGGCAGACGCGGTCACAATCTTAAAAACAGACCCGGGCTCATACACATAGTTAAGAGCTCTATTGGTCCGGCTTTCGGGGCTGCTTGAGCTGGCATTCTCTAAATTATACGTCGGTCGATTCGCCAAAGCCAATATCTCGCCGGTCTTCACATCGAGAACGATGATCATCGCGCCCTTGGCATGATGTTTCTTCCAGGCTTTTTCCAGAGCATTCTCGGCGATATATTGAATGGTCTCATCAATGGTCAAGACGATCTGCTGGCCGTGCTGAGGCGGAATATAACCGTTCTCGATCATCAATTCGCGCATCTTTGCGTCCCTTAAAACGCTCATGCGCCCGGGCGTTCCTTTTAAATGCTTGTTATAAGAAAGCTCCAGCCCCTCGAGACCTGTGTTATCAATATTTGCAAAACCGATAATATGCGCCGCTAAGGACGCATTAGGATAATACCGTTTGCTTTCCTGTTGAAAGCCGATCCCGCGAATTTTTTCCTGCTTGATCGCATCCGCGACATCTAACGGCAGCTTCCTTTTGATCCAGACAAAATATTTGTCCTTGTCCAACAACCCATTAATAAGAGAAGGATTTATTTTAAGTAACCCTGACAAACGCTCACTGGCTAAACTTTTTTCCTCTACGGTCATCATCCGCGGATTAGCAAATAAAGAATAGACCGAAACATTAAACGCGAGCGGCCGGTTGTTCCGGTCGTAAATGGTACCGCGAATCGGTTCGATTTCTATGGAATGATTGTGCTGCTGGTCGGCAAGCCTACCTAAGAAGGACGAGCGGAAGACCTGAATAAGGACTAACTTCACCGAAAAAAAAAGAAGACAGAGAATTAGGGTGAAAAAGAAAAAACTAAACCGTAGGACTTGCTTTCTTATCTGCACGTTGTTATCAGGATGTTAGAAAAAGGTTACTGTTGAAATTTTTTGGTTAACGACCTCTTGTTCGCGTATTTAACGACATCATATTAAGAAACGCATTCGTTTTTCTCGTGAGGGCCGCTTGCTGTGAGGCATTTTTTACATTATAAACCGATTCCTGGGTAACATCATGCGCATCCGCAAAACGCATGTTCGAATTTTCCGATAACATCTTTACACCCAAATGATTTGCGGATTTTAATGTCAAAATGTTATAAGTGACATAACCGTTTTGATCAATTAGTTTCTTTAATTGTTTTTCCTTGTCTTTGCCTTGATAAGCCAGGTCAATGATCTGCACCTGCATACGTGTATAGATCAACGCCAAAATGGTCATGAACCCTATGAATTTTAAGGCTGTCAGAAATTTCATCTAGATCCTTTCTAAAGCACGAAATCTCGCACTTCTCGAGCGCGGATTTGTGCCGGCCTCTTCTTCCGTCGGCCGCAACGGCTTCTTAGTTAATAAAATGGCTTTCTTATCGTTAGCTAAAGACCGGAATTTTTGTTTCACGATCCGGTCTTCCAGGGAATGAAAGGAAATAACCCCAAGGCGTCCACCGACTTTTAAACAATCAAAACAATTTTCTAAAGCGATTTGTAGTGACTCTAATTCACGATTAACAGCGATACGAAACGCTTGAAATGTGCGCGTGGCCGGATGGATCCTTTGATGCCGTTCATACGAAGGGACCGCACGAAGGACAATGCGCGTCAAATCCTGGGTTGTCTGGATGGGGCCGGCCATCCGCTCCCGGACGATCTGATGGGCGATGCGATAGTGCCAACGGTCCTCTCCAAAATCATGAATGATCGCATCGATCTCTTTTTCCGACAAGGAATTGACCAGATCAAAAGCCGAGATCTGATTTTCCTGGCTCATGCGCATATCGAGCGGGCCGTCCTGCTGTAGGCTAAAGCCTCTTTGCGGATTATCCAGCTGAAAGCTCGAGATCCCTAGATCGAATAAAATACAATCGACTTCTTTGATGTTCAGGTCTTTCAAGACCCGGTCAATATTTTTAAAGTTCTCATGGACGAAATGGCATTGATGTAGAAACTCGTCGAGATTCTGCTTCGCCAACGCTAACGATGTGCTGTCCCGGTCCAGGCCAATCAACCGTCCGGCCGGGCCGATACGCTTTAAGAATTCTTTCGCATGGCCGCCTAAGCCTAACGTACCGTCAACGACGATATCTCTGTCCTTGGGGTTCAAATATTCGAGGACAGCCTGACTCATGACAGGGATATGGATGGATTCGGTCTCTTTCATATCACAGTCCGCCTCTAGCTCTTCTAAGAGAGTCTGCGCAAACATACGATTTTGTTTTTTCCTGGAAATGAGAAGGTTTAGAAACTAAAAACCAAATTTAAATATTCAAAATATTTTCAGCGATTTCTTCAAACGAACCGCTAGAATTACTATAAAATTCCTGCCATTTTTTCCGGTCCCAAATTTCCATTCGATTGGAAACGCCGATAATGATCACTTCCCGTTCTATCACGGCATAATCTTTCAAGAATTGTGGGATAATAAAACGTCCCTGTTTGTCCGGAACAATATCGACCGCCCGTGAAAAAAACATACGATTAAAACTTCGATTCTGCTGTTTTGTAAACGGCATGGATTTGAACTTTTGCTCATGGGCCTTCCACTCGCTCTCGGAAAACATAAAGATACATTTATCCAAACCCTGCGTCAGAAAGAACCGTTCAATGCCGGCTTCTTTACAGACCTCGCGCACCCGAGAAGGCAAGATCAATCGGCCCTTATTGTCGATATTATGTTGATATTCTCCGTAAAACATATTTTTGATAAGTAAGAAACTAATAGAAATATTTAAAAATAAAAGAGTGTGAGGCCAAAAAGAGTGGAAATCCACTTTACTCCACTTTGCCCCACCTTTGTTCACAGTATATAAACAACCTGTGGGAATGTCAATATTTTCCTTTTATTATTAAATAAGTATGCAGGATACTCCACTTGGAGAAATACCGGCGGGAAATGAAAAAGCCGTCCCTTTTAAAAAAGGACGGCCTTATGAAATGACGCATTTAAAAACGGACTAACGCAAAAAGCTCCTAATCTGCGATTTATCTTTGCGGATCTGCTGGATCAGCGCCTCTGGCGAGGTGAACTTTTTCTCTCCACGGATCTTTTTCATAAAATGGATAACGATCTCTTGACCGTAAATAGTTTGGTTAAAATCAAAGATGTTCGCTTCGACGACAACGCGGTGCTGGACTTTTCTTATCGACGGACGTCGGCCGATATACACCATCCCGTCGTGAATCTTCCCTGCTATTTCGACGGACGCGGCATAAACCCCGAATGGAGGACAGATCTCTTCCTTAGGATATAAATTTACCGTCGGGAATCCAAGCTTCTTGCCTAACCCGTCGCCTTTTTGAACACGGCCGACCAGCGAAACATTTCGTCCTAAAAGTTTGGAGGCTTTCTCAATCTGCCCGGAGAGAATATGTTGACGGATCGTCGAGCTGCTGATCTTACTATGATGGTTTCGATCCACCGGAATAACGCCGATCCCGTGGACGTGAAAATGAAAAATATCCCCTTCTTTCTTAAAATAATCCAGAGTCCCTTCGCGGTCATGGCCGAAACGAAAATCCCCGCCGACAAAAATATCGGACAGGTTCATATGTTTAAGCAGGTAACGCTTGATAAAACGTTCCGGGCTTAAGGCGGCAAACCTTTTGGTAAAATGGACCACAATGCACGTATTGACGCCTAAGGCCTCAAGGAGTTTTAACCGATACTGAATGGGAGTTAGCAATTTTAAATTTGCTTCGGGATGAAGAACAGAAACCGGATGAGGATAAAACGTCAAGACGATTGCTTCGCCCTGGATCTCTTTGGCCTTTTGAACAACTTTTTTGATCAAGGCCTGGTGCCCAAGATGGACGCCGTCAAAAACACCAATAGCTAAGACAGCTTTGGGGAAATGGGTCTTAACCTTGCCAATGCCGAATATGACTTTCATTAAACTCCTCGAGGGTAACGGCCTGTTCGAGACTAAACGGCCCGACTTTCGTTCGCTCAATTTGGCAGATGCACGCTCCGCATCCTAAGGCCTCTCCAATATCCTCCGCGAGTTGACGAACATATGTCCCCTTCGAACAATCCAAAGAAAATTTGACCTTGGGGATCTGAATCTCGTCGATAGAAAGCCGATGGATGATGATGTCCCGTGGCTGTCGCTCGACCTTTAGGCCTTTGCGTGCAAGTTCATAAAGCTTTTTGCCCTTATGTTTGACAGCCGAGACCATCGGAGGCAATTGCTGAAGCGCGCCTTGAAATTTCTTGAAAGCTGCATTGATCTGGTCGACGGTGATGGACTCATAGGGCAACGTTTTAAGAATATGCCCTTGCGTGTCTGCGGAATCCGTCGTCGTGCCTAAGATCAATGTTGCCTTATACGCCTTATCATAACCAACGAAGGCATCAAAAAGTTTTGTGGATTTCCCGAGGAGAAGCACAAGAACCCCAGTCGCAAGAGGGTCTAAGGTCCCGGCATGCCCGATTTTCTTGAAATTTAATTTCTTACGGACCTTTGCAACCACGTCGTGAGAGGTGAATCCTTGCGGCTTATTGATGACGATGATGCCGTCCATCACAAGGCCTTCTTCAGATAATTTAAGACCAACGCCTTGGCCTGGCGAATGGGTTTATTGATGGTGCAGCCGCTGGCTTGCTTATGCCCGCCGCCGCCGAAATGCCCAGCTAAGGCCGAGACATCGACCGTGGCAACAGAACGAAAATTAACTCTGGTCTTCTGCGAAGAAACTTCCGTGAAGATAACAAAAATTTTTGCCCCCTTCATATTGCGCAAAAATTTAAAGATGGCTTCGCGCAAATCAAAATCGGCGGATACTTTCGAGAGAATAGCTTTGCCTAAAACCATACACACGACCTGCCCGTCAAACAAAAGGTCGAACTTATTGAGGATCTTCGTCAACATTTTTAGATCCTGCGACGGGATGTCTTCATAAAACTTTTTATAAAGCTCGACGACAGGAATATCAAAATACATCAGCCTGGCGATGATCTCATGCGTACGGCTGGTCGTATTCTCAAACCGGAAAGACCCCGTGTCGGTCATCATCCCTGCATACAGATAAAGGGCGATATCTTTGGTGATAACGCTTCGGGCTTCTTCCAATAACAAAAAAATCATTTCCGTGGTCGAGGATGCTTGGTCGTCTACCCAATTGATTTGGCCGAAGCGGTTGTTGGTAATGTGATGGTCGATATTGATGACCGGCTTATTCTTATCAAACACGGACTTCACTTTGCCGATGCGGGACAATTCTCCGCAATCAAGGACAAGCGCGACGTCATAATGGAGGTTCTTGACCTCGGTGACCGACTTGATCTGGGTGATCCCCTTAATGAAATCAAAACGTTTCGGAGCTGACTCCTCGTTGATGAGATACACTTTTTTTCCACCCAGCGAACGGATGTAATGGGCCACGGCGAGCTGAGAACACAACCCGTCGGCATCCGGATTGACGTGCGTGGTCACCAAAAAAGTTTTGTTCTTTTTAAGCG
This sequence comes from Candidatus Omnitrophota bacterium, assembly GCA_015233405.1. Lineage (GTDB taxonomy): Bacteria > Omnitrophota > Gorgyraeia > Zapsychrales > Zapsychraceae > JADFXT01. The sequence goes on along the minus strand of JADFXT010000001.1, from coordinate 229,573 downwards.
TCTGGATAATTTTCAGGATGTTCTTCATGGATCTCCTTTAAGACCTCGTCGATTCTGGCACTGTGTTCAATGGAACTGTCAAACTCGAAGATCAATTCCGGCGTATAACGCATTTGCATTCTCTGCCCTAAAAGTTTACGGATCATCCCTCTTGCGGAATTAAATCCATTCTGGATGTCCTCTAAAGAACGCATATTGAAGATCGCGCTATAATAAATTTTTGCATTCCGCAGGTCCGCGCTGACATCGGCGGAGGTGATCGTCACAAATTCCAGCCGCGGGTCCTGAAGCTCCCGCTGTAAGATAAGGCTGATTTCCCGCTTCACCTGCTCATTGACTCGATCAATACGTCCCATGCTGTCCTCCTTCAAAGAGCCTTAAGATATTTTTTGACCCATTGCCGTTCCTGGGCTTTTGTTTTATAACCCTTGTCTATTTTCCGATAAAGAAGCTCATTTAAGACCAGACCGATATCTTTCCCGACGACAACCCCTAAATTCTTGAGATCATGGCCCGTCAAACAAACGGCGACCTTGGAATCTTTTTCTAAAAATCTTTTAATGCGCGCCCTAACCATCGGCTCTTGCGCTCTTGCTAAAAAGTATAACACAACATCCAAAGAGAAAGGCTTCAGAATAGCATAAACCCCGGATTTCGTTAAATCTTTTTTTTGAAGCGCCGCCCAGACCGTCTTAAGCCTGCCGGCTTGGGAAAGGCTTTGTTTTTCTTCCCGCGTAAACGGAAATTTATTTAAGACCTGCTCTTTTTTGGGCGGAGAAATACTTTCCATTAAAGCCATACAATAAATAAGCCAGGCGGATGAATCCTGCGAGAAGTCCCGACGATTAAGGCGCCGAAAAACCTCTAGATTTATCTGTTTAGCGCCCGCCAAGAACTCCATGGCATTAAGTTGATTGAGCCTTGTAAAACATTTCACCGGATCTTTTTCTTTTAATATTTTCTTAAACTCTGCAAAAAGCCGCGGAGCCGTCACAGAACAAAAACATTCTTGCTTTAAGGCGCGTTCTAATAAGCCTATTGTCTTCGGTTCAATAGAAAACGCAAACCGCTGCTCAAAACGTACCGCGCGTAAAATTCTCGTCGGATCATCAAGGAAACTTTTGTCGTGAAGAATACGGATTGTCCGCGACTTTAGGTCTCTAAACCCACCATACTCGTCAATCAATTGCCCGAAAGAGTTCTTATTTAAAGATACCGCCAAAGCATTGATGGTAAAATCCCGACGGAAAAGGTCTTCTTTTAAAGAACCCGGCTCAACCACCGGCAAAGCGCCAGAAACAGGATAGGTCTCCTTTCGTGCGGTGGCACAATCCACACGAACACCATTGGATAAAGACAAACTAGCCGTTTTAAACTGCGGATAAACGACCAGCCGCGCCTTCAAAATAGTGGACAACTCTTTAGCAAATTTCATGGCATCCGCCTCGACCCATGTGCCAGTCCCGCCTATGGACGGGACAGGCCCAGGGTTTCGCCCTTTAGACGAAGGAAAAATTATGGGCTCAGCAACCATATCCAAATCAAGGCTTTGCTTCTTTAAAAGAATATCCCGAACAATGCCACCGACTAGATAAAGACGAACGCCGCGCTTATCCGCTAACGCCCCGGCTCGACGGGCCGCGGATAAAAGCCTTTTGTCCAATTTTGACAGATGATCTTCCATGAAATCCCCTTCCCTACCTTTGTCATCCCCGCGAAAGCGGGGATCCAGAATAATGGGTTAAACGCAAACAATGAACCAAAATCTTAAAAAAATTTACTGGATTCCCACTTTTGTGGGAATGACAGCCTTATTAGCCTCTCGGATGAAATTGCTGATGAATACTTTTTAAGCGTTCTTTATCAACATGTGTATAAATTTGTGTCGTCGAAATATCCGAATGCCCGAGCATCTCTTGCACAGAACGCAAATCCGCACCATGCTCCAATAAGTGCGTAGCAAAACTATGTCGTAAAGTGTGCGGTTTGATCTCCCTTTTGACTTTGGCTTTCTGGGCGTAAAGCTTCACGATCTTCCAAATACTTTGGCGGCTGATCTTTTTGCCCAACCGGCTTAAAAATAAAAACGGAATGAAATTGTCTTTGGCCTGTTTTTTCCGGACAGACTCGCAATATTTGGACACCGCCTCTTTAGCCCTACGGCCCATTGGCACCAGACGTTCTTTACGTCCTTTTCCGACGCAGCGCACATATCCGACCTCAAGATTGACATTCTCAAGCTTTAAATTTACAAGTTCAGAAACACGCATTCCCGTCGCGTAAAGCAATTCCAAAACAGCATTGTCCCGAACGGCTTGGGCGCCCCGTCCTTTGGACGCCTGGATCATGGCCTCGATCTCAGAAGAGGACAAGACCTCTGGCACCCGTTTCCACAATTTCGGAGTATCAACTAAGTTCGTCGGGTCTTCCTTAGCTAGCCTTTCGCGGACCAAAAAACGGTGAAACATTTTTATCGCAGCTAAAGAACGAGAGATCGAATTCGCGGACAGCCCTGATTCTTTCTCGGCGAACATAAATTGCGTGATCTGTTCTTTCTTGACCTGATCAATATCCAGGACGTCCGCCTTCTTAAGATGCTGGACGTATTTCTCCAGGTCTCGACGGTACGCTAAAAGCGTATTATCCGACAGTCCTCGCTCGACGCCTAGATAATTAATGAACTCTTCGATAAAATGTTCCATGGTTTCGCCGTTGCTCAACCATTTCCTCGGACATTTCGTCCTCGGGCATGGGTTCTGTTGCTGTTCAACCACTTCTTCAGACCTTTCGTCCTCAGTCGTGTTTTCTTCATTGTTCAACCACTTCTTCGGACACCTGCCTGACGGCAGTCAGGTTTCGTCCTCAGTCCTCCTCGGGCATGGTTACTGAGATATATATTCCAATTTTGCCTTCACCCCGAAATTGTCCCGGACGAATTTTTCCTGAGACGACAACTTTTGTTTAATGCGGCTGGTGTTCCTAAGGGCGCTCGGCGCATCAAACTCTTTTTCTATCGTGACCCAATCTTTCATCGACTCCGTCAAGAGCGCCTGCTTCTCTCCTTTAAGCAACTTCGTCATTTCTTCCAATTGAGTCATGGTTTCCGTCAAAAGATATTTGACCCGCTTATCGTTCTCATTATCGTCGAGAGCGGCAACTAAATCCTTATACCATCCTTTCCATAACGAATAATGGTATGTGTATTTTTCCTGAGATGATTCTTTATTGGCAGGATATTCGATCGGCTCGAGAATCGGCATAACCGTGGATTCCTCATCCTCTTTCTTTTTTCTGGTAAACTTTTTGCGCAACGTCTCGCAGCCGCTCAACGACAAAGAAACGGCCAAAAGGCAAACAATCGTTAGAAGAAATTTCGGTTGTTTAAAGAACTTACTCATGGATTAACTCCTTAAATTGTTGTTCATTAATAATAGAAACGCCTAGTGTTAAGGCCTTTTTATATTTCGACCCCGGAGATTTCCCGACGATAACATAATCTGTATTCTTGCTGACGTCCGACATGACCTCCCCGCCGAGTTTTTTAACAAGCTCTCCGGCTTGGCTGCGGGCCAAAGAATCGAGCTCGCCGGTAAACACAAATTTTTTACCCGATAGCTTCCCGGAAAGCACCTGTTCTTCCGGCTCCTGAAGATTGACGCCAGACTTCTTCAATTTATCTATCATTTTTTTTGTGGAAGGACTTTTAAAAAAATTCTCTACGGACTGGGCGATAACGTCCCCGATCTCATGAATTTCCTTAAATTCCTCGGCTTTAACATTTTTAAGAATATCAAGCGTCCGATATGTCCGGGCAATGACAAAGGCCGCTTTCTCGCCGACATTAGGAATCCCTAAGGCAAAAAGCAATCTCGACAAAGGCTGTTTCTTACTGTTCTCGATCGCCGCCAAAAGGTTCTCGGCCTTTTTTTCAGCAAAAAGTTCCAGGCCCAACAATTCTTCTTTTTTTAAAAAATAAATATCCGCGACATCTTTAACAAGCCCTTTGGCTAAAAGTTGTTCGATGACCGCTTCACCCAGCCCTTCAATATCCATAGCACCTCTCGACGAGAAATGGGCCAACCCTCGTTCAAACCGTCCCGCGCAAGAAGGATTGTGGCATCGGTACGCCACCTCTTCGGCTTTTTCCTTAACAATAGCGCCGCCGCACACCGGACATATTTGGGGAATGACGAAAACATCAGACTCTTTATTGGACTCGACAACTTTGACGATCTTAGGGATCACGTCGCCAGCCCGTTCCAACAACACACGGTCTCCCTTGTGAATTCCAAGCCGTTCGATCTCATCAAAATTATGCAAGGTTGCGCGCGAAATGACGACCCCAGCGCATTCCACGGGTTCCAATTCAGCGACGGGAGTGAGGACTCCTGTCCGGCCAATTTGAACAACGATATCCTTAACTTTCGTGGTGGCTTGCGAAGCCGGAAATTTATACGCGACCGCCCAGCGCGGGCTTTTCAATGTTGAGCCCAATTCCTCCTGTTGGACCAAAGAATTGACCTTGACCACAACGCCATCGATATCATAAGAAAGTGTTGTGCGTTTTTTCTGAAATTCCGCGCAGAACGCAATGACCTCGTCGATATTTTTACATAAACGGCTGTAAGGATTAACGGAAAAACCCCAGGCCTTCGCGACCTGTAAAAATTCCCACTGGGACTTTAAAAGTTTACCGCCCTCCAAAAATCCAAAGGAATGAACAAAACACTTGAGCTTCCGCTCGGCCGTAATTCGAGAATCCAGAAGCTTCACCGAGCCGCTTGCCGCATTGCGCGGATTGGCAAATAGGATTTCACCTTTGTCCTGCCGCTCGTCGTTTAATGCCTCGAATTCTTTTCTGTCCATATAAACTTCCCCGCGGACTTCCAACCGTTTTACAAAAGGCTCGTCGATAGACTTAAGCCTTAAAGGGACAGAACGGACGGTCCTTAAATTATGCGTGATATCTTCACCGGTCTCACCGTCGCCGCGTGTGGCCCCAAGCATCAACTGCCCGTCTTCATAAATCAGAGAAGCGCTTAACCCGTCAATTTTAAGCTCGACGACATATTCTATCTTCTGTCCCGGAAGGCCTTTAACGACGCGCGCATGCCATTCCTTCAGATCCTCAACAGAATAAGTGTTATCCAAAGAAAGCATCTTAAGACGGTGTTTGACCGCTTGAACTCCCGACGGGATTTTTGTCCCGACACGCTGGCTGGGAGAATTGGGAAGCTTGAGATCCGGAAAATTTTCCTCGAGGGCGATCAATTGTTTTAAAAGATCGTCGTATTCCTTGTCGGAGATGACAGGCTGGTCGAGCACATAATATTTATGATTATGGTCTTCAAGCTCTTGAGAGATTTTCTGGATTTTCTTCTGGGCCTGGATTTTATTCATACGAGTTCGACGGAGTGATACTGAAATTTTTGTATTTTCCTTCGGCCGGCGAGAGTTGGATATTCTTATTGTGGATATATCCCGTAAAATGACCTTCCACATCCCGGCAAAATTGCTCGATATCCTCCTCGGAGCCTTCCACCAAAATTTCAACTTGGCCATTGGACAAATTACGGACCCAACCGGTTAAATTTATCCTTGAGGCGAAGCGCTCGGCGGTAAAACGGAAGCCCACCCCCTGGACCATTCCGGAGTAAAGGATATGTGCCTGTTTCATTGTAGAGGCTTAAAGAATCTGATCGCAAAAGGATATTCGAAATCCTTGGCCTTTTTTGTCTTAACAGCGGCAACGATCGTAATGATGATGTCCGCAACGATCAGCGGGATGATCAGTAGAAATCCGACCAGGAAGAAACAAAGAATAGCGGCAATGAGCGCATAGATCGTCATGGATATCTGAAAATTCAAGGCCTTCCGGCCTTCTCTGTCGACGAGAGACATGCCTCTTCGTTTCACGAACCAAATAATAAGCGGGGCAAAAATGTTCCCGAAGGGGATGCCGATAAAGCAGGTCAACGCGCTTAAATGACAAAACATCGCCCAATTGCGTTCCTGGCTTAAATTCAGCTCAACCCGTGGAAGATTAGGGTCAAGGGAAGAATTGCCGTCTGTCATCTGTGGGCTCCTTCTTTAAAGAACTAAAATTTATCGGGGAGGCGGGGGTTGAACCCGCGACCTCAACGTCCCGAACGTTGCGCGCTAAGCCAACTGCGCTACTCCCCGGAAAATATCAAATCATGTTAGTTTCGAACTCGGGCTTCGCGAACGCCAATCCTTCGACTCGCTTTGCTCGCTCAGGACTTCTCCTCCCTTGCTCTCGCTCGGTCGGAGTCGCTGCCGCTACTCCCCAAAAAAATCGAAGTTAACAATAATTAAGGAAGGTAGTTTACCATCAACACTTTATTTCGTCAATGGGCGGAAACGGAAAAAAATCTTTCTTAGCGACGCAATAAGACCTTACACCTCTTTAATTCCAAACCCAATTTCCGCCTCGGCAACGAGCTTATCGCCGACAAAGGCCTTGGTTTCGAGGAATCCTGCTTTGGGAAGCATTTTGATGGTCGTCACCTCAATTTTTAGCTGGTCACCAGGGACTACGGGTGCGATGAATTTGGCCGTGACTTTGGCGAGATAATAAATGAGGTTCTTGCCTTGCATATTCTTGCTGTAATAAAAATAAATGCACCCAGCCTGCGCCATGGCCTCCACGATCAAAACGCCCGGCATGACCTTCTCATCCGGAAAATGCCCGACGAAGAAATGCTCATTGACCGAAACATTCTTGATCGCGACAAGCTTTTGGTTCGGCTCACACTCGACGACCTTATCGATCATCAAAAATGGAAAACGGTGCGGAAGAATTTTTTGGATTTCTCGAACGTCTAATTGCATAGCAAGTCCTTTCTTTTTTTATATACTGTCAAAACTTTAAATCGCAATCCATTAGTTTTCCCTCCCCCTTTTCGATGGGGGAGGTGCAGGTGGGGGTGAATCGATGAAATATCTTTTTAAATCGCCCCCCTCCCTACGCCCTCCCCACAATTTTTAAGGGGGGAGGGGAAACCCCTCTTTCATTTCTTAATTATCTTATCGCTAATCCACCATCAATCTGAATAATTTGTCCTGTAATGTATTGCGCGGCGTCGGACAATAAAAATTCCACACACCCCGTGACATCATGAACCGAACCCATCCGGCCCAGCGGGATCATGTCTAAAATTTTCTGTTTTTGCTCGTCGCTAAATTCGCTCAACATTTCCGTTTCAATAAATCCCGGGGCAATCGCATTAACTTTAATTCCGTACGCAGCAACTTCTTTGGCCAAAGATTTCGTAAAGGCATTCATGGCGCCCTTGCTCGCCGAATAATTGGTCTGACGAGGCAGCCCGATCAGGCCGCTCACCGACGAAATATTAATCACGTGCCCGCTTTTCTGTTTTAAAAATGTGACGATAACGGCGCGCGAGGCGTTAAACATGCCGTTTAAATTCGTATCAATCACCGAATTCCAATCTTCTTCGGACATCAACATGAGCGCTTTATCGACGATGATTCCCGCATTATTGACCAGGATATCCAGTCCGCCGAATTCTTCCTTAATAAAATCCACCCACTCTTTGACCTTGGCAAAATCTTTAATATCTACCGAACGGGACTGGCATTTCACGCCGAGCTTTTGGACTTCTTTTTCTAACGAGGCGGCTGCTTCTTTATTTTTCACATAATTAAACGCCACGTTACAGCCCAAGCTTGCCAATTTTAAGACAATGGCCCGGCCAATTCCTCGTCCACCGCCGGTCACAATGGCAACTTTTCCTTTTAGATTCATAAAATATTCCTCTTTTATTCTTTTCTGTCATTCCCGCGTAAGCGGGAATCCAGTTAATGTTTTAAGCTTTTGATTCCTGTTGAAACTTACCCCGTATCCTGGATCCCCGCTTTCGCGGGGATGACAACAAAATGAGCTATCCCCGATACCTTCCAATCACCATGCAACTATTACTGCCATTCGGGCCGAAGGTGATGATCAAAATATTATTGAGCCGCGCCTTTCTGGCAACGTTAGGAACGTAATCCAAATCACACTCCGGGTCTTTTTCTTTATAATTCACCGTCGGAGGAATGAAATCTTTAGCCAACGCGCCTAAAGACGCGATCACGGCAAAAGTCCCCGAGACGCTAAAACATTCCCCGGTCATGGATTTGATCGAACTGACTGGAATTTTATACGCCCATTCGCCAAAAACTTCTTTGATCGCCTGCGTTTCAATTCTATCCGCAGCTTGCGTGGAATTGGCATTAGCGCAAATATAATCGATGTCCTTTAATTCCAATTGAGCGTTCTCTAAGGCCTGCCGAAGCGACTCTTTTAACCCTGTGCCGCGGGGATTATATTTGTGAATACGAAACGGGTCAAAGCTGTAACCAAACCCAAGGACTTCAGCGAGAACAGGTGCTTTTCTCTCGACGGCATGCGCATGATCTTCCATAGAAATCAAGCCCGCACCTTCACCGAGCGTTATCCCGTTACGCCGTTTATCGAACGGGCAATTGACGAACGCCTCGCCTTGCTTCGAGCCGGATAAAAATTGTAGTGAATGAAATCCGTCGTACGTCTGACGGCAAAGCTCCTCAACGCTTCCGGTATAAACCACCTTAACGCGTTCCATCTGTAAAAAATCATATGCATAGCTCATCGCATCAATGCTGGAGGTGAATCCCGTCGAAATCGTCGTATTAAATCCCTGGATATTGTTCCAAATGGACACCTGGCTGGCCGGAGAATTGATGACCGTATTGGGGAAAAGTGCGGGATTGGTATACCGCGGGCCTTCGCGCAGCGTCACCTCGTCAAAATCGCTGATACTCTTTAAGCTGCCGAAGGTCGTTCCCACGGAAACGCCGACATCGTCGGTATTATCATCCGTTATCTGTAATTGGCTATCTGCAATGGCTAAATGCGCGGCAGAAATAAGAAGCCGGGTGCTTCGGTCTAAAAGCCTTAAACCCTTTTTCCCGACGTAAAGCGAGGCGTCAAAATCCGTGATCTCACCCGCCATATTGACCAGAAAATCCCCGGTCTCAAATAACGTAATGGGCCGATAGCCGGTCTTGCCGTCTTGAAGATTTTGCCAAAACTCTTCCTTGCCCTTTCCGTTACTGGCAATGATCCCTGCACCGGTGATGACAACGCGTTTTTTCATGGTCTCGCCTGTTGGCTCGACCACTTCCTCGGACATTACGTCCTCGGTCGTGGTTTCTTGTTGCTTGACCACTTCCTCGGACATTACGTCCTCGGTCGTGGTTTCTTGTTGCTTGACCACTTCCTCACACACCTACCTGACAACAGTCAGGTTACGTGCTCGGTCGTAGTTTCTTTGTTACTCAACCACTTCCTAACACACCTGCCTGACGGCAGTCAGGTTACGTGCTCGGTCGTAGTGAAAGCTCAATTATTGTCTTTCTTAAACGAATACGGATTAGAACTTTTATCCCGAGACTGGGCGAATAAATATTTCGCCAAAATATCGGTCTCAATATTGATCGGACTACCTTCTTTTTTATAGCCTAAATTCGTCACTTGAAGCGTGAATGGAATCAAATATACTGAGAAATCTTTCTGTCTCACATCTCCGACGGTCAAACTCACGCCGTCGAGCGCAACAGAGCCTTTAGGCACCACATATTTATGAAGTTCTTTTGTCAGGCTTATCCGCAATTCCGTATAATTCTCGCCCGTAATGATCTTGGTGACGGATTGCATAGCATCCACATGGCCTGAGACAAAATGCCCGCAGATCCGGTCGCTCATCTTTAAGGACCGCTCCAGATTGACATGCGTCTTCGGCTTTACGGAACCCAGTGTCGTTTTCTTCATCGTTTCGAGCATGATATCAAAGGACAAAATATCTTTCTTGATAGCGGTCACGGTCAAACAAACCCCGTCGACAGCGATGCTGGATCCCAGCTTGGCGTCTTTTAAAACTTTTTTGGCTCTTACCTTTAAAACGCAAAGATTTGGCTTCTTTTCAATTTCTTCCACGATACCGGTTTCTTCAATAATGCCTGAGAACATAATTCATACCTCTTCTATTTTCTTATTATGCCTGTGTTTGTCATCCCCGCGAAGGCGGGAATGACAGAAGCTACTTCTTAAGATATCCCGACACAAAAATATCCTCACCCATCCGCTGAACTTCCATATTTTTTAACTTAAGAGCTTTGGAAATATCTGTGATTTTTAGGCCGTCGACAGATGATAAAGCGTTCTGGTCCCCGACGAGCTTTGGAGCGATATAAACATGAAGCTTATCCACCAGCTCCTCAGCCAACGCGCTTCCCAAAACTTTGGCGCCGCCTTCTATTAGAATACTCATAATCTTTTGCTTGGCAAGTTCTTTGAACAACCATTTAAGGTCAACTTTCTGCTGTTTTTCCGGGCAGACAATGACGGTAACGCCTTTATTCCGAAATTGTTTGATCTTCTGCTGAGACGCTTTTTGTGTCGTTGCAATAATACAATCGCTTAAAAGACATCCTTGAAATAATCGAGCGCTTAAAGATATTTTCAATCGGGAATCCAACACAATCTTCTTAAGCCCCCGAATTTTTCCATCCGCATTAAGCGACGGGTCATCTTTAAGGACGGTATTGATTCCGACTAAGATCGCGTCGAACTCCGCTCTTAATTTTCGGGCGAGAAATCTTGTCGCCTCTGACGTTATCCATTTAGACGATCCGCTTTGCGTAGCAATTTTACCATCCAAAGTTTGGGCAATTTTCCCGATGACAAAAGGCATGTTCCTTTTCTTCATTTTAACAAAAGCCTCGTTAAGCTTTTCCGCTTCATCTTTTAAAACCCCGACTTTAACAACTATGCCGGAGCTCTTCATCTTAGTAATGGATTTGCCGTTCGTTAACGGATTCGGATCTTTCATGGCGATGACCACCTTTTTGATCCCGGATTTTATAACCGCATCTACACACGGCGGAGTTTGCCCAAAATGATGACAAGGCTCGAGGTTGACGAAAAGCGTTGCGCCTTTTAAAGAGACCTTCGCGTTATTAAAAGCGTTCACTTCGGCGTGGGCTTGGCCATATTTTTTGTGCCAGCCTTCAGCAATAATTTTACCGCCTTTGACGACCACAGCGCCGACCATCGGGTTAGGGGATGTTTCGCCTCTTCCCTTTTGGGCCAATCGAATCGCCCGCTTCATGTAAAATTCATCAGTCATATAATTTTTGAAACTCGAAACTCTAAACACGAAATCCGAAACAAATTCGAAACCCGAATATCGAAAAGCGAAACAATTCAAAAGATTTTTTGATTCTTGGAAATTTAAAATTTATTTCGTTTTTCGTATTTCGAATTTAAATTTTTTTATACCTCTCAGCCCGTTTCTTTAATTCTTCAACCCGCGCATAAGAAACTTTCACCATGCCGATATATTCATAAACCTTGGCTGTACCGTGGGCATCTGAGCCGCCCGTCATAACAAGATCATGTTTCTGGGCCATACCCTCATAGAATCGAGTAATATTACCGGAAACATTTGGGTAATAGACCTCAAGTCCGTCGAGCCCGGAGGCCACCAATTGGGGAATGAGCTCATCGATCTGCGTGATGACCGGATGCGCCAATACGGCCGCTCCGCCGGCCTTGTGAATGAACTGAACCGCTTCCTGAGGGGTTTGCTTAAATTTAGGAACATACGCCGGGGCCCGCTCGCCGATAAATTTATTAAAAGCCGTGGGAATATCGGACACCCAGCCTTTCTCAATCAATTTCGTCGCTAAATGAGGCCTTCCGACGGATTTTGTCCCCGCCAAAGCACAAACTTCTTTAAGGGAAATATTATTAATCCCGAAAAGGTCATGCAATTTCCCGATCATTTTGTCCATCCGTTCGACGCGCGTATTTTGCATACTGGAAAGCTGATTGACAAAGGCTGCGTTATGGTAATCAAAATAATATCCTAAGACATGGATATCCCGGCCGTTTAATTCCGACGAAAGTTCAATGGCCGGAACAACCTCAATATTATATTTCTTGGCCTCATTGATCGTCGGAAGAATGCCCGCCACAGTATCGTGATCCGTGATGCCGATACAATCGACGCCATTTTTGTACGCATCTTTAACGACATCTAGGGGAGACAATGTGCTATCGGAGAAAGTGGTATGGATGTGAAGATCAGCCCACTGGCTCATGGTCTTTATCTTTGGAAAGGATTTCAACTTTATGGATTTTATCCAGGATGCCATTGACGAACTTGCTGGAATCAAGGTCGCCATATTTCTTTGCCAGTTCCACGGCTTCATTGATACAAACCTTCGGGGGAACATCGGAGGTGAAAAGCATTTCAAATACGCCGATTCTTAAAATGTTGCGGTCAATCACCGCCATACGCTTCAATTGCCAATTGGCAGCATAATGGACGATCTTGTCGTCGATCTCTTGAAAATGCTTTTGAACGCCAGAAGTGATACGCTCGCAAAATTTCAGGACGGTATCATCAATATCCTCACGGTCGGCCCAAAAATTTTCAGAGGCAACGCTGATTTCCCGGCGGGTGATTTCCGCCTGGTAAAGGACTTTCAAAGCAGCTTCTCGTGATTCGGTTCGTTTACGCATGGTTTCGCCGTTGCTCAACCACTTCCTCGCACGTTTCGTGCTCGGTCGTGTTTTCTTGATCGTTCAACCACTTCCTCGCACGTTTCGTGGTCGGTCGTGGCTTATTGTTGCTCAATAAAAAATTGAAATCCGAATATCAAAATTCTAAACAATAAATTCAAATCCGAAATTCGAAAGGCTTTTTGATTCTTAAAATTTTAAAATTTGTTTCGTATTTCGATATTCGGATTTAGGATTCTTACTTAATTTTATCCGTCTGGCTCAACAAATCCAGCATTTCCAACACTGCATGTGCGGCGTCGCGCCCTTTATTAATTCCTTTTTCCTCTGAACGCTTGTAGGCCAATTCCATGGTGTCCGTCGCCAAAACTTCAAAAATGACCGGCTTGCCGCTCGCTAAAGAAACCTGGGCAATGCCCCGCGCCGCATTCTCCGCGACGAGGTCATAATGCTTCGTTTCTCCCCGGACAACCGCGCCTAAACAGATAACGCCATCAATGTTTTTTTTAGCGACAAGCGTCTGGGCCACGAGCGGAATTTCAAACGCACCTGGGACCCACGCTACGACAATATCGTTTTTCTTTACTCCGCAGGCTGTCAATTCCTCTAAAGCCGCGTCCAAAAGCCGCTGGGTCACAAATTCATGGAATTTAGACACCACAATAGCAATCCGGCTGCCTTTGGCTTTATCTTTACTATTGCCTTCTAAAATAACACCGGCTTTTTTCGTCGACAAACCCAGCATCATAACCAATGTCCTAATTTTTCTTTTTTGGCCTTCAAATATTTTTCATTGATCTCATTGTGCGGAACCTGAAGCGGAACACGTTCCACCACAGAGAGTCCATATCCATCTAATCCGACGATCTTTCGCGGATTATTCGTCAGCAAACGGATCTTTCTAATATCTAAATCAACGAGGATCTGAGCGCCCAAGCCGTAATGCCTTAAGTCCGCGGCAAATCCCAACGCCTCATTGGCCTCGACGGTATCAAGCCCTTCATCCTGCAGATTGTAGGCTTTTAATTTATTGACCAGCCCAATCCCCCGGCCTTCCTGGCGCATATAAATCAAAACACCGGACCCATTTTTGCTGATCGTTTCCAAAGCCGCCGTCAACTGGTCGCGGCAATCGCATCGCAAAGATCCAAACACATCACCCGTTAAACATTCCGACTGGACCCGCACCAACACAGGCTCTTCTTTGTTAATGTCCCCGAACGTCAAGGCAACATGCACAAAGCCGTCGATCTTGGAACGATAGGCGATCATGGTAAATTCCCCGTAAGGCGTAGGCAGCTTCGTATCGACCAAACGCTCGACGAGCTTTTGCTTTGTCCTTAAATATTCAATCAGGCTATCAATCGTGCAGATCCTTAAATTATGTTTTTTAGAAAATGCGATCAAGTCTTTTGTCCTAGCCATGGTCCCATCTTCATTCATGATCTCACAAATAACCCCGGCCGGATAAAGCCCTGCGATTTTCATCAGATCGACGGAAGCTTCCGTATGCCCGGCGCGAACCAATACCCCGCCCTGAACAGCGCGTAAAGGGAACAAATGTCCTGGGGTAATTAAGTCTGACGGTTTGGATTTGGGATCAATAAGGACTTTAACGGTATGCGCTCTATCCGCCGCTGAAATACCGGTCGTCACACCATGTGATGCGTCCACGGAAATAGCCCAACCCGTGTCACACTTCTGATGCCGGTGGCTAATATGCACCTTCATCGGGTGAAGGTCGAGCTCATTGAGGCGCTCTTCGCTCATAGGAATGCAAACTAAGCCCCGCGCTTCTTTGGCCATAAAATTGATCTTATCTGCCGTGATAAACTCTGCCGGACATAAGATATCGCCTTCATTTTCCCGGCCTTCATCATCCATCACAACGATCATTTTCCCTTGTTTTAAATCCTCAAGGACCTGTTCAATAGTATTAAACATGCCATCCCTCTCTTTATTTCCATTCACGCACCAGGTGTGCGTTTCGGTTAATATAAATAATATTAATAATATCTAAAGTCTGGGGTAATATAGGTGAAATATTAATGCTTGTCAAGGTCTTTGTCCCTGCCTATAATGTGTCCCATGCAATTAGAAGAGATCGTTGCCCATTGCCTCATCCATCAGAAAAAGACATTAGCCATTGCCGAATCCTGCTCGGGCGGTCTATTATCCCACCGGCTGACCAATATTTCCGGCAGTTCCTCTTTCCTAATGGCAGCGCTGGTGACTTACAGCTATGAATCCAAAACAAAGCTCTTAAATGTGCCTAAAAAGCTGCTTGAAAAACATGGCGCCGTAAGCCGTGATGTGGCGAGCTTGATGGCGAAAAATGTCCGTAAGTTGTTTAAAACAGATTTTGGTATTGGCATTACCGGCATCGCTGGCCCAACCGGTGGGACAAAAACAAAACCCGTTGGGTTGGTATTTATTGCCTTAAGCACAAAAACCAAAGTTGTTTGCCTAAAATGTCATTTCAAAGGCAGTCGACTTCAAGTCAAGACGCAAACCACGACCCAAGCGCTAAAATTACTTTTAAGGTATCTTTCCTAACAATGACCCCTTTTATTCGAATTTTCTTAGCTCTTCCGTTAAGCGCCGAAAGCCATGAATTTATTGAAGGAATTGAAAATCACCTTAAAAAATCCGCCTGTCCCGTCACATGGGTCAAACCAAAAAATGCCCATTTAACATTAAAATTCTTAGGCGACACGTCGAGAGATCAGATCCCTGTTATCGTCAAAACGCTCCAAGAGGTTTTACAAAATACCAGAGCGATTCCGCTCGAATGGACGACGCTCGGGACTTTCCCGGAAAAAATTCATCCAAGAATTGTTTGGGTGGGATTAAAAGAAGACGCCGGACTCACACAGTTGGCGCTATCTATTGAAGAAGCTTTTGAAAAGATTGGATTTCCTAAAGAAACCCGCGCATTTAGCCCTCATGTTACTCTTGGCAGGATTAAGTCGGATAAAAATCTCTCGAAGCTAATAGAGACGATTTCAAGCTATTCCCTCAAGCAACCCGCCGCTGAAGAAATGAATCATGTCATCTTATACAAAAGCACGCTCACCTCTAGCGGACCGATTTATGAAATTATCGAGAAGATCGCATTACAATAACAATCATTCGTAATGCGTCCACATCCGAAGGATTTTCACCGTGTGCGATTCTTTAAGAACCTGATAAACAAGCCGGTGCTGAATATTGATGCGGCGTGAATATGCACCATCCAAATCGCCAACAAGTTTTTCAAAAGATGGTGGATTTTGGAAAGGATTTTTATGGAGGACTTCCAAGAGTTCTTGAACTTTAGGGCGAAGCCCTGCTTCAGAAATCTTGTGGGCATCTTTTTGGGCCTGTTTTGTATAAACAAGCGTCCAAGTTACCATTTAAGAACCTTATCACATTTGGAAACGGGTGTATTTAGCCCCAAACGAATGGACTTCTTCATCCCGGGAATAGAAAGCAAATAAAGGGTTTCCTGGATCGCCTTCCAATCTTCTTCAGAAATCAAAACAGCGTTGTTTCTTTTACCAGTAATCTGAATAGGTTCATGAGATTGGGCCGTGCTATCCAACAACTGATATAATTTGGCTCTTGCCTGAGTTACTGTGATTGAAGTCATCTTTATTCCCTCCACCTAAAGCGTACCATATTGCGTACGTATTGTCAACAACGCCTCTTTTTCCATTTTTCTGTATTAATCTCCCACCCTTTCACCCCACCCATGATCCTTCTATTATTTTTGGGCGGTCTTGAGAGATAAAACATAAATAGTGGCGCCTATCGCGATGATAAGCATCAGAATCCTGCCCAAAATGTTGTGGACGAACAGTATGGACGTACATACTATGCCCGCCCACTGAAAAAAGATAAACAGAACCTTCATTTCTAATTTTATTCCGTTATTTTCATGATAGCGCTTAATATGGGGGCCGACCCATTTATTGTTTAATAAAAGATCGTGGAATTTTTTGGAGCTTTTCGAGAAGCAAATCGAGGCAATGATAAAAAAAGGAATGGATGGCATTACAGGCATGACCGCGCCGATAATACCTAAAACCACGGATAGAAAACCCGCACCCATCAATAAAATTTTTCTGAGGTGATTCATTGATCTTTTGATTAAACAACGTTCAAAGAAACTACTTTATACCAATGAGGTGGACGGCGATTTGCATGATGATGTTGGTATAGACCCCGGCGGAAATGTCGTCCATCATGATCCCAAAGCCCCCGCCCATCGCTTCAAACCGATTCCCGGGATAGATCTTAAACATGTCAAACGCACGGAAAAGAAAAAATGTAGTAAACACCGTCGCAGGATTAATCGGCAATAAGAAGAACGACAACAAAATCCCTGAGACTTCGTCGATAACAACGCAAGACGGGTCTTTCTCCTTCACGAGCTCCTCCATTTTACCGCTCACCGCAAACCCTATCCATGTCACAAGGATAAAAAGAAAAACATGAACCAATGGCTGGCCATGGATGAAAACATAAATCAATGTTCCCGCCAAGCTGGCCAAACTTCCCGGAGCTACCGGGCAATAGCCGACATAAAAAAATGTGGATAATAATTTAACGGTTTTATCGGTCATAATATTCCTTGTTGCCGGACAGATATGAGATCCCGGAGACCAGCGTTAAAAATATGGCGACCAGCATCACGCCATAAATGCTCATTTCCCAATAAAACAACGCTGTTTTTGTTTTCCAAGCCGTTAGCGGAGATTCTTTTAATAAAATGAAAAACAAAATCATATAAACCGCGACCATTTGGACGACCGTTTTGTATTTGCCTAACTTTTCTGCCGCCAAAACTTTTCCTCTTCCGACGGCAACAAGCCTTAAGCCCGTGATCAGCATCTCGCGGAAAAAGATCACGATAAACATCGAAGCCGGGATAATCGCCATTTGAGCAAAAATAAAAAATGCGGTCAGCATCAAGAACTTATCTGCAATCGGGTCCATGATCTTCCCAAAATTGGAGCACAAATTCATTTTTTTAGCAAAATAACCGTCTAAGAAATCCGTGAATGACGCCATGATGAAAATGACCAGCGCCAAGACTTTTAAATAAAATTGCGGCTGATAAATCAAAGCGGCAAAAATAAAAGTTAAAACGATCCTCGACAAGGTCAAATAATTAGGAAGCTTCATAAGGTCTCTCCGGCTAGATCATATTCGAGGGAATCTGTGATCCTGACTTTCACAATGTCCCCGGGTTTTAATTTCTTCTTGGCATGCACATACACCACTCCGTCGACATCCGGCGCGTCATATGGCGTGCGGCCCAAATAGTCGTTCTTTTCCTCTTTCAATTTTTCATCGATCAAGACATCAAGGGTTTTTCCGACGAATTGCCTCTGGATATCCTCTGAAATCGCCTGCTGGACTTTCATCAGCCGGTTATACCGCTCTTCTTTAACGGCTTCATCAACTTGGCCGGGCATGTCATAAGCCGGCGTTCCTTCTTCCCGGGAATATTTAAACACGCCGAGTTTTTCAAACCGCATCTCTTTGACAAAAGCGACCAGGTCTTCAAAAATTTCTTCTGTCTCACCCGGAAGCCCGACGATAAACGTCGTACGTAACCGAGCCTGAGGGATTTTATTCCTGATATCCTTGATCAGTTGAACCGTTTCTTTCTTGGTGGTCCGCCGGTTCATCTGGGTAAGGATTGTATCATGAATATGCTGCAAAGGAATATCAATATATTTGCAAATTTTAGGTTCCTGGGCGATCACGTCAATCAGCTCATCTGTCACATGCGCCGGGAAGGTATACAAAAGTCGTATCCACCGGATATTCTTAGACGCCGAACAAATTTTCTTTAAAAGCTTCGCGAGCCTTTTCTCCTGATACAGATCCATTCCATAAGCCGTAATGTCTTGGCCGATAATATTAAGTTCTTTCACGCCTTGGGCATCAAGCCTTTTAACCTCGTCGAGAATAGAATCTTCGGTCCTTGATATAAACTTTCCCTTAATCGAAGGAATTATACAAAAGCGGCACAGATTATAACAACTTTCGCAAATTTTAAGATACGCAAAGTGAGACGGAGTTAAGGGAATCTGACGGGAAAAAGAATCCTCTGTAAGCTTTATAGCGCCGATATAAGCATCAACCCCTTTGAATTCTTTGAGGATCTCTGAGCGATAACGCTCAGGAAAGCAGCCAGCAACAACCAACCGTTTAATATGCCCTTTATTTTTTAGCTCCAATAGATCTAAGATAGCGTCGATGGTCTCTTTCTTGGCGTCCTCGATAAAGCAACAGGTATTTAAAATCACTGCATCTGACTTGTCAGAATCCACAAGCCTATGTCCTCTTTTTTTTAAGATTCCGGCGAGAGTTCCGGCATCCGCCAAATTCCTGGCGCATCCCAGATTGATAACACGAATTTTTTGTTTGGAAAAAACTTTACGATGAGAGGATTTCTTGAGAGAGCCCATGGGGACTATTTCGTCACGGACAAGCCGTTTTTGGTGATGACAATCGTTTTGGCCTGACGGTCTTCACGGCCTAAGGACCCGATAAGCTTACCGTTCAATTCAAATTCCAATTGGCTAATATTTCGACCAGAAATCTCAATTTTGTCTTTAGCCGTCCAGGTTTCGAATGAACCCGTCTTTAACGTGGACTGAAAAACAACTTGCCCATCCGCTTTCACTCGTAACCAACTTTTGGCCTTAGCCCGGACAACCAGCGTCACATCTTTATAAACTTTCTTTTCTTCAGAGGAAGCGGCCTGTGATGTGTTTTTTTCTTCCGACGACGATTCTTCCGACTTTGCAGACTTATCTTCCTCAGCATCCTGTTTCTTGTGTTTGTTTTCTTTCTTTGACTTTGCCTTCTTTTCAACAATAGGCAATTCTCTTTTTATGGAATTTCCCTGATTCTTTTTATGCACAACAAAAGAAATAAACTTAAAAACCAATATCAGACCAAGAACAATCGTAGCGCCAAGGACAAGCTTTTGTTTCCGCTCTCGGGTAAAGATACGCGAAACCCACTGAGAGGCGGTGGAATCCTCGACGTCAACCTTAACATATTTAGGCAGTTCTTCTTTGTGATATCCCTCCATGACCTGCTGAACATCCACGTCCAGATATTGGGCATAGATCTTGACGAAGGCCTTCAAATAAAAAGAAGAGACGGTCCTGATTTTGTACCCATCTTCAATTCCCTTGAGAACGTCGACGGGAATCTTGGTCTGTTCATGGACGGTCTCTAAAGAAAGCCCTTTGGTTTCACGGGCCTGCTTTAATAAAAGCCCTTTGATGCTTTGGGAAATATCTTCTTTACTCGGAGGATTGTTGATCATCTTGAGGTCCTTCACCTTTGTCTTGGTTATTCATATTTTCCAGTAACCATTGTTCCCGGTCGACCAAAATGTCTCTAGGCTTGCTGCCGCAATACGGGCCCACGATCCCACGCTGTTCCATCATATCAATCAACCGTGCTGCACGCGTATAGCCTAAACGCATGCGCCGCTGAAGAATGGAGACCGAGGCCTGCCCCGTTTCAATCACAAGCTGCACCGCCTCATCGTAATATTCATCCTTTTCATCAGACCCTTCTAAGCCACCGCTTTTTTGCTGCTGAATAATACTTTCATCATACAGAGGCTCCTGCTGGTCTCGGATAAACTGGACCACCTCGCTGATCTCTTTATCTTTCACAAAATTTCCCTGTCCGCGCGTAGGCTTGGCATCACCGGGCTTGATGAAAAGCATATCGCCGCGCCCTAAAAGCGTTTCCGCCCCATTCATATCGAGGACAACCCGCGAATCATTTTTCTGGGCGACCTTAAACGAAATTCTTGCCGGAAAATTGGCCTTGATAACACCGGTTAAAACGTCGACGGACGGTCTTTGCGTGGCAATAATAAGATGAATCCCCACCGCCCGGGACAATTGGGCAATACGGGTGACCGCGCTTTCCACGGATTTCGCCGACACCTGCATCAAATCCGCTAGCTCGTCGAGAATAATAACCATATACGGCATTTTATTGCCTTTTTCATTGTACATCTTGATATTGCGCGATCCGTCTTGAGAAAGTTTTTTATAGCGACTCTCCATCTCTCCGACGACCCAATTTAAAACAGCCGACGCTTTCTTAGGATCAGTCACCGTCGGACAAAGCAAATGTGGAATTCCATTATACTGCGCCAACTCTACCATCTTAGGGTCGACCATGATCAATTTCACTTCATCCGGAGATGCGTTAAACAAAATCGACATGATAATCCCGTTAATACAAACAGATTTTCCTGACCCCGTCGTTCCTGCGATCAACAAATGCGGCATTTCTGCTAAATCCGCGACCATCGGCTGGCCAGCAATATCTTTTCCGAGCGCCAACATCAATTTTGAGCCTGCAGCGCGAAACTCATTACTAGAAAGAACGTCTTTTAAGAAAACAAACGAAGAATCCGCATTCGGGACTTCAATCCCGATACGATTTTTCCCGGGGATAGGAGCAACGATGCGCACCGTCGGAGCTTTCATCGCTAAAGCAATATCATCTTGAAGAGTCGTGAATTTCTGGACCTTGACTCCGGGGGCGGGTTCCAATTCATAACGGGTAATGGCCGGGCCGCGCTCAATGTCGACCACCTTGGCCAAAACGCCGAAGTTCGATAGGGTTTCTTCCAAAAGCTTTGCCCCGTTCATTAATCCGTCCTGGATTTTATTCGCAGGAACCTGGGGAGCATCTTCCAATAAATCCAAAGAAGGCAGATGATAGACCCCGACGATCTTCGGCTCCTCGTCGGAAACTTTATCTTTCTTGGTCTCGGAAGGAGCAATGCGAATTTTAGGCTTCTCGACTTTCTTTTTCGGGGTCAGTTCAGCGTCTTCATCTTCTTCGATCTCTTCTTCCGCTTCTAAAGATTCGCCAGCGGCTTTTTCCGAAACGATCTTTTTCGTGTCAGCCGGCTTGTTCTTTGGAAAAACCGGAGCGCCTATTTTAGGTTTCGCTAACTCTGCTGCCAATTTCTTCTTTTGAAGGCGTTCTTTAAAGGCATTTAAAAAGTTGCGCCCTTTTTCCAGTCCATTAAGGATGATGGGAGTGACCAGAAATTCGCCGGTGATAATCAACGCCAAAGTCCCGAAGGCAAATAACAAGATATACGCCCCTAATCGAGCCAGACGCTGGACCAAGAAATCCGAAATAAAAGACCCCAGGATCCCGCCTCTCTGGAATTTAAAGATATCCTCTTGCCCGCCGATCATGCTTAACAAAGAGCTGACAACGCCAATCAGGACCAAGAGCCCGATAAATTTTGCAAAAGAGAATTCGAGTTCCCGAGAAGAAAATTTGTTCCAGCTCCAAAAAAGCACTAAAAGTACCAGCGTATAGGCACTGTACCCAAAAATAAAAAACAGGACACCTCCGATATAAGCACCGGTCGTGCCGATAAGATTTTTAGCATGGATATTCGGATGGGACGTAAACCAGGCAAGGTCTTCGGGAACAAAAGACATAAGGCTGGCTAAGAGAATAATGCCGATCACCAGAATAGAAATCGCTTTTATCTCGCTGATATGCTCTTGTTTCATAGACAAGCTGTATTGTCCAAATAAGAATTAAACGAGGGGTTTATTCCGTTATGGCTTGCTTGATGCTAAGGTTCAAGCGGTTCATCTGGTCAATTTCAAGGAGTTTAACTTTAACCCTGTCGCCGACTTTGATAACCGTATTGATATCCTTAACATAAGACTTGGCAGCTTCGGAAATATGGACTAATCCCTGTCTCCCGGGAAGAATTTCGCAAAATGCACCGTAATTTTCCACGCGAGTGACCAGGGCATCATAGATACGACCGACTTCGGGAACTTCCACCAACCCTTTAACATATTCTAAAGCCTTTTCCGCCGCACCTTTGTCCATAGCTGAGATGAAAACTTTACCGTCATCATCAATGTCAATGGCCTCAGCGCCTGTTGTTTCCATGATCTTTTTAATCGTCTTTCCTCCAGGTCCAATCACTTCGCCTATCTTTTCCTGAGGAATCGTGATGATTAAAATACGCGGAGCATATTCGGAAATGTCAGTCTTCGGCTTATCAATAACCGCCGTCATTTTATCCAAAATCATCGTGCGCGCTTCTTTGGCCTGTTCAATACCTTTAGCCAAAACATCCAGCGGCACACCTTTGACCTTAAGATCAAGCTGAATCGCTGTAACGCCTTTTTTACTACCGGCAATCTTATAATCCATATCGCCGAAATGGTCTTCAAGTCCCATGATATCGGTCAACAACGCATACTTACCGTTGTCATCGAGGATCAATCCGATAGAAATTCCAGCAACCGGGCTTTTAATAGGAACACCTGCGGCCATTAAACTCAAACAGCCGGCGCAAACGCTCGCCATACTAGAAGAACCGTTGGATTCTAAGATTTCCGAGACCACGCGAATGGTATAAGGAAAATCATCCTTGGTCGGTAAAACACCTTTTAAAGCTTTGGCAGCGAGCGCCCCATGGCCGATCTCTCGACGACCGGGTCCGCGGCTGACCTTGGCCTCTCCGACGCTAAACGAAGGAAAGTTATAATGAAGCATAAAATTATTATATGAAACACCTGTTAAAGATTCGACCATCTGTTCGTCGCGTTTAGTACCTAAAGTCACAACCGCCAAACTCTGGGTTTGTCCGCGCGTAAAAAGGCTGGAACCATGCGTCCTAGGAAGGATATTAACTTCACAGGAAATATTCCGGACATCTTTAAGCCCGCGGCCATCAGCACGGAGTTGTTTCTCAAAAATCATTTTCCGGACCACATCATATTCAATCTGGTCTAAAATTTCTTTCAGCTGGCCTTTGGTGACTTCCCGCTCGCCAACCTTGTAAGATTCAAAAATAGCCATATCGCTGACCAACTCGTCGAATAAAACACCTTGAGCATTTTCACGTTCCATTTTATCCGCGATCTGATAAATCTTAGTCAATTTGGCCAGACAAAGTGCTTCCACTTTCTTCTTTAAATCCGGATGCGCCTGGATTAAATCCACTGAAACTTTTGCTTTTCCGCACTGTTTCTTAAATGTCTCTTGAGCGTCAATCAAAGGCTGAAGTTCTTTCTGGGCAAAATTAAGCCCGTTAACAACTTCAGATTCAGGGACTTCCAACGCCTCCCCTTCAATCATCACAACGCCTTCTTTTAAACCGACCACGACCAATTCCAAAGCGCTCTTTTCTCTCTCTTCATAATTCGGATTTAAGATATATTTGCCGTCGAGAAATACAACTCTGGCTGCGCCGATAGGACCTTCAAAAGGGATATCAGAAATATGGAGTGCTGCGGAAGCGCCTAAAATCGCTAAAACATCCGGGTCATTTTCGTTATCGCTGCTTAATACAACGGCGGTGACCAAAACGTCATTAAGAAACCCTTTAGGGAAAAGCGGTCTAACAGGTCTGTCAATCAAACGGGACGTTAAAATTTCTTTCTGCGTAGGACGACCTTCGCGTTTAAAGAATCCTCCGGGAATCTTTCCGGCAGCATACGTCTTCTCCTGATAATCAACCATCAAAGGAAAGAAGTCCGCATCTTCCTTAGGTTTCTTTGTCATACACACGGCCACTAAAACAACCGTGCCACCGCAGGTCACCGTTACAGCCCCATTCGCCTGTTTCGCCAACTTGCCTGTTTCAATAATAATATTCTTATTGCCAAAAGGGATCTCAATTTTATTCATATTTTTTAGCCTAACCTTATTTTCTAATGTTCAATTTTTCGATAGTTTCCTGATATTTTTTCGGATCTTTTTTCTTAAGATAAGCTAAAAGACGACGTCTTTTCCCAATCATCATTAAAAGACCCCGACGAGAATGAAAATCTTTCTTATGGGCCTTAAAATGTTCCGTTAAATAATCAATTTTTTGAGTTAACAGGGCCACCTGTACTTCCGCCGATCCTGTGTCTTTGGCATGGCTCTTGAAGTTTTCAATAACTTCGGTCTTTTTTTCTTTCAGTAATACCAACGCAGCCTCCTTATATTTACTTTTTATAGATATTAATGATTATTTTATTTATTGAGTGGGCATTATACTATCGCCCTTTGTAATAGTCAAGTTTAATAAAACGGGAAAGGTAAAAAACTTTCTACGGATTCTTTTGCGGATTCTTCGAGTTGATGAGAATGGTCTTGACTTTCGTAGGGTCAATCGCCACTGGACGGGCATGCTTATGTTCTTCTAAATAAGACGCCATCATGTTCTCCAACTCTTGAGGGTTCCCAGCTTCTCCTTGGCTAGCCACCGCTTGGGAAGAATGCTCTGGCGGACTGAACCGGTCTAATTCCTCTTCCACAATGTCCTTAAGAGGACGGGACGGCTTTTGAGCGAGTTTTCCCTTTAATAGGTCCTCTTCTGCCGTTTTTATTCCCTGACCTGCATCTGGTTCCTTTGCAATCGGTTCAAAAGAAACATCGTCTTTATTTTTATCCCGATATTCCCTGATAGACTTATATTTTTCACCTTTAACAAATATCTCGACTGTTTTAGCCTCAAATTCTTTTCTAAATGCCTCTCGAATTTTTGCTTTGGTTGATGGTGGGATAATCACGACCGAATCCGAATACCGCTCGACAGGGACTTCTATCGGAAGCGTGACCCATTCCACTTTTGGCGTCGGACGTTTGGCATCCTGGACCTTGGGAGAAACAGCCTCTTGTGCCAATAGCCTGCTATTCATCAAACAGACCCCTAAAACAACAAGAAGGAAATATTTTTCTAAATTCTTTATGATCCGAGACATTTTGCGATGTGATCTTTCTTAAATTTCTTAAGGAAAAATTTGCTCAACTGTTTTTTTTATTCTATAATTACTGTGTTATGAAAAAATATACTTCCGGAGCAGCAGATAACGAATTCCCAATCCTCATCATTTCAGGCGTCATCATTGCCTGCGTCCTATTCTTAGGCGCTATGAAAGGGCTCAAAAGCCTGATCAAAACTCCACCGCCGAAAGTCAATATCGATTCTACACTCAAAGCCAGACAACAAAAGCAGATGATGGATGATATTGAACAACAGCGTAAAAACATGATGGAAGCCCAGAAACAAAGAATCCGCGATATGCGTCACAAATAATCTCGCCCGTTTCACTCTATTTCTCTATAAAATAAAATTAAGTATGTTCTCTGGATTGAAGAATGCGCTGAGTCATTTCCTGTTCATAAAGCTGTTGAATGGCCTTTAATTCTTTCTTGCCCAAGAAATGAACAATGGCGTTCTGAATGGCAGAACAACGGTTCTTAAGATATAGATAATCCGGATGCAAGTTTTTTAAATCGCACTCTGAATATTTTTTCTGGTCGACATTTATTTTCTTCTGGGCCATATAATCTTCAAAACCTTTGACAAGGGTTTTATAGGCTGGATTGCTTTCTTCTTTTTTAAAATCCTGGCCGGCCTTTAATTCCTTAAGGATAAAATCATCGGCCTTAAGCTGCGTATAATAACGGTCAATCCTATCTAAAGATTCCTTGGTCGTCTTATAACACCAGATAAGATATCGTCTGATTAAATTTTTCTCTTCGAGGGTGGTTTTTAAGGATGGACTCATTGAAGATCAATATTATACTTCACGGTTTGAACCATATTTTCTATGGCTGAAACCGATATGTTCAGAGAGTTATCAATGGCTTTAGTGACAAACCCGTGTTTCGGCGCCAAGGCCATTAGAATGACGATAGAAACAGCCGCAAAAATCAAGACATACTCGGTAATGCTTTGACCTTTTAAATGACGCTTTAACATAATGAATTCCTTTTTATGATGTATCCTTACTGTAAAATATATCACAGCCCCTTAGAAAGAGCAACAGACATAAACGTTATTCTCTGCGAAATCCTTTACTAAAATCTTAGAGCGGCTTTATTGTTTCATTATTCTGATTCGCGCCTAAAAGAACCGGCAAGTTAGTAACAGGCGTGATGTGCAAAATAACCGGAACCAAACCGTTGATCTGAATTTTATCAAGATCCCCGGCGTCCGTCGGCAAATCAAAATCGCTGTGAACGCCTTTCTTTTCGAGCTTCAAACGATCCGGATTAAAATCAATACCGCCGGGCGCCGTCGTACTCATCGCCGCGTCGGATTCTGGTTGATAATTGATATTTTGTTTCTTTAAGAAATCCTTGATTTGCAAATCCGCCTTTTGCAAATCATCATCCAAAATATCAACACGTTTGGTCATATACTTAAGAAACCAAGGATTCAAGAAAGACGCGCATGGTTTATTCATAAAATCAGCCAAGTGCGTCACACCGGAATTTTCGGTGATGACGGCATCCGACAACGACATGACGGCCATCAGCCGAATAAGATCTTTGCCTAAGCCTTCAGATGGTATCTCAACCAAACGATGAGCTTGCTTCGGATACCATTTACGTAAATTTTGATATAAGTCATCAATTTGGAACCGCATAGGCATTTTTCCCTGTTGACTGGACACCCAAGTAGGATCTCCTTTATTAATAACGATGTACGCATCGGTATTCTGTAAAACATTGCCGATTAATTGTTGCCAATCCTTTATATCTCTTTCGCCACGGGATAACCCAGACCCCCACGCGGCATTAAAGAAAATAACCGGGGATTCTTTCGGTTTACCAACAAAATAGGTCTGTCGTATCGCCGCTATTTTCGATTTAAGCTCGTCGCTAAATTGATCCGGTCCAAAAACCACAGGCTCGTCGCCTTTGATCTCCTTAAGCCCTAACGCCCGCAAGGCATCCGCAGCCCTACGATAATATAGGCCCTGCTTAGAATCTTTGAGATCATAATATGCTTTTTCAAAATTATACTCTGCGATTGCAGACCCTTTCTTAAATATAATGTCATTAGTAGTTACCATTGACAGGACACCGGCAGAATGCGGGTACCTTCCCTCATGAAATGTAAAATCAGAATTAATGACCAAAGTATCCCGCGTAATGTGTTGTCGTTCGAGCTTGTTAATAATACGTACGCGCTTTCCATAAGCCATGGCCTTAAGTAAATATTGTTCAGGATTGCAGTAAATATTTATTTGTGCATTCGGGAATAATTGTTCTATTTGAGGGATCAGCATGGCATTTGCTAACAATGGCCGAGAAAGGCGGCGTCCCGAAAAAGTCCAGACGACCTTCTTGATTTTCTGACGCTGCTCCAAAGGCAAAAGTTCGGTTGTATTTGTATTGGTAAGCTTCCATTCTCCGCCGTAAGTGCCTTTCATCGTCTTGACAGTAGGTTTGCTCATCATCGCCTTGTCACCGGCGAGAGAGTCGAATTTTCTAATTTGTTTGAAAATCTCATAAACCGAATCTAAATATTCCTCCGCGCGGTTAACAACTCTTGGTGTAATATTCTCAACCCTGACTTTGTGATTATCATTACTCGTCGTACGTCTCGACAGCTCTTTGCCCTGATCATCTAAAGTGACAACCGTTTTATCTTCCCGGGAATACACTGTTTTTTCCTCAACAGTGTCGCCTGTTTCATTATTGATAAACTTCATTCTGAATTTTATCGCCATCGTCGACTCTTTGGTGTTGCCAAAATCAAATTCGATAGGCTCATCCATGACCTTTTCCACGACGACGCGGGAATGCTGTGGCATCACAGCTAAATCAAAAACATGGCCAGCCTGGTCTTCAAAATAAACAATATCTTCCTTACCATTAATAGGAAAGTCCAATGCTCCGCCTTTTAACCACTTTAAAAATTCCTTGCCATATTTATCGCTTACGCCCGCTGCATATTGACTGGCCATGGGAAGACCGACGCTAGTGATGCTACGATTTGGGTCAAACCCCCAAACTTTAGATAACGGATATCCGACCGCTATGCCGATGACCTTGTGATAAGCGGAAGGGTCACTCTTAAACGTGTCTAAGGTCGATTGCAGAAAATCATGCAAGTCTGTCTCAAGCATTTCCTCAGAAATCGTTTCACCGCCTTTAATATCATTTAATAAATATTGTGCTGCCACTAAACGATTTTTCAAAGCGTCGACGTTATAAATCAATATATTATTTCTTTCTTGCGATATCACAAAATCAAGACCGAACGCATTATGCATTTCCTTATAAAGGTTCAATGCATAGGCATTTAAATTAGGATATCCTACCAATTCCGCGGGTTTTGCTCCGGAGACAACCGCTTTAAGAAGTTCCTTGTCCGGGTCTTTCTCTCTTTGAAATAATTCATCTAAAAATTCCTGGAATTTTTTGGCTTGTCCGCCCGTCATCATCGCCGCATCGGAGCGTCCAGGCATGACAACAGCAAAAGTTGGATTGCCGGTTTGACTAACCTGACGAGCAATATCATTGAATGTCTTAGGAGATAATTGGGCATTTAACATCGGTAAATTTGGATTCAGTTGTTCGCCGCTTTTATAATTAACATTTTTATCCGGAGCTCCAAGTTTCTTTCTTAATTGTTCCAATTTTTCTCGAGGGATATTTAAAAAGAATCCCATGGATTGATGCCGTCCCGCCATTTCTCGTGCGATATCATAAAAATCCGACACATGGATTTCTTGTTTCCCCGCGAAAACTTTTTGCATGCTCATTAACGTTGAGAAACCTGACATGCCTCTGTTGGTGGAAGTTACGATCGTCGGGAAACCTGTGATTTCTTTATCATTCATAAGAACACGAGAAAGTTTAGCGATATCATCGTAGAGCGCATTGAGCGTCTCCAACGAATAATCCGACGAATAACACGCATTAATAACAATCGTAACTTTCGAAAGATCTCCTCCGGTTTTCCGTGCCCGTTGGCTTAAACTCCTGGCTAATTTGTCATAACTTAACATCCCCATACCAAAGGTAGGATAACTTGAAGAAGCGAGATGCAATCCGTCGCCATGATGCTCAAAGAATAACAATGTCTGGCCTTTGGAATTCTCTATCGCTTGCCAAAGGCCTTTTCTCGTCTTATAAAGCGTGAAAGGATTATTGCTTCCTGAGAATAATCTGAATTGCGGCGAATTCTCCTTAAGAATAATGCCGAATGGACGCATGAGCTCAACGAAACTCACTTTTTCGCTATCGAACTCTTTGTGAAAACTGGCGATCACTTGTGTGTTCCCATCGAGCGCCAAATTATGGCCTTCGGTCTGCCACGCCTCGACCATATCAGGAGCAGCGAGTGTAATATTCTGGTCGTTAATATTCTTATGAAAACGAACAAGGATATTTTCTATTCCCCGCGCTACACTAAATTGATCATTCTCTTCCATCCCATTCGTCAAACGTTGAAACTCGTGGTTGCTGTAAACTAAATACATGTCCTGGGCTGACAATGTTTTATTTTCAAGTTCATCGCTTCTATCGCGAAGGCATGTAAAAAGATATTTATAGGGATGTCCTCTCTCCAAATTATCGCTAAGCACGCTTAAAACAAAAATTGTCTTATCCCGCTCCTGCGATTTTCCATTGATAAATATCTTGAGCACCTTGTCAAATGCCGTCGAGTCGTTGAGATCCGCCAACCGGTAAGTTGCCGGTGCGCTGACAGTCGCTTTTTCGCTCATCGATAACTGAATTAACGCATCAACAGCCCTTAGGCTTTTTAAAGAATCAAACGCTTTAACGCGTTCATCTACAGTGTTTGAAGTATTAAGAACAACCTGGACTAAAGAATTAATCCTTTCCTGCGGAGATTGCTCGCCGACAGATGTGGGAATAGGATTGATCGGATTTTCGTTCAAATAGACGGGTGAACAATTGGACAAAAGAGCAATTAAACCAGAGAAAACTATCGGCAAGATGGGCCGGATAAATCTGACCGTCATCGCCGCGTCCGCGCTGCCATTTTGTTGTGAAACAAGACGAGCCACATTATTAAAAAATAGTTCCTCTTTCTGCTTTTGTATTGCCTCTGTATTCCTCCCGACAAAATGATCCAGCGCACGATTTAACAAGCTTGTCAAATGCGCCTGTTCCGCCATAATGATATTGACCGCTTTATTCGCAGCTTCGGCGCGGGCTTTTTCTTGTTCATTAAAAATCCGTCCGCCGGTAAACCGTCCAATCAAAACATCTCCGCTGGCCGCAAAAACTTTTCTTAAAGCAACATTTAAATCCGCTTTTCTTTTATGAATGGCTTCATAAAAAACTTTATTTGGATTTTGTACGGAAGAAGGCAACCGCGACGTCTGACGATTCTCTTGTTTCGCTGATGGTTTGACGGTGGACGTTTTAAGTAAAACGTTCATCTGAGGGAACAACAAATCTAGCAGCTTAGCTGTGGCACCAAGGTACTGAGCGTTGTAAATACCATTACCGAATTCGCCTTGCCCTTCAGGTTTTCCTTTACCTTTTCCTCTTTTGCCGATAAGTCCTTGAGGATCATAACGTCCGGTTTCTTGGTTGTGAGCATATTTTTCAAAGTACTGTTTAAAAAGATCCCCAGGCGTACAGAAATGAAGATAGGTCCCGACCCTAAAGGCATCTACATTCACACCACTTGGATTTATACCTCTTGCGGTCAATTCTTGCCGGAAATACTCCTCATCTTCCAGGATCATCGCGCCAAGAGCATCAAGGGCGCTTGTCACATCTCTAAATTGTCCATATTGATATCTTCCGTGATAGCGGTGATTATAAAGATTGATTCTTTTTCTAAAATTTTCTCCTCCTGGTAATTTCTTTTCCTTTATCAACTTATCCATAACGCTCGGGAATCTGTCTAACCCCATAGGCTGAGTAGTTGTAACATCCAAATATTGAGCACCCTCCATCACGGTCCGCCCAACTAAAGGCCAACCTTCCACAAGCGCCGTGGCATAAAAGAAATTAAAATCAAGTTTATTATTCGGACTTGCCTGGGTTACTTCTTGATAGGCATCGACAAGCCAGGTAACCGCTCGAGGCATAGAATTATAAAAAAGCATTCTCATCGGAGGGACATGAAATTCATTCTCCACTTCTTTACTAACAGCCGCCAATTTTTCAGTCCCCATCAAATCGATGCTCTTATAGA
This sequence comes from Candidatus Omnitrophota bacterium, assembly GCA_015233405.1. Lineage (GTDB taxonomy): Bacteria > Omnitrophota > Gorgyraeia > Zapsychrales > Zapsychraceae > JADFXT01. The sequence continues at coordinate 197,978 of JADFXT010000001.1, read as the reverse complement.
CGATGTCCATCACTTGGGGAGAATATTGTTCTATGCCTTCCATGCCAGCAATAGCTTTTTTATAATTACTCCTAAACTTTGCCCATTGGGCTTCTTTGCCGACGAGATTCGGATTAGCTTGCAGTTCAGATAAAATTCTATCCGCGATCTGATAATATAAAGCTGGGCGAAAAGATTCAGGATCTTTGATCGAGGACTTATCGATCAACAACAAATCCATCAAGGTATTTAAATCGCAATAAGGAATAAGACTTCTTATTTGAGAGGAAAAGATCTTCTTATCTTTTGAGATAAGTTGGACAGCCATATCCTTGAGCGCCTTTTGGGCAGCGGGATTCTGATTGTCTTTATCCAACATGATGAGAATATTTATGGCATCTTTATTCCCCTGATAGGCACGTTCGGTGAGTTGTTGGACATTAAGATTTCTTAAAATCTCTCTCGTGCCGAGGTTCTTAAAAGCACTAAGACTTTCCAACATAAGATAGGCGTCCATATTCCCCTGAACAACAGATTTAACGATCCTCTGCACGGGGAATAGACTTAAAACGTTTTTAGCAGAAACGTTGTTATACTTTTGATAAAGATATGCGATAACATCAAAAGCATCCCTCTTTCCCTGATAGGCCTGTTCGGCAAGCTTTTGGACTTTAACTGTTCTTAAAATTTCCACAATGCCAGTGTCATCTTTCCATAAAGCAAGATTCTCAAGAATGTCTGTCGCACCTACATTTCCATCTCTGGAAATGAGTTCAGCAAGTTTCTGCGGTTGAATATTGTTGAAAGCTTCTTGAGCATTAAGGTTATTAGCATCCTGACCCAGATCGAGCAGAAGAAAGAAAGCGTCTCGGTCCCCTTTATTTAAACGCTGAACAAGCAAATCAACGCGCAGAGTTTTTAAGGCATTCTGTGCGACGAGATTGTTCATTCGCATCCGATTTAAGAGAATCCTAAAGGCGGTTATATTCCCTTGAGCAGTCAGGTCCGCCAGTGTTTTAATAGGAAGAGTTTCTATAGCTTTTTGGGCGGAAGCATTGCCTTGATCATCCGCAAGATTTTTGAGAATATCCAAAGCTTCCTTATTGCCTTGAAGCGCAATCTTGGCAAGATTTGCAGGAGGAAGATCTCTCATCTGAAAATTATCGCTTAGAGGTAAAAGAGCTAACCCTAATAATCCAACAGCAACCGCACCACGACGTAATACAATAGGTATCCTGCTTGAAATTCTTTTGTACAATTTTGTGGAATCCTGGCGCGCATCATTCTTGACCGTCATTGCACGATCGAAACGCTGATTTTCCTCTATAATTTCTTTCATTGTTTGTTTGCGAGATGATACCTGCGATTTCCAATGGGCAGGCAAAGACATCTGTGGGTTCGCCTTTAAAACCAGCTTTATAAAATCCCTCTTAATGGATTTACCAAAAATACGGGCGGTGAGCTTCATATCAAGTTGATAATGGGCGATTCCGTCGAAGCCATAAAGCCGTAGTAAGCCGTTTGCCATATTCATAAATAAGGAATTGTTCCCGCTCACAAATAAAAATTGTTCCATGGCGATTTCATAGATCGAAGCAATCTGTTTCAGGACATCAAGGGTATTGGAATCTTTCTTTAATTCCGTAAAATTTTTAATCTCTCTAAATAATTTTACTAAGAGCGCGCCGTATTTGGTTGAGGTGCTCCTGTATTCGCCTGCGAGCTCAGAAAGTGTCTGGTTCTGCCGATTGGACTCATCGGCATGCAGTTTTTTTACGGACATAAAAGAGGACAAGGTGGGTGCAAGATAAAAAGTTTTGCCATCTTTGCCTGTTAATAAAATCTTATTAAGACCTGCCAACCGGTCTATAAAATCTCGTTGTGTAAAAATCGTCCCGTTTTTGATATCAGCCAATAAAAGCAAGATATCCGTTCGTAAATCCTTTTGGTTCTTTAAATAATTCTCCCAATTTTTGGCTCTGGCATCGGTCCTTTTCCTTTTCAATTCTTCAGCATTTCGGACCGTTTCTATCGGGGGGACTTCCAGGGCTTTTTCTAAATTGAGGGCAGGAAAAACCTTTTGGAAATATTGTTTTTCTTCTTCCGTCATCAAGGCGCGGACATCCCTAGTCTCTTTCTCGACGATCTTCTGCGGATCAATAAGCCTCCCGGCAACCTCCAACAATTTCCCAGTTTGATTCCTAGACGTCATCGCCAAATCGCCGGTCTTTGCCAAGGGAACTTTCCCCATATTCGCCCCGCCGGAAAAATATTTACGAGGGATCAGCGTTTTGGAATTGGCATCGTATTCTTCTTTGATGTAATTGAATGCGCCTTTCTTAAACGCCGCGAGATATTGCTCGTAGATCTTTTGTTTATCTTCTTTGCCAGCCAGGTCGACGCCCATGACCTTTTTCTGGCCGGAATATTTACGGTTTAGAATACTTTCCTTCAGGCTGTCCTTGTACCACTTGGCAAGAATGAGCGAATAATACACCTGACGTAGTTGGGCGAAGTTCTGGCCCTCATTGACTTCTTTTTCCAAAATAGGAATAATGACCTCTTTGATTATTGCCGTAGGGGCGCGGTTCCCGCGCCCTTTATCCTCAGGGCGGGGAAACCCCGCCCCTACAGTATTCGATGTCGCAAAATAATCCTCCTCCAACATCACCTTCAGCCTCGCCTCGACCACAAACACCGTTGCCTCGCCAGGCTTAGGTGACGGGTTCTCATAAACAACAGCTTTATCAGGAACGATCCACACTTTATTAAATGTATCCGTCGGGATATCGGTCGTCCCATAAAGGTCATACGCTTTCTTATAAACCTTCTGCCAAAACGCCTTGCCGGTTTCATTCTCCGGATACATAAGCGAAGCCGTTATCTGTTTAAGGATATAATCCTGCGCCAATAAGTCGCGGCCCATTTCCGTGGTGCCAAACTCGTCGGGAATGATCCTATTTTTCTCATACGGAGACAAGTTGACCCATAAATCTTTTTCCGGAATGGTCAAGGACGAGAGAAAATAACGAATAAGTTTATTCGATTCTTCTTTAAGCTCATCATCTTTAAGATTGGAGTTTCCGGTATCGAGGATAAAATCAAATTGAAACGGCTGCTTGAGATCGACCTTCATCCCTTTTAACACCGGTGGGACAAATGAAGCACTGGTTGCGACCATGGTTCCAGGCGTTGGAAGATTGGATAAAGAGATTTGGGCGAATAAAGTCTGAGGAATAAAAATAAAGAGGACTATAAGACTAATAGTCTTTAGTATGTTACTTCTTGTTGTGCCTTGCCCCCTAAACATCCTTATTGCCCCCTTTTTTCGTCCTAAAACTACTGGTAATTCCTTTTTCACTGCTGTCATTCCCGAAAGCCTCTGTCGGGAATCCATATATTCAACCCTTGTGGATCCCCGCCTAAAAATTGCGGGGATGACAAAAACATTCTTCATATCGCTTTTACTTCATAAGCATCCCAAAAAAAACGCCTACTCCCGTGCATCATTAGGAATAGGCTTAAATATTCTAGCGCTTTCGGTAGTCAGGCTATCCTATTCCAGGACCCTCTAACTTTGCGTCCCCACCTTACGATGGGTTTGCCGTTTCGGTTCACTAAATCTAACTTCTATATAAAGTATAAAATATATATAGGAAAAATACCATTAAATGTTATAAAGCCAAAAAACTCTCTTTGTAAAATTCGAATATCGAAATTCGAAACAAAAATCAAAAATTCAAACTTCAATGTTTAAAATTTTCAGATTTCGGATTTGTTTCGGATTTCGGATTTAGTATTTCTTTCTGACCGTTAGGAAGGTTTTATTATGAATCAATCACTCGCTAATTAATTAGGATTTCTTGGAAAAGAAGAAAATAAGGCTGGCAATTAGAATGGTCAAAGGCATGAGGAAAAGGATAAACGCCACGACGCGTTTTTGTTTGCTGGTCAAATCAAGGCGCACAACTTCCACGTGTTTATTTTTAACGAACGGCTTATAATCCATCTCAGAAAGCCAATTGACGACATTCAGCCCCATTTGCGCGTTACTGTATTGATTAATAAACGCATTGGTAAGAAAATCAGCGTCGGTAAAAACAGCGATGCGGGTATCGGACGGCTTGTCCTTCCCATTGACTTTTCCGTCTTTAAGCGCTGACTTGGCTTCCCAGACCACATAAGCGATCGGCACCGGGCCCGGACGGTCTTCTTTGGCGTCATATTTGACATTCAGATAACGGTTGGTCTCTCCCCAGCTTTGCTGGTCGGATGCGGTTAAAACCAAAGGCGCCAGTTTAATGGACTGCCGACGATCTTTCGTCATAGAAATCGAACGCGGCCGGACATAAAACGTATAATCTAAGTCACCAACAATCGCGCGGTGCGTCATATAATTGCGGGTCGCCGGCGAACCCACATCGCCGCTGGCATGGCTGGCCAAATCCACGACCACATCTTTTTCGACATTGACTCCCCACTGATTTAAAATGCTATTGAGCGACGGATTTAATTCTTTTTCTTTTTCCGTCAGAGGCTTGTCAGGTGTGGTCACAACCGTATTTTCAATTAAAAATAAGGCATCGCCGCCTTGTTCCAAATAATCCTCGATTGCTTTCTCTTCCTTCGGCGACAAAAATGATCTCGGCCCGGCAATGATCAAAACATCACAATCTTTGGGGATAACCCCATTTTGATCCAAAAGTAACCGTCTGGGCTTGATATTATTGTCGTCGAGTAATGAGGCAAAAGTGCTTAAACCCGTTTCAGATGTTTCAAAAATATTGTATTCCCTGTGCCCGGTCAAAAAGTAAGCCGTACGTTTTAAACGCGTGACGCGCACCAGCGCATTATTAAGTAGGTTTTCATCAAGGTCCTGGTCGGAAAAATCCACATCCTGCCGCTCTTTTCCCGACTCAAGAATGACCTTCTTTTGTTTGCCGCTGATGACATTACCAAACCGCGCCGCGTAGCCGATATTCTCGATCGGGTCAATGATTTCAAATTCCACAAGCCCGGCAGAAACGTTTTTGTATCCATTTAACAGATCTTCCAAATATTTCGGTGCGCTCCCCACATAAAGGACCGTGATGCGGACTTTCGTTTTCAAATTTTTGAGAAGCTCGACGGTATTTTCGGACATCGTGTGCTGCTGAAAAGCAGTCACATCATAATGAATATCATAGCGGCTTCCTAAAAAATTGACCGCCGTAAGCCACACCACCCACAAGGCAATAAGGGTTGAGGCAAAAAAACATTTTTTATAAAAATTTTTGGATTTTGGCGCTTTTAAATAAATCGCATGGCCTAAAGTCAATAGAAAAGAAAATCCGCCGATGGCAAAAAGAAAGATACAGCGTAAATAAAGGGTATGCTCAATAAACCAAAGCCCAAAGGCATACAGCAGGCAGGCCAGACTTAAGAAAAATAAGACGAACAGCGGATATTTTTTGGGTTCATCGTTCATTTAGATATTGTCCCAGATCCTTGTATCAATACTGATGCGTGTCATCACCAGGCAAAACACAATGCCGCTAATAAAATAAATCGCGTCCGATGACGACAAAAGCCCGACGATAAAATTTTGTGTGTGCCCCATAACATCAAGATATTTTATGATGCTTTGAAAGAATCCACCCGTATATTTGACCAGCGCTGAAGCAAAATAAAGAAAGAATAAAAGAACATACGACAAGATCGCCGAAACAATTTGGCTGCGCGTCCAGGAGGAGACCATAAGTCCCACCGCGATAAAAAAGGCGCCCTCGAGCCAGATGCCGATATAGCCGGTCATCATCGTCATCGTGTCCGGATGGCTAAAGAATTTGATAATCCCATAATACGGTAGCGTCCAGCACATGATGAGCGTAAAAAAGACCAACGTCCCTAAATATTTTCCCAGGACGATCTGCATATGCGTCGTCGGGGTCGTCATCAAGAATTCCATGGTCCCCAATTGCTTTTCTTCGGCAAAGACTTTCATGGTCAAGATGGGAACAATAAACACAAACAGAAACTCCATCACTTTAAACACATCGCGTAAGGTCGCTTCCTGATTCTCGTCAATGATCATAAAAAAGAAGACATTAAAGACCGTGACCGCAACGATCAAGACGACATAGGCTATCGGCGACCGGAAATATCCGGAAAGCTCTTTGTTGGCAATGGCAAATATCTTTTTCATGGGCTTTTTATTTATTGATTTTTAAGAACGCTTCTTCCAAGGTCCCTTTTTTCTCTTTGATCTCGATCACTTTAATGCCATATTTAATAAAATTCTGGACGAGTTCACCATAATGGGCGACATTATTGGTATTCTCCAGGTGCAGCTCATAAATATCCTCGCCTAAGAATTCAATATTGATCTGCTTTACACTGTTGGTGTCTTTGACCGCCTGCTCAATGTGAAATTCCTCGCCTTTGACTTTAACAAAGATCTGTTTTCTATCATCGGGAATCAGAAATTTCTCCAGATTAGAATCAACCACGATTTCCCCTTTTTTAATAATAAGGACCCTTTTGGCAAGCTGTTCAATTTCAGAAAGAATGTGGGTGCTGACAATCACGGTGCGCTTATGCTCCAATTTACGGATCAACTCCCGGACGTGAAGGATTTGAATAGGATCCAACCCATTCGTCGGTTCATCTAAAATGATCACCTCCGGCTCATGAACGATCGCCTGGGCAATACCGACTCTCTGCTTATATCCTCTTGATAAAGTCCCAATCACTTGATTTTGAACATCCTCAAGACGGCATTCTTCCAAAACGTGTTCCACTTGTGCTTTTTGAAATTTAACCCCCACATCTTTTAACTGCGCGGCAAATCTCAAATAAGCTTTTACGGTCATATTGGGATACAATGGAGGGGTTTCCGGAAGATATCCGATCTTTTTATGAACAGCCAAAGGATTCAAGGAAACATCTTCCCCTCCAACAAAGGCTTGGCCTGAACTGGAAGGCAAATACGCCGTTAAGATCCGCATTAACGTGGTCTTGCCGGCGCCATTCTGCCCTAAGAAACCCACGATCTCTCCTTGTTCAATCTCAAAAGAGACATTTTTAAGGGCTTCAAACTCACCGAATTGTTTGGAAAGGTTTTTGGATACAATCATAGAGGTAAGAACTAGGCTTTAGTCCCGGATAAAAGACCTTCAATGGATTCCACAAGAAGATTGGCATCTACGGGCTTGGGAAGATATTTCATGTGAAGGCGCGTCGCGATTTCTTCGTCAATTTCCTGTTCGCGCAGCGTCAAAATAAGAATGGGGATCTTCTGGAACTCATCATTAAACCGAAGCTCATAACAAACATCATAACCATTGGCCTCGGGCATCATAACATCCAAGACCACCAGATGAGGATTTTCGCTTCGAATCTTTGCCAGGGCCTCACATCCATCCACGGCTGTCGTCGCCTGATAGCCACGGGCCATTAAAATCGCCTGAATCAAACGGACATCGACAGGATCATCATCAACAACCAATATTTTATAAGACATGTTCATTACTCCGTCTCGATTTCTAATCCGCCCAACCGCTTGGCTGCTAAATTAAAAAGCCAAGATTGTATCAATCCCATCAAAAAACCGATCATCCCATACCCAAGAGGAGCAATAATAAAGGCAATATACCCCATAAATTTTTGCATAGGGTCATTCCCACCCCCGGCAACAATTGTCATAAAAGTCATAATCACGCCTATAATGAGTCCAAAGGACATCGCAATAACGCCTGTGATCTTAGCTAATGATAAAGGTAAAACTCTTTTTATTTTCAAAATGCCCCCTTCAGCTCTTAAATTGTTTCTATACTACCACATTTTCTTTTTAAGATGTATTACTTTCTCTTGATTATCAAATTCCGCAAATAATATGCTACAATGCCAAAAGCCACGGAAACATTAAGGGAATTCTTAACGCCATCCATCTCAATCTCAATGGCCTGATCGCAAAGGCTGGTCAATGTTTCACAAACACCGGAAACTTCATTGCCGACAACCAGGCACACAGGACCTTTAGGCTTAAAATCTTGATACAAAACGCTTTTTTCCGTTTGTTCCAAAAGAACAATCTGATAACCTCTATCTTTCAATTCTTTGACTAAACTATAAATGTCCTCTCGATATTCCCAATCGACATGTTGTTCGGCTCCCAGCGCGGTTTTGGTGATTTGGGCGTTCGGAGGATACCCTGTGATCCCACACAACCAGACTTTTTCAATCCCGGCGCCATCGCAGGTCCGAAAAATCGAACCGACATTATGGGCGCTCCGGATATTATTCAAGACGACACACAAAGGCACCCTCGGAATTTTCATCCGCTCTTTTTGCCTTGCCACAATTTCCTGGTGAGAAAGTTTACGCATAGGTAAAAACAGACTAAACACTAAACTCAACGTCGGTTAACTGTATATTTTTATCACATTAACAGCGAAATGCAAGGCCCATAAGAAGAATGAACAAAAAAAGGTGGGCATCTTTTAAAAGATACCCACCTTTTTAAACACACTAAAAGACGAATTTTACTTTAAGACTTTAATCGAAGTGGCTTTATTAGCCCCCGAAGTGGAAACGTAATATTTAACTTCGATCTTATCGTCTTTCTTTAGCTTATCAATACCGATTTCTTTGCCCTCGCTATCAAACATCATCGCGGAAACAGCGACGATCAGATTCATTTTCTCGCCATTATCCTGAACCAAGGCAATTTGAGCCTTTACCTTTTTTGCAAAATCCGGTAAAGTCACCGCCTCAATCTTCCCCACAACTGTTTTAACTTCAATCTGAACAGCTGGTTTTGGCGCGATAGGAACTTCTGGCTTAACAACTTCCAGAGCAGGAGCTTCCTGTTTTGGGGCAGTTGTTGCTGCCTGTTGGGCAAAACAAACAGAGCTGACAAATCCCAACATCATCATTAAAACAAATAATTTCTTCATGGAATTCCTCCTAAAGGATAGCCAGCTTATTTCTTTTTCATTGCTTTTTCTTCTTTCATAACTTTAACACTTTCTGCAACATTGCTTCCAACCTTAGTCGTAATTTTGACTTTCTGGTCTGCCGCAAGCGTAGCAAGAACTTTTTCATCGACCACGAATGTCTTGGATTCGCCCGATTTTGCATCTTTAACAACAATTTCTTTTTTGGCAGCATCGATAGAAACAATGGTTCCCTTTGTTTTTTCTACTGTAGGAGCTACTGCTTTTTTAGGATGCTTGACTTGCGCAAAACTAACATTTGCCACTCCTGCCATAAATATGGCAGCCACTAAAATCACTAGAAATTTCTTCATGTTACCCTCCTTAAAAAAATAATATTATTTTGATGACCTTTAATTTCGACTCATGGATTTTTTTATTTAAGAATTATTAAATCGCCTCCTTTCTTCTTTTAAAAATTTGCTATTTATTTTCTAAATAACAATAATGACTATACAAAAAAAGGATTAAAAGAAGATTAAAGGAACATTAAATAATTCTAATGTAGAAAAACATCTCTCTAGGCAAGCGGAAAAGATACAAGGAATGATGTTCCCCGCTTCAGAAGGCTTGTGACTTCTATTTTACCATCGTGGGCATCAATAATAGTTTTAGCGATACTTAATCCCAAGCCAAATCCTCGACTAGAACGCGAGGTATCTGCCCGGTAGAACCGGTCAAAGATAAAAGGAAGGCGATTGGGGTCAATGCCGATTCCCGTATCCGCCACGCCAAGCACGGTCATGTCCGGAGTTTTCTTCAGAGTTACAAAAATATTTCCTCCTTGGGGCGTATATTTAACGGCATTGTCTAAAATATTAATTAAAGCGCGATAGAGATGCTGCTCATCCGCACGGATAAAAACATCCTTGGTCAAGTCAGTATGAATGACAATACTCTTCTGCTTGGCAAAAAGGCTCATGTCATCGATGATCCCTTGGACAAAACTTTCAAAATCAATCTCTTTCAAAACCAACCCAGATTGATGGCTGTCAAAACGGGCCAAAAGAAGCAGGTTTTCGACCATATGATTGATCTTGTTGATCTCTTCAAGTCCGCTTGTGAGTGTTGCCTGATATTCTTCCGGTGATCGCGCCTTTTTAAGCGCGACCTCCATCTCCCCTTTTAAAATGGTCAATGGGGTCCTTAGTTCATGCGAAACATCCTGGACAATTCGTTCTTGCATTAAAAACGCCTTCTCGAGCTTCTCGAGCATATCATTAAAAGTCTCGGACAGATCGCGGATTTCATCTTTTGTCGTGAATAAAGGAACGCGGGAAGACAATTTATCGGCCGTAATATGACGGACGGTATGAATAATACTCTTCAGCGGATGTAAAATAAGACTGGCCAATAACCACGCCGCAACAACCACCAATAAAATAGATACGGGTAAAAACATCGCCAATTTAATCTTAAGTTGATTTAACGTTCTTTGTGCATCCGTTAACGGCTTTGCTAATTGTAAAATGCAAATAATCGTGTTGCCTTCCACGACCGGGACCGTAATAATGCGTCTCGATGCTTGAGGTTGTCGGGATAGATTCCCGACGAGAGGGTCAAAAAAACTTTTTCCTTTTAAAACAGCCTTCAGCGCTTGAGGGGAAAGCCATTTATTTTTGGCAACACTGTCAGAAGAAGCCAGAAGCTGTCCTTCCGTCGAGAAAATGCTAAGGGAAATGTCCGTCAAGGCAGGATCGACCGGGATTTCGCCCACACGATTTTGAGCGATCTTAACAAAATTACGGCTGTTCGTTTTAATAAAAGACGCTGTTTCCCTGCTGTTCTCAAGCCCTTTACGGTTCTGAGCAACCCAATAGGCGTCAATATAATCCAGGACCCCTTCCGCTTTCAATTCCAAGAAGTCATCCGTATTCGCCAAAAGAGCTGTCTGGAAATTAAAATAAACCAAAACGCTAAATGCGCAAAGAATAGCCGTGATGATAAGCCCAAACCAAAAAATAATACGCGCGCGTATCGTTAAATGAACCACTATCCCTCCTTTAAAATATATCCCCGGCCGCGGACGGTATGAAGAAGCTTCTTTTTAAATCCCTGGTCGATCTTGCGGCGTAAATAATTGATGTACACGTCAATCACATTGGTGAAGGTGTCAAAATGAATGTCCCATACGTGTTCGGAAATCATAGTTCGGGTGACAATAGTGCCGGCATTACGCATCAGATATTCCAACAAAGCATATTCCTTTAAGGTAAGCTCGATTGGTTGTCCGGCCCTCGACGCTTTATGGGTCACGACATCGAGCGTCAAATCCCCGACCTGCAAATTTATCGCCTGATGGTTTTCGGCATGCCGCAGCAGAGAACGGATTCTTGCCAACAGTTCAGCAAAGGCAAACGGCTTTGTCAGATAATCATTCGCGCCCGAATCAAGCCCTTTGACTTTATCTAAGACCGCATCTCTGGCCGTTAACATCAAAATAGGAATGAGCACTTTTTCTTTGCGGAGCCTCTGGCACAAAGTGATCCCGTCAATTTCAGGAAGCATGACATCGAGAATAATCAGGTCATGATCATTTGTTGTCGCAAGAAAATGCCCTTGCTCTCCGTCATACGCCACATCGACGGCATATCCTTCTTCTTTTAAACCCCGCTTGATAAAATCCGCGACCTTTTGTTCATCCTCGACAATAAGAATTCTCATCTCTAGCTAGCTCCTTTGAAAAAATATTATACACTATCTTTTTTTTAAAAATGCATCTTTCTTAATATCGGCGAGTAAAAACAAAAAGCCCACTTTATTCAAGTGGGCTTTCGCGAGAAATCATCTTAAAAAACTATTTTGCAGCTGGTGCAGGTTCTGTTTGCTCTTGAACAGGAGCAGCAGCAGGTTCTCCCGCAGCTGGGGCAGGTGTTGTCGCTTCTGTTGTGTCCGCAGCTCCGGCGTCTGTTGTGCCTTCTTCTTCCATATCAACATATTTAAAAATGGTCTTGGCGATCTTTTTGCCGTCCTTCTCTTCATAATTAACGCCAACTTCATCAGCGACTTTGATTTCGCTTAAATTTGCAATATTATCCAATTTGGTCTGGTCATTAAGAACGTAATCAATTTGCTGTTCTTTGTCCGTTTCGAAATCATATTCGGTTAAGCTCATGGCTGTTGCCGAAATTTGCACAACTTTACCGAACCCGAACAATTGGTCTTCTTCTTGAGGATTTTGAGCTGGCTGGGCTTCAGCAGGTTGAGCGGCTTGGACCTCATTAGCCGGCTGTGCGGCCACTTCATCTGTCTTCGCAGCGTCCTGAGCAGAACTATTTAAACATAATAAAGGAATTAAGAGCGTTCCAAAGAGTATTGTTAATAAAATTTTTTTCATACATGCTCCTTTCTTAAAAAATGTCAAATTTTCGTCTACTATAGCACATTCCTAAATAAAAATGAAGAAATAAAAAAAATTTGATTTGAGAAATTAGAACGGACTTCCCTGCCCGCTGTTGAGAATCACACTGTAATAATCCTTGATCGATTTAAAAGCCGTCAAAAACATCCGCGTAATAAAAAACGAAAGAACAAGAATAACAATAGTCAGGATGATCTTATTGGATTTCTTATAATGCGGATGAAACCAAATCAGCGGCAGAACGAGCGGCCCGACGCAAAGGAAAATCGTGATAAGCGTCACCGGCTTAAAATACCATTTAACATCATCTTGAGGCGGCGGAGCAATGATCCGCATGTTCTTGTCTAAAAATTCACCGCAGTGACGGCATTTAATGGCTTCGTCCTGAATTTCTTCCGCGCAAAATGGGCACTTTTTCATATCAACACCTCTTGATTTCTTAGCTGTCAATCCTCGTTATGGGTTGTCAATTTCTGAAGTTCTTCCGGCGACATGGAATAACTATGCTCTGCATCCGGGAACCGGCTGGTTTGAACATCTTCACGGAAATTTGTAATGGCGCTTAAAACCTGGTCATATAAATGAGCATACTGTTTAACAAATTTAGGATTCTTGCCTGTGGACAGACCTAAAATATCGTGGAGGACCAAAACCTGGCCATCGCAATAAACCCCCGCACCAATCCCAATCGTCGGGATCGACAGTTTTTTAGTGATCATTTTCGCGAGCGGTGCAGGAACACATTCAAGGACCATACTAAAACACCCAAACGCTTCCAACTCCAGAGCGTTTTGAATAATCCGTCGAGCAGAATCCGCATCTTTGCCCTGAACTTTAAGTCCGCCCAATTGTTCAGCGGTCTGCGGCGTCAAGCCAACGTGTCCCATCACGGGGATTCCCGCGGCGCGGATTTCTCGTGTCAATAAGGGGCAACGGTCGGACCATTCCATCTTGACCGCGTCGCACCCGGCTTCTTTAATAAATCGTTGGGCGCTTAAAACAGCTGTTTTCCCGTCATTCTGGTAAGATTCAAACGGCATATCACCGACGACCAACGCATCCTTAACTGCCCGTCGTACCGCCTTGGCGTGATGAATCATCTCGTCCATCGTCACGTCTTTTGTTTTCTCCAGGCCAAGAACAACATTGGCCAAGGAATCTCCAACGAGAATAATATCCGCGTCAGCCCTGTCCGCCAACAAGGCAAAAGGATAATCATAAGCGGCGATCATAGTGATCTTTTCACCGCTCTTTTTCTTAGCGACGATCTTTTCGATTTGAGGGGAAGACAATAATTTGGCCATATTAAGATTTTAAATAATTATCAATATTCTGGGCGGCTTTGATACCAGAGGCCATGGCGCTCACCAAAGGCCCGGCGTTAGTGACGACATTTCCGGCGGCAAAAACCCCGGGGATAGGCGTCATTCGCGTGACAGGATCCACATAAACGGTTTCATTGTCGTTGAGCATCAACTTTGATTCGCTTTTGGCGATTAAAGAATTCGGCCGATGGCCGATGGCCAGAATCACCGTATCAACATCCAGGACAAATTCAGAGTCAGGGACCGGCAATAAATCCCATGTGCCGTCGCCGCTGACATCCGCATAATCCATCCGGATACATTTTAACCCGCCCACACGGTTTTGGGCGTCAGAGAGCACCTCCACCGGTCGCGTTAACGGCTCGAGCTTAACGCCTTCCTCTTTCCCGTACTCACAATCCTCCTGGCGTACCCGCATTTCTTCTTGTGTCCGACGAAAAATAAGAGTGACCTCTCGATTAAGTCGTACCGCCGCACGTGCGCAATCCAAAGCCGTGTTGCCGCTGCCGACGACCGCGATCTTTTTGCCTATCGGAAAAGCCGGAATATTTTGGGAAAAAATATTCATTTTCATTAAATTGACCCGCATCAAGAATTCTTCTCCATAATAGACGCCGGTTAAATTCGCACCGGGGAGTTCCATAAATTTTGTGATCCCCGCACCCGTCGCAAGAAGGACCGCCTGATATCCCTCTTTAAGCAGATCCTCGATGGCTGCGGTTTTCCCGACCAGGAAATTCGTCCGGATCTCCACCCCTAAGGCCTTGATATCATTAATTTCTCCGTCGAGAATCCTTTTAGGAAGACGAAACTCCGGAACGCCATAGCGTAAAACACCACCGGGCTTGTCCATGGACTCGAACACCGTGACCTGATAACCTTTAAGAGCGAGCTGCCAGGCTGCGGTCAATCCTGCAGGACCGGCACCAGCAATCGCCACTTTCTTTCCGTTTCGGTTCTTAGGTTCTTTCTTCGACCGCGTTTTCCCAAAGTCCGACGAAAAACGTTCCAGGGCGCGAATGGCGATTGGATTTCCGTCCTTGGCGAGAATGCATGCTTTTTCACACGGCGCTGAACAAATGCGCCCGCAAATCGCCGGAAAACAATTCCGTTCGGAAATTTCAAGATAGCTTTGTTGCAAATGACCTTCGCGCAAGAAACGGATAAACCCGGGGATCAAAATCCCTAATGGGCACCCGCGCTCTTTCATGCACTCCGGATTCGAGCACTGCGGACAACGCTGAGCTTCCTCTAAGACTAATCGCTTAGAATACCCGAGAGAAACCTCATTAAAGGTCCGGATTCTTTTTTCTGCTGGTTGAACTGTGTTTTGTGTGGACATGGAACAGACTCCTCAAATCCTTTCATCCGTCGGATAAAATCATCAAAATCGACTTTGTGCCCGTCAAATTCCGGCCCTTCGACACAGGCAAAAACGATTTTATTATCAACCTTCACACGGCAGGACCCGCACATCCCCAGGCAGTCCACCATAATCGGCTTAAGCTGGACGCGTGTTGGAATATTATTGTCTTGGGTCAGACGACAAACCTCTTTCATCATCTCAATAGAGCCAATAGCATAAACAAAATCGACTTCTTTTTTATGGACCAAATCCTTCAGGACATCCGTGGCCAGGCCTTTACGTTCATACGTCCCATCCTGGGTGGCGATAAAAACTTTATTACATGCGATACGCATCTGGGCTTCCAATAACAAATTTTTTTTTGTCTTGGCGCCAATGATCCCGATCACTTTATTCCCTGATTTCTGATACGCCCGGCAAATCGGAAGGATCTGCGCGGTGCCGATGCCTGTGGCGATACAAACAACCGTTCCTTTTTTCTCTATCTTAGACGCAAACCCCAATGGCCCGAGCACGGAAAAGATCGGCTCATTAATAGGAAGCGACCCCAACTTACCCGTGGTTTGCCCGATTTCCTGAAAGATGAACGATATGGTCCCTTTTTTTCTGTCCCAATCGACGACGCTTAAAGGGATATGCTCATCGCCCTCTTCCGGAGAGACGCGGACAAACTGTCCCGGCTCCACCTTTTTGGCAATATCAGGCGCATAGATATCAATCCGCTTGATGTCCTGGGTCACGATTTGTTTATTAAGAATTTCAAACATGGCAACTGCTCCTAAATTTCTTTCTAGAGAATGGACTTCATTTTATGTTAAAGATTCCTGATTGTCTACCACCTTATCTTCTCTACCTTTATTTCTGTAATTTAAAGAAACTTGTTGTCTCTAAAATATTGCCGTTATAAATTTGCCTTGTCCCGACCGAATTTATCGTCGAGAAACTGCTTAAGACAGGAATGATGAACTCCTTAAAATATATTTTCCAGGAGGCATCGGTTTCAAGTGTCTTGTTACACTTCGTCACAAGAACTTTCAATTCTTCGACGGTCTTACGGTCCGTCTGAACCTCTTGGGCTAAAGCCTGGATTTGCGTCTCAACGGCCTTCTTCTTTTGCTCCTCAGCCGTGCGGTCCAAATTCTTGGCTTCTAAATCCCAAATAGCATCATTAAGCGGACCCAAATCTTTCTGCACACGCTTTGAGGTCTCTTCATTTTTTACAATATTATTCTGAAGTTCTTCCAGCCGTTTTTGGGTTCCCGCCTGAAATGCTTTGACCTTGGCCGCCTGGATATCAAATAGCCCGTCGATAAATCGCACGACGTCTTGGATCTTTAGCATGATCTGATTGACCCGCACAAAAACCACAGCGAGGTTTTTCTGCGAGAAACTAGGGTCCAAGCCTTTAAAATCCGCAGGCGTCATAAGCGAACCAGTCTTCTTGGCATAAAGGTCAAGGGACTTTTTTAACAAATCCCGGTTAACTCCCACCAATAAATATTTATCCAGATAACAATACGCCGGGCCCAGATTTTCAAAAGGAAGTTCCATATAATGAATGGCCGTGCCGGCATAATTTTCTTCCTTAGGCCGAAGAGGCGTCTTGCTTAAAAGCTTTTCCATCAAGGCCTCACTTTTCGCTTTATCCTTTATCTCCACAAAGAAGACAAGCTGCGGGACAACCATGGTTTTCTGGACGTCAATATTCGCCAAATATCCACCGATCTCTTTGCCAAAAATCGGAAGGATGTCCTGTTCGATCTTAAAACCAATTTTTTCTTCGATGGCCTTGGCTCTCGACGAAGACTGAGCATCTTTGGGCGAAGCGTTCCCTTCTTCTTTCTGAAGGTCCTTTTTAGCCATCTCCCAAGCTCCGTTTAAATCCAAACAGCCATACCACGCATATCCCAAAGCCCCGTCGGGGACAAATGGAATGCTTTGATTATCTAAAGCACAGCTCGAAGAAAATGTTTTCTGTTTGTCGCTCATCTGTATATCGATTTTTACCTTAGGCAAATTATCCCAAACAACCGACAAACCTATCGCTTTATACGGAAAGATATTTTCAATTGCCGTTTGTTCCTGGGCCTTGAGCGACTTGATTTGGTCCTTTAAGATCATGGCAATCTGAAGAAAATTCACATAACCTTCAATCGTCGCTGGTTTCAATTCATGTTTCTGAATGTCTGTAAAACCACTGTCGGAAGCCAAAGACGGTTTTTCATTTCTCACAACATCAATGGCTGCTTTGACCGCTTTATCTCCCAGGCCTAAGACAAGCAGATCTTTGATACGCGTGATACCAATATCAACGCCTTTGTCCGACGATTTGAACATCAATATTTGATGGCCTTTATATGTCACAACTTCTATTTGAGCCGCTTGCCCCTGGCTGACTTGTTTGGCGAACATGGCCGCCAGCGATTCTATCACTTGTGCTTCCGGCGCGATCCTTGTGACGACAAACAAGTTGGAAAAAAACTTTTGAATGTCCTCGGCTTTCTGTTTTGGGCCTGCATTCTTCAAGCTTTCCAAATCGGAGGCGTCGATATAAAAAGCGAACGTGATCTCCTTGCCAAGAAATTTTTTGAAAAGAAAATGGTTAAGAACCTTTTCCTGATTTTCCTTTATCATTTCAATCATGGCTTTTTGGTCCGCAGTCATGATCTTCTTCTCGATCAAGATATCGTAATTAAGATTAAGCATGGTCTTCCAAGGAGATGAGGTAATGATTTTCTGGGCTGTATGTTCAACATCCGCGATCTTCACATAGGCGACCGGGCCTTTCGGTAAAATCCTCTCGACGGAAAGCGGGATCTTCATGTAGAAATAAGCAAGGACCCCTAAAAGGACGACGGCGATGATAAAATACAAAACTCCCAGAAAAAACTTTTTTATCTTCATAAAACAAAGCTCCTTTTATTCGGTAAGACGAAAAAATTGTTTTGCGTTATCATTCACAACCCCTAAGACATCTTCCCGGGATTGTTTTTTTATTTCAGCGACATAGTCCAAAGCCTTAAAAACATCCTTCGGCTCTGCTTCAAATGGTTCCCAGTCATCTTTACCGTCGGCCTGTCCTTTAAGTCTTCTAAAAGTCACCGGACTGTCGGTTTCAACCAATAATCGGTTAAGCGGCACGACGTTAACCGCTTCCCGCGCCTGAGGACTGTAGGCCAACGACGGTGTGGCCGACATATAAAAACCAGCGTCTAAAATTTTTGTTAAGACATCAACCGGTCCGCTGTACCAATGGAACAGGGCTTTTGTAATTCCCAGGTCCATTACCATCTGATAACATTCGTCCCACGCGCCACGAGAATGGACAATCACCGGCAAATTGAGCTGTTTGGCGAATTCTAGTTGCCGACGGAAAACCTGCCGCTGGACATCTTTCTTGACGTCGGACTTCTTGACCCACGGATACCAGAAATCGAGCCCGATCTCACCGACGGCTTTTAAATGCGCCACATGCTCGGACATCAGAAGAATGCAATCCTTCAGCTCTTCAACATTAGCTTCAGACGGATGCATGCCGAACGCCAAATAAATCTTAGGCCAGTTGGCCGCCTGCCGTTGGCTTAATTCCAGATTCCTCCGGGATGTGACCGCATCGATCCCGACGGCCATAACCGCCTCGACGCCCACTTCATAAGCTCGCACCAATGCCTCGTCAACGTGTTTGATATGGTCTAAATGAGTGTGGGTGTCAATAATCATAATTTATAGAATTTGTAAAAACAGAACCGTCCTCTTTCGTTTCCTTTTCATTTTAAATAACTATTGACCACTCATCTTTTTTGAACACTCATCAATATACCGACTTAAGCCATTCATTTGAGAATTTAAACTCAACGCTTTCTTAAAATAAGGCAAAGCTAAATCGCAGTTGCCCAGATCGTAATAGTAAAAAGCAATATTAACAAGGCACTCTGAAGAATCCGGCTTGATTTCCAATGCTTTTTGAAAATATTGTAACGCCCGATCATTATCGCCAGTCTTTTGATACGCCATCCCCAAGCCATTATAAATAGTAGCTTCGCCTGGATGCAACTTGTCAGCCGCTAAAAACGCATCCAAGGCTTTGGAAAACTCCCCATTCTTTAAAAAATTTATTCCTTCTGAGAAATACTCCTCGGCAGCACTAAAATTTTCTTCCGCTTTTTTCTGATCAACATCTATATGAATTGTCGGGCCAATAGGAACATAGTTTGCGTTTACTTCATCTTTAGTCATTGTGGTAGTTTTAGCTTCCCCATTCTCAAATGTCAGAACATCCACCGTGCCGTCCTCGGCCTTCACCAGAGATGTGGCTGTCAATCCAAGCATTATTCCTACAATAAAAACAAACAGTCTGTAATTCATTTTAAAATCCTTTCTTTGAAAAATGTAGAAAAATGGGGACGGTTCTATTTCCTACTCTCAATTATAAACGTCACCGGGCCGTCGTTAATGAGCGACACGTCCATCATCGCCCTAAATTCTCCGGTCTCGACCTTAACATTCTGTTTCTTGAGCGCATCGACGAAATAATTGTACAATTCCTCGCCTTTTTGCGGGTCTGCGGCGTCATCAAAAGATGGTCGACGGCCTTTGTCACAATTGCCGTAAAGCGTAAACTGGGACACAACGAGAAATTCAGCGTTAACTTCCAAACCTGAAAGGTTCATCTTCCCGTCTTTATCCTCGAACATCCGCAAATTAATGACTTTGCTGACCAGATAATCCGCGTCGGCTAGTGCGTCTTCTTTGGCCACGCCCAAGAAAATCAGCGCCCCCGTCGTTATTTTTCCGACGAGTTTTCCGGCCACTTCGACTTGTGCTTCCTTCACACGTTGAATTACGATCTTCATGGTTTCGCCTATGCTCAATCACTCCCTTGATTTCGGGGGGAGCCTCAACCACTCCATCGGACACCTGCCTGCCGGCAGGCAGGTTTCGTCCTCGGTTGTGTTTTATAAATACTTCGCTGTTTTAATTCTTTTTCCTAAATGATAAACCAAAAAATTATTCAAAAGGTATTTCAATTCCTTACGGACCAGGTCGGTCAAGCCCAAGCGCAGGCACTGCGGCCAGTCCCCTTGCTCAATATGAAGCATCGAAGAGATCGTCCCCTGGGAAATGGCGGTCACATGTGCTTCCGTCGTCGGACAATTCGGGCAAACCAACCCGCCTAAACTTAAACTGAACCGCACATGGTCATGGACTTTTCTTTCACACCGGACACAAGAATCAATATGCGGACGAAAACCCGAACCCAATAACACTTTGATCTGAAAAATGTGGACCAGCTTATCCACGTCCTTGACCGTTTCGAGGTTCTTGAAATAATCCAGCATCAGTTGATAGATCTCAACGTTCTTTTGTTCCGTCGGCATAATCACGTCGACGAGTTCCAGGCTATAATTGGCCGCAAGGCTGCGTTTATAATCCTGCCGGATAGGGAAAAAGAACTGTTTTAAATCGCACTGGCTGATCAAATGCAGGTCGGAGTTCCGGTATTGATAATAAA
This sequence comes from Candidatus Omnitrophota bacterium, assembly GCA_015233405.1. Taxonomy (GTDB): domain Bacteria; phylum Omnitrophota; class Gorgyraeia; order Zapsychrales; family Zapsychraceae; genus JADFXT01. The sequence continues at coordinate 177,460 of JADFXT010000001.1, read as the reverse complement.
CAATGTCATTGACGGAAAATTTGTCCACATGACTGCCGAATTTTTTGGGGTCTTTACGAATGCCCTTTAAAACGCCGGAGACCTTTCCATAATCTTTCGTAAAAAACCGCGCGATCCGGCTCGTCTCACGGTAATCAAATGCTTTTAAAACAATGGCTTCGGTTTTGATGATCATATGAATGCTTGTCTATTCGGTAAAATCCGAAACTCAAAACACGAAATCCGAAACAAACCCGAAATTCCGAAAACCAGATAGTAAACATTTGGGGAATATTGCTTCTTAATTATTTTTTATTTTATTGAAACATTGTGCCATTAGAATTTGTTTCGAATTTCGGATTTATATATTCGTGCTTTTCATTGAACCTGACACAAAAAATTGACCCCGCGACCTAAAAACTCCATGACTTCTTTTTCCTTCGCGCGCATCTTTTGGATATCTATCTTCTTATGGTCGTCATATCCTAACAAATGCAAAATTCCATGAGCAATATAAAGCGTCAGTTCATACGACGGCGTTGTCCTGTAAATACGGCTATTTTGTAGGACCGCATCGGTGGAAATAATGATATCGCCATAAAGACACGGACGTTTTCCGCCGGGCTTTTCATTTCCCAAAGGCCCACTGCCCTCAAAAGCCAGAACATCGGTTGTCACGGATTGATGAAGATATTTTTTGTTTAGGGCCCTTATTTTCTGACCGGTCACAAAAACAAGAGCTAACGTGGCATGCTCAAGCTCTTCATGCTGAAGAATCTTGGTCGCGTTCCTGGTAATCTGCGGGCAATTGAGACTTAGTTTTTTCTGATGATTTTGGACTGTGACTTCCATTGGATTTTTCTGGATACTTCACGCGGCTATGATACATCGCACTTAGAATGCGGATAAAGGTTGAAGAGATTTTCTCAATTTCTTTTAAGGTCAACGGGCATTCATCCAATTGTCCGTCGATAAATTTATTATTGATGATCTTTTTAACAGTTTCTTCGATCCTGACCGGGCTCGCCTCGGTTAAAGACCTGACCGCGGCTTCCGCGGAGTCCGCGAGCATGACGATCGCCGCCTCACGCGTCTGCGGCTTCGGGCCGGGATAACGGAACTCTTCTTCGTTGACTTCCTCCCCATTATGCGCCGCCTCCAAAGACCGCTGATAAAAATAATGCATCAAGCTTGTCCCATGATGCTGGAGGATAAAATCAATAATGACCGGATTAAGATTATTCTTCCGGGCAAGTTCAATTCCCTCTTTGACGTGATTAAAGATCACGAGCCGGCTGATGGTCGGCTCAATAAAATCGTGTCGGTTGACATCCCGGACTTGGTTCTCGGTAAAATATTCAGGCTTCATGATTTTTCCGATATCATGATAATAAGCGCCTACACGGGACAAAAGAGAATCTGCCCCAATAACATCTGCCGCCGATTCCGCCAGGTTGCTGACGACCAGGCTGTGGTGATACGTCCCCGGCGCTTCCAGGATCATCCTCTTTAACAACGGTTGATTAAAATCGGATAATTCCAAAAGGCTATAGTTGGTGACGACGCCAAAAAGAAACTCAAAGATCTTGAGCGTAGCGGCGACAAAAAACATGGAGATAAAGCCATTCGCCAATAACGGATATACGATGTGGTGGAGAAATATTTTTGTCGAAAGAACAGCCTCATGGGGCGTGAGAAGCACTAAACAAATCAGATGCACCACGCTGACAAAAAAACCTGCCGTGATCAACCGCCCGCGGGTCCGAGCTTCCCGGACAAAATAGGCACCAGTCAAACTCCCGATAAAAAAGATAAACAACATCCCGTATCCGCCGCTTAGAATAAGACTGACGACCGCACTACAGACAAACGCCATGACAAAAGACAATTGCACATCTTTAAATAAAAGCATGGTCAGCATAATGAACGCCGCAACGGGAATATAATAGTGCGAGATCGTCGTATAAACCTGAATGCCATGGGTGATAAAAAGAAGGATCGCTAAAAGAAATCCCAAAAGAAGAAAGGTGCGGATATTGGCTTTCTGAAAGAAATTTAAATGTACACCGATGGCAAACAAAAGAACCGGAATGATCAAAGAATACCCAGCCATATAACAAAAGACAGAGACCGCGCCCAAAGCGAGCACAGAAACCACCGCATTTAAGATCTCTGGGAATTTACCCTGTATGTTTATCTTCGTGTTCATAAGCTTCAATGATTTTCTGGACGAGTTCGTGGCGGACCACGTCTTCGCCCGTCATATAATGAAATTTAATCCCTTCGATATTCTGCAAAATTTTTTCGGCATGCTGAAGCCCATTAGAGACGCCTTTAGGCAAATCACTCTGGGTCAGATCGCCGGTAATGACCGTCTTGGAGTCAAATCCCAATCGCGTTAGGAACATCTTCATCTGGAATGGAGTGCTGTTTTGCGCCTCATCCAGAATAACAAACGCATCATTGAGCGTGCGGCCCCGCATAAATGCCAAGGGCGCAACTTCAATAATGCCATGCTCGGTATATTCCTCGACTTTATTGCCTTCCATCATATCGTACAAAGCATCATATAAAGGCCGAAGGTAGGGAGAAACTTTCTCGACCATGTCGCCGGGCAAAAATCCTAAATTCTCTCCGGCTTCAATCGCAGGGCGTGTAAGAATGATTCTTCGCACCAACCCTTTTTTCATGGCATTGACCGCCATGGCCATGGCCAAATAAGTTTTTCCTGTTCCCGCCGGGCCAACGCCGAAAACAATGTCATGCTTCTTGATCGCGTCGACATATTCAATCTGGCCTTTGGTCTTGGGCGTGACCAGAACTCCTTTAACGGACACGTCGATCTTATCCTTGGCGAGCCGTTTAAAATCAATCCCTTCTTCCGGGTGGGCCAATTTTAACGCATAGACAATATCACGGCTTTTAATCTCAAGGCCGTTGGCTACCAGCCCTTGAAGATAATCAAACAACTCGCAAACCCTATCGACGTTGTGCCGGTCGCCGGTACATTTAAGGCCCGTATTGTGGCGGATGATCTTGATATTCAGCTCTTTTTCAATGAGCCGAAGATTCTGGTCGTATTTACCGAAAAGAATCTGCAAATCCTGATTTCCGCTAAAAGTAATTATTCGTTCCATAAGTTTTTGTACTCCGAATTCTAATCTTCCCAATATCATCTATCTTGTTGTCATTCCCGCGCAAGCGGGAATCCAGTTACGCAGTAAACTTTTATGGGAGCCGAATTCTTAAAAACATTTCCTGGATCCCCGCTTTCGCGGGGATGACATTCAAATTTATTCAATCATCGTCCACGCCGCGCTGCATAAGTAAACGCCAGAAAATATTTCCTCCACGCCATTTCTGTCGATTGGAACTGATTTTCTCCGGCAAAATAATCGACCAGCGCCTCACGCACACGAGCAAGCTCTTTAAGGCGAGCCGATTCTTTTGTATGGTCTAACGTCAAGTCGACAAGCTCCAAGGAGCGTTCAAACGCCCTTTGGCTGTAGGGAAGATTTTGTTTCACCCGCCAATTCATGGCGCGCTCGACTTCGCTTCCGATATTAGCCATTTGCTCGACGAACGGCAGCTCGTTCCAACGACCCGCCGCAAGCTCTTTATGTTGCACGCTCATGGCTGGACCCTTTTTTGGACGATCGCGATGATCTTTTCGCGTATTTTCTCGTCGTCAATCCCGCGGCTTCTATTGCCCTGCGCGGGGCGCATATTGATCATGGAATCAAATTCGACATACTGATCGCCTTTTAATTCCGGATAAATATTTATCCCCCACAGGCTTTGCTGCTTTGAGCCGTTTTCCAAAAGGAGCGCTTCTAGATCACAGTGAAGTTCGGCATCCACCGCCAACAATTCCCTGTCGACGTCAACAACAGCCTTGACGAAATCCCCAAACATCGCCGCTGTCATTTCTTTTAATGCCTCATTCGTTACGGTTTCAACTATGATCTGCATAGATTTTCCATTCCCCCTCTGCGGCCAAAAAAGGCCTAAAAAATTATTTCTCGACGGGGATCTGAAGCGTAATGCCCGGCTGAATGCGGTCCGGATTTTTGATCAAAGCCTTATTCGCCTCGTAAATCCTAGGCCACTTGCTGTAATCATTATAAAATTTCTTGGCGATTTTTTGCAAGGTGTCGTCCTTGTCCACTTTATACGCCTCATAAGTTACTTGCGTCGGAGTGGTTGCGATGGGTGTTATCGCAGGAACAGGCGACTCTGCTTCAACCGCGGTCAAATTTGAGCTTCCAGAAGCTGATGGCGCTGCTGACTGATTTTCCGTCGACGCATCTCGTTTGACTTTATAAACATCATCTCCAGGCGTAGCTTCTTTGGAAACCTCGACCACAAAAATTTCACGAGTGGCCTTACGCTCCGTCTGCTCTGCCGATGGGCTTCCCATTAAATACCCTTGATTCCCTTCCGACAAGGCTTGGTCAACCCTGGGCTTTTGTTCAAAATAACTTTGCACCGTCACGCCGCGTGACGCGCACCCGCTGATGAGAATAATTCCTGCGATCGTCCCTACCATTTTCATGAATTTTTCAGGCATTTTTGCCTCCTTTTTTTGTAGATAAAATTAATCCTAATTCCTGAAGTTGTTTAAGATCCACTTGTGACGGGGCTTCCGACATCATATCGCTTCCTTTTTGCGTCTTGGGGAAAGCAATCGTATCGCGGATTGACTCCGCGCCGGTTAAAATGGAAACCAATCTGTCAATGCCGTATGCAACGCCAGCATGCGGCGGCGCCCCATATTCAAAAGCCTTAAGAAGAAATCCGAACCGATTCTGCGCCTGTTCAGCGTCGAGGCCGATGATCTCAAAGACCTTCTTTTGCATTTCTTTTTTGTGAATACGAATAGAACCGCTGCCGAGCTCACTGCCGTTTAAAACAAGGTCATACGAACGGGCGTAAATTTTGTCATACTCGCCGGTCTGAAGATAATGCAAGTCTTCCTCTTTCATCGACGTAAACGGATGATGCTCACTTTCCCAACGGTTTTCTTCTTTGTTGAATTTAAACATCGGAAAGTCGACCACCCACGTAAAAGCATACTCTTGCCCGTCTTTGCGTAAGTCCGGTTTGTCACTATTATATTTCGCCATGGCTTCCTGATGAGTCATTCTGGGAAAAGGAATCGGAATATCAATGCCCTTCACTTCTTTAAAGATCTTCTGATACAGCCGTTCCGTCAAAGAAAAAATATCTTCCTCATTGACGAAGGACATCTCCATATCAAGCTGGGTGAATTCCGGTTGGCGGTCCGCACGCAAATCCTCGTCGCGGAAACACTTGACGATCTGATAATACCGGTCAAAACCGGAAACCATCAAAATCTGTTTAAAAAGTTGCGGTGATTGCGGCAGCGCGTAAAACGTCCCCGGATTAAGCCTGGACGGGACCAAGAAATCCCGTGCACCTTCTGGCGTGGATTTAGTCAAGACCGGCGTTTCCACCTCGATAAAATTTTCTTTATTGAGGAATTCCCGAATGGTAGCGCATAATTTATGACGAACTCTTAACGCCTCTGCGACTTTCGGCCGGCGTAAATCCAAATAGCGGTACGCCAAACGAAGTTCTTCAGAGACTTCTACTTTATCGTCGATCTCAAAGACCGGCACGAGGCTCGGATTTAAAATTTCGAGCGCATCCGCACAAACTTCCACTTCGCCCGTCGGAAGTTCGGGATTGACCATCTTAGGCGGCCGGATAGAAACCTTGCCGGTGACCTTAATGACAAACTCCGGCCCTAACGTTTGAGCAATATCATGAGCGGCCTTGCTGACTGACGGAATAAAAACAACCTGTGTCAATCCATACCGGTCGCGGATATCGATAAAAATCAGTTTGCCATGGTCCCGACGAGCAGCCACCCAGCCGCAAAGGGTCACGGTTTGATTTCCCTGTTCTTTCCTTAATTCCCCGCAAGTATGTGTTCGAAGCATTGGTCTAATACCTTTCTTAGATGCGTTTTGTGATCTCTTGATAAATATTTTCCATTTTGATTTCGCTTTGTTCTCCGGTCTTCATGTTCTTGACCGTAAAAATACCTTTTTGAAGCTCGTCCTCGCCTAAAATCAAGACCTTTTCCGCCCGGGACTTATCAGCCAAGCGCATTAGACTTTTCATGGACGCTGAGCGATAATTCATATCGCAGGAGATGTTGGCCTCTCGTAAACTCTTAAGGGTCTCAAAGGCTTTTAACGTACACTTGTCGCTTAAGGACAAAAGAAAACAATCCAATGTTTGCAGCTCTGCAGTAAGCTTCTCTCCTAACGCCAGAATAATCCGTTCTATTCCTAAAGCAAATCCGATCGCGTCCGCCTTAGATCCGCCCAATTCTTCGACGAGATTATTATACCTTCCACCCGCACCCAAGGCATCTTGGCTTCCTAATCCAGCAGAAGTGATCTCAAAAACTGTATGCGTATAATAATCAAGGCCGCGGACCAGATCCGGACATTCCTGGTAAGAAATATTAAGAGCCGTTAACGCAGCTTTGACCTGATTATAATATGCTAAACTTTCCGGCGAAAGATAACTGGTACCAATCGAAAGGCCTTTGATAACTTCTTTACAATCTCGATTCTTACAATCCAGCACGCGAAACACATTTCGTTCAAACCGCGACTGGCAGTCTTCGCACAGTTTAGAAATATTTCCTTCTAATTGTTTACGTAAAAGCTTCGAAAAATTTTCCTTATCCTGAGGCGTCCCTAACGTATTGATTTTAAGCGTTATTTCGCCCAAGCCCAAAGCCTTTAAAATAGAAAGACTTAAATGAATCACCTCCGCGTCTAAATATGGCGACGTGGAATCCGGTCCAATCGCCTCGACGCCTATTTGATGAAATTGGCGAAGCCGGCCTTTTTGAGGACGCTCACCGCGAAACATCGGTCCAATATAATAAAGCTTAGAGAGACTTTCTTTCTTATCTAAACTATTTTCAATATACGAACGGACGATCGAAGCCGTACCTTCAGGCCGTAGCGCAAAACCTTCCTCTTTTGTTGAAACAAGTTCCAGCAATTGCTTATTGACGACATCGCTGGTCTGGCCTAACGAACGTTTAAAGAGCGCTGTTTCTTCGAACACGGGCGTACGGATTTCGCGGTAATTATAATTCTCGAGGACTTTCCGCACCTTTTGCTCAATGTTCTGCCAAAGAATAGTTTCCGGCGGAAGGATGTCAGCGGTGCCTCTGGGAAGGGAATATTTGTTTGTCATATGTATATAAATCTTAATATATCTTTATTATTCCAAAAAATAAGAGTAATGCCTCCTCGACAATACTCTTTTCAAGGATTTCAGGAAAATACTCAAGAACTTATTTGATTTTATGCTTCATTTCCAGGCCGGGCTTAAAGACCACCACTCTTCTTGGAGGGACTGGAACACTATCTCCCGTTCGGGGATTTCGTCCAAAGCGGGCTCGACGTTCTTTGATCTTAAAAACACCAAAATTCCTGAGCTCAACCTTTTCGTTCTTCATTAAGCTGTCTACGATCACATCAAATGTCTTCTGGACGATTTTCTTGACATCGACCTGTTTAATACCGGTCATATCCGTGATCTTTAGGACAATATCTTTTTTTGTCATTTAACCTACCTCCTGATTGCAACTATAGTAACAACAGCGGTTTACAGTGTCAAGGGATTAAATTAAGCCGGCAGATTTCTGACTGCCGTTGGATAAATCTGTCGATTCAACTGAACACGAACCGAAAATGGCGACCGCACAATTGCTAATGATAGCGCAAAAGCATGCTAATCCTACGGCGAAACCCCTTACAACTCCACCGTCAAGCTTTCTTTTCCGACGATATCTTTGATTTCGTTCATCAAATTTTCATTAGGCGAGACGAAAAGTTCTTGGCCGACCACAATTTCAACGCTTTTATTGGTCTTGGTATTGACTTTAAGATAAACAGGGACTTTGCCGGGATATTTGGAGAGTTTCTTCTTGAAATCTTCGAGGGAACTGTTGGGGGCCTTGGATAAATCAACGTAGATGGACTTAATGGAACTATAAATATCACGCACTTGCTTCATGTCTCCAGCGACAATTTTGACTTCCTCGTCTTTAAGGCTGGCGCGTCCGACTAAAAAGACCACTTCCCCTTCCCGTAAACACGGCGCGAGCTTTTCATAGGACGACGGGAAAACCACCACCTCGACCTCGCCGTCAATATCCGCAAGTTTCACGATCGCCATGCGCTCATTGTTCTTGCGGGTATACGTCAATTTCACACTTTCAATCAGCCCGACAATCTTGACTTCTTCCCCGTCGAAAGATTGTTTTAAAGACGCTGTCGACATCTCGGTAAATTTCTTTATTTCGGCTAAATAATGCGCCAAGGGATGCCCGCTCACATAAAAACCCAGCATTTCTTTTTCAAACGCCAACAATTGATTTTTCTGCCACTCTTTGATATCCGGCAGGGCGTCATAACGTTGGCTAACATTGGTTTCCTTGCTGGCGAACATATCAAAAAAAGACACCTGGCCTGAGGCCCGCTCTTTCTGGGTTTTCGATCCAATTTCGAGCGATTTCTCGACGACCGCCATCATCTGCGAACGAAAAACGCCGTCAAAATCGAGTGCGCCGCACTTAATCAGACTTTCCACCACTTTTTTATTGACGAGGCGAAGGTCCACCCGCTCGCAAAGATCATACAAAGAAGAATATTTTCCGTTGGATTCCCGTTGTTCAATAATCGAATCAATGGCGGTTTCCCCGACGTTTTTAACCGCTAAAAGGCCGAAGCGTATCGTCTTAGGGTCCATCACCATAAATTTCTTGAAGCTCTCATTAATATGCGGCGGCAGGATCTTAATGCCCATGGCTTCAGATTCTTTCACATACTCGACGATCTTATCCGTGTTATTCTGTTCGCTATTGAGAAGCGCGCACATAAATTCCACCGGATAATTCGCCTTTAAATAGGCGGTCTGATAGCTGATCATCGCATAAGCGGCCGAGTGGCTGCGGTTAAAACCGTAACCGGAGAAATAATCGATCAAATCAAAAATCTTATTGGCGAGCGATTCGGGAATTTTACTTTCTTTCTCACAACCTTTAACGAAATCCGCACGCATCTTATCCATGACGGCTGCAATTTTCTTACTCATAGCCCGACGAAGATGATCCGCCTGCGTCAAGGAAAACCCGGCGAGCGCAACGGGGATTTTCATGACCTGTTCCTGGTAAACGATAATGCCGTACGTTTCTTTAAGGATAGGTTCCAACTTCGGATGGTCATATTTGACCTGGACCTCGCCGCGTTTACGCTTAATGAAATCATCAAGCATACCGCTTCCCATCGGGCCCGGACGATAAAGCGCCAGAATAGAGATAATGTCCTCGAATTCCGACGGCTTGGTTTTCTTTAAAAGGTCGCGCATCCCCGAACTTTCCAGCTGGAAGATACCGAAACTGTTGGCATGACTTAACAATTCATAGGTCTTTTTGTCGTCGAGAGGGATTTGGGTGATATCGATATCGACCCCGTGGATCTCCTTAATGAGCCGAACCGCCTCGTTAAGGACGGTCAAGGTGCGAAGCCCCAAGAAGTCCATTTTTAAAAGACCGATCTTGGCGATATCGTTCATGGTAAAACCCGTCGTCACCTGGCCATCACTCGTCTTAAATAACGGGACGTATTCCTCTAAAGGTTTGTCGGCAATGACAACACCGGCGGCATGAATCGAGGCGTGGCGATTTAATCCTTCCAAGACCTTGGCGGTCTCAATGATATCCTTGGCCGCGTTGTCCTCATCGCAAAGTTTCTTTAATTGCGGCTCTTTGACCAAAGCATCTTCGAGTGTTATCCCCAGTTCGTTAGGGACGAGCTTGGCGATCCGGTCCACGTCGGCATAGGCGACTCCCATGACACGACCCACGTCACGGATCGCGGCCTTGGCCTGCATGGTCCCGAAGGTGATGATCTGGGCGACTTTATCCGAACCATATTTTCGGGTGACGTACTCGATGACCTCCCCGCGACGTTCATAGCAGAAATCGATGTCGATATCAGGCATCCCGGCGCGCTCGGGATTTAAAAACCGTTCGAACAATAAACCGTAGCGTAACGGGTCTAAGTCCGTGATCCCCAAAAGATAGCTGACAATACTTCCGGCGGCGGATCCGCGTCCAGGCCCGACGGGAATACGTTTGCTTTTCGCAAAATTGATAAAATCCCAGACAATCAGAAAATAACCGACAAAGCCCATCTTCTCGATGATCTTAAGCTCAAATTCCAGACGATCTCTGATCTCTGTCGTCACTTGAGGATACCGTTTATTTAAATTCTCCTCACAAAGCTGTTTAAGGTATTCTTCCTTGGTCTTGCCTTCGGGCGGCTCGAATTTAGGAAGATGGATGACGTTAAAGTTAAATTTGACATCACATTTCTCGGCGATAAGAAGCGTATTTGTGACGGCTTGAGGCGCCCAGGAAAAAAGGGTTTTCATTTCTTCTGCGGTCTTAAAATAAAATTCGTCCGTCGACAAACGCATCCGGTTAGGGTCGTCTAAGGTCGTCTGTGTTTGAATACAAAGTAACGCCTCCTGCGCACGGGCCTGGGCCTTTTCCAGATAATGGACGTCGTTGGTCGCGACCAACGGAACACTTAACTGTTTAGAAATTTGAAGAAGGCCTTCATTCGCGATCTTTTGCTCAGGAATGCCTTGGTCCATGATCTCAAGGAAAAAATTTTCTTTACCAAAAATCTGCATGTAATCATCGGCGGCTTTAAGCGCTAAATGGAAATTGCCGTCTAAAAGATGTTGGGAAACCTCGCCCTTTAAACAGGCCGAAAGCCCAATGAGCCCTTCGGCGTGCTTGGAAAGAATATCCTTGTCAATTCGCGGGCTGTAATAAAACCCCTCGAGATATCCGGCAGAAACAAGTTTTAATAAATTTTGATAACCTATCTGGTTCTTAGCCAGAAGGACGATATGCGAGGCGTTGCCTTTTTGCTGAGGAGTTTTATCGAACCGCGTGCCGGTCTTCGTAATATAGGTCTCGCTACCGATGATGGGTTTGATCCCGGAAGCAGTAGCGTTCTGATAAAAATCAACGGCACCGAAGATATTGCCGTGGTCGGTCATCGCGACCGCCGGCATCTGGTTTGTGACACATTTTTGAATGAGAGATTTAATACGGCAGGCACCGTCTAAAAGGCTGTATTGAGTATGAACATGAAGATGGATGAAATCGGACTGGCTCATGATTGAATCGTAGGGGCGGTTCGCGAACCGCCCCTACCACTATCTGCTAAAGGATTATTCCCACTCAATGGTGGCGGGAGGCTTGGAGCTAATATCGTAAACAACACGGTTAACACCGGGAACTTCATTAATAATGCGGTTGGAAATTTTTCCTAAAAGTTCATAAGGAAGCTGGACCCAATCAGCGGTCATGCCGTCGACACTCGTGACACAACGAATAGCCACGACATTTTCATACGTCCTTTGGTCTCCCATGACACCGACGGTCTTAATAGGAAGCAACACCGCAAACGACTGCCAAATGTCATTATAAAGACCGGCTTTTTTAATTTCATCCAAGACTCGCTCATCAGCTTCTCTTAAGATCTCAAGCCGCTCTTTCGTGACTTCACCGATAACACGAATGGCTAAACCAGGACCAGGAAACGGCTGGCGTTTTAGAATCGATTCCGGCGCTCCGAGAATTTTTCCGATCGCACGGACTTCATCTTTAAAAAGTTCTCGTAACGGTTCGACCAGTTCGAATTTCAAATTCTTTGGTAAACCGCCGACATTATGATGGCTCTTGATCTTTGCTGAAGGCCCGCCGATAGGCGAATGGGATTCGATCACATCAGGATAAAGGGTCCCTTGCGCCAAGAACGCGGCATCTTTAATATGTTTGGATTTTTCCGTGAAGACCTTGACGAACTCATCGCCGATGATCTTTCTTTTTTCTTCCGGATCGGTCACCCCGGCGAGACGCTTTAAGAAGTTCTTCTCGGCATCCACGCACATCAGGTTCATTTTGAAATTATCCTTAAATGTCCGTTGAACGGACGCGACTTCATTTTTACGCAAAAGGCCGTTATCGACGAAAATACAGTGCAGCTTACTGCCGATAGCTTTATGGATGATCAAAGCCGCCACCGAAGAATCCACTCCGCCGCTTAAACCCAAAACAACTTTTTTGTTTCCGACGGTTTCCGCGATTTGCCTGATCGTAGAATCAATGAATTTATCCATGGTCCACCGTGGCAGGCATCCGCAGATATGGAATAAAAAGTTAAGCAAGATCTGGCTTCCGCGCTGAGTATGAACCACTTCCGGATGGAACTGAACACCATAAATTTTCTTCTGATAATTGGCAAACGCCGCGACATCAGCGTTGAGTGTATGCGCAATTTTGACAAATCCGGCCGGAAGCTTTTTGAGTTCATCGCTATGGCTCATCCAGCAGGTCAAATTCGACGGGAGGTTCGCGAACAAATCCTTGTTACTATCAATAAACAATTCCGCACGGCCGAACTCCCTCTCTTTGCTTCCATCCACTTTACCTCCCAACATATTGGTAATGGCTTGCATCCCATAACAAATACCTAGAATAGGGACATTCAATTTAAAAATATCCTTATGCGGAAGCGGAGCGTTCTTGTCATAAACGCTTAACGGCCCTCCGGAAAGGACAATGCCTTTGGGATTCATGCTCTGAATCTCTTCAATGGAAATATTATAAGGGACGATCTTGCTAAAAACTTTGTTCTCGCGTATCCGACGAGCAATGAGCTGAGTATACTGAGAACCGAAATCAAGGACCAGGACAATGTCCTTCGTCTTAATCTTACGCACCTTGATCGAAACCGGCATCTGCCCGGCCATTTTCTTTAATTTCGGCAAATTCCCGATCCTGCGTTTCTGGCCCATTTTGATTCTCGTTTTTAATTTTGCGATCTTACCTTGTGTCTTGGTTTTGGGAACCATAGGAAAAACCTTCCTTTAGGTTAAATGATTGATAAATTACTTGCCCATTCCAACGCGCTGTCCGACTTGAAAAACCTTTCCTTCCGTCTGAATAGAGGGCGCTATAATGATTTCCACATCATGCATTGCCTTTAAATTTTGGACGCCTAAAGACCCCATGGAGGTCTTCAATGCTCCGACGAGATTTTGAGACCCGTCATCCACCTTGGCAGGACCAAGCAGGATCTGTTCGAGCGTTCCAGTCGTCCCGACATGAATGCGCGTGCCTCTCGGGAGATTAGCGTGTGAGGTCGCCATGCCCCAATGAAAGCCTTTGCCCGGAGCTTCTTCGGCTTTGGCAAACGCGGAACCGACCATGACCGCATCTGCGCCGGCCGCGATGGCCTTACAAATTTCTCCACCGATTCGCATTCCGCCATCAGTAATAATAGGAACATATTTTCCCGTCCGTTTATAATGATGGTCCCGTGCGGCAGAAGCATCCACGGTGGCAGTGATTTGAGGAACGCCAATGCCTAAAACCCCGCGAGTCGTGCACGCCGCTCCCGGCCCGACACCAATCAGAACAGCGTCGACGCCTAATTCCAGCAAAGATAACGTCATAGGATAAGTGACGGCATTTCCTATGGCAACAGGGATTTTTAAATCCTGGCATAATTTTCCGTAATCGCAGACTTTGTATTCTGTAGAAATATGTTTTGCCGACGAGACCTGGGATTGGACAATGAAACAGTCCGCGCCAGCTTCCTGGGCAAGCCGCCCAAATTTTTCCGCATTTTGAGGAATGCAGCTGACAAAAGCCGGAACCTTGCCTTGCTTAATTTGTTGAATTCGTTTGGTAATCAGAGAGTCTTTAATTCGTGGCTGGTATAATTTCTGAAGTAGTTCGGTCGCTTCCTGGGGTGTGGCATTAACGATTTCCTGCATGATCTCATCCGGGTCTTCATAACGCGTCTGAACACCGTCGAGGTTTAGGACCGCGATCCCGCCCATTTTTCCCATTTTTATCGCAAAAGAAACATCCACAACGCCATCCATAGCCGCCGCGATAATGGGAATCTTCAACTTCATTTCCCCGATTTCCCAGCTCGTATCAACCTCGTTTGGATTAATCGTCTGCATACCCGGAACCAACGCAACCTCGTCAAACCCGTAGCAACGTCTTGCGCGTCTGTCTATACCAATCCATTCTCCCATAAACTGTCCTTTCTAAATAATAAGTAGTATATATATTTTATAACTGTATCAAAATAAAGGGTTTTTGGCTCAAATGAAGTGACGAATTAAGGTTATAATATAATCTGTTTCTCGTCAAAAGTCAAATATAAAATAATAAGGGCGCGGATAAAATATCCACGCCCTTATTTTATTATAAACCCGACCGGAAACGAAATGTTTCCGGGAGTCCTGTGCCAACAGGCACAGGACTTCCTTAATCTACATCATCCCTCCCATACCACCAGGCATGCCGGCTGGCATAGCTGGAGCAGGGTTCTTATCCGGTAAATCCGTGATCAAAGCCTCGGTCGTTAACAGAAGTGCCGCGATACTGGCCGCATTTTGTAATGCGGTACGAGTAACTTTGGCTGGGTCAATAACGCCGGACTCAAACATATCCACATATTGGTCTTTATTGATATCATAACCAATATTTTCTTTTTCTTTCTTTAATTGCTCGACGATAACAGAACCTTCCAGTCCTGCGTTCTGAGCTAATTGGCGCACAGGAGCTTCTAAAGCACGCTTAACGATTTCTGCGCCGGTCTTCTCATCGCCTTTAAGCTTTAAGCTATCGACTTCATCAATCGCGCGAAGTAAAGCCACGCCACCGCCGGGAACAATACCTTCTTCCACAGCTGCACGTGTCGCGTGTAAAGCATCTTCAACGCGGGCCTTCTTTTCCTTCATTTCTGTTTCCGTTGCAGCGCCGACATTGATAATCGCAACGCCACCGGAAAGCTTGGCTAATCTTTCCTGGAGTTTTTCTTTATCATACGAAGAATCTGTCGATTCGATCTGGTTCGTAATCTGTTTGATACGAGCCTTGATAGCGTCTTCCTTGCCTTTTCCTTCGACGATCGTCGTATTATCTTTATCGATCTTGACTTTTTTGGCTTGGCCTAAATCGGAAAGTTTTAAGTTCTCTAATTTCAAACCTAAATCTTCCGTAATCGCGCGTCCACCGGTTAAGACGGCAATATCTTCGAGCATGGCTTTACGTCTGTCACCATAACCCGGAGCTTTGACCGCAGCGCAGGAAAGTGTTTTTCTTAAATTATTAACAACTAATGTCGCAAGCGCTTCGCCTTCGACGTCTTCGCTGATAATCAGAAGCGGCGCACCGGCCTTGGCGACTTGCTCTAATAATGGAAGAATATCCTTAATGTTGCTGACTTTCTTTTCGTAAAGAAGGATGAAAGGATTATCAAGTTGGCACTCCATTTTTTCCATATCGGTGGAAAAATAAGGAGATAAATACCCTTGATCAAATTGCATACCTTCGACGAGCTTAAGCTCAGTATCGATGGTCTTGGATTCTTCAACAGTAATAACACCATCTTTGCCGACTTTTTCAAACGCTTCGGCGATCTTCTTACCGATCACAGAATCGCTATTGGCGGCAATGGTCGCAACTTGCTCGACTTCGGTGGTTTTCTTTAAATTGACCGGATGAGCGCTTTTGCCAATTTTGGCAACGACCTTCTCAACGGCTAATTCAATCCCGCGCTTTAACGCCATAGGATTAGCACCGGCCGTCACGTTCTTTAACCCTTCCTTATAAATCGCTTCAGCTAAAACTGTAGCAGTCGTGGTTCCATCACCGGCATTGTCAGACGTTTTTTCCGCAACTTCTTTGACCATCTGCGCGCCCATATTTTCAAATGGGTCTTCGAGGTCAACTTCCTTGGCCACGGTCACGCCGTCTTTGGTCACGGTCGGTGAACCAAATTTTTTATCTAAAACAACATTACGGCCTTTAGGACCTAATGTCACTTTAACAGCCCGTGCGAGCTGTTCCACGCCTCTTAAAATCTTACGGCGTGCTTCATCTTCAAAAAGTAATTGTTTTGCCATTTTTGTATTTCCTCCGTTTTAACATCATTTTTGTCATCCCCGCAATTTTTTAGCGGGGATCCATGTTTTTATATTCTCGCTTCGTGACTCTGGATTCCCGCTTTCGCGGGAATGACAGACGAGGCGAGGATAACAAAATTTTTTATTTAACAACAGCTAAAATATCATCTTCTCTCATGATCAAATATTCTTCGCCATCAACGGTGATCTCACTGCCGCTATATTTTCCGTAAAGAACGCGATCGCCAACTTTAAGTTCCATCGCGATGGTTTTTCCGTCTTCCGCAGTCTTCCCTTTTCCGACGGCAACGATCTTACCTTCTTGAGGTTTTTCCTTGGCAGTATCCGGAAGGACAATCCCGCCTTTGGTTTTTTCTTCGGCTTCCAAAGCCTTGACGATTACTCTGTCTGCTAATGGTTGTAATTTCACTTCCACACCTCCTTGTATTTTAAAATTGAACTGAAAATTTCTGGTTAGCACACTGTTTCCAAGAGTGCTAATTTAGCAAAAAGAAAAATTTTGTCAAGAATTTTTATTTTTGGTTTCGCTAGAGGCTCAACCATTCCCTCGGACATTCCGTCCTCGGTCAGGATTGAAATCAATAGATATTTTGGTAGGCTGCACCGAATTCAGGGTGCGCACCATCAATTGAGGAAACGCCCAATTCCGTTTTGTTGATTACGTAGGAGCGCTTCGCGAAGCGCCATTGCGTCTTTGCGAGCGAAGCAATCCTTTTTAAATTAATTTTAAAAAAAATTGCCGCGTCGGGCTAAAGCCCTCCTCGCAAAGACAACAGGAAGATTATTGAAATATCGGTAATGACACGCCAGGCTTAATATCCAGAATCACCGGCATGAGACCGTTAATATGAATCGATTCCAAATTCTGCTGGCTGACCGGAAGCACAACGCCCTTTCCATCGCGCTTGATCTGCATGTCAAGATTGGAGGAATTGAAATCAATACCACCTTTGGTATCAGGAGTCAGTCCGACGTCGGAGATCTTGGGATTTATTGTTCGGGTCGACATGGCTTGATCCAATATATACCTGCCGATATCAAAATCTCCACCGGCACCCTTTGGATATCTAGATATAAAAGTCTCATACAATTTAGGAAAATCTTTCGGAACAAGAGGCCCTAGCAATTTAAATATACCCTTCTCTCTCTCAGATCTATCCAAAGCGTTTCCATGAGCTAATTTAACCAGCCCTTCAACAATCTCTTCTGCGCGCTTATCTGTAAGAGTGGCCGGCTTGTTCCTTTCCCTTTTCTCTGCAGGGTCTTCCCAGTCATCTAAAAACCTGCTAAGAGCAAAATCTAACCCCGAAGCCCCATGCGGGTAGAGCAAATGATACATTTCAACAACTTTAAAATGATCGATTTTTTCTTGTCTTGCTATGATCTTGAGGGCCTCATCCATCCTGGCATTTCTATCACGAGCTTGGTCTTGCCCAAGCTTCACTAATTGTTCAACGATAGCCTCTGCTTCTTTGCTCGTCATCGCCTTGTCTTGTGATTTAAAAAACTGCGCGATCTCTTCTAAATAAATCTTTGTGGCATTGTTTGTATCCCATTCTGGATTTTCAAGCAATGCTTTGGTTTGCAACAAGTACGTTAATTTATCAAAGACAAAATTGATCGTTTCCGGTGACAATTTCTTTTGGCTATCGATTGTTACCTTTATTGGCTGCTCGTCTTGTATGCCTAAACTTTGAATGCTCATGATGAGACTTGGCTCGGACTCATCATAAATTCTGACAATATCATCTTCAGTTTCAATCGTAACAAAAACACCTTGTTTAGCGAACGCTTCTGCCGCTCGATAAATCGCTCTCGAGGGTTTCATGTGTATTCCTAGAACATTGTTCACTGTGATTTCCCGTGTTTCGTTTGTCTCCATTCTCATTCTGTTGGCGCGCAAAAAGCTGTCAAAATCGTCGTCCGCCGCCGTCATGGCCTGGTCCATTTCCGTTCCGTTGACAAAAATCCTTAATTGTTTATTAATTGAACCCGCCACCGGAGACCTCTCATATTTCTTAGACTCACGGATCAAGGCGTCCAAATATTCCCTGTCTGGTTGACCTGGAAGTTGTCCCAGAGTGACAAAATGTCCGTTCCGAGACCACCATTCTCGGACCTGATTCATAAGTTCAGATTCTTTCATACCCTTTGTGGCATAAAGAAGACTCCCGTTAAAAGATGCCAGCACAAGGACATTTTCATCCGGCGAATTCTTTTGTTCTCTCATCATGTTCCTCAAAAGATTATCAAGATTCACAGTGGTATCACTTACGATCATAATATGGTCTTGATGATTTCTCACCGCCTGTGGAATGAGCGCTCTGATGTTTTGAATATTCGCTTCAGCTTTCATCGCCGCAATGGTTTCCTTGGTCATAACGACGAGTTTCTGGTCAATAGCGCCGACCACAACCGGCGAACCTCCAAACTCTTCTGATCGGTCGACCAGATGTTTTTTGTAAGTACTCTTTGATTCCGTAGGATCTTGTGCAAGGACGCTAAAACTTATCGGATTTTTTTTCATTTTCTCCAACGCGCTACTCCATTGCGTTGTTAAGACGGAATCGATGTCTTTTGTGTCCTTTGAAACATAAAGAAGAACTCCGTTAAAGGATGTCAAAACGATCACATTGTCCGCCTTGGGCCATTGGTCGCGCTCTAAAAACATATTTGCGACTTCTCCCCTCATATCGGCGGCCCCGTATTCTTTCCTTAATATGACAACAGCCCCTTTATGATTTTTCACGGCCGCAGGCAGAGTACTTATTATGTTTTTCGCCGTCATCGCCTGGTCGATATTCTCCGCTAATTTGTCGACCTCGTTGACGTATTCATGAATATTTGTATGAATAATTCGAACGTCATGCAACAGCCGTTCCAGTATATTGAAGACCGCATCAATAGTCTCTTTTTTATTATTTCCGTTGTCCTTCGCGTAAAGTTCAACAGTCTGACCGTTTTCGATCTCAGAAAGCTCAATATTCAATATGCTTCTTGCTGACACAAGAAATCCACGATGTTTATTAAATGGATTTATAAGCAACTCGATTTTTAGCTTCTCGAGGACCCGGTTGGCGACATCCACAATTTGGGCAGCCAGCCTCGCGTGAATACCCGGCTCTTCAGGAATGTCCACAACAACCGCTTTCTTGGGGAACTGCCTCGTCGCATCCGATTCTATCTGTTCTATTTCTTGAAGCGGCAATAAAGTCTCCGAGGTCATCGCCCGGTCGGTGCTTCTCGCTTGACGTATCTTTTTCTGAAGGCTTTCGATTCTATCTCGGGCTATATTCATCTTTTCCCTTATGGCTTTTTCTACGCGATCCGAAATCGGCCATTCATAATTTGATTTTTGATATGTCAACTGGTCCTGCAATCTCATCGTCAACTTCCCGAACAAAATTTGTGCCTTAATCAATTGTTGTAATTCTGTCAATTTGGTTTGATTCTTCTCATTACTTTTTGTCGCCATGGGGCGCTCGGTTCTTCTCACTCGACGTATCTCTTTCTGAATACTTTCAATTCTATCTCGCGTTTTATTCATATCTTCCTTTATGGCTTTTTCTACACGATCCGAAATCGGCCATTCATAATTTGATTTTTGATATGTCAACTGGTCCTGCAATTTTATCGCCAACTTCCCGAACGAAATTTGTTCCTCAGTTAATTGTTGTTGTAATTCCGTCAAGCTATCTTGATTTTTCTCCTTGCCTTTCGTCGCCATAGCACTGTCGGTTTGCTGTTCCTTAGGTATCCTCTTTTGAAGGGCATCGATTGTCCTACGGGTTTGCCGCATTTTTTCCCTTATGGCTTTTTCTACGCGATTCAAAATCGGCCATTCATAATTTCCTTGCTGAATTGTCAACTGGTCCTGCAATCTCATCGTCAACTTCCCGAACAAAATTTGTGCCTTAGTCAATTGTTGTAATTCTGTCAATTTGGTTTGATTCTTCTCATTACTTTTTGTCGCTATGGGGTGATCGGCTCTTCTTGCTCGACGTATCTCTTTCTGAAGGCTTTCGATTCTATCCCGGGTTTTATTCATATCTTCTTTTATGGCATTTTCTGCGCGATTCAAAATCGGCCATTCATAATTTCCTTGTTGATTTGTCAACTGGTCCTGGAATTTTATCGCCAACTTCCCGAACGATACTTGTGTTTCAAACAATTGTCGCTTTAATTCAGTCAAATTATTCTTTCCCTTATCTTTCGTAATCATCGCCTGGTCCTTAGCAAGCGGCTGAAGTTTGTTTTCAAAAAAAGAATTCCGTTTGACTAACTCTTCACTGGTCTGAACTAACCACTTCAAAAGTTCAGCCTTCTTATCCTTCTTCACCTTCTCAGATGCAAATACGGTCCCTAAAGAACGCCGCAATTCCACGGCATCAGCGTCTAAGAAGACCAGATCGTCGCTTTTATATCTGGCCACCTTGATTCTAAATCCTTTGACGGCTTTAACCATCAAATACGCCACTGGCCCGACACCATATGACCCTACTCCACCATGCTGATAATAAAGGTCTATGGGCCAGAACTTAAAATTACTCTCTGAGATTTTTTTCCATATTGAATTAACCGCAAAAATCCAGGAATCGACGGACATATTTAGTCCATACAATTCAACATTTCGGGCCTTTTCCATCTCAATATCTTCCACCACCGCCATCTTGCCGGTATAATCTATTTTTTTGCCATCGAGATACACCGACGGCTTGCTATCAACCACGCCCAGATAAGGAACATCCCGATTAGCCAGAGACAATCTTCTCAAATTCGAGTCTGTTGTTATTCCTTGATGTTCGGAATCCGTATAAAAGCCTGGGGCCGTCCGAGAAGTCAGAAGACCGCCAGCGAGAATCTGTTCTTTATACTGATTTACAATGTCTCCCTTTGTTGAGTTTGCATCGGCATAAATAATGTAGCCATTAAAAGTGGATATGGCCATGAGATTGTGTTGTTTGGCATTCTCGAGCATTTTATCGGCTAATAACTCGAGATTACCGTAATATTCAGATTGATAAATGAAGCTGAACTTCCCTGTATGCGTTCTCACGGCAACAGGAATGGCAGCTTGTATCTTCTCCACCGTCATCGCATGGTCACCAGCTTTTGCTTTATCCAAGTCGGCCACGATGGATTTAATTTCTTCCTTTGTTAATTTAAGCCCCTCCAACAATTTTATAAAATTGGGCTGGGTCATTCGGCCTTCTTGATAATCTTTGGTCCAAGATTCAAACGCTGGCCGTTCTTCCGCATCTAACGCATAGTTCAAATCCACGCTCATCGCCTGGTTAGCGGATTGTCGAATCAAAGTATTAAGATTGCGAAACATCTTCTTTAACTCGACCTTTAACGCCTTTTTTCGGAAATAATCAAACTGCTCCGGACCTTTTAAGCTTTCATGAGAAAGATTGTCTATCAAATTAAAGGTCGTGTCCCAATCGCTTTCCAAAGTCTTTACAATAGCACCCCAGTCTGCTTTTGTTTGGGCGGCCTGAACCGGAATCTTTAACGCAGTCAGCATACTTTCCAGCTGCCGATGCGGACGCAAATCTTCTCTATCATTATAAAAAGTCCCTGGATGTACTAAATCAATGAATTTCTGGATAGTATTCCCTATATTTTTCTTGGCATCCGCCGTTGTCATCGCTTGGTCGGTAACATAAAGATACTTTTTCATATTTTTGGCGACGATTTCCAAAATGCTTCTCGCCTTCTTCAGATCATGGCCAACATTCTTAGAATCAATGGTCATAGCCAAAATAAGCCGACGAGGATTATTCCCGGCTGTTTCCGGGCCTGCCCAGGCTCCAAAGTCAGTGGTCTGTTTTAAGATCTTAAGATCAAAATCTTCCTTAAAATTTTCCTCATCAAATTTGACCACTTTGCCGTCTAATTTCGACCTTAAAGCAATTTCCATCTTATAATATCCGCTATTAGTCAATACGACGTCGGTGGTTTCCTTTTTGACAATCAATTGCTCCACCTGATAAGACAACAAACGCGTCTTATTTTCTTCCATTGATTTTTGTGTCACCATCGCACGATCACCCTTGACAAGATTCTGCGACCGATTCACAGCGTCTTCAATATCCAAAAGACTCACTGTACTTAAAGCCCGTCCCTCTCTATAAACTTCAAAATCCACTCTCATATCTCTCTTGCCCTGAAAAGCCTCTACAATCGTATTAAGAATGCTTTCAACACGAATCACCCGAGGCAAATATTTATAGAGAACCTGATTTCGCTCATCATCAGCTTGACTCCAAGCCCTCGAAATCTCTTTCACCGCCTGAATTAAATCGACAATCTTCCCATTGTTTATAAATTCATTTAATTCATTGGAATCTAAACCCAACTCACGAGTATAGGCTTGCGGATTAAAAGTATGTTTTAAACTTACAAGGGCTTGATTGTCTTGACTAGAAGGTTCAAGATATTTGATGACTTGCTCGCCGTAATGAAAAACAAAAGGCCAATTTTTCTCTTCTACGCTTTTAAGGATGCTTTGTATCTCAAAAAAGAGATCATAAATCGCAATTTGCAAATCCGCTGTTGATTCTGGTTCCGCCTGAACAGTCCTCTTTCTTATATTGTTGCTTTGCCGAGAGGACCCGGTTATTTCATTAAAAAACTTTATTAACTCGCTATTCCAAGCATGCTTAGAGTCAATAAGCCCCAAAATCATATCAATCGCGGCAAAGGCTTCGGCCTTAGTTCTAGAAGAATCCGCTACTCTTATAACCGCCCTTTTTAAAATAGAATCCCAAAGTATTGAACGCGACGTTCTTTTTTGCAGGGTATGTAGCTGAGAGCTAAAAAGTTTGCTCACCCACATTCTTTGCTTAATCTGCTGCATTCTTTGCTGTGCAATTTTTAATGAACGATTCGTCACAGAAGCAAGAGGAGATTTCTTAAGGAATTCTTCAATCTTCACCAAAGAAACGCCAACAATGTCATTATTTTTCTTTCCTTGCTGGATTTGATCACGGCTTATCATCGCATGGTCAAATTTTACATTCACATACCCTTCCGTCCCACCTGAAAAATATTTATGCGGAATGATCTGCTTCGACAACGCATCATAATCCTCTTTGATCATGTTAAACACGCCCTTCTTATACGCCGCCACATACTGCTCATAAATCTGTTGGTTCGTCTTCGGGTCCTGGTCAACACCCTTCACCTTCACTTTATCCGCATAAATTTTTCCCAAGATAGATTCCTTTAAGCTTCGCTTGTACCACGTCGCTAAAAGCATCCCGCTATAGACTTGGCGTAACGGTGCGAAATTTTTTCCCGTGTTGACTTCTTTTTCAAGGGCAGGAATGATGATTTCTTTGATGATCTGTGTAGGGGCGCGGTCCCCGCGCCCTTTATCATCAGGGCGGGGAAACCCCGCCCCTACAGTCTTTTGTGCCGCTAAATCCCTCGCAGTAGCTCGGGACTCCGCGCTCATTTTGAGCGCTTCGTAATCTTCCTCCGTCATCACCTTTAAATGACTTTCCAGCACATAAACCGTATTGTCCTTCTCATAAATCACCGCTTTGTCCGGAACGATCCAAACCTTATTGAAAATATCCATCGGGATATCCATCTTCCCGAACTTCTCATACGCTTTCTCATAGACGGAGGCCCAGAACTTTTTCCCCAATTCCGTATTTGGACTCATTAACGATGCTGTAATTTGCTTTAACAGATAGTCCTGGGCTAAAAGATCCCGGCCCATTTCTGTTAATCCGAAACTGTCAGGAATGATTCTATTTTTCTCATACGGCGAGAGGTTCACCCACTGGTCAGTATCAGGAACAGCCAAGGCCGCTAAAAAATACTTAATCAGCTTCGAATATTCATCTTGCTTATCATCCTTGCCAAGATTTTTATCTCCACGATATATGATGAAATCAAACTTAAACGGGTCGTTGGGATGAATCACCATCCCTTTAAGATAGGCAGGAGTAAATGTGGGAGTTAAGGCCACTGCCATTCCGGGCACGGGCATCCAGGGCATTTCTTGTGCGCGCGCCGGCGGTAAAATCGAGGTGAAAAAAAAGGCAACTAATATGACACTGCTAATGATTTTATGGAAATATTTCATTTCCTCTCCCCCTGTATAAGGTTTGTCTAAAACCAACGAAGCAGAGTCATAGATGCAGATCCATTACTACATAAAGTATTACATATAAAAGGGAAAAAACAAGGCGAGGGAATCGATGTTCTGGAAACGCTTTCTTTGTGTTTCCTTCTTGAAAAACAATTAGACAAAAACCCCTTGAAGGCGGGAGTCGTTATCCAGGATACGGATAAAATCCTGAGTATAATCTTTTTCGGAGAGAATGGTGTAGAAATCGGATTTGATGGTCGGTGCGATTTTGAATGCCTCGAGCCATTCACTTCGGATAAATGGATCTGCTTTAACCGCGTCCCAAAATCCGATCGTATCAAAAACTTTTGCGATCCGATCGGTTCCGCGGCATCCCTGTAATTGGCTCATAATATATGTCGACGTACCAACTTGTATCCCATGAAGGTGCGGTTTCTTACTGATAAGGTCAAGCGCGTGGGAAATCAAATGCTCGCTGCCGCTCGCCGGACGCGAGGAGCCGCAGATCTCCATGGCAATGCCATTAAGCATAAGCGCGGTACCGAGTAAACGCATCCCTTCGAGATCATGGTCGGGCTTTGCCATTAACTGAAAAACCGTGGCATCCGATAAAAGCGCAGAAAAATCATCAAGCTGCGTCCCTTTTTTCTTATAAGCGATCTTCCAATCATAAACCGCCGTAATCTTAGAAACAAGATCCCCAATGCCGGAAATCCAAAGGATCTTCGGCGCGTTTAAACAAACTTCCGTATCAATCACAACACCGTACGGCATGGCCGCCGGCAAAGAACGCTTCTTGCCCTGAAAATCTAGGCTACACTGCGGGCTGCAAAATCCGTCATTGGACAACGCCGTCGGCACCGCAATATAAGGGAGCCGCGATAAAAACGCGACATATTTAGCGACATCAAGCGCCTTGCCTCCACCGAAGGCAATAATAGCGTTCGTCTTGTGGGGTAAAGACTGAAAAATCTTTTCCGCATGTTCAAAGCTCGAGGAAGAAATCTCAATATGCTGCAAAACATCAATAGATTCCCGACCCATGGATTGATTGACCCGCTCAATTAGCGCCGCGTCTAGTTCTTTACTATAAAAAAGGACAATGTTGTTAAACTGATTGCGCTTGGCATAAACGCCGAGGCGATCCAACGCGCCAGGTTTAATACGCACGAGCGTTGGAATAACAATCGAGGTGTTCCTTAACATTTTTTACTCTCCTTGAAGAAGTTTTTCCGCCACGTCTGACCATGTATCAAAGGCTTGAAAATCCTCGCCGATTTCCTGTAATTTCTTGGCAAGCCAATTTTTGGCAAACCGCCTTTGCGGTGGAACTAACAACGCCGGCGCCAGATCTGGACGACCGTCACCGGCAAACGCCACGCACGCAGACTTTTTTAACGCATCACGCACCACAGCGACCTTATTGACACCTAGTTCCGGCGAAAAAAACGGAGAATCTTCTGGCAATCGCATCTTGAGTCCTTCCGTCGATGAAAAATCCCCCGGATTAGCGTGTACAGAAATAGATACGCCGCTTTCTTTTAACAACCGTCGAATATACCAATCGCATCCGGCGGAAGCAACGACAACGCTCCAACCATTATTCGCAAGCTTAGTCACTGACGCTGAAAGCCGCGGATCAATTTGCATACTATCTACTATTTGTAGTAACCGAGATTCCTCCGTACGTAACCCTGCAAATATCCCGCGCAAGGCCTCAAAGTGAGTGATTTCCCCTTTTTCATACTGATCCCAAAATCCTCCGGCGATCTCAGGGAATTCCTGGCAAACCAAATCATAAAAATCATATTTTGTGATGGTCCCGTCGAAGTCCGAAACCAATATTTTATCAGGCTGCATAGAAATGTTTTTTATCCCTTATCATTTGCGTTTTAAAATATAGGTAGAATGATTTGTCGCCCAGTCGCCAGATTCATGGAGGTGTTCTCCGAATTGAGTAAACACCCCGAAATTTTTATTAATATATTCCCAAAGAATCTTACAATGAGTCTGGCCAAAGATGCCCATCCCATATTCCGTAGAAACAATCCGATTGGAAAGAATAATCCAATTCACTTTTTCTTTTTCTAAGTCCTCGATGGTCTTTCGTTCCTGTTCTTCAGTAATATTATTAAACAAGAAAAATGCTGTCTGGCGCGTGGCACAATCCCGTTCAGCCAAAAAATAATACAGAGGCTCGTAGGGAATGGCAAATATTTTTTCACTTGGCTTCGTGTGCTCTTTGATAAATTGCGTTGTTTGCTCGACGGTCTTAAACCAAGACAACGGCTGGGTCGTATAAATATGATTCTTTCCGACAATAAGTTCATGTTCGGGGCTTTTATAAGATTCAATCAGATAATAATTATCAATGGCGCTCAACAACAAAACCCCAAAAACCATCCATACAATAGAAACCTTTATCAACGGTGTGATCAAAAGCGGTCCTCTTAAACGAAAAAGGGATTCGAGAAGCAAAAATATTAGCATAGCTTCAAACGAAATGGCCCAGTTTGCCCGGTACACTATGCCGCTCATAATAAATTCATGCAAACAAAGCATCATAAGAACAAAAAGACAAATGCCGGGAAAAAGAAGCGTTCTGGTTTCTTGTTCTGTGACCTTTTTTCTTGTGATAGAAAAAGCGATCTGCACGAGAGATAAAACAAGTGCGCCCCCTAAAACTCTTTTGATCGGGTTTGTATTAAAAAAAGCCTTGGCCATCATCAAAAGATCATAGAGCTTCGGGAAAATGGCATAGCTATGTTGAACTTGATCGCTTTTAAAATAAGCAAAACATTGATGGATAATATAGGCTGGCAGACCTTTTAAAAGATACCAATAAATTAAAAAGGAACCTGCCAAAACCGCGGTTCCCAGAAGAAAATAAAATTTATTTTGTTTCGCAGAATTAGGGATTTGATGAAAAGCGTTAGAGATGCTTAAAAAAATAAAAAATAAGACCAAGACGCCTAAGGCCATATTGATGCGGACAAAGAAAAGTAAAAAAATGTTTAAAGCACCGAGCCAGACATAAACATTCCGCGGTTTTTTGAAATACTCAAAAAGGCAATATAATATGATCGTTAAAAGGAGAACTCCTCCGGGATGATTGAACGTATAGGCAAAGTCCATCCCCCGCTGTGTCCAATACCATAAAGCGCACATAAAAGAAAGAACCGGAGAAATAAAAACAGAACTGGCAAGATAAATAAAGATGCCAGACAGAAGAAGCAAAATATTCTGCCCGAGAAGAATGCTTTGAATCGTCACGCCAAAGAAATAATAAAAGAAACTATAATAATAAAGCATCAAAGGGCTATACCACCAGAAGAAATCACGATATGGTTTATGGCCATCAAAAGCCATTTTTGTGGAATATAAATGCTGGCCATGGTCGCCTTGGGCAAGATAATATTGGAAATCACTAAAGGAAGATAAGATCCAAAGCCCTGATAAGAGGGTTAAGACAAAAAAAATAATTTTTTGCTTTGATAAAATGAAAGATAAAATTTGGCTCATTTTCAATTGCTTCATATTAACCTCGTTAAGATAATTTTAATCCTCTTTTTGCCCAATGTGGAAGCGAGCTAAATGACACAGCAATTAAAATCGCGAACAAAGACCAGGTAAAAACTTCCTCTAGGACGGAAATGCCGCCCCAATTCAGGAAAGGAACATATTGTGTCCAGAGCAACGACCAAAAAATGATGATCATCAGTAATAAAGAAACCTGAGCTAGCTGTTTTAGCTCACCGTCAGCATTGCGGGCCCAGTCTAAAAACTGCGGGATCGTAAATATCAGGAAGATCAACCGGTAAACAAAGTTATTCCCTAAAAGAAATGTCCCGACGTAAATCCCTGCCCCTATTCGAAAAGAAGTGATATGGCTTAAAGAAGGCCGCATATCTTTGCCCTTAAATCGCGCTAAACTATATGCCCCTAAAGAAACAAGTGCCGTTAAGAGGAATCCTCCCCATCTCCATAATCGTGTCGAAAAAATAAGCCGCGAGCAGATGCACATTAAGACCAAATTGCCATAAGAAGAATACATCATGCGCGGAGTTGCTTTATCAATCATTAAAAAATCTTTCCAAGTAAACAAAAGATAGCATAAAAACAAGGAGGAACAAACCACGCCTACTTTTATAAAAGTTTTGGGCGATTCTTTAAAGGCCGCGAGGAAAGCAAAAACAGGAAAAAATTTTAATAGCGATGCCAATAATAAAGAAAAATAAAAAAACAATTTATTCCTCTCCGGGATAAACAGAGCGAAAGACAAAATTATAAATACGGCCATATCCACATTGCCGCGTTCGACCGCCAGCATACATGCAGGAGACAAAATAATCAGACTGTAAATAAGTAAGTCTAAGAAGCCATTAATCGACGGAATAATCTTAAATATGGAAACATAAAAACAAACTACCAACAAAACACCGATTAAAATCGTATGCGTCTGATGAACACCTAATGCCGCTAAAACAAGCCAAATTCGCGGATAATTCGTCGGTCGTTTCCACGGGTCCAATGGATTCAAAAGTAACGGGTCATCTCCCGCCCGTAAAGCATCACATCCAGAGGTCAAAACTCTTAAATCCGCAAAACAAAGTTTGATAACCGGAATCCCCATTTGTTCCATGAGGTTGACATGGAAAACATCCATCATCCCAAAAAAAGCGAAAAAAAATACGGCAATAATAATGAACAGGGCCATTTTGCCGTTAAAAGAATTTTTGGGATTAATGCTCATTTTTTCTAGAGGATCTATATCAATAACTGCATTCCTTTAAAAATAAGGTCGGCATCGATGCGGCTATCCTTCTTGACGAGAAATTGCTTCATCAACTCTGCATATCCTCCGGTGATGATGACTTTGGGCTTCCCTTTCAAATTCTTGGCCATCATGTCAATCAAACCGGAAAGCATCGCGCCATAACCATAAAAGACCCCGCTTAACATGCTTTCCCTGGTATTCTTCCCGACGAGATGTTTAGGGACCTCGACTTTCTCGATTTCCGGCAAAAGCGCCGCATGTTCAAACAGCGACGCTAACGACAAACGGATGCCAGGGATAATCATCCCGCCCTCATAAACTCCTCGAGCAGAAACAACGTCAATCGTGATAGCCGTCCCTAGATCGATCACCAAACACGGCGAACCATACAATTCTTTAGCCGCATAAGCGCACATCAATCGATCCTGCCCGACTTGTTTAGGCAGATGATAATTATTCTCAATAGGAACTTCAACATCCCGTCCGACGACCTTAGACCCGATCTTTAATTGTTTTTGTATCTGTGTCTCGACTATTTTAGTCAACCGGGGCACAACACTACAAACAATAGGGACCCTAAGGCCGCAAGCAGACTTTTTAATTTTCTGAAGGATCAACGACAATTGATATTCATAGCCTTTCTTAGGAAGCTGCGAATCAATTCTGTAAACATGTGCGATCTTCTTCCCGCAAAATACCGCTAATGCCGTTGTGGTATTCCCAATGTCAATGGTCAGCAGATCAGAACAACTTTTACGTTTCATTTTTGTCCTCTCAATTCTTTTATTTTGTCCCTAAAAATCGCGGCCTTTTCAAACTGCAGATTCCGTGCAGCAAGCTCCATTTCACGTTCCAATTCAGCCACATATTCCGACAAGATATAATCTTCTTTATTCTTTCCAATGGCGCCTAAGACAATTTCTTCCGTTTTTTCTTCTGCCAGCTCGTCGATACCGCCCTCGGCAATAGCCTTTTGAATCGTCTGCGGCGTGATGTGATGTTTCTTGTTGTATTCTGTTTGGATCTTACGCCGGCGCTCGCATTCACCGATGGCCTTCTGCATCGCCGCGCTTATCTTATCAGCATACATGATCACAACGCCATCAATATTTCGCGCCGCACGGCCGGAGACTTGGATCAATGACGTTTCCGAGCGCAAGAATCCCTGTTTGTCTGCATCAAAGATAGCGACCAACGAGACTTCCGGCAAATCCAACCCTTCTCTTAAAAGATTTACACCGACGAGACAATCAAACTTCTTAAGACGCAGATCTTTAAGGATCTTCGAACGGTCAATCGTCTCGATATCCGAATGAAGGTATTTTACTTTAAGCCCCTTGTCCTGTAAATACTCGGTTAGATCCTCCGACATCCGCTTGGTTAAGGTCGTGACCAGCGTTCGGCCTCCACGGGCTGTATGCTTTCTAATTTCCTTAACCAGATCATCCACCTGGCCTTCCGTCGAACGAACTTCAATCGGCGGGTCAATGATACCGGTAGGCCTAACGATCTGTTCAGCCACCTGATTTTTAGAATCCTTCTTTTCAAACGGCCCCGGCGTCGCCGAAACATAAATGCATTGATCGATAGTGTCTTTAAACTCATTAAATTTAAGCGGACGATTATCCAGGCACGACGGCAAACGAAACCCGTGCGTGACTAAAACTTCTTTCCTGGAACGGTCGCCTTCATACATCCCGTGGACTTGCGGAATAGTCACATGTGACTCGTCAATGAGTGTCAAAAAATCTTTAGGAAAATAATCAATCAAACAAAACGGCCGGCTTCCCGGCGGACGGCCTGAAAGATGCCTGGAATAATTCTCAATGCCGTGACAATAGCCGATTTCTCGAAGCATTTCCATGTCATAACGCGTGCGGGCATTTAAACGCTCAGCCTCGAGAAGCTTTCCTTCGGCTTTAAGTTCTGAGAGCCGGATTTTTAGTTCCCCCTCGATCTCGGCGCAAGCGTCTTCGACGCGAGAGTGCGAGATAATAAAATGTTTCGCCGGATAAATCGCCGTGGTCTGTAGCCTTTGGATTTCCTCGCCGGAAACAGGGTCGATCTGCTGGATCTTCTCAATAGTGTTACCGAAGAATTGGATCCTTAGCGCATCCTGGCGGTACGCCGGATAAACTTCGACCACATCGCCGCGCACACGAAATTTCCCTCGGGAAAACTCATAATCGTTACGCTCGTACTGAATGTCGACGAGTTTTCTTAACGCTTCGTCCCGGTCTAAATTCTCCCCTTCTTTCAAATACAAAAGATATTCACGGTAATCTTCCGGCGAGCCTAAGTTATAAATACACGAAACGCTTGCAACGATAATCACGTCCCGTCGGGACATCAAAGATGTCGTGGCGGACAACCGCAATCGGTCCAAACGGTCATTGATGGACGCATCTTTCTCGATATAAACATCCGTCTGAGGGATATAAGCTTCAGGCTGGTAATAATCATAGTAGCTCACGAAGAATTCGACGGCATTATGGGGGAAAAACTCTTTAAATTCGCCATAGAGCTGTGCGGCTAAAGTCTTATTATGGGAAATGACCAATGTGGGGCGGTTGATCTTGGCAATAACGTTGGCGAGAGTGAACGTCTTGCCGCTTCCGGTCACGCCTAACAGGATTTGAGAAGGGATCCCCGCGTCAATACCCTTCACTAATTTCTCCACCGCCTCGCTTTGCTCGACGACAGGTTGAAATTTGCTTTCCAGGACAAACTTATCCATGAGGGATTTTTCCGTCAGCGTCTTGGGATTTTGGAGGAGCTCCTAAATCCCGGGAATTCTGTATCGTAAGGTTCTTCTTGATCTTCGCCAACAATTTTTTGGCAAGCCGGTCATTATGATAACCGGCAAACTTCATGAACATCACGGACGTCGTCCCTAAATAGCGGATCTCGACTTCCGTAAATTCATCCTTATACCCTCGCAAAAAAACATTGATGCGGGAATAGTGCGTCCATAAAAACATCGACGACTGACGGATCTCAGTAAAGAGCATCACCTGTTTATTATTGGGGTCCTGGATATCCTTGGACTCCTCAAAAACCGCCGGCTCGGATTCACCCCCAACCGTCCAGTGCAAATCCTTCAAGGCTTGATGCGCGGCTTTGAGGACAGAGTCATAGTCGGCAGAAATTTTTTCTTTATAAGGATAATCATCTTTGATATAGCGGGGAATGCTCACCGTCGCACAACCGGTCAAACATAAGATCATTAGGGCATATAAAATCTTCTTTATCATGGACCCCTCCTTAACAAATCTTCCCGTGTTTGTAGGGACGATTTTTGTTCTTTAGGCATTTTTTATGAATCTCTTCCTCGATGTCAATGTTAAGACCTCCACAAAGGTCCAGCAAACGGATGAACGTATCGGCCAGTTCTTCTTTGAAATTTTCCTGGTCCTGTTTACGATATGCCTCCATCCCTTCGGCAAGCTCGGTGACGATGAGCATGAGCGCTTCTCCGATATTACGCTTCTCGTCCCAAAACCCTTTTTCTTTGGCAATGCTGTGGCATAACGCGGCTAAATCATTTAAAGAACGGCCTTTGACATTAATTTCTTCCAAGGAACACCTCCATATCATTTGGTAACGGGGATTGAACTTTAATGTGTTTTTTTGTCGACGGATGCATAAACTCAATGCTTAAGGCATGCAGCGCGGTCCGGCGAAATTTTAAAGCATAATCTTTGCCGAAAGCATATTTTCTGTCTCCGACCAGCGGATGCTTCAGGCCTTTAAAATGAAGCCGTATCTGGTTTGTATGCCCGGTCAACGGCTCGACTTCCACAATGGAAAAAAGCCTGCGCCGCTCGAGGACTTTATAACGCGTGATGGAAAAATATCCCGGCGCACTCTTTCGATAAATCTTTTGCTCAAATGATTTTGTAAATCCTTTGATTTCCCCGGCATCATGCAGTAATTGCCCCTGCACAAACGCGATATATTTTTTGGTAACCTTTTTATGTTTAAAAAGGTCCATCATCACCTGCTGATTGTGCTTACCCTTAGCAAAGATAATGACGCCGGACGTTTCCCGGTCGAGCCGATGGCAAGGATGAAGTCTTGGGGCATCAGCCTTCCTTAAAATTTGCTCATTAACGAGGGACATCATGGTCCTCGTTTCCCCTTTAGGCGTTGGAATGACCAACAGGCCAGACGGCTTGTCAAATACGACAAAACAATCATCTTCGTACAGAATTTTTATGGAATCCGACGGGTTAATTTTAGCCCGTTGGGCGTGGTCCTGAACCGAAGGCCTGGCATCTGTAGGCTTCAATCTATTGGCTTCTGGCTTATGGATGGGATTTTCACTGGAGGCAAACACTGAGTGGCACCTTTAGTTTTATCATAACAGGCAAGATGATCATTCTGGAAATCAAGACAGGAAAAATACTAATTATGGCCAGTGCTATTCTCTAAATAGGAATTCACGTAATCCGAAATGCATTCCGCGTCGCGCGGGGCGATGTCATTAAAAAAGACCGCGATATTATATTCTTCTTTTCCGACGATGGGTTCGGTACGGACGACAACACCCTGACAACAGATCTTTTTCGTAACATCTTTTCCTTTTTTTCGAATAGGAATAAGCAGACACATCTTGAACTTTGTCATCGGCTCGATGTATCGGGTGACCCGGCAATAGGCGCCGGACCGGCTGATATTCCCTGTTTCCGTGACAATGTCCCCGTCTTCCTGGCAGATCTTAACAGGAATATTGTTCTCTAAACGGGGATCTCGTCTGCGTTCTGGCATGGAATGCATAATTATTCTTTGCCTTCGCTGGCCGCTTTAGCTTCTTTTTTCTTAAAGCAATTTAAGTTGCAAAAATAACCTCCGTTACGATAATAACGTCGGGCTCTTTTTAACGGCTTTTTACATGAACCACAATTCTTACCAATCTCTTTTTCTTCTGCTTGTTCTGCCATACAACACTAACTCCTTTCAACTGCTTTGATTAATTAAGACATCACTTGATTAAGATACTGATGGATGTCTTTACGAATGTACGCCTGAGATTCGTCTTTGACAAATTCTAGGCCTAACTGAAAATTCTCGGAAAAAGGCATCTGCTGAATCCGGACAACCCGACCGACACACTCGATGGAAGATTCGGCCCCGAGCTGCACCGTCAAAGTCACTTCACTATTTAAAGGAATAAATTTATTAACCGTAAGACGCATTCCGCCTTCGCTGATATCACAGCCCAAACTTCCGCCAAATTGCGTGGGGTCCTTAAGGACGAATTGAACCGCGTCCTGGAAACGAACCCTGGGACTGGTCCTTTTTTCCTGAAAATCTTCCAATCGAAATCCCATTGAACTCCCCCTTTTTCCGTCTTACCGTGTGCATTATATCATAATATTATTGAGTGACAATTGTTTTTGTTCTTAAAATACTTATTTTTACAAAAAATCAGCGTTTGCCATTATCAAAGAACCTGGTATAATTGGGGCAAATGTATAAAGCATTTTACCATCTTAAAGAAAATCCTTTTAACGTTACCTCAGACCCGGACTTTTTCTTCTTTAGTGCCCGCCATTCTGAAGCTTTTTCTCATTTGGCCTACGGCATCAGCCAGCGCAAAGGCATTTTGGTCATTACCGGTGAAATTGGCGCAGGCAAAACCACCCTTTGCCGCACCCTTTTAAACCGCCTTGATGATAAAACAAAGACCGCCTTGATCTTAAACCCCAGCTTCTCAGATATCCAGCTTTTAAAACTCATCCTCAAAGACCTGGGAATCAAAGGAGAACATCGTAACAAATTCGCGCTCATTAACGCCTTAAATCAGTTCCTTATCGAAGAATCCAATCTGGGGAATAATGTTGCGCTCATTATCGATGAAGCACAGAACCTTAAACCCCAGCAGCTCGAACAGATCCGTCTCTTATCGAACCTCGAAACGGAAAAGGAAAAATTGTTGCAGATCATTTTGGTCGGACAACCAGAGCTTGTCGATAAGTTGAAGCTGCCTTCTTTAAAACAATTAGACCAGCGCGTGACGGTGCGTTATCACATGAAACCTTTGGAATACCACGAGATCGATTCTTATATCCATCACCGCCTGAAAGTCGCGAGCGCCGAAGAACATCCAAACGGCGTCTGCCATTTTACCGAGGAAGGGTTAAAAGTCATCTATCAATATTCCGGAGGGATCCCGCGCAAAATCAACATCTTATGTGACCGCGTTCTTTTGGCTGGATTTACCAAAGAAGCCCACACCTTTGACCAAGAACTTATTTACGAATGCATCAAGGAGATCTGTTAACCATGAGCTTCATCCACGACGCCTTAAGAAAAACTCAGAAAAATTTGCAGGACATTAATTATCAAACTCCGACGCTGAAGAATCCTAGGCCGCCGGACCCTTCTCTAAGGCCAAACCTTGATCCAGGAAATCCAAAAAAAAATACTGCTTTGATATTATTAGTAATTGCCTGCGTTGTTATTTTGCTTTTGAGCATCCATATTTCTCATCTTCCGCCCAAAATACAAGCGGAACATTTGCATGTCACACCAGCAGTGATGCCTGTAAATCCTGTCCCCATGACAGTAACGGCGGCCCCGGCCCAAGAACCGGTAACGACAACGGCTGCACAAACTGTAACAACCCCAACACCGGCGCCTACTATGGAGGCCACACAACCTCAAGCCGTAGAGCAAGCACCTGTCGCCCAGGTTGCTCAACCGCAGGCCGCGGCCCCAGCGCCTTCTATTATCGTATCCGGGATCATGCTTTTAGATGAGAAGAAAGTCGCCCTCATTAATAACAAAGTTCATCAAATCGGCGACACAGTAAATGGCGGGAAAATCCTGGAGATTTCTAAAGATAAGGTTGTTATTGAAATAGACGGAAAACCGATCACCCTTTCGGTCGGGCAATCTTACTAATCTACCTATAGGCCTTGATGGCTTTTTGAATGATTTCTAGCGGGATTCCCTCGACGACCTTTACCTGTCCGATGGCTGTCGCCAGGACAAAACGGTTTTTCTTGGAGAGGAACTTCTTGTCATGCTGCATGGTTCTCAAAATATCTTTAAGAGGGATCTTGCCGATTTTTTCCGGCAGCCCTATGTCCGAGAGAAGTCGATTGATCGTCTTAGCCTCCTCCATACTTAGCATTCCCATTTCCTGAGAAATATAAGCCGCCACGCGCATTCCTAAGGCCACGGCTTCACCGTGATGATAAACGTCATATCCTGCAGCAGCTTCGACGGCATGACCAACCGTGTGGCCGAAATTAAGAATGGTACGGATGCCCTTAGCTTCCCTCTCATCTTGACTTACGACCTTAGCTTTGATCCGGCTGCACGCTGAGACGACAAAATCAAGCGCGTGTGCGTCAAAGGCCAACAGCTTTTTATAATTTAAAGCAATATACTTAAAAAGTTTTTTATCATAAATGATGCCATATTTAACGGCCTCAGCAAAACCATTCAGCATCTGCCGTTTGGATAGCGTCGACAAAACGGACACGTCGCTAAAAACCAATTTGGGCTGATAAAATGCTCCAACGAGATTTTTGCCCGCGGCAAGGTCAACAGCCACTTTGCCGCCAATCGCCGAATCAATCTGTGCCAAAAGCGTCGTCGGCACTTGAACATAAGGAATGCCTCGTTTATAAGCAGCGGCAATAAACCCAGCCAAATCTCCGACCACACCTCCGCCTAAAGCAATAATGAACGGCTTCTTTAAGACATCATACTGGGCTATTTTCGTCATAAGGGCAAAGGCCTGCTGCACGGACTTGCTCTTTTCCCCTTCGGGAACCGAGAAAACTTTGGCCGTCATGCCTTCTTTTTTCAAGCTATTAATGATCGGCTTGGCGTAATGCTTTTCAATGACTGGATTGGTAATGATGATGGCATCATCGCCGATCTTTAAGGTTTTAAGATGTGCGCCCAACTGGACAAGGATCTTATTGCCGACGATGATCGAATAGCTTCTGTCTTTAAGGGAAACACGAATCATATGCATTAAAATTTAACTCCGAAGAAATTTCCCAGCGCATCAACGATGGGGAAAATGGTTCTATTAAGTAATCCAAAATATATTAATGCAAACACGATCAAAAGACCATATTTTTCCAAAGAGGCATACCGATAATCGAGTGGCCGAGGTAAAAGCCCTGTAACGATTCTAGAACCGTCCAAAGGCGGGATCGGGATCAAATTAAATACCGCCAAGAGAAAATTAAAAAAGATCGTCATCTCCAGAATATCTTTGGCATTAGAAAACACATTGAGCTTTAAAAGAAAAATGCAGAAGAAAGCGATCATAAAATTTGTCGCCGGACCAGCGAACCCGACAGAGATCATGTCCCTTTTAGGATGACGAAGCGCAAAAAAATTGACCGGCACCGGCTTCGCCCAACCAAAAAGAAACGTGTGGTATCCGAAGAACCGCAGTGCCAAAAGGATCCCGGGGAGCAAAACCGTACCGACGGGGTCGATATGCTTTAACGGATTAAGCGTCAAACGTCCTGCTAATTTGGCCGTCGGGTCGCCGCATTGATAGGCCACCCACCCATGCGCACATTCATGCAGGATGATCGACAAGAAAATGATACAAACAATAAAAATGATATCAATAATCATAAGATGAAGAGAGAATTATAAGACGAACTGTATCCTCTTGATGGTCAAGACCGGATAAGGATATTGTTCTTTGAGTTTAAAATTGACCATGCCTTCGACAGTCACCCGATGATTCACAAACTCCCGAATAATGTCTTGGGGGCCTTCCACAAAATAGGCAGGAACATGGTTCTCTGAGATAAGATACTGGATAGGGTCCGCCTCAGCGGTCATGCGTTTTTCTAAGATGCCTTCAGTCTTTATAAAAGTCTCTTGCTCTTCTTTTTTCTGAACCGTCAAATGACTTTCTTGCGTTTCTTTTGCCAGCGGGGTATTCGAGCTCTTTTGGGCCTCATATTCTCTTATTTTTTGAGGCAACTGCTTATTGTCCTTATAAGAAGAAACATTCTGTGACTGAAAGGTAAGCATATCCTCGGAGACCCAGCCGTAGGTCTTCTGTGTCGGCTCAATCTTATACCAATCCGCTGATTCCTCTAAAATATAAATCTTGTCGCCTAATGTTACGCGTCCTAAGACCGACGCATTGATATTCGGCTTCGCGCGCAAATTAACGTCCTTGGCGAGCACTTCCCCTAAATGAGCATCACATTCCCGAATGTATTTTTTACTAATATAGATCGGACAGCTGGTAGGAAGCTCAATCTTATACCACGCGTAATTTTTTCCTACGACAAGGACTTTGTCCGTCGGACTGATCTGACAAAGTTTCTCAAAATTGACATTTTCTCCGGCGCGGACATTGACTTTATCTTTAACGGCTTGAGCTAAAAAAGGGAATGCTTCTGGCTTTGCAAGGCACAACGAGCAAAGACAAAAAGAAAAAATAACGACTAATCCTATTTTCCGTAGAGTCATGTTGAGGGAAGAAAACAACTGGGCTGTGGAAGTTATTATGCTTTCGCCGCTGGTTTTCCTGCTGGCTTGGCTGCTGCTTTGGCAGCTTCTGGAGCTTTAGCTCCTACTGCTGCGCCTTCTTCGCCTTCTTTTTCTTTAACAACTTTTTTGGCTTTGATCTTGAGAATTTTTGTTTTAGGCAGGCCAACAACAGCTTGACTTTCAGACCAAGCGCCTTTTTTCATTAACCCTTTGATTCGTTCAATGCGTGTCAACACGCTTCTTTGCTGAACGCCAGCTGAATCAATTTTTAACGATGGATGGATAGACATTTATAATCTCCTTATTAAATAATCCGTGTATTTTCCTTTTAATCGACCTGCAAGTAATTTAGCTTCGTCTCTCTTAACAAATTTTCCAAGGCACACGATCGAATAACTTCCTTTGACGACGACAAACGTTTCATGTCCCCAACTATTTTTTATCTTCAACGCCTCTTTCTGCGCCCTGTCGTTCTGTTTATAAGAAGCGACCTGGATCGTATAATAATCATTAAGCAGGTCGCGTTCTTTCGGTGGAGGCGTAACGACAGCCGGAGAAACTTTTTGTGGCTGAGGAATTCTTACGTTGACGGCCTTCTCCACTGGAAGAGCCTGTCTCTTGACCTGTTGGCCCGAAACCGCACCCGGAAACCTTTGCAGGATTTGAGGGCGAGCAATTATAGCATTTTTCGGTTCTTCTGCAACCGCTATTTTCTGGGGAGCTGTAGTAACCAAGGCGAGCTGTTTTCCTCTTTCAATTCCTAAAGAAAAAAACAGCACTAAAGCCATAAGAATAATAATCCCCGCAACAACACTGTTCTCTACCGTTAAATTAATATTATGAAATAATGGCGTTTTCTTAACAGCGTTGGCGCCATGATTGTCTATGGTGGCTGAAAATAATTCAAGTTGGGAAGCTTTATTATATGTATTTCTCATAAAATTTATTATAAGTTTATTTATGGGTTAAACTCAAGATATTTCTGAATTTTTTTTGTTTGGACAGCTTGATAAAAATATCCACAATTTTAGGATCAAATTGGGTTCCGCTATGACGATTGATCTCCGCAATGGCTTCATCGACGGACAATCGCGTTTTATAGGTCCGCTGTGCCGTCATGGCTTCAAAAGCATCCGCGACAGCCATAATCCGCGCCCCTAAAGGAATTTGTTCTTTCTTTAATCCCGACGGATAACCTGTCCCATCATATTTTTCATGACGATAAAGGATGATCGGCAAAACAGGTTTTAAGAATGCGACCGGCCGGATCAACTCCGCGCTTCTCGTCGGCTGTCTTTTGATAACCCGAAATTCTTCCGACGTTAACTGGCTCGTCTTGGACAGAATATCATACGGGACATCGATCGCTCCGGTATCGCGCAAAATGCTCGCATAGTATAAACTTTCAACATTCTGCGTCGAGACATGCTCTTTCTCGGCAATACTTTTAACAATTTTAAAATGGACCGGCGTATGATGGTCTCCCTGTTTTTTATAGCCTTGCTGCTCTAACAGTTTTCCGATAAATTTAATACTTCCTAAAATAATATTTTGTTGCTCTTGATAAAGCTGCAAATTTTTGATGGCCGTGACAGATTGTTCACTGACCGCCGAGAGCATTTCCCGGTCGGAATCCGAGAACGGCGCATCTTTTTTCTTGCGCCAGAGAATAATTGCGCCCACATTTTCATCCGCAACTAAAGGCAAACCGAGAACATGAGAATCAAAGATACAAAATCCGTCGAGAACCTTCTTTTCCTCTTTGGTGATCGCCTCTAGGTCCTTCTTCTTTTTGACGAGAATATTAATTTGATTGTTAAAAAGAGCCTTCAAAAGCAGCTTGTTCTTCCCCGGTTCCAGAATATAAACAGCCGACATATCCGCTTTTATAAACTGGCAGACAAGACGGCATAAACGCAAACTCAGCTCCTGGACATTATAGGTGGAATTGACCAGTCTATAGACCATATGGACCGCCGAGAGAACCAGCTTATACTTTTTGGTATGGCTCAAAGAGTTTTTTGTGTTCATCGAGTGCGAACCTGTCGGTCATCGAAGCGATATAATTACAGATGACCTCGTATTTGATTTTCTTAGTATATTTTCTGTCCCGCGGATAAACCGTATACGGTAATTGCTTGGGTGTTTCGGCGTACACGGCAAACAGATCATTGATGATCCGTCGAGCTTTATCGGTCATACGAACAACGCGATAATGTTCATAAAATTTTTTATGTAAAAGTTTCTGCAACTTATCGCGTTCATTTTTCATTTCCAGACTAAATCCAATTAAGAACGCGTCTTTATGTTTTAAATGATAATCTTTGATTTCCTGGGACGAGCGAAAATGATGTTGTTTAAGATTTTTTTCAGACTGAGCCAACAGATCTTTAACCTGAATATCGATCAGGGCGCGGACAATTTGATATTTAAACATCTCTTTATCCAATCCTTGCGGGACACGCTCCGAGGCTTTCTGCCACAAGGCGCTGGGGTTTAGATCCTCCGGTGTAATACATCCCGAGGTCAAACCGTCGTCGATGTCATGAGATAAATACGCAAGCGCATCGGCGATGTCAACCGCCCGCGCTTCCAAGGTCGGGCCTTTATTTTTATATTTAGAAATGGACTTTCCTTTATCATAATCTGTTTCGTGTTTTAAAATTCCGATCAAGACCTCATCGGTCAAATTAAGACCGACAAAATCCGGATATTTTTTTTCTTGCTCGGTCACGATTTCATAACTGTGAAGATTATGGTTAAAACTCCCAACTTTATGCTTTTGCATAATCGCATTGAGGGCCCCCTCACCGGCATGTCCGAACGGCGG
Source organism: Candidatus Omnitrophota bacterium (assembly GCA_015233405.1). Lineage (GTDB taxonomy): Bacteria > Omnitrophota > Gorgyraeia > Zapsychrales > Zapsychraceae > JADFXT01. The sequence goes on along the minus strand of JADFXT010000001.1, from coordinate 136,186 downwards.
ATGGCCCAAGTCGTGCGCCAAAGCAATGGCTTCAATCAAATCTTCATTTAAACACAAACTTCGTCCGATGGTTCTGGCGATTTGAGCCACTTCAATAGTATGGGTAAGCCGGGTGCGATAATAATCGCCTTCAAAGATCCCAAAAACTTGGGTTTTATATTCGAGCTTACGAAACGCCTCGCAATGAACGATCCGATCGCGGTCGCGTTGATAGCAGGTGCGGGTGTCATGCGGCGGCTCATAGAATTCCCGTCCGGCGGAATCCTTGCTTTTCATGGCATACGGCGCCAGGCTTTTCTCTTCGAAAAACTCAATGTCTTTTCTTGTACGCATCGTTTAATAATTTATACAATTCGTTTAAAGACTGAGAAATAACTTTAGTATGCGCGACAACCGGCATAAAATTCGCATCGCCGTTCCATCGGGGAACCACATGAATATGAAGATGCCCCGGAAATCCGGCGCCGGCGATCCTTCCCAAATTAATCCCGATATTATATCCGGCCGGTTTAAGCGTTCTATCCAACAGGTCCTTGGTTTCTTCAAGAAGGCCCCAAAGCTCCTGCTTCTCTTTCTGACTTAACTTGCTCAAATCATCGACGTGACGATTGGGCAAAATCAATAGATGCCCATTATTATACGGAAAAATATTCAAGACAACAAAACTAAACTCGCGACGAATCAATATCTGACTTTTTTCATCTTTCTTATCCTTAAGCATCCGGCAGAACACACAGCCCTTCTTGTGTTTTTGCGCATCGGTAATATACCCTACCCGCCATGGTGCCCAAAGATGCTGCATATTAATCCTCCACCTTAATGATCTGCGCCTCGACGACCCGGCCGTCTTTGATCTCCAATAATCCATACGATCGATACGGAGAACGGACCTTATCCGTCACGCTACCGGGATTAAAATATAAAACACCTTTAATTTTTTCATTAAAAGGACAATGCGAATGCCCGAAAATCACAATGTCCACTTTATCGACGCAAAAAACATCCTGAAGATGTTCTAATATCGTTGAGGGCTGACCTTCGCCATGACAAACCCCAATGGACAATCCCTCCACTTTAAGAACAACCTTTTGCGGGAGGCTCCCTTTTAAATCCGCCGCATCAACATTTCCATGGACCGCTTTAAGATTGCTAAATTTCTTTAAAAAATTTAAATCCTCGATCGAACAAAAATCCCCCGCATGAATGATCAAATCCGCTTTCTTTAAATCAGCGACGACGGATTTTGGGATTTCCCGGGAATGCGTATCTGATAAAACATAAATTTTCATTTTAAGATATAAGGTTTGTCGAAAACGGTTAAAAGCGTATTTAATTCTCCTTCATTCCAAATCCAAAATTTTTCTTGTAACGCCTTCAAACGGGCATTTTCCTCCAGGTCCGCCAAAGAAATAATTACGCAGCGGTCCGGCTTGACACCCAATTGTTTTGATTCAGAAATAATGGCGTTGACATCATTCTCGACGACGCTGTCTTTCTTAAGAGCGATCACCCACCAGGAATCATCCGTTTTTGCTTTGATCATGTCTAAAGAAGCGCCACCATCATTCTTAAGTTTAAAAGGAACGACTTCCCGGAAAACCGGTAATTTATATTTCCGCCCATTAAGATCGAACGACTCGTTATCGAAACAATGTAACAGATCGACAACCCGCGAAGAAAAATCCCTGCTGGAACTTAAGCGGATGGATTCCATCGAGCGGCCAAACTCTTCTTTAAATTCTTTTTTCTGTTTATCCGGCGACAATTCAACGTCCTTAAGCCTTTTTTGATACACATATTTGACCCAATATTTAAAAAGCTTGTCCTGCAGATAATGGAACTGGCCATTCTTGACCACAATCCCCTGCTCCATCAACCGCGTCATTTTCTGCCGGATTTGGGTCTTATTGACTCCGGTATTTTCAAAAATGTCTTCCTGTTTATGTTGACCATTGGACAACGCCATTAAGATCGACGACACCACACGATTATCTTTTCCATAGCATAGATCATTAATCATCAATTCAAAATGACGGCTAATGACCCCCCAACGGTTAAAAAGAGTGTTTTCCACGGCTTGTGCCAACAGCGGCATATAAATTTCATCCTGCTTATAAACCGCGCTGAGATTCATCAATTCCTTACAGACAAGATTCAAATATAACGGATGGCCACCGGTAAAATCCGTCAAGAAATGCTTCAGTTGAACACTGGCTTTTACATCTTTAAGGTTATGAGCGATGAATTCCTGGCTGGTCTTTAGGTCAAACGTCCCGACGTGGATCATCTCAAAATTCCCAAACAACAAAGAAAGTTTCTCGGACAAAATTTTCTGAGCCGCCGCTTTGTAGGAGCTGGCAAAAAGATAAAAACATTTTTTCTGGGTCATGATTTTTTTGCCCAGGTCTTGAAAGGCATGCTCTCCTAAGATATCCTCTAAATTCTGAAATTCGTCGAGAATCAAAATACAATATTTGGAAGTTTCATTCGTGTAAACCTCTGACAACGTCAAGAGCCCCAAAAAGGAATCCTTCAATTTCCTTTGAGCAAAATCCTCACGGACTTTTTTAATGACTTGAACAGTTTGAGGAATATGTTTTTGGGCCGTTTCTAAAAGAAGATTTAAATCTTCCTGGACGGGTAACCCTTTACTTTGAAGATGATTGAAAAGAAGGCTGCCACAAAATTTGGAATAAACATACTGGCTGTCCTTGTTTTCGAGGTCCAAATAAATGGAAGTGATACATTCATCTTCGAAATTCAAGATAAAATTCTTTAAGATCGAGCTTTTTCCGACGTGTGGACTTCCTAAAAGGGCGACATTCTGCCGATAGCCGTCTTTAAGATCAACGACCCGCCGCTTTAAAAGCTTTAAAATGTCCGTCCGTCCAAAAAAATTATGTTCTAGATCGATATATTTCATGGCAAATAATAAAGAGGATTATCCTCTACAGCACTGTGTCGAATTTGAAAATGCACATAGGAAATATTCTGGCTTTCTCCCACCCGTGCAATATCTTTATTTTTAAGAACGAAATCTCCTGATCTTACTAAAAGCTTGGCATTATGTGCATACACGGAAAAATATCCGTCCCCGTGATCTAAAATGACCGTCCGACCATAGCCGGGCAAATAATCCGCAAAAACCACTCTACCGGTCCGGGATGCCTCGACGAGCTGGCCTTTCTCTGTTTCAATATCAATCCCTTTATTCACAAGACCGTCCCGGGACTCCCGAAAATATTTAATGACCTTGCCCGTCACCGGCCAGACAAATTCATTTTTGGTCTGCTCTGTATCTAAGACCACATCCTTGACTTGATGAGCACCAGGGATCAAGACCAACTGATTTTGCTCAATGCGTGCGCCATCCGGGATACTATTGGCCTTAATAATATCGCCCATCGCCACATCATAGGTCTTGGCGATCCTCCAGAGCGTCTCGCCAGGCTTGATCTTGTGGTAAACGCCGCCCTGTTCGGGTTCAGGATATTCCGTCACATATTGCGTCGACGTTACCGCGCAGCCACTGACCAGCCCTATAACCATACAAAAGAACAAAACATAAGCGAGGGACGGGAATCGAACCCGCATTCTCAGCTTGGGAAGCTGACATTCTACCATTGAATTACCCTCGCAAAATACCCGCCGATATCCCATATTTTTTCCCAGCCAAAAAATCCTTAAAAGATTTCGTTGTCCGTTCAACATCCCTTGCCTGACAAATCGCCCGACAAATGGCAACACGGCTCACTCCCGCTTGCGTCACAGAATAAATGTTGTCAAAATTAATTCCACCGATGGCGAATAACGGAATCCGGCTTTCTTTGACAATGTGCTTGAGAAAATTTAAATCCATCGCCTGACGGCCTGGTTTTGTCAACGTCTTAAACACAGACCCAAACCCGATATAATCCGCTCCAGCTTGCTGTGCTCTTTCCACATGCCGAAGGGTTTGACAGGAAACACCGACCAGTTTGTCACTTCCCAAAATGTCCCGGCTAACCGAACACGGCAAATCCTCTTGCCCGACGTGCACGCCATCGGCATCAGCAGCCAAAGCCACATCAACACGGTCATTTACAATGAACAAGGCCTTCTTATTAAGCATCCTGACCATTTTCTGAGAAAACAAAAGCATCTCTTGGACAGAGCCTCTTTTATCCCGAATCTGAAAGATATTAACACCCGCGCGAAATGCTTTTTTGGCAATATCCAAAAGCCGGCCATATCCGCAAACTTCCGTATCCAGGATAAGATATAACTTAGAATCTTTGAGTAACTTTTTTCTCCACTGCATAAATTCGATAACGGAGCATCTTAAAATCCTGCGCCGTCTCCTTATGAAATAATTTCAAAAATTCTTCCAACACGCGAATGGATTCCTTCACGCGCTGGACATTAGCAAAAAAAATATCCGCGACCTTTTCTCGTTTTAATTCTGTGGACGTCGTCTGCCGCCCCACATCATTTTCAATGTCCCGCGATCGAATGATATCAACAAGCTTCAAAGAACAAATGGTTTCCGTGATCTGATGACGGATCTTTTTAAAATCTTTTGTCGCCGCTTTGTCATCTAGGACGAACCGGCAAATGTCCTCACAGACCCTTAATCCTTCTTTGGCACGGTTTAAATTCGCGTCAATGATCCGGTACAAACTATCTTCACGAACTTTTATTTTGCGCACTTTTCTAGGATACTCTTAATAATATTTGTTGAAGAACAATTGGGAACATATCGGATATATTCCACTTTCCCGCCGCGATTTCTTACGATATCGCTTCCCACCGCTGTCTTTTCTTTCCAATCCGCGCCTTTAATCAAAATGTCCGGCTCAATGGCCTTAATAAGATCATACGGCGTTTCTTCTTGAAAAATCGTCACAAAATCCACACACGCTAAAGCCGCTAAAACAAACGATCGTTCTTTCTCGGGGACAATCGGCCGCTGGGGCCCTTTGATTTTCCGTACAGAAGAATCGCTGTTTAATCCGACGATCAAAATCCGGTCACGGCCTTTTGCTTTTTCCAGATAACTCACATGGCCGGCGTGAATAATATCAAAACAGCCATTAGTAAATGCGATTGTTTTCCCCTGACGCCTTAAAGAAGCGATCCTTTTCTTGAGCGATGACAATGAAAGAATTTTATTCCGTAAACTGACCGTTTTCATAAGCTAAAACTGGCTTTCCACCAATTCGCAGATCGCGTGAATAATACAACTATGGGATTCCTGGATCCTTGCCGTTTTTTCCGCCGGAACAATGATGCTGATATCCGTAAGCTTGGCTAATGCGCCGCCATCCCGGCCAGAAAGAGACATTGTTTTTAATCCCATTTTCTTTGCTTGCTTGATCGCCTCGACAACATTTTGGGAATTTCCACTGGTTGAGATTCCAAACGCGACATCACCTTTTTGTCCTAACGCTTCGATCTGACGTTTAAACACAATATCAAAAGAATAATCATTGCCGAGGGCTGTTAAAATAGACGTATCGGTCGTTAAAGCGATGGCCGGAAGCGCCCGGCGCTCTTTTTGAAAACGTCCGACGAGCTCTGCAGCCGCATGCTGGCTGTCTGCCGCCGAACCTCCATTACCGAAAAAGATAATTTTCTTGCCCTTTTTTAATGCCCGGACAATTTCCTTGGAAGCTAAAACTATATTATTAAGATTGGCCTTAAGGGTTTTTTCCTTAACATCGATGGATTCTCTAAAAATTTGTTCGACTTTGTTTTTCATTTTTATCCTGAGAATACTTTCGAAATTTCGTACAGGTCCTTATCGATCATTTTTCGTTTTCTGACGGCGTCTTCAATGCTCACATAGCGGATTTTATTATTATGGAGGCTGACCATCTTACCGAAGAGGTTTTCCTTGACGAGCTCAACCGCCCGCACACCAAAGCGGGTACTGATAATCCTATCATATGCCGATGGTGTTCCTCCGCGCTGAATATGGCCCAGAACGCTCACCCGGGTTTCATAACCGGTTTTTTCCTCAATAAGATTTGCAATCAATTCGCTAACATTGCTGGAGCGCCTTGATTTACGGCGTTCCGGTCCAAACGATTCCAAGGAATAACCTTTGACCCGAGCTCCTTCGGAAACGACGATAATGCTAAACATCTTTCCTCGTTTATGCCGCTCATTCAATGATTGGCAAACCTGGTCGATGTCAATTGGATACTCGGGAACCAGGATAATATTCGCCCCGCCGGCAATCCCCGCTTCCAATGCAATCCATCCGGTATAACGGCCCATGACTTCAATAACAATGATACGATGATGGCTTTCGGCTGTGGTATGAAGCCGGTCAATGCATTCGGTTGCGATATTGACCGCGGTATCAAATCCGAAAGCATAATCCGTTCCGGAAAGCGCGTTATCAATGGATTTGGGAACCCCGACTACGGGAATACCATACTGTTTATATAAATCGAGTGCGACCTTAAGGGTATCTTCTCCGCCGACGGTAATGAGGGCGTCCATACCGCTTCGTTTAAAATTCTCAGCGATGATCTTCATTTTCTCAGGCTCAAAAGGAGGAACCACCCGGCTTGTTCCAAGAATTGTACCGCCGCGGTCTAAGATTCCTGATGTCATACGAAGGTCCAAAATACGCATATCCCCGTCCATCAGGCCATTCCAGCCATTTTTAATGCCGGTAACCACAAACCCTTCCATCACGGCTTTTCGAACTACCGAACGAATGACAGAATTGAGTCCAGGACAATCAGCCCCGCCGGTCAAGATACCAATCTTTTTCATGTTTCTCTCCTTTTAGGCTCGATAACCACGAAATGGGATATTGGCAGTCATAGGATTATCACTGTCGTTTGGATCACTATCTTCGTCGGATTTCTGGTTTATCTTGTCAGGGAGAAGAATCTTTCCGACATAAATACTAATATATAAAGGCTCGTCGAGCCCGATCATATCTTGAATTTTATCTTTGATGGTTTCCTGGATTTTGGAGGCAAATTCCGGGATGTTCACCTCCGAGCATAAGGACAACCGCACCTTAAGGCGTAAACCTCTTTTGGTCGCCCGAATATCCGACTTGACTTCATTGACATCCCCTAATTTCATCACGGTTTTCTTAACAATATCTTCCATCGCGATCAAGGAAACCCGGACGCGTCCTGCCGGATTATCAAAGGCAATAATTTTTTCCCGGTGAACGTTGACGGTAAACATATTATAAAAAATAAAATTAATAAAAAGAAGAACTCCGCCGGTAATACCGATGACCATCCTCAGCTTATAATCCACATAGCACGCATAGAGCGTGACCGCAAGGCCATGAAAATCAATCCAGTGCAAAACATAGCTCACCATCACCGTCCCGATAAAAAGAACGATCGTCACATAAAATAAAACTGCGATCCGGTTAAAAAACCTCATGTGGAAGTCCTCTCAAGCCCTTGAATGCTGACATTGATTTCCTTGAGATTAATGGCAACGTTTTTCTCAAGAGCCGTTCGCACAACGCTTTGAATTTCCTTGGCTACGTCGGAAATAGGTAAGCCATATCTCACACAAACTTTAATATCCAGGCTTATTTGGTTCTGATCATTCGCGCGGATTACGACCTGCGGGACATCTTGATTGGTAAACGGCTCCAATAACTGGTCGAGAAAAGTCTTGTCCGCCAACCGCACGCCGTCTAAATCCTTTAACGCGGAGGCAACGATATCCGCGATAACTTTCTTCTGGATCAAAATAGTCCCCGGATTGGATTGTCCCACTTCAGCCACTAAGAGCCTCCGTCGCTTTTGGTCATTTTTTCCAAAAAGTGCGTGGAAATATTGCCTTCGAGAAATGCGGAATTCCGTAAAATTTCACTATGAAGCCCAATCGTGGTCTTGATAGGGCTCACATAAAATTCTTCCAAGGCCCGACGCATGGTTTTAATAGCTTCCTCCCGATTAACCCCATGGCAGATTAATTTCGCGACCATCGAGTCATAATAAGGGCTGATTTTATATCCGGGATAAATATGCGTATCAACTCTAACACCAAAGCCGCCAGGCAAATTGAGCTGTTCAATCTTGCCCGGGCAAGGCATGAACCCATTGTAAGGATCTTCCGCATTGATACGGCATTCAATCGCCGCACCGGTTATTTTCACGTCTTCCTGCTTGATCTTTAACTTTTTACCCGCCGCAATTTTAATTTGTTCTTTCACAAGATCGATGCCCGTGACCATTTCCGTAACGGGATGTTCGACTTGAATACGGGTGTTCATTTCCATGAAATAAAAATCCTCGCCGTTCGAGTCCAAAAGAAATTCAATGGTTCCCACGCCGCGATAATTCACGGCTTTAGCCGCCTTGACGGCAAATTCCCCCATCTTTTTTCTAAGTTTCTGGTCTAAGGCTGGCGACGGGGATTCTTCAATCAATTTTTGATGACGCCGTTGAATGCTGCAATCTCTCTCCCCGAGATGGATCACGTTTCCGTAATTATCCGCTACGATCTGAAATTCCACATGACGGGGATCTTGAATATATTTTTCGAGATAAACATCAGAGTTCCCAAAATTAGCGCCAGCTTCCTTTTGCGCCATGGAAAGAGAATTGATCAGCGTAATATCATTATGGCAAACGCGCATGCCTTTTCCACCGCCTCCGGCAACAGCCTTAATGATCACGGGATATTTGATTTTCCTGGCAAGATTAAGCGCCTCTTCTTTATTTTTAATGACACCATTACTGCCCGGAGTCAGCGGAACACCTGTCTTACGCATGGTTTCCTTAGCCACAACTTTATCGCCCATCGCCCGAATCGCTTCCGGCGTCGGCCCAATAAATGTGATATTGCAGGATTCACAAATTTCTGCGAAATGCGCGTTCTCGGATAAAAAACCATATCCGGGATGAATGGCCTCCACGTCGGTGACTTCCGCCGCCGAAATAATAGCCGGAATATTCAAATAACTCTCGGCACTCGCGGCCGGCCCGATACAAACAGCCTCATCAGCAAAACGGACATGCAGAGAATCTTTATCAGCTTCGGAAAAAACAGCCACGGTGGGGATACTTAATTCACGGCAGGCACGGATAACTCTTAAAGCAATTTCTCCACGGTTAGCAATCAAAACTTTTGAAAACATAAGTTTGGTCTCTTTAGGGATCTTTCTTTAAATTACATGGGTTCAATAACAAATAAGGTTTGACCGAATTCGATAGGCTGGGCATTTTCCACTTTGACTTCCAGGATTTTCCCTCGGACTTCAGATTTGATCTCGTTCATAAGTTTCATCGCTTCTACGATGCATAACACTTGACCGATTTCAACGACCTGCCCGACATCCACATAAGGTGCCGCTTCCGGAGAAGGGGCTCGGTAAAATGTCCCGACCATCGGAGACTTGATCTCTCCTTGTTTTTTACCTGAAGAGGTTTCTGCCGCGACGGATTCTTGGGCTTTAACAGGTGGTTGGGCAATAATGGTAGGATGGACTAACGGTGCCGCTTGAACAACTTGAGTGACTCCCGAGGAGGTCTTCTTCAGCTTGATCTTTGTGCCGTCCGTCTCAAGCTCCACTTCGGCTAACCCATGTTCGTTCATAAGATTAATGATCTCTTTGATCTCTTTTAAATTCATCTTTTCACCCTTTCGATGTAATCTCCCGTTCTGGTATCGATCTTAACAAAATCCCCGACGTTAATAAAAAGCGGGACTTGAATCTCAGTTCCGGTGTCGATCGTCGCGAATTTACCCCCGGCCTTCGTAGAATCGCCTTTGATTCCAGGCTCCGTATGAGTAATTTCCGCTTCGATGAAATTAGGAAGGATCACTTTTAGAATTGAATCATTGTGGGAAAGTCCGATGACAACCAAATGGTCCTGAAGAAAACGGATCTGTTCACCAATGATAGAAACAGGAATGGCCACTTCTTCATAACTGGCCATGTCCATAAACATACAATTATCCCCATTACGATAAAGATTCTGCAGCTTGCGTTCTTCTAAGGGAACATCTTCAAGGCTGTCAGCGGTTCGAAATGTGCGTTCCAAGACCTGGTCCGTCTTAACATTTCTCATCCTGATACGGACGAACGCGGCACCCTTGCCCGGCTTGACATGATTATAATCGAGGACCAAATAAATGTTCCCGTCGATCATTAACCCCATTCCTGATTCAACTTCATTAATTGATATTGTCACTGAGCTCCTCCACTGCGTCTTTTCTTACGAGCACCATATCTTCGATGCGAATGCCAAACTGCTCGGGGAGATAAACCCCCGGTTCTACAGTTAAAACCATTCCTTCTTTTAAGATAGCTGCGCTCTTCGCGGACAATCGTGGGGCTTCATGAACCTCTAACCCAACGCCATGCCCTAAAGAATGAATAAAAAGTTTATCTAACTTATGTTTTTTAAGATACTTACGTGCCAGATAATCAACTTGATTGGCCTTTACGCCATCGCGGATTTCACCTATGGCTATTCTCTGAACTTCTTGAACAATTCGATAAATATCTTTAACAAGCGGGGGTATTCTACCTAAAAAGAACATACGTGTCAAGTCGGACTTATAGCCTTCAACGTCTATTCCAATGTCGACGAGAATTACGTCATTTTTCTGAAGTTTTCTAGAAGTAATTTGGGCATGGGGATAGCTCGAATTCGGACCAGAAGCGACAATGGGCGGGAAAGAAAACACCGCGCCTTCTTTCTTGATAAACTGCTCCAATTGTAAGGCAATCTCCCTCTCCGAAACCCCAGGCTGGATGATCTTTTTTAGATATTGGTGAGTTTTTTGATGGATTTGAAGGGCCTTTTTAATCTTGAGGATTTCCTCAGAAGTCTTGATCTGACGCATCTCCTCAATAAGGCCGTTACACTCGATGAAAGAAATCTGTTTGGGACGTTTTTCTTCAAGTTTGTTATATAAAAAATGGCTCAAATGTCGGCTATCAAACCCCACTCGTCGAGACTTCTGAGCTTTAAGAATTTCATAGACGCTGTCGATCATCGTCTTTTTAAAACAACGAACTTCGATTCCATTTAAATGCTTCTTGGCCTCAGAAACATAACGGCCGTCGGTAATATAGAAAACTTTTCTACGGCTTACCAAAAGCCAGGATTCCGACGACTCAAAGCCGGTCAGATATCGGATATTACAATCATTTGTGATGAGAAAAGAATCCAGGCGAGCATTTTTTAAATTATTAATATAATTCTTTATATTTTTATTCATAATAAAAGAATAAAAAATTACTTTTCGATGATTATTTTAATAATTGGATGGTTGCGTTCAGGCCTAAAATATAGCTATTGACCCCAAAGCCGCTGATTTGGCCTTTACAAACAGGAGCAATGACAGACGTGTGGCGAAAGTCCTCTCGTGCATAGATGTTAGACAAATGGACTTCTACCGTAGGAATATCAACCGCCGCAACCGCATCGCGGATAGCAATGCTTGTGTGGGTATATGCGGCAGGATTGATAAGAATGGCTTGGATATTGGACAATTTCACTTTGCCGATCTTGTCGACGATCTCGCCTTCATGATTGGACTGGAATATCTCGAGGGAAACATTGTTTTCTTGAGCGATCTTGGTCAGAAGATTGTTGATTTCCTCTAGGGTTGTTTTCCCATAAACGCTTTGTTCTCTTTGCCCTAACAGATTTAAATTGGGGCCATGAATTACCAGAATCTTATTCAATGTTTGCCTCCTCTTTAAGCCTTTGCTGATTTTTCAGATTCATCGATGAGCAAAACGGGTATGCCATTTTTTATAGGATATTTCCTGCCGCATTTGAGGCAGACAATCTTTGCATTTTCTTCTTTAACATCCCCCTGGCAGGCGGGACACAATAAAATATCTAAAAGCTTTTGCTCAATCATAATTCTGTGATGATCTTCCCTTGTTCTTTCTGGCTGACATCCACATATTTCAAATGAAGCTCATACAAAACACCGTTTAACAGATTATCTTCCTCGTCGGTAAGATTGCCGGCGGTCTTCTCTTTGAGCATGGAAAGCGTATCAATCAAAAGCTTGGCCTGAACAACATTTTTCTCGACCTGATTGGTGATGGGACTCGGCACTTCCCCTAAAAAAATCATGGCTTGGAATGCCAAACTGGCAATATAATTTAAAAAACTTAACGTTTCTTCCCCTAATTCCTTATTTTCTTCTGTCATAAAAAATCCTTTTTAAAAAGCCAAAAAAAGTTTGTTTTAGACTATCATTTAAAACCGTTATTGTCAACGAAACAAGCTTTTCGATATGAAGGTTATTCTTTCACTTCAAACGAAATCACAACATTAAAAGTTAATTCCGGATAATTGAGATCTCTCGGGAAGGCCGGAAACGGATTGGCTTCCCGCACACTCTTTAACCCAACATTGCGCAAATATGGATTCGCGCGGGTTTTATCTTCAATGATTTTGACATCTTTGAGCATGCCGTCCGCCGTCAAAATAAACGTCAAATAAACTTCACCGGATTGAAAATCAGGATGGTCAGCATATTTATAAGCCTCTTGGCGAATTTTCTGCCTAATATTTTCGTTATAACTGATATATTTGACATTGGTGATTTTCTCAGACTTAAGGAATGGGACATCGATTTTCTTCTCGGATTTAAGTATCGGCAGCTTAGAGAGATATCGACCGTCAGACTTAATGTTGCCTCCTAATTTCGCTGTATCTTTTATTCTTTCCTGAAAAGACGGCAGGGAACTTTTCTGTTGAGACAGCGCCTCAAATCCCTTCCCCGCTCCTTTTATAAAAGCCTTCACCTTAAGGCGGCCTTTTTCTTTCTCGACGATTTTTGACAGATTATACCGCGGGTCTTGCGGTTTTCTGACGATGGATTTAACACGAGTATATGTGACTTCCATCGGCTTGACAGGTTCCTGAAGCAATTTTGATCGGGAAAAGGACAGACCCGCAATAATGGCGCAATGAAGAAAAAAGGAAATCAAAAGCGCGTAGGTCAATCGTTTATCATCCATAAATGTTAATCCTGGAAAGGGAGGTTAGAACTTAAAAAGAAAACAATTCTTTAATAAAGTAGATAAAAAACCGCAGCGTATCAATCAAGGGATTGATCTTGCTTTTTTCATCCTCATAAATCGTTTCAATCGGGACAGAGCTGATCTTGATTTTCTTTTTTCTGGCCTTCATGAGAATTTCCGTTTCGATCTCAAAGCTGTCCGACGACAATTTCAATTCCTTTAGGGCGCTAGGGCTGATATACCGATACCCGCATTGCGTATCGGGAATATATTGCCAGCAGGCCGAAGAAATCAATAATGACATAAACCGGTTCGTCAAATACCGCACAAACGGCATGCCTTTGGCATTCGTCATCCGGTTTCCCACCACAATGACCTTAGGATAACGTTTGGCTTCTTCAATAAATTTCGGGATGTCGCCAATATTATGCTGCCCATCGCCGTCCATCATAATCACGCCGTCATAGTTTTTCTCTAAGGCATAAGCAAACCCACGGCGCAAAGAAGCCCCTTTTCCCTTCTGGCCGTCATTACGCAGGACTTCTGCTCCTTGACCTTCGGCCATGGACCCCGAATTGTCTTTTGAGCCGTCGTCCACGACAAGCACAGAATATTTTAGCTGCTTTAACCGGCGCACAATCTCTGCGATGGTTCTCGCTTCATTATGGACCGGGATCAAAATACAAATGTTCATTTGACGTCAAACTCCCGAAACATGAGCCACTGCGTCGGATATCGATGAATGATATCTTCGATTGCGGCAACATGTTTCTTCATGAGATTTAAAATATCTTCCTGGTTCATCATATTCGAAGGCGGATATATGGGATCAGAAAAATGGAACGTAAACGTGTTGTCCGGATTTCGGATAAAGAAAGACGGGATCGCCGGCGCACCTGTTTTCGCAGAGAAGATCGCCGGACCTTTAGGAATGACCGCCTTGCCGCCTAAGAAATCTAACACTTCTCCATGCTGGCCAAAATCCCTATCGCCGACTAACGCCACCAACTTATTCGACCTTAATTGTTCAATGCATCGTCTGACCGCGATGTTCGCCGGAACAACGATAACGCCGTGCACTTCCCTCTGATAATTAAAAAGATCATTGACGGGCCGGTCTTTGTGCGGCAAAGCCACCGCCATAAAAGGAAATCCTAGCCGGGCGATGACCGCTCCGCCCATTTCCCAGTTGCCGATGTGAGCGGATAAAATAATCCCGCCTTTTCCGTGCTTCAACGCTTCATGGACCGCTTCGACATTCTGCAATTTTACTCTATCACGAATAAAATCGTCCGTCACCAATTTATCCATCCGCAAAAATTCCGTCAAATAAATCCCAAAATTACGAAAGACCTGCCGCGTGGATTCATCGATCTTGCCGTTAAGATGTGCGATCTTTTTCAGATTATTTTTTACGGACCGACGATCCCGGAAAGAAAAAACATACTGCATGTCAGAGAGGAAAACACCTATTCGATAAGACACCTTTAAAGGAAATCGGCTGGCTAAAAATTGTCCTATCTTATAAAGGAAATATTTAAACATGGGGAGAATTTTCTAGATCATTTAATATCAATTTTGCGATATCTAAGGCCGCATGAGGCTTGGCATTTTCATAAGCGGCCTGGCGCATGGCCAAAAGCCTTTCCGGGGATTTTAACAAAAATTCTATCTCTTCCTCGACGTCATTTAAATCATTCACACGAATTGCGATCCCTTTATTGACGAGAAAATCCGCGTTGCGCATTTCCTGGCCCGGAATAGGGTTGACGATCACCATCGGAAGCCCTTTGGTCAAACATTCTGCCGTCGTCATTCCTCCGGTTTTGGTAATAATCAAGGACGCCAATTCCATGAGCTCATCGACATTGCGGGCGAATTCAAAGATCAGGATCTTTTTATCCGTTTTATCTGCTATCTTTTTCAGTCCCTTAACGATTTTCTTGTTGGTCCCGGCCAAGATAATCGTCTGAAAATTAAAATCTATTTTAATAAGAGATTTCAAAATCAATTTAATGGGTCCTAATCCTTGCCCTCCGCCCATGATCAGAATCGTCGGGACATGGGGATCTAATCCCAAATTCTGCGCGATTATCTTTTTATCGGGTCGAAGCGCAAATTTTGGTTGAATAGGAATCCCATAAACCTTTATAGAATTTTCCGGAACACCTTTGGTCATAAAACGTTCTTTGGAATCCTGGGATGGGACAATATAATAATCCACGCCTTCATTGATCCAAAATCCATGAGGAGCAAAATCAGTCAAAACGCCAATGAGCTTAATATTCAAGTGATGCGTTCTTTTATAATGGGCGACCATCCCGCAGGGAAAAGCCTGCGTACACACCACCGCATCCGGTTTATACCGCGCCAATAACTGGCCTATTTTCTTCTCGCTGCTCTTATAGACATAGCTCTTGATCAACTGGGTCTGTTTGATCACTTTAGGATTATCGTACAAATAATCCCAGATTTTCGGAGTACGCTTGATCACGCTCATGTAGGCTCTATTGACAATATTCTCGACGATAGGGTAGGTATGGCCAAATCCGTTTATGGTGGGGGCTTCGAGATTGGGTTGCAATTCCTTCAGAGATTTTTGAATCGCGACCGTAGCCTGACGATGGCCAGAAACACGGGTGATATACATTAACAAAACACGTTTTTTCTTTTGCTTATCTGTCATCATCATAAATAAAACTATTCTAAAACGGCCAGGACGTCACCGATCTTGACTTCCTGTCCCTGTTTAACTTTAAGACTTTGGATGCGCCCCGCATATTCCGTCGGGACATTAAATGCCGCCTTATCTGTCACAAGCTCGACGATATCATCCCCTTCTTTGACAATATCCCCTTCCTTGACATACGATAAGGACACCGTGCCTTTTTCTATTCCTTCACCTAAATCCGGTAAAACAATGTTCTTCATCTTCAAATTCCTTGGGAAACATTAAAAACAGCTTGAAAAACATCGAGCAGTTTTATTTTTACATCTTGCATTTTTATGGATTTATTCTTGATCCTGGATAAAGACGTCATGGAAACATCCAGTCCGCAGGGCTTAATCAAAGAAAACAAATCTAAATCCGTATTGATATTAATCCCTATCCCGTGGAATGTCACCCACTTGCGCACGCCGATCCCAATGGAAGCAATCTTTTTTTCTTGGGCCCAAACCCCGGTTTTCCCCTCGAGTCTATTAGCCACTATATCAAAATCACCTAATAAATCAATGGCAACTTGTTCTAATTGCCACAAATATTTTTTCAAATCTTTCCCGAAATATTGAAGGCAGAGGATCGGATAAATCACCAACTGTCCCGGGGCATGAAGGGTGACATCACCGCCACGGTCTATGGCAATCATGGGGATCCCTTTTTCTTCTAAAAGCTTTTGTGATACTAAAATATGTTTGGGATTTGTTAAACGCCCCAAGGTCAAGACCGCCGGATGCTCGCAGATCAGCAAAAAATTCTGCCCTCGGGTAATCGCGTCTTGAACATAACATTTTTGAAGCTCATAAGCCTTCCGGTATTCAATAAGGCCAAGGTCAATGCACTGAATTTTATTCTTATTTTCCATGATCGGATTTCTTATATTGTTTTGGCAGGGATTTAAGATAAATTAACCCGGATTTTGCTTATCCTGCCGCCTGGCAGGCCAAAGCAAAATACGCCCAAAGGGCCGCAATGTCTCGGCGAAGCCGAGACGTGCGGGGTTAATCCTTGCGGTAAACCGCAACCGAAGGCAAATTTTGCATTGCATCTTTTTATGCGCGCCTAATCGTCGCGCTATTGATTGTAATGCAAAATTTGGGATTAAAAAGCCTCGAACCAAAAAAAAGGAACGAGGCTATTATATTAAAATAAGCAAAAAGGTCTATTGCCTTTTTAACTTCTCTACTTCATTCTCCCATTTTTCTGCAAGATCTGGACGGTCAAGCCAAGATAATAAATATTCTGTATATTCTATTCCGGTTGCTCCGTTTTCCCGCCCTGTAATGACTTTCTTCTTCTCAAATTGACCACACATCTCTAAGGCCATATCCACTTTAAGAGCTTCTTTGGGAAAGCCAATATGCCTGAGCAACATCGCACTAGCACGGATCATCGAAGACGGATCGGCAAATTGTGCGCGGCCTTCCTTGACCATGCGCGGAGCGCTTCCATGGATAGCCTCAAACATTGCCCACTTTTTTCCAATATTGGCGCTGCCGGCCGTGCCCACGCCGCCCTGAAGTTGAGCCGCTTCATCAGTTAAGATGTCTCCATAAAGATTCGGAAGCACGATCACCTCAAATTCATGACGCCGGGCAGGATCAATAAGTTTCGCCGACATAATATCCACATACCATTCATCACAAGTAATGCCAGGATATTCCTTAGCGATCCGTTTGGCCACGCGCGAAAATCGTCCATCAGTTGTTTTAATCACATTCGATTTGGTCACGACGGTCACGCGGCGTTTGTGATTCTTTTTCGCATATTCAAAGGCCATACGGATAATGCGCTCGCTGCCTTGTTCGGTAATCACTTTAAAATCAATACTTAAGTCTTCGGTGACATCAAATCCTTTGGAGCCTAAGATATAAGCGCCTTCTGTATTCTCTCGGAAAAAACACCAATCAATATTATCTTGAGGGATTTTCACAGGTCGAACATTGGCGAAAAGATCCAAATAGCGTCGCATCGACACATTGGCGCTTTCAATATTCGGCCAAGGGTCTCCCACCTGAGGCGTTGTGGTCGGGCCTTTTAAGATAACATGGCAACTTTTAAGTTCTTCCAAAACGTCGTCGGGAATAGCCTTATTATGTTTAACGCGATTTTCAATGGTCAAGCCCGCAATATCTTTAAACTGGATCTTTCCTTTTTTGACCTCTTCTTGAAGCGTATGGCGTAAAACGCGCTCAGCCTGCTTGGAAATAAATTCGCCGATGCCATCGCCAAAACATACTCCAATAATAATAGGAGAAAGAGCGGCATAGTCAACCCATCCCGTATCTTGCTTCATTTTTTCTATACGGCGCAATTGTTCTTCAATTAACAATGCAAACTTTTCTTGGGCTGTCTCAATGATTTTATTGGTCATGGAAGGAGTCTGTTTTTTTCTTAGAACTTCTGGCTATGTTCTAATAATTGTTTGAACTCTTGGATATTCTTGGCTTGGGCGATGGCTTCTTCATACGTGATGATTTTTTTCTGATAAAGATTCTTTAAAGACATGTCCATCGTATGCATACCAAACTGGCCGCCGGTTTGAATGGTCGTCGGAATTTGCTCGACAGCTTTCTCCCGTATCAAATTTCTGATGGCAGGAGTCGCGACTAAAACTTCAGAAGCCATCACGCGGCCTTTTCCGGAAGCGCGGGGAAGCAATATCTGGGAAACGATTCCCTGAAGACAAGCGGATAATTGCAAACGCACCTGCTGTTGCTGATAAGGCGGAAAAACATCGATAATACGTTCAACGGTCTGAGCGGCATCGGGCGTATGGAGCGTGGCTAAAACCAAGTGGCCGGTTTCCGCAGCGGTCAATGCCGTTGAAATCGTTTCCAAATCTCTCATCTCGCCGACGACAATGACATCCGGGTCCTGACGTAAACATCGTTTTAACGCCTCGGCAAACGATTTCGTGTCGCTATAAACTTCGCGTTGTTTGATAATAGATTTTTTATTGGAATGAATATATTCAATCGGATCTTCGATGCACATGATCATACAGGCTCGTTCCCCGTTAATCAAATCGATCAAAGACGCTAGGGTTGTCGTTTTACCGGTTCCGGTCGGACCAGTGATCAGGATAAGTCCGCTTGGTTTACGCGCAAAATCTAATACCGTCGGGGGCAATCCTAATTCATTCGGGGCCGGGATATGCGTCGGGATCAATCGAAACGCCGCCTCGACGCTGCTGCGCTGGATATGGACATTGACACGAAACCGCGGCATGCCTTCCAGTGCTAGAGAAAAATCCAGCTCTCTATCCGCTTCAAATTTCTCTATTTGTCTTTCATTCAAAAAGCTATAAATACTTTTCTTTAATTGCTCTTTTTGCAAAAGGCCATATTGTTCGAAGATCACAAGTTTTCCGTCGATACGCAAAACAGGCGGGGTATTTTGGGTTAAATGAAGATCAGAAGCGGCATGTTCAACGCACAGGTTTAGAAGATCTTTGATAGTAACCATAGTTGTTTCCCCCGTTGATTATTTACTGTTTTTCTTAAGCCATTCCGCAATTCTTTTCATGCCTTCTTGAACCCTCTCCGCGGAAGTCGCAAAACTAAAACGCATAAAACCCGGAGCGCCAAAGCCTTCTCCTGGAATGACCGCGACATTCACATCATTGAGGATCCTTTTCGCCAAATCGAATGACTCACCGAATTTGGAAAAGTCAGCGAACAAATAAAAAGCGCCGTCCGGTTTCGTATAGGTCACACCGTCGATCTTATCCAAAGCCGCCATCATGATGTCCCGGCGTTTCTTAAATTCACTACGCATCGCGATAATGGCATCCTCGGGCTCATTTAACGCGGCCATGGCCGCGACTTGGCTGATCGACGTCGGATTAGATGTGGAATGATCTTGAAAGCGATTGACATAACCAATGATCTCTTCGGATGCCCCGCAATAACCGATGCGCCATCCCGTCATGGCATAAGCTTTGGACATACCATTAACGGTGATCGTTAAATCATAGACCTCTTTGCCCAATGACGCGAAGGAGACATAAGAATCTGTTTCATAAATCAATTTCTCATAGATCTCGTCGCTGATCACATAAATATGGTTCTTAACGCAGATGTCTGCAATGGCTTTCAATTCATCTTTATCATATAACATTCCGGTCGGATTCGACGGAGAATTAAGAATAAGGATCTTTGTTTTGGATGTAACGCTTTCGGAAAGTTGCTTGGCCGTTATCTTAAAATTTGTCTTAGCTGTTGTCGGAAGAAATTTGGATGTGGCACCTGCGATCTTCACCATTTCCGGATAACTGACCCAGTATGGTGAAGGGATCAAGACCTCTTCCCCTTCATCCGCTAAAACCTGGACGACATTAAAAATCGTATGTTTGGCCCCGCAGGAAACAGCGATCTGCTTGACCGTATAATCGAGATTGTTATCTTTTTTGAATTTCTTCGAGATGGCTTCCCGAAGTTTGATAGTTCCGATGGTGGGCGTGTATTTCGTAAAACCATCTTCGATGGCTTTTATGGCAGCCTTCTTGATGGGAACTGGCGTATCAAAATCAGGCTCTCCGGCGCCAAAATTAACGACATCACATCCTTGGGCTTTTAATTCATTAGCTCTTGCTGTGATGGCCAGGGTGGAAGAACCTTCTACGTCTTTTATGCGTCTATTGACTTTGAGAGCCAAGGGGAAAGCCTCCTTTATTCGCCTGGAGCTTTTCTCCTAAACATTTTTGTAAACCCGTCGAATTTCTGGTTCTTTATTTTCCCTTGAGGAATATGCTTCTTAGATTCTGGTTCGTGCTCATGGGTCGCTTTTTCTTTATGTTCTTTCTTTTCGCCAGGAGCTTCCTCTTTAGATTCTGATTTCTGAACGCCTGTTGTTTTAGGAGCAGCTGTTTTCGCGCTTTCGGTTTTAGCAGCAGATTTGGTTTTTGGCTTACTGACAACAACCACTTCTTTTTCTGTTAACTCAAGAAAAACCATAACGGCACTATCCCCTTTTCGAGGTGTCGGTAAAGGGATAATCCGCGTATAGCCGCCGGCCCGTTTAGTAAATCGAGGGGCAATCACATTAAATAATTTACTGACAAGCTGATGATCACACAAAATGGCAAAAGCAAATCTTTTATCGGCTAAGGTACCTTTTTTGCCAAGAGTAATTAATTTCTCGACGAGTTTTCGGGTTTCTTTGGCTCTAGCTTTCGTTGTACAAATTCGTTCTTGAATCAACGTTGCTTTAGCCATATCCCTGACCGTTGCTTTGCGGTGACTCCACTTCCAATTAAGTCTATTTCCTGCCATTTTGTGTCGCATGTTATTCCTTTTTTCTTAATTTCTTTTGATCAATCTTCATTCCTAAATGAAGAC
Organism: Candidatus Omnitrophota bacterium; assembly: GCA_015233405.1. Classification (GTDB taxonomy): domain Bacteria; phylum Omnitrophota; class Gorgyraeia; order Zapsychrales; family Zapsychraceae; genus JADFXT01. Next base: position 115,149 of record JADFXT010000001.1, on the reverse strand, counting down.
CCATGATCTTTAAAAGATCGTTGATCTCACTTAAGGATTTTTTACCAAAATTTCGGAAACTTAAAAGTTCCGACTCTGTCTTTTTAACAAGTTCGGCGATGGTCTTGATATTCGCATCTTTTAAACAGTTGGCGCTTCGGACAGAAAGCTCGAGTTCTGAAATCGGTAAACGTAATTTCTCGTATAAAGCCTTCTCCTCTGCAGAAATTTCTTCTTCTTCCTCTTCTTCTTCAGGAAGTTGTCCATAGCTTACGAAGACATCCAAATGTCTTTGCAAAATATTGGACGCATAAAGAAGAGCTTCTTTAGGATTAATGCCGCCATTGGTCCAAATTTCCAAAAGCAAACGGTCATAATCGGTTCTTTGTCCGACGCGGGTATTTTCCACATGGAAATTCACCTTAATGATCGGCGTAAAAATAGAATCGACCGCAATGACATCGACGGCATCTTTTTTATTTAATTCTGCCGGGACATAACCGCGTCCGCGAGAAACTTCTAATTCAATATTTAATTTTGCATCACGGGACAAGGTCGCGATATGCAATTCCGGGTTAAGGATCTCCACGGTCTCATCGCAAATAATATCGCCAGCCTTGATTTCCCCTTTTTCATTTGCCTGAATATAAATAGGCTTAGGGACCTTGGAATGCAAACGTAAAACAATCTTCTTGATATTCAAGATGATATCCGCAACCGATTCCACAACCCCTGGAATCGTTGAAAACTCATGTCGAGCCCCTTCCACTTTAATGGAGGTGATGGCACTTCCTTCAATAGAGGAAAGTAAAATACGTCTTAAAGAATTTCCTAAAGTGACGCCATACCCTCTCTCAAACGGCTCTGCGACAAATTTTCCGTAGGTATCGGTATAGGAACTTTCATCACATTCTAGCCTTTTTGGCATTTGAAAATCTCGCCATTTCACACCCATATTTTCCTCCTCAATTTCTCTTATCGTGAATAAAGCTCAACAATTAACTGCTCGTTAACAGGGAAGGTAATATCTCCTCGCTCCGGCAGCCTAATGACTTTTGCTTTGTATTGATTCTTATCTAATGAAAGCCAAGCGGGAATAGCCCGGTCTTTAGTAAGTTCCATATTATTCTTAATGGCTTCCTGTCCTTTTTTCTTGAATTTCAGAGCTAGTTCATCATCTTTCTTGACTAAAAAGGATGCAATATTAACTTTCCGGCCATTAACATGGACAACGCCATGGCCAACAACCTGACGCGCCTGTCTGCGGGATGAACAAAATCCTAAATTGAGAAGCACGCTATCTAATCTTCTTTCCAAGAACTGCAGCAAGATCTCGCCGGTAACACCTTTGTTGCGAACAGCTTTAGCAAAATAATTCCGGAATTGTTTTTCATAAAGGCCGTAAATCCTTTTGACCTTTTGTTTTTCGCGAAGCTGAAGACCATAGTTGGACAATTTAACCCGTTGCGTTTTTCCATGAAATCCGGGCGCATAGGCTCTACGTTCCATCGCACATCTATGGGTAGAACATCGTGTCCCTTTTAAGAAAAGCTTTGCGCCTTCCCTGCGACACATCCGACATCTTGAACCAATATATTTTCCCATGAAAGTCCTCTCCTAAAAATTAAACGCGACGTTTCTTTTTTGCCCGACATCCGTTATGCGGCATAGGGGTCACATCTTTGATTGTTGTAATAATTAATCCGTTCGATTGTAATGCGCGGATCGCAGATTCTCGTCCTGATCCAGGGCCTTTCACGAACACATCCACGCTCTTTAACCCAAGGTCTTTAGCTTTTTTGGCAGCATCTGCTGCAGCGACCTGGGCCGCGAAAGGAGTTGATTTTTTTGAGCCACTAAAACCAACGACCCCAGGCGTAGACCAAACAATGACATTGCCTTGTTTATCACAAATCGTAATCGCCGTATTATTAAAAGACGCGTTGATATGGACAGTCCCGGCTGTGATGCCCTTTAAAATCTTCTTCTTTGCTTTTTCCTTCTTTTTATCGACAACAGGTGCTGCTGCTGGTGTTGTTGGATTATTTGCCATAAGATTTCAAATCCTTTTTATTTTTTCTCTTCTTTTATTTTAGCGGCCACAATCGGTTTACGACCTTTGCGTGTGCGCGCGTTGGTCCGTGTTCTTTGCCCGCGAACAGGAAGTCCTCGGCGATGACGAAGCCCGCGATAGGACCCGATATCCACAAGTCTTCGGACATTCTGACTGATTTCCCGTCGAAGATCGCCTTCCGTAATATAATTATTTTGGATGATCACGGTGATTCTTGCGATTTCATCATCGGTAAGTTCTTTGGCCCGGCGGTTAAGATCAATATTCGCCTGTTTTAAGACCAATTTCGCCCGATGAGGACCTAGTCCATAAATATAAGGCAACGCGGCCTCAATTCTTTTTTCTCTTGGAATGTCAACACCTAATATCCTCGGCATAATCCTTATCCTTGTCTTTGTTTATGTTTGGGATTGGAGCAAATCACCCGGACAACACCTTCCCGGCGTACGACCTTACAATTGCTGCAAATTCTTTTGACGGACGATTTAACTTTCATATCATTGCACCCTGAATGTTATTCTCCCCTTAGATAAATCATATGGAGAGAGTTCAACTTTGACTTTGTCCCCAGGGAGAATACGGATGAAATTCATCCGAATCTTCCCGGATATATGAGCTAAAACAATATGGCCATTATCCAGCTGAACGCGAAATTTTGCGTTCGGCAAAGATTCTTTTATCACTCCTTCAACTTCGATCAGGTCTTCTTTAGCCATAGTATTGTGTTAGGATTTCTGCGCCTTTTTTTAAAACAACAACTGTATGTTCAAAATGTGCTGACGGTTTTCTGTCGGCCGTAACAACGGTCCATCCGTCATTTAAAATCTTTGTACGCCAATCGCCTACGTTGACCATCGGTTCTATCGCAAAAACCATTCCTTCTTCTAAAATCGGACCTTCATGCGGTTCGCCAAAATTTGGAATTTCCGGATCTTCATGCAAATGTCTTCCGATACCATGCCCGACAAATTCCCGAACGACCGAAAACCCGTTTGACTCAACCTTGTTCTGCACCGCATGCGAAATATCGAACAAATGATTTCCGGCCCTCGCCTGTTCTATCCCTAAAGACAAAGAACTTTGCGTTGTCTCAATCAATTTCTGAAGAACAGGGTCGATGGTGCCTATCCCGACGGTTACCGCCATATCGGAATAATATTCCCGATAAATAATCCCCGCATCAATGCTGACAATATCACCGTCTTTGATGACTTTCGCCCCGGGAATTCCGTGAACGACTTCTTCATTAACGGAAACACAAACATTTCCAGGATATCCGCGATACCCTTTAAACGCTGACACCACGTTATATTTTCTTATCAAGCTATCAGCCAGGGCATCAATTTCTCGGGTTGTCATCCCACTTTTTAAAGAGCGCTTAAGACTTTCTACAATTGCTGATAAAATTTTCCCCGCGTCACGAAGAATAGCAATTTCTTGCTTGGATTTTATCCCAATTTTAAATGGCCTAGCCATTAATAATTTTCAGAGCTGCGGTTCTCACCGTCTGGGAATCTGTGTCCGCATCAATGGATCTTAATTTCCCTTGGGCTTTATAATATTCAATGATCGGTTTTGTGCTTTCGGTATAAACCTTCATCCGATTTTGAATCGTCTCTTCATTATCATCCGCGCGCTGATATAATGGACCGCCACAATTATCGCAAACGCCTTCTTTTTTAGGCGGTTTGTTCGTCATATGATAAAGAGCGCCACATTGCTTACAGACGCGGCGTCCGGTTAATCGCTGCACCACCGTCTTGACGGAGGCTTCTAAACATAACGTGCAATCCACCGGCTGATTCAAATCTTTTAAAATCTTATCTAAATCTTCGGCCTGTTTTTGTGTACGGGGAAACCCGTCCATTAAAAATCCTTTTTTGGCCTTTGGATCATTCTCAAGACGGTTCTTAATCAAACGTGTAACCAATTCATCCGGAACCAACCCGCCACTTTCCACAAATTTTTTTGCTTCCTTGCCTAAGGGAGTTCCATTTTTCATTTCTTCCCTTAAGATATCTCCCGTGGAAATATGTAAAAGACCTAATGTGTCTCTAAGAGATTCAGCTAATGTTCCTTTTCCAGCTCCAGGTGGTCCTAATAAAACGATTTTCATCGACGTCCTCTTAATTGACCGGTTTTCATAAAACCTTCATAATGTCTTGTCAAAAGATGCGATTCAATCTGCTTCATCGTATCCAACATAACGCCGACGGTAATCAGAACACCCGTACCACCAAAGAATGACGCAACCAAATAAGGAACTTTAAAAGAGGCCATAATCCAATCAGGCATAACCGCAATACAGCAAACAAATAAAGCTCCAGCCAAAGTGACGCGCGTCATAACAAAATCCAAATAATCCGCTGTCTGTGTTCCTGGCCTGACCCCGGGGATGAATCCGCCGTGCTTCTTCATGTTTTCCGCCACATCCACAGGATTAAAAACAATAGCTGTATAAAAATAACAAAAGAACACGATCAACAAACCATAAATCATATAATACGAAACATGCCCGCGTTGAATCCACATTGCCATTCCCTGAATAGCTTGATTCGGGATAAAACTTGCAATCGTCGCCGGAAAAAGAATGATGGATTGCGCAAAGATGATCGCGATAATCCCCGCTGTATCAACCTTTAAAGGAATGTACGTATTTTGTCCGCCGTAAACCCGTCTTCCGACAATCCTTCTGGCGTATTGAACTGGAATCTTTCTCTGCGCCTGAGTAATTAAGGTAATGGAAATAATAACCGCCACCAGGAAGAAAACCATAATGATCAATGTCAGCGGTTGGATCTGACTTACCCCTCCACCAGCCTGAGGAGATAAAAGCATCATAAGCATTCTTGCCGCCGACGGAGCAGAAGAAAGGATCCCGGCGGTAATGATAAGGGATATTCCGTTACCGATACCTTTTTCCTGAATCTGTTCCCCTAACCACATCAGAACAAGCGTTCCGGCGGATAATGTACAGACCGTCACCAAACGAAATCCCCATCCGGGGTTGTTGACGATCTGAATTCCTTGAAACGCGTGTGGACTTTCAAGCCAAAGAGCAATAAAAAATGATTGAACCAGCGCTAAGAAAAGAGTGCCGTAGCGCGTATATTGATTAATCTTGCGATACCCAGCCTGTCCTTCCTTGGATAATTTTTCCAAAGATGGAATGACAGCGGTTAAAAGCTGCATAATGATAGAGCTAGAGATATACGGCATGATGCCTAAAGCAAAAATCGTCAATTTCTCCAAAGCCCTACCGGAAAACATATTCATGATCCCGAACATGCTTCCTGATGCCGCTGAATCAAACTTCTGCCGGAATAATTCGGCCAAAGCTGCGCCATTTACGCCAGGCGTCGGTATAAAACACCCGATGCGATAAACAATAATGATCCCTAAAGTAAATAAAATCTTTTTCTTTAATTCAGGGATCTTAAAACAATTTACGAATGATGAGAGCATGAAAATTTATTTTTGTTTTTGAGCAGGTTTCTTCACTGCTACTTTCGCTTCTTTAACGTCAATCTTTCCACCAGCCTTCAGAATTTTTTCTTTGGCTGACGCTGAAAGACAATCTGTTTGAAAAATCAAGGCTTTTTCAATGTCCCCATCGCCTAAGATCTTAAACGGTTTATTAATGCTTTCGATAAATCCCTCTTTTTTCAAGATCTCGGCATTAATCACTGTCCCTTTATCCAAACGATTCAAACTTGCCAAGCTAACAATCTGATTTAAAATAGGGCGCTTGCTACGGAATCCTACTTTCGCAAGTCGTCGGATTAAAGGCATTTGGCCGCCCTCTAAGGCGCCCAGAATTCCAGGACCTCCACGAGATCCTTGCCCGTCGCGTCCGCGACCGCTGGTCTTTCCATGGCCAGACCCTTTTCCTCGGCCAACAATGACTTTTCGTGTCGTAGAACCTCTTGGTGGTTTTAATTCATGTAGCTGCATTATTGAATCCCAACTTCCTTATTTTCTTGTTTAACCGATTTTAAACGGCTTAACCCGTCAATCGTCGCTTTAATAACATTGATCGGATTATTCGACCGATGACATTTTGTTAAAATATTACGAATACCAACTCCGTCGCAAACAGCACGGACAGCGCCGGACGCAATAACGCCGGTACCGTCAGCCGCAGGCTTAAGAAGAACCCTGGAACTTCCACAAACACCAATGATCTCGTGGGGAATCGTTGTTCCGCGAGTTGAAATCTTAATCATATTTTTCTTCGCAACAGCCATGGATTTTTTAATGGCCACAGAAACTTCCGCCGCTTTCTCAAGACTATAACCCACATGGCCTTTCGCGTCTCCAACAACAACTAACGCGCTAAAAGAAAGTTTTTTCCCGCCTTTTCTAACCTTTGTGATACGGTTAATGGAAATGACTTTCTCAAAAAGACCCGAAGAATCATCTTTCCGCCCTGTGACAATTCCCTCAGGGAGCTCAAGATCGTCTTTTCCTTTTTTAGCTTTCTTTCGAGGAGAAACGAACTCGGCATCTGCCGGAACTTTAAGAAGATCTGCCGCCTCAGCAGGAACGCCTTCCTGTAAAACGACATCATCCTTTTCCTGAACAACCGGTTTTTCTGGAGAATTTACTTTTTTTGGTTTTTCTTTATTTTCATCCATAGTCTTAGAATTCCAAGCCTCCCTTACGAGCACCTTCGGCAAATGCTTTGACCCTTCCATGGAAAAGATACCCACCGCGATCAAAACAAACTTTCTTTATCCCTTTTTTCTGAGCTTCTTTAGCAAAGGCTTCGCCAAATTGTGATGCCCCGTCCTGATTCCCACCATTTTTAATATTCCCACGAATATTTTTGCTCAATGTTGACATTCCGATAATAATCTTACCAGTTTGATCATCAATAACTTGAGCTGTTAAGTTCTTCAGGCTTCGATGAACACACAATCGCGGGCGTTCAGAAGTCCCTAAAGATTTCTTACGAATTCTATCGTGCCGATAAATCCTGCTTTGTTCTTTTCGATTTAATGATGACATGTCTTAACCTACTTGGTTACGGATTTCCCTTGTTTTCTTCGGACAAATTCTCCAACATATCGAATGCCTTTTCCCTTATAAGGTTCCACAGGCTTAAGATCTCGGATTTTTGCTGCAATTTGTCCAACTAAAATGTTATCGACCCCTTCCAGCATAATGGCCGTCTGGGTCGGCGTTGTGACTTTAAGGTCTTTCGGGACTTCAAATTCAACCGGATGGCTAAACCCTAAATTAAACGTCAGTTTATTTCCTTGGGCCTGAACGCGTAAACCGAGTCCCTGAATTTCCAAATCTTTTTTATGACCTTTGCTCACGCCTAAGATCATATTCTCCAACCGGGCGCGAATGGTCCCATGATCCGCACGATTTTGTTTGGTGTCTCCATCGCGCAAAACAACTAATTGATCATCCTTCTGTTCGACTTTAATGCTCGACGGAAGATTGATGGCGATCTTTCCTTTAGAGCCTTCCAAAAGGACAGTATCTTTATTAATAGAAGCTTTCACTTCTTTAGGCAACTTAACTGGGATTTTTCCTATTCTTGACATATTTTTTTATCCTACCAGATGTAACAGATGACTTCCCCGCCGATCTTTGCTTTCCGTGCTTCACGGTCAGAAAGAATTCCTTTGGACGTAGACAACACCGCAGTCCCAAGGCCGTTTAAAACATAGGGGATTTCATGATTGTTGGCGTAAATTCTTAACCCTGATTTTGAAATTCTTTTGATTCCAGTAATGGCAGGCTTTTTTCCTTCATATTTGAGATAAACCTTAAAGATTCCTTGAGCCGTATCCTTCATTAAACGGAAATCTTCAATATAGCCATCAGCCTTAAAAATATCCAAAACTTTACCGACAAGTTTGGATGCAGGGACATCAACCGTTTCTTTGTTCCCTCTCGTCCCATTACGGACTATTGTAAGAAAATTACTAATAGGATCATTCAATGACATAAGATTAAACCTCTTTCAAATCAGTCTATTAAGTTACCAGCTGGCTTTCTTAACTCCAGGGATTTCCCCGCGCCAGGCCAACTCTCGAAAACAAATACGGCAAATACCGAACCGGCGTAAATACCCTCTTGGTCTTCCGCAGAGCTGACAACGAGTATGCTGTCTTGTTGAGAACTTAGCTTTAAGTTTTGATTTATTAATTTTTGATTTTTTTGCCATAATTTTTTATTTCTTTGTAAACGGCATTCCTAACAAACTCAATAATTCAAAAGTCTGTTCAGGGTTCCCTTGGTTAAAAACAATAGTTATGTCCATTCCCTGAATATTTTGTAATTTTCCCGTATCAATTTCAGGAAAAATTGTTTGGTCAGTAATCCCTAAAGTATAATTTCCTTGTTTATCAAAAGAATGTCTTGAAATCCCGTTAAAGTCACGAATACGTGGAAGGGCGATAGAAATCAACCGATCTAAAAATTCATACATTCTCGCACGACGTAGTGTCACCCGGCAACCAATCGGAAGACCAATGCGTAATTTAAAATTTGAAATGGCTTTTTTGGCTCTCGTCATAACCACCTTTTGGCCAGTGATGGATTCCAAATCTTTGACAGCAGCATCGAGGATTTTAATATCCGCAATGGATTTCCCAACTCCCATATTGATAGCAATCTTTTCAAGACGAGGAACGGCCATATCATTAGTGATATGAAACTTTTCTTTCATCTTAGGAAGGCACTGCTCTTGATATTTTTTCTGTAAACGTGGAATCATCTTAGATAACCTCGCCACTTTTTTTGCTGATGCGCACTTTAGTTCCGTCTTTTAATATTTCCGTTGAGAATCGCGTCGGCCGATTGGTCTTTTTATCCATCAACATGATATTAGACAAATGAATCGGGGCCTCTACCTCAGCAAACCCGCCTTGCTGATCTTTTTGAGTTTTTCGTTTGGCTTTCTTGACGAGATTAAGGTTCTCAACAACAGCCTTTTGTTCATTGGGGAAAATTTCTAAAACTTTTCCGGTTTTTCCTTTATCTTTCCCGGTAATAATCATCACTTGATCGTTCTTCTTTATGCCTAACATACTTAGACCACCTCAGGAGCTAATGAAACTATTTTCATATAATCTAAATTTCGTAATTCTCTGGCTACAGGCCCAAAAATACGTGTGCCTTTCGGATTGCCTGCATCATCAACAATCACCACCGCATTTGTATCAAATCGTACATACGTCCCATCTGAACGGCGAATCGGAGCGGTTGTCCTGATGATTATGGCTTTCGCTTTATCACCTTTTTTGATCGCAGCTTCGGGAGCAGATTCTTTAATGTTGACTTTTATCATATCGCCCACATAAGCGAAATTTCTGCCTTTAACGTTTAGAACACCTATCATCGAAGCCTTACGGGCTCCTGTATTATCTGCGACATCTAATAATGTTTTTAAATAAACCATAAAAGTCCCCTTTAAGCCTTCTGGAGAATCCCCATGATGACCCAGCGTTTATCTTTAGAAATGGGCCGTGTTTCCATAATACGAACAACATCCCCCATTTTGGACTCGTTCTTTTCGTCATGCGCTTTATATTTTGAAGCTCGACGAACACCTTTAAGATATTGGGAATGCTTCTGATCCCACTTTACCTGAACCACACGGGTCTTGTTCATCTTATCGCTGACAACAATGCCTTGAAGATTTTTTCTTCGATTTAATCTATTGACCGCTTCACTCATTCTTTAATTCTCTTTCTCTTATAATGGTCAGGATTTTCGCAATGCTTCTTTTAACCGCGCGAAATCGTGCGGGTTTTTCAACAGCACCCAATTTACGCTGATAATTTAATTCAAAAAGCTCTTTCTTAAATCCTTGCTCTTTTTGAATCAATTCTTCTTTAGTAAGTTCTCTGAGTTGTTTGATTTTTGTTTTCATAAAAGCCTACTACCTAATTAATTGTTAATGTCCGGCTCGAGTAATAAATTTTGTTTTGATTGGTAACTTAAAAGACAAAAGACGAAAAACGACTTTGGCAAAATCTTCCGGAACGCCGCTTAACTCCATAATGACTTTTCCACGCTTGACATTAGCGACCCAATGATCCAAATCGCCTTTTCCTTTACCCATACGAGTTTCAGCAGGTTTCTTCGTCACAGGCTTGTTAGGAAAAATATTGATCCAAAGAGTTCCAGCGCCTTTAAGTTTACGGGCAACCGTTACTCGGCAAGCTTCAATATGATTCGATTTAACAATCCCGTTCTCTAAGGCTTTTAATGCATACTCACCGTAACGGATATGCGCTCCTCGGGTAGAAATCCCACGAATTTTCCCTTTTTGCGCTTTTCGAAATTTAACTTTTTTTGGCATTAAAGACATACAACAAAACTCTCTTTCTTAAAAATCTTTTAAACGTTTTCTGGGGCTGCAGGAGCGGCCGCCGTTTTCTGCTGTCTTTTGATTTCCTTGATAACATCACCCTTATAAATCCAAACCTTAATTCCTAAGATTCCATAGGTTGTCAAGGCTTCTGCGAATCCATAATCAATTCTCGAACGAAATGTGTGCAAAGGAAGTTTCCCGACCTTATAACTTTCCGAACGCGCCATTTCTGCCCCATTTAACCGTCCAGAACATTTAATCTTGATTCCCTTAGCGCCGGAGGTCATAGCGTTGTCAATAGATCTCTTCATCGCGCGTCGAAATGCGATACGCTTCTCTAATTGAAATGCAATATTTTGGGCGATCAACTGAGCTTCCACGGAAGGATTCTTGATTTCTCTGGGGTCAATCGTAATCTCTTTGGAAGAAATCTTGCTGAGCTCTTCCTTTAAACGGTCAATATCTGCGCCTCGTCGTCCGATAATCACCCCTGGGCGAGCTGTAAAAATAATCACCTTGATTTTATCAGCGAGCCTCTCGATAACAATTTTAGAAATAGCCGCCTGGATAAATTTCTTGCTGATAAAATCTCGGATTTTTTTATCTTCAATCACATTTTGCACAAGTTCGCGCTTATCAGCAAACCAGCGGCTTCGCCAGTTTTCGATATAAGGGATACGATTTGCTATTGGACTAACTTTTTGACCCACTGATCCCTCCTTGTTATTTCGTAATCAAATCTAATTCTATAGTTAAATGTGTTGTTTTCTTTAAAATGGTTGTCGCGCGGCCAAACGGAGCAGAACGATATCTTTTCCACGACGGACCTTGATCTGCAACGATCTTGGAAATGTACAGTTGATCTTCCGATAAACCTTTTTGTTTCGCGTTGCTGACGCCGGCATTGAGAACTTTGCTAATCAACTTTGTCGGGCCTTTATTGACATGCGCCAAAGTTATTAAAGCTGACGGAACATCTTTCCCTCGAATCAAATCAATGACCTGTCTTGTTTTCATCGGAGAAAGGCGAACAAATTTTGCTTTAGCTTGAGCTATCATAATTCTAATCCTTAAAGTACAACCTTAGGTTTTTTCAACGGCTTTCTTAGCTTTGACCCCGCCGTGTTTCTTAAATGTCCTGGTCAGGGCAAATTCGCCTAATTTATAACCAACCATGTTTTCTGTAATAAAAATCGGCATATGTTTTCGTCCATCATGGACGGCAATCGTATAACCAACAAAATCCGGGATAATCGTGGAACGTCGAGACCAGGTCTTGACGGGTTGTCGCTGCCCTGAACTCACCATACGCTTAAACTGCTTCATCAGCGTTTCTTCCACATACGGACCTTTTTTAATCGAACGTGTCATATTACTTTGATCCTCTTCTTCGGATAATAAATTGACTGGAATATTTTCTTCTGGTTCTCGTCTTCAATCCCTTTGTCGCTTTGCCCCAAGGCGTTACAGGATGCGGATTTCCCTGAGGAGACTTTCCTTCACCACCACCATGAGGATGGTCATGTGGATTCATAACAACACCACGAACTTTTCCACGATGTCCTGACCAACGCTTACGTCCAGCTTTTCCTAAAGAAATACTTTCGTGCTCCACATTCCCAATTTGTCCAATTGTTGCACGGCAATCGATCGGGATTTTTCTCACTTCGCTAGACGGCATGCGTAAAGATGCATAATCGCCTTCTTTAGAAATCAATTGGGCTGAAGTTCCAGCAGATCGCGCAATTTGTCCACCGCGACCAGGCTTTAATTCAATATTATGAATAGCAGTTCCTAACGGAATCTTTCTTAACGGGAGGCAATTCCCCACTTTGATTTCGGCATCAACATCAACCGCACTAATAATCTTTTCGCCGACTTTTAATTCTAATGGAGCTAAAATATAAGATTTTGTTTTATCCGGATATTGAATAAGCGCAATGCGGCAAGTACGGTTCGGATCATATTCAATGGCTAAAACTTCCGCTTCTTGGTCGAAACGATTACGTTGGAAATCCACTAAACGGTACATCCGTTTATGCCCACCGCCACGAAACCGTACGGTCACACGGCCATACATATTTCGTCCGCCCGATTTCTTCAAAGGTCTTAAAAGAGACTTTTCCGGTTTGAATTTTGTTAATTCTGAAAAATCAGAAATAATGGTATGCCTTAAAGACGGCGTTGTTGGTTTAAATTTTCTTAATCCCACGTTTAAGTAACCTCAATTTTCTGTCCCTCTTGAAGAGTGACAATCGCTTTTTTCCAATCTGAAGTCTTTCCCAGTTCTTGACGAACGCGTTTTAACTTCCCAGGAACTATAACGACATTAACATCTTGCACTTTGACTTTATAAATTTCTTCAACAGCTTTTTTGATCTCGGATTTATTCGCTTTAGACGCAACTTGAAAAAGATATTTTCGACCAGCTTCTAATGCGGTGCCTTTTTCTGTACGAATGAGCGTTTTAATAACGTCGTAACACGTAATCATTTTTGAATTCTTTCTAATAAAGCCTTTAAGGCTGTTTCGGAAACAAGAAGTTTTTTCGACTTCATCACATCATAGGCATTAAGATCTTGAGCGCGCGTTAGATCAAAGGCACGGATATTGCGAGATGCCTTGAATATGGCGCTGTCACTTCCGTCTAAGACAGCCAAGATTTTTCCGTTTAATTTCAATTGTTTCAAAATTTGTGCAAATTCTTTTGTCTTTTTGATGGCCTCTTTGAGGTCTTCGATGCAAATAAGATTCTTATCCTGAACCTTGGCATTTAAGCTTTCCCGCAAAGCAGCTTGTCTCATTTTTTGAGGAAGAGGAAATCCCAAATCTCTAGGATGCGGTCCAAAAATCTTACCACCACCATGCCACAAAGGAGATCGACTCGAACCCGCACGGGCGCGTCCGGTACCTTTTTGGCGAAAAGGTTTTTTCCCACCGCCGGAAACAGCACTTCGTTCTTTCGTTGAAGCATTGCCCTGCCTCAAGGAAGCCTGATACATGACAACCGCTTGATGGAGAACGTATGTGTTGATTCTGGACTTGAAAATTTCGTCGGGAAGCTCAATACTTCTTTTTTCTTTTCCGTTTTTATCTAATACTGGGAATTTCAACGTCTGTTCCTTTTTATATTTAAGCCTTGGCCTTACCTTTTGCTGCGGCCTTGCTTTGTTTCATCGGGTTAACTTTATGTTTGACAACTGCCTGCTTTTCATCCAGAGATTTGAAAGCCTTCTTCTTGGATCTTAAAATAGAAACGATGGCATTACGATGGCCGGGAATAGCGCCTTTCACAAAAACGACATTATTCTCATTATCAACTTCCATAACACGTAAGCCCTGGATTTTCATGCTTCTAGCGCCCATATGGCCGGGCATATTCTGTCCCTTAAGAACTTTGGAAGGGTCAGAACTGGCGCCCGCAGAACCGATACGTCTATGATGCATAGACCCATGAGATCCCGGACCACCAACCCAATTCCAGCGCTTCATACCGCCCTGAAATCCTTTTCCGATGGTCGTACCGATTAAATCCACATAATCGCCAGGCTTAAAGAAATCGGATTTGAGTTCCTGTCCGACCTGGTAATCTTTATTATCCGCTGAATGAAATTCTCGAATAACTTTCATCGGAGATAAAGCGATTTTCTTAAAAAACCCTAAAAGAGGCTTTTTGACTTTCGACTCTTTGATTTCGCCAAAACCAATTTTGACTTTTCTCGGGTTTTCTTTAAGTTCCAATACCGTGCATGGCCCGACTTTGACGACCGTGACAGGAATAATGTTCCCGTCTTTGTCGAAAATCTGAGTCATACCTATTTTTTTACCAATAAGTCCCTGGATCATATTATTGTTTGATTTCTACGTCGACACCGGCAGGTAAATTCAGCTTCCTGAGGGCCTCAACAGTTTTTGCAGTAGGTTCAACGAGATCGATTAACCTTTTATGGGTAGCTAAACCAAATTGCTCACGCGATTTCTTATCAATCACTGGAGAACGTAAGACAGTGTATAACTCTTTCTTCGTCGGCAATGGCACGGGTCCGCAAACCTTGGCACCGGTCCGAATGGCCGTGTCTACAATCTCTTGAGCAGATTGGTCAATCAGTCTATGGTCAAACGCTTTTAATTTTATTCTTATTTTTTGCATAAGAGCTCTTTTAATTAATCCTTATTCAAGAATTTCGTGAATAACTCCGGCGCCGACGGTACGTCCACCTTCACGGATAGCGAAACGTAATTCCTTTTGCATAGCGACCGGTTCAATAAGTTCAATGGTCAATTCCACGTTATCACCGGGCATACACATTTCAACACCATCCGGCAAAATAGCCGTTCCAGTAACGTCGGTGGTTCTGAAATAAAACTGCGGGCGATATCCTTTAAAGAACGGGGTATGACGTCCACCTTCTTCTTTGGTTAAGATATACGCTTTGGCCTTAAATTTCGCGTGAGGCGTAATACTTCCCGGAGCGGCTAAAACTTGTCCACGAAGTATATCATCTTTTTCAACACCGCGCAAAAGAAGACCAACGTTATCCCCAGCTTGACCTTCATCCATTTCCTTACGGAACATTTCAACACCGGTGACGACTGTCTTGGCGATATCTTTTTTGATACCAACCACGTCGACGTTATCCCCAACATGGACTTTTCCTTTTTCAATACGGCCTGTCGCAACAGTTCCACGACCAGAGATAGAGAAAACGTCTTCGACCGCCATCAAAAACGGTTTGTCCAACTCACGGACAGGTTGAGGAAAGAAATCATCAACGGCTTGCATCAAATCAAGAATCGGTTTTGTTTTAATCGGATCTTCCGGATTATTCAAGGCATCCAAAGCGCTTCCACGGATGATCGGAACCGTGTCGCCTTTGTATTCATATTTTGTTAGAAGCTCTCTTAATTCCATTTCGACGAGGTCTAAAAGTTCCTTGTCTTCGACTTGATCGCATTTGTTCATAAAAACGACCAATGAAGGAACGTTGACCTGACGAGCTAAAAGAACGTGTTCTTTTGTTTGAGGCATAGCACCATCGGTGGCCGCGACGACGAGAATAGCTCCGTCCATCTGAGCAGCGCCGGTGATCATGTTCTTAATATAGTCGGCGTGTCCAGGACAATCAATATGGGCATAATGGCGTTTTTCAGTTTCATATTCAAGATGCGCGATATTGATCGTAACACCGCGTTCTTTTTCTTCAGGAGCATTATCAATGGAATCGTAACTACGAATCTGGGCTAAACCTTTCTTGTGAAGAACCATCGTGATAGCTGAACTTAGGGTTGTTTTTCCATGATCGACGTGACCAATGGTCCCTATGTTCATGTGTGGTTTATTTCTGATGAATTTTTCTTTAGCCATAATATGCCTCCTTTTTAACTATCTTCTTTATTCGCTATTTTTATCTTCGTTGCGTCGCGATTGGTTCTCGCGCGTTAATAATTTTGTCTGCAATATTTTTGGGAACTTGCGCATAATAAGACGGCTCCATCGAGAAGGATGCCCGTCCCTGCGTCAAAGAACGTAGGGCATTAGCATAATTGAACATTTCCGCCAAAGGAACATCGCAGCGAGCAGTCTTTAAATTTCCACGGCTTCCTAAATTAACAATCTGTCCACGACGCTGATTTAAATCACCTAAAACGCTGCTCATGAAATCTTCCGGGGCAACAACTTCAATATCCATAATAGGCTCTAAGAAAACCGATTTCCCTTTTTGCAAGGCATCCCGAAGCGCCTGTCTCGCGGCCAAATGAAACGCCAATTCGTTGGAATCCACGTCGTGATAAGAACCATCGACAAGCGTAACGGTAAAGTCTACCACAGGATAGCCAGCTAAACAACCGCTTAATGCGCCTTCCCGAATACCTTTTTCAATCGGCTTAATAAATTCTCTAGGAATCGCGCCACCTTTGATCTTGTCGATAAAAATAATCCCTTTGCCTTTTTCTTCATTCGGCTCGACGTCAATTACCACGTGACCATATTGACCTTTACCACCGGTTTGTGTAATATGTTTTCCGACGACATTCTTAACTTTTTGAGTAATTGTTTCTTTATAAGCAACCTCTGGACGTCCGACTTTTGTCTCAAGGCCAAATTCTCTTTTCATACGGTCAATAATGATTTCCAAGTGAAGCTCACCCATTCCTGAAATAATCGTCTGGCCAGTTTCATGGTCATATTGGACTCGTAAAGATGGATCTTCATCCAAAAATTTTCGAAGTGTCATACCCATCTTATCTTGGTCCGCTTTTGTTTTCGGTTCAATGGACATGGACACAACCGGTTCAGGGACCTTCATGCTTTCCAAAATTATTTTATTCTCGCTATCACAAAGGGTATGTCCGGTTTTCGATTCCTTTAAACCCACCAGAGCAACAATCTCACCGGCGGATGTTTTGGAAATGATTTCCTGTTTATTGGCATGCATCAAGACGATTTTCGAAACACGCTCTTTAATTTTATCAGATGAATTGTAAACTTGGTCTCCAGAATGAAGGGTCCCCGAATAGATGCGGGTATAAAATAATTTTCCGACGTATGGGTCTGTAGCAACTTTAAAAACCAATGCGCTAAACGGCGCCTCTGGCTTAGGTTCACGAAGCAATTCTTCTCCTGTAGAAGCATCTCTTCCTTTTGTCGGAGGAAGATCTACCGGGGAAGGAAGATAATCACAGACGGCATCCAAAACCAACTGAACACCTTTATTCTTTAAAGCTGTTCCTGTCAAGACAGGCAAGAAGGCATTCTTAATCACAGCTCGACGAATAGCTTTTTTAAGTTCGTCCACGGTGATTTCTTTTTCTTCCAGGAATTTTTCCATAATCACATCATCCGCGTCCGAAAGCCGTTCGATTAACGTATGTCGATATTTCTGAAGTCTTTCTTTGAACTGCTCCGGGACTTCCTGGATATCCATTTCCATCCCATCAGCATCTTTATAAGTTATATATTTCTCATTAATGACATCAATGATCCCTTTAAATTGATCTTCCGCTGCATCCGGGAAATTAATCGCTGCGGCATTAGCTCCAAGGCGTTCATCAATTTCACCCATGACACGATCAAAACTCGCACCAAGCCGGTCAATTTTATTGATGAAACAAATTCTCGGAACACCATAACGATCGGCTTGACGCCAAACTGTTTCTGTTTGAGGCTGAACACCGCTGGTAGAACACAAAACCACTACCGCCCCGTCCAAAACCTTCAAAGATCGCTCAACTTCAACAGTAAAATCTACGTGACCAGGAGTATCGATAATATTAATTCTTTTACCTTTCCAAACACAAGTCGTTGCCGCGGACGTAATCGTAATCCCGCGCTCCTGCTCCTGTTCCATCCAGTCCATGGTCGCATTACCCTCATCAACGGTCCCCATTTTATGGATAACACCCGTATAATAGAGAATACGCTCGGTCGTGGTCGTCTTACCGGCATCAATATGCGCGATAATTCCAATATTTCTAAAATCTTTAAGAGCTATGTCTGACATAAATTTTTACCATTTCAAATGGGAGAATGCTTTATTCGATTCCGCCATTTTATGAGTATCATCACGTTTTTTAACAGCTGCGCCTTCTCCTTTATAAGCAGCGAGAAGTTCATCAGCAATTTTTGTGTTCATAGGTCGCCCTTTTTTATTACGGGCAAAATCACGAATCCATCGCATCGCAAGGGCATTTCCACGGTTCACAGGAACCTCAATCGGGACCTGATAAGTGGCACCGCCAACGCGCCGCGCTTTAACTTCAATACGAGGACGTACATTTTCAAGCGCTTTGTTAAAAGCCTTCAATCCATTTTCCTGGGTTTTTTCTGCCAGGATATCCAAGGCATCATAAACAATATTTTCCGCAATCGTCTTTTTTCCTTCAACGATAAGGTTATTGATAAATTTTGCCAAGACCCGACTGTTGTATTTTGGGTCTGGCAATATCTCTTTTCTTTCTCCGTGTCGTCTTCTCATAAATTAAACCACTTTCAAATTATTTTGATTCTTCTCTTTTAGCACCGTATTTAGAACGGGATCGTCTTCGTTTAGTCACGCCTGATGTGTCCAGCGTCCCTCGGACAATATGATAACGCACACCTGGTAAATCTTTTACGCGTCCCCCTCGAACTAAAACAATCGAGTGCTCCTGCAAATTATGGCCTTCACCAGGAATGTAAGACGTTACCTCATATTTGTTCGACAAACGAACTCTTGCGATTTTCCGCAACGCCGAATTCGGTTTTTTCGGTGTCATTGTTTTCACCTGCAAGCAAACGCCTCTTTTAAAAGGACATCGCGTTAACGCAGGCGATTTACTTTTCTTCTTTTTCTGTACTCGGCTCGTTCTGATGAGCTGCTGTATCGTCGGCATATTTTACCATTTCTACTTGGTTATATTGTTTTAAACCTGTTCCTGCGGGAATCAAATGTCCCACAATAACGTTCTCTTTAAGCCCGCAAAGAGAGTCCACTTTACCAGAAGCGGCGGACTCTGTCAAGACTCTTGTTGTTTCCTGGAAACTCGCAGAAGAAATGAAACTCTCCGTCGTCAAAGAGACTTTTGTGATACCCAATAACAACGGCGTAGCTTGCGCAGGCTTTCCTTTTTTCTTTAATATTTCTTCATTAACTTTTTTGAAGGTCGCACGATTGATTTGTTCTCCGACGAGAAAATGAGTATCACCGGAATTTTCGATCTTAACCTTCTTTAACATTTGAGATATAATAAGTTCTATATGTTTATCATTTATTCGCACACCTTGCAAACGATAAACTTCTTGAACCTCATTGAGTAAATATTCTTGCAAAACTTTATCACCGCAAACTCTTAAAATATCATGCGGTACGACGGGCCCGTCGGTTAATTGCTGTCCGGCGAAGACACGATCGCCCTTATACACATTGGGATGTTTTCCATGAGGGATCGTATATTCCGTCGACATTCCCGTCGAGCTTTTCACAATAATGGTGCGTCGGCCTCGTCGGTCCTCACCAAATTCTACAACACCGTCGATCTCACTGATGACTGCTGGATCTTTTGGTTTGCGCGCTTCAAAAAGCTCGGCGACGCGAGGAAGACCTCCGGTGATATCGCGCGTCTTACCGACGCCGCGAGGAATTTTTGCAATTAAATCTCCACCGTTAATATCTTGTTTATCATCGACAAGAATATGGGCGCCGATAGGAATCGAATAAATCCCGACGATTTCTTTTTTCTCGTCCGTGATAATGATTTGCGGATGATATTCTTGTTTGTGTTCGACAACAACACGTTCGATAACACCGGTGATCGGATTTCGTTCTTCCTGCACGGTGACATCGGGAATCAAGTCTTCCGAATTGACAACACCTTTGACTTCTGTAATGATTGGAACCGTATACGGATCCCACGTTACAAAAATTTTATCTTTAGCAACTGTCGCGCCATCGGGAACTTTAATTGAAGCACCCTGCGGAAGCGGATAGCGTTCGAATTCTCGTCCGAATTCATTGTTGATACTGATCGAACCGTTGCGGTTTAAAACAATAAACTCACTGCCTTTTGCAACAACTCTTAATTGATGGTATTTGATAATACCTTCATTCTTGGCTTTGTAAAATGATTGCTCAACCGCACGAGAAGCTGTACCACCGATGTGGAACGTACGCATGGTCAACTGTGTACCGGGCTCTCCGATACTTTGAGCGGCCACGATACCAACCGCCTCGCCGATCTCAACCAATCGACGGGTCGCAAGATTACGCCCATAACATTTGACGCAGACCCCACGTTCAGAATCACATGTTAAAACGCTTCGAATACGAACTTTTTCAATCCCTAAGTGTTCGATGAATTCCGCTTTCTCCTCGGTGATCACTTCGCCAGCCTCGACAACTTTTTGGTCTGTGACAATATCCACGATGCTGTCTAATGCCACGCGGCCCATGATACGTTCTTTAAGGCTAACAACAAGCTCATCACCTTCGACGATAGCAGAAACAGTAATTCCATTGACGGTCCCGCAATCCGGCTCGGAGACGACAACCTCTTGGGCGACGTCGACCAAGCGGCGCGTTAAATAACCTGCGTCGGCAGTTTTTAAAGCCGTATCCGCTAAACCTTTTCGCGCACCGTGAGTCGAAATAAAATATTCCAAAACAGTCAACCCTTCACGGAAATTCGCGGTAATAGGATTCTCAATGATTTCGCCTGACGGTTTGGCCATAAGACCGCGCATACCGGAAAGCTGACGGATCTGTAAGCGCGACCCACGAGCTCCGGAATCTGCCATGATGAAAACCGGATTAAACGGATCCATGCCTTTAAAGACCAAATCAGACAAGGCTTCCGTCGTATGAGTCCAAACGTCAATCACCTTATTATAGCGTTCTCGCTGAGTAATAATACCTTTCAAATATTGATCCTCGACTTTATGGATTTCCTGATTGGATTGCTTTAAAATATCCTTCTTCTCGTCGGGAATAACCAAGTCGCAGATGCCGATAGAAATTCCGGCCAACGTTGCCTGTTTAAAACCTAAATCCTTCATATCATCCAAAAGCTGGACGGTCTTGGTCTGCCCGAATCGCTTATAACAATCGGAAATAACCGCACCAATTTTCTTTTTATCCAAAAGTTCATTAACGAACCCGAACCCTTTAGGCAAAACTTCGTTTAAAAAGATCCGCCCAACAGTCGTTTCTATAATAACCGCTTTGAGGGTTTGGCCCGGAGTCTCGTCAATCTTTTCTTCAGCATTCTTTGAGGCTTCTTCGTCTGCGATGACCAAAGAGGGATTTTCTTCACCCCAGACATGCTGATATATTCTTAATTTAACGCGGCTGTGTAAACCGATTAACCCGTCGTTATAAGCAATTATGATTTCTTCCGGAGAAGAATACACTCTTTTCTCATCGTCGGGAGAAACTTGGCCATCTTCTTTTGTTAAATAATAAAGGCCAAGAACCACGTCCTGGGACGGAGACACAACCGGTCGCCCGTCGGCAGGCGAAAATAAATTGTTAATGGAAAGCAATTCCAAACGGCATTCCATTTGCGCTTCCAAGGATAGTGGTACATGGACAGCCATCTGGTCACCGTCGAAATCAGCGTTAAACGCCGCGCAAACGAGCGGATGCAACTTGATGGCTTTGCCTTCGATCAAAACAGGGAAAAATGCCTGAATACTCAGCCTATGCAACGTCGGAGCGCGGTTAAGCATGACGGGATGGTCCTTGATGACCTCGTCGAGGATATCCCAAACTTCTGCCTTCGCTTTTTCCACCATTCGCTTGGCGCCTTTGATCGTATGAACATAGCCTTTTTCACGAAGCTTACGGATAATGAACGGCTCAAAAAGTTCCAAAGCCATTTTTTTCGGAAGCCCGCATTGATAAAGTTTTAATTCTGGTCCGACGACAATAACGGAACGTCCGGAATAATCCACGCGCTTACCCAAAAGGTTCATACGGAAACGGCCTTGTTTCCCTTTAAGCATATCGGACAACGATTTTAAAGGACGGTTTCCCGAACCCAACACCGGACGTCCATGACGGCCGTTATCCAAAAGGGCATCAACCGCTTCCTGAAGCATACGTTTTTCATTACGGCAAATAATTTCCGGCGCATTTAAATCAATCAACTTTTTTAAACGGTTATTTCGATTGATAACTCGACGGTAAAGATCGTTTAAATCTGATGTGGCGAATCGTCCACCTTCGAGAGGAACGAGCGGACGCAAATCCGGAGGAATGACCGGAAGGACATCTAAAACCATCCACTCGGCGAGGTTTCCGGAATCCCTGAAATCTTCGGAGATCTTTAACGACTTTGAAATCTTTTTTGCATTGGTCCCGGCAGGATTGGCTTTCTCCAGGTCTTTTCTTAACTTCTTGCAAAGGGCTTCCATATTCAACTCTTTGAGAAGATCCCGAATGGCTTCAGCGCCGATCTTGGCTTTGAATTCCGCGCCATGCTTAACCACCGCATCCTGATATTCTTCTTCGGAAAGGAATTGCTTCTTCTTTAAAGTTGTTGTGCCCGGGTCGATAACAATATATTCTTCGTAATAAATTAATTTTTCCAAATCACGCAAACCAATTTCCAGTAAGGCCGCCAGGCGGCTAGGGACTGCCTTGTAGAACCAAATATGCGTTACCGGACAAGCTAGTTCAATATGTCCCATGCGTTCTCGTCGGACAGAAGACCGAGTGACCGTAACCCCGCAACGATCGCAGGTAATGCCTTTAAATTTAATACCTTTATATTTTCCGCAATTACATTCCCAGTCACGGACAGGGCCAAAAATCTTTTCACAAAACAAGCCGTCCTTTTCTGGCTTTAAAGTACGATAATTCAGCGTTTCTGCTTTTCGCACAGCGCCCGACGACCAAGCCCGAATTACTTCCGGGGATGCAATCTTAATCGTAATCCTGTCTTGATTTTGAATATCGTCTTTTTTCTTAATCATAGTCTATTTTCAATCCTTCACTTTTTGGATTTGAAGATCTCTTTAATCTTCTTTTCTTCCTGTTGAGCATCTGTAGCTCGTAACATTTGAATATCCAAACACAACCCTTGAAGTTCTTTGACTAAAACGTTAAACGATTCCGGCGTTCCGGTCTCAAGTTTTTGCTGACCCTTGACAATCGCCTCATACATACGGCTTCGACCTTGAACGTCATCGCTTTTAACCGTTAAAATTTCCTGTAAAGTATAAGCAGCTCCGTAGGCTTCCAGAGCCCAAACTTCCATTTCTCCGAATCGCTGCCCGCCGAAATGAGCTTTACCACCTAAAGGCTGTTGGGTAACCAGAGAATACGGCCCAATAGAACGGGCATGTATTTTCTCGTCGACAAGGTGGTTCAATTTCAGCATATAGATCACACCAACGGTCACCTTTTGATCAAAAGGCATCCCGGTATATCCATCATAAACCGTGGTCTTCCCTGTTTCCGGAAGATTAGCTTCCTTTAAAAGATTCCAGATTTCTTCCTCGCTCGTCCCGTTAAAAACCGGAGTCACAGCGTGGAATCCTAAGGCCTTGGCTGCCCATCCTAAATGGGTTTCCAAAAGCTGACCAACGTTCATACGAGAAGGAACGCCTAATGGATTTAAAACGATATCGACGGCAGTTCCATCGGCTAAAAACGGCATGTCTTCGGAAGGCATGATACGGGAAATAACACCCTTGTTTCCATGTCGTCCGGCCATTTTATCACCTTCAGAAACTTTGCGTTTTGTGGCCACATACACAACAACGCGCTTTAAGACTCCCGCCGGAAGCTCGTCGCCTCTTTTAACGCGTTCAATTTCGCGCTCTTGGTCAGAAGCAAGCTCTGCGATTTTATCTTCATAAAAACGGAACGCTTCCCGTTCTTCAGAATCTTCTTCTAAATCATTCAGCTTAATACGGCTAAGCTTCTTGCTATCAACACCTAAAAGCTTACTGAGCTTTTTAGTACGTTCTTCCTCGATAAATTGCATTTCTTGCTCATAATAAGCTTTGATTTTTTCAATAGACTCAGACTCTTTCTTTTTATCTGTCTTGGTCTTTCGGCCACGCTCGTTACGTTGGAAAATTTCCGTATTGATGATAACGCCCTCAATCCCCGGAGGAAGCGTCATAGAGGTGTCCCGAATATCCGCAGCTTTTTCGCCGAAGATGGCGCGTAAAAGCCTCTCTTCCGGAGAAAGTTCTTTTTCGCTTTTAGGCGTGACTTTTCCGACGAGAATGTCTCCGGCCTTAACTTCAGCTCCGACGCGGACAATCCCGTTTTCATCCAAATTAATCAATGCCTCTTCACCGACGTTGGGAATATCGCGGGTGATTTCTTCATTTCCCAGACGGGTTTCCCGGCATTCGACTTCAAATTTCTCGATATGAATAGACGTAAACGCATCTTCCTTCACAAGTTTTTCATTGATCAGAATAGCGTCTTCGAAGTTATATCCTCTCCACGGCATAAAAGCCACCAGCACATTACGGCCTAACGCCAAATGGCCATTTCGAGTTCCAACACCGTCGGCGATAACCTGCCCTTTTTGAACTTTATCTCCGACGCGGACAAGCGGCCTTTGATGGATACATGTATTAGCATTGGTCCTCTGATAAATCTTTAACGGATACGTCGTTTCTCCGATCATGATTTCCTGCGCATCCGCCTTGACGACTGTTCCAGCTTCTTTGGCAAGCACGACAACGCCGGAATCTTTAGCGACTTTTTGTTCCATCCCTGTTCCGACATAAGGGACTTCCGGATTCATCAAAGGAACGGCTTGGCGTTGCATGTTCGATCCCATCAAAGCACGGTTAGCGTCGTCGTGCTCTAGAAACGGGATCAAGGAAGCAGCCACGGAAACGACCTGTAGCGGCGACACATCCATATAGTTAACTTCTTTCGGATTGGTCTTTGGAAAATCTGTTCTAAACCGGCAGGCAGCTTCTTTGGTCAAGAAATTCCCATCCTTGTCCACAGCCACATTGGCCTGGGCCACATGCTGGTCTTGATCTTTGTCTGCCGTCAAGAATTCTATTTTCTTTGTGACACGACCATCCGCAACTTTAAAATAAGGCGTTTCAATAAACCCGAGATCATTGACGCGGGCGCAAGTCGTTAAAGAGGCGATCAAACCGATGTTCGGGCCTTCGGGCGTCTCAATAGGACAAACGCGACCATAGTGAGTCGGGTGAACGTCGCGGACTTCAAATCCGGCGCGTTCACGTGATAACCCGCCAGGACCAAGAGCGCTTAAACGTCTTTTATGCGTCATCTCCGACAACGGATTGACCTGATCCATAAACTGAGATAATTGGCTTCGGGCAAAGAAATCCTGAATCTGATTGGAAAAAAGGCGGGAATTAATCAAATGATGCGCAGTTAAATTCTCAAAATTATTCATAACGACCAAGCGTTCTTTAATGGAACGCTCTAGACGAGAAAGGCCGATACGGACTTGGTTCTGGACCAATTCTCCGACGGTCTTGATACGTCTATTTCCTAAATGGTCGATATCATCCGTGGTTCCTTTTCCTTCGCGAAGGCCTAAAAGATAACGGATGACCTGCACAACCGTGGCGATATCGAGCACTCTGGTCTCTAAAGGAACATCCATCCCCAATTTTCTATTAATAATATGCCGGCCGACTTTACTTAAATCATAACGTTTAGCTTCAAAAAAGAGCCTAAAAAATAAGGCATCCGCAACTTCAATCGTCGCAGGCTCGGTGGGGCGCATCTTACGATAAAAATCCAATAACGCTTCTTCTTTATTATTGGTGTGGTCCTTCTCGAGCGTCGGCTTGATTTTTGCAAAATCATCGCCGAGCATCTTCTGAATATCTTCATCCGTTGAAAGCCCCATGATCCTTAAAATCTGTGTGGCGGGGAAATTTCTGCGGCGATCCACATAAACAAGAAGAATATTATTCAAATCATATTTGATTTCAAACCAGGCCCCGCGGGAAGGAATAACGCGGCCATGATAAATACTTTTTCCAGTCGGATGAAGTTCTTCTTCAAACGAAACCCCCGGCGGACGCTGCATCTGAGAAACAACGACACGCTCATCCCCGTTGATAATAAACGTTCCGGTATCGGTCATGAGAGGAAAATCGCCGAAATAAACTTCTTGCTCTTTGATGTCAACAGGAGTGATTAAGCGAAGACGGACCTTTAAGGGAGCTGCAAACGTCATTCCTCGACGCTTGCATTCAGAGTCGGAATATTTTTCCTTGCCTAAGGCATAATTCATGTATTCAAGACGAATCTGCCCGTCATAACTCTCTAAAGGAAAAACTTCCCGAAAAACTTCTTCCAATCCCTGGTCTTTTCGTTTCTCAGGAGAAGCCTCAGCCTGCAGAAAATCGGCATAGGCCTTCACTTGGATATCTAGCAAATGCGGGAGTTCAAATTCATGTTGTAACTTGCTGAAATCTCGGATCTTTAATTGATTCATAAGTTCTCTGTAGGTTAAAGTTCTTGTTTTTAAACGGGTTTGGTTTTAAAACAATTACTTAAGTTGAACCTTAGCACCAGCAGCTTCCAACTTTTTCTTAAGCTCTTCAGCTTCTTCTTTAGGAACGCTTTCCTTGACGGTTTTTGGTGCACCCTCAACAAGATCTTTAGCCTCTTTTAAACCTAAATTTGTCACAGCGCGAACTTCTTTGATGACGGCAATTTTATTAGCGCCAGCTTCTGCTAAAATAACATCAAACGCCGTTTTTTCTTCGACAGGGGCTGCAGCAGCTGCGGCTCCGGCCATGGGCATCATCATCCCAGCAGCCATAGGAGCTGCGGCTTGAATGCCGAATTTGCTTTCCAAACCCTTAACTAATTCTGAAAGCTCTAGAGCAGTCAGGCCCTCGATGGTCTTGACCACCTCTTCAAGTTTCGGCGAGAGTTTAATCTCTGTTGTTGTATTTTCACTCATTTTATTTTCCTCCCTTTTTTTCGCTTAATTGTTTCAAGACTGATAGTAAATCTCTTGTTTTGGCATTTAAAGCGCCGGCAAAACGTGTGAGCGGCGACTGTATAGCTCCTAACAACATGGACAAAAGAACTTCTCTCGACGGTAATTCAGAGAGTCTTTTGACATCATCATTTTCTAAGACACGGCCTTCCAATACCCCGCCCTTGATCTTAACGGTCTCGAAATCTTTCTCAAACTTGATAAGGATCTTCGAGATCTCCACCGAATCTTTATTTCCCCAAACAAAGGCCGTTTGCTGATCAACTTTCTCGGCGAGCTTTTCATAATTCAGATCTTTTAAAGCAATACGGGCGATAGAATTCTTGGAAACATAAATATCCGCCCCGGACTTTCTTAATGTTTTTCTTAAATCACAAATCTGGGCGCTGGAAAGCTCGGAATAGCTTAAAACAAAAACATTGGCATTCTTATTGATGCCTTTTTTAATATCATTTGCTAAAATTTCTCTAAAAAGTTGTCCTATGGTTTTCATAACGCGATCCTTAATCCTGGCCCCATGGTTGTTGATAGCGACAAGGTTTTAATAAGGTTCCCTTTAACCGCTGCCGGTTTAGCATGCTCAATAGCGTCGATAAGATATTGGGCATTTTCTAATAATTTTTCTTTAGAAAAAGATCTTTTTCCGAAATTAATATGAATCCCCGCTTGCTTATCGGATTTAAACTCAACTTTTCCCGCCTTGGCTTCTCGAATAGCTTTTTCGATATCCGCGGTCACTGTTCCCGCTTTAGGCGTAGGCATTAATCCGCGAGGACCTAAGATCTTTCCCAATTTACTTAACTCTCTCATCATGTCCGGCGCAGAAACAACGACATCAAAATCCATAAATCCTTTGGCAATTTTATCGATGAGATCTTCTGCTCCATAATAATCCGCACCAGCGGCTTCAGCTTTAGCGATCTGCTCGCCCTTACAGACAACGGCGACGCGGACCTTCTTGCCTATTCCGTTAGGAAGGATAACCGTTCCTCTGACGCTTTCTTCATTAGCTTTAGGATCAATCGCAAGGAAGAAATGTAACTCAACCGATTCATCAAATTTTGTTTTAGGAAGTTTCTCCAGGATTGCAACAGCATCTGAAAGAGAATATTTCTTTGTTTTATCCACCAACTTATAATTTTCTTTCATGCGTTTAGATTTGATTGTCTTCATATTAATCTACCACCTTTATCCCCATGCTTCTTGCGGTTCCTTCGAGGGTTCTGAAGGCTTGTTCTTCATCCGAAGTATTTAAATCTTCCATTTTTGTTTTTGCAATTTCCTGAAGCTGTTTTCTTGTGACCGTCCCTATGGTTTCTTTTCCGGCAGTTCCCGACGCCTTGGCAAGATTCGCGGCTTTCTTAATTAAAACGGAGCTCGGCGGGGTTTTGATAATAAAATCAAAAGATTTATCTTTGTAAACCGTAATGATAGCCGGGAGGATCAGTCCTTCCTTGCCCTTGGTCTTTTCATTAAAAGATTTGCAAAAACCCATGATATTGACACCGTGCTGGCCTAAAGCCGGACCAACCGGCGGCGCAGGATTTGCCTGCCCTGCAGGAACATACAATTTGATTTGTGCGACGACTTCTTTTGCCATATTAGAGTTTCTCCACTTGCCAATATTCGAGTTCAACTAAGGTGGCCCGTCCGAAAATAGAAACGCTGACCTTTAATTTTCCGCGGTCCGGATAAACTTCCATGACGGTGCCATTAAAATTCGCAAAAGGCCCTTGAGCGATACGAATGGATTCCCCGATATCATAACTGGTTTTAGGGGTCGGCTTGGTTTCTGTATCCTCAGTTCGCCTTAAGATCGCATCCACTTCCGCATCGGAAATAGGCGTTGGTTTTCTTCCAGGCCCAATAAATCCCGTGATTCCAGGGGCGCTCTTAACCAAATACCAGCTTTCCTTGCTCATCTTCATTTTAATAAGGATATAACCAGGAAAGAATTTCCTTGAGGTAATACGTTTTTTACCGCTACGGATTTCTGAAACCTGTTCGGTAGGAACAACGACTTCTCCTATATATTCCTTTAGCGCCGTGGTCTTCATGCGGCCTTCAAGCCCGGATTTAGCCTTTTCTTCTGACCCCGTCTGCGTATGAACAACGTACCATTTCATTTCACTCATATGATTACCTAATAATAATTCCTATTAATTTTGAAAGAGCGAGATCTGTTACCCCGATAAAAAGCCCCAAACAAATAGAACTCACCAACACAATCCATGTTGCTTCCATAAGCTCTTCGCGCGTGGTCCAAGAAACTTTCTTTAGCTCCACGATAACTTCTGAAATAAATTTTTTTATTTTGCCTATCATAAAATGCATGTCCTTACAGGCCTGGCAGGATTCGAACCTGCAACACGTGGTTTTGGAGACCACTGCTCTGCCAGTTGGAGCTACAGGCCTAAACGTATCTCCAAATCATTTTTTCATTTCTTTATGAGCCGTATGCTTGCGGCAGAAACGACAATACTTTTTTAATTCGATACGTTCCGGCTTTTGTTTTTTATCTTTCGTGCTACCGTAGTTAACACGCTTGCATTCACCACATTGAAATTGAATAATTTCGCGCATTAGATTTTTCCACCTTTTAAAATATTTCGTTAATACCCCAAAAGCCCCCGACCGGAATTGAACCGGTGACCCCGTCCTTACCAAGGACGTGCTCTACCGGCTGAGCTACAGGGGCAATACTGATTATCCGACGAGAAAATAAGATTTTTTTGACCTGAAACAGTCCTAAAAAATAGACAGAAAATCCGCTCTCATGCCCGTGAGAAATATAGAAAGTATATCCAATATTATTAATTTGTCAAGTCTTTTATTCTTGTCTTTATTAGAATCATTTTTTGACAAATTTTAAGAAACGCCGCTTACCCACTTTAAGCACCCCCGGCTGAGGCACCCAAGTGTCTTCCGCCACTTTCTGGCCATTAAAACTCACTGCGCCTTGCTTTAATAAGCGTCGGGCTTCATTCCTAGAACCAGCCGTGCCTACCGCAACCAAGATGTCCACCAAGGCCTCTTCTTTTCCGGCTATCAATGGATATTCCGTGATGTCGTCTGGCAATTCTTTCTGGCTAAAAACCTTTTCAAAATTTGTCCGTTCAGCTTGTGCATCTTCTCGGCTGTAAAACTGTGCGACAATCTCCTCTGCCAACATCATTTTAGCTTCTTTGGGATGAAGTCCTTTAATCTTTTGAAGATCTATATCGGTTAAATACTCATAATACTTCGCCATAAGCTCGTCGCTAATGGACATCACCTTCCCAAAAATTTCTTTAGGAGGCTCATTAATGCCGATATAATTGTTGAGTGATTTGCTCATCTTCTGCACGCCGTCCAAGCCTTCTAAAAGTGGGGTCATCATCACAACCTGAGGCTCTTGGCCATAAGCTTCTTGCAATTGCCGGCCCATCAATAAATTAAATTTTTGGTCTGAGCCACCCAACTCCACGTCTGCTTTTAAATGGACCGAATCATAACCTTGTAATAGCGGATAGAAGAATTCTAAAAGAGTGATTTCTTTCTGTTCTTCCCATCGCTTCTTAAAATCAGCCCGTGCCAGCGTTTGCGCTACCGTCGAGCACGAAGCCAGACTTAAAATATCCTGGGCAGATAACTTCGAAAGCCAATGGCTGTTAAAAACAACTTTGGTTTTCTTAGGATCCAGGATCTTAAAGACTTGGCTCTTATAGGTCTTGGCGTTTTCTTGAATTTTCTTTTGGTCCAATTTCGGACGGGTTTGATCGCGCCCCGTCGGATCTCCGATCTGAGCCGTAAAATCCCCAATTAAAAAATAAACAACGTGCCCGAGATCCTGGAATTGTCGAAGTTTTCTTAACAAGACAACATGGCCCAAATGGATATCCGGCGCCGTCGGGTCAAACCCAGCCTTGATACAAAGCGGCTTGCGGTCTTTTAAGCTGCGTGTTAATTTTTTTTCGAGGAGTTCAGGATTGATAACTTCAACGGTGCCACGAGAGATTTTTTGGATAAGAGTTTTTATGTCCATGGGAATAAGATAATAAGGGGCACCCCTTCACGACGAAAAGGTGCCTCCTATTATATTCAATATTATTAAAGGTTAAAGCTTTGCGCTAACCCCGATTTTCATCTGTTCCACATCAACTTTGATGATTTTGACTCTGATTTTGTCACCCGGCTTAAGGGCCGCGGCTTTTTCTTTGTCAATTTCTGAGGAATAGACCAAAGCTTCAACATCATCTTCCAATTTGACAAATACGCCGAAATTGGAATTCAAAACGACCTCTGCTTCGACTTCCATGTCGACGGGATATTTCTTGGCGATCTCGCTCCAAGGATTATCTTTGAGTTGCTTTAACCCTAAATTGATTTTACGATTATCCGGGTCGACGCCTAAAACAACCACTTCAACGTCCTGCCCTTTCTCAAGGATATCCTGCGGATGATTGACCTTCTTGGTCCAGGACATATCGGAGATATGGATCATCCCTTCCAAGCCGGAATCAAGTTCAACAAAAGCGCCATATTCTGTAAAACCTCTCACCTTTCCTTTAACACTGGTGCCCACGCGGTATTTATCTTGGGCTTCCAGCCAAGGATTGGTCTCGAGCTGCTTCATGCTCAGAGAGATTCTCTTCGAATCTTTATCGACGTTGATGATCTGGACTTCAATTTCATCGCCGACTTTAAACATCTGCTGAGGATTGACCAGCTTCTTCTGCCAAGTGACTTCAGAAGAATGCAACAACCCTTCAATGCCTTTTTCAATTTCAACAAAAACTCCATACGGCATCACATTGACAATTTTTCCTTTTGTCTTTGTTCCCGTCGGATATTTATCATAAATATGTTCCCAAGGATTAGACGATATCTGTTTTAACCCTAAAGAAACTTTCGCATTCTCGCGGTCAAAATCCAAAATAAGAACGTTAAGTTTATCTCCAACCTTAACGACCTCAGAAGGATGATTGATGCGCGTCCAGCTAATATCGGTAATATGCAAAAGCCCATCCACTCCGCCTAAATCAATAAAGGCACCAAAATCCGTAATGCCTTTAACGGTTCCAGGACGGACCTGGCCTTTGGCTAATTCGTCCCAAAGTTTATTACGAACCTCTTCGCGTTCTTTTTGCGCCACTTCTCGACGAGAAAGAATAAGATTTCGTCTGGCTTTATTCAGCTTCGCGATTTGGAACATAAAACGGTTGGTAACTAGATCATTCGGAGAAACTCCTTTAAACGCGGATAAAGACATCGGTAAGAATGCTTCAATACCGTCGACATCCACAATGAACCCGCCTTTGACTTGTTTAACAACGGTCCCTTCGACGTTATCTCCCTCATTGATGGAATCGCCTAACTTCATCCACCCTTTCATCTTCTCGGCTTTCGCCCGGGATAAAATGAGGTGTCCTTCGTCATCTTCCACCGATTCGACAAGCACGTCGATCTCTGTGCCGATCTTAATAGCTTCGACATTTCGAAATTCTTCGATCGGAATAAATCCTTCGGATTTAAATCCGACGTCGACAACGGCCTCCTTTTCATTGAAAGCGACAACTCGTCCTCGGACGATCTCGCCTTCCTTAATCTCATGGAACGTCTTCATGTAGAGCTCTTCCATGATCGCTCTTTTGTCTTGACTCATGTGTTAAATACCTCTCTCTTTTCTTGGATTTTCTAGATAAAAAGGAACAAAAAAATAGACGAACCCCTTTATCTGAAGGACACCATTATCGCAAAATTCTCTTGTTTGTCAAATAAAATTATTTATCGAAGAAAAGAATGTGTTGTTTATCCCATAGAAAGGATTTTTTCCATAACTTCGCGGGAAATAGAAGGATAATCAGCTGTTTCTTTAAAGAACATTGGCGCCCCGAACGTAACAGTCACCGGCCGCCTTTTAAGAGATTTGGCGCCGGCGGGTAAAACGTCATCCGATCCTTTAATAAACACCGGCACAACAGGCAAACCGCTTTTAACAGCAATCATGCCAATACCGGGCTGAATTCTGCGTTTAATGGGATCGGTCGTCCTCGTTCCTTCCGGAAAAAGAAGGACTGGAAGGCCGCGCTCCAGGCGGTTTAACGCCTCTTTAATGGCCCCGACGTCCGCGGACTGCCTTTTTATAGGGAAAGCCTCGAGCTTCGGGAAAAGCCACCCGGCAAAACCTTTAAAAAGGGAATCCCGGGCCACAAAACTAATGCGCCATGTATGGCAGATCGACACCAAAGGCGGGTCAAGGTAACTTCGGTGATTACTTGCAAGAATAAATGCGCCCTTTTGCGGAATATTTTCTTTCCCGTAAATTTTTAACGGAAAACAAAAAGGCCTTACCATTTTAAGAAGCGACCAAACAATCCAATAAACCATAAAATTATACCTTAAGCAGATTCTCGCCGATCTTAAGAAGGTCTTTAGCCTTCTTTAACGATTTCGCCTCCGAATAAGCACGGACCAAAGGCTCAGTTCCCGACGGACGAAGCATGAGCCAGCTATCATCTTCACAAATCAGTTTCACGCCGTCCTTATCTTTCACTTCCACGACTTTCTTTCCTAAAAGGGTCTGGATCGCTTTGACTTTTTCAGGGTCATATTTCCCAGCGCCTAAAGGAAGATCTGCTCGTTCGTAATAATACCGACCGAATTCTTTTTCCATTTCATCCAAAAGTTTTTTGATATTTTTTTTCTGATACACCATCATTTCCAAAAGTAATAATCCAGCTAACGTCCCATCGCGTTCCGGAATATAATCTTGGACGCCAATACCACCGGCCTCTTCTCCGCCGGCGATAATTTGTTCGCTCACCATCAAATCGGAAATATATTTAAACCCGACGGGTGTTTCATAAAGCTTGAGATTAAGCTTCTTCGCGATATTATCCAGCATCACAGTTCCGCACGTAGTCTTAACAATACCGCCTTTACGGCCACGATTGCGGACCAAATGAAGAATGATAAGCCCTAAAATTTTCTGAGGGCTGATGAATTCTCCGCCGGGCGCAACAGCTGCGATACGGTCCGCATCCCCATCTAAGACTAACCCGATATCATACTTTTCGTCTTTGACTTTCTTTAAGATGCCGCCTAAAAATTCCACGATCGGTTCCGGCTTGCCGCCTTCAAACGAAGGATTGACTTCTGAACGCATCAAGGACAACCGGATCTGGCTTCCCTTTAATATTTCTTCCAAAATACGCCCGCCGCTGCCATGCATGACGTCCTGAACAACTTTAAATTTTGCTTTTTTAATTTTCTTTAAATCCACATAACTTTTCATGAACTTTAAATACGCCGCCTTAAAATCATACATCTGAATGGTTTTAAGCGCGAGGGCGTCTTTTAACGCGATAGTCTCGACGGATGTTTTATAAAAAAACGATTCCACTTTATTCGTGATGTCTTTAGAGGCCCCACCGCCCTGGCCATTTTTAATTTTAATCCCATTAAACGCGCCCGGATTATGGCTCGCGGTGATCATCACGCCGCAAGTCGATTTGGTATTGACCACTCCATAACTTAACGCCGGCGTCGGAACAGCTCGGTCGGATAAGAGGACTTCAATGCCATTTTTGGCCAGGACACAGGCAACGATCTCAGCATATTTATCCGATAAAAACCGCGTGTCATAGGCCACGGACACTTTTTTATGTTCCGATGGAAAATCGCTTTTCAACCATTCGGCAATGGCCTGCGCTACAATCGCCACGTTTTTAAAGGTAAACGTATCTGAGATAACCGCTCTCCATCCGTCGGTCCCAAATTTAATTTCACTCGTGTTCTGGTCTGTCATGGTCAATTCTCCTTTGATTGATGATACTTAAACGGCCAAACCATCTGCCTGCGATTTAAGGCCGCGAAGTATATAAATGATGCTTTTTAATATATTTAATAACATTCTCCGGTAGAAAATATTTAGCGCTTTTTCCCGACGTCAAACATTTTCGCACATAGGATGAAGAAACGTCAATCCCAAGCATAGGAATAAATTTCACGGGGACTTTTGATTTCAGATGATGAGTCCCTGGCCTATTAACAGCGACGAAATCCACCAATTCGGTTAAACGGTCAATATCCTTCCAATCCGAAAGGGTTGTCAAGGCGTCTTCCCCGATAATAAAATAAAATTTTGTGTCCTTGGGGAAAATCGAACGAAAATGTTCGACGGTATCAATACTATATGACTTTCCTTCCCTGTTGACTTCAAAATCTGATACGCCAAAACAAGGGTTATCCTTGACGGCTTGCAAAACCATTTCAAAGCGATGTTTGGAATCAAGAACCCCACGGCTGGTCTTATGCGGCGGAAGATGCGACGGAACAAAGATCACTTTATCGAGCTTCAATTGTTCGCACGCCCACTCTGCGATTGCCAAGTGGCCGATATGAACAGGATTAAACGTCCCGCCTAAGATGCCAATGCGCTTCATTGTCTTATCTGCCCCTGGCCATAGATTTCATATTTATACGTCGTAAGCCCGTCTAGTGCCATGGGCCCGCGGACATGGATTTTATCCGTGCTGATGCCAACCTCCGCGCCAAAGCCAAACTCGTATCCGTCGGTAAACCGTGTAGACGCATTCACATAAAGGCAGGCAGAATCAACCGCTTTAAGAAATTTATCAGCTTCTTTTTTATCTTGGGTCACAATGGTTTCCGAATGCTGCGAGCCAAAAGTATTGATATGGCCAATCGCTTCATCGGTATTCTTAACCACCTTGACAGCTAGGATCAGGTCGAGGTATTCTTCGTACCAATCTTGCGTCGTAGCCTTCTTAATATCTTTAACGATATTTCGCGTCTTATCACAGCCACGAATCTCCACGCCGGCTTTCTTAAATTCTTCGATCATCGTCGGTAAGAACTTCTTGGCGACCTTCTCATGGACCAGCATGGTCTCCATGGCATTACAGACTCCCGGCCGCTGGACTTTGGCATTAAAACAAATCCGCTTGGCCATCGCGAGGTCTGCCTTGTCGCTGACGTAGGTATGGCACACACCTTTATAATGTTTGATGACAGGAATACTGGAATTCTCGGCGACAAAACGGATAAGGCCTTCGCCGCCACGAGGAACGATCAAATCCACATATTGATTAAGCTTTAAAAGGATTTGAAGTGCTTCGCGGTCCGTCGAATCAACCATTTGCACACTTTCGCTCGGGATCTTCGTCGACTTTAACGCGTTTTTTAAAACAGAGAAAATCGCTCGGTTCGAATAAAGCGCTTCTTTGCCGCCTTTTAAAAAAACCGCATTACCGGATTTTAAACACAATCCGATACAATCGCTCGTCACATTCGGACGGGATTCATAAATAATTCCAATGACGCCAATCGGGACTCTGACCTTTTTAATAATAAGTCCGTTCGGACGCTTATAAGTTTCCAGAACAACGCCAATGGGATCTTTAAGTTTGGACGTATCTAAAAGGCAATCGATCATACTCTGAATCCGTTTTTCATTAAGCGTCAGACGATCCAATAAGGCATTACTAAGGCCAGCCCTCTTTCCGGCGGCCAAGTCCTTTTCATTTTCCCGGATTAAATATAGAGAATGGGCTTTAAGCGCCGAAGCCATTTTGACAAGCGCTTTATTTTTCTCATCCGTCGAGATAAGGGCCAATTGACGGGAAGCCGCCTTCGCTTCTTTCGCCATACCCATAATTTGTTTTTCCAATGTCTTTATCATTATAGAACCACCATATTATCGCAGTGAATCGCCTCTGGTTTTCCTTTTTTATCGACGATATTAGCTAATTCTTCCGCCGAATAATTTACCATCCCTCGCGCGATTTCCTCATGTTTCTTATCTTCCACCACGACCACATCATTCTTTTTAAATTGCCCTTCCCACGAAACGATCCCCGGAAGAAGCAAACTTTTTCCGCCTTTTTGGAGCACTTCTTTGGCCCCATCGTCGACAACAACAACACCTTTTGGCTTAGACCCAAACGAAATCCAGTGTTTACGCGAGACCAATTTTTCTTCTTCCTCAACGAAGAAAGTACCCAATCGCTCTCCTTTATGGACACGGAGCAAAACATCCCTGGCCTCTCCGTGAGCGATAACGCAGGGGATTTTTGCCTTGGTCGCTATTTTGACCGCGTCGAGCTTGGTCGCCATGCCGCCCTTGGACATATCTTTTTTGTTCGTTCCCCCGGCGAGCTTTTCAATGTCTTCCGTGATCTTCTTGATTTCGCTAAAAACCTTTTTCTCCCCGTCTTTGATTTCATAAAGTCCTTCAACGTCTGAAAGGATCACCAAAAGATCAGCCTCAATCAAACTAGCCACAAGAGCGGAAAGCTTGTCATTATCACCAAATTTGATTTCGTCCGTCGAGATAGTATCATTTTCATTAACGACCGGCACCACCCCACACTCCAGCATGGCTTTAAAAATGTTACGGATATTGTTAAACCGGTCGCGGTGGCTAAAATCATCCCATGTCAGGAGAACCTGGGAACAAGTCACCCGACATTTCTTGAAAATATCCATATAAACGCGCATTAAAAGGGTCTGCCCGATCGCCGCTAACGATTGAAGCGCGGACAATTCCGTCGGGCGCTTCTTTAAACCCATCTCGCCCATCCCTAAAACGATCGCGCCAGAACTGACCAGAACAACCTGGATTCCTCTTTTTCGTAAAGCACAGATCTGATTGACGAGCGAACGCAGTTCAGCTTTGCGCGGCTCCATTTGATACGTGGCGATCAAACTCGAACCCACTTTCACGACGATTTTTTTAACCGGCCTTGGAAATTTCCTGAGCATTATTCTCTTCCTTATGTATTTTCTTTAAAACCTTCTGGATCGTTTTCACAAGTTTATCCAAACCCTGTTTTTCTGCCGCCGAGACAGGAATAACTTTTCCCCCAAACTTTTTCTTAAAACGCTTGAGGTTCTCCTCAGCCTCGGGAAGATCCATTTTATTGGCTACTACAATTTTATGCTTAAATAAAAATTTGTCACTGTATTTTTCAAGTTCGATATTTAATTTTTCATAATCGTCTAAAGGATCCCGGCCCTCCGTACCCGCCATATCAAGAACGTGGACCAAAATCTTTGTCCGTTCGGCATGGCGCAAGAATTGATGGCCCAACCCTTTCCCTAAATGCGCGCCTTCGATGATCCCCGGCAAATCCGCGACCACAAAAGAAAAATCTTCATGCGCATTTTCCTCGATGAATACGATTCCCAAGATCGGATGTTTGGTCGTAAACGGATAATTAGCGATCGGCGAACGGACCTTAGAAATATTCGTGATGATCGTGGATTTACCCGCATTAGGAAAACCGACAAGCCCAACGTCGGCAATCATTTTAAGTTCTAAAAGAAGTGTCCTTTGTTCCCCTTCTTCATGAAGAATAACTCCTCGACGGGTCGCCCCGTTTCCTATCCCGCCACGACCGCCTTTGGCAATTACAATGGATTCCCCATCGTCGACCAGATCTTTGATTTGAAGGCCAGTTTCATAATCTTTGATGATCGTCCCCTGAGGCACATGCACCACACAATCCTCGCCGGTCCTTCCTTTTTTACCTTTGCTACTCGCGTGCCCGCCACTTTTTGCCTTGTAATGCTGTTTATATTTAAAATCTAATAAAGTTCGTAAAGCCCTGTCCGCCACAAAAATAACGTTACCGCCTCTGCCGCCGTCACCGCCGTCCGGACGAGGATTGCGCATCCGTTTATCCATGTAAAAGCTTTCGCACCCCTGGCCGCCTTTTCCCCCTTGAACAAAAATCCTTGCTTCATCAACGAATAGCATGGCACCCCCTAAAAAATATACGACCTAATTAAATTTACTGTACTTTATGTTTTAACGCATAATTGTAAAAGAATTCCCACTTTGTCCTCGCTGATTGGCACGTCTCTCCTTTTTTATAATTCATCAAATAATAAATAGCGTGAAAATTACACGAAGAGTGGCGGCATAAAAAACGAACCCAATCGTCCTCGGACTTTGCAGCCAAAGCTTCCCCTTTTGACCAGATGCTGAACAATCCTTGTGTCTCATTAGGATAGGCCAAAAAATAAGACCTTAAAAAAACAATAGCAAAAATCAACGCCAAAGCACTAGAAATTTCCATCATCGGAGAAAAAACAGATATCGTTTTATACAAAAAGAATCCCGTCAAGAGCATCATAAAAGGCAATGCGCCAATAATCCGTAGGACATTCGGGATGTCCGTGCCCGTTAATGCCGACGGGACAAAGCCAATCATGATATTCACTACACAAAAAACGATAAAAAAGATATGCCCTGCCGGCCAATGCTCTTTATTTTTCCAACGGAAACAAAGATAGACAATCCATCCCAGTCCACAAAGAAGTCCCAACACATCGAGCCATCCTAAAATACCAAAACATCTCAGCATGTCCAAGGTGCTATGCCGACTAGCGCTCCCAAATAAAAAATAAGGAGAAAAATGAAGCTTAAACCCGTTCAAAAAAATCCCCACGATATCCGCGAATGTGCCCGTCTTGCCCTGGGACTCTAAGAAAGTTTTCGAAAAAATACTGAGCTCCCTAAAACGGTTTAAAAGGCTCTTGTCAAATATGATCTTTAGCGCAAGCGGCACGCTTGTGATCATCAATGCAGAAAAAAAAGCCGCCATCCCTTTAAACGTCAGTGAAAACTGTTTATGCCGTAAAAAAATTAACGGAATAAGCATGAGCGGAACCTGCGCGCGCGTCGGCGGATAAGTATACATGGCACAAGATAATAAAAAACCCGCCATCATCATCGAAAACGTACGGTTGGACTTAAAAAAGAAATATAATCCCCATATCAAATATGCCAGGGTAAAAATAGATTCAAAAGCAACCCTAGATACTGGCCACGACCAAGGCGAAAGAGAAGCCGCAAGCGTTGTCAATGCCGCAAAAAGAGACGCCTTCGAACAATCGTTTGCCGTTGCCTGCCTGTTGTCAATAAACAGAGGAAAAATCCGACGGGAGAGAAAAAACAAACCGATCAAAAATAAAGTATAGGCAAAGGCCGTGTACCCATGAAAGCTCGCGATGGAATACCCGAATATTTTTGTCCAAAGAATTCCCGGATAAATATACGTCGGAGGCTTAGGCGTGCCATATCCCAGATTTAAAAAAACGTCCGGCTTATTCCCCCGGGCGTCTCGGCCTTCTGTCGCCAGACACTGAATCGTCGTGGCCGACGATAACTCATCAACGTGAAACCCTTTTGGGACATCCTCAAGATTATAGAACCTTAAACAATTAACAATCCCGATCAGCACCCATAAAAAAATAAATAAAATATGATAACGCAATTTAGGCATGGTCATTGAATGGTTTTTAACCGGTCCGCTCTTTTTTTAATGCGCCATAAATCTTTTAACATCCCTATCCCGTCGGAAAAAAGACGGACTTTGCTGCCTTTAACATCATTCCAATTAATAGGGATCTCGAGAAATTTCAACTTTTTCCCAAGTCCAAAAGCAATGAGCTCAAGATCCAGAAGGTATCCCTTTTCCTGGCAAAATGGCAAAAAGTCGACGATATCCTTTTTTAAGAAAAATTTGCATCCACATTGCGGGTCATAAACAGGGATCCCTAGAATGCACGTCACACAGGTGACAAAAACACGCCCGAACAAATGCCTTAAAAGCGAACGCTGGATTTGATACCCTAGCATCAGGATACGGGCCCCGAAGACCCCGCTGAACCCCGAGGAATGAAGCGCAAAAGACAGCAAACGAAAAACTTCCTCTGCACAGATGGCCCCATCCGCATCGGCAAAACCCACCCACCTTGCGTCTGCCAGATGAAACCCGTGACGAATGGCATAACCTTTTCCAGAATTTTTATCTAAAGAAACTAACCGGACATCGGAAGAGTTGATATCCTGAATCATCCGCTGATAAGCATTACGGTCTTTTTCAAGGCTTCCGTCATCGACGACAATGATCTCTCCGGAAAGATGAGAACCCTTCATCTGTAAAACAAGTTCTTTTAAAAAAACTTCTAGACGGTCGCCTTCGTTATAAGCAGGGATGACGAGAGAGAAATCTTTTGTCATAGTGGACTATACTGTTATCCCCATTAACAGCATCAGAATTTTAAGTTAGGCTCAGAACCAAATTCAAAGGAAGGGGATCCTTTGGATGCCCTTGGCGCAGAAAATTTTTCTACGAAGGGATTTTCCTGACGCATGACCTTGTCTTGATGACTTTATAAATCTTTTCCAGCTTATGCCGTGATCTTCGCGATATGAATAGCTGTGAGCTTCTGGCGATGCCCTTTTTTAGAAGCGGAATTCTTTCGTCTGCGGAATTTAAAAGCAACCGTCTTAGGCCCTAAAACAGTTTGCTTGATAACCTTGGCCTCGACCGTAACATTACTTAAATACGGCTGGCCAATACGGATATCGCCCTCATTAACATACATAAGGACTTTGTCCAATTTAATGCTCTTGCCATCTTCACCGTCGACGCGGTTGATTTCGACCGTTTCGCCTTCAGAAACTTTAACCTGATGGACTCCTACTTGAACGACTGCGTACATATTTTAACCTCCTTGAAGAAATACTCTTAATAATAAATAATATTAATTCTCTCAAAAATCTAATGTTAACATTGTATGCACAAAATGAAATATTGCAACAAGAAAATTTGTCTTACGGAATCCGCACGCGGCCGCGGCCTGAACAAAAAGGACATTTTCCAAAGGAAATCGATTCCAAGGCTTTTCCGGTCCTAGCCCTGGTCATTTCCACCAGGCCTAAAGCAGAAATCTTATAAACCTCTGTTTTCGCCCGGTCTTTCGATAATTCCCTCTGTAAATGTTCGACAACCCGGCGCTTGTTAAACTCATGCGTCATATCAATAAAGTCAATGACAATAATTCCCCCTAAGTCTCTGAGTCGTAACTGTCGGGCAATTTCCGGGATCACTTCCATATTGACCATATACGCCGCTTCTCCCGGCGAAGCATGAGTCTTAAATTTACCGCTGTTGACATCCACAACCGTTAAACCTTCCGTCCGCTCAATAACGACATACGCCCCGGATTTGCAATAAACATGCGTGTCATAAATTTTCTTGAGCTCACTAGCGACATGTTTCGCCTCAAACAAAGGCTCTTTGCCCTGATAATATTCAATCTTATCGACCATGTGCTTGCCGATAAGCGTATTAACAAATTTTTTGATTTGTATATATTCCTCTTCGGTATCAATAATAAGCCGTTCAACTTTTTCCGTTAAATAATCTCGGACGATCTTCCACGTCAATTCGCCTTCTTCATAAAGAAGTGCGGGGGCTTTTTGCTGTTCTGCTTTCTTATAAATTTTCACCCAAATATCATACAAAAAATGCGCATCACGGATAAGCTCCCGTTTGCCTTGCTTGTGCGACGCTGTGCGGACAATAAAACCGCCCGTCTTAACGAACCCAAACAAATCGATCACTTCTCGAAGCCGTTGGCGCTCTTCCTTACTGTCGATTTTCTTAGAAACCCCAGTCTGTTTGTCAAAAGGCATATAGACGACAAACCGCCCGGGAAGGCTCAAATGCGTTGTCAAACGCGCCCCTTTATCGCCAAATGGATCTTTAACCACCTGAACGAGGATCTCCTGACCGACACGTAAATTTATTTTGTCTTCCGGCTTTCTTCCCTTCGGAGCCCTGTTGGGCTTAGGAGATGCTTTCCCAAGAATTTTCTCGATAATGTTCCGTGGGCCGGACACCTCTTCTTCGACCAGAGGATTAACAATATCCGTTAAATATAAAAACCCATTCTTAGGTTGGCCGATATTCACAAAGGCTGCATTGATCGACGGTAAAATAGACTCGACTCTTCCCTTATAAATATTCCCTAATAAAGACTGATAACGGTCCAGCTCAATATAAAAATCTTCAATCTTGCCATTTTCGATAATGGCGACCTGCCGTTCACCTTTTTGCGTTTGAATTAGAATTTCTCGTGACACAATCCCTCCTTAAAATTTTTTTATAATGCTTAAGACCCTTCCATCCTTACGATGATCTAGACTTTAAGAACCCGTCGGAATTTGAGGAGTTACAATATGTGGGGTAATAAAGATCAACAGATCTGTCTTTGTAACCGACTTCTCCTTTTTCTGGAAAGCAAGACCGACAATGGGGATGTCCCCCAAAAGAGGCACTTTTTTCTTGGTATCTGTCGTCTGATTCTTTAGCAATCCTCCAATGACCAAGGTCTCTCCTTCTTTGATCACAACGCTTGTTTTTGCGGACTCATTACTTAACCGCGGGACCGACGTATTCTCGACGGTTACAAATGTCGTGATTGCTGTGATCTTGGGCTCAACGTCCAAGGTCACAAACCCGGCATCATTGACATGCGGGGTCACATCAAAAATAATTCCAACATCTTTATATTCCCACCCGGAAATCTGTAAAGTTGCCTGCTGTTCATTATAGGTATACTGCGGAATCGGATACTGCTCCCCGACTTTGATCGTGGCCGTTTGATTATCCAAAGTCACGATCCTTGGGTTAGAAAGAATGTTTGTATCTGATTTTGTTTTGAGCATCTGAAAGACCGCTTGTAACTTTGTAAAATCCAACGTTCCGTAAGAAAACTGCGTATTGGCGGCTGTTGTGGTGGTATCCGTCCCCGGAAAAGCATTAGGGGCCGTAAGGCTCAAATCAGCATCGCCACGTTTTCCAAACGGGAAAACAATCGGCCGTTTAGCGCCGCCCGCCGTGATCTGCGCTGCCCAATCGATACCAAAATTTTCTGCATCCGTAAAAGTTGTTTCAACGATCTTCGCTTCAATGCTCACTTGAGGCGTTGTCGAATCCAACTTTCTAATTACAGAGCCCATCAAATCAACTTTACTGACCGCATCCGTAATAATCACCGTATTGGTTCTCTCATCAAAATCAATATTGCCGTGGGTAGATTTCATTTTCCCTATCGATTCAACGACCTTAGCTGCTTTGGCAAAATTTAACGTAAATGTTTTTGTAACCACGGCTTCCTGCTCGGATAAAGTTTGTGTATCTTCACGGCGCTTCTTTAATTCTGTCACCGTCGACACAACAATGACATTGCCTTTTTTCTCAAAGGCATAGCCATAGGTCTGCAAGATCACATCCAGCGCATCCTGCCAAGGAACATCATTAAGCCGAAGCGTAATGGTCCCTTTGACTTCAGGGCTTGCGACAATATTAACGCCGCTTTTTAAAGCAAGGATTTCCAAAACATTTCTAATATTCGCATCCTGAAAATCCAGGCTCACATAGCCTTCCTTGGTCGAAGTGACATCTGTCTTCACTTCCTGGGGCTCAGAGGCCTGTTGGGCCGAGGCCTGCGGAGCAGCTGCCTGCTGCGCAAAAACTTGTCCGGATATAAAAGTTAACACTAAAACAGCGACCATGATCCTGCGAACCATATTACTCCTCCTTTTTTAAATAAAGAGAGAACTCTTGGTTTTCTTTTTCAAGGACAACGCGGTTCTTTTCGATTTTTAAGACCGTAAATTGCCCGATAATATCTTTCTCTTTAACAACCTTATCATTAATGATTGCAAAATTTTTCCCAGAAGCCCCTAAGGTAACACCTTCGAGAACCAAATCCGTGATCAAGAAATCATTATCATAATTGATGATAGACCCGTCATTCTTAACGAGGGTCCAAAAGGGATCTCGTTTGCTATGGTCATCGTAAACAAATTTGGCTTCCCCATTTTGTTGTTGAGCATAAACAGCTCCCGCCATCGCCCCTATAAGCAACATTATCATTAAATATCTTAAGACGGATTTCATTTCTTGACCTCTTCATAAACAATGATATTTAAAGTTAATTGAAGACTCAAAATCCGGGAATCTAAAGCGGGTTTTAAAGAAAATTCAGCGATATCAAAATACCGTTCGTGATTCTCGAGCC
The DNA here is from genome assembly GCA_015233405.1 of Candidatus Omnitrophota bacterium. Classification (GTDB taxonomy): domain Bacteria; phylum Omnitrophota; class Gorgyraeia; order Zapsychrales; family Zapsychraceae; genus JADFXT01. The sequence continues at coordinate 70,417 of JADFXT010000001.1, read as the reverse complement.
CATTGAGAAACTTTCCAAAATTATGATAACCGCCCGTCGCTTTAACTGAAATAGCCAGGGTATAATATTTTTTCGTTTTATCATCCAATAAAAGCTTTAAATCTTCCGGGTGTGGCACAATCTGGTCGACGTTTAACGCGCTTTTTTCAGCTATTTTGGAAATGATCTCCAGCAGAAATGGAACTTCATCTTTCGGGATCACTTGTAATTGAGCTTGCTGAACTTTTAGCTTAAAATCTTCCTCTTGTTTTTTGATGTCCGCTTTTTTGCTGATATTAGACCGCGATTCTGCATTCTTCCTCATCTGCATCTTGATGTTCTTATTAATTTTTCCTAAATACACAATCTGCGGACGCATCAAAACAAAGATATCCAGAAAAAGAAGAATCAGTAAGACAACAAAAAAGATAATGTATCTTTTTTTAATATCCAGATCTTGAAATTGTTCGATATATTTATTTAGGTCTGTCATTTTTTTTGAACTCCACATCAATCAGAAAATCCGCGACTTCCGTGCTGCCGATCATCCGTTTCTTAATGGAACTTAAATCCAACTGGCCTAACTGGTCTGTAAAAACAGCGTCGTTCTTCAGGCTTGAGAACAGACTGTGCACATTGGTCATTTCCGTATCCTGACGAGCAATGGCGCTCCCTTTAATCATAAACTGATTTATATTCATTTCGAGCTCTGTCAACCACACCCCCTTGGGCAGCGCATCGCTTAAAATATTTAATTTCTGAAACCAGAATATTCTTTTTTTACCGCCGATAAGACCCTGGATCTTCTGATACTGGGTGTCTAAAACACTTTTTTCATTGAAGATATCGTCGATTTCTTTTTGCTCAGGCTGGATCTTTTCCCAATCTTTCTGAAGAGCTTTGTAATAGGTAAGTCTCCCCATATTGACCCCAATAAACACCAGATGTATCACAATCAGAAGAAATAATCCTGCGCCCAAAGACCCGAAAACAACCTCCATGGGGACATCATTCCCGCCCCAAAGGGGAGCTTTTCTTTTTTTTCTTAAATCTTTAGGAACTAAATTAATCTCAATCATAATCGTAAAAGGCTAATCCTAACGCCACTCCTAATGTGAGAGATTTTTCCTGAGCTTCCTTAATGGGCAGGTCCTTTGAAAGAACTATGCGACTGAGCGGATCCCACAAGCTCACTTTAACATCGAGCTTTTTCTGAAAGAATTCCGGGATCCCTTTTAGCAAAGAAGCCCCGCCGGTTAAAAGCAAGTAAGAAATATCCGTATTTTTTTCCGTGGAGAAATAATCAAAGGAAAGTTTGATTTCTAAGCCCATATTCATAAGGGCATCTTCGCAAGCGGCAAGAATTTTTTCCTCATTTTCCTTATTAGGATTGCTTTTCAACTTTTCTGCTTCGTCAAAACTCACGCCCAACGCATTACTGATTTTCTTCGTAAAATCTTGCCCGCCGATAAAGATATCTCTGGTAAATCGCGGCAACTTATCCACTAAAATCGTGAGCGTGCTAACCGACTCTCCCATATCCAATAAAGCTACGGCGGTCGCCGATTTAACCTCTTTTTCTTCGTTAAAACCCAAAACATTAAAAGCATTCGTTAAGGCCACGGGATTGATTCCGATAAAATCCGCCTGAATGCCCAGCTCGGATAAAAGTTTCATTCTCTGGTCGATCATTTCCCGACGGGAAGCAGCGATCATGACAGACATTTGTTTCCCTTTGCCCTGGGGATCTAAAATATAACAATCTGAATAGATCTGGTCTCGCGGAAATGGAAAATATTTATCTGCCTCAATATCAAAAGACATTAAAAGCTCGTCAAAAGACATTCTCGGCATATCAATATAACGAATTAACGTCCCTCGTCCGGAGACGGCGGTATACAGGGTCTGATAAGGATATTTTATTCTTTTTAAAATTTTTCCAATGGTCTGATTAATATTCCCACCAGAAACAGGCTCGACCATCAGATCTTTGAGCTCGAAAGAATTATTATTCTTGCTGATCGCCACCAGCTTACACTCAGCCGGGCCGATATCTAATCCCACAGAAATCCCGCCGGTTTTATGTGGAATCAACCGTTTAATAAATTTAAAATAATTCTCCAGAAGAATATGCACTTCTCTCAGTTTTCCTTATTACTATTTAATATATTTAAATAATATTATTATTGTACCAGAATTATACCTTTTAATAGGAATCCGTAAATGATTTTTTTATTATCCTGTTTTGGCAGCTTTTTTGAAGAAAATCATAGAAACGTTTTTTCAAAGAAGATTTCGATAATAAAAAACGTTATGTGCTGTTTTTAGAGAGAACCCCACGCGTTACACGCTGCCTGATTGGCTGGAGTTTCACCCGTAGCGCTTACCCTTGTCACGCCATCCGAGCCAGCACAAAAAGATTGCACGCCATCGTTGGACGTCTGGGGAATGGTATAAATAAAAAAGTCAGTCCTCAGACCAGACCCTCCCATGTAATATTTATACCCGTTCTTAATGCAGGGCTGCGAGGCACAGCCTAAGGAACCATCAAGTAAACCTTCAGCGTTCAGCTGCAGTAAAGTGGAAGGTAAAACATTCTTAACAGACCAATATGTTTGAGCAGCGACTGAAATTGTTTGAACATTAGAAGTCGCATAACGTTCATTTGCGTTTAAACGAGAACGCAATAAATTAGGAATAGCAATACATGTCAATATCGCGATAAGGGCAATAACGATCATCACTTCAACAAGAGTAAAACCTTTCTTTTCCATTTTATAATACCTCCTTCCAAGATGTAATCTGAACATCCGGATTTATATTTAAAGCTTTTATGGCATCCGCATAATCTTTTCTATAAATAAACACGGAACTCCCGCCTAAGGTCGTGGTTCCACCGACCCAAATGTTATTCAAATTAAGTCCCTGCGCGTTTTTGTCTCCATGCCCACCGCCATTAATGGTAAAATCACCCCGCGTATAGATACAACCGTCTATACTTACAGTTCCATTTATCGTGGCATCGTAAGTCACTCCTCCTCCGCCCACCACAATAAAACCGCCATAGGTGGCGTTTCCTGAAACGGTAAAATCCTCATCCTCTAAAAAGACAACATTGGGGATCTTATTAACCGCATCATACCAAAAGGATGTAGGATAAGCAGGAGCACATGCTGCTGCTTGACCTTTATTGTTAGTACAATTTTTTGCTACGCTATGATAATTCCCCTGGTTCTTACTTAAAGTCTTTATCTGGTCAAAATCAAGTAAAGCCAAAGGATTGATAGAAGGGTCCGGCGTCACTACCGTTGGCTGAGGATCTTTAAAGCCACCACTCGCTGTCCCTCCATAAATAACCCCGCCGACGACATTACCTTTTTCCTCTAAGTTTCCTGCAGCATAGATCGCATAATCATAAAATCCTGCCGGAATTTTTCTGTTTATGATCGCTTGTACAACACGTTCTGACTTAACCGTCGCGGCACTCGAAGGGACAAAACCATGGGCCGTCACTGTTCGGCTTGTATCGCTAGAGGTTATTGTCGCAGAATATTCTCCTACCACGGAAGCATCGTCCATGGCTAAAGACGCAAGAGGTATAGCTGCTAAATTAGTATAGTTACTCCTTAATTGGACAATGGCTTTGTTCAGACCGGATTCAGCCAACCAAAGCGCCTGAGCTGAATCAAGATATTTAGCGGCAACACTTCGCTCAGAGATGCTGCGCTGAAGAGATGCCGCAACTAAAATAACCAAAGTTACAATGACCAAAAGACAAATGATGAGAGCTGCTCCACGTTTATTCATAGGTTATTGGTTCCTTATCTGTACTTGTTCAGTTAAGGAAAATTTAGGTGTCTGAATCTTTCCAAGCAAACGTAAATCTTTACTCGCCTCCAATGTGATCTTTTGAATATTATTCCCAACAATCGGAGCAAAAGTCAAACTTGTGATATTATTCGCCACGACCACACCTTTACGCACCAGCTGACCCGCCACGATAGAATATGTAATACCCGTCTCACCGGGAATATCAAAAGCAATGCTACTCCTGCTTTGCGTCTTATTGGGTATTGTCGATAAATACGCTTGCCTTACGTCCCTGACCAGCCAATTCATCCCTTGCCTTGCCTGCCGCTGAAGATTCAGCGAAGCCTCTTCAGCATCATAATTGCTTGTGGCAATGACCAGGATGCCATATATACCTCCGGCGACAAAGGCAAAAATCACCGTTGTAATCAACACCTCAAATAAAGTAAAACCTTTCATCGTTTTGAAATTAAAGTTTTTAATGATATGTTCCTTTCATTAAGTTGTGCGCTATCTTTCCATTTAACCGTAACAGTGATATCTAACGGATCTGTGACGGGTGTCTTGTAAGAAGTTACGATATATTCACTATCATTGATAACAGTTGAACATTTAGAAGCTATTGTCGAATTATTCCAATTCCACGCCGCAATCCCCTGTTCAAAAGAAGCGAGGGAATTGTTCCTCATGTATTGCATGATGTCTTCGGCGACAAACTCCGCATGAATCGTGGCCATGCTTTTATTGCGATTGGCTTGATTAAGGAACGCACAGCTTATAAAAAAAAGTATTATCGCAGACATCGCGAACACGAAGATCGCAGCTGCCGCAAGCAACTCTATCAGGGTAAATCCTTTTTTATTCCTAAAATTTATCATATTTGCCGTCCTATAGTTAAAAAGCTAACTCGTCTTACTTTCCCTTTTCTCTATCAATACTTATTATAGCAAAACAAAACCATACCAGGAAGTGGCATTCCATAACTGATTTTTTTATTATCCTGATTTGGGCGGTTTTCTTCCGAAGAACCCGAAATAGCGTTCTCTGAAGAAGGCGCTGTTGAATCTTGATCTAGACGACTCTTTTGCGATTGCGCCGAATTGGGCACAATAACTTTCTCAGACAACACATTCTGCGCTGGTCCGGATTTTTTCTCCGAAGATTGATTCAATTCCTTCTCGATATTTTGATTGATCAATATAATACCGACAAAGATAAGGATCACAATGCCAAAAACAATAAACATTTTCTTTTGGCCATCCATTAGAATCCTCCTTCTTGCCAAACCAGCTTATCCGCAATATCGGTCGTATAAGCTATAAAAGTATTTAGCGATGGAAAATAGGGCGGCGACTGGCCGAGCAATGTGCGGTCATCGTAATTAAAATTCCGCCCGTAACCGGATACAAGCCCACTATTATTAAACGTATTAAATGCGCCATAAAAATCCGAAATAACCCCTCCTAATAAATTCACAGTTCCTCGCGGGCCAACATTTTGATCATCATAATTATCGACGGCAACAATGCCATTTCTAGCCATAAGGATGGCCTGAACATTAAGATTATCCGGAGCTGTCGTGCCTATACGAATATTGCCGCCCCAAGACAATATTCCTAAAAGATTACTGGCTTCATCCATATCCACATGCGGTGGGATATATCCTGCCTGTCCTAAAGTCCCGGAAGAAGCCGTACAAACCTGATATTGAATATGATTTGTAATAATGATATCCGAATCTCCGGAAATAGTAACTTGGGAATTTTTTTGAACCGTTCCTGACAAACTGTCTATTTGTCCTTGGGCATAAATAATCACGCCAACTCCATCCTTGCCGTTGGGCATACCGGTTAAGTTTATATCCGACTTCCCAGACTGCGTAATTTTTGTTGTTTTATTAACCGTATCAACAATGATGTTCTTTGTTGTTCCATTTTCTACGACAGTATACGTCGCCTTGCCATTATTATCCGCAGCCATTTGGATACTCACAAAATTGTTTCCAGTCTTCCGGTTGATATAAATTCCTCCGGTGACTTTCGTCCCATCATTGGGAATATAAATACCGTTATTATTAACATTCCCGCCCCCGTAAGTAGCTTGCGTGGACAGGTCCGCCTTCTGAATAGAAGATTCCAAATTAATAAGATCCTCGCCTCGCGTATACGTCGAATAAAATACCGGGGTGTCGATCTGAAGATTGCTAGACGCATCGGCTTGAAAAGCCTTGTTGTTATTATTATAAAACCATGCCTTACTTAAATGCTGGGTCATGTCGACTTCTATTTCCGGGTGAGTTAAATCATTATAAAAAACAGGACCGGGATTGCCGGCAAAATTAAATTGGTCATTAGAGTGCATCGGTCCGGTAAAAAAGGTATTTTTGTTAAACCAAACCCTGTTAGCAACTTGGTTGGGATCCTGAGATCCGGGAAGATATTGGTGGTCGGTAAATAACGCATACTTGGCAAAATTATCTTTCTGAGGATTAACGGTAAAATCTCCGCTAATCTTGACTTTCCTCGTGACACCCGCAACAGTCCCTGTTGATTGGATCGTAAAAGCGTAAGGAAATTTCCATTTTTCGTGGGCCTTGACCGTAATAGGATCTCCTCCCACAGGCTTCTTGGAAATAACGATATTGATCTGATACGTTCCGTCACCAAAATTTGTGCTGCCCAGAGGATAAATCAAATTTGAGCCGCTTTTGGTCAATAACTGCGTCTGCCCGTCGAAACTATAGGTAAAAAGCCACCCGATATTGTCCTTTTGCGTGACTTTGGTTTCCGTCGTATTGACAAAAGTATTCGGAGTAGCGTCCATAGCCGTTTTCCTGACATGAGTATTAATAAGGCCACTCAGTTCATAAAGGCCTTTTTGCGTTCCGGCTTCGGCGAGATAAAGAGCCTTGTTCATATTGCGTTCCAAAGTGGCGATCTTATTCTCGTTGACGGTCCGCAAAACAAGCAAGGTAGCAAAGCCCATCAGCAGGGTCAAAAGAAACAACCCCAAAATAAGAGCCATTCCCTTTTTATTTTTTAGAATCATCGCAACATCTCCTTATCTGCCCCTTACTGGTGATTTCGAAGATTAATGTCCATACATTCTTCAACAATCACATCGTCATCCTGTGCCGTGACATGTAACGTGACTAATGCTTTTCCACCGACAGTGGCTTTCCCAGCAGAAGCATTACCGCTTTTGGTGGCCGTCTTATAAAAAGTAACGGTGTTCGCATTCGAATAAGTTTTAATTTCATAACAACCTGGGATAAAATTTGTCCCGGATGTAATATTAATAATGCAATGATTCGTTCCCATAGCAGCCGTGAATCCTCCGGTCGCAGAAGTCAATGTTGTGCTTCCATTAACCATGGCCAAGTCCGAGAATGTTACCTGGTCAATTTCCGGGCATCCGACCTGAAAATCCACGAGCTGTTCAGCGATAGTCGTTTGATTGACCTGTGCTCCATTGCCTTCAATAACACGTCTTAAAAGATTATGGTTCGCATCAATCTTATATTCCACTTTCCTTTGATTGCTAACTGCGCAGCTATTCCCGGGGTCCATACAAGAACTGTCCGTGCATCCCCATGTTAATGGTGCACCCCAATTTTTAACATTACCGCTTGAATCCAAAAGAACCGTATCGCTTTGACAAGTAATTGGCATAGCGAAATCCAAAATATCCGTGTTAAAAGTGCCGCCGGCATATAAACCTGCCGGATTGCTGACGCCTTGACCGTAAGAAATCGCGACCTTTAAAGCATTGTTTTGATCTGACCCTGATTCTCGAAGCTCTTTGGCAATTCGCTGGATAGTCCGTCTTAAATTTTCCTTTAATTGAATAGAGTTATTTGTCTTTGTCCAGCTGTTTTGACCGGCCATGAACGATACCATCATTGCATTCATAACGACCGCCACAATGATGACGACAACGAGCATTTCGACCAAACTGTATCCATTTTTTTGTTTAATATTCATAGCCATACCTACCTATTATAAATATACGTTACAATTTGTAAGGGCGAATCAATAATATTGTTATGATTGACATCTTCCCCTGCATCCAACTGCCCGTTTAAATTTGTGTCTTCTCCTATAATCTGACCGTTTCTTTGTTGCCAACAAACAGAAATCGTAATTTTATATAGATCCAAATTCGTGTTATCAACATAACTGACGCCGATACCGTTTAGATCTCCAATAGAAAAACTGACTTTATTAAATTTTGTCACCAATTGATCAAAAGACGCATTCTTGATATCTTCCAACCTGCTTTTAGCGGCAATCATCGCTGTCGTGGAATTTCGTGATATCTCGCTTATTGCCAAGCACTGAATATATGTCGCCAGAATCCCTCCGATGGCCACGATCAGAATCACCGTCACAACCATCAGCTCCATCAGCGTGAATCCTTGAATATATTGCTTCTTGTTTTTCATATTTTTCATCTCATTTATCATATAATAAATGTGTCGTTTTACCATAAAAAAGGGGGGCTTTTTAAAAGCCCCCCTTTTTAAAAATACAACTGCCACATCAAAACCAATAACGGTCCTTATTATTGAGCTACAAAATCCACGTTTGACAATACGCCACCTGTAACAATGGTGAATGTCTTTGAACCCGTCGATGCAGACGCCGGCGTAGCAACAAAACTATACCCGGTAGTCGTCTGGGTCGGACAAGTATAATTATATCCAGAACGAGGATTTCCACCAGCATCGCAATAATCGACTTCAATATACTTTGGCCCGCCGGTTGTTAACTGACCAGCTGTAGGATAAGTACCGTTATGTGCGGAGGCAAAAGTTTCTGCTGCCGTTGACATAGCGCGAAGCGTGCTCTGTGCTAATGCTTCATTAGCGGACATCTTGGCTCTTAACAAGTTCGGGATTGCAATAGCGGCCAACAGGGCTATGATCGCAACGACGATCATAATTTCGACGAGCGTAAAACCTTTCTGATTTCTGATTCTCATAGTAATTCCTCCTCTTCCCTTTAATAAGGGGTTTTTCGAGCCAGAAGGAATTTACGAGTCATTTCAGGAGGAAGGAGAGATCAGGAAAATCAAGAGGAATAAAATAATAAATAATATAATGACGTTTTATTTCTTTTTTTCCCTTTTCAACCCTTTTCCAATTTGACCTAAATTCTTATGGCTCAAGGTTTTAAGAAACCTTTAAATCTTAACTGATTGTAACACCCACCTCCTTTCTTTGTCAATTTATATATTGTTTTTTCAAAATACGCTTAACCTTTTCCCATAAAATAAAAAACCCATTCCACAAACGGGAACGGGATCAATAACTCCAGGAAAGAGAAAAGCTCCGAATTCTTTCCACGGCTCTTGTTCCTTATGTGGCAACTGGCTGCCCGAGCTTTTAACGGCTTGAGGGCCCTTTAGTTTTGTGTCCCATCCTTTCGAATGGTTTACCTTTTTTCACAAAAGCAAATTTCAGCTTTCAATTTAAGTGTAGCACATTAAAAAATAATTTGCAAACCGGGCAAGCATCAACGGGAATCATCTGAGGATTTTTTACTAAAGGCAGCTTTAAAACAACTCGCCCAGTTTAATTCTGGGAAGAGTAAACATTTTTCTGTTCTTCCAATTTCAAATTCTCGTCGTTAATAGCGTCTAAGGTCTTCTGCAGTCTTTCAATCTCTTTTTGGCCTTCTTCCGGATTTATCAAATCCTTTTTCTTTTCTTTTAACTTAAGCTCCGCCTGCGCAAGGACTTCTTCCAAATTTTTCTTTTTTGTTTTCAATTGCTCAATGTCTTCCGTAAGCTTTAAAACTTGTTTTTGGTTCTCTTGTTCTTTTTGTTCATATTCTTTTTGCCGAACATCTTTATTTTTAAGAGAATCTTTTAAATCTTTCGTGATAATTTCCGCTTGCTGCTTTAGCAAAAAATTGTCCGCTTTTAATTTCTCCAAGGTTTCTGTCGGGGCTCGATACTTTTTCTTAACCTGCTCGAGTTCACGATTCAATTGAGTTATTTTCTTCTCGCTGACGAGGATGCTTTCTCGTAACACCTTCTTTTCCGCATTTTTATTCTGGTGTTCCATTGCAATCATCTGATTCTTTAAGACGCCTATTTCCTGCGTGAGGATCTTAATATTATTTGTCAGCGACAGCTCCTGTTTCTCTCGGGACAACAGTTCTTTTTCCAAGAGCATGATTTCTTTGCTGACCTGCACGCCTTCCAATTGGACCCGGACCCGTTTTTCTTTCAACAAAGCTTCTTCCGTTATTTTTTGCTGTGCCATCGCCTGATTCCTGGCTTTTTGATCGATCACAGCTTCCCGAACATCTTTTAAATCCTGGTCCAAGGCCTTAATCTGCCTGTCCATATCAGTTGTGCTTTTTTCTAATTCATGGATCTGTCTGACGAGATAATCATTCTTTTGCTCAAGAGCGTTAATATTTTGTGTGGTTGGCCCTGTTGGGTTATCCGGGTTATTTTGATCATAAACCCTGACGGATACTGTTTGGGCCAGACAAACATTCGAAATAAAACATGCTGCTGCCACTGCCAAAAACTTCCCAAGTCTAGAAAATTTATTTTTTTGCCCGTTCATAGAAGATCCTATTTGATTAATTGTGTGATTGCCAAGATTGGCATAAATAACGCAATGACAATAAAACCAATAATAATACCTAAAACTCCGATGATCAAAGGCTCGATGATGCTGGTCAATCCGTCCACAGCAGCATCGACCTGGTCATCATAAAATTCGGAAACCTTCAGAAGCATCGTCTCCATTTTTCCGGATTTTTCTCCGACGCTAATCATGCGCGTGACCATCGCGGGAAAGACCTTACTGCGTTCCAGTGGGGCCGCGATACTTTCCCCTTCTTTGACATTCACTTTAACATCTTCAATGACATCTTCCAAAATTTTATTTCCGATCGTTTTTTGGACGACATTCAGCGCTTCCAAAATAGGCACGCCACTTTGAATCAGAGTTGCCAAGGTGCGGCTAAAACGGCTGATGGCCACCTTGCGTAAAAGGTCCCCAAAGATCGGCATCTTTAATATCGCACCGTCAATCACCCGCGCCCCTTTTTCTGATTTGTGCCATCGAGAAAGAAAAACAGCGGTGACAATTAAAATTACAAGGATTAAAGGAAGTTGCTGTTTTAATAAATTACTGATCGTAATCAACAAAAGGGTCATGGCCGGCAGTTTTTGATTTAACGAATCATAAATTTTGGCAAAGGTCGGGACAACCTTCACCAGTAAACCAACGGTAATGATGATGGCCATCGAGACAACTACGATCGGATAAGTTAACGCCGCTTTAACTTTTCGCTGGAGCTTCAAGGTCTTTTCCATATAACTGGAAACGCGGTCCAATACCTGGCTTAAAACGCCCCCTGTTTCTCCGACTTTGACCATATTAATAAACAAAACGTTAAAGACCTTCGGATGTTTGGCAAATGCCGCCGAGAGGCTGCTACCGTGTTCAATATCTGTTTTCATCGTCCCTAAGACCGCCTTAAAAAAGGCATTGGTTGTCTGCTGCTCTAACGCATCCAAAGCCTGCAGGATAGGAATTCCGGCGTCAATCATCGTTGCTAATTGGCGAGCAAATAGAACAATCTCATCGGGGTTGACTTTATCTTTTTGAAAAGGCGCCCTCTTCGGCCCTTCCTCTTTGGTTTCCGCAAGGGAAATAATGATGTATTTCCTTTTTCTAAGTTCCTCAATGACAGCTTCCCGGTTGTCCGCAGAAAACTTTCCGGAAATCGTTTTAGAATTTTCATCTTTAACAGTATATTTGAACGTTGCCATAGGAATTTAAATCCTTTTAGGATAACATCGATTGATCGCGTTATCGATCTCAACCCGCGTGGCGATAAAAGACGCGATGTGGCATTTGGTTAATTTCTGCAATTCTTCTTTAATAGAAAAATCGAGCGGATTGGCCATGACGATACTTAACACATCTCCGACCTGCTCCAAAGGCACGACATGTGCCCGGCAAGCCATTTCTCGGGGAACAAGCTCTGTCAATTTCGGGTCAATATCATACCGGTCAATCGCAATATAGGCAAAATTACATTGGACCACAAGCGCAACCATCACATCTTTCTCGTCGACAAATCCATATTTAACGAGGACGTCGCCCAAATAGCCCCGTTCTTTCTTTTGCAGCTTTAACGCATACCTAAGCTGTTCAGAGGTGATCAAATCCCGGTTAATGAGAATCTGGCCTAAAAGTTCTTTTTTGGCAACACAATACTCTTTTTGAGCTAACATAGGCTATATCTCTTAAAAAGTTAATAGTATTATTTTTATTTTAACACTAAAACCTTTCTTGGAAATAAATAAATACGAAAAAGAATTTTTACCATTAATCGCTTGTTGTCACGCGTAAGACTTCTTCTAAAGAAATGATCCCTGAAACACATTTATCCATAGCATCAGCCCAAAGGGTTGTCATGCCTTTTTTCTTAAGCGCATATTCCTTGATCTTATCGGAAGAGTCTCCGGACAAAAGCATATAACGGATATTGTCGTCAATTTCTAAAATTTCCGTAATACTCGTCCTACCAAAATAACCGGTTTGATGGCATAAATCGCAACCTTTGCCATGATAAAAAACAACCTTAGGAGCAAGATCGTATTTAAGACGTTTTAATGTGTTTTCGTCAATGGCAACAGGCTCTTTGCACTGAGGGCAAACTTTTCGGCAAAGCCGTTGAGCGGTCACCAGAATCAAACTTGACCCGACGAGGAAAGGCTCTACGCCCATATCGACCAAACGGGTCAACGCGCCGGCCGCATCATTAGTGTGAAGCGTGGATAAAACAATCTGCCCCGTTAAAGAGGCTTTGATCGCGATATCGGCGGTCTCATTGTCCCGGATTTCTCCGACCATCACCACATCCGGACTTTGCCGTAAAACCGCCCGCAATCCTTCCGCAAAGGTCAAGCCGATCTCTGAACGGGTCTGAATCTGCGTCAAGCCTTCGATCAAATATTCCACCGGATCTTCAATAGTAATAATGTTCCGGTCAACCGTATTCAGTTCATTAATAATGGAATATAATGTTGTCGATTTTCCGCTTCCCGTCGGACCAGTGACCAGAATCATGCCAAACGGCTTATGGATCCCTTCGCGCAGGATCGCCAAAGACCGTTCATTTAACCCAAGGCCGCTTAATCCGGACGAAAGATTCCGTTTGTCTAAGACGCGCATAACGACTTTCTGGCCAAATGTCGTCGGAAGAAGAGAAACCCGAAAATCAATTTCTTTATGTGAGATCTTTAACTTAAACCGCCCGTCTTGAGGCACTTGATTGGCCGTAATATCAAGCCGCGACATGATTTTGATACGCACGATCACGGCGTTCTGATTTTCTTTCGGGATCTCCAAGATTTCCCGCAGAGCCCCGTCAATGCGATAACGGACTCGCACGACATCCATCGCCGGCTCAATATGAATGTCCGATGCCCTTTGACGAATTGCTTCTTCAATAACGAGATTGACCATCCGGATAATTGGCGCCTTCTCGCTTTCATCGATGACGCTCGCCATATGTTCCGGAACTTCTCCCTCCATGACGATCTCAAAAGCGTCACTGGCGATGTCTTTTTGGATATCTTGGCTGACCTCTGTGACCGTCGCGGTTGACTGCAGGCCATAATAATTCTCCATGGCCTTTACAATCTCTTTTTCCAGGCTCATCACAATATCAATTTGTTTTCCCGTAATATTCTTCAAATCATCGACGACAAAAACATTAAGCGGATCGGAAACCGCGATCGTCATCACGTTTCCCAGGACGGAAAGAGGAACAATTCTATATTGATAAGCGACTTTCTGCGGGATAATTTCTTTTAAGGCAGGGTCGATTTTATATTTACTAAGGTTCACAAAAGGAACATTCAATTCCTGAACAAGCAAAGACAACAGTTCTTCCTCTTGAATCAGCCCCTGATCTATCAAGGCCTTGTCCAAACTAATTCCCTTGTTGTACTGTATCTCTTTGGCGAATTCAAGTTCGCTTTTGCTGATCTTTCGGGAAATGATCAGGTCTTCTAAAACTTTTTCTTTAATGGTTTTAGCCATAAATCATGATTCCTCTTCGTCGGGAGCGGTGACACGGAGAACTTCCTCTAACGACGTCAACCCTTCCATCGCCTTTTTTAAACCGTCCTCCCGCATGGTTTTCATTCCTTCCTGACGGGCGACGTGTTTGATCTTGCCTTCTCCAACTTTCTGAAGAATTAATTCTTTAAGACGAATAGACAAGACCATGATCTCTGTGATCCCAACGCGCCCTCGATATCCGGTATTAAAACATTGCGGGCATCCTTTAGCTCTAAATAACACCACCGTATCCTGCGAAACAATTTTTGCCAACCCCACTTTGGCGACAATCTCCTTAGAAAGCGTGTAGTATTCTTTGCAATGCGGACAAAGCCGGCGTAAAAGCCGCTGAGCCACAACCGCCAACACCGACGAGCATATCAAAAAAGGTTCAATGCCCATGTTCATCATACGCACCACAGACCCTGCGGCCGTGGTCGTATGCAGCGAACTTAAAACCAGATGCCCGGTTAGCGCAGCCTTAACGGCAATATCCAATGTTTCCGTATCCCGGATTTCTCCGATCAAAATGACATTGGGATCCTGACGTAAAATGGACCTCAAACACGCCGGAAAGGTCAACCCGATCGCCGGACGGACATTGACCTGATTGGCCCCTTTCAATTGATATTCCACCGGGTCTTCGACGGTCACGATATTTTTCTCGGGTGAATCAATATATTTAAGGATAGAATACAGCGTCGTCGTCTTCCCGCTTCCCGTCGGGCCACAGGTAAGAATCATCCCATGCGGCCGAAAAGAACACTCCTTGAGCCGGCGTAAGGATTCCGGGTCAAACCCCAAGTTATCCACATCCAGCACCGTGCCCTGCTGGTCTAAGACGCGTAAAACAATTTTTTCCCCAAACGGCGTCGGCAAAACAGAAACACGAAAATCCACCTCGATTTTCCCGGAGATGATCGTTTTAAACCGTCCATCTTGAGGAAGGCGGTGTTCTGAAATATCTAAATTGGAAATGACCTTGATGCGGGAAATGATCGGCGCGTGCAGGAATTTGGCCATCCGGTCGATCTCTCGGATCATCCCGTCGATTCTGTAACGGATCCGCAGGGTCTTTTCCATCGGCTCAATAAACACATCGCTGGCCTTGGCAAATGCGGCTTGTTGAATAATGGTATCCGTTAATTTGATAATTGGGGCATCGTCTGCAAGTTCCTCGACGGCCTTAGGGTCATGATGGCCGGCTTCCTTGACGAGTTCAATATCTCCTGTGTCCTGAATATCTTTGATGATTTCCTTGAATTTCCCCGTCGCTGTTCCTGTATCCTCAATACCATAATGCCGGCTAATGGCCAAACGGATCTCCTCTTCCCTGCCAATCACCGGAATGATCGTATAACCTGTTAACGCTTTAAGATTATCCACGGCAAAAATATTTAAAGGATCTGCCATCGCCACGGTCAAATGATCGCCTAAAAGGGAAACAGGGATCACCTGATATTTCTGCGCAACATCTTGAGGAACAATCTTGACGACTTCTGGGTCAATATGAAGCCGTGAGATGTGAATCAGCGGGACTTCCATGGCCTCGGAAAGGACCGGGATCAAAGTTTCTTCGTCGATAAGGTTCAACTTAATAAGGATCTTACTAAGTTCGCCGCCTTCCTGTTCCTGCTGTTTTAACGCCTTGTCCAAATTTTCCGGCGAAACAAGTTTATGCTGAAGGAGTATCTGTTGTAGACGGTCTTTTAAGGAAGCCATGGGATGGAAAGTCTTTTCATCTATGATTTTTATGAATTTCCCCACGGCCTAAAAGATCCGCGAGGAAAGATTTCGATATGCATCGTGCCGCTAAAATTCTATAGGGTCTCGGCTTTAGGATAATTTTTGTTAATCGCCTGAAGAACCTCTGTTGTCGTGCTGACAAACACTTGGACAATGCAGCCCGTGAGAAGTTCAACCGCTTCAATCGCCGGAGTATTCAAAGGATTGGCCATGGCTATGGTCAGGCTCTTGCCGATCTTATCAACGGGGATTAAACAATATTTCCGGCAGACATCTTCTGGGGCCATGCTCAGAATTTCTTTATCAATCTCATAATTCCCCAACGGAAGATAGGGAATCCCATACTGGCATGTTAAAGCCTGAGCGATGTCTTTTTCTGTCGCAAAATCAAGCTCGACGAGAATCTCGCCAATCAATCGTTTTTTCTCTTTTTGTTTCGCAATGGCGGTCTGCAGTTGTTCCTGCGTAATCACGCCACGTTCAATCAAGAGCTCCCCTAATTGTTTATTAGAAGTCCTTTTGAATTGTTTCATATGGCAAACCTTTGTTGTTTTATCGAAGATGTTTTTTCGCCCGAAAAATTTCTTTAATTCTACTATACTTCTTAAAAGGAAACAAATGCAAAATGGAATTGTTCTTCGAGCTTATCAAGAAAATAGCTATCGCTTACTGAGGCTCAGTAAAAATCCCATCATAAAAACGCAGACAAAAAATGATGACCGTCCATAACTAATAAAGGGCAGCGTGATACCGACGATCGGAAATAATCCCATGACCATCCCGATGTTGATGATCGCCTGAAGCGCCAAGATCGCTGCAATGCCAATACAAACGTAAACGCCAAACCGGTCTTTGATTTGTTCAGCGATATTAATGGCCGTATGGATCAGAAGAAAATACATGGCTAAAACCAACAGCGTCCCCATAAGCCCCCATTCCTCCCCGACGACGGAAAAAATAAAATCCGTATGGCGCTCCGGTAAGAAATTCAATTGGCTTTGCGTGCCGGCGAGCCAGCCTTTGCCGAATAATTGGCCAGAACCAATAGCGATCTTAGACTGGATGATGGTATAGCCGGCGCCTAAAGGGTCTTTATCCGGGTTTAAGAAAACCAGCAACCGGTCTCTTTGATAAGGCTTTAAAATATGCCATGCCAAGGGAGAGAAACATAAACAAAAAATAAAGAAACTTAAAATATATCGATACCCGATCCCGCCGACAAACAGCATAATGAAAAATATGCCGAAGAGCAAAAGCGCCGTCCCCAAATCCGGCTGTTTAAAAATCAAGAACATGGGGATCAGCGTCAAAGTAAACGGAAAAATAAAATCACGAATGATGAGCTGGGTCTTACTTAAAAAGCTAAACGATAAATTCACCCGCCGCCGGGAAAAATACCGTCCCAACATTAAAATAAGCGTCAATTTCATGAATTCCGACGGCTGAAAAGATATCCCTGCGATATCAATCCAACGGCTTGCGCCCAAAGCCTGGCGGCCTGTGACCAATACCAGAAATAGCACAAAAACATTCAGGGCATAAAGAAAATAGGCTGAATCATAAAATTTACGGTAATCGATTCTCCCGAGGACATACATGATCACAATCCCGATCCCCGCAAAGCCCAATTGATCAAAAAACACTTTCTGCCCGACGCGTACGTTGTTATACGATGCGCTGTATAAAACAACCAACCCGATAAACATAATAATCAAACTATACAGCCAGATTTTCTTTTCTAAATCGCGTCCCATAAAAAGTCCCCTCAAATGTTATATCGCTCCGTCCTTGATCATGGCTTCCAATAAACTCCGGGCCACCCAACAAGCGTTCTCACTACCGCCTCCATGCTCTAAGAAAACACAAAAAGTTAGACGACGCTTCGCTCCTGCTACATAACCCACAAACCAGGCATGCGTTCCCTTCTCGCCAAATGATTGCGCTGTTCCTGTTTTCCCCTCGATGTCAAACCCTGCAATATCCAAAACATGCGCGGTTCCGCTTTCGGATTGCACCGCCCCTTTAAGCCCCTGCTTAATAATCCGAAAAATCTCAGGGTCAATTTTTAACTGTTGTTTGGCATTGTATCTCAGCACCGCCTTATCTCCGATCAAACGAATAATATGCGGCTGGACCTGAAGCCCGTCGTTAAAAACCGTTGCCATCATCCGCGTCAATTGAAGCGGGGTGATCAAAGTATCTCCTTGCCCGATGGAAAAATTCAATGTGTTTCCGGTATACCATCTTTTTCCCGACAAGATATTCTGCGCCCGATGAGGGATGCTGCCTTTTTTTTCATAAGGGATGTCCACACGCGTTAAATTCCCCAATCCCAGCAGATCCGCATAACGATAAATGGCGTCAGCCCCGACGGTCAAGCCCACATGGAAAAAATACACATTACAGGAATGGGCAATGGCTTCAATCAAATTTTGAGGCCCATGAACGTGGGAACATCCAAATTTCCTGCCGCCGAGTTCGTAAAAGCCAGGGCAATAAAATGTCGTGGCGGGAATAATCTTGTTTAAATCCAAGGCCGCCATAGCCACAGGGATCTTAAATACCGACCCCGGCGGATAAAGCCCTTTAATCGCACGGTTGAGCAAAGGAGATTGGGAATTAGACAATAATCCCTGAACCCCCGACGACGATTTAGGATCACTAAACAGATTCGGATCGAACGCCGGGAAATTTGTCAACGCCAGGATTTCTCCGTTGTCCGCATCCATCACAATAATACTGCCTATTTTACTCTGTAACAGATTAAGCGCCGCCCCCTGGATTTTGGAGTCGATCGTTAACGTAATATCGGTTCCCTTGACGGGTTCTTTAAAACTCAGTAGCCGCACTTGCTGCCCGCGGCTATTAACCTCAAGTTGCAAGCCTCCTGTGTCTCCCCGCAAAATCTCGTTATAGTATTCTTCAACACCCAAATATCCGACGAGGCTTTGAGGGGAATATCCGTATTCTTCCAAGAGATTAATGTCCGATTCATTCATCTTGCCCACATACCCTAAAACATGGGCGCTATTTTCGCGTAAAGGATAAATACGCCTAAAACTTTCCTGGACCATCAAGCTGGGAAAACGATAGGTATTTTCTTCCAGGACAATTGCTTGTTCCCGGCTGATATTCTCGGCGACAACCACCGGCTCAAACGGAGCAACTTCCCTTAAACGATATGTCCGAAGAAGGACCCGTTCATTGATCCCCAACGCCGAGCTTAAGAAAGAAAATAATTCCTCCCCATCTTTGACATCCTGCGGGGTCACCATCACATTATACGTCCTATGATTATCCGCCAAGAGAACGCCGTTACGGTCAAAGATACGGCCCCGCCATCCTTCCGTCGGAACAACGCGGATGCGGTTGTTCATGCTCAGATCATAATAATACCCGCCCCGGATCGCTTGAATGTAGATCAAATTCAGGACCGTGATGATAAATAAAATGACAACAATTATACGAAAAACTTTAATACGCATATTTTAAGTTGATTAAAACAATAGTTGGTCACGATCAATGTCGTCAACATCTCGGGGATAAAGATAAATCGCATCGTTTCCCGAACATCAACGACACCAAAGACCATGTGCAGGAAAAACTGGACCAAAAAATTGACGATTACGATGAGGGAAACTAAAAGCAGCCGAATCGACCTAGACCCTCCGGGATAAATAATTTTCTTAATCAATGTCGCCGCAAAAGCGCACACGACAAATGAGAACAAATGGACGCCAAAAGGATTGGTGCTGAAGCTGTCCTGTAAGAGGCCGGCTATAACGGCCGTAAAAAGGCTGAACCGGATTCCCCACAACAAATTAAAAAAGATCACGACCAATAGCAAAAGATTGGGCATGATCCATCGGCCGACAAAATTAAACAACAAGAACTCGACGAGAAATGCGATAAAAATCACGGCCACGATAAATAAAATTTTTCGCATCATATTCTTTTAAAACCTTTTAGCGTTATTTTACGATAACCAAGACCTCTTCAAGCTGAGATAAGGAGACCGCAGGTTCGATGACACATTCCGCGGCAAGGTCTTTAGACGTTGAGGAAATTTCTACCACTTGGCCTATCAATAATCCCTCGGGGAAAGAAGAACTGAGCTTTGACGTGATGATCTTGTTTCCCACCTGGATATCGGCCCCGGGGTTCATATACTTCATTCGGCAAAGCCCGCGCAGCGTCCCGGACACCAAACCGCTTTCCCGGGATTCCTGAACAAGCGCTGCCGCGCTAAATTCCGGGTCGGTCAAAAGGATCACCTTGCTGGTCTTAGGGCCAACCTCAGCGACTTTTCCCACGACCCCGGCAGAATCCACCACAGGAAATCCCTGACGAATACCGTCGAGCGAGCCCTTATCAATGATCATCGCGGAATTCCAATAAGAAGGATTTCGTCCGATCACATTCGCCACGACGGACGAATAGACCTGGTTTCTCTGGAATTTTAACAACCTTTCTAAACGGGTATTTTCTTTCAAGGCTTCTTCCAAGCCCACCAACCGGTTTTTTAACGTATTCACTTCCCGGTTTAGCCGTTTATATTCTTCAAAGGTCCGGTGATAATATAAAATCTTTTTCGCTTCCTTAAACGGAACCGAGATCAGCCGAACAGGTCCGGCGGACAACCCGACCATTTTTAATTTTAAATCTTGAAAAACTTTATTGCGGGAGAAAAATAAAAAGAAAGGAACGAGGAGGATGATCACATAGGCAATGTTTTTTATGATTCTTCTGGAAATCATGACAGGTTAACGCCCTCACACCCTAATAACCGTTTCCACACCCGGTGTGGAAAGGTTAAGCAGGGTAGAAAGAAAACAGACCATAGACTAAAGGGTTATTGGAAAATATCTTTTTAGCCTATGGCCTTTAACTAAAAATCTAATCTTATGGGAACGCCGATTCTTCTGCGCAAACGTGCCGGCATGCTTAACATATGTCCCGTCCCTAAAACGACAGCCGTCAGAGGATCATCGGCAATATGCACGGCTAAGCCGGTTTCTTCGGCGATGCGCTTGTCCAGTCCTCTAATGAGAGATCCGCCTCCAGCCATAACGATGCCGCGGTCGATCAAATCCGCGGAAAGTTCGGGCGGCGTTTGTTCCAGAGTTGTTTTAGACGCATCCACAATAGCCTGGATAGGATCATGCAACGCTTCACGGACTTCAACAGAAGAAATAGAAACGGTTTTAGGCAACCCTGAAATCAAATCGCGGCCGCGCACATCCATATTCAGTTCTTCTTCCAAAGGATACGCAGAACCGATACGGATTTTAATTTCTTCCGCGGTCCTCTCTCCGATCATCAAATTATATGTCTTACGAAGATATTCCACGATCGCCTCGTCCATTTTATCTCCAGCGATACGGACCGACTTAGCATAGACAATCCCACCTAAAGAAATAACGGCAAATTCCGTGGTCCCGCCGCCGATATCAATGATCATGTTTCCGCCGGGTTCTTCAACAGGAAGTCCCACGCCGATGGCCGCAGCCTTAGGCTCTTCGATAAATTCGACCGAACGGGCACCCGCACGCATCGCAGAATCGCGGACCGCTCTTTTTTCAACAGCCGTAATGCCTGAAGGAATACCAATGACCATGGCCGGGCTTACGAACGTCCTTCGGTGATGGACCTTCTTAATAAAATACTTTAACATCGCCTCGGTAATTTCAAAATCCGAGATAACGCCGTCTTTCATCGGACGGATCGCCATAATGTTACCAGGGGTTTTCCCTAACATTTTTTTAGCTTCTTCCCCGACGGCCAAGACCCGATTTGTGTCTTTTTCAATGGCGACGACCGATGGCTCACAAAGGACAACGCCTTCCCCACGGACAAAAACAAGGGTTGTAGCCGTTCCCAGATCAATGCCCATATCGTTGGAAAAAAGCCCCAAAATGTAGTTATAAATTTTCCGAATAATTCTCATGAATTTCTGCAACATGAACTCTCCCTTTAAGATAAGTGTTTAATGGAAAGATTATTTTTAGTACGAAGATTAAGTAATAATATATGAAAAGATTTTGGCTGTCAAATGGTTTGTTGGAGGCTGTTTTTAACTATTGCTTAAAAACCTTAGCCCCCAGGGCTTTAAAATCCTTGAAGAAACCAGGATAAGATTTATGGGTGCATTCGACATCTTTGACGACGACCGGATGCCTTAACCCGAACACAGAAAACGCCATGGCGAGGCGGTGGTCATGATGAGGATCAAGCACACAATTTTCTTTATAAGAAGCTTGCGGCTCAATAATAAGTTCATTGGCTGTTTCCGAAACCTTCGCACCAAGTTTGAGAAGTTCCGTTCTTAAATCGCTGATACGGTCAGATTCTTTGGCCCGGGCATGAGCGATATCATAAAGCCGCGTTCTGCCATCGGCAAATAACGCCAAGACCGCCATGATGGGAACTAAATCCGGACAACTCTTTAAGGAAAAATCACCGCCTTTTAATGAACACGGGCCTTGGACGCGGAGGAATTTGGAGGTTTTCGTAAACCGCGCGCCCATTTTCTTTAAGAAATTTAATATCTGCCCGTCGGCCTGAATAAAATCATCGGATAAAAATCCTGTTAAGGTCACATCGGAATTTACCAGACACGCCGCAGCTAAAAGGAACGCGGCCAAGCCATAATCCGACGGAACAGTAAAATTCTTCAATCCTTTAAATTTCTGAAGGCCTTTGATGGCAAAATAACGTTGGCCCCTTTGCTGGACGACGATACCGGACTTTTTTAAGATCTGGATCGTCATAGTAATGTAATCCGACGAGACTAATTTTTTGCCTTTAAGTGTTAGCGTACTATCGCCTTTAAGCTGCGGGCAGGCAATCAAAAGTGCGGAGATAAACTGGCTACTTAAACTTCCGTCAATAGCTATATCACCGGCATGAAGATTCCCGCCATGAAAATGAATCGGAACACTTTCCTTCGGGCCAGTACCTTTAATATCAACGCCCATCTCGCGCAACGTTTGCGTCAAAAATAAATTCGGCCGGCCCTTTAAGGTCCCTTCCCCGTCGATAATGGATTGTGCCGCATATAAGGATACCAAAGGTAAAAGAAACCGCAAAACCGTACCGGATTCCTGGACGTTGACGCTGGAAAGTTTAAAAGGGTGATGAAAGGCCTTGATTCGGTAAGAATTATTCTTTAAAGGCTTGATATCTGCACCCAAAGCACGAGCGATCTTTAGAGCGACTTTAGCATCATCACAATCAGAAATGGAATTTATCGTCGACATTCCGCCGCAGGCTGCAATGATACATGCACGAATAGAATATGATTTTGAAGCAGGAAGGAAAACCTTGCCCTTTAACTGTGTGGCGGGTTTAACCGAAAGGTTCATTGTGTTTTGCTGACGACTTGGTCATTCTTGCGCACAAGCTTGCTGGAGAATGGCGGAAGCAGGTCCGCAGCGGCCATTTCCGCCTGAAGACGGGTCACTTTGATATCGCCTAAATAATCCTTGCCTCGGTAAACAGCCAAGAGGTCGCCTTGCCGGACGCCATCTTTCTCGCCGAGGTTAATGATCACAAATTCTGTTTCCGTATCAACACTTAAAACCCTTCCTTCGGGGACTTGTTTAGGAGAAACCACAATTTTATCCAACTGGACCTGGTCTTTAGCCACAGTCTGTTTAGCTTGGCTCACGGGGTCATTCATCGCTAAATTATTATTAGTCGGAGCAAATCCTTCTTCCATCTTCGCCATTTTTTCTTTTAACTCTGCAGCGGCCTGTTCGGCTGTTTTCGCGCGGGCTTCGTTATCTTGATTTTCTTTAAGGCTTGTCTGTAGGTCAGAAGTTGTCTTTTGTAATTCCGCCGATTGCTTATCGAATTGTCCCTGAAGAACCGCGTTAGCTTGCTTTTCCTGGTCCAACTGTGATTTCAAAGAAGTGTTTTCCGTTTTCATCTGTTCGCGCAGGCCTTTTTCCAAATCCAACTCCGACGATAAATCATTGATACGGTCATCCGCTTCTTTATTCTTTGCCTCCAGGACAAATTTATCTTTCTTTAACCCGTCGCGCTCGCCTTCCAAAGACGTTATTTGCGTTTTGGCTTTTTCTAATTGGGATTCAGCTTCTCGACGGATTTTTGATTCCTGCTGGAGATAAAACATCGAAATGGCCGTTAAAGAAATCAACAAGACCACAAAAATAGCAATAAAGATTGTAACAACTTTTCCAGAGGAATTCATTTTCATTTCTCTCCTCCCACTTATAAATTAGGGAACTAAAGGTTGGATTTCAAGATACATCTATATTATACATAAAAAAAATATAAGTAAAGATTCGTTTTAAAAAAATACTTCTTCAAGGGGTTGGTTTATTTCAAGAATAGGGTAAAGTCTTTCGTCCCGTCATTTAAGACAACCGTATTTTCAGTGATCTTAACAACTTTGTTGGACTTCACTTTATCACCGACCACGACTATTTTATTATCAATGATCGCCCGGGGCATTTCCTTGGAAAAAACGATTCCCGACAAAGATGGCAGACCAGGATCTTCCACGGCCAGAGCCGAGGTCTTAGAAACTCCTGGGGAATTGGGCCTTACCTGCATAAGACGCAAAGCTGCCTTCTTTTTCTCCAGCGACTGTTGTAATTTCTGTATTTCCAAAGACTGTTTCTTATCAATCCCCAGCAAAACCATCTGCGCACAAAAAGCAACAATAAGGATCAAGGTGCTGGCTTGCAACTTTTTATCTTTTTTTAAGAACATTAAGAACTCATTTTGTCTATTGATCATAGATTAAATTTCTCCGCCTTTTTTTCTAATCCTTGAGTTTGAGCATTATCTACAAAGCCTCCTAAAGAAGCTCGCAAGTTTTTGATGGTCGCTTGTCCTTTGACGATTTTCCCGCCGAGAATCACACACATCACAAGACAAACGGCAAGTGCGACACTTTCTATCCACAAAAGCCTTTGACGAATCGACCTGTGGGCCCTCAATAAATTCATTTTCCAGAAATCTTCTGCAGTTAAACGTCCGGAAGAAAGCAATTCAGAATGTTTTAAAATACTGCCGTCCTCGATCTTCTTTTGCAAATGAGAAGTCAGTTCACCCTTATCAGAAACATCGCCGGTAAAATAAATTTTATTCAAAGACTTGCAGGAACTGCGGCCGCAAACATATCTTAGTGAATTCATCACTTCTTTCTCCGCCTCTTCCGGGGAATCATAACGAATTTCTCTTAAAAGCTCTGAATGCCCGTCGATAAAAACAGCCAGATTGAGCATATTGCCATTAAAGAAATCGAGCAAACAAAAATCCTTTGCGACCTGTTTTTCTTTGGCAAGAAAATCACCGGCCGCCGTTAGCATTCGTGCGGTCAACTTAACCAAGGCCACGTCAGTCTTCTCAAAACAAGACAGATATTGCTGTAAGACCTTGACCGGCATGGCTAGAAAATATCCTTTGGTCTTATCCTGGCCGGCATGAGAAATATGAAATTCCAAATCAATCTCTTCCGGCGATAAAGATAAAATCTCAGCCGCTTCGAGCTTTAAAGCCCCTTTCACCTCACCTGCCGCCATCGTCGGCAATTCAAATTGGCGTACGAGAACCTTCGAACCATAAACGCTGACCTGCGCTTGGCGCGCTTCTTTTTCCGTCGCCTCAGGCAAAGACCTTAAATCTTCGCACAACCCTTCGGGAGAACAAACTTCAATCTTAAATAATCTTTCTTTCATAATCCCTCTCAATTAATATGTCACTAGAAACACGTTATGTTTAGAAACCGCCTTCTTGCCAAGCCACCTGGTCGCGGATATCTGTCGTAAATGCTGCAAAGGTGTTTAAGCCCGGAAAATATGGCGGGATGTTGCCTAAAAGAGTTCTATCATCATAACTAAAATTACGCCCATAACCCGTCTTCATTGTTTTGCCATCATCCGAAGTCCCGAACGCTCCGTAATAATTGCTAATAACGCCCCCCAAGATATTGACGGTTCCTCGAGGGCTACCGGAATTATAATTATCAACGGAAAAAACACCGATGGGCGCCATGACAATTCCGTCGATGTTCAAATTATTCGGCGCTGATGTCGGAATACGCACATTTCCTTCCCAGGACAAAATCCCCAACATATTATTAAAACCATCTGCCGTCGCCGCCACGTAACCTGTCGTTCCCGGAGTTCCCTTCGCCGCTGTCCGTTGCTGGTACTGGATATTATTATTGATCAGAATATCGTTTTTGGTGGAAATCGTGACCGCAGAATCTTTCTGCACGGTCCCTGATAAGGCGGTAATCTGCCCATTGACATAAAGAATTGTTCCAGAATGACTGATCCCATCCGGTATTCCGTTATATGTCTTTGATGTTTTGCCGTCATTAAATGTCGTCGTTTTATTCGCTGTGTTAACGGTAATCGTGCTTGTTGTTTTCCCTTGGGTAATTTGATAGGTTGCCTGCCCCTGAGCATCAACGCCTAAAAGGACATTGTCCGCATTGCCATTGACATAAATACCGCCGATTAATTTTGTTCCATCATTAGGCACAAAAGTCCCATTGCCATTGAGTTTAGTTTTTCCCGTCGATTGATCGATAATATCTTGTTCCTTAATAGGGCTTTGCGAAGGGTCAACGGTCGCGGCGCCGCGAACAAAACCTTGAGAGAACGTCGGCACATCGATTGTCCCATTATGGTCCGAATTGAGAGACACCTGATGACCGTTATTATAAAAATTAGCAGAACTATTGTGCTGCGTGACTTCCCCATAGAAAACAGGCTTACCCCAAAAATTATATTGCCCATTGGTCTGAAGCGGCCCGGAGAACGTTGTTGAATTCGCAAACCAGACGAGGGTACCATCCGGAAGCGTATTGTTATTCACAAAAAGCGCATATCGGGCAAAATTGTCATACTGCACATTAACAGTGAAAACCCCGCTTAATTGGATCTTTTTCTTGACCCCAGACGCTGTTCCGGTTAATTGAAGCGCATAATTATAAAAAAATCTCCAGCTAGCATTGGTGACGATCGTTTGCGGATTAACGGTTTGAGAAATAACAATCGTTCCTTGATAGGTGGGGCCGTTGCCGATGGATGTTGAATTGATCGCATAGGTGGCGGTACTTCCAGTTTTCGTCAAAAGTTGCGTCCCTCCATCCACCACACTACCGATAAGCCAGCCAATGCCATCTTTGGATGTGACCTTGGAACTGGCAAAATTTTTGACATTATCAGCCGTTGAATTATTAATATAATTTCTCAAATGAACATTGATCAAATCATTTAATTTATAAACACCCGCCTGGGCTCCACCCTCGGCCGCCCAAAAGGCTTGAATGGACGCTATTCTCATTTGCGCTGCCTGGGACTGCGCGCCGGAAAAATAGACCGCACCTAACCCCAGCATGGTAAACGCCATGATGCACACCATGACCAGACCTAAAATAGCTCCTCTTTCACTACGCACGTTAGTTTCTCCTCATAGCACTCGTCGAAACATTAAAAGTCACAGCCTTACTCGTATTGATTCCTCCAAAACTTTTCGTTCCGCTTAAACTTGCCGTGACAATTTTTCCGTCCGCGCTTAAAGACGGAACAAACGAAAGATTGCCAACACCGGAAAAAAGAATCGTCTGAGCATTCGTCAAAGTGTTCGTATAAATAAAATCCGAAACAGTATCGGTGATCTTTTTCTTGGAAACACTAAAAACAAGTTTGTCTATGGTGAGCGTCTTGTTGACCGTATCGACGCTGATAGTCGTGGCTTTATGACTAAGGCTCTGGATCAAATCCAATCCAAAATAAACATCGTTGTAAATGTTGGCTTCCTTCATCAAATTGCTGTAAGAATCATTTCCGATGGACGCAATGGCCCCGACGGTCATCATCAAGACGATACTGACGATCAACGCGACGATCAATTCCGTTAACGTAAAACCTTTTTTATTCATCATGGCGCGATTAAAGTATCCAAAACAACTTGCTGAGATCCTGTGACGCCGGGCTGGTTCCAGGCAATGGCCACTTCTACTTTCTTATAATCATTCGTTCCGTTAGCGTCATCATCTACGTCGGAGACTGTCACAGTTTGGCTGCCGGTAATGGCTCCGTTAATGATCACCGATGTGGCAGTTTCATTCGCCAGATTGGCATAAGCGACATTCTTGATCTGTTCCATTTTGGCGCTTGCCATTTCCATGGCGATTCTTTTATTGGTCGCGGATTTTAGATAATTATTGGCATACAAATAAAAAGACGTGCTTCCTGCCACGACGATGCCTA
This sequence comes from Candidatus Omnitrophota bacterium, assembly GCA_015233405.1. Classification (GTDB taxonomy): domain Bacteria; phylum Omnitrophota; class Gorgyraeia; order Zapsychrales; family Zapsychraceae; genus JADFXT01. The sequence goes on along the minus strand of JADFXT010000001.1, from coordinate 42,520 downwards.
TCAAAAGAAGTGACATCATGCACTCAATTAAGGTAAGACCTTTATGATTTAACCGATTTAACATATTCTTATAAGAAATCCGAAACTCGAATGTCGAAATCCAGGAGTAAAAAAACTCGAAATCCGAATATCGAAATCCAGGAGTAAAAAAGCTCGAAATCCGAATATCGAAATCCGAAACAAAACCACTTAAATTCTAAATCTAAAATGTTTGATGCTTGGGATTTAAGATTTGTTTCGGATTTCGATATTCGTGCTTCGGATTTTCAATGATAAAAAATCCTTAATTATAAGCTTTCCAATTTGTCCCACTGTCTGTGCTATAAAAGACTTTCCCGCTATTGTCCATTATGACACGATAATTCTGAACCTGCGACGAGCTACGAGCTCCATCTCCAGCAGTCACATCCGCAATGCCATTAGGATTTGCTGTAATCACAAAATTTACAGCCGTAAGCCCTGCAGTTGAAGGAAACGTCCCAGAAGTGCTTACGCTATAAGCTCCGGTTGCAAAATATTGGACGGCACCAACATTAATCCCCAAACCTCTATTGCCTGCAGTCGAATCATCCGGAGAACCAGATAATTTTCCCAAAGCAACATCAAGATAAGTTGAATTATGTGATAAATAATAATCTCTTTCCGCTTGGCGAATAAGGCTCATAGCCCCAACAGCCTCGGAAACCTTGGCTTTGTCCGTGTTTGAAAGATACAGCGGAGCCGCGACTGCAGCCAAAATACCGATGATCAACAAGACCACCAGTAATTCGACCATTGTAAAACCTTTTTTATTCATCATTGCTCTCTCCTTTTTTGTTTGTGAGCAGTTGGTTTGCTTAAAAAAACGATTGGGGATTCTGTTTTAAAAATCACCTCCTTTAATTTCCATTCTTGTGATCCCCGCGAAGGCGGGGATCCAAAGAATTAAATCAGATTATCAAATAAATCTATCTATTTTAGATTACCGTTCTCAACCAATGCTATATTCCATTCCCGACGTCATTTTTTTATCTGCTTGTTCCTTATCCACGCCGGAGTTCACCCTGTATCCTGGATCCCCGCCTTCGCGGGGATGACAAGTACAAAGCAGCGTTCATGACAGTGAACTTTCTTAGTGCGCTGTCGCCGACAATTTAAAGATCGGTAAATAAAGTGCTAAGGCGACAATCAGAACGATCCCGCCGATCAAGACCACAAAGACCGGCTCGAGCAAAGACGTAAAACCATCTAGCGCGGATTCCAGGTCCCGGTCATAATAATCCGAGGTCTTGGTCAACATTTCATCGAGTTTCCCGGATTTCTCGCCGACAGCGATCATTTTGACCATGATCCGCGGCATCATTTTATGCGCTTTCATGGCATCGCTTAAAGCCTCTCCGGAAATGACTTTTGCTCTGACCTGGTCGATAATATTATTTAAATACAAATTTTTCATGACGTCGCTTGAGACCGCTAAGGCCGCGACCATGCTGACGCCGCCGGAAATCAAAATGCCGAAGGTCCGGCAAAATTGGGAAATGAGCGCCTTAAGCGCCAAATTCCCGATGATAGGAAGCTTCAAAATATAGTAATCAAATTTATATCGGATCTCCGGATTCTTTAAAAGATGCCAGACCAGAAACCCTAAACCTGTGATGCCAAGGATCTCGAGTGCGGCATTCTTGAGACAAAAATCGCTAAAACCGACCACGATCCTCGTCAATAAAGGCAGTTCGACTCCCGCATTTGAAAACAGGCGGCTAAATTTAGGAATAAGAAATATGACCATGGCCGACACAATAAGAAGCATGAATAGAAAAAGAAATGTCGGATAACGCATGGCGTTGACAATTTTTTCTTTCGTGCGTTCAGAATCCTCAAGATATTTTGCCAGGCCCATCAGCGTGTTGCCGAGATTCCCGACCTCTTCACCGGATTTGACAACAGCGGTATATGTCGTCGGAAAAATGGGATACTTAGATAAAGCTAGTGAAAGAGTTTTGCCGCCGTTAATATCCGTCCAAACGTCTTTGAGGATATCGCAAAAATATTGATTGTCCATATCCTCGGCGATCGTCATGATAGCGTCGGTCAACAGAACACCGGAATTAAGGATCGTGGCCAGCTGACGGGTAAAGACGACCAGCTCTTTGGATGTGATCTGCGGGATAAAAATCTTTTTTATTTTAGAAATCTGCGCGCTTGCTTGCCTTGTTTCGGAAACGCGCAAAGGAATGAATCCTTTGTTTTTTAAACGGCTAATGAGGGCCGCGACGGAATCCGCGGTTGCGGTGGCACTGACGTGTTGGCCGTTTTTATCAAGGGCGACGTATTGAAATTCCATCAAAAAAATTCCTCTCTATATTCGACATCGATTTTCCCTCCCCACAAGTTGGAGGGGAAACCCCATGTTTCACTTGCACAAACATTATGTCATTCCCAACTTCCTTGATTTTTTATCCAGAAATGATTGGGAATCCAATAAATGCTTTTCAAATTTTTGATGCTTGCTGAAATAACTTTTACCCTGGATCCCCGCCTAAAAATTGCGGGGATGACAAAATCAAAAAAGCATTCGTGGATGACAAAAAACTAAATGCTCTCCGCTTCCTGGGTGACACGTAAAACTTCGCTGACCGTGGTTATCCCCATCTTGATTTTCTCAATACCACTTTCGCGCAGCGTCTTCATTCCGTCGGCCTGGGCCTGACGCTTGATCTCTTCACTCGACGAACGTTTGAGGATCAGGCTACGGACCGCATCGTTGACCGTAAGCAATTCAAAAATGGCCGACCGTCCTCGATATCCGCTGTTTAAACAATTCGAGCATCCTTGGCCCTTGAAAAACTTATGCAGCTTTTCATCCAAAGATAATCTCTCCAGCGATTCCTCGTTGACCAAATATTCTTTACGGCAATTATGGCAGATGGAACGGATCAACCTCTGGGCCAAAACGCCGATCAATGACGAGGTGATCAAAAACGGCTCCACGCCCATATTGATCAGGCGCACCGTCGCCCCCGTGGCATCATTGGTGTGCAGTGTAGAGAAAACCAAGTGTCCCGTCAACGACGCATGAATAGCGATCTCGGCCGTTTCTTTGTCACGGATTTCTCCGACCATGATGACATCCGGGTCCTGGCGTAAGACCGACCGTAATCCTCGGGCAAAATCAAATCCTATGACAGAATTCATCTGGGATTGCTGAATGAACGGCAACCTATACTCGACGGGGTCCTCAAGTGTGATCATATTTTTATCCGAGGATTTAATTTCATTTAAAGCGGTATAAAGGGTTGTTGTCTTTCCACTTCCCGTCGGACCGGTGACGAGGATCAAACCATACGGTCTGTGAATCAATTCCCGGAATTTCACAACGTCCTCTTGAGAAAATCCTAGCTGTTCCAATCCCAATAAAGGGCTGGAGGTATTTAAAATTCTCATAACAATATTCTCGCCGTAAATCGTCGGAAAACACGAGGTTCGCACATCGATTTCCACCGCTCCGACGACCATCTTAAAACGTCCATCCTGCGGCAAGCGCCGTTCGGCGATATCGAGCCCCGCCAAAATCTTAATACGCGTGATGATGCCCGCGAGCATGCTCTTCGGCGGCGGATCGAAATCATACAAAATCCCGTCGACGCGGAAACACAACCGGACCTTATCTTGTTTAGGCTGAATATGGATGTCGCTCGCATCGCTGTTAACGGCCTGGACGATCAGATGATGGACATATTTGACGACCGGCGGGTCATTGGCTTCAATGCGCAATTTCTCAAAATCTTTCTCCACCGCCGATTGCGGCTCAAGTTCAATAAAATGATTGATATGCTCTTTAAGCCGTGGAAGTTGATGGTAACAATAATCAATGGCTTCAATAATATCCTCGGCGGAGGCCACCTTGTGCTTGATCTTCAATCCCGTCTTTAATTTGAGCGTGTCATCGGCGACAATATTTAAAGGATCCGCGACGGCGAGGACCAAGGCATTATTTTCCATCTCCAGAGGAATGACGACAAAACGATAAGCCAAATCTTCCGGGATCAGGCTAATGATCTCGGGCTTGATGGCTTTATAATTTTTTTTGAGTTCTACGAAAGGAAGGCTGAAATGCTCGGCGATGAAAGGAGCGAGTTGATGAGGGTTAACGAAACCGAGCCTGATGGCGATATCGCCAATGCGCTCCTGGGTTTTTTGCTGCTCTGCTAAAATCAAATCCAATTGCTCTAGGGAAATTAACCCGTTTTTAACTAACGATAGTCCTATTTGCATGCAGAACCCCTCATATTTTTATTTATATTAAAAGAACTTTAGGAATCAGCTATTGGCAGATTCCACTTTTTTCTGACTTTTTTCTACCTAACAGAATTTCAACTTTAGCTGATATGCAATAGGTGAGTTTAACAAGTAAGAAAATTTAACATGTTTTTAAGGGAAAGTCAAATCGAATTCCGAGCTGAGGATGAGAATGAATTTTTAGTGAAAATTCTGTAAAATTCCTGTGATTTTATCAGGAGATATCGGAGTAATATCAAAAATGACAGGGCTAAAACCTGCGATATCTTCCTTTAAAAGATACTCAAATCCGTCTGGGATTGTAAAATCCTCGCCTTTGCCTTGAATATCAAGATTCATCTTTTGCGGATTAAGATCAATCCCACCCGGAGTTTTTTGTGTAATCATAGCGGCATCTGTGTGCTCTAAAGCAAAAACATTATTCCCGGCTTCTTGAGAAACCCGACGGGCCAAAGCATACATAAATTGATTTTCTTCCTGCTGTGGCGCTTGTCTTTGTTGAATGATATTATTTCGTGCCTCAGTCAAAAGCCTGTTAAGCTCAACTTGCTCCGCCAGAATGTAATCCACTTGACGCTGGGCCTTCTTAAGGCGCTGAGCGTCCTCTTTGCTTAAAATACGTTCCCGTGCTTGTCCGACCAGGACATCACCATTAGTTGCCAAAACATTTTGCAGAGACGCGTTCAATTCATTACGTCTTTGTTGTATTCTTTCAAACCACTGTCTATCCGGATTGTTCACAGACGAATGCTGCAGCGTATCCGCTGGCATGGAAGATTTATTCTTCAACTCTTCCAATTTCTTGTTGTAGGCTTTTAAAAATAGGACGCTTAAGTTCCGGTCCGGCGACATGTAGTTGCGCAATTCCGAAACATTACCCAATTTGTGTTCAGCCTTGACCCACAAACTTCGCCAATCTACCATCCCTTTTTGCCGGATCTCGTCATTAATTATTTTAAATAAAGGCCCGTTGACAACGGCCGTTCCCGTCCCTTTCGTGGAAAAAATTTGTGCATTGGGAGACAAATTAAGAATCTCACTCACATGGCCGAATCCACCACAACTGCCCAGATAAACGAACGTCACCGCGGAATCGATCTTCTCTATGGTTTTATCGACGTGATAACTATGCCCATGATGAACGATCACCTGGGGTTTGTTTCCTTTCATTAACAACTCACCCTCAATAGCGGCATTTCCATTCTCGACGCTGTCAGGAAGGTTGGCATACATAACGATCGGAAACCCGTGTTTGGACGTAACCTGGACATAGGTCGGAAAGGTTTTGATTTCCCAATTCCTGGAATCGTTCTGATAAGTCTGCAGAAAATCCGCAAAAGATAACTTACCGTCCTCATCATCATAAAAGAAATGCCGTTGAATATTCTGATACCGCTGATTAAAAAGTGTTTTTTGGGACAAGACAGAAATATCCGGAAGCCCAAATTGATTCGCCATATCTTTAAACCATTGTCCATCAATAACAGCCCGAGCACCAAACAAGCCGTTTAACAATCCGTAGAGAACCATGCCTTGCTCATTCTTGTCTTTTTGAACGCGCAGGAATTCCTGCTTGATCAATATCTGAATTTTTTTAAGGACCTTCGGGTCTTTGACCACACTAAAAATATCCGCCACAACAGCAGCTTCTTTTAAGAAATATTTTTCTTTCTCAATACTCTGCACAACATATGCGATAAGATTGTCCTGCTCCTTAGGGCTCATGGTCGCCAGAAATTCATTGAGCCGATTAAAACTCGCCATCAATCTAAAGAAAGGCCGGACTTTATAACGGCCAGCAGAATTTAAAAGCTCCTCGCCGGACTCGCCGGAAATGCCCTGGGCTTTCATACGTTCTATCATCCGGGTAAAAAGCCCGTTAAACGTCGACGTGTAAACTTCATCCTCGCCAAAGACGATGATCTTATACAAATCCTCCGGCGTGGCTTTTTCCACGGATTTAAAACGCACGGAATCCGGCTGTTCATGTAATTTGTTGATTTCCCGGACAAACTTAAGATAAAAATCAGAAAGAAAGCTTTTTATGGCTTCACGCCCGATTAAAGAATCACGGGATAAAATTCCGATTAAATGGCGCATCAATAAGAAATCATCTTTGATTAATTCCTGCGCTTCTTCTAATGACAAGCGCTTATTAACCAGCTCATCAAGAAGCAATGCCAATCTTTCTTTTTCAGACTGTTTTATTTTCAAACTCGCGATTTGATTAAAAGTCATTATGAGCGGGTTATTGTAATCAATAGGGTATTTTTTCTTTAATAAGTCCATATTGTTAAGAGCTCTCGCTGGATCGCTCGTCAAGATTTCTAATAGAATCTGTTGCCCCCAGGGTTGACTGATATAGTGGTCAAAGGTTAGCAAAAACGACGAGTTAAAACGGGGCTCCTTCACCTTCTGGAAAGCCATGTCTCTGACCAAATTAATCAACTCGGGATCCCTTATTTGATCAACTACCGCAAGCGCATCGATGTCTTTCTTGATCAAGTCGACCATAACAATATGAAGCTTGGCCCTGACCTGTTTTAAATAATCCTGAGCGTTCTTGTCAAAAAGGTCTAAATTATCATCTATAAAACTCATGATGGTTATTGTGTATTTCATTCTATCAATTGAATAAAAGAAAAGCTCCCTGGAATTCAACGCTTCGGACATCTTTTGAATAACGGCCAACCGTTCTTCTTTAGAAAGACTCTCCATCAAATTCCTTCCCTGATGGTTCCTATTGATATCAGAAAAGAATTCCATCAAAGAATACGCACTGCTTGAGGCTTGAGAAATACTGAATTTTTCCGCCTTAACTTTTTGCAGAAAGACGGGGAATATCGCATCAAAAGACTCCAATTTAGAAGAAGCTTTACCTCTGAAGCTTTCCAAAATAAGATAAATCCGGTACGCATCAAGACCCTGAATTTCTTCCATAAATTTTTTCTTGTCAGACTTATAAAGAGGAGATAAATGTTCTCCAAGATAAAAATCCTTTATCTCATAGAAAAAACTCCATGAGGTGGCCGCTTTTATTTCCGGCGGTTGAGATTGATAAACTGAAACGGCCCGCTCAAAATATTTTTTCGCATCCTTGACTATGATTTGGGCCTCTTCTAAGGTCAACTTCCCACTGGAAATATCCGGCGCCAATCGTGCCAACCATTTTTTTTCGTCGCGTGGTATAGAAAGCCGTAGGATCGCAAGGACCAACTTGACCCGATCTGAAGAGCTTCCAGCTAAAATCTGTTTCAAAACGTTTTCCGGTATTTCGTAAGGGGATTCAATTTCAACAGGCCTGCCATAATATTCACTTAAAGTCAACCTATCAACCATACCCACGGGATCCAATTCTGCCAATAGCTCATACACTCTTAAAGCATAAGGTTTATCTCTAAACAGACCCATATAACTATAACCGTATTCAGGATATCTTTGCATCATCCATCTAAAGAATTCCCATCCTTTTTCATATTTTAAATAATAATCGAAGTTTTCCATAGCAGCTGTGGAACCCGTATAAAATGGGCCGTTCGGCGTGGCTAAAATTGCGGCCTTAAGAACGTCCATGGCCCAAGGTTCATTAATAAATTCCCCAGAATGCTGAAAAACCTCGGCATAATTTGTCTTCGCGAGGCTCATCCAATGCTCTTTTTGCGAGGCCAAGGATACCTGCTGGGAATCTACCGGCGCTTGCGCAAAAGTTTCCTCAACAAATAATCCACTTGAACAAAGAAATAATACACCCAAGGCTTTCATGAATCCCTTAGGCAGTTTGTTTGTTACCACCATAGCCTTGTCCACAGCCATCCGCGCACCGCCGGTGAAATATTTTCTTGGAATAATCTCTTTTGTCGCCGGGTCATATTCTTCCTTGATGAGATTGCACGTGCCTTTCTTAAACGCTGCCAAATAATTCTCATAGATCTTTAGTTTTTCTTGTTTGTCGACGATATCAACGCCCATGGTTTTGTTCTTGTTTAAATAAACCTTCCCCAGAATACTCTCTTTGAGTTTCCGCTTATACCATGTGGCAAGGATAAGACTGTTGTAAACCTGGCGCAGCGGCGAAAAACTTTTGCTGGTATTGACTTCCTTCTCTATCTCGGGGATGATGATTTCTTTAATGATTGAAGAACTTATATCACTCCCATTCTTCATGTCACGCCCATTCTTCATGTCATTCCCATCTCCTTTTTTGTCATTCCCGCGAAGGCGGGAATCCATAGCAGTTGCTTTGTTATGTACCCCTGGATCCCCGCTTAAAGATTGCGGGGATGACAACGGGGCAGAAGCTCGGGACTCCGCGCTCGGTTTGAGCGCTTCGTATTCTTCCTCCAGCATCACCTTAAGCCGCGCCTCTACGACGAAGGCTGACGCTTGTGCCGCATCTTTCGCCGGATTCTCATACACAACGGCCTTTGCTGGTACGATCCAAACCTTGTTGAGCGTATCGACGGGGATGTCCGTCGAGCCGTACTTTGCATAAACCTCCCTGTAGATTCTTTCCCAAAACTTCTTCCCTGTTTCGCCGTCCGGATTCATTAAAGCGCTTGTAATCTGCTTAAGCAAATAATCCTGCGCCAATAGATCACGGCCCATTTGTGTCTCGCCAAATTTTCCGGGAACAATTCTATTCGGTTCTTTAGGATTTAAGTTCACCCACAAATCCTCCTCGGGTACGGTCAAAGATGCCAAAAAATATTTGATCAGTCGGCTGGCTTCTTGTTTTAATTGTAACCCTTGCTCTCCCGTCGGACGAGCGGGGTCATTTTGTCCCAAGGCTTCGCCTTTGTCTAAAATGAAATCGAACTTTAGCGGATTATTTTTATAAGCTTTGATTCCCTTGATTAAAACCGGCTGGAACGCTTGCGCGGCTGCAGGCAAAACATTAACTGCCGCTGGAATATTTTGAGCGAAAGATTTTTGAGGAAAAGGAATATTGGAAAGCGAAAAAAAGAAAATCAATCCCCAAATGAAAGGTTTTTGATATCTTATAACTCTTTTATTTCTATACAATTGCAACACTTTTGTTCTCCCCCTCTTTTTATAACTCTAATATAAGTATAAAACATTATATAGAAAAGAGTAGGCCAGGTAGCATCTAAGGAGAAACCGCTTTCTTTAAAATATTCTGGCGTGGGATTATTTAGAACTATCAGAAAATTCTGGAGGGATCATCAAACTGAATTCGATATACTTTTTCGTTTGAGGATGGATAAAACTGATGGACTGGGCGTGAAGGGCCAAGCGCGGGAACGAACTTTTATTTCCATACTTGTCATCGCCGAGAATAGGATGGCCGAGATGTTTCATATGGACACGCAATTGATGCGTGCGACCGGTCTTAGGATATAAAGCGACCAAGGTCTTGCCGTTAAAACGCTTAAGGACGTGATAAAATGTCACGGCTTCTTTGGAAGAATCTGCGAATGATACAGCTTTCTTCTCGTGATGAAACGGATGCTTGCCGATAGGAACATCCACTTTCCCCTCGTCAAAAGGCATTTCCCCCTCGACTAAAGCAACGTAACGCTTCTTGACTTCATGACGTGCGAATTGCTTGGCGAGCTTGGTGTGCGTAATATTATCTTTCGCGACGAGCATTAGACCGGAGGTTTCCTTGTCTAACCGATGCACAATGCCGGGGCGCATTTTATCATTCACGTCCGAAAGTTGATTGGAATAATGAAGTAGCGCGTTGACCAATGTTCCCGTATAACAGCCCTGGGCCGGATGAACCGTCATGCCAATGGGCTTGTTGATGACCAACAGAAATTCGTCTTCATAAAAAATATCCAACGCAATATCTTCCGGCGCGATATATTGCGGCGTGATAAAATCCTGAGGGATTTCGACGAGGACGTCTTCCCCTATTTGAAGTTTGTAATGTGACTTGACTTTTGTTTCGTTGACGCGGACATGGCCATGCTCAATGAGCTTCTGGACAAATGCGCGCGAAGGAATGTCGGTTAAATGCTGGGTCAGGAAAACGTCAAGTCGCTGGTGTTGATTTTCTGAACTAATTTTAAAAGAATAAAGAGCCACAGAAATCTCTCCCCAGTAGAGTTGGTTGCTCTATTTCTTCGGTTTGACGAACCGCAGTAAGATGTAACACGCCGTCAAGAGCAAAAGCAGACAAACAAGTTGAAAGATACTTAATCCCCAAAGGATCTCAACATGGTCGGCGCGGAAGAATTCGACAAAATAACGTAAGGCTGAAGCCAGGACAAGATACAAAACAAAAACGCTGCCGGTGGTCGAGCTTTCAGACTGTTTTTGGTACCATCGAAGAATCACAAAGATACTCAATAACCCTAAAGACGTGTAAATCTGCGTCGGATGAAGCCTGGCATGATGAATGGGAAAATACAATCCCCAGCCGACTTCTTTACCATAACAGCAACCGTTTAAAAGGCAGCCGACACGGCCAATGGATTCCCCTAAGGCCACATACGGCGCGCATAAATCAAGCATGGTCTTCAAATTCAATTTTCTTTTCTTAACGAATAAAAGCCCGGCGATTGTTCCGATGATAAGTCCGCCCTGCCACGCAAGTCCGCCATTTTGGATCATCACCATCTCTAGCGGGTTCGGCATAAAATAATCCAAATTAAGCAAAACATAAAGCATCCGCGCCCCGATGAGGCCAAAGACGACGATCCAGAACATCAAATCCGAAATGGTGTCCGATGAGATGCCGAGATGCCGCGCATCACGGCTTAAAAGCCACGTGCAGACAATGGCCGCTACGGCGATCATCAGTCCGTAAGAATAAATAGTTAAAGGTCCGATTTTACAAATAGTGGGAAACATCGTTTAATCTTTCGCCTTTTTTGCTGTCATTCCCGGCGATCCCGCCCAAAAGCGGGATGGTAAGCGAAGGGCGAACCAAAGCGGGAATCCAGCTTTTTAAAATCGTGGATCCCCGACAAAAAATTTCGGGGATGACAATAATGAAGTGTTACTCTGTTATTTAGTTTTAAAGCACTTCACCGCGATAAGAACTGCCCCTATGGTGATCGCGCTGTCGGCGACATTAAACACCGGCCAGAAGCGAAAATCAATAAAATCAATCACATATCCGACGCTGATACGGTCGATCAAATTTCCGATCGCACCACCCAGGATCAGAGAAAACCCGATAATATAAGGACGACTCAGAGCCTCATCATTTTGTTTATAATAGAAAATATTAAAAACCAAAAGGATAATGGCGATGGCTGGGATCACAATAAAAACAGAACCCTGCTCTTTTAAAAAACCAAAGGCAATGCCTGTATTATGAACGAGCGTGACATGAAAAATGTTTTGAATAACGGGAAGGGATTCCCCTAAGATAAGGATTTTGGAAAACAGGCTTTTTGTGAGTTGATCCAGAAAAACGACTGTGCCTGTGACAAGAAAAGCTAAAACAATATCAAATTGAGATCGCTTGAGATCCCTCATTATTTCTTTTTTCTTTCAAGTTCTTCCTGGTATTCTAAGCAATATTCTACATAAGGAATCGCTTCAAGACGGGCTTGAGAAATGGGTTTGCCGCTGCCTAAGCAAAAACCATACGTGCCTCTTTCGATACGCAAGAGCGCATCGTCAATCTTTTGCAAAAGCTGCCTGTCGTGAGAAGCTAATCCTAAATTAAATTCCTTGTCATACATGTCCGTCGCCACATCCGCCATATGCATTACATGGCCGGAGACATCGCTAGACTCATTTCCCTGATTATCTGTATTATGAGCCATGTTCTTAACATCATGCATAAGACTTTCTTTGAGTTTCAAAAGAAGTTTCTTATAATGTTCTAATTTTTTCTTATCCATTGTCTTTTGAGGCATTAAAACTCTCCTTTACGGCGGCCACACAACGGGCACATAGGGTTTGATGTTCTAAATCCTGCCCGATATCTGTTTTATAATTCCAACAGCGCGGGCACTTTTGTCCGTCAGCTTTCTCTATTTTCACCTGGGTTTTCGCAAATTCCTCGCTTAACCCTTGGGTAACTTCAGCAACGCTTTTAAGCTCGACTTGAGAAACAATAAATATTGACGCTAGCGCGCGTTCAAATCCTTTTAAATACTCCAAATCTTTTTGACTTGCACTTTCCAGAATGACTTTCGCCTCCAGAGAACTGCCGATCTGTCCATCGCGTCTTTTATCTTCCAACGCTTTTAAGATGTGCGGCCTTAAATGAACCAACCGTTCAAATTGCGCGAGGACCGCTTCCTCTTTCCAGGCATCCGGAACTTTAAGCCATTCCAGCAGATGAACACTGGAACACTGCGCCAACTCTTTGTTCTTCGGCATATTAAAGAAAAGCTCTTCAGCCGTGAACGTGACCAAAGGCGCTAAAACTCTGACCAAATAATTGAGGATATGAAAAAGAACTGTTTGCGCAGATTTCCGCTCTCTGGAAATTGGTGATGAAGTATATAACCTGTCTTTTAAAATGTCAAGATAAAAACTGGAGAGGTCTTCGTTACAAAAAGTATAGAGCTCCTTATAGAGTTTCGCGAACTCATACTCGGCATAGTCCTTATAAATTTCGCTCATGACCGTCGACAAACGGCATAGCGCCCATTTGTCCAGGGCCAAAAGGTCTTGATAATCAACCACATCCGTATCAGGATTAAATCCGTTTAAATTCCCTAAAATAAACCGAAACGTATTACGAATTTTGCGGTAGGCATCGCTTAAACGTTCCAGATTTTCAGGAGACATCCGGATGTCATCATGATAGGAGCTGGACGCGACCCACAAACGCAGAATGTCCGCGCCGCTATTTTTCATAATATCCAAAGGCGAAATGACATTACCCAACGATTTCGACATTTTACGTCCCTGTCCGTCCACGACAAACCCGTGCGTTAAGACCGCTTTAAACGGCGCCTTATTTTCGATGCAAACGCCGGGGATCAACGAAGATTGGAACCAGCCGCGATGCTGGTCGGAGCCTTCCAGATAAAGGTCGACCGGCAGAGACATCTTAAGCCGGCCTTTAACAACCGCCTGATGGCTCACACCGGAATCGAACCACACGTCGAGAATATCTTTGGTCTTTTCAAATTGGTTTCCACCGCAGTCAGGACACTTAAACCCTTTCGGCAGAAGATCTTTAAGGTCTTTCTCAAACCAAACATTGGTCCCATTTTTACGGACGGTTTCCGCAAAATGGTCGATCACTTCGATAAAAAGTTTATGATTATTATTGCAGCCTTTGCATTCAAGCGCAGGAATCGGCACGCCCCAATATCGTTGACGGGACAAGCACCAATCCGGCCGGGTTTTGATCATCCCCAGCATGCGTTCCTGGCCGGCAGCGGGAATCCACTGAATGCTGCTTTTCACAATGTCGACGAGGCGCCCGCGTAAATTTTTATGATCGACCTTTAAGAACCATTGCTGGGTCGCGCGGAAAATGACGGGTTTCTTACAGCGCCAGCAATGCGGATAGGAATGGACAATTTCTTTGGTATCAAACAAAAGCCCGCGGTCTTTCAAATTCTGAATTATTTCTGCGTTAGCCTTAAGGACATGTTTGCCTTCAAAAGGCGCTCCTTCAACGGTAAAAACGCCGCGGTCATTGACGGGCATCAAAACAGGAAGTTTACAACGCACACCTGTCTGATAATCTTCCTGGCCGTGGCCGGGTGCGGTATGGACCAAGCCCGTTCCTTCGTCTTTGGTTACATAATCCGCCGTCACGACGGGACAATCCTTTAATTTCCCAAAAGGGTGCGTATAACGTAACGACGTTAAATAACTGCCTGTGACGGGGCTGATAAGACTATGAAGATGCTCTTCGTACGTCTGCGACAAAAGTTTAATTGCAATATTTTCCTCGAGGATAAAAATCTCGTCATTTTTTTCGACCGCCACATAATGAAAATCCGGGTGTGCCGCGACCGCGACGTTGGCCAACAGCGTCCACGGCGTCGTCGTCCAGACCAAAAGAAAAACTTTTTTATTTTTGGGCAGGCCTAAAATTGCAGAATTGTTCACTTCAAATTTGACATACACCGACGGAGAAGTGTGGTCTTCATATTCCACCTCCGCCTCAGCCAAGGCCGTTTCACAATCAAAACACCAATTGACCGGTTTTACACCCCGATAGACATACCCTTTTTGAGTGAGCTCACTTAAAGATTTTAGGATCCAATATTCATATTCCGTGTCGAGCGTCAGATATGGTTTATCCCATTCGCCAAAAACGCCCAAGCGTTTAAACTGCTCACGCTGAATCCCGACATATTTCATCGCGTAGTCATGAGCTTGTTTGCGGAATTGCGCGCAATCGACTTCGGCTTTGTCCTTGCCCATTTCCTTAAACAGCTGATGCTCGATAGGAAGCCCATGGCAATCCCAGCCGGGAATATAAAGCGCGTCAAAGCCCTGCATGGTGCGGGACTTGACGATAATATCTTTTAATATTTTATTTAACGCGTGGCCGATGTGAATATTGCCGTTAGCGTACGGCGGCCCGTCGTGGAGGAAAAATGTTTTTTTCCCCTGCGATTTCGCGCGGATCTTGGCATAAAGCCCCTCGTCCTCCCATTTTTTCAGATAGGACGGCTCTTTGACGACGAGCCCGGCCTTCATCGAAAAATCGGTTTGAGGCAGATTTAATGTTTTTTGATAATCCATAAAGAAATTATGTCATCCCCGCGCATGCGGGGATCCAGTGTCTCCTTTCGGTTTTGCGCTGGAATTTACAACATATCCTGGATTCCCGCTTTCGCGGGAATGACAGTGACGGAGTAGTCTATTTTATATATTTTCCAATCAACACCTGGTATCGCTTTTTAATGTCCTCGGGAATAACAGAACCGCTTGTCACAAGCGCATATTTTAAAGCATCGTTCGCCTCAAACTTTTCAATCTTCCCGACTTTTGGTATAGCAATTCTAAGGATTTCTTTGGCTTTTGCAACATTTTTATTCAAGTTGTTAAGAATCATCTCGACCGTAACAGAATCATGGTCCGGATGCCAGCAGTCATAATCCGTCACCGCGGCAAGCGTAGCGTAAGCGATCTCCGCCTCACGCGCCAATTTGGCTTCTGTCATATTGGTCATACCGATAATATCCATTCCCCAGCTGCGATACAAATTCGATTCGGCTTTCGTCGAGAATTGCGGGCCCTCCATATTGACATACGTCCCGCCTTCATGGACCGTTGACCCGGCCTGTTTCGCAGCTTCGACAAGAATTTTCGCAAGTTGTTTATCCACAGGGTCGGCAAAACTTACGTGCCCGACAATTCCGTCCACAAAAAAACTCGCTTGCCGAAGGGTCGTGCGGTCTAGAAATTGGTCCGGCACGACAAAATCCATCGGCTTTAAATGTTCTTTGAGGCTTCCGACCGCGGACACAGATAGAATTGCGCTGACGCCCATGCGTTTCATCTCAAAAATGTTCGCGCGATAGTTGATTTGGCTCGGCGACAAACGATGGCCTTTGCCGTGGCGCGCAATAAAGACCACATCAATCCCCTGAAATGTCCCGGTGATCAGATTCCCTGAAGGCTGGCCGAACGGCGTATCGATGATGACCACTTCTTCCTTATTTTCAAATCCTTCCATTTCATAAAGCCCGCTCCCGCCGATGATCCCGACTTTGGACATGCCTGCCTCCTTTTATTTTGCCAATTCTCTCGCCCTTGTTTCCGCTGCTTTCAAGGCCGTCTTAAAAATCTCATCTAACTTTGCGCCAAAAAATTCTTTGATGGCTGCTTCCGTTGTTCCGCCTTTGGACGTCACCTTTAAACGCAATGTTTCTGCCCCGTCGCTGGACTCTTCCAAAAGTTTGACGCTTCCTTTAAGCGTCTGATAGACCAAATCCTTAGAAACATCGTCCGGGAATCCTAAGGCTTTTGCCGCATTCATCATACATTCGACGAATAAAAACACATACGCCGGCCCGCTGCCGGAGACGGCCGTCACAGCGTTCATCCATTTTTCGTCGACAATAACGGTTTTCCCAATCGCATCAAAGATCCGCTGGGATTGTTTCACATCATTATCTTTGGCAAACTTCCCCTTACAAAGAGCGGTCATGCCCACACCAACCTGCGCCGGCAAGTTCGGCATAGTGCGGACAACTCTGACATCCCCTAATCTTTCTTCGATATACGAACACGTAATGCCTGCGGCGATAGAAATCACCAGATGATTCTTTGTTAAAGATCCCTTTATCTCGTCGAGGATTTGGCCAAAATCCTGCGGCTTGACCGCAAGAATAATAATATTAGATTTCTTAACCACGGTCGGCACATCCGCACAAGCCACTTTATATTTTTTCTTAAGAAGTGCGACGCGGGACGCGTCCTTCTCAGCGACGAGAATAGAGGAATCCTTCACGACTCCTTTAAGGATCGCCTGCCCCATATTTCCACAACCGATAAAACCGATTTTAGTTTTCATAATATTAAAAGTGGTCAATGCTTCCATTCTTTTCATCCCAACCCCACTTCAGGTCATTGCCGAAATCTTTTGCCTGCCTGTCGGCAGACAGGTCGGGAATCCATGTTTTCAAATCTTGTGGATCCCCGCCTAAAAATTGCGGGGATGACAACAAAAAACTTATTTAAAAATCGCCCTTCCGATTCTTACCATATTCGAACCTTCTTCAAGGGCGATTTCATAATCCGCGCTCATGCCCATGGATAAATATTTCATGTCCATATGATCCCGCCGGCCCATTTCCTCGACGATCTGATCACGCAATAACCGTAAGCCCTTAAAACATTCGCGGATGATATCTTTATCCTCGATCTCGGGCGCCATGGTCATAAGTCCAAGAATGCGAATATTTTTTAACGCTGAAATATCCTTAACCAACTGATGGCCGGACAATTTATCCGCGCCGAATTTTTGTTTCTCTCCTGAAATATTGACTTGAACCAGAATATCAACCCTTTTGCCGATTTTCAAGGCTTGTTTCTCAATTTCTTGGGCGAGCTTGAAGCTGTCCACGGATTGGATCAAATCAAAGACGGGAAGGACCAGCTTAACTTTGTTGGTCTGCAAATGTCCGATAAAATGCTTTGTAACTTTAACGCCCAGAGTATCAAGTTCTTCAAGTTTTTTGACAGCATCTTGGACGTAATTTTCGCCGATATGCATAATGCCGGCGTCTACCGCTTCTTTAATTGATGGAACGTCCGCGTATTTCGTAACCCCAACAAGGACAATCTCTTTGGGGTCTCGTCTAAGGTGCGCACAGATAGAGGCAATTTTATTATTAATATTATTTACATTATCTTTAATCATGACCCACTAAAGTATCATAAAATAATTTTTGCGTCAAATAGGAAAGAAAAGCTAAGAACCTGCTTGTAACGGACTGGTTGTTTCGCTATTTTGATTCGCTCCAAGAAGAAGCGGCAGGTTCGTGACCGGCGAGATTTTCATAATAACCGGCACAAGGCCATTGATCTGGATGTTTTCCATGTCCGCGGGATTGGTCGGCATTTCAAAATCATTATGCGCGCCTTGTTTATCAAGCTCTAGACGGTTCGGATTAAAATCAATACCACCAGGATTGGCTAAAGGAGCGTTGTCTTTGTTGAGGCGTTCTTCTGTTGTATGCCCGGCATAGAGAAGTTTAAAAAGGTTAACGTCATTCATCTGGATCCCTAACTTAGACTCTAGTTCGCTTTCTAAACAGTTTAAATCTAAAGATAGGGCTGTTTTCATCCACTTAACAAGCTTATCTGGACGAGTTTCGACATTATTTCCGCGAAGTTCTTTGACAACAGCAGCAATAGCCGACAAATTATTGCTATCTTTTAAAATAGGAAAAATTTCCCCAATGGATTTTTGTATTGATTCAACACTCTCTTCTTGAATCATAGCATTACTCCTGGATACTGTCCCCTGGGGGTCAATGATCCCTCTTTCAGTAACATTATTTTTATTCCACTGAACATATCCAATAGAAAATTTTTCCCCTCCGCCTGTTGCTTCGATCGCCATACCGTTTTCTTTAAGGGCTTGTTGCATGTTTTTACGATATTTCTGGACCGCATCCGTCCCATTGTCATACCACATCAGGGTATTCGACGTTACGATAAGATCAAACTGCCCCTTGTCCTGAAGAGCTTCAAAACTGCCGTTAACAAATTGAAAACGGCTTATTCCGTCGATGTTTCCTTGCTTGGATACAAAATCTTGCGCGCCTTTAACAACTTCAGCACGGTAATCCATTCCGTAGAAAATAACATTCTTAAAACCTTGGCTGCTAAGTTCTTTTGCTAAATCAAACACGGTCGACATTCCTCCGAATCCGATATCGGCGATATAAATGGGTTCCTCTTGGCCTTTGTCCGGTCTTTGTTTAGCCAGGGCATCAATCATTTTTTTCTGAAGGTGCGTGAGCCTTCCTGCGCTGGTAGCGGCTGGGATTTTTGTTGTCTGATTATTCGTCATCATGGCGAAGTCACCAATGATCTCTTCGCCTTTCTCATTATATCTCGGTGCTTTCTTTGCTATGCCCGGATTACTGGTTGAAGGGCTCCCGCTCAAATTGACATTAAAACTCTGCGAATTATTTGACCGCGTCTTGGACCTTCCCACAAATCTTATTCCTCCGCCAATACCGCCGCCCAGTAATGCCAAAAGGATTGCGGTTGTACCGGCATTCATAGGATTTGCTGATTTGGATGTATCAGCGACGGAGAATGAAGTGTTTTTCGTACTTAACGCGCCATTCTGAGAAATATACGGAAGAAGTTTAAGAAAATCCATCAGGACGCCACCATCCGCCTGAAGAATCGTCGCCTTCGGATGCGCGGCTCGAATTTTATCAAGGACCTTGCTATCGACATTATTAGGGATGACAATAACCGGGCTTTCCGTCATTCCGGAAGCAAAATAAAGATTATCAGCAGTTGATATTTCCGAAGTTGTTCCATCGGCACTTAAAACAATCGTTGCTTGATTATTTTTTGTTTGAAATTCTCTGACTTCCTGCCTGATCAATTGTTGGTTCGCATTCTGATTATCGCTATTGCCCTCGCGGGTTTCAAATGTGATGGAAATCCCGGCCTCTTTATTGACGAACAAAATATAATTCCCTAAATCACGGACTTCCTGATAATTATTATCTCTAGCCCAGCTTTGTAAGGCAAAAAGTGTTTTTTCATATTCTTGATAAACCTCAGAATGAGGAATGACCCTGACCGATATCATGCCATTTTTATTCTTAAGCTGGTCGATGGAAATAGAAACCGGCGCGGCCTGACGTGTTTGGGGCGCTTGCGCAGTCAGACTCGATGGGTTAATCAAATTTCCCGGCGTATTAGCGAATGATGGCATAGCCAATCCAGCAAGCATATACATCATCGCCAGCACACCGATGGCCGACTTAACGCTCATCATGGCATGGTCACTTGTAATAGCAGGTTTCATGTTCCAATTCTTTGAGTCCTTCTCAGGACCAGGATCATATGGCAGGGGACTTAAAAGTGACAAACTTCCCGTCACTACGAAAATAAATTGCCGAACATAGTCAGGATTAATAAAGTTTCCTAAAACATTTAGAACTTGGCTTCCTGCTGTTTTAACATTCATCATGGCATTGTTGACTTTAGTATTTTCGCTTGGAGTATTGCTAGTGGTGCCTCCCATAATAAAACCCCGTGGGGCTTTGCCTAGATAAGGAAACTTGAAACCCTCTCTTAAAGCTGTTTCATTCGGCTTAGCTGCCTTAACTCCTTCCGCTACAGCCATTGCTTGATCGACAACCGCAGCGACGGGTCTTACAGCCTCACCAGGATCGAATTCTTCATTTTTTTCTCCATTATGCACGACTAATGTTGCAACGGTTGCTACCACCATCGCTGCATCTTTGAGCCTCGGCGATAAAATCCATTTTTTAAAACCACCTGCGATTTCTTTTAACTTTCCGACCACATTACCCATGACTCTCGGGAAAAATTTTGTCTTTTCAATCGGCTTCTCCATTTTAAAATTCGCCCCGCCCGAGAAATATTTGCGGGGTATGAGCGCCTGCGTCGTTGGATCGTATTCCTCTTTGATGTAATTAAACGCGCCCTTCTTAAACGCCTTAAGATACTGCTCATAAATTTCTTGTTTATCCTTTTTACCGGCCAGGTCAACGCCATCAACCTTTTTCTGGTCGGAATATTTGCGATTTAAGATACTTTCTTTGAGGCTATCCTTATACCACTTAGCAAGAATGAGCGAATAATACACCTGACGCAGTTGCGCGAAATTCGCGCCCTCATTGACTTCTTTTTCCAAAATAGGAATAATGACCTCTTTGATTATTGCCGTAGGGGCGCGGTTCCCGCGCCCTTTATCCTCATGGCGGGGAAACCCCGCCCCTACAGTATTCGATGTCGCAAAATAATCCTCCTCGAGCATCACCTTCAACTTCGCCTCGACCACAAATACCGTTGCCTCTCCGGATTTGGGAGTCGGATTCTCATACACAACAGCCTTATCCGGAACGATCCACACCTTATTAAACGTGTCCGTCGGGATATCGGTCGTGCCGTAAAGGTCATAGGCTTTTTTATAAACCTTCTGCCAAAACGCCTTGCCGGTTGCGTTTTCCGGATACATGAGCGAAGCTGTTATCTGTTTAAGGATATAATCCTGCGCCAATAAGTCGCGGCCCATTTCCGTTGTGCCGAACTCGTCGGGAATAATACGGTTTTTCTCATACGGAGACAAGTTGACCCACAAATCTTTTTCCGGGATGGTCAAGGACGAAAGAAAATAGCGGATGAGCTTATTGGATTCATCTTTTAGATCATCGTCCTGTAAATTAGAATTTCCGGTATCGAGAATAAAATCAAATTGAAACGGCTGTTTTAAATCAACCTTCATCCCTTTGAGCATCGGCGGGACAAACGACGCGCTGGTCGTGACCATGGTCCCGGGCGTTGGAAGAGTGATTTGAGCGAATAAAGTCTGAGGGATAAAAATAAAGAGGACTATAAGACTCATAGTCTTTAGTATGTTACTTCTTGTTGTGCCTTGCCCTCTAAACATTTATTGCCCCCTCTTTTTCGTCCTAAAACTACTGATAATTCCTTTTTCACTGCTGTCATTCCCGAAATCTTCTGCCTGCCTGTCGGCAGACAGGTCGGGAAACCATGTCTTCAACCCTTGTGGATCCCCGCCTAAAAATTGCGGGGATGACAAAAACATTCTTTATATCGCTTTTACTTCATAAGCTTCCAAAAAAAATGCCTATTCCCGTACATCATTAGGAATAGGCTTAAAATTTCTTACTCATTCAGCGACTTCGGTAGTCAGGCTGTCCTATTCCTTTTGGACCCTTTAACTTTGCGTCCCCACCTTACGATGGGTTTGCCGTTTCGGTTCACTACTTTTTACTTCTATATTAAGTATAAAATATCTTTATCAAAAATGCCACTTAGTATTAGTAGAAACAGGAAAACGTTCCCTTTTAAAGCGTTAAAATCTATAAACCAAAAATTAAGATTGCTTAAATTTCAAAGCATATTTTTTGATGATTTCCCGTAGAGTTTCTAATTGAACCGGTTTGGTCAGAAACGCATCCATGCCCGCCTGTAATGCTCCGTCTTTCTCTTCTGGTAAGACGGCCGCGGTTAAAGCAATGATCGGGATTTTGATATTAGTTTGATGTTTAATAATCGTCGTCGCTTCCAACCCATTCATTTCAGGCATATGGATATCCATGAAACAAATATCATAAGGATTGGTCTGAAGTTCCTGGATAGCTTGTATCCCGTTATACGCGCAGGTACAATCACAGCCCAATATCTTAAAATTCTCGAGCATCAGTTCCACATTTTCGATGCTGTCTTCGACGAGAAGGATTTTCACTCGAGCAGTGTCTGCGTCCGGAATAAGTGCCGCTTCGGCAACCTTCCGTTCTGCCAAAACAGCGCTCAAGACCTGAACCAAGTCCGCGGCCACGAACGGTTTGGGCAAATAGCCGTCAAATCCAAGATTTCTGGCAGTTTCTCTGTCACCAATTTTTGCTTCTGCCGTCACAGCGATGATTTTGCATTGGTTGAATCGTCCGTCGGCCTTGACGTTTTTTAAAAGCCCCAACGAGTCCCCATGTTCCAAAAGGACATCAAATAAAAGGACATCCGGGATTTTCCCTTCCCGGGCTAAACGATCAAGCGTTTCTTGAGCGCCTTCGGCCGTACTTTCTATCGCAAGCGTCTCTAAGCCTACGAGCTGACAATTTTTATTCAGAACTCGTCGAGCAATCTCGTTGTCATCAAGGATAAGAACTTTCTTTCCTATGAATTCTTCTCGCTTTAATAATTTCTCCTTAGCGGAATCCTGGCTCACCACCTTCTTAAAGGTAAGATCGACGATAAACTCGGTTCCTTGCCCCTCCTCGGAACGGACATTAATTTGTCCGCCCATCGCCTGGATAAAAGATTTGACGATGGTCAGACCCAATCCCGTGCCGCCAAATTTTCTCGTCGTCGAACTGTCCGCTTGCGTAAAAGGAAGAAATATTTCTTCTATTTTATCCTTAGGGATTCCGATGCCGGTGTCTTTAACGATAAAGCGGATCGCGATTTCATCGGCCGGCGTCTTAGAATTCTCTCCCAATTCTACGATCAGGCCAACTCCGCCTTTCTTCGTGAACTTCGCGGCATTCCCCAAAAGATTGACCAAGATTTGCCTTAATCTCGTCGGGTCTCCTTTGACCAGGATCGGAACGTCTTGGGCGATCTCCACATA
This sequence comes from Candidatus Omnitrophota bacterium, assembly GCA_015233405.1. Classification (GTDB taxonomy): domain Bacteria; phylum Omnitrophota; class Gorgyraeia; order Zapsychrales; family Zapsychraceae; genus JADFXT01. The sequence continues at coordinate 19,518 of JADFXT010000001.1, read as the reverse complement.
AGGATGGACGTTGCTGCCTTTCAGCCGCACCGCGATCATCTTAAACACATTGACCGATAAATAATGCAAATCAAATTCCACCGTTTCAAAAACGATCCGGCCGGCTTCCATTTTGGAAATATCGAGAATGTCGTCGATGATCTTGACCAATCCTTGGCCGCTTGAATTGATCATCTCCACATACCCTTTTTGTTTATCCGTAAGTCCAGGTGTCGATTTTAGAAGCTCGCCAAATCCCAGAATGGCATTCATCGGAGTACGGATTTCATGAGACATGTTGGACAAAAAACTGCTTTTGGCTTTTGCGGACGCCTCGGCCTCTTCTTTAGCCTTATGGATGGCTTCCTGGGCCATTTTACGGATGGTAATATCCCGGCACAAAGACACGATTTGAAAATCCCCTTCTGTCTTGACCACCGTCGCCTGAATTTCAACAGGTGTGATCTTCCCATCCGGAGCCAAATAATCGATCGTCAAATTCCGAATAAATCCCTTTGCCATGCATTCTTTGATAGCGTCGGCGTTTCGTTTCAGATCATAGGGAGCGGTCCAATCGGTCACGCTCTTGCCTAACACATCGCTAAGTGACTTTCGGCCGATTAATCTTAAATATTCTTTATTGGCATCAACGACTTTCCCTTGAGAATCAAGGATCAAATAACCTGTGTTGGTTGTTTCAATCAAAGTCTGATATTTTTCCCCAATCTCGCGCAACAACTTCTCTGTCCACTTTCTTGCAATAATCTCCTGTTCCAATGGGAAAAAGACAGCTGCCCCAAAAAGAAGCCCGACCAGAAGAAGAACTAAAACGAAATAATTTAATGTGCGGCTGCCAAATTGATAGATCTCTCTGGGTTCGGATATTTTTAATATCAAAGCGGATTTGCCATAAATATCTTTTAAGACACTATATCCGGCAACTTTGTCTTTACCAAATTCAGCGAGAACTTTCTGCCTACCGTCAAGAAACGATCTACGCGCGACAACAAAATCCTCAGGCAAGCCAGCCGCTTTAAATCCTTTGACATCCATATCAAGACGAAGGATATTCCCTAAACGCGCAATCTCATCTGAATCAAGGTCCGCAGCAAAGATAAGAGCTCCTTTGACAGGGCCTTTGCTCTCGCTGGTTAAGATCGGCTTGGAAGCCACTAAAAGCGGACCGTCCGTCGTTAAAATAATACCTGACACAGAACTTTGCTCATTCGCATGGCTCGCCAAAAGGCTTCCTTTGGTCAAAGACTTTAGGAACCCTTCCGGAACAGGAACCTTCTTTTTCTTTTCCCCGTCGTATCCAAACGTATACACAATCTCGCCAGACGCATTGATATACACCATATAATTAATCTTAAGATTTTCCAGAGACGATTCCACAATGTTTGATTTGATATACGCCTCATTCTTGTCGTCGATGAATTTGCAGGTATCATCCCAACTCGACCAGTCCGATAATTTAATGGCAAGGTTGTTAACCCGATCCGCGATAACACCTTGGCTCCTATCAATGTTTCGTTCAAGGAACGTTTTCTCTAGTTTAAGGAATCCACCCATAACGGTCAGCCGCGAGGCGAAATAAACGGCCAGGACCATCGCGGTCACGCCTAACGCGATAATGCCAATGGTTTTATTATGTATACTGGATTTAAGACGTTTCACGGATTTTTCTCCTATTTCTTATCCTATCCATTACCTCATTAAACGATTACTTTAGTCCGGCGGCTTCTGTTTTATGGTCGCAAGCAAAATCTCCGTCGAAGGCCACACAAATTCATAGGCAGACTCACTTGGCTTTCAAACACAAACTGACCTTGGATCTGACTTCGGAAATATTTATAGGCTTGGTGATATAATCTGCCGCGCCCAATTCATAAGCCTTGATTTTATCAGGGGCAGCCGTAAACGCTGTTATAAAAATGATCGGGATCTCTTTATATTTTTCGTCCGCTTTAAGCCTCCGGCAGACCTCATACCCGTCGATGCCCGGCATTTGGATGTCGAGAAGAATAATATCCGGCAACTCCTCGTCGATCATCCGCAAGGCCGTAACGCCGTCCTCCGCCTCCTTAATTTGATAACTTTGCTTATCCTCGACGAGGACTTCTTTTAACAATTCGCGATTCTGCGGCGCGTCATCAACAATCAATATTTTTTTTAAAATAGTGCCGGACATGTTAACCTCTCTTTTTATTATTTGAGGTCAAAAGCTGTGTTCGACCTGTATAATTATTTGCCCAACAAATATTGGGCGTCATGAAAAATTTTCTAAAAAATTATACCCCCCCCCCGCTTACCGGTCAAAAGGTCGAGATGTTGTTTGCAGGCTTTCAGTAAAAATCCACATGTAAAATTTTCGGAAAATCTGACTTCGTCATCTTTGTTGCCTTTCTCCAAAAATCTTATGGCATTCTTAAATTCTAGCGCTGCCTTGGAAAATTTCTTCTGGGCCAGATAAATATTCCCTAAATTAAAATAGGCCATGATCGCCTCAGAGTCAAGATAGAGGACCTTTCGAAACAGGGTCTCAGCTTCTAAATACTTTTTCATTCGGTACTCCAATGTCGCCTGCAAAAAAATTGCCTCGACGTGGAAAATATCTTTTTCAAGGACTTTCGCAAGCAACTTAAATGAATCTTCATATTTTTCCTGGTTCGCCCAAATGACCGCTTTAGCAAAAAGCGCCTGAAGGTTGTTAGGATTGTGCGCAATGACTTTATCAAACAGCTCAAGCGACTCATCAAACTTTTTCTCATTAAAAAGAGCATTGGCCTTTGCAAACACTGGGCCTGGTTCTTCTTTGGCTTTAGGAGTCACTTGCGCCGGCTGAGAACTGAATTCCGAGAAAACCTTTGACGAAGATTGAGCCGGCTCAGCCAAAGGCTTTTCCTCTAATTTGATGACAGGGATATCGATAAATATTTTGGCAGGCTCATGTTTGACGCCGTAGGCAGGTTTTTTATAAATAAACGTATTTGGATACTCGATCGTTTCGAATTTATCGTTGATCTGCCACAAGGTCTCGGAATGGCCGAGAAATAAATACCGGTTCGGGGAAAGGCAATCGTAAAAATTATTGATAAGGCGTTTGGTGGTATCAAGCCCAAAATAAATGGTGACATTACGGCAGAAGATCAGATCCAGATCGCACATCCCCTCGAGATAAAACGAGTCCTTAGCCAGATTGTGATATTCGAATCGCGCTAATCTCTTCACTTCAGGGGACAAGAGAAAACCGGCGGACCCCATTTTCTTAAAATATTTTTCTAGATATTCCTTGGGCAACTCGCCAACATCCTTAGTCGAATAAATCCCTTCCTGGGCCGCTTCCAGAACATTCTTATTGATATCCGTGCCTAAAATAGAAATGTTCCAATCCCGATAATCCGGCAAGGTCTCCATGATCGCGATCGCAATCGAATAGGCTTCATCTCCTTTAGAACTGCCAGCTGACCAGACCTTGAGCGTGTGGTCCGATAAAAGCCTTTTTTTCTGAATGATCTCCGGTAGGACATCTTTCATCAACACTTTGAATTGAGCGATATTCCGGAAAAAATACGTTTCGCCCGTCGTAATAATGGCCAAAAGCTCCCGCAACTCAAGATGACCTTCCGGATGATGTTTCAGAAGATTATAATATTCTTCATAAGAAGAATACCCTCTTTTGTTCGCACGCTCCCAAAGAGCAAAACGCAAAGATTGGTCCCGGTCATCATCAAAATAGAGGCCCGTTTCAGCAATCAAGAATTGCTGAAAAAGATTAAAATCTTTGTTACTGAGAGGTAACGCGTGTTTCATGATTTAATTCCGGATAAATGGGCTAATTCTTCCGGTGTCAATATTTTCCCTAAGTCTAAAAGCGTGATAACGCGTTGGTCGACTTTGGCGAGTCCTGACATGTAACTGCCTTTTTTCTGAACAGAAAGAATTTCCGGAGGAGCTTGGATGTTGCGCACGGGCACTCTCAAGACTTCAACCACGCTGTCCACAATAAGGCCGACGATCATATTATTGACTTTGCAGATAATAATTCTGGCTTTGGATGCATTCTTTAAAGGTTCAATATGAAATCTCTTCCTAAGCGATATCACCGCCAAGACAAATTTCCGGACATAAATGACACCTTCAATAAAATCCGGGGCATGGACAAGCGGATGAATTTCTTGAGGCCGTAAGACTTCCCGGACACAAGAAATGTCCAATCCCATTTGTTCGTCCTGAAGATTGAAGACTAAAATCTCTCGCTCTTCTTTCTTTTCCGTTTTCTTCTGCTGAAGCATCGCTTTACATTGCCCCTTTCCCTATCTGCTCTTACCCCAATATGTCAACTATTCTCACCCCATGGTTTTCTTCTGATTCTTTTTTCTTGAAGAGGATTCTTATTTTTTTAAAGCCTTCAAAACGTCTTTAATAGCGATACCATTCAATCCTTCTTCTTGAAGGACAAGTTCATAGAACTCGCATTGAATACAACCATCAACCTTAAGGGCAAAACTTCCCTGGACTTTCCCTCCACAGAGAGTTCCGGTGATCGCCCAACAGACGCGCCCGCCGTTTATGCCGCAATTCATTCCATTTACGGACTGCTCCGTCGCCACCGGGCAAACACCCAGCTCTAAAACTTTCTCGCCGCCCAGTTCCCTGCCGCATTTTTTATGTTCCCAACAATTTTTCTTACTCATGTCTCTCCTTGACCATCTCTACAATCATATCACTTGCCTGTCTGTTTTTTCAAAACTTTAAGGACCTCTGGGATGGGAACGCTGTTCTGTCCCTCTTCCTGCATAACAAGCGCAAAAAACTCACATTCAATGCATTTGTCGACCTTAAGCGCGAAACTTCCCTGGACCTTTCCTCCGCAGAGAGTTCCGGTGACTGCCCAGCATACGCGACCGCCATTTATGCCGCAGTTCATCCCGTTTACGGATTTCTCCGTCGAGACTGGACAAACGCCCAGTTCCTTGACTTTTTCACCGCCCGGCTCTCTCCCACATTTTTTATATTCCCAACAATTGAGTTTTTTCATATCTTCTCCTTAAGCATCACTACAATTTCCTGGGCAATATCATTAAGGGCGCATACGCGGTCGACCGCGCCGATATCAATCGCTGCTTTAGGCATCCCAAATACGATACAACTATCCTCGTCCTGAGCGATGGTCTTCCCTCCCGATGCCTTAACCTTTTTAAGACCGGACGCCCCGTCTTTTCCCATCCCCGTCAGGATGACTCCGACGACATTGTCTTTATACACTTTGGCCACAGATTCAAACAGAACACTCCCCGACGGTTTATGCCCGTCGTAAAGAGGGTCATTTAACAGGCGCAAGATCCCCCCTTCCGCCACTTTCATCTGCAAATCGCACGGGGCCAAATAAGCGACGCCAGGATGAATAGCCTCGCCTTCCTCCGCAATTTTAATTTTAATGCGGCATTCTGTTCGAAGCCAGCTCACGAACTGCTCTAAGAACCCGCTGGTAATATGCTGGACGATAACAATACCATACGGAAAATCTTGCGGTAATTTTTTGAGGATCGTAAAGATCGCATTCGGTCCACCCGTCGAGGCAGCAATAGCTAAGATTTTTTCAGAAAGGTGCCTTTGATGAATTTCCGGAACAATAACCGGCTCTTCTTTTCGGCCTTCCAATTTGGCCAAAAGATGATGCACGACTTTAATGCGGCTTAAAAGTTTTATATTCTCGACGAGATTTTCTCCGCAAACCCGGTCGTCTTTAACGGCCAGGTCGCTTATATCGATCAAATCGAGCGCCCCATAAGAGATCGCCCGAAACATCTTATCAACTCCGTCAGCCTTAACAGCAGCAGAGGCAATGAGGATCGGCGTCGGATGATACGCCATGATCTGTTTCGTGGCTTCATACCCGTCCATAATGGGCATGTGGATATCCATGGTAATAATATCCGGCCTTAGATCGGCGGTCATGTCGACGGCCTCTTTGCCATTGCATGCTATGCCTACCACCTGAATTTGCGGGTCAGAGGTAAGAACACTTGAGATGACCTTGGCAATAATAGGGGAATCATCCGCAATTAAAACCCGTATAATTTTTCCTGATTTCTGTTCCATAGTTGATTTATCCTATCAGCCTTTCTATCGTGTCAAGAAGGTTTGATTGATCAAATGATGTTTTAACAATATAGGCCGCTGCGCCGGCGACCATCCCTCGCCTCTTATGTTCTTCTTTTTCCAAAGACGTAACGATAATGACGGGGATATCCTTACGTTCATCGCTGATCTTGATTTGCTCACAGAGTTCAAGCCCAGTCATCCTGGGCATCTCAACATCTGTGACGACCAGGTCATACTTTGTTTTAGCGATTCGTTCCAATCCATCCATGCCGTCAACCGCCGTATCCACTATATACCCGGCGGATTCAATAATGCTTTTCTCAATTTCCCGTGTAGAAAGATTATCATCGCAGACCAGAATCCTTTTCTCTTTGGCCTTTTTAATTTTTTCTGTCTTTCGTCCTGAAACAGCCGGATGGCTCAAATGGCTATTTAAGATCAAATCCTCCACATCCAAAATAACCACGACATCCCCCGTCCAGAGGATTGTTGCTCCGCTGACATTTTTTATCTTGCCTAAATGCGCCCCTAACCCTTTGATGAAAACTTCTTCTTCTGTGACAATTTTGTCGACGATCAGGCCGATTTCTTTGTCCAGAGAGGAAACAATGATCACCGGGATTTCCTCCTCATTTTTTTCCTGGTCTTCTTCATCCGTTTCAGCTGAGGGAAGGCCCAGGATGCCGCTTAACCGCACCAACGGCATCGCATGCCCTCGCAGCTGCACCGCCATGTTGCCTTCCATCGTCGAGATATCCTTATTATTGACCATCAAACTTTCCAAAATGGATGTCACCGGCAGAGCGAACAAAAGCTTTTCCGCCTCGACTAAAAGCACTTGGATGATGGCAATCGTCAGCGGTAAGATCAACGAGAAACTCGTGCCCTGGCCTTTTTGCGTCTCTAAAATAACTTTGCCTTTCAAACTCTCGATGTCCCGGCGGACAATGTCGAGTCCAATTCCTCGTCCGGAAATATCGGTGATCATCGGGCTCGTGGAGAATCCATTCATAAAAATAATATTAATGATTTCTTTTTCAGTCATCTTCTCTAATTCTTCTTTAAGAATAAGATTTTTTTGCAGGGCGGATTGTTTGATGCGCTCAGCGTCAATCCCCTGGCCGTCATCTTCAATCTTCAGAACGACCGTGCCGGCCTCATGCGAAGCGGACAACCTAATGGTCCCCGCCTTAGGCTTACCACTAGCGGCTCGTTGTTCCGGCGATTCAATCCCGTGGTCGATACAATTACGCAAAATATGCATCAAAGGCGCCTTAAGCCCTTCTAAAACTTTTTTATCTAATTCTGTTTCTTCTCCGACGATCTCTAAATTAATCTCCTTGCCTTTTTCAGCGGCGATATCCCGAACCATCCTCGGGAACCCTTCAAAAATAGTGGAGATCGGAAGCATCCTTAATTCTTTCATGCTCGTCTGGAGCTCATTGATCACCGGGTCCAATTGAAAAGTTTCCGACGAAAGATTATCCCACAAGGCCAAAGAACTCTCCCTTAATTTTAGGACCTGGGCATTGCATTGCCCCAGCAATTTGATCACGTCATCCTCGACAGACAGTTTCATTTTGAGCGCCTCGTTTAAGGAAGAAACCGTGGCCTGGACATCCTTGGAAAGAGTCGTCAGTTTCTTCACCTGGGCGATCTTGGCGGACGTCTTCATTTTATTGATGACGATCTCGCCGACCAAATTTAGGAATTTATTAACACGGCTGAGCGGCACTCGAATATATTCTTCGGCTTCCATCGACTTTTGCGGTTTTGATTCAGGATGCGGTTGAGGCGTTACTATTTTACTCGGCTCTACTTTTGGGCTCCCCGGCACACATTGTTGAAGCTCTTGGCAGATGCCCGAGACATCCATATTGATGGCCTCGCCTTTTCCAATTTTCTCCAAAATTACTTTGATGATATCTAACCCCTTTAACATTTTATCCGTGCTCACAGAAGTGAACGACATCTGTTTGGCGTGGACCTTCTCAAAAATATCTTCCATGCGGTGCGCGATATCCTGGATCTCAGTAAACTTAAAGACACGGGCCGCACCTTTTAATGTATGAGCCACTCTGTTTAATTCTTTGGCGATCTCCTGATTCTCCGGGGCCTTTTCCAAAGAAACGATTCCCTTCTCCAAGGCCGCGACATATTCTTCAGCCTCTGTCTTAAATAATGCGATAAATTCTTCTCTCTTGGACATTTATTTTTTCCTTATGGAGCCCCGGGTAAATCCGTGGCACACTTTCTTGGCCCTACGAATTTTTTGCCTCCAAATGAAACCCCTCGATGGCTGATTTTAACTGTTTAGCCAAATCACTTAATGACGCGGCAGCCGCGGCGGCCTGCTTCGTCGACGACGCAAACTGCTTGGTGACCGAATTAATTTCCTGCATCGCCTGAACCGTCTGATCGGAGGCTGTCCGCTGCTGCTGAGTTGCGATAGAAATCTCTTTGGCTGAGCTGGCGGTCGTCCGGATCATATCGACACCTTTCGCCATCCACTTCGTCGAGTCTTCAATCCCCATAATGGTCGCGTTGGTCTCCGCCTGGATTTCTGTAATGAGCTGACGGATCTCCTCCGTTGATTCCGACGAGCGTTCAGCCAATTTCCGGACCTCCTGAGCGACAACCGCAAAGCCCCGGCCCGCTTCACCGGCCCGCGCCGCCTCGATCGCCGCATTTAGCGCTAATAAATTCGTTTGATTCGAAATGTCGTCGATGATCTTAGTAATATTCCCGATCGCTTGCGATTTCTCGCCTAACAAAAGAATTTTCTTGGCGGTCGTATCCACCTTGGCATTAATGTCTTTCATCCCTTCCAGCGTGTTCTGCGCGGTCCGGGCCACACTCTCAGCATTCTGCGCGATCTGTGCAGCCGTCGAGGCCAACTCTTTGACCGTAGTAGAGGCTTCATTAACGGCGGAAGATTGTTCCGTAGCTCCCGCAGCCTGCTCCTGCGTGGACGACTCAATCTGTAGCGTGGACGAATTGATTTGTAGCCCCGCGTTACGAATTTGCGAGATAGCTCCCCGCAGGGTGATGATCAGATGATTAAAAGCTAATGACAATTGGCCAACTTCATCCTTGCTTTGACTGACACGAACTTCCTGGCTTAAATCCCCGCGAGCTATTTCCTCCGCCATCTTTGTCAACGAATGCAACGGAGCCATGAGTTTCATCATAATGAACAAAAACATAATCGCCACGACAAGAAATATCAAAAAAACAACCACCAAATGGTAAAAAATATTCTTCCACATCATTTTGATCTCAGAGGTAACATCATCAATCGCCAGGACAAAACCGACACGTTTTTTTGCGGCATCATAGAGAGGAAAACTGGAAACAGCCATGGTTTTATTTTGAATCTGATACATGGCCACAGCAGCCTCGTTGTTATTTGTTTTTAATCCTTCGTTTTTTAAATAACGCCCTAAATAGCTCCCTGCATTGTCAATCGTCGACGCCGTTATAGCATGTTCCGACAAGTCGTCCCAGTCGTCCCTTAATCCCTTCGACTCCTTAAGCGACCGCCAGTCCTCACGGCCCAAAAATTCCTTGTTGACCGCCATGACAAAATTCATGCCGGATTCGTCTTTGAGAATATTAAGGAAATTGTCTATTTCCTCGCCCAGCTCAACATAACCGATCAGAACGCCGCCGCTATAATACGGCATGACCACCCGCAAAGCGAACGCGGTTTTCCCAAGCTCTATCCCCGCACCAATATCATTAGTTTCTTTAGCCGTCTTAAAAGTATTTCTTTCGACTAAATCACCATATTTCTTTTGTTCATGCAGCCTCAAAAAATTATGCCCGTCGGGCAAGTGAAAATAAAAATGGGTTATGCTGTATTTGGCCTTCAGCTCTTTGAACAGCGGATCGGCGTAAGTATAAAGTCTGTTACGGTCATTGATAAGGAACAGGTCCTTGAACTCCTGGTCCTCTAGGAAGACCGCCAAAGCCGCGGAAAGCATTTTTGTGTCGTCTTTTTCGAGCCGATAAAATTCCTTCTCTGCCAATACGAATTTGTCCTTCATGACTCTTTTTAAATCCTCACTGTCATCGCGGTAGCGCATAAATAGCGTCGCAGCCGAGATGACCAACATCCCGAGAAGAAATACACTGATAACTTTTGCTTTTAATCCCATATTCAGCTCAATTTCTTTAGGCCTGCTCATGCCTCTAATTTAAACCCTTCCACGGCTGATTTTAACTGTTTCGCCAACTCGCCTAAACTCGCTGCGGATGCGGCGGCCTGTTTCGTCGCTGTGGCAAATTGCTTGGTGACCGTATTGATCTCCTGCATCGCACGGACGGTTTGATCTGAAGCTGTCCGCTGTTGCTGGGTCGCAAGAGAAATCTCTTTTGCCGAATTGGCGGTCTCCCGGATCATGTCGACACCTTTCGCCACCCACTTCGTTGAATCTTCAATGCCCATAATGGTCGCGTTGGTCTCCGCCTGGATTTCCGTAATGAGCTGACGGATCTCCTCCGTTGATTCCGACGAGCGTTCTGCCAATTTCCGGACTTCCTGCGCAACAACCGCAAAGCCACGTCCGGCCTCACCGGCCCGCGCTGCCTCGATCGCCGCATTCAGCGCTAATAAATTCGTCTGATCCGCAATGCCATCGATGAGCTTTGTAATATTCCCGATCGCCTGCGATTTCTCGCCTAATAAAAGTATTTTCTTGGCGGTCGCATCGACCTTGGCATTAATTTCTTTCATCCCTTCGAGCGTGTTCTGCGCGGTCCGGGCCACATTCTCGGCATTCTGCGCGATCTGTGCAGCCGTCGAGGCCAGTTCTTTGACCGTGGTAGAAGCTTCATTAACGGCTGAGGATTGTTCCATGGCTCCTGCAGCCTGTTCCTGCGTAGATGATTCAATTTGCACAGAAGACGCATCAATCGAGAGCGCCCCTTTCTTGACCTGGGCAATAATATTTTCGATCTTGCGGACAAAAACATTGAACCACTTGGCGGTTTCCGCGATTTCATCCTGACCGCTGTCGTCCATGCGCTTGGTCAAATCCCCTTCACCCTCGGCGATATCCTTAAGCCTTAGGATCATCGCAGACAACGGATTGCGGATGATCTTGTTGACCAGAAACCAGACCAAAAAAAGAAAGATCAGATTGATAATGATAACCTCCGTGACAGCGCCCCAGGCAAGTTCGGCAATCGCCTTTTTAAAAAACTTGTCTTCACGGTAAAGAAAAATTTTACCCAAAAATTCTTTCTTACTTCCATACACAAGGTCAAACGTTTGATCCGGCGCAGCTTGAGGAAGCTCTTTAAGCTTCACGGTCCCGCCGTTCTCGTTCTTGGACAGACCAACAATAAGCCCGCCTTTGGTATCGACAATGAGCAGAGAAGACACTTCCTGATACGACAACTCAGCCTCGACAGTTCTCTGGACATGGTCAATAGAGAAATCATAGACCGCCTGCGGCAAAGAAATGGAAAGCCTGTGGAATATCGCGGCATATCCGTCCTGCCTGTCCGATAATTTTTCCGCACGCTGCTTGTTAAAATTAAAAAGCTCAAAAGCGCTTATCACGACCGTGATTGCGACAAGGATATAAATGATCAATCTTGTTCTTATAGACATACTCTTCCCCTTTATCAAATATTATTCCGAAGATTTCCAGTCTGTAAGCCCGTAACGCGCCAGGATCTCCGCGAGCTTACCCGACGCGCGAAGTTTTCTTAGGCCGGAGTTCCAAATTTCCATATATTTCTTGGAGCTGTCCTTACCAGGAGCAAATGCAACAAAAATATCCGACGCTTCACTCACCATCCCCGCGGGGGCAATTGAATCATCAGATAACCCAAGATCGGTCAAATTCATTTTCATCACTTGATTTTCTTCCACAACAATATCCAAGCGCCCCGATAAAAGTTTTTTAATATTTAAGGGTAAGGCATTATCGCCGGTCGCTTTCTGAACATCCGGGAGATCTCCTTTTTTAATATAGCCATCCAGATCCCCTTTGTCATAAGAATACCCGTCAACCACACCCAAGCGCTGACCCTTTAGTGACTCTAGGCCGGCAAATTTCCACGGGTTTCCTTTCTTGACGTAGAAAGTTTGTTGGATCTTCCCGATGGATTCCGTCGGGAAAAGACAAGACGGGCAATCGCCGTTATCCCCGCCGAGAATCGCATCAATAGTGCCGGCGCTGACATCCGCCACGGCGCGCGTCCAGGCAACGGCTTGATAATCGACGGTGTATCCGGCGGCCTCAAAAATAGTCTTAAAAATTTCCACACAATACCCCGGCCGATCGCCTGGTTCACCGGTATACGGCATCCAGGAATCCGCCCTGACTGTGATGGTGTCCGCCAAAGATGTAAGTGGGATTCCTAACGCCAGTATAAGGATGAAAAAGACAAGAAAAATTTTCTTCATTTTTTCTCCTTCTTTCCTTGATTCTGGTTGGTTAGAATAAATAATTGACACCTGGATCAATAGGTAATTTTAGTTCTCAGCATAAACACACTGGCATTCTTGATCGACGCATCTCCGCCGGGATTATAGACATATTGAAAATCCGGCTCAAATGATAAACTGTCATTGACCTTCCATTGATACGATGTCTCGATCGTGGTCTCGGACCGCTGAGTTCCATTTGCCATATAAGCTTTATGGCTGAAATAGGCATTGGTAAAAGCCACGCCGAGTTGATCCGCGTCTCGTGAAGGAATAAGTCCGGTGTAGACCAGACCAGCGCCCAGGTGCCGCTCGATGGCATTACGGTCTTTGGGGGCTGCTCCGCCAATTAAAAACGCGCTTAACCCCTGGTCATCTTTTTCACACCAAATCTTCTGATCAAGTGTAAAGTATCCACCAAAATCCCCGCCATGTTTTACGGGGTCTTCATTCTCGTCGACATTGACCACATCATCAAACGCCTTGCTGTCATACCAAGCCCCGAGCTTAAAAGTACCGGCCAACCCTTCCGACGTCACGGGCAACTTATAACCATAAGCGCCTTCCACGACGGAAAGAAGCCCGCCGCTCTTTGATAATTTAATATTCAAATTATGATGGTTCTGTTCCGAAGCAATCGGACTCCCGTCATAAACACCCGCCTGCAACGTGAAGTTATCGGAAAAAGAAAATTTAGCTAGTACACCCAAAGTCGTTATCGGATACAAAGAAACATCAATATTGTTCGTGATCGTCGGCGTCAAACTAAAAGCACTGTTAAGAAATAGTCCCGAGGCCAGATCGCTAAAAGCCAAATCCGAGTCGAGATCCAGGATCCCGGCCTTCAAGGACAATTTGTCATTCATCAACGATTGTTTGTAGCCAGCTTCCCAAACACGGAAAGTATGGTTGGCTTCATAGTCGTCCACCCCTTGTGCATCGCCCACCAAATCTCCTGATGGTAACTGACCGCCGTGAATTTCCGCTCCACGGAAAAAAATAGAACCTCCGGGAACAAAACCCGCTTTTCCAAGATCGTAATTAATGCCGAAGTCCAGTAAACCATTCCATGTATCCTTATGGCTAATTCCACCGCTTAGAACGCTCACATAATCCTCCAGGGACACAACTTTAAAGGAAAGGCCATTCTCTTGAAGTTTAGCGCGCTGGTCTTTTAGGATCCATTCACCTTCAGCTTGAACTCTTGGGGCTATGGCCAGCAATCCCACCAAAACGATTATGCCGAACAATATTTTCCCATGACCTCTAAGCATCCCATTCCTCCTTTTAAATTTTATCTTCCAACTTGAACTCTTTGATCGCTGTCTTTAATCGATTAGCCAATTCGTTTAAGTTTTCCGCCGAGGCCGCGGCTTGCTTTGTCGAGGCAGCAAATTGTTTTGTGACACTATTGATCTCCTGCATCGCCTGAACCGTTTGTTCAGACGCAGTGCGTTGCTGTTGTGTCGCAACAGAGATCTCTTTGGCGGCACTGGCAGTATCCCGAACCATCTCAACGCCTTTCGCCACCCATTTCGTCGAATCCTCAATCCCCATAATGGTCGCATTGGTTTCCGCCTGAATTTCCGTAATGAGCTGCTGGATCTCTTCGGTCGATTCCGACGAGCGTTCCGCCAATTTCCGGACTTCCTGGGCGACAACCGCAAAGCCCCGACCCGCTTCACCGGCTCGCGCCGCCTCGATCGCCGCATTTAGCGCTAATAAATTCGTCTGATTCGAAATGTCGTCGATGATCTTAGTAATATTCCCGATCGCCTGCGATTTTTCTCCTAACGCTAAAATTTTTTTGGCGGTGGCATCCACCTTGGCGTTGATTTCCCGCATCCCTTCCAGCGTCCGTTCCGCCGATTGGGCAACACTGCTGGCGTTCTGGGAGATCTGCGTGGCTGTCGCGGCCAATTCTTTGACCGTCGTGGAAGCCTCATTCATGGTCGATGATTGTTCCATGGCCCCCGCAGCTTGTTCTTGAGTTGAAGCCTGGATCTGGGTAACAGAAGAAGTGATTTCAAGCCCGGCGTCGCGGATCTCAGTAATAATCTGCCTCAAACTATAAACTAATTTATTAAAGGTTTTGGCCATGGTTCCAATTTCATCTTGACGATCCATTTCTAATTGTTGTGCGAGGTCTCCATTTCCCATTGCTTTCATGACCTCTACACTTTTCGCCATGGGAACGGTGATCGAAGAAGTCAAAGCCAGCCCCAAAAGAATTGCCAAAACAAAAACGCTCAATGAGACCACAACGATAGCAGCCAATGAACTCTTGCTGACCGAGGCAGCAACCTTAACTGCGACTGTGGCCTGTTGTTCATTAATCGCCACTAATTTCTCAACACTTTGATCCAATTTTAAAAGTTTTTCAGCCGCAGTCTTTCTGCTAAGCTTGAGCATATCTTTGACCATATGATTAAACTCGTCGGTATCGCGATCCATATTGACGATCTTAAGACGCAACTCCTTAATTTTATTGTTATCCGTTCTTAAATCAGCAATGTCACTCTTTACTTCTTGCCATAAAGATTCTTCTTCAGGCGCTTTAGAAATCTTGTCATAGGTCTCTATCGCTTTCATATAACGGCTACGGGCCAAAGAAATATCCTCTTGAAGGGCTTGTAACTGTTTTCCGTTTAAATCAATATCCAGAATAGCGACCATGTCCTTGGAAATTCTTTGAATTTCTGTCTGGATCTGCAGTGAATACATAATGGAAGGAAGCGCATCTTTGCCAATATCGTTTGTTTTTATCAAAACCTGTTCCAAACCAAAAAGACCAAATGCTCCGACGATAACGACAAGAGCCGCGACGATGACAAACCCGCCAATCAATTTTATTCCCAACTTCATGTTCTTTAGCATATGGCCTTTCCTTAAAGCTTATAACCTACATAATAAACACCAATGATCTCACCAGCGGCATTCTTGATCGGCTCATAACCCGTTTCATACTTAAACCCGAGAATATCCGCCGGACCATAATAAGCCTCACCAATTTTTATCGACGCCATGGCAGGGCTGTCCTCTGCCAGTTTAGTCCCGATAGCGCGATGGCCTTCTTTCATGACATTTGTAGAGATCCGCACGAACCCATCACCTTTTTTCATGAACACGGTTGCCGTACAGCCCATGGCATCCTCTATCTCATCAACGATATCAAAATTGCCGTTCATATCGATAGTCCCAAAATAAAGAAATCCTCCTTGAAGACTTGGAGTCCCAAGGGCGTTCAACTTGTCCTTAAGCAACTTCATGGCTTCTTTAACTTTTGGGGCATAATCTTGCGCCCAGACAAATTTGGCTGAAAACCCCAACATCAAACCCACCACTATAATCAAAACCAATATTTTCTTCATTTTTTACAATCCTTATTAAGCTTTTCTATCCTCTAATTTAAATCCTTCAATGGCCGTTTTCAATTGTTGGGCTAATTCGCTTAAAGACGCTGCCGAAGCTGCGGCCTGCTTTGTGGAAGCCGCGAATTGTTTCGTCACGCTATTAATCTCCTGCATCGCCTGTACCGTTTGTTCAGATGCGGTCCTCTGCTGCTGGGTCGCGATCGAGATCTCTTTCGCCGCACTAGCCGTTTCCCGAACCATCTCCACGCCCTTCGCCACCCACTTCGTCGAATCTTCAATCCCCATAATGGTCGCGTTTGTTTCCGTCTGAATTTCTGTAATGAGCTGCCGGATCTCTTCTGTCGATTCCGACGAGCGTTCCGCCAGTTTCCGGACTTCCTGGGCGACGACCGCGAATCCTCGTCCTGCCTCGCCTGCCCGTGCCGCTTCAATCGCTGCATTTAAAGCCAATAAATTTGTCTGCTCTGCGATGTCGTCGATGAGTTTAGTGATATTCCCGATGGACTGCGATTTCTCTCCCAAAGCCAGAATTTTCTTGGCGGTAGCGTCCACCTTCGCGTTGATTTCCCGCATCCCTTCCAGCGTCCGTTCCGCCGACTGAGCAACACTGCTGGCGTTCTGGGAGATCTGGAGAGCCGTCGTGGCCAATTCTTTGACCGTCGTGGAGGCTTCATTGACAGAGGACGCCTGCTCGGCGGCACCGGCGGCCTGTTCTTGGGTCGCAGAATGAATTTCAACCGTTGAAGAAGTTATTTCTTCGCCGGCTGTACGGATTTGCGTCATGATTTCCCTTAACCCATAGAGGAGTTTATTAAATGCCTTTGCCATATCGCCTGACTCATCATCTGACGTCACCGGAAGTGCGGCTGTCAAGTCTCCTGCGGAGCCAGCGATCTCGTTGACCCTCTCGACAATAACACGAATCGGTTGAATTGCCTTACGGGTGATCCAAAAAACGAACAACGCTCCGATCCCAAAAGAAAGCAGCAAGAAAATCATCGCGAGGACCTCAATCCGGGTCTGCCGATCTTCCGCATTAGCAAAATAAATTTTAGTGCTCTTTGCATTATTAGCCGAAATTTCATCCAGCAAAACCCCGACGGAACGGTCCTTGCCTTTAGCATAAGTGTCCGCCTCTTTCTGATTCCATGTGCCGCCGGCCAAAAAAATTTTTAACCCTTCATCATAAATTTTGTTCAGCGCATTAAAATCATTCTCCGCTTGGACCAACTTTTGATTGTTTTCTTCTAAAAGCAACTTATCTCTGCCCGTTTCCAAGGACTGTATTCCGCCCAAGACAATTTCTCGACTTCTATAAAGATCTTCTTTATTTTTCCTTAATTCTTCCGGGTCCTGCCCGCGCAGCAGAATGTTCTTCCACGCCCGGATATTTTCACCAAAACTCTTTTGGATATCCGCGATCAACGTTGCCTGTTCCAACCGCCGTCGGGTCAAAGACTGTAGGTCCTCAAAAAGACTTCTATACACGATGCCGAAATAAAGCATCGAAGCGGTTATCAAAATAAATGCCACGACAAAACTCAGCATCAGCTTTCTTCCCAAAGTCATTCTAAATTTCATGGAATACTCCTTATTTTTTAGCTTGTAGGATTTTTTCCGCTTTTAATATCCCAATAAATTTTTCCCCAACATGGCACGTTCCCGATAAATAATCTGCCCGTTCTGGCGCGATGGTCGTAAGCGTAGGGTCGATTTGATCCGCCGGCACATCTAAAGGCTCTGTGACATCATCAACCAAAATGCCGGTCTCGAGAATCCCCGACTTAATAATGACCAATTTTGACTTCTCCGTAAGATTCTGCGCAGGAAGACCAAAAATTTTCTTGAGGTCCGTCGCAGAAAGGATATTCCCCCTTAAACTAAAAATCCCCGCGATATGTTCCGGGCTGGACGGCAAATAAGTTATCTTCTCAAAATTCACAACTTCTCTGACGTTGGTGATTTCTACGCCGTACCATTCACTCGCGGCCCTAAAGACCACGAACTGAATCAGCTTCTCTTGGGCTTCGTTCTTCCCATAAAAATCATCTTCATAAAGTGTTAGGTTCTGCGTGTCTTCCATCATCTAACTCCTGACCAATTCCTTGATTTTGTCGCACAGCTCGTCGATATCAACAGTGATATCAAGAAATCCTTGTGCGCCGGTTTGAATAATGACTTGTTCCATTTTTTCTTTATCCAAAGAAGAAATATAATAAACAGGCGTCTTTGCAATGTGCGCATCCGCTTTAATGGTCGCGCAGACCACATCGCCATTGACGTCGGGCAAATGATAATCTAAAAGAATGATATCATAGGGATTTTCTTTCGCCTTCGTGATGCCTTCCTGGCCGGTCATCACGGCATCGACGGAAAACCCTTCTTCCTCAAGACTGTGTTTGATGAATTTATTGACGATGGGGGTATCATTAACGATGAGAATTTTATTCATACTTGAAAACTCCCTTTAAATTAAATTCGCCGGCAGAATGACCTTAAAACGGCTGCCCTCACCGGATTTACTTTCAAGCTCGATGCGCCCTTGATGGTCCTTGACGATATTTTGACAAACCGCCAACCCCAGGCCGATTCCTTCTCCGGGGCCTTTCGTCGTGAAAAAAGGCTCGAATATTTTATTCTTAATATCATCCACAATCCCGATGCCGTTGTCAACGACTTCAAGGAAAACTTCTTTCCCGTCGGGGCCAAGACTCGTTTTGACTTCGATCGTCATAGGGGTTTTTCCAGACTTCTCGACGGCAAAACGGGCGTTACTTAATAGGTTATAGCACACCTGTTCCATAGCGCTGGCATCGATCAAGACCGCTGGTAAGCCTTCTGACAAATGTTCGACAATCCCGACATGATGATTCTTATATTGTTCTAAAATCAATTTTAAAACACTTCGCACCGGCACATTGATATCATTTTTTTCCTTAACGATCCCCTTCGGTCGACGGTAAATGCTGCGCATCTGGGAAACCATGTCCGCTAATCTGTTCATTTGATTGAGGATTTCAGGCAAATCAATCTTGGCGTCTTCCAGGGAAAAACGATTTTTCTCGATGTCGCGCAAAATTCCCTGGCAAATGATCTTGGTCACGTTGATCGGCTGATTCAGATCATGGGCGAGGCCTGAGGTAAATTCTCGTAACGCGTTTAATCTCTCCGCTTGGATCAAAGGAACCAAGGATTCTTTAAACTCGGCGAATTGTTGGGCAAGCGCCGAATATTTCTCTTTATAAGATTCGTCTGGTAATTGGTCCATGATTTTTTATCCCCTGCTCGACGACCGTTGTAACATTAAAATCGAAAAAATTCATTTCTTTTTCGTATCCCACTTATCCCTACCCCTGTCATTCCCGAAATCTTCTGCCTGCCTACCGGTAGGCAGGTCGGGAATCCATGCCTTCAACCCATTCTGGATCCCCGCCTAAACATTGCGGGGATGACAACCCTTAGTTCTAAAGAAAAATCACTACTTCTTTTTCGTATCCCACTTATCCAGGATTTGATTGATACGCGACTGGACTTTGTCTTTCATCTCTGCATCCATCAAGAGCTCGTCCAGGATGGCCTGATGTTCTTCCGCCATGACGATGATGTCGCGCTGAA
>JADFXT010000019.1 GCA_015233405.1 Candidatus Omnitrophota bacterium | reverse complement strand
TCTTCACGTAATCTGTTTTTTATCTCCTCCCTGATCCGCGGGCCGGTCCTGACCCCACAAATCCAAAAACAATTTCTCATGCGGGTATTGTTCATGGCACAATCAATCATTATCTGAAAAGACGGATAAATATGCTGAATCATCGTCGGGTAAATCAAATGACCAGACACCTCCGATAATTAATGCCCTAAACAGGTTTAAGCTGGATAATTTTGAAAAGAAGTATTCGCCGCGAAGACTCCTGCTTATATTGGCGCTATCCATATTGCTGTGCGGATTGTTAATAAAGCATGTATTTTTATGGTTTCCGAGGCTGCATTCAACAGACATGCCGTTGATCGGTTCTGCCATGCTTATGGTGTTTCTGTTTCCGGTGCTTTATTTATTTTTCTACGGACCGATGGTCCGACAGTTTGAGAAATTAAAAAGATCTGAAGTCAATATGCGAGAGCTTGCGCTCAGCGACGCTCTTACTGGATTATATAATCGCAGGGGTTTTATGGCTTATGCCGACCATCTTTTGAATTTATCAGACCGCACGAAAAGAGGGCTTATTCTTATTTATGCGGACCTGGATAATATGAAACAGATCAATGATGATTTTGGCCATGAAGAAGGGGACCGGGCGCTTGTGACGACGGCGAACGTTCTTAAAAAAACATTTCGTAACTCAGATGTTATTGGGCGGGTCGGCGGAGATGAGTTTGCCATACTTGCTTTAGAGGCAAAAGTGGAAAGTTTGGACGCGCTCCGGAACCGCATGAATGAGAATCTAAAAAAAACTAAATACAATATAGGTTCCACACATAAGTTGGCGTTTAGCCTTGGGATCACCTACTACAATCCTGAAAAACCCCAGCCCATTGAAGAATTGCTTAAAAAAGCAGACCGGTTGATGTATGAAGAAAAAACCTTAAGGACCGCCTCCAGCCACCCGCTTACTCCGTCGGGAAACAGGATATGCAGCTATCATCGATAGAGCGAGTATTTTCATGTTATACCTTAGTTCAATTGTTTTCTTTTCATAGGCCCCTACAATGACATCATGAATGAAGAAAAGGAAAGTAAAGTGGCTTCAGAGAAAAAAAAGGTTTTCATTGTTGATGATGATGAATCGGTTTGCCGCGCGCTTAGCCTTTTTCTGACTACGTATGGTTTTATCGTTGACACATTTACTTCTGCCTGGGATTTTCTTCGCAGGGTGCCCAATAGCGCTACGGGCTGTTTAATCTTGGATGTCCATATGCCGGGGCTAGATGGATGGGAAACTATAAAACATCTGCTTACATTCGGTTCCTTTCGTCCGGTCATTATTATGTCTGCTGATAAAAATGGCGGACTTAAGGAGAGGGCTTTAAAAGCAGGGGCCGTTGGTTTCTTACAGAAACCTTTTGATAATCAGGCATTGGTTGATCTGATTCAGTCTGCGTTTAAAAAGGATTTAAAGAACTCATAAGAATGATGACGGGAAATAATATAAGGAGAGCAAATATGTTGAAACAGATTTTAAGAGTTAGGGCCGTTTTAGTAATTTGTTTAATGCTGACTTTGTTTTGTCCGGCTTCATTCGCGCAGAGAGGTGGCGACCGAGGTGAGCGCAGAGAAAACAATAAAAGCGATAATCGTGGAGATGGCCGACGACATGAGCAGAGATACAGCCAGGGTGATCGGTATCATTACCGCGATGGTCGGTGGTATAAGCGGGGTTGGTTCGGATGGGAATTTGCCATTTCTGCCCTTGTGATCGGAGCGATCATTGATTCTCTGCCAGAAAGACATACGGTCATTGTCGTTGAAGGCAACCAATACTATCATGATGATAATTACTACTACAGGCAATTACCTGACGGTAGCTATGTAGTCGTTCAGCCGCCAGTCATAGTTCAAGCTCCTGTGCAAATTCAAGACATCTCAACAATAAATATTCCTAACTCAAAAGGCGGGTATACGTCTGTCACTCTCAGAAGATCCGGCAACGGATTTGTTGGCCCGCAGGGTGAATTTTATCCGACGTATCCTTCCGTAGAACAATTGAGAGTTATGTATGGGAATTAGGCTTGAACGTGCTCGTAGAGAGAAATTCAACAATAGGGGAAAATCATGGTCAACATTTTCATTAGTTTTATTTTAATTTTTTATTTGGCGGGATGTGCCACCATAAAGAAGACGCATCACAACGTGTCGTTGAAGGAAAACGCGCAATTTAAACATAGCGAAGATGTGTACAACAATAAAGCGAATACAGAAATCAGAGCTGAAAATCTATCTGAAAAAGAGGCGGCGGAAGCAGTCAAGGCAAAAGAAAAAGCGGATGATACCCAGAGCAAAGGTGAAGGTCAGGTCCACATGAAGTTCTAAAAAGAACAACAGCGTCTTCTTTGTAATATATCGGCAGTCCGCTTGACGGCACAGGGTCGTTAAGCTTAAGAAATCAAACCAAGAAAGGAACGTGTTCCATGAATCCAAATTATCTAAAAGTGTTTGTCGCAGTTACAGCCGCGGTGGTCTTTACTGGCATTTCTGTTCATGCTGATGAGACAGCGGATGTGCGTCATGTCTCAGGAGAGATTACGTGGGTCGATCTTAAGCAGGGCTTGCTACAACTTAAAAGAGATACATCGCCTAGCACAGGAGAAATAACAGAGTACAGAATTACAGATTATGAGACTCGGGTAAAGACTCAGCCGGATAATATGTTTCTTACCATTAAGGATTTACAACCAGGCCAACATGTTGTCGTGGATGTTATTAATGGAAAAGAAGAGAATATCGTCCAAAAAATTACAGCTGATCCAAGGCCGATACCGGGTTATCAAGAAGCTTATGGCAAGATCGAAGCTATCGATGCCGCAGCAGGAACGTTTACCTTGTCAGGGAGGCCACTCACCGGCGAAGCAGGAGAGAGTACTTTATCCTATTTCGTTTTTGAACCCAAAAACGTCATTGTCATGCAAAGTCCAAGTGAACAGCCTGTTCAATTAATTATGAAGCCAGGGGACGTCGTAAAAGTTGAATTCGTGGTGAAAGATGGGAAACAGTGGGCGCATTCCATTACTCTTTATTCGTCGAAAGTTACGAGTACGACCACAACAACGACGACAACCACTACTCAATAAGGTTTACTAAGATTATGGTTAAAGCAGAATACTCCAATAGCAACTTGGTAATGGAGTAGCAATGGAAGGGAGAAAATAATCATGGAACATAATACTTTAGGATATTGGATATGGTTCCTTTTTATCGGCGGGGTGATCGGCTGGTTGGCGGGGCTTATTGTTAAAGGACGGGGTTTTGGAATCCTTGGCGACATCATTGTCGGGATTGTTGGGGCTATGCTTGGAGGTTGGATAGCAGAAGCTCTTGGGTTATATACTAGTAGTTCAGGGGGAGCATTCCTCGTGGCGCTCGCTGGCGCAGTGATCTTGGTTGGCTTGACGCGTTTCATCGTCAGGAATGCATAGCCGACAGGATGAAATCAAAAACCGCAGGTATATGATTTTTTACCCATGAGCCAGAAGGCCCAAACCTGCGTGCCGTAACGCCGAATGTCAGCGTGTAATCACGGTTTTAAGCCGTGGAGGTCCTCCCCGGGTGGATCCGTCTTTGGCGGAAATGGCCTTCTGTCTTAAGGGTTTTACGCTAAGGTCGTTATTAAGAGGCCTTTTTAGAAAAATAAAAAGCAAAGGATGCCAATATGAAAAAGTTTTCTTTATTAATGCTTGCGGTTTTATTTCTAACGATTTCAGTTGCAGGATGTAATACGCTACGCGGTGCAGGAACAGATATCAAGAACACCGGGAAACATATTGAAAATGTTGGGAAATAGAAGGGTTGTTAGCTGGTCTCCAGTAGGAAAGGAGGAACTATGTTTAGAAAAATCAAGAGTGCGTTACAGATATTGATCGTTGTTGCTTTAACTGTCCAACTGGCAGGTTGTATTTTTGAGGACCGTGATCGCCGGCGACATAATGATTACCCAGAACATCATAATAATGATTCAGGCATTGATGTGCGGATTCATGGATAATAATTGGTTCATAGCAGCCTTCATTTAAAAAGAATTATCCACCTACAAAGAAAGCCACCCCGGAAGGTGCGGGGTGGCATCAAACATATTTAAGTTTTGTTGAAGAATTTAAGGAGGGAGTATGGGAGGGATATTGGGACTGCTAGTTTTGGTGCTAGATATTATCGCCATTGTGGATGTTTTAAAAAGCTTCAAGGACACAGGCAAACAGGCTTTGTGGATCATCCTAATCATCCTTTTGCCTGTTATTGGAATGGTACTTTATTTTTTAATTGGCAAGAAAACATAATTTACGATTTTTTTCTGGGGAAATAAAACAAAAAAAGGAGGACATGTGAATAAAAATATGCCGTCAGTTGTACTTCTGGTTGTGGGAATTGTCTTGTTAATTTTTGGTCTTAGCGCTTACCACTCGGCGAGTTCCGATGTCTCGCGCTTTTTTACGGGTGCACCTACAAACAAAGCTCTCTGGCTTTTGATCGGCGGGGCGATTTCCAGTATAGCCGGGTTTTCAGGTTTAGCGCGAAGTTAAGAATCAAAAAGGAGAGTAAAATGGCCGTCGAAAAATTTGGAGAAAAGTATAAATGTAATGTTTGTGGTAATGAGGTTGCTGTGACAAAGGTCGGCGGTGGAGAGCTTGTTTGTTGCAATCAGCCTATGGAAAAAATAGAAGGATAATAAGAAAAACGGAGACTGGCAGATATGTTCTGCGATCGGCTATTGTCAATGATAAGAAGGTTTCTGGGTTTCCGTGTAGGTCTCGCAATATTTGTTTTTGTTTCTATGTCCTTGGGATGTGCAAGTTCTAATAAAATAAAGCCCGAAAAGACGTCGCAGGAATTTATATTTCCAAAAAATTTTTTATGGGGAGCTGCCACTTCTTCTCATCAAGTTGAAGGCAACAATACCAACAACGATTGGTGGCAGTGGGAACAGCGACTTCCGCTAAAAATGCATGCTGGCCAGGCTTGTGATGAATGGAATCGTTTTGAAGAGGATTTTAAGCTCGCTGAAAGCATAGGGCTTACCGCTTATCGTTTTTCCCTTGAGTGGAGCCGCATCGAGCCCGCACCGGGTCAATTTGAAAATTCCGCACTTGATCATTACCGCGTAATGATTCTTTCCCTGAAATCTAAGGGAATAGAGCCTGTTGTAACGCTCAATCATTTCACGATTCCTTTATGGTTAGTGAGCCTGGGCGGATGGGATTCAGATAAAACTCCAGAACTTTTCGCTCGATATGTCGGGAAAGTGACAGAGGCTTTAGGTGGTGATGTCCGTTATTGGATGACGTTAAATGAGCCTGTCGTGTATACATATAAAGGTTATATGAGCGGTGAATGGCCGCCGGGAAAAAGGGAACCTAAAGAAGCGATTGAGGTTTTTAAGAATTTACTGCGTGCGCATGTCCTGGCGTATGAAAGAATTAAAGAGGTTTATACCCAAAAAGGCTGGAAGGCGCCTAAGGTCGGGATTGCTCAAAGCGTGATCATTTTTAGGGCTTGTTCAGACGCCTCTTTAAGGGACAGGATTGCGGCGCGTTTTCGGCATTGGATGTTTAATCATTTATTTGTCCAAGCCTTAATTCGGGGAAAGGCCTATTGCGTTGGGCTTTTCAATATTCATTTGCCAAAAGCAAAAACTTTGGATTTTATCGGCCTAAATTATTATACGCGGGATTTTGTTCTCCATCATGGGTTTGGATTTCCGGGAATTTTGGGCCAGGCCTGCACGGTGACCATAGCGCAGGACAGGCATACCGGCAAAGACAATTTTCTTTCGTGGGATATTTATCCGAAAGGGTTATATACGTTTCTTAAGGATTTCTCGAGGTATAACCTGCCTCTTTTAATTTCAGAAAATGGGATTGCCACCAATGACGACACCGAACGCGTAAATTTTATCGTTGAACATCTTAAAGCAGTGGCACGCGCCATGAAAGAGCGGGCACCGGTGATCGGTTATTTTTATTGGTCGTTGTTGGATAATTATGAATGGGCGCAAGGGTTTGTCCCCCGATTTGGGTTGATCGATGTGAACTATATAACGCAGGAACGAAAGGTTCGGGAGTCGGCAAGAAAATTTGAGGAAATCATTAAATCTGGAAAATTAAATCTTTAAGAATATGAAGATCAGCAAAATACTTATTATCGTAATAGTTTTGATGGTTTTTGCAGAGAACAATTTCTCGATGGGAGAATCTACCATTTGTGGTTATCCTGGCGAGAATGTCCGGTATCTTATAAGGCCTTTTGGAAAATCCGAATATAATGATTTTGGCGTGGTTAGTTTAAAAGGAGTACCCGTTCATTTAGTCATCTTTAGAACTAAAATATTGTTTCTTGACGACACGGAGAAGATTTACAGTGATCCGGAAAGTTTTTTGCCATACAAGATCGAGCGCAGGGTTTCAAGACTCTGGGCGAAAGAATTTATAACAGAAGAATATGATCAAAAAGATTTTACGATCATCACGAGAAAGTTTAAAGGAAAGAAATTAGTCAATGAGCAGGTCGTCAAAGCAAATGGCCCAATTCAAAACGTAATTCTCCTTTCGCTTTATCTGCGTAGGTGCCCCAATTTTCAAATAGGTTGGTATTTTAACGTAAGACTCCCGGATGAGTTTAAAGTCGAATTGGTTTCAATCGATGAAGTGGCGGTTCCTGCAGGCAAATTCAAAACTTACCATTTTAAAAGCATCCCCGACAAGTTTGAGATCTGGTTCAACAAAGACGATCCGCGGGTCCCAATTAAAATACAAGGCAAGGGCATTTTAAATTATGCGTTATTAATGAAAAAATATACACTTCCCGGTCATTAAGGACAATTGTCTAGTTCATTTCTCAGTCGGAATGACGGGTTTGAAAGTGGGTGGATAAATGTCAATATAAAGCGTGTTGTTCCCCTATTTTTAATTATTAGTAATTATATAATTATAGAAAGCATAAATGATTACATAAAAAGATTATTAATTTAAACAGGAGGTGAGAATGCTCAAATATAAGGCGATTGTTTTCATTTTATTGGCAGCAGTTCTTATGTCTGGCCGAGCATATAGTCAGGATGAATCTGACAAATCGCAGAAAATAATTATTTCCGGAACAGTCACTAAAGTTGATGAAGTTGGGAATATCATTAATATTAAAACAGACCAGGGAGAACTGGCGTTTTCCGTCTCAGATAGCGCAATAATAGTTCGTAATACTCATGATATAGAGTTAATGGATATTAAAGTGGGCCATCCCGTAACGATTCAATACTCCGTTTATTCCCCAGGAAAAAATATTATCACTAGCATTGTCGATAATGCGCCAGGCAATGACTGATTTGTTTAAGTTAGCTCTGGGGATCCGCTTACGAGAAATACAGTAATCGAAAAATAGAAAGGAAGGGGAGACTCATGGGGGAACATAATTGCTACAAGACAGATAAAAAGGAGTGTATTAAGAAAAAAGCTTACGAATTATGGGAAAAGAATGGACGCAAGAAGGACCATGATTCGGATTATTGGCTCATGGCTGAGAAAAACCTCGAGCATCAGAAAAAAAATAATGACAGCAATCGATAAGATTATCGAATAAGGAGGAAAAAATGATTATTACTGATAAGAAAGAAAGTGCGACGGTACATGTCCTGCCGGCTTTGCTCTATGCGGATAATGCGCTTATGCCCGTCATCTCAGCCAATACGATTTCGTTCCATTATGGAAAACACCACAAAGCTTATGTTGATAATTTAAATAAGCTGATAATAGGGACGGAGTTTGCGGATTTGCCACTGGAAAAAATTATAATCGAGACAGCTGGTAAATCTGATAAAGCCGCGATTTTCAATAATGCCGCGCAAACGTGGAACCATACGTTTTATTGGAGCAGTTTGAATCCTAAAGGCGGCGGTGAACCACCTGTAGCGTTGAAGAAAAAGATCGACGACTCATTCGGGAGTGTGGATGCCTGCAAGAAAGAGCTGGTGACTGCAGCAACAACTCAGTTCGGCAGTGGTTGGGCATGGCTTGTGCTGGATGGTGACAAACTTAAAGTGGTAAAGACTGGTAATGCGGAATTGCCTTTAATTAAGGGCACAAAGGCCCTTTTGACCATCGACGTGTGGGAGCACGCCTATTATTTAGATTATCAGAATCGTCGTCCAGATTATGTCAGCGCTGTTCTCGATAAGTTGATCAATTGGGGTTTCGCGGCGGACAATCTTAAATAGCGCCATGACGCAGGCCCTTAAACAAGTTAAATTCTACAGGGACAACTATATTTATAAATGAGGTAAGTCAAATGCAAAAGAAAAACTCGAAGAATAGCAGAAGACCGTCAGCCCAGCGGCAGGCCTCCAAGGCGCTTAGTGGACATATCAGGGCCAGGAATCGACCGGCCGTCCAAAAAATTTATGAGTACTAAAAAAGAAATAATCCGATTTTTTGTGGCAGGGCCTGTTGTTGGTGTAACAGACTTTGGCGTCTATTACCTTTTAATTAATTTTTTATCTTTCAGTTTATCGAAAGCAATTTCTTTTATTTGCGCGAGTATTGCCGCGTATTTGTTTAATAAATATTGGATATTTCATTTCAACCAGCCATCGTATTCTGAGATCGGTCGGTATACGATCATTAATTTTTTAGCTTTAGGGATTAATGTTTTAACAAATCAATCTCTCCTCAACGTGTGGCCCGGCGCTGTTTTTCTAGCTTTAATCCTTGCCTCGATGTTAACGGGTTTGTTCACATTTATTTTCTTTAAATGGTGGGTTTTTAAAGCTCAATAGAAAGAAGGGTTTTTCCGATGTGGTTAAAATGGTTTCCGTGGAGATTTTTGGTAAGGAATGCTGCTCACCGTCGAGGTTTTTTAGATCCGGTCAAAGTCCTTTCTCAATTACAGAATTTTGCGCAACCTTCTGAGGTGGCTGCTCCGATGGAACTGTTGCGCTCCGGCGTTGTTTTACACGCTCGTGGTTTGATCAATAGTTTGGCCATTCAGCATAACCTTGATTGGATCTGGCCGTACTGGGTCGAATGCCAATATAACCCTCGAAATGAAGCATTTATCCCTCGAGCTTTTTCTTTGACGCAGATTAATCTTACTCACCGAAATTGGACGGCGTTAGGTGTTCCCGACAGTAGTGAATTTTCTATCGTGGACCCGCGGGGCCTTGTTACCCCTTGTTACGATGGCTGGTCGCTGGATGCATGGATTATTCCTGAAAAGGGAAGCCCATTGATCCCGTCACGTTTAGCAGAGGTTTCGCAGAAATTGGTCATGGAAAAAGGTCTTTGTGTCATTACAGAATCTCGTCTTGAGCAATTAAGCCTTCAAATAAAGGCTCAGGTTATTGGTTCCTCCGAGTTTCCAGTCTGTCAGATCCAAGTTGAGGGGCTTGCTCATCAAGCCGCAAATCTTGTTATATCGCTTAGGCCATATAATCCCGAAGGCGTGAGTTTCGTCCATGATATTGCATTGTTTGAAACCCGGATGGGCTGGAAGGTAAATAAAAAAGATTTTGTGCGCTTTAATATCCCGCCGGAGCGATATGATTTTTCATATTATTATCATGGGGATGTTTATAGCCGCGTAGCCGCTATTTTACGAGCACAGCGAGATGATGACGGAGTGCCGAATCCAATCAATTCAACTTCAGAAGAGCAGAAAGAGATTTGGTGCAGGGTTGGTATGGCTTCAGCAGCAGCTGTCTATAAACTGCAAGAAGGACATGCGCGGGAAATAATTATTTCTGTTCCCTTATCAAAAAATAAAATTGAAAAAGAATTTCATTCGGACGACCAGCCTGCCGCTCAATTGGCGTGGGAGAAAAGCCTCAGAAGAGAATGTTCCTTGCAAATTCCTGATGAGCATTTTCAGTTTCTTTATGAAGCGGCAATCCATACCATGGTTTTGCATTCTCCTAAGGAAGTTTATCCGGGTCCGTATATTTACCGGCGGTTTTGGTTTCGTGACGCTGCTTTTATATTAAATGGATTATTGTGCGTGGGCTTAAAAGACCGTGTTCGGCGCGCTTTAGATTGTTTCCGTTTCCGTCAGACAGCGCAAGGCTATTTCCTTTCTCAGGAAGGGGAATGGGATTCTAACGGTGAGGCTTTGTGGATCATCCGTCAGTATTGTGAAATGACGGGAAATGTCCCGCCAAAAGAATGGAAAGAATCCATACAGAAAGCCGGCAAATGGATTTGCAAAAAACGTTTGTCCTCGGACATAAAATTTGAACATGCAGGGTTATTGCCTTCGGGGTTTAGCGCCGAGCATTTAGGGCCCAATGATTTTTATTACTGGGATGACTTTTGGGCTGTTGCGGGATTAAAAGCGGCGGCCTTTTTATGTAAAGCTTACAAAGATAATGAGAGCGCTAGTCATTTTGAAAATGAAGCGCAAGAATTGTCAGAATGCCTTGAGCGAAGTTTGCAAAAATCAGCTGAACGTTTACAAAGGCCGGCCATACCGGCATCACCGTACCGTCGATTAGATACTGGGGCCATTGGTTCGTTGGCGGGGAGTTATCCCCTTCGAATTTCCGACGCTCATGACAAAAGAATTTTAGGGACCGTTGATTATTTGATGAAAAAATGTTTAGTCAAGGGTGGATTTTTTCATGACATGACCCATTCAGGAATCAATCCGTATCTTACGTTACATTTAGCCCAAGTGCTTTTGAGGGCTGGCGATCCAAGGTGTTTTGATTTGATGACCACAGTCGCGAATCTCGCTACATCCACAGGGCAATGGCCTGAGGCAATTCATCCTCGCACCGGAGGCGGATGTATGGGGGACGGGCAGCATGTCTGGGCCGCGGCGGAATGGGTCTTGATGATAAGGAATTGTTTTGTGCGTGAAGAAGATAACCGATTAATCTTATGTTCCGGAATTCCACGAATTTGGATTGAGAAAAATCAAATAATTTCATTTGGGCCTGCACCGACGAGTTTTGGCAATATTCAAATTTCCATAAAGCCCAAAGGGCAAAATATCCTTGTCGAATGGCAAGGGCAATGGCCGAAGGCCCAAGAGCCGGCGATAGACATTCAATTACCTGGTTTTAAAGCTATGCGCATTGTGCCGGGAACGAATTCATTAGAGTTGACCTATAAGGCGGATAAATGACAGGAGCCCTTACAGAAATTTTTAAAGATTTTATCATGTTAAATTCGGGAGAAAAAATTTACCCGGAAGAGATTGAAGCCGCCTATATAAAAGTTGCACCCATTAAAGAGATGTGCGTCTTTACCGTTTCTGGAATGAGAGGTGTCAGGGAATCGAATTTTCTTTGGGCCGTGATTCAACCGGATCTTGATAATTTTAGGGAATTCAACGAAGTGAATCTGCGCTTCGTTCTTCAAGAGAGATTTGATAACGCCTCAAAATTGCTTCCTTTTTATAAGAGAATCAAAGGGTTCACTATTGCGCTTGAAGATATGCCTCATAACCTGTTCGGTAAGTTGCAAAGACGTGCGGTCAAGGCGATATATGAACCGAGGGTGATCGCAGGACTAGAAGGCGCCCTTCCTGTATTAGGAAAGCTTTCGGCGGATGACCTTTTATTGACTAAATCCGAGGATGGCAAAAAAATTTTAGGATGTCTAAAGTCCCACAGTGATCTTAGTCGGCCGATAATCCTGGAGGATTCCTTAGAGCTTGACCTTGGCATAGATTCATTAGGGAGGATAGAGCTTGCTTTGTGCCTTGAGTTAGCTTTTGGCGCTGATATAAAAGATGAGGCAATCTCGAGAGCCTTTAGTGTAAAGGACCTTATTCTAGAAATAACGGATGCGCTTAAAACAGCTAAAGTGATCTCGTCGGAAGATCAAGGGATCTCTTTAGGACCAGACTTTTGGAAAGAAAGTTTACGAGTGCCGCCGAAAAAAGAAAATTTGGAAATGCTCGAATTAAGCGCCGGTTATTTCGCCTGGCTGTTTCGGTTTATTTTAACAGCGATAAATTGTTTGATCTTAAAATTATTTTTTAGTGTTAAGGAAGAAGGCGCAAAAAACGTTCCTGAAGAAGGCGCGTATATTCTGTATGCAAACCATACGAGTTTTCTAGACGGGCCAGCGATCAATGCTTGTTTGCCGCGTAGGCCGGTGTTCCAGATATTTTATTTTGTCTTCGGGCCGTATTTTTTTAGGCCATTTTTAAAATTTCGCGTATTAAGGAATCTCCTTAAAATGGGCAGAGTCATTTCCTTTGATTATTCAACACATTTTTTAGAATCACTGCGCAGTTGTTATTTTGTTTTACAGCACGGCAAAGGACTGTGTTATTTTCCGGAAGGGGTACGTAGCAGCGACGGTAAAATTGGAGAATTTAAAAAAGGGTTGGGTGTTTTGGCTAAGGTGACAGGGGCAAAGCTCGTTCCTGTGGCTATCGAAGGAGCGCATGAGGCGTGGGCCAGTACGGAAAAGTATCCTCGATTTCGCCCGATTAGAGTGAGATTTGGAACCCCGTTTCTTCCTGAGGATTTGGAAAAAGAAGGGTTGGCTATGGGTGCGCAAAATAGTTATGAGGCCATATGCGTGGCGGCAAGAAAAGCGCTTATTGAATTGAAGAATAAATAAGGGTGTTATTGCAAGGAGCGTAGAGGCCGGTAATCTGTTCTTAGTAGGGGCGCCCCTTGTGGGCGGCCCTGGTAAAGGGCGACCATAAAGGTCGCCCCTACGAAAAAACCGCCCGCAATGACACAGTTATTTTTTATGTTTTATACGAAAGAAGAATAAAAATGAGAATTCTGATGATGACGAACACTTATTTTCCGATTGTCGGAGGATTAGAGCAGTCGGTGTTTTCTTTTAGCGAAGAGTTTAAAGTTTTGGGGCATGAGGTTTTAATCGTGACTCCGACTTTTCAGGGAGCGCCGATAGAGGAACCGGGCGTTATCCGTATTCCTGCTTTCCAGAAATTTAACAGGACAATTTTTTCTGTCAACTTTCCGGCCTCCGGGCTTTTAACGCGATTAATGAAAGAATTTGAACCGGATATAATTCACAGTCATTGTCCATTCTTCATGGGAGATTTTGCGCTGCGGCTTAGTCGCCAGCACGCCTTACCGTTGGTTTTTACGTATCACACGATGTTTGAGCAATACGTGAATGATTTTCCAGTCCAGAATGAGGGAGTTAAAAGGTTTATTGTCAAGCTTGCAGCCGGATATGCTAATTTCGTAGACCGATTGATCGTTCCCTGTGAAAGCGTGCAGGAAATCCTGCTTAAAAGAGGAGTGAAGACTCCGATGGAGGTTATTCCGACAGGAGTGGATCTCAAACGTTTTTCAAAAGGCGATGGAAAAGCTTTTCGCGAGCAGAATCAGATCCCTTTCGATGCCTTGGTGGTCGGACATGCGGGCCGGTTAGCGGCGGAAAAAAATTTGGATTTTCTAATCAACTGCATGGTTAACGTATTAAAAAAAGAGCCCAGAGCTCATGCCCTGATCGTTGGCCGTGGCCAGTCACAAAAAATGATTGAGGACACCTTTCGAGAAGCTGGCCTTGAAAAAAGATTGCATCTCGTCGGTATTTTGCATTATCAGCATTTGGTTGATGCGTATTTTGCCATGGACGTTTTCGCGTTTGCCTCATTAAGCGAAACACAGGGGATCGTTCTTATTGAAGCCATGGCCTCCGGCGTTCCTGTGGTAGCTCTTGACGCGCCGGGAGCGCGGGATGTGGTCAAAGATAGTCACAACGGCCGATTGCTTAAGGAGATGGACCAACAAAGTTTTGTGGATGCGCTTCTGTGGGTTTTAAGCCGTTCACCTGAAGAATCACAAACCGTAAAGCAGGCTGCACGAGAGACGGCGCAGAAATACTCAATAGAACTTTCTGCCAAACGCATGTTAGCAATTTATGAAGACGCCAGATCAAAAAAGTCTGCTTCCGAGGGCAAGAGAAATAATTCGCAGTTTCTGTTTCTCTGGCAGATAAGGGCAGAGTGGGATATATACAGCAATTATATTAAATCCATAGTCACATCGATTTTTGAAGGGAATTTTCAGAAAACAGAACCCAAAAAGATTTGTGATACGACGGTCATAAGTAAAGACGCAACTCATAAGGGCGTGACTTGCGATATTCCTGGAGCTTTGTCCGGGACTCTAAAAACCGCGGCGGCGACACATTTCCCGTCGACAGAGAGTGAGCCGGATCTTTACGTCATGACCGACGATGGAAAACGGATCGCATTCTCGCATCTTAAAAAAGGTTTTTCCAAGGTTCTTATTATCGCACATGGTTTTTACAACAATAAGGATGCGGTTTTGTTTAGAAAATTGGCTGACGCATTTAGCAAAGAGTACGATGTGATCGTGTTCGATTTTCGAGGACATGGTAAAAGCAGTGATGTGTTTACTTGGACAGCGAATGAGCATAAAGATTTACTAGCGATCACTTCGTACGCGAAAGAAAATCGCTACGAGAAAATCGGTGTGATCGGCTTTTCACTCGGCGCCGCAATCGCGTTAATAGAAGCAAGTTTTCATCAGAACATTGATAGCGTGATCGCTGTCAGCTCTCCGGCAGATTTAGGAAGTATCAACTACCATTTTTGGGAAAGAGATTTCTGGGAAGATCTCAAGCTTAATTTGGGAAGCAAGGGCAGAGGAAAGGGCGTCCGGCCAGGTAGTCCAGCTTTACAAAAAGTCCGGCCCATTGATATTGTTGATAAGATATCGCCCACACCGATTCTTTTTTTGCATGGTGAGAAAGACTGGCTGGTCAAGCTAAGCCATAGTCAGCGTTTATTTGTTAAAGCCAAGGAACCCAAGTCCTTGATAATTATTAAAGATGGCGGTCATGCGGAGCGAATGTTTGATGTTTTTCCGGACCAATTCATGAAAATATGCCTAGATCAATTTAGGGAAACTTTATCCCCCTCTGAAAAATAATGCCGCGGATTAACCGAATGTAATATTTAGTGTTTGGAGTTTTCCTTCCTGATTGTTATACCCAGGTACAATTGATTTTCTTTTGGTCTCGCCTAGAATAACATCGTTCAGCTTGCACATAAAAATAAGAACGCACAATAAAGGAGAAGACGCTATGACAACAGAACCTCAAATCAAAACAAGCAATGCAAAAATCAGTGAAGCTCTTGAGCTCTTGAATGATGCAGCCAAAGATAAAAAAGAAGAGTTGAAAGACCTGATGGCTAACAGATACTCGGATATCCGGGCGGCGATCGTCGAGGGCGGAGAAAAAGTAAAAGAAATAGCGGACTGCGTCGATAAGCGCGTACATAAAGATCCGTGGATTTATATCGCCGGGACTGCTGCCGTGACTCTTTTGTTGGGTTATTTTATGGGATCTAAACGCAAATAACATCTAATTAATGATGATGTGACTATGAATATTCGGTCGTTGATCCGTCAATTACTATCTTCTTTTCTTCTTCTGAATGTTGTCAGGGGATATAAGAGCAGGTCTTCTTTGGTGAAGATAAAAGCCGCGCAAGCGTATGTCTTTGGCGTTAAGAAAACGCGGGCGTTCTTTTTAGGGGCATTATTTGTGTCGGTTTCTTTTGTATTCCTTATCAATGGTTTATCTTTGATCCAAACGGCATTTTTCACCTATTCGATGTGGAGCAGCGAAGTGAAATTCTTAGTGGCGCTTCTATTAGGTGGAATCGAGTTTTTGGTGGCAACTGTTATTTTGATCTATCTGTTTAGAGAAGAAACATGGGGAAAGTTTACTGAAATTCAAAAAGTAGTCAATTTGGTCGTCAACGAAGAAGGTAAGGGCAATAAAAAGGAGGAATTATGATGAAAAAGTTAGGAACTGCGTTTGATGTGTTCATTTGTGCTGTTTTAATTTTTCAGTTAATTGGTTGCGGGACCATTATGTACCCTGAACGCAAAGGGCAAAAAAGTGGGCGTATTGACATCGGCGTTGCTGTTTTAGACGGGATTGGCTTACTTTTCTTCCTGATTCCCGGGATTATCGCTTATGCAGTTGATTTTAACAATGGGACAATTTATCTTCCTCATTCTATGGGTTCACTTAACCTAAAAGATATGAAGCAGGTCAAGTTTGATCCTAAGCATAACACGATGGCAAGTGTTCAAGAAATTATTAAGAAAGAAACCGGGTGCGATGTAAAGCTGTACCAGGGTAAAATGAAGATTACGAAATTAAAATCATCAGACGATATGATGGCGCATTTTGCGGAAGCTTTATCCGGAATACAAAGTGGCCGCATCGTTTTGTTGAATAAGTAATAATTTGTAGAAGTTTAAGGCGCGTCCATTAGTTTTATCGAAAGAAAAACATGGGCAAGGGCTTGCGGCCCTTTAGCGTAAGGAGGCGCAAGTTCTGAGTCGTAGTCTGCCACCTTGCCCTTAGATAGGAGAGATAATGGTCGTGGCCACAATTCGTTATAAGGAACAACATCGTACCCATCGAATTGGTTGGCTACGTGCCGCGGTTTTAGGCGCTAACGACGGAATAGTGTCGACTGCAAGCCTTGTTGTGGGGGTTGCCGCGGCTCACGCGCCTCGAGGTTCTGTATTAGTTGCCGGTATCGCCGGGTTAGTGGCTGGAGCCATGTCTATGGCGGCCGGAGAGTATGTATCGGTGAGCTCACAGTCCGACACGGAGCGAGCAGATTTAGCCCGCGAACGTAAGGAACTCGACGGAGATGACGAAGGCGAACACAAGGAATTAGCTGCAATCTATGTGGGGCGTGGTCTAGATCCCTTTCTCGCAAAACAGGTCGCTAAGCAGTTGATGTCTTATGACGCATTGGCGGCCCACGCCCGTGATGAACTTGGCATCTCAAGTAATTTTAGCGCTCGACCGGTACAAGCCGCATTGGCATCGGCTGCTACTTTTGCCCTCGGAGCCGCGTTACCTATTTTCATCGCGTTTATTTTTTCAGAAACGAAATTAATCCCTATTGTCTTTGGAGCTACGCTTGTTTTTCTTGCAGGGTTGGGAACATTGGCCGCAATCGCTGGTGGAGCGCCAATAGTCAGATCAGCGATTCGTGTTACATTTTGGGGAGCGTTGGCCATGGGATTGACAGCGGCCGTAGGTGCCATATTTGGAAAAATTGTGTAGAGTCAATAATTTTTGAATATCTCGCAGAAAATGACAGGAGATTGGTCTTGATGTTGCGATTCTTCATTATGCTTGCAGTGGTGCTGTTGTTTTTCTTTGCTTGTTTTCTTTTTGTAAAACCAATCCCTACTCGTGATCTTGCTTCAAAAGCTAATCCATCCCTTAGTTATCAGGAAAGTGTCAAGCGTATTCATAATTTGCGCGCCATCGACGGAGTGGATGTTGCCCCGGATGGGCATCTTATTTTTTTGACACATGGGGAGAAAATACAAAACGTTATTGTGTTCTTCCATGGGATCACGAACAGCCCCCGTCAATTCGAAGAGTTGGGAAAAATTTTTTATAAAAAGGGATATAATGTCCTGATTCCCCGGCTTCCTCACCATGGACTTAAGGACCGGATGACTGAAGACCACGCTAAGCTTAACGCGCTTGAGCTGACTAAATTGTGTGACGAATCCGTAGATATCGCCCAAGGACTTGGAAAACATGTCACGGCCGTAGGATTGTCCATGGGGGCGAACATGGCCGGCTGGGTTGCGCAAAACAGAAGTGATGTCGATAAAGCCGTGATCATTGCGCCATTTTTAGGGTGGAAGGGACTGCCGACTTTTTTATTTAAACCTTCCATCAATCTTTTATCCGTTTTACCCAATATGTTCCGGTGGTGGAATTCCAAGGAAAAGACTGCTCTCGCCGGGCCGACGTCTGCTTACTTTCGTTTCTCGACTAAGGATTCAGCAGAGATCATGCGCCTTGGCTGGCTGGTCATGAAAGAAGCTCAGAGTTCTGCGCCAAAGACTCAGGATATCGTTGTTGTTACCAATGAATTGGATGATGTGGTCGACGAGAAGAATATTGATAAGGTTATCGAAGCATGGCAGAAATACTCTGGAGTTAAAATAATACATTTTCAGTTTGATAAAAATCTTGGCGTTCTTCACGATATCATTGATCCTGAACAGCCTTATGAGAATACCGCAAGGATTTATCCCAAACTTGTTGAGTTGATAGAGAGGTTGCGATAGAAGAGGGCTCAGCTAAAATGCGCCGTTTCTGGTCGCAGATCTTTGTCTATTATACCTCAGTACAATTGTTTTAATCTCATAGCGTCTTAAAATAGGATCATGAGAATAAAAACAATTGCCTCCATTTTAGTCGCATTCTTTTTTCTAAGCGGGTCTATCTATGCGCAAGATTGGCCTAGTGCAGATTATATTGTTGCCAAGATGCAGAAAGAATTGAATTTGGACCAGAATCAGTATATTAAAGTCAAGCTGATTATCGAAGATAACATGGCTAAGCGCCAGCATATAACGCCACAAATACCTCAGGGTCTTACACAGGCGCAATCGCAATCATTAGATACGGAGTTGTATGATAATTTAAGCGAGGTTCTGACCCGGTCGCAAATGAGCCAGTGGAACAGGGTCCTTGAACTTATCCTGGAAGCGATGGATGAAGGTCAAGGAGCTAAATAAAAAAGCTTCATTTTCAAGCGGTTGATTTTATTAATTGAGCCCGTCAGAGATATATCTGGTGGGCTTTTTTGTGGACATTTTTTTCGTCGAGAGAAGTTGGTAAAATTATTATAAGTATTCTATACTTTTATTATGAAAAGGGGGCTCAAAACCAGGGTTTTATCCTGCGTTCTCATTGTTATCTTCCTGTTAACGAGCGTCGCTGGTCCTGTTGGCGCTCAAAGCGCGTCTTTTCTTCCTGAGGCTGGCACAAGAGTCAGTTTAAGTCCGGCAGTTGTGCCGCCACTTCTTACCGGCGTTAAAATTTATGCTGACAATCCGTTTAAGTTGGATTTCCTTTTGTCGAGGGGAGCTCAACAGTCCAACAGGGATTTCCTTAAAAAAGAATCCACTCGCCTTATTAAATATTTCCTCGCCAGTTTGACCGTTCCTGAAAAAGATTTGTGGGTTAACTTAAATCCGAAAGAGCCAAACAGAATCGTTCCCGACGCATTTGGCCGGACGGAAATGGGCCGGGATTTATTAGCGCAGGATTATCTTTTAAAGCAAATCGTCGCGTCTTTGATGTATCCGGAAGGCGAAATAGGAAAAACTTTTTGGGACAAGATATACAAAGAAGCTTACGCCCGATATGGCACGACGGATATTTCCGTCGACACGCTTAATAAGGTCTGGATTGTTCCCGATAAGGCCGTTGTTTATGAAAATCCCTTGCCTAAATCTGGCGAGGCCACGGCATTCGTCGTGGAGTCCAAATTAAAGGTGATGTTGGAGGAGGATTATTTGGCGTTACCAAATATTGTAGGGGCGGGGTTTCCCCGCCCTGATGATAAAGGGCGCAGGGACCGCGCCCCTACAAAAATTGTTAAAGAAATCCTTCTTCCCGCCATTGAAAAAGAAGTCAACACGGGCAAAAATTTTGCACAACTGCGGCAGGTCTACAATTCGCTGATTTTAGCGACGTGGTATAAGAAAAAAATTCAAGATAGTATTTTAAGCCAAATGTATGTTGATAAAAAGAAGGTCGCTGGCATCAATATTGATGATCCTAAAGAAATAGAGAAGATCTGGACCCAATATGTTGAGACATTTAAGAAAGGCGCTTATCAATATTTGAAGGAGGAGTATGACCCCGTCGCCCAAGCCGTTGTTCCCAGGAAGTATTTTTCAGGTGGAATCACCGCGTTTGAGTTAAACAAAACATTGTTTGTTACTCCAAATTTTTCGCCAGATGCTGCGATGCTTTCCAATATTAGCGAAGTTGAAGTAGATTTAGTT
Organism: Candidatus Omnitrophota bacterium; assembly: GCA_015233405.1. Taxonomy (GTDB): domain Bacteria; phylum Omnitrophota; class Gorgyraeia; order Zapsychrales; family Zapsychraceae; genus JADFXT01. The sequence goes on along the minus strand of JADFXT010000019.1, from coordinate 10,922 downwards.
CCTAGCGAAAATCAAACAGGGGCAAGAAAACCAGCGGTATCTTTAAAGACTGAATTTCATGTTTCCCAAAATACGGTTGGGGTTTATGGCGTCGGGGCTCTTTCTGTTTCATTCTTTGAGCGCATGAACGCAGACCATGTCATCATGCGGCCCAACAGTCCAACGTCTCAATGGGTTTCCAAATCAGGGGCCTTAAAGATCGACGGGCAGCTACGAGATATAAAGCCCAACATCTTAAATGGATTGGTCAATGCGAATCAGGGTGTTAATCGTTTGCCTGAAGTTATTATGGTCGCTCCTTATGCGAATCAACTTCAACAATTTCAAGACGATTTAATGGCGTATTTTGAAGCCATGGACAAAAATGAAGATTATCAATTGGACCATATTCCTTATTTTTTGTTAGCCAGTAGCGGCATCTATTTGGAAAATTTTAGAGTACAGCTTCGGGACCGAATTGAAAAAAATCATCTCAAAAATAAGGAATTCTTTTTTGAAGGAATCGACCGAAGGCTTTTCCGCGCAGTTGCGTATCAGTCCGGGACCCGAGAAGGTAGCGGGGTCAATAGCAATTATATTGTCGGGAAAGAGGATTCCTACATTGTGCTATCGCGCAATGGTTTACCAGAAGACCGGGCCAGGATTATGGGAATCATCCGGGCCAGAAATTATACGATCAAAGAGGAAGAAGTTTATTTAAGGGCAGAATTCAACAAGGCGTTTGTCACTCTGATGTTTAACGCCCTCAATATTGCGTATGCGTATAATCCTATCGAACACAAACTTTCGGATGTGAGATTAGGCGATTTATTTTCTGACAGCGAATCTTTACCTCAAACATTTAAACCGCATTCTTTAGGATTTTCAAGTTCAGACATCCGTGCGCGAATGCTCGCGCTTGGCGACGCGTTTATCCGTATCGGTCAGGCGAAAGGAATTTATGGGGCCGATCAGACCGTTACGGATCTTTTAAGGCCATTGGAAAAATATTTAACTTCCCAAATTCCGACGCATTCATCGTCGAGTTATCAATTCTTTAGAGAAAAATTATTGGATCCTAACAATGGATTTCCTTTGGACTCTTTATTTCCTACGGAAACTTTCCTTATTGACCCATTGATAGATTGGGCTAAGAAATTACATGACAAAGAAGCTGAAGAAGTGTTTCAAAGCCTAAAGACGCAGATCATTGAAGTCCAGCAAAAAGCTGTTGGTGTAAGAGAGGATCTAGATGGCGTCTTGGAAAGATTAGGGCGTGGTGATTTTAACGAGTTTGATAAAGAAATCTTGAAATATTGGGTCAAGAAAACCATGCGTAGTTCTAGTGGCTTAGGCCTTCAGCTTAGCGATATGGAATTGGAAAGCTATTTTGAGTTCTTAATAAAAGGTTATCAAAAAAGTGCTGGCGCAGATTTGCTTCAAGAGATACCGAGGAAGGAATTGTGGAATGTCTATTTACCGTTTGTTTGGTATTTAAATACTTTAAAAACAGTGAAAGGATGGTCGACGATAACAGCAGGGTTCTCCGCTCTGCCAGGCGTGGGGAAAAGTACTTTTGTCAATAAAATGAAGAGAGTCATAGAAGTGGTTTTAGGTGAACAGGTTTTGACGCTGTCTATCGACGATCTATATATCGATAAAAACGGGCGCGATACCTATGGCTTTAGTCGTTGGGGGCCGGGGACACATGATCTTAGGTATGGGGCAAAGTTGTTTCATGATTTAAAGAATTCGACCGCTCAATCAAAGATTTTCGTAAGGCGCTTTGACAAGACCCTGCGGGATGGGTCTTATGCGATTGAGCCGGTTAATGGAAAAGTTTCTTTTATCTTGTTTGAGGGGTTTGCCGTTGGGATCAAGACCCAAGGCTATGACGTCTTATCTGGCCAAGTAGATGTATTGGTAGACCTTAAGGCTGATATCCGTCAAGCCAAGGAATGGCGTCGAGGCATTGGGTGGGAAAATCTTTCCGAGAAATATAAAGGCGATCGGGACCGGTTTAATGAGGATTTCGAGAAAATGTGGGCGGTACTTGAGAAACAAACATTGGAAGTTTCTTCAGAAGTGGATAGGAATGCCGATTTCTTTGCCGATGTTGGAGATCAGCACGCGATTTCGTCGCTTCGCAAGAATCAGCAAAAACCGCATGCAGACGCAAATCGTCGTATTATCAAAGAATCGTCGTATCGAAGCCTTATAAAATTTTTGGGTGAGCTGAAGTTTAAGACGACCATGTGGGACCGGAATTTGTTGGTTAGTAGAGAGCTTTCGTCCGGAGTTGATCAAGAGAATCTAGCGTATTTGGTTGGTTATGGGATGTCATCGCAGAAAAAATTTTATACTTTGATGAAGTTATTAGAACATGCGGACTGCGTCGATGCGATCAAGAGGCTTTCCTACGAACAGTTCCAATTCGTGGATTATATCTTTGATGGTAAGTTGCTGTCGTTAGCCCAAGAGTTTATTTCCAATGAGAAAGATTACAACAATTTAAAGAAGGTCGTCGAAGACCAAAAGTTGGTCGAGTTCATGAAGGCTCATGGAAGCAAGAAATTTGATGTTAAGATCCGTCGAGGAATGGTTTTCATGGACAAAGACGTTGTGGGTGTTTTATCGCCGGATTCAGATAAAAAAAATATGTATTTGGTGTTGTCTGGCATAGGATATTCAAAGGACCAATTGGAAGATTTATCGAGGCACTTGGAAACAGTCCTGGGATTTTATGATTGGACGTTGTCTTCAGATAACGCGTCATTTGATCTTGCGATGACGACGGATAAAAAATCGGTTTATATTTTGCTGGGCTTGCCGGCGTCGGGCAAAGGAACCGCAGGGGCGCTACTTTCTAAAGAGCTGGGCATCCCGGCATTATCTTTTGGGGAAACCGTCCGGCAGCTAAAAGCAAAAGAGCTGAAGGAACAGAAATCAATAGACGAAAGAACTGTTCTTGATTATTTAGAAAGCGTGATTAAGAATCAGCCAGAACGCTTTGCGCATGGTTTTATCTTTGATATTAGTTCTCGGGTGCATGGTACTTATGAAATTTTGGAAAAGATGTTGGAGCGGTCTGGTTTTGATATCAGCAAAGTGATTCACGTCAGAGTTAATAAAGATATCGCCCATCAAAGATTGCTTAAAAGAGGTGATAGAGGAGATGGACGTGGCAATAAAGATAATTTTGAGTTCCGTGTAACTAACTTTTTTAATCGCATTACTTTGCCGACGCTCATCGCTGCCCAGAAGTCAAAGAAATTGTTTATCTTAGACAACAATGGGACTGAAAACGATCTTCTGTTAGGCGTGAAAGAGCTGGCTCAAAAAATAAAAAACACTGACCAGGCGATGAGCAGTAAACAAGGCCTTGCTCAGCGCTCCACCAATATGCCTTTGGAAAACAATGGTGGTATTGACTTAACTGCTGCTAATATGAATTTGCAAACTCAAAGCGCCGGTGAAGGGATCAGATTCCGGCTTGATCCTGTTATTCTTCAACAATTGAAGAACTCCCAAGGATTTGTTCCTGTCATTATAAATATTCACGCCATGCCAGATGTTAAGTTGTTTTTAGGGCTAAGTAGTTAAATCTTCCCAATTAATCAAGTGTTTCAAGTCTAACTAGCCGAAGAAGGCCAGGACTCTCGGATATGTTTTACAAAATCATTATTTAATCTTGCAGGAAATAGTGTCTCTATGTAAAATAGCACCATGTTATCTAACAAAATCGGTTAACTAGCGGCAATCTCTCGAGAGAGAGGTTGCCTTTTTTATTTTAAAAGGAGCGAAAATGAAAAAATTATTACTGGTTTTCCTGATCTTATCGCTTTACGGGTGCTCAACGGTTACTTATCGAAAAAGCCCGAGATTTGAGAATTATTTTGACCAATCCAAGACCATAGGAGTCATTTCTCCCGGGGTAAAGATCTACAGCCTCACCGCCGGAGGGATTGATCAATACAATGACGAATGGAGCATTCAATCGAAAGAGAAGATATTAAGGCTTATTAAAGAAAAATTGGAGACTGTTTCTAATTCCAAGGTCGCATATATTGATGAAAAACAATTAAATGAATCCCAGAAAGATTTGGTCAGTGAGCAAAATGGAATGTTTTTTACCGTAGCGCATAGCATCATTGCACACACGTATCTGCCTGTTAGCCAATTTCCCTATAAGGTAAAGAATTTTGACTATACCATGGGAGATGAAGTGGGAGATTTAAATAGTATCGCAAATGTTGACACGTTGTTATTTTGTTCTGGAAGGAATTATATCTGGACGACTGGCCGGGTGTCTCTTTCCATATTCGGCGCTCTTTTGGGGGCCGCGACAGGTGTTTGTGTCATCGTTCCTGCTGGACCGGAGTGGATCGTTTTATCATTAGTCGACGCAAAGACCGGGGAAGTCATTTGGTTTAATTATAAGCCGATGCCGGGAGATCTAAGGAATGAGGACGTTGATAAAAAGATCATCGATGAGCTATTCAAGGACTTTCCGGAAAAATGGAGAGGGAATAAATGAAAGAAAATAAAATAATTTTAGCTAGTTTGTTCCTTGTTTTTTCTCTTGTTTCTTGCGCGACGGTGGATGTCCCTAACATCGATGGAACGAATAAATTCCAGGCCGATAAGGACGAGGCAAGTCAGTGGAAGGAATGCGAGGAAGCGCAAAGAACGTTGATAAAAAGCAATTTTGTTTGTGAAGATGCCGGTTTAAATGAATATGTCAATCAGGTGCTGCATAAAATGACCGGCGCTATCGAAGAGAAAAGCGGTGTCACGCTAAAAGCATATGTCATTAAAGACCCGAATTTTAACGCGTGTGCTTTTCCTAATGGGGTCATTTTTGTGCATACGGGATTATTGGCAAATCTGGACAATGAAGCGCAGCTGGCGACCATTTTAGGGCACGAGGCCACCCATGTTTTTCATCGGCATGGGTTAAAGACGCTGAGATCTCAAGTTAATACCGCAGCGTTCTTTTCTTCTCTGCAAGTTATCTTTATGGGAGCAGGCAGCGGCGCTCCGGCGACGGACCTTATTAATTATTATGTGCAAATGGGATATCAGGCAGCTGTGATGGGTTATAGCAGGGACCTGGAAAGAGAAGCCGATGTGCAGGGTTTTGCCTTTATTGAAAAAGCAGGCTATGACCCCGGCGAAGCGAAGAAGGCTTTTGAGAATTTAGACAAGGCCATAGAAAAAGAAAAGATCAAGATCCCCTATGCATATCAATCGCATCCCAAGGTTCAAGAGCGTATTAAAAGCATGGATCTGTTGATCAAAGAATTATCTAAAAATAAGGTCGACCAGGTGCAAGCGGTGAATAATGCAGATGTTTATATTGCAAAGACAAAAAATGTCTTATTAGACAACGCGGAGCTTGATCTAAAAAGGAACGGGATTAAGTTTGCCCGAAGAGAAGTTGAGAAATATGCGAAGTTTTATCCTAATGACCCTCGGCAGGCGTTCCTTATGGGAAAAGTTTTGATCTTAGAAAACAAGATCGAAGACGCTGAAAAGGAGCTTAAGAAAGCGGTTGAGATAGATAAAAATTTTCCGTTGAGCTATAAAGAATTGGGTTTGTTGTATTACAAAAAAGGGGACAAGCCAAAAGCCAAAGAGTTTTTTAACGAATACTTAAAAATAAATCCAAACGCAAATGATGCGGAATACGTAAGGAGGTATATCAATGAATAAATCCTTGAAATATAGTCTGGGAATCCTGCTCGTCGTTTTCTTAACCGGTTGCGCTCCCTGGCAATATATTGACATGAATAATTCAAAGTGGTCCAGCGGTCCATTTGAATCTGTTTTACCGAATGGCTGGATGAAATTCAATTCGCCTAACCATATCTTAATGGTGACCAAGGACGGCTTTTTATTACAGGCTATTTCTATAACGAAATCCAAGACGAATCAGGAACTGCCGTATACAAAAAAGAAGATCAAAGAAGATATGCTGCTGGAAGAAATCTCGTCTCTCGTCGTTGATGAAATGTCGTTAGACCAAAGCTATAAAAACCTCAAGATCTTAATGAATAAGCCTGTAAAGGTGGGCGGGGTCGATGCTTTTGAAATAGAATTCACTTTCAACAATGATGATTTTGTCAAATATCACGTCCTAACGTATGGTTTCTTGCTAAAGAAACAATTCTATGAATTGGAATATGCCGCTACAGAGCAGCATTATTATAAACACGACCTGAAGGATTTTGAGGAGTTTGTGGGGTCGTTTAATGTCCGCGTTAAATAGGTGATTGAATTTTCAGTGTTTCAGCAAATAAAGAAGGAGGCTTAGATGATTAGAAAACTATTTGTATTAATATTCATCGCGACAATGGTTGTTGATCTGTCTGGATGCGCTAAAGTGAATATGAAGCCGCAAACGGCCTCGGAATGGCGTGCATATTTACGATATCGCCGCGACCAGGTGTTAAGTGAACTTTATAAAACAGCACCTCAGATGAAAGGTGAGATCGCACGGGCCAAAGGATATGCTGTGTTTGTGAACTTAAATGTTAATGTCATTTTAGCTAGTTTCTCCGGCGGACGAGGGCTTGTTCATGAAAATGGGTTCTTAGGCCTTTTTGGTAAGGATACTTTTATGCGTATGGCGCAAGGAGGCCTGGGGTTGGGATTAGGTGTTAAGGATTTTCGTACGGTCTTTATTTTTGATAATCGTCAAGTCTTGGATAAATTTTTAAACAGCGGCTGGCAGTTTGGCGCTGAAGCAGATGCGGCTGCCAAGGGTGGCGACACCGGCAACGCGTTCAGCGGCGCTGTGGAAGTTTCCCCGGGGTTGCGCGTTTATCAGTTTACGGAAAGCGGCCTTGCTCTGCAGGCAACCGTGCATGGTACAAAGTTCTGGCGCGATGATTTCGTGAATGAAGACACCGTCAATAAATAAAGCGCGAAATGATTTCTAGACAAAGGGACTTGAATGAAAAAGAAGCTCGTTTTAGTGTTGATCGTTCTTGCCTGCGTGACTGTTTTTTGTCTGGTCAGAGATATTGTTATCAAAAACGTTGCCACAGCCGTGACCAGCGACATAGTCGGCGCTCCGGTCCATATCGGAGGGCTTTCGCTTAGTATTGTAAGGCAATCTATCAAGATAACCGATTTTAAAATGTATAGTCCCAAAGGATTTCCGTCAGAGGTGATGGTGGATATTCCTCTTTTGTATGTTTCCTGCGACGTTTTTTCATTGTTCAAGGGGAAGGCGCATTTCAAGGCTCTGTCTTTGGATTTGAAAGAAATTGTGCTGGCGAAAAATAAAGAGCGAAAGACCAACGTCGGAACTTTAAAAATCTTTGAGAAAAAAGGTCCGCTGAAACTTATGCCCATGCAGATGGATTTAGTCCTGCTGAGCGTTGGCAGGATCGTCTCAAAGGATTATGGCGCTGTTAATCCGCCGGACATTAAAGTCTACGACGTGGGTTTTAAGACAACATATAGGAATGTCAACAGTGTTGAGCAGTTGGCCGCCTTGATTATCTCTGAACCTTTAAAATCCGCCGGCATTCGGCAGCTGTCTCAATATGGCGTGTCCATGTTAACGGGTGTTGCCGCACTTCCCGTCGCTGCAGCGTTTGCTTTGGCCAGCAAAGATTATTCTCGAGAAGACTATTCTGTTTCCTGGTCCAAGGCGTTTGATGTCGGATTAAAGGTTCTCAAAGACGCAGGAAAAATAAAGGACGAGAATAAAGAAACAGGGGTTATTAACGCTGACGTGCGGGGTTTCCACGTTACTTTGAGGCTCAGGAAGTTGTCTTGGCTTAAGACGCAGGTTACAATTTCCGCTCGCAGATTTATGCTGCCTCAACCGGAAGTGGCTGCCGGCGTCATGTATCGCATAAGCGAAGAGCTTAAGTAAGGCGTTATAAGAAAGTCGGCGGAATCATTAGGGATGTTTCTCCGCAATTTGTGGTTGATAAATTTAATAAACGAAGAACGAATTGTTAAGAGATCGGAGCTATTAATGAGAAAATTTATATTCATTTTGTTTGTTTGTGTTTTGTTGAGTTCCAGCGCGGCATATTCAGAAAATACTGCTGATGAGTTTAATGCGGAAGGGGTTAAATATTTTCAGGAAAAACAATATGATTCGGCGCTAGAATCATTTCAAAAGGCCTTAAACATTGACCCCAAAAGCACGGATGCTCTTTTCAATATGGGTGGAGTTTATTCGAAAAAAGGAGAATACGATAAAGCTGTTGAGAACTTTCAAAAATTAGTTTTGCTTAAGCCCGACGATGGAGGGGCATACTATGCATTGGCCGTGGCTGATTATTTTTCATATAAATATGATGAAGCGATAAAAAATTATGATAAATCTCAGGCCCTTAATTTTGAGCCGGAGAAGTCAAAACGGTTAGGGAACCTTTTGGAGCACTTGAGATACAAAGAGAGGGATTTTGGATATTCATCACTGCTTGATAAAAACGCAAATGAAATAGTTGTAAAAATTAAAGGTGTTATTAGCGGGGACAATCTTTTAATTAAGGATACGTTTAATTATTTGGAGCCTATCGCAGACGTTTCTAAAAAGGGAATGTTCAAGAGCGTAGAGATAAAATTTAAGGGTGTTTTAGCTGATAAAAAAGGCGTAGAACAATTGTGGACTTTGCACTGGGATGATAATACGCAAAAGACATTCCGCGTAACATATAAATATTCAAATTCTGGAGGGACAGACATTGAGGTCACAGAAGAAATAAATAAGTAAGATCATTGGGGATTGTTGCTTTTTATTTTGGCGGGCTTTTGTATGTGTACGAACTCCTCGTCGCTGAAACGCGAGTACCCCTTTCTATTACGGACTAAGATTTCTTCAACAATCATTGCTTAAATAATTAATCTTATTACAATAAATTTATATATCTTGAATACCATTAATAGAGGGGGGCTATTTATGGATTTATCAAAAAAGTCATGGTTGTTCGTTGTTCCCGTTTCACTACTGCTCGTGTTTCCTGCCTTTGCTCAAACCCAAGTTCCTAAACAAGCCACATCTGGTGTCGTAGAAAAAAACCTCGAAGAGAAAGTCCAGACGCCGTCCACTTCAGTCCAGCGCGAACAGGTTTTCCAGCAGCTTGAATTTCCTCAAACAGCATTGCAAATGGAGGAAGGCAAGGCTTTGGATGTCAAGTCGTTTAACATCACAGGCAATACGCTGTTTAAAACCAAGGCGCTTAAACGATTGGTGGCCAAGTATGCAAAGCCAGGCGCTCATTTTAACGACCTGTTGATGGCGTGCGACCAGATCAATGCTTTTTACAGAGAAAAAGGGTTCTTTTTAACGCGAGCGATTCTGCCGGCCCAGGAGATCAAGGATGGGGTTGTCTCTATCCAGATCGTGGAAGGTCGTTTAGGCCAAGTGGTCGTCCAGGGCGGGAAATTTTATAAAGCGGATTTTATCAAGAAACATTTTGTGTGCGCCCAGAAAGGCATTTTTAATTATAACGAGTTGATGCGCTCTTTGGTCATCTTGAACGAATATCCCGATCTTCAGGTCAAAGCGGTCCTGAAAAAAGGACAGGAGCCGTTTACGACCGACATCTTTCTCACCGTCGAAGATAAACGTCCATTTCATACGTTTGTGGATTATAACAATGCCGGGTCGCGGTATGTGTCTACTCATCGTGCGGGAGCAGGCGTTGAATATTCTAACCTGATAGCGCAGGGCGACAAAATGTCCCTTCGAGGCGTCAGCGGTTCTCCTGCTCGCACGCAAGGCTACGCGAGCGCTTCCTATGAGTTGCCGATCAATTCTTATGGGACCAAGGCGTCTTTTTCTTATCAGTGGTCGGAATTCAATGTCGGACGCGAATATCGCCGTCTTAACGCGGGAGGGAATTCTGTTGCGTACAATCTTTCGTTGACGCATCCTCTGAAACGAACATTGACGTCGAGCATGGATGTCCTTTTAGGTTTTGATTACAAAAATCTGGACAACTTTCTTTTAGGGGCAGAGACAAGCAAAGATCGGTTGCGCATCGCGAACTTTGGGATAACAGGCGATTTTTTGGAGAAGTCCTTGCAGGGCCGGGATTATTATAAGATCATTTTTTCCCAAGGATGTCCCAGCCTCTGGGGCGGGGATTCGAGGAACAACCCCGTGGCATCGAGAGAAGGGGCCGGGTCGTTTTTCTTTAGGAGTAATATTGAGTTGGGCCGATATCAGAGCTTGCCCTGGGACATGATTCTTTTGACCAAAGGCCGCACCCAGATGGCTTCCGATGTCCTTCCCGCTTCAGAACAGTTCGATATCGGCGGTGTGGACACCGTCAGAGGGTTTCCATCGTCGGAACATTTGGGGGACACGGGTTCTGTTCTTAACGCCGAATTAACTTTGCCGCCATTTTTTGGCGCGCACCAAGTTCCTTTTTTGCATAAGACATTGAAAGAATTCATGCGGATAGTAGGATGCATCGATTACGGGATCACGTACGCGAAAAATCCTCAGCCTGGGGAAGCCAAGAGTAATGAGATCACCGGCGCTGGTGTTGGCGTGCGTTTGGATTTTGGGCATGACCTTAATGCCAAAGTGGATGTTGGATTTCCTATTGCCGGCGATGAGCCGTCCTCAGGGGACCATGCCGCGGTTTATGTTCAAGTCATTAAGACATTCTAAAAAGAGGAGAACCCATATGAAATCGTTCACAAAGATCATAGCTGTTGTCCTTGTTGTTCTTCTTGCTTTGGGCGAGCCGTTCGGCATGCATTATGCTTTTGCGCTGCCACAAGGCGAGGAGGTTATGTCCGGCTCGGCGACGTTTGACAAATCCCAAGCCGATGTGATGAAGATCACGACCTCTGATCAGGCGATCATTAATTATGACAGCTTCAATATTGCCAAGCCTGAGCTGGTGCAATTCTTTCAGCCCGGCGCTGATTCCATTGTCCTTAACAGGGTCACGGGCGGG
>JADFXT010000018.1 GCA_015233405.1 Candidatus Omnitrophota bacterium | reverse complement strand
GATTCATGCCGCGCGCGTCTTTGGCACGGCCGGAGAAAATGGAATTTTTAGCGGTTGCGATGAGCGACTGAATCTCGTCGATGTTGAAGTTGTTGCCTTTGATGGAACGGACAATTTTTTCAATGTGTTTCGGTTTAGCTTCGGCAAGATGTTTTGCCGTCGGGTACGCTTTAAGAATGGCTACGGATGCGACGGAGAATGGATTTTTGATGGCCGTCTTTTCGTACTCAGGGAACAACAGGCCGAGCAAAGCGCAGACTTGACGCTCATAATTCTGTCGATCTTTGACGAGCTGGAATCGGAGTTTTGTGATTTCGCGAAGGACTTGGATATTTTCTTCGGGGATATAACTGCAAGCATATTTCCCGGAACGTAAAAGTCCGGCGATGACATAAGCGTCGATGTCGTCGGTCTTGGCCTTGAATCGAAGGGCCTCGCGGAATTTGTTTGTCTGGTGTGGATTTAAAACAATGACCTTGAATTTTTTTTCGGTGAGAAGGCAGTAAAGATTTTCCCACCAGATGCCTGTGGCCTCAATGCCGACGAGAACGTTGTCGGGCGTTAGAGAAAGTTCTGTCATTCGTGCGAGAAGTTTTTCAAAGCCTTGATTATCGTTGTTGAGCGTGAAGGGTTTGGTTGATTGTTCCCCGTCGTTGTCGAGAAGGACATAACGGGACGTTGATTTTGAGACGTCGATACCGAGATAGTTCATAGTAGTTGTCCTTTTTTTGAAATTGTTTTTATACGCGAGTAGGGAGGATATTCCGGCGGCGTCTAACTCAATATATCCTGGGATATAAATGGTAGGCCGATGTCAACCGGCCCCCATAGCATCCTTAATGAATATTCCCAGTTAGGCCCGCAGGAAGCAACAATCTTCTTTGAATGGTCCCCGCCAGAGACGGGGCCATAAGGGGGTTTGCAAGCTGTCTCCCTACAGATAAATTTATTCTAACACTCTCACCGGAGGATTAGGTGAGGATAATACCAGGGGACCTTATGTCGCAGATTTCCAAAGTCAAAGCACGTCAAATCCTTGATTCACGCGGTAACCCGACGGTTGAAGTCGATGTGGTCCTGCAATCCGGGATCTTGGGCCGGGCCGCAGTCCCGTCGGGCGCGTCGACCGGAGAGCATGAAGCGATTGAATTACGTGACGGAGACAAGAGCAAATATTTAGGGAAAGGCGTGGCCAAGGCAGTCCACAATGTGAACACAACGATCGCGGACATTGTCGTCGGACAAGAACCGGATTTCCACGCGATCGACAAGAAAATGATTGATTTGGACGGGACGGAAAATAAAGGCCGTTTAGGCGCGAACGCGATCCTCGGCGTGTCTCTGGCTGTGGCGCGGGCCGCGGCCAATGAACAAGGCAAATCATTGTTCCGCTATCTCGGCGGCGATGATGCCAAAATCCTGCCGGTGCCGCTCATGAACATCATCAACGGCGGCGCGCATGCTGACAATAATTTAGACATCCAGGAATTCATGATCGCGCCACTCGGCGCCCCGACGTTCAGCGAAGCCTTGCGTATGGCCGTCGAGGTTTTTCATAATCTGAAGAAAATTTTGCACTCCAAAGGTTTGAGCACGTCGGTCGGCGACGAGGGCGGTTTTGCCCCGAACCTGCGCAGCAACGAAGAAGGGATCAATGTGATCCTCGAGGCGATCGAAGCGGCAGGGTATAAACCGGACAAAGACGTGTTCATCGCGCTTGACGCAGCGTCGAGCGAATTTTTTAAAGACGGAAAATATTCGTATAACGGAAAAAATTTGACGTCCAGCCAGTTGATCGGCGTATATGAAAAAATGCTCAAGTCATCGCCGCTCATTTCGATCGAAGACGGTTTGGACCAGAACGATTGGAACGGCTGGCGCGAAATGACCGAACGGCTCGGCGACCAGGTCCAGCTCGTCGGGGACGATCTTTTTGTGACGAACGTGAAGCGGTTAAAAATGGGTATTGAGAAAAAATGCGCGAACTCGATTTTGGTCAAAGTGAACCAAATCGGTTCCTTGTCAGAAACATTGGACACCATCAACATGGCGAAAGCCAACAAATACACGTCGATCATTTCCCACCGCTCCGGCGAGACCGAAGACACAACTATCGCGCATCTGGCCGTGGCCACGAACGTCGGACAGATCAAAACCGGTTCCCTGTCGCGTACCGACCGGTTGTGCAAATACAATGAATTGCTGCGCATCGAAGAAGAGCTCGGCGACAAAGCCGTTTATGCCGGGCCGCTATGGGGAAAGATCTGCTAGTGCATTGTCAGAAAAATTTTTTGACAATGCACGCAAGGGGTCTGGGGGAGAGCCTTTCCCCCAGGATTGGGGGGTGCTCAGCGAGCGAAGCGAGCGCCGAAGGGGGGCTTGCCCCCCTAGCGGAAGTGCGGAGTCAGTTAAAAAAATTATCTGACGGAGCACTAGAACTGTATGAAAAACGCTTTTTGGCTTTTAGTCATAGCCATTGCGGTTTTGGTGATTTTTTTACCGCCGTTCACCTTGGTCAAGGAAAAAGAGCGACAGATCGCCGAGTACGACAAACAGATCAAGCGGCTGGAAGAACGGCAAGCCAAACTTAAAGGCGAAAAAAACCGGCTGGAGCAAGACCCCGTATATTTAGAGAAGGTCGGCCGGGAAAATATGGGTCTGGTCAGAGAAGGCGAAGAAGTCATCCAAATCGTGCCGGAAAATAAAGAAAAAAAATAACGATCGTCGAGACGCAACACGGTTGCGTCTCCCCGTTGGATAAACAAAAAGCGCGGGTTTATCCACTGCTGAATATTTACAAAAAATATAAAACATAGCCGCGGGGTGGAGCAGCCAGGTAGCTCATCAGGCTCATAACCTGAGGGTCGTAGGTTCAAATCCTACCCCCGCAACCAAATTAAAAAGGGTCACCCGTTTTTGGGGTGACCCTTTTTAATTTGACTGGCCGAGAGGCGGTGAATGAACAGACAAGCGGAGCTATCAGCGACCGAGCCACCGAGAGGTGGCGAGGAAGTGCCTGAAGCGCAGGAGCGCTTCAGGCGTCAAATCTGACCCTCGCAACCAATTTAACCCTTCGTAGGTCATAGACTTACGGAGGGTTATTTTTTGTTCTTTTGTGCTAAAATTGTCTGTGCTAATGGCGTGCTAATGTTTGTTCATTTTTTATTATTGTTTATGCTGTTAGAACGTTTTGCTTGTTGAACAAATGAAGAAGTATTAAAATAGCGGCCATGTCCCTATTCCCCGATGGAAACATAAACGAACAAAAAACACGAAAAAAATATATTGATAAACTCCTCACCAATTCTGGGTGGGGCCCAATAACCTCTCACGATGGAAAGAAATCTTATAAGCGTGCCTCCGTCGAGGAATATCCCACATCTTCCGGCCCTGCTGATTACGTCTTGTTTAACAAAGGCAACGCCTTAGCCGCTGTCGAAGGCAAGAAGGTCGCTGTCGGCCCTCAAAACGTCTTACAACAAGCCCAGCGATACGCAAGAGACATTCAAAACACTTCCTTTCAATTCGGTGAATATAAATTGCCGTTCATTTACTCAACAAATGGCGTCGTACAATGGTTTCAAGATTTACGGCATCCATTGAGTCGATCCCGCGAAGTCGCGACGATGCACACCCCGGATGCGCTCGAAGAAATATTGGCCAGAGATGAAGAAAGCTTGATCAAATGGTTGGTTGAAAATCCTGTCGATAATCCCTATCTGCGGCCTTACCAGAAAGAAGCTATACAAAAAACTGAGGAAGCGATCATTGACCGTAAGCGCAATATGCTCGTCGCCATGGCGACCGGCACGGGCAAGACTTTCACCACGGTTAATCTTATTTATCGTTTGATGAAATCCGGCCATGCTAAGCGGATTCTTTTCCTCGTCGATCGGAAGGCACTCGCGGCCCAGGCCGTGACAGCTTTGGCAAGTTTTGAACCAGAACCCGGTTTGAAATTCGACAAAATTTATGAGGTTTATAGCCAGCGTTTCCGTCGAGAAGATTTTGAAGAAGGAGAAACTTACGATCCTAAAGTTTTACCTAATCAATATTTGACCAACCCTCAAAGCCGACATGCGTTTGTTTATGTATGCACGATTCAACGGATGATGATTAATCTTTTCGGAAAAGAGGGCATGTTCGGGGCGACATTGCGCGAAGAGGAAGACGCTGAGAAATTAGATATTCCGATTCACGCCTTTGACGTTATTATCGCGGATGAATGTCACCGGGGATACACCGCTCAAGAGGATAGTAAATGGCGAGAGGTACTCAAACATTTCGATGCAATACGTATTGGCCTCACTGCAACGCCGGCGGCACATACAACTGCGTTTTTCAAAGAAGTTGTATACCGTTATGATTATGAAAGCGCGGTTAAAGATAATTTTCTCGTCGATTATGATGCTGTTTCTATCAACTCAGACATCACTATCAACGGAACATTCTTAAATGAAGGCGATGAAGTTGGACTGCGTGATACGACAACGGGGCAACTTCTATTTGATACGCTTGAAGATGAACGACAATTAGCCCCTGAAAAGAACGAATCTGAATGGACTGCTCCAGATCGCAATCGAAAAATTGTCCAGGAACTAAAAACTTATTTACTCGGGCAAGAGAAAACATTCGGGCATTTTCCAAAAACGTTAATTTTTGCCGATAATGACCTGCCGCATACTTCCCACTGCGATATTTTGGCGGACATGCTTCGCGATGCGTTTGGGCGTGGCGATGCTTTTGTTCAAAAAATAACCGGCAGCCAGACGGTGGATCGTCCTTTACAAAAGATCCGCGAGTTTCGCAATCGGCAGAACCCCGGCATCGTTATCACGGTGGATATGCTCTCGACGGGAGTTGATGTCCCTAAAATCGAGAACATAGTTTTTCTTCGTAAAGTCAAATCGCGGATTCTCTTTGAGCAAATGATGGGGAGAGGAACCCGTCTCTGCCCGGAAATCAATAAAACTCATTTCACTGTATTCGATTGCTTCGGCGGGACACTTCTTGAATACTTCAAAAATACGACGAGCATTACGGCCGAAGCTCCCGCGAAATCGACGATCACCATGCCCGAACTTGTTCAGCGAATTGCTGATAATCAAGACCGGGATTACAACATTAAAGTTGTTGCCAAACGTTTGCTCCGGATTGCAAAAAATATTACGGAAGACAGTCGGGAAAATTTTAACTTTCTTCTGGGGGCCGATATTGCGGACTTTGCCCGGGAATTACAAATGCGGCTTGATCGGGATTGGGTGGGCACAATGGAAATTTTGAAGAAGAAGGCTTTTTTGGATATGTGTGAGAATTACGAACGGCCGACAAGAAGTTTTATTGAAGCAATCGGCGTGTACGACAAAGTCTCGTCGGAGGTTTTATTTAGAGCCCAAGATGGTCGGGAACTTAAGCCGGCAGATTATATCCAGATGTTTGAGCGATTCGTGCGGGAAAATCCGGAACACGTCGAGGCGTTGGAAATACTTCTTTCTCGTCCTAAGGATTTTCATACAAAAGAATTGAAAGAATTACGAATGAAGTTAGAAACAGAGCCGGAAACGCTTAAGGACAAATTTAACGAACGCAATCTACGCCGTGCCTACAATGTCGAACTGGCGGACATTATTTCAATGATTAAACACGCTGCCGTTGGAGAGGAACTTCTCACGGCTGAATCGCGCGTCAATAAAGCATTTGAAATTATACATCATCGACGTCAATTCACTGCGGAACAAGAAAAATGGCTTGAGCTGATCCGTGGGAGTATGATTGCCACTCTTCTTCTTGAAAAAGATGATCTGGATGATCTTCCAATATTTTCTCACGAAGGAATTTCTTACAACCGGCTTGACCGGATCTTTGGCGGCGAGCTGGATACAATTATCAACGAACTAAATGAGGCGGTGTTGGCATGAATACCAGTAAAACCAACCCATTTGTTGGTCAAATAATCGATATAGCAAAGGCCCACGGTGAGTCGGCAAATCAGCACATCATTGAAGGAAATAAATTTGAGTTTGACGTATGTGACCTTCTTATGAAAGGAGCAGGAGGGGCAATATTTTTCTATATTGCCCTTTTGAACATTCCTAAGACTACTATACAGCTTAATTTGGAAGTGTTTCTCTTTTTGGGCTTTTCGTTGTTGTTGGGGATTCTTCATAAACTTAGCTGGTCAAGAGTTGCTTTACGACGAGCCAGGAGTGAAAATAAAGTTCGTGCTCATATTATGAAGAATCTATATGACAAGGTTTTTACTCAAGAGAATAACGACATAGAAATCTTAAAATTATGGAAAAGTATAGCAGATGAAGAAACTCGGTTTTATGACGGATGCCTCAAAGGGGAGAAAATAAAGCAAGAATCTTTCTTCTACATGGTGCCACCGCAGCATTTTTTCCCGCATCTCATATTTATTCAAATAATTTTTATAATCCTCGCAGGTTTTGCCATTTTAAATAAGTTTAGTGTTGTGGCGTTAATAAAAGCTGTATTACCAGGAGCTTGATATGAGTGATGTCGTCGGAAAACTTTGGGGTTTTTGTAACACTTTGCGCCACGACGGTGTGGATTATGGTGATTACATCGAGCAGTTGACTTATCTGCTGTTTTTAAAAATGGCAGAGGAAAAAGGGGCCAGCATCCCGAAGGAATATTCGTGGAATGTTCTAAAAGAAAAATCCGGAACGTCTCTAACTGATTTTTATGTTGATGCCTTGCGAGGTTTGGGAAAACAAAAAGGCGTGTTAGGTGACATTTACGGCGGCGCGATTTCCCGGTTCGGCAATCCGGTAAATTTGAAACATCTCATCAATCTGATCGACGAGGTTGAATGGACGGCTCTTAATGTTGATGTTAAAGCCGCGGCTTATGAGGGTCTCCTCGAGAAATCAGCATCCGAAGGTAAAAAAGGAGCCGGCCAATACTTCACGCCGCGGGTGCTCATTCAATCGATTGTCCGGTGTATGAAACCGGATCCGATAAAGGTAAAAGATTTTACCATTCACGACCCGGCAGCAGGAACCGGCGGATTTTTGGTTTGCGCGTATGAATGGCTCTTTGCTCAGACCGGAGGCAAGTTTGATCGCGATGATTCCAAGAGGATATTGACTAAAACGTATTCCGGGACAGAATTGGTGCATCGCCCTCGGCGTCTGTGTCTTATGAATCTTTACCTCCACGGGATTCACGGCGATATTTACCTCGGCGATGCAATCTATGAACCATTGAAGAGCGTTCAATATAATTGTGTCCTGACGAATCCGCCGTTTGGGACGAAAGGTGCGAACCAAGCCCCCACCCGAGATGATTTCACGATTGAGACGAGCAACAAACAATTAAATTTTGTTCAACATGTCATGAGCATTCTTAAACCAGGCGGTCGAGCGGCCATGGTCTTGCCAGATAACTGCCTTTTCGAGGATAAAGCTGGTGAGGTGATGGAAATTTTAATGCAAGATTGCAATCTCCATACTATCTTACGTCTCCCTCGAGGGACATTTACGCCATATAGTCAAGGCGTGAAGGCAAATGTCATCTTCTTTCAAAAGGGTTTACCGACAGAAAATGTTTGGATTTTCGATGCTCGTTCAAATGTTCCGGGGATCACTAAAAAAGACCGGCCTCTTTCAGCAAAACATTTTGAGGAGTTTGAAAAGTGTTATGGCGTTGATCCTAACGGCACAAGTAAGCGTAAAAATTTAGGCGAAGAAGGTCGTTTCCGGCATTTTCACGTCGATGAAATCAAAGAACGTGGTTATAAACTTGATATGACCTGGCTTAAAGATGACTCGCTTGAAGATAGTGACGAATTACCAGAGCCGCAGGACCTCGCCAGTGAAGCCATCACTGAACTCGAAGCCGTCGTCGATGATCTCCGAGAAATGGTTGAGCTGATTGAAAAAGAAGAAGGTGCGGAAAAATGAAAGATGGATTTCCGAAAGGATGGGAAATTACTACACTTAATGAACTTTTCGAGTTCAAATACGGCAAAGGATTGCCTCAGGAAAAAAGAAACATCAAAGGCTCAGTTAAGGTTTATGGTTCCAATGGGGCCGTAGGGGTTCACGATAGCGCAGTGACAAAAGGGACAACAATAATCATTGGCCGTAAAGGCTCAGTTGGTGAGGTCCATTTATCACGAGAAAAATGTTGGCCCATTGATACGACTTATTTTATTGATGAGTTTCCTGTTGGTTTACCAGCGAACTACTGGGCCCTCTATTTGAAGTCGCTTCGACTTGGGCAGCAAGAGAAATCCTCTGCCATACCAGGAATCAGCCGCGACGATATTTATGCGATAGATGTCCCTCTTGCTCCCCTTGCTGAGCAACGGCGAATTATGGCGAAGTTAGAGAAATTGTTGGGCCAAGTGGATGTCTGTCAAAAAAGATTGGCGAAAATCCCTATCCTCCTCAAACGTTTTCGTCAATCGGTCCTCGCCGCCGCTTATAGCGGTCGTTTGACCGCCGACTGGCGGAATAAAAATCCCTCCTCTGAAATTGATAAGAAGCTCTGGAAATATAAACATAGTGGACATGTTATTTCCGACACCATTGATAGTTATGACGAGTTCGATTTGCCTTCGACGTGGGTCTGGTTGAGAATCAATGATGTTGGAGAAGTTAAAGGTGGCAAACGAGTGCCAAAAGGTGCAAAACTTGTTAAAGAAAATACAGGTTTACCATATATCAAAGCAGGATGTTTGAAGGGTGGATCGGTCCTTCGGGAAAAACTTGAATACTTAACGCCTGAAGTCCAATCAAAGATTAAACGCTACATCGTCAAAGCTGGCGATGTGTATTTAACTAATGTCGGTGCTTGCATCGGAGATGCGGGGATTATTCCTAACGATCTTGAAGGGGCAAATCTTACCGAGAACGCAGTGAAAATCTGCGATCTGAGTGGTGTTGATAATCAATATCTTGCGAGTTGGCTACAGTCGCCGGGATGCCAGGATTTTATAAGGCGCACTGTCTTATCTGCGGCCCAAGGGAAGCTTGCTTTGGGGCGAATTAAAATGTTGCCGATACCATTACCTCCCTTTATAGAGCAAAAAGAGATTCTTCAACGGGTGGTCGAGTTATTTGTGTTGGCTGACAAAATCGAAGCTCGATATAAGAAAGCCCAGTCGCAAGTTGATAAACTCACGCAATCCATTCTTGCCAAAGCCTTTCGCGGTGAACTCGTGCCCCAGGACCCAAATGACGAACCGGCAAGCGTTTTATTTAAAAAAATAAAAAATCTAAAAGAAAAAAGTAAGGGCATCATCTCCAAGGAGTCTGTTAGTGTCTCTACTTAGTAACATTTTAGAGTGGTCAACTTCAAATTTAACACTATGGCAAAGAGATGCGATACGTCGTTTATTTCATAAGCAGATGTTAGATCAGCAAGATTATGAAGAATTATATGGAATGTTGAAATCTGCCAATGGGTTGTCCGATCCCAAAATGTATCAAGCTATTCCTTTTGCTCAAACGCATTTGCCTACCCAAATAGATGGCACTACGCCTGTAATCCTAAAATCAATACGTGATCTTAAATACGTGAACAGAATTGCGGTTGGACAAAAACTCGAATTTTGTCCGAATGGGATTACTGTGATCTATGGGGGGAATGGCACGGGAAAATCTGGATACTCGCGAGTTTTAAAACGAGCCTGTCGTGCTCGTGATCTTGAAGAAACTGTTCATTCTAATGTGTTTGATCCTTTAACCGCCCAAAATATTCCAGAAGCAATCTTTGACATTGAAAGGGATGGAACAACATTTTCGTTATCTTGGAATAGAGATAGAAATCCTCCGGATGAACTTTCTACTATTGCTGTATTTGATAGCCGATGTGCCAGAGCCTATTTGGATAATGAACAAGATGTCGCTTATCTTCCTTACGGTCTTGATATTGTAGAAAATTTTGGCCAACAAGTGCTTCCCACACTGGCAAGAATGTTAAACGCCGAAATCGGAACAGTTAATACTGATATAGCTCAATTTGCTGATTTAGTCGGTCAAACAAACGTTGGGAAAATGCTTACGTCGCTTAATGAGACCACAGCCCCAGAGCAAGTGAAAAAACTTGCAACATTAACTGTTTATGAAACAAAAAGGATTGATGAGCTTAAAAGAATGTTAGCCGAAAGCGATCCAAAAAGTAAGGCGCAAGCACTGAGGCTTCAATCTCAACGTATGAATACCTTAATTTCTTGTATCGACAATGCCCTTAATCTGGTTGAAAACGGCAAATTGGATAAATTAAAAAATTGTGATTTAGAAGCCGAAGCTGCAATTAAAACAGAATCTATCGCGGCGGAAAAATTTCGAGCTGGCGAATCATTGCTTTTAGGAACAGGCGATGAAATATGGAAATCTCTTTTTGAAGCAGCCAGACGATTTTCAACTGAGTTGGTTTATCCGGATAAACCATTTCCTAATTTAGAGTTGAATGCCCAATGTCCTTTATGTCAACAGCAACTAACAGCCGAAGCCACAAAACGCTTACAGCGTTTCGATGATTTCATAAAACAAGATACTGCTAAGCTCGCTGCCGAAAAATGCCAACGACGGGAGTCCGAGAAAAACAAAATTCAATTAAGCATGCTTGGTTTCAGGTTAGATTCATCAACGCTTGAAGAAATTAAACTGCTTAATCCATTTCTTCCAAATGTCATAGAAAATTTTGAAAAAGCGACGGATGCCCGTAAAACGTTGATCTTAGATTCTTTCAGAACACACATTTGGGGGCAGATTCCACTTCTCGAGGATGATCCAAGAGAAGATTTAAAAGCTATTTCAGCGAAGTTAATCAATCAAGCAAATGAATTAGAAAAAGCCAGTGATGAAAAACAAAAAAAAGTCTTTGAAAATGAGGTCGCTGAACTTTCTTCGAGAACAAGTTTAGCTCTGCGTCTCGAATCAGTGCTAAATTTGATTGAACGAATTAAAATAAAATCAAAATTGATAAAATGCAAAGATGAGCTAAAAACTAAGGCCATTTCTGATAAGGCAAAAGAATTTGCCAATCAAGCTGTTACGGAATCATTAAAAACCGCATTAGATTCCGAATTTCAGGCTTTGGAAGTGCATTATATAAAAACCAAACTTTTTGGACGTGCTGAACAAGGCAAGATGAAGCATAAACTCATACTTGATCTTCCGGTGATGAAAAAATTAGATGAAATTTTGAGCGAAGGTGAGCAGCGGGCTATTGCCATCGGATCATTTCTCGCCGAATTACATTTAGCCGGGCATAAGGGCGGAATCGTGTTCGACGATCCTGTCTCTTCCCTCGACCATCATTGGCGTAAGAATGTTGTCCGTCGTTTAGTCAACGAGGCTCGCCAACGGCAGGTTATTATATTAACTCATGACACAGTATTTCTTGGGGAATTGCATGAAACAATAAAAGAACAAAAAGTTGACCATTTAATACATCATCTGGAATGGAAAAATGGTTGTCCAGGGAACGTGCAAAATGGATTACCGTGGGAACATAAATCTTGTTTAGACCGTTTAGATAAACTCGAAAAATCGCAAAAGGAATTAGAAAAGAACTGGCCCACGTATCCTAATGAAGAGGATCGTCTTAAAATGCGTCATGAATACGCTAAGTTGCGCGCTACTATTGAACGAGCTATTGAGGATGTTGT
This sequence comes from Candidatus Omnitrophota bacterium, assembly GCA_015233405.1. Lineage (GTDB taxonomy): Bacteria > Omnitrophota > Gorgyraeia > Zapsychrales > Zapsychraceae > JADFXT01. The sequence goes on along the minus strand of JADFXT010000018.1, from coordinate 27,232 downwards.
ATTTAATGGAGTCATTAAAAGATACAGCGATTGGATCAATGTTGGAAACCTTGATAAAGTAATTGGTTTTGCTGAGGCCGAATATAAAGAAATTGAGCGACTATATAAAATATGTTGTGGCGTTATAGATTCTCATGACCCATCCTCTTTTAAAAATGCCTCTGTCCCATCACCACAACAACTGGGTAAAAATATTGCGGATTTAAAAATTCTTATAAATAAAATCAAGGCTCGAAGAAAAACGGATAATGCAACTGGATAAACCAGGGAATTGAATTTAGAAACGATTTTTTATTTACTTAGTAATCTCCGAACCATAATGTATGGTTCGGAAATATTATCGACGGGGAATATAAAAATATTGGTTCGGAAAGTTCGGAAAATAAAAACTACCCTCCTGGCTCAAATCAAAAGCCATACGCCGCTTGCATTGACATTCTGCCATAATCTTATATAATCTCATATATCTGAAATATGAGATTCCTATGAGACAACCCTTTATCAAACGTTTAGAAAATCTTCCCCCGGAAATTTGGTCTAAGGTCGTCAAAATTGACGAACTGAAAGGCCAATGGATTTCCGGAGTTAAACTCAATCCTCAGGTTTTGGGGAGGTTGAAGCGGTTTGTGCTTGTGACTTCAACCGGAGCTTCAACGCGCATTGAAGGCTCGAAACTCTCGGATGAGGACGTGGAAAAACTCATGCGGGGAATTTCCGTCCAAAAATTTGCCGACCGTGATAAACAAGAAGTTAAAGGTTATTATGAGCTTTTGCGAAATGTTTTTGAAGCGTGGAAAACGATCCGGTTTTCGGAAAACGCGATTAAACATTTTCATAAAGAGCTTTTAAAATACGTCGAAAAAGATAAACTCCATCGCGGCGAATACAAAAAATCTGAGAACAAAGTCCACATGATTGATGCCGCAGGCCAATCTGTGGGAATCCTCTTTGATACAACGCCGGCTTATTTAACACAAAAGGAGATGTTGGAGTTGGTTGAAGCCACGCAAAAAGCTTTTCAGGAAAAACGATTTCATCCGCTTTTAGTTGTTGGCAATTTTCTCGTCGAGTTTCTATTGATCCATCCTTTTCAAGACGGGAATGGCCGGATTTCTCGTGTGTTGACCAACCTTTTATTATTACAAAGCGGTTATGAGTACACTCCATATGTCTCGCATGAAAAATTGATCGAAGACAATAAGGCAGATTATTATCTCACTTTACGCAAGAGCCAAAAAACGATGCGTGCAAAAAAGGCGAACATTGTTCCGTGGCTTGATTTCTTTTTAACGGTAGTGCAGAAACAATCTGAGATGGCACTGGATTTACTTTCCCAAGAGAACATCGAGAAAATATTTTCGCCCAAACAGATTGTCGTTTGGAACTATTTAACATCTGTCGAAGAAGCAACCCCGGGAGAGATTGCACAAAATGCCAAAATAGCGCGTCCAACAGTCAATCAAGTGTTGGACAAATTGATGAGGCTAAAAAAGATTGAGCGTATTGGATTAGGAAGATCAACAAGGTATAGAAAATTGAAATGAATGAAAATAAAATTATTATCGATACACTCAAACCATTTCTTCCGACGGTGAAGAATTGGATAATTGATTATGTTAAGGAACATTCATTAGAGAGTAAAACTGTTTCGGAATTTGGATTTTCAAGACTCTTGCAATATTTTCCAAAGACCATTTTGGATACAGCACGAGTCGTGATTATTGATAAAGTTAAAATGATACCTTTATCCCAACTTGGTATTCCGTGGTTCGGAGATTTTGAAAGTATGGACGCGATCGGCGTTACGTATATGAATACATACTTTGTAAACAAAAACTATGTTAATCAGGAATCTATACATTTCCATGAACTTGTTCATATTGTTCAATGGTATCATTTGGGCATTGATGCTTTTGTATTATTATATGGCCTTGGATTAAAAAAACATGGATACCAACGAAGTCCATTAGAATTTCAGGCATACAGCTTGCAGGAACGTTTTGAGACGTCTGAAAATAATTTTGATGTGCCAATGCAAATCATTCCTTCCCTCGATAATTTGGTAATGGAAATCGTTTAGCTTCGTGCTAATGCCCTGCTAATGTACGAGGCTCAAAAGCGGTAAAAAAAGAAAAACGATCGTAAAATGATTTTTGCCGTAACTACTACGAAGGTAAAAGATTATAAAACATCGTAAACTATTGTAAAATAACAAGATACCGCTCATAACCTGAGGGTCGTCAGTTCAAATCTGACCCCCGCAATTATAAAAAAACCCACCGCCCTTTTGGGGCGATGGGTTTTTTTATAATTGCGGGGATTCGGTGAATGAACAGACAAGCGGAGCTATCAGCGACCGAGCCACCGAGAGGTGGCGAGGAAGTGCCTGAAGCGCAGGAGCGCTTCAGGCGTCAAATCTGGGCAGGTCCTTTTTGGGGCGATGGGTTTTTTTATAATTGCGGGGGTACGGTGAATGAACAGACAAGCGGAGCTATCAGCGACCGAGCCCGCATGGGCGAGAGGTAGAAGTTTAGCCGTAAGTCATAGCTTGAGCATGAGAGCATTTGAACATTAGATCGCTAGCAACGAAGCATGGCGGGCTCTGTAAATGTTTAACGCCTAGAGGCGTTAAACATTTACGGCGAGGGAGTGCCCGAGCCGCAAGGACAACTTGAGCTTGTCACAACGCGAAGCCAGTAATATAGTGTTTATAAATTTCCTAAAATATGGGATGAAAAGTTTTTGTTTATGAGGATAGTTGCTTTTAGCGATACGCACACTCAACATCGGGATATTAAAATTCCCGACGGGGATGTTCTTCTTTTTGCCGGCGACGGTGAATTCCGTTCGTCGTTAGATTTGATCGATTTTAATAACTGGCTCGCTGCGCAGCCACATCAACACAAAATTGTCATTGCCGGCAACCACGATTTTTTTTGTGAACGATTTCCCGGCGAGGCGAAGGCCTATTTAACCGAAGCGGTTTATTTAAAAGATGAACAATATGTTTTGCCCAACGGGATATCTGTTTGGGGCTCGCCGATGACCAAAAATTTTCTGGATTGGGCGTTTATGGACACTGAGGAAAATTTAGGTCGATATTATTGGAGCAAAATACCCAAGAATACGGACATCCTTTTAACTCACGGCCCCGCCGATAAACATTTGGACATCGCCGTACCCGGCGGAGATCATTTAGGTAGTGAAACATTGGCTAAAAAAATAAACGAATTAAAAATCCCTTACATTGTCTGCGGTCATATCCACGGCGGGTATGGGATCGAGAAAGTCGGCAAAACGACTTACATCAATTGTTCTGTTCTCGACGAAGATTATCAAGTCGTTAACAAGCCCGTTGTTATAGATTTATGAAAAACCGTGATTTTCCGATTAAAGAAAAAGACTGAGCAGGGCGGTGATTGGTTGTTTAGCTCGAGCCTCCCGGATAAATTTGCATTTGTGAATAAGCTTTACACAAAATTTAAATTAATCCCTGCTGATATTCGCATCAACACGGAAAAATTGACTAAGGTGGAAGTTTATCAAAAGGCGTTCATTGCGGTAAAGAGTTTGACTCTTTGTTGAGCGACTAGGGAAGATTTGAATTGGGGAATGTCACATCATTTAGAGGGTTAGAAGCGATGAATTATCTGTCACAAAATGTTTGCATTTTTTGTGACAATATGGTTTAATTTCTTCATATGCAAACCATTGAAGACAAAATACATAAGCGTATAAGAGGAAAAGGACGTGCCTGGGCGTTTTCGGACACTGATTTTAAGGACATTGCCACAGGGGATACTGTGCGGCAATCCTTATCACGTTTAACAAAGAAGGGGCGTATCCGAAGGGTTGTGCGAGGGGTATATGATTATCCTAAGTATAGTAAAATGTTGAAGCAGTTATTAAGTCCGGATCTTAATCAAATTGCTCAAGCATTAGCGCGTAAATTCGGATGGCGCATACAGCCTTCTGGCGATACAGCTTTGAATGTTTTGGGGATCTCTACTCAAATTCCCAATAAAATGGTTTATCTGTCAGATGGGCCTAATCGTATTTATAAAGTAGGTCATCGACAAATTGTTTTTCAGAAAAACGCGCTGAAATATGCTTCACTTAAAATTGCGGAAAGCGCGTTGATCGTGCAGGCTTTAAGCGTGTTACAAAAAGAAAGAATTGACGGTTCCGTTATAAAAAAAATAAGAGATTATTTTGAGCCTGCCATTCGGAAAAAAATTTTAAAAGACGCCCGGGTTGTGAATGGCTGGATCTATGAATTGATAAGACAGATTTGCTCTGAGGAGAACCGTGGATAACATCGCCGCCCTTTCTCATGATAAGCGTAGGGAATTATTTCAGGAAGCGTCGGCTAAAAGAGGCATGTCCGAAGCGATCATGGAGAAAGATTTCTGGGTCTGCTGGACTTTATTGCATTTGTTCGAGCATCCTGAGTTGTCCAGCAAGATTCTTTTTAAAGGAGGAACGTCTTTATCAAAAGCATTTCATCTCATTGATCGTTTTTCCGAGGATATTGATTTAGTCCTGGATTGGACTTTACTGACCGATGAAGATCCAAATGCCGATCGCTCCAGAAAACAACAAAAGTTATTTAACGAAGATTTAATTCAAAAGTCACAAACTTACATCAGGGATTTTGTTAAAGGCTGGGTAGAAGATCTGACGGGAGAGCTTTGCAAAGTTTCGATCGATGAAGAACACGGAGGAGTGATTCTTATAAAATACCCGGAAGTTTTCAAAGACAAATATTTGCGTTCGGAAGTCAGGCTTGAAATCGGTCCGCGTTCCGATTGGATTCCGCACGGAGAATATAAAGTTGTTCCCTATGCCGCGGAAGTGTTTCCCGAACAGTTTAAGGTTTCAGAAGCGCAGGTGGTTGCGATTAAAGCTGAGCGAACGTTCTGGGAAAAGGCGACGATATTACACCAAGAAGCTTTTCGTCCCGACGATAAGATGCCGCCATTGAGATACTCGAGACATTATTATGATTTAGCTTTTATGAGTAGATCAGCAATTAAAGAAAACGCGCTTAAAGATGTCCATCTTTTGGGAAAGGTCATTGAATTTAACCAACGATTTTTCCCGAGTACGTGGGCTCGGTATGAGTTGGCTCGACCGGGATCGATGAAGTTAATGCCGCCGCATTATGTTGAAAAAGTCTTGCGGGACGATTATGCCGCGATGGAACAAATGATATTCGGGGAATATCCGAGTTTTGAGGATATTTTAAAAGAAATTAAAAATTTGGAAGATCAAATTAATGGGCTGCATTTATAAATCTCCGGCTTAGTTTTAATAATTTTTTTTCTGCCACAAATCCGCCACTATGGCTTCTCCGACCGAGCCCGCATGGGCGAGAGGTAGAAGTTTAGCCGTAAGTCATAGCTTGAGCATGAGAGCATTTGAACATTAGATCGCCCGCCACGAAGCATGGCGGGCTCTGTAAATGTTTAACGCCTAGAGGCGTTAAACATTTACGGCGAGGAAGTGCCCGAGCCGCAGTAGCGGCTTGGGCGTCAAACCTGCCGGTAGGCGGGTTTGACCACTGCAACCATCACAACCAATGAGGAACCTTTGACTTATGTCATCGGCTCCTTTTTGGTTTTCGTAACAAAACCTCCGTGCTGACACCGTGCGAACAAACCTCGCTCAAGAAGATTATATGCGCTGTAGTTGACATGACAACTTTTGCATGATATGTTTTACGGGAGAGGTTGACATGTCAACTATTTTTTTAAAGATAATCCGATTCACCCGATATTTCGTAATAGGCGTTGCTTTTATCGCCGCATCAACCTATGGTTGGTGGCCATCAGTTCCGCCTCGATTCAATCAATCCGCGACCATCTCACCGGCAAATGTTAATCACATCATCCGATATTTAAGTGAAGACATTGGGCCTCGCAATTATATTAATTATGATCATTTGAAAAAGGCCTCGGAGTTTATTACGCAAATGTTTACATCGTTAATATTGAAAAAATTGCCGCTGTTGTCGAGGGATTAAGAGCAGCGATTTCACACATGGCGCGCTAAGTTGGTCACGTTGTCTTAAAAATTACAAAAGGATAATCATGATGGACTATCTTGAACCGTATGGCGTAAAGGTGGGAAGAGGGAAGTATCATGAGGAGATTGTTTACCGGTTGGTCATCTTGTCTAATCGAATTATCGATGAGATATCAATTTATTTGCAGACCTATAAGCTGACACCCGCAAAAATGAACACGTTGATGATTGTAAAACATCAGGGTGGAGAAAGTGGAATGAGTCAGATTGATTTAAGTCAACGTCTCATGGTGTCCACGTCCAACCTGACGCGTGTATTGGCTAAGCTTCAACGCGATCGATTGATTCGCCGGGGGAGCATTGCCACGGATAAACGTTTTAAAACAATTCATATTACGGTAAAAGGATCAAAGTTATTAGATGAAGTGTGGCCTGGGTACACGAAGAAATTGGTAAGTTTAACCGAAGGCTTGGACAAAGAGAAGAAACGAATATTGTCTGAAATGTTGTCGGACTGGATGCAATTTGTTGATTCTGGAAAGAAGAATTCGGAGAACGTTAATCTGAAAATTGGAGATTAAGATGATGAAGTTCCTTAAGGAATACATTAAGTCCATGCGTTTGTATTATTCCTTTGTAACGGGAATAGCTGGGTGGATTGGCGTTGCCTATTATGAATTGTTGGCCAACCATCATGTGGAAAGAACGATTGAAGTTCTTCCGAGCCAAGAGAAAAAAATTGTCATCCTCATCATGCTGTTTTTAGGGTGGGGAGTTAACCAAATCATAAACGATTATTTGGGTCTTAAAGAAGATAGAATCAATGCACCTGATCGCCCAATGGTGACGGGCGAACTCGACGCCAATAAAGCCTTATTTGTTTCGCTTGCGATACTTTCGACGTCAATAGTCATGACTTGGTTTTATCTTCAGCCCATCGCCATAATTTTTATTATTGCTGGAGCGGTCCTTAATGTCATTTATGAGTTCGCAAAGGGGCATGGTATTTTCGGCAATATCGTTTTTGGTTTAATGATTACCATGGCAACTTTTTTTGGTTTTTATGCCTGTGGACCGACGCAAGCATCTTTTTTAGCGCCGCATCGTCTCGCGGCTTTAATACTTATATGGATCATCAATGGATTAATGACGTTCTATACCTATTTTAAGGATTACGAAGGCGATAAGGCGGCTGGCAAGAATACTCTCGTCGTGAAATATGGTTTAGATAATGCTCGTTCGATGGCCATTTTTGCCACCTTTTTGCCGACGATAGCTTTTTTCATTTTTAAAGCGCTGGACATGTGGGCGGTCAAAATAAACAGTACATTTATCATGTTAGGCTGTCTAACTATGTTTATGCAAGTATGGACAGGCTTGCTTTATTATCGTAGCCCGACGGGAACCGCGACATATGCATCGCTTAAAACAAACTTTCGCGCTTGTGTGTGCGGCGAAGCGACAATCATTGCGTTTTTTAATCCTGACCTGGCTTTATGGTTGTTCATTATGTCTTATATGTTTGTTGAATTTTTGTTCGAATTACATCCAAACGCAAAATCATGAACGATAATATGCAGCTTTTCGAACCAATTAAAATCGGCAATGTTAATTTAGAAAACAGGATCGTAAGATCCGCGACCTTTGAGGGAATGTGCGATCAACAAGGATTCCCGACGGAGAAATATTTCAATTTATATCGCGACCTATCCAAAAATAACATCGGAGCGATCATCACAGGTTTTGCATATATCTCCTCTTGCGGGAGGGCGATGCATCCGGGCCAAGCTGGCATTGATGAGGATGCCAAAATCTCTTATTACAAACGCGTCTGCCATAAGGTCCATGAAAACGGAAGTAAAATTTTTATGCAAATCGCTCACAGCGGCCGCCAGACAATGCCTCAAGCTGTTGGCGGAGTCGTTAAAGGCGTATCTCAAAAAAAATCGCCGTATTTCCAAAGTGCTCCGACGCAAATGAGTGCCGATGAAGTGAAGATCCTCATAGGACGTTTTGCCGAGGCGGCAAAGCGATGCCAAGAATCAGGTTTCGATGGCGTACAGTTGCATGCGGCTCACGGCTATCTCATCCATCAATTTCTTTTGCCCAGCATCAATGACCGGAAAGATGAGTTCGGAATCGACAGACAGTCGCGTATCGGGACATTATTTCTAAAGCTTATCATCAGAGAGATCAGAGCAAAATGCGGGCAAGATTTTCCAATATTGATAAAGATCAGTGCCAGCGACGATTATGCGACAACCTTCACTCAAAACCATTTCGTTCAGTTGGTACGTTTTCTCGACGAAATGCGAGTCGATGCCATTGAAATCAGTTATGGCACGATGGATTGCGCCTTGAATATTTTCCGAGGCGAAAGTGTGCCGCTTGATACGATCCTTGAGCTCAATCCGCGCTATAGAACTCGCAACATTTTCCGCCGCTTTTTAACCAAAAGAATCATCTATCCCGTTGCAAAACACCGGTTCAAGAAATTCACCCCTGCGTACAATCTCCATTGGGCCCAAATGGCTAAGCGCTTTACAAAAATACCGATTGTTTGTGTCGGCGGTTTCAGAAAAATGGAAGATATGACTGCCGCGATTGAAAATCAAAACACCGATATCGTTAGTATTTGCCGTCCGTTTATCTGTGAACCAGATCTCATCCATAAAATCAAGATGAATGAATCGTATCAGGCGAAATGCTTAAATTGCAATATGTGTGCTGTCATGTGCGACAGCGGCCGTTCAACCAGATGTTACTTCGGGCATTATAAATTAGGAGAATGATGTGAATTTAGAGCAAAGAGTTATAAAAATTATTGAGGAAAATTTGGAAGAGAAATCGGAAGTTACAGTTCATACGAATTTGCGAGAGGGACTTGGATTGGATTCTTTTGGCATGGTCATTATTGTGAATGCGCTTGAAGATGAATTCGGCGTATCCATTGAGGACCATCATTATAAAGGCATAAACAGCGTCGCCGACATCATCAGTGCTTTAAAACAATACTCCCCGAACCTTAGGTCATTTTCATGAGATCAATCAATTTTTACTCCAGCTTGGAAGTTGATAAAAGTTTAACGGTTAAATATGATTTCAATCCTTACTATTGTGGAATTGGATCCAGTTTAGACGATCCGATTATTGTCGACGGCAAGGAATTCATAAATTTAGCATCTAACAACTATCTTGGCCTCGCTGCCGACAAAAGAGTTATTCATGCTATCGTCGAAGCGGCGAAAGAATATGGCGCCTCAATGTGCGGCACGCCGATAGCCACAGGATCCATGCTGCTTTTTAAAAGACTTGAAAGCCGACTTTCCGAATTTGTTGGCCTTGAAGATTCTGTCATTTTTCCGTCGGGATATCAGGCGAATTGTGCTTTATTCGTTTCTCTGGCTCAGCCCGGGGACTTGATTCTCATTGATCATTATGCGCATGCTTCTCTCATACAGGGAGTACGATTGTCTGGCGCAAAAATCAAACCGTTCTTGCATAATAATCCCGGCCATCTTAAAAAATTGTTGCAAATGGCTTCTGATTATCGACAAGTGTTCGTCGTGACAGAGTCGGTATTCTCGACGGAAGGAACGATTGCGCCATTTGATGAAATAGGGAGTCTATGCGCGGAATATGATGCCTTGCCGGTCATTGATGACTCACATGGCATTGGCGTTTTAGGAAAAACAGGGCGAGGAATTTTAGAAGAAAAATGTGTCCAAAATTTTACCGGTGTTTATACGGCATCGTTAGGCAAGGCTTTTGCCAATGCGGGGGGATTTATTAGCGGGAACAAACGGCTGATTGATTACTTAAAGTACACTTGTCCAGGGCTTATTTATTCGACGGCGTTAACGCCTTGCACGTTGGCAGGGATAGAAGCCGTGCTTGACATCATAGACAAAGAGTTCTCTGAGATCAGCGGCAGAATGTGGGAATATAAACAAATGATAAGCAATGGCTTAATGGATAATGGATTTTGTTTAACTGAAGGCAAGGCGCCCATCACGTCGATTTTGGTAAGGGATCTAGAAGAATGTGCGCGACTGGCAAAAGCCATTCACAGCCATCGTATTTTGGCAACGCCGTTTGTGCCGCCGTCAGTGCCACCCCATGAAAATAAGATACGGCTCATTGCGGGAGCAAATTTGTCGAGGGGAAGTGTACTAAAGGCCACGGAGATCTTTAAAAAGATCGCAAAGGACTTAAATCTATCATGAAATATTTTTTTATTTTTAATCCGGGATCGCGTTACGGAAAGAGCAAACATTCAATTGTTGCCATCAAGAATTTGCTTCATGAGAAGAAAATCTCATATGACTATGGCGTGACCGATTCTTTAAATGACGCATACGAACTATCGAAAAGGGCAAATCTATCAGCCTATGATGTTGTGGTTGCTGTCGGCGGAGATGGAACAATCAACAAGGTCTTGAATGGATTTTACGACGGGAATGGCAATAGATCGTCGAGCGCAAAACTCGGCATTATTTACACAGGAACGAGTCCAGATTTTTGCAAAAGCTATAATGTCCCGTACCATGATATACGAAAATCGCTAAGTGCTCTTTTCGCAGGCAAGACAACAAGGATTCAGGTTGGCAAAATCTCGCTAATGGAAAACGAAAATAAATCAACGGCCGTTACTCGCTATTTTTCCTGTTGTGTCAACGTTGGGTTGGGCGCGTCGGTAGCCCGCTATGCTAATTGGGGGGCTCGGAAGATTGCGGGCGACTTTGCAGGAACGCTTTTGGCATTAATGAAAGCCTTTATGCATCATCGGCCAAGAGCTTTTTCAATATCGCTGGACGGCAAAGCAACTCAACTCTATGGAATCGTCAATTTATCCGTCGGAAAAACATTTTATGTCGCCTCCGGCATAAAGGTTGCTCATGCGCTTGCGTCGGGCGACGGGAAATTTTATGTTTTGACAATAAGAAATGTCCGCTGGATTAATGTCCCCTATTGCCTAAATGTCCTTTATAGCGGTAAACCGATCTTAAACAGTGACACAATCAGCCTTGAATACGCTAAAAGCATCGAAATTTTTGATAACGACCGCAAAACGGAAGTTGAATTTGACGGCGACCCTCAAGGATTATTGCCTTGTCGCATTGAAATGACGAGGGATGAATTGGAGTTGATCAATGGGCCAGATCAATGACGAAAAAAGATTGATTGAAATGATTTCAAGTGTGTTTGCGGAAAGCAAACTGCGGCTTAGTAAATGTTTTGAATCCGACGCTGAAGTTCTGTCTTTTTCAGGCCAGCGTATGCTTTTCACCATGGATGAGTTTTCTTCCGAAGACATGTTCCGGGAGAATGATGCATATTCATTAGGCTGGAATGTTGCGGCGGGAGGAATGAGTGATATTTCGGCTTGCGGCGGTGTCCCGCTATTTTATGGTCACGCAATGGTCGTCGACAAGTCGTGGGATGATGATTTTGTGAAAACATTTGCGAATGGCGTGTCCGACGTCTTGAAAAAGTCAGGGATAGTTTTTATCGGAGGCGACTTCGGTAAAGCTGAGAACTGGCGCTACACCGCCGCTGTTATTGGTCAACCAAGGGAACGGCTCCTGAATCGAAAGGGTGCTGTTGCTGGCGATTCGATTTATATTTCTGGAAAGATTGGTTCAGGGAATCTCGAAGCGGCGCTTTCTTTTTTTTCGCCGGATCCTCGATGGAAAGTTTCATCCCCATTCATCAAAAATCGTTTTCATTTACGTCTTAGAGAGGCAGCTTTGATATCGAACTGCGCAAATTGTTGTATAGATACAAGTGACGGTGTGTTTAACGGCCTTAATAGCATCGCGGAAATAAACGGAGTTGGATATGAAATAAGCGACTTACCTTACGTCGAGATTGGCGCCGTTGGAGCTTCACTTGTGTCTTTGCCCAAGGAATTATTATTTTTAGGAGAGGCAGGTGAATACGAATTATTGTTTACCATAAAGCCGGAACGCGAACCGGAATTGTTATCGACGGCAAAACAGCAAAGATTAACCTTTTACAAGATCGGAAATATTGTTGATTCTGGGAGAACTCTATCGTGTCGAAACAAAATCGTAGATTTGAGCCGCATAACCATCCGTGCACGCGATTTTATTAATCGAAAAGAATATTTGGACCACCTTATTCGTTATTTGGGAGAGCAATCCTAATGCGGCGTGTTGTTATAACCGGAATCGGTCCCGTGACCTCGACGGGAACGGGAAGGGAAGATTTTTTTGAGGGTGTTATCAATCAACGTCGATGCATCCGTGAAATTCCTGCTCAATTCGAGCGCGGTGGATACTCATTCAAATCGCGTTATTACAGCCCTTGCCCTGAGATCGATTTAAACACATATGGTTTTCCTAAGTATTACGATAAAGTTACACAGAATGGAGATAAGCTCGCGCTTGCCGCTGCATCCTTAGCCCTCGACGATGCCAGATTCAAAATTCATAAAGCTCAAAAAGAGTTTGTTGTTGAAAATCTTGATTATTGCGGCGTCATCATGGGAATTGGTATCAGTAGTCTTGAGGCTGGATTTCATTCATATTTGGGGCATGTTATAAAAACGAAAGAGGAGATTCCACAAAACTTCGATCGTTCAAAAATCCATTTCAACCGCATGATAGTTCCCATGCTCATGCCAAATTCCGTGTCGAGTTGGATTTCGATTAGTTATGGATTGCATGGAGCAAGCTATACAGTGAATGCAGCTTGTGCGTCGGGAATATTGGCTATTGGCGATGCTTTTCATAGGATTCAAAGCGGATCTGAAAAAGTTATGCTGACGGGTGGAGTGGAATGTTTATCTGACGCGTTTGGCGGAGTGATGAGAGGCTTTGACGTTTTAGGTGTGCTTTCTCAATCACCCGACGGTGTTCCACAGCCGTTCTCCAAAACAAGCACGGGATTTTTGTTTTCTCAAGGAGCCGCTTGCGTTCTTGTGTTGGAAGAATATGAACATGCGATCCGACGAGGGGCAAACATTTATGCTGAAATTATTGATTTCCAAAGCAATAGTGATGCCTATAACATTGTTCAAATGGATCTTTCTGGCGTTCAAATTAAACGGCTGCTTCAAAAATTTAAAGCGCATGGACACATTGATTATCTAAATGCTCATGGCAGCGGCACCATGACCAATGATGCGATTGAAGCAGAAGCAATCATAGAGATTTTCGGCTCCAGGGAAAATCAGCCCTATATCAACTCGACAAAGGGAATTCTCGGCCATACACTCGGCGCAAGTGGAGCTCTTGAAACAGCTGTGACAGCATTAGCAATAAGGGAATCAAAAATACATAGCAATCGCGTTCCTGCTCCTCGAGAAAATCTTAATTTGCCGGAAAATTCGATGGACGCTGATATCAATATTGCGATATCAACGTCGTATGGATTCGGCGGTCACAATGCCGGAATCGCCCTGAGGAAGTGCAATGGGTAAAGTTATTATCACCGGAGGCAATGGATTTATTGGCAGCCACATCGTTCGTCTCTTTTATGAGAAAGGAAACCAGGTGACGTGCCTGGTGCGCAAGGCCAGCAATTTAGACGCAATTAAAGACATTCCCGTCGAATATAAATACGGCGATATTTGTGATCCAAAAACATTGATGGAGGCGTTTTATGGCCATGATTTCGTTATTCACACGGCGGCTTACGTCAAAGACTGGGGAGAGTACAAAAAATTTTATCAAGTGAATGTGGAGGGAACATTGAATGTGCTTCGCGCCTGCCAGGCCAATGGCATTACGGATGTGATTATGACAGGAACAAACTCTGTTTATGGAGAAGAAAATTCTATAGACATCAAGGATGAAGAGTTCCCATATCATTCACACTATCGCTATTTCCTCGACGGCATTTTTCCCTGCCAGCTCAATCATTATCGAGATACAAAATGCCTGGCTGTTCAGAAAGCAACAGACTTTGCCTTAAGAGAGAAAATGAATCTTACGATCTTAGAACCAGTTTGGGTTTATGGCGAAAACGGATATGATACGATTTTCATTCAATATTTAAGATCGATCGAACAAGGGGTTCATTTGTCGCCTGGATCAAGAAGAAACAAATTTCATGTCGTTTACGTCAAAGACGTGGCCCAAGCGCATTACTCGGCTTTTTGCAAACGGCTTAAAGGAGTGAATCGTTTTATTATCGGCGGCAGTCAATGCGATTATATGGACGAAACTTTATCTGAGTTTTGTAAATATGCTGGACTTCCCAAGCCGACATTGCTGCCCCGATGGATGGCATATCCTGTTGGTTTTTTTATGGAGTTATTTTATACAGTATTTGGCGTTAAAAATCCGCCGCTTATGACGAGAGGCAGAGTCAATATGTTTTACGATAATATCGAATACTCGACGGTGAAAGCAAAACAGGTACTCGGTTTTGAAAGCCACTGCACTTTGGAGGAAGGAATTAAAAACACAGTTGAATGGTACCGAAAACACCGGCATTCCCTATGATGAAGATAGAAAATGTTACGGGCCTTAGAAAAGTTGTATTCACAACGAGAATGAAGTTGTGCCTTTTGCTTTATTACTTGCCGGAGATGTTTAAAGGCAAAATTTCCGTTCGTCGATACATCTTGTTTTTAAAGCGGTTGCTTTATTTTCTCTCAAAGGTTTATCACAACAAGTTCGTAAAAATTGGCAGCGCCGTACGCCCAGGACTTTACATTCCAGGATTTCCTTCGAAAGCATTTTTTACAGCATGTCGAAAATTTTTTGTTTTTGACGAAAAACTTCCCTGCACAACAGTTTTAATTTCTGTGACTTCAGCTTGTCGATTCAAGTGTAAGCATTGCTACCAAAGAAATGATTTAGGCGGGGACGTTGATATTGACTTGATCATTTCAGCTGCGCAGCGATTGAAAGAAAGGGGCGTCGCATTTTTTAACATTGAAGGCGGGGAGCCTTTCTTAGTTTATGATCGTTTGAAAAAATTATGTGCCGTTATCGGCAAGGACGCGGAAATTTGGGTTAATTCTACTGGTGACGGAATGACGCTTGACCGCTTGCGTGAACTTAAACAATTGGGGCTTACAGCTGTCATGTTTTCCTTACATAGTCACGAGCCGCAAAAGCTGAATGCTTTTATGAAATCGGACAAGGCATGGGATACATTGGTCGAGGGAATTCGTTTATGTCACAGCATCGATGTTCCGGTAGCATTTAATTCATGTCTTATGCGCGATGATTTTTATAACGGTAACTTTGAAAAATTAATGAATAGGGCAAAAGAATTCAACGCTTGCTTGATTCAGATTATAAAGCCTAAATCAGCAGGCGCCTGGTTGGAATCAGGAGCGGGCGTATTTACCGTCGAGGATTTAGGAAAAGTCAAGGAATCGGTGCGCAAGTATAATCAAGACGTGAAATACAAAGACTATCCTTCTATATCGGCTCAGATTATTGAAGAAGACGCTGCAGTTTTTGGGTGCACTGCCGGAGGAACGGACCGATTTTATATCAACGCAAAAGGCGATGTACAGCCTTGCGAATTCCTAAATATTTCCTTCGGGAATATCGCGCAAGAGAACTTCGATGAGATTTATAACAGAATGAGAAGTTATTTTCAGCCGCCGGGAGAATGCTGGCTGTGCGAAAAATATTCTTCTGAAATCGTAAAATTATCGAAAGAAAATAATTTAAGGACGCTGCCACTCAATAAAAATTTGTCTCAACGGATTTATGCGAATTGGCGTCGTGGGAACCAAACAGAAATGTATAAACAGATAGAAGAAAAGTTGAAATAGAAATGGCGAGTTGACGAAAGGGGGAACGTGATGGTCATGCCAAAATGGATTAAACCTTTCTTCATTGTGGCGGGCCTCTATGACGGGATCTTGGGGATGTTATTTTTACTCTTTCCGCAACAGTTATTGAGCATGGCAAATATTACGCCGCCTAATCATGTGGGATACATTCATTTCCCGGCGCTGTTATTAATCATTTTTGCGACAATGTTTTTCAACATAGCACGGGATCCGGCAGCTAATCGCAATTTGATTCTTTATGGCATTTTTTTTAAGGCCTCTTATTCTGGAGTGGTTTTGTTCCATTGGGCGCAGGCCGCGATACCGCTGATGTGGGTTTATTTTGCTTTTTTTGATTTAATTTTCCTTGTTATATTTATTGTTGCCAAGAAAAAAATTGCCAGTGAAGCCCTTTGAGGAAAATTTTTCATTTTAGGAGTAATCTTGAACCTCAACGATAGAAAAGAACTTGAGTTGCGCGTTAAACGTCTTGACGAGCAGATCAACCTTTTGACAAACATTAAGTCGCAGTGTATTCAAAAACTCCAAGCCTTATCAGTTCCCACCATATCTAAGCCAATTCAATCCACTACGAATTCTATCGTCGACAAAATAACGATGTTCAAAAGCTATTTCCATGGCCGGGAAGATGTCTTCGCCAAACTATGGATGAACAACCGTACCGGCAAACGCGGATATAGCCCCGTCTGCAAACATGAATGGGTGCGCTCGCTCTGCCGTAAACCCACCATTAAATGTTCCGAATGCCCGAATCAGGAATTCCTGCCGCTTGATGAGACCGCGATCCAGCAGCATTTAGACGGATATCAGGTAATCGGCGTATATCCCATTCAGGACACCTTACCAAAAGGCGGATTCGGAAATCTGATCGCTCTGCCGTTGCAGAAGGAAGCCGCAGCGCAGGGCAACAGCGTCTTTATTGATAAGAACGGGAATCCTTTTCATGATCAATGGGCATTTCTCGCAGCTATCAAAAAAATGTCGTATCGGGATGTTGAAAATTTTGTTGATGAAGCCTCGCGTAATGGTCAAGTGATTGCTGTGAGACATAGCCCCGTCGAGGAAAATGATGAGCCTTGGCTGCGTTTGCCATCGGGAAAACGGCGATACAAAGTCAGTATAAACGAATTACCGGAAGCCCTGGATATTGCGGTATGATCGCAATAGATAAGTTCGAATTTGATCGGGCTGCTCTCTTTCCAGAAGAGTGGAAAGAAAGGGAACGCAGACGGTACGAGATGATGGAGAATCGTAAAACGCAGAGCTGAAGAAAGGCATGAAGAATCTGAAAATTCTATTTGCTATGTTCATAAAAAAATATATAATTATGAATTATGAGACAACGAAGCACAGAAGTCGAACGGGTCAAGAGACTCAACCGGGCCGTGAAGCTGCTCAAGAAATTCGAATCGAGTCAGGCCATCGAACGTTTGGGGGAGGAATACGGGATATCGCGGCCACAGGCGTATCGTTATGTGCAAGCGGCGGGGAAGTTGCCGAGAGAGCTGCAAATTCCCGACGAGAAAGAAGCGGTGATTGTAAAATTACCTGTGAGTATCATCAAAGAAGTCCGGAGATTAAGCAAGAAAATAAAAGAAAGTATCAGTGGGATTATAACAGAAGCGATAAGTGTCTATCTAAAACGACATGGCGCAAAAGAAAAATTATAGACGGGTGGAATTTAAGTATGAGTTTGACCGGTTAGGCAAACAAAAGATGGAACAGGCCTATGATATTTTGCTTTCGAAATTTTTTCAGGAATGCGAGAACGATATTAAAGAATTAGTTCACGGAGGAAAGAAACAGTGAAATTGGCGGCCATTTATACGCGGGTATCTTCGGAACAGCAGAAGGAAGATCAAACAATTGAGAGTCAGGTGAGCGCGTTAAAAGAATATGCGTCACAGCACGACTATAGTGTTCCCGATGAGTGGTGTTTTAGAGATGCGGGATTTAGCGGGGCGTACCTTGTCCGGCCTGGATTGGAACGCTTGAGAGATCTAGCGGCGGAAGGGCAAATCACGACGATACTCATTTATTCTCCAGATCGGTTAAGCCGGAAATATGCGTATCAGGTTTTATTAATGGAAGAATTTAAACGAAAAGGTGTAGAAGTGGTTTTTCTAAAATCACCGAATGCGACGACGCCAGAAGAAGAGTTGTTGCTGCAATTTCAAGGGATGATTGCCGAGTATGAAAGAGCGCAAATTGTGGAGCGCAGTCGCCGAGGGAAGAAACATCGAGCGACGTTAGGGATAGTTAATGTTCTTTCCAGCGCGCCTTATGGGTACCGATATTTAAAGAAGGCAGAACATTCGAATGCGTTGTATGAGATCGTCGAGGATCGCGCGGAAATAGTGCGGCAGATTTTTCAAGCGTACATCCAAGAAGGCCGGCCAATATTGGGGATTGCAAAGTGGCTAAATAAACGAGGGATTGCCACGAGCAGCGGAAAAGGAAAGTGGTTGCCCAGCGCGATCCGGGACATACTTCGAAACCCGGCGTATAAAGGCCAGGCGGCATTCGGCCGGCGCTCAAACACGGTGGATACTCATGGGGTAATTCGTCGTCGGTGGCGCGGGAAATTTGCTCGGGGTCTTGTTTGTCGAGAACGTCCTGAAGAAGAGTGGATATCTATTCCAGTTCCAGCAATCATTACGGCTGAAGTGTTTGATCTTGCGCAAGAACGTCTAAAAAAGAATGAACATTTTTCTGAACGTAATACAAAATATCACACTTTGTTGCAAGGTGTTTTAGTGTGTGCATTATGTGGCTATGCAGTGTATCGGGTGTCTGGACCGAGGACGAATGCGAAAGGAAAAAAACTGCATTATTACCGTTGTTCCTGTTCGGAGCGATGGAGAATGGGTGTCAATCGAGTCTGCTCGAATCGACCTATTCGACAAGATTATTTGGACGAATTGGTCTGGGGTAAGATCGTCGAGCTTTTGGAAAATCCTGAAGTGATAAGAGCCGAGATTGATCGCAGAATTCAACAGGCGCAACAATCAAATCCAATGCAGGTACGCAAAGAGTCTCTTGTTAAAGAACAGATTCGGATCAGGAGCGGGATGGACCGATTGCTTGACGCTTATCAGGAAGGGCTGCTTCCTTTAACGGACTTGCGTCGACGGATACCGGATCTTAAAAAAAGAGAGGCAGTTTTAAATACAGAGTTGGAATCTTTGGAAATGAATTTTATTGATCAACAACAGCGATTGCAACTTACGGAAAATATTGAAGAACTTATGAAGCGATTACGTCAATCGGCTAATAGTCTCAGCGTCGAGGATCGTCAAAAGGTGTTGCGTCTTGTTGTGAAGGAGATTCTCGTATCTCCTGAGGGGATTACGATTAAGCACTCGATCCCGGTTGCTCAGAAAGGAACAAATGACTCAAATTATCAATTGCATACAGACCGTCAACGCGGTCGCTCATCGCAATTACAACAATACTTCTGGCGTCCAGGTGATGGTTTTTGTTGATAGGGTTGAAGTCTGGAATTCCGGAAGCCTGCCTCCTGAATTGAGCGTGGATGATTTAAAAAAACCGCATACATCATTCCCGGCAAATCCATTTTTGGCGAATGCGCTTTATCTTGCAGATTATGCGCAGAGGGCAGGGTCGGGGACGATTGAAATGGTCGAGCAATGTAAGGCTCAGCATGCGCCGGAGCCGGAGTTTGTGCTGATTCGAAATAAGGAATTCCGAGCGATTTTGCCCAGAGATATTTTTACAGAAGATTCATTGGTTCGATTGGGTTTAAACGAACGGCAAATAAAGGCTGTCAAATATGTGAAAGAAAAAGGACGTATAACTAATCGCGAATATAGACAGCTGACAGGACTTTCTGATGAGGGGGCTAGAAAAGACCTCTTAGTGATGGTTGAAAAGAAGGTCTTAAAAATCATGGGCCAAGGACGCAGTATTAGCTATACCATGATTGGCCATTAGTTGGCGCAAGGTTGGCGATTATGGCGATTAGTTGGCGATTCGAGGAACTGGTAGAGGGGCCGAGCAAGGAACTTATGGAACATACGAAACATGTGCGCGATTTGCTCAATTAGTGCGCGATTGGCGATGGCGAGGTTGAAGGTGTACGCCAAGGATATTGACGCGGCGAAAAGAGATGGCATACTCCATTGAAAGATAGCAGTAAGGGCAATCAAGCAAAACCTCGTCGAGCATGCTCATAACCTGAGGATCGTTGGTTCAAACCAGGATGCCGGTAGGCACGCCTGACCACGGCAACCATCACAACTGAACCCCAATCATTAACTTATATGCTCTTTTATGAGGAGGCACTGCGGGGAAAAGAAATTGTGTTGTCCCAAGGTGCCGGTGCGCTAAACTTATCAAAAGGTAATCCGGCGATGAGATACAAAATATTTGTCAGCGGCGTTCAAAAAAAACTTGAGGCTGAACGAAGGGCACTCGAAGACGGACACACTCGTTAATATCGACAAAGAAAGCGTGAATGACAAATGGCAAAAAAAATGTCTATTCCTAACGAAACCAAGCAAGTGATTGAAGGGCGGATCAACCGGTTCAACAAACAACATCGCTGTCAATACATTCCGCGGTATAAGAACGACTGCTTATATCTCGACCGGCAGGATGGCGAAGCGTTGTCGTGTATTTGCCGTTTAACGTACAACGGCAAATTGGATGACTGGGATTTCGCCATTTTCAAATACAGCAGTGAGCAGTATGATGATGAAGAATTTTTTTTCCCAGGCGCCGATTTTGTCGACGGGACCGTTGAAGGCGCAATGATGGCTGGACTGGAAGCCTATCCTTGGTGAAGGAGTGAGAGGAAGCGGGTGATATTTTATGAGAAAACTGGCCAGTATTCAGAAGATCAAGGCGCTGGACCCGATTCCCGGCGCGGACGCCATTGAGCGGGCAACGGTCCTGGGGTGGCAACTTGTCGTCAAGAAGGGCGAGTTCAAGGTCGGCGAATTGTGCGTTTATTGTGAGGTGGATTGTCTCATGCCGGACGAGCCGCGGTTTGAATTTCTTAAGCCCCGAGGTATGCGGATCAAGACGATCAGGTTGCGCGGACAGATATCGCAAGGGATTTGTTTTCCCTTATCGATCCTGCCCGCTGGTTTTGATGTTCATGAAGATATCGACTGTACGGAAGCATTGGGAATCACGAAGTACGAGCCGCCGATCCCGGCATGTCTCAACGGGACAGCAAAGGGCGCGTTCCCTTCCTTTATTCCCAAGACGGATGAGACGAGAGTTCAGGTTTTGCAGGATCTGCTGGATCGGTGCAAGGGCGAGGTATGTTATATCACCGAGAAAGTGGACGGCAGTTCGGTAACTTTTTATGTGAATAATCAAGAGTTCGGAGTGTGCACGCGTAATTTTGAGCTGGTCGAGGATCCTGCGAACACCATCTGGAAAATTGCGCGGGAACTGGATATTGAAAACAAATTGCGCGCGCTTGGCCTGAATATCGCGATTCAGGGCGAGGTGATCGGTGAGGGCATCCAGGGGAATCCGTTGAAATTGCGCGGCCAGACAGTCTGGTTCTTTAATGCTTTTGATGTCGACCAGTACAGGCATTTTTCATTTGGCCCGTTTACGGAGTTGATGCGCGGGCTTCGACTGGAAACCGTCCCGGTTATCGCGACGGATTACAAGCTGGAGAATGATATCAACGTCATCGTCACGCTGGCAACCCGGAAAAGTCTTGTCTGTCCGGATGCGTGGGCTGAAGGCATTGTCATCCGGCCGTTGATCGAGCGCCGGGATCCCGAGATCGGCCGGGTGTCATTCAAAGCCATTAACCCAGAGTTTTTGCTGAAGACTGGGAAATAAATTTTTTCACAAAAAGAGAATTCGTGGAAAAGGATGCCTGTCGGCATTCTCTGATAACGACTTTTGGAATATTGCTTCTCGAGCCGCGGAATTTGAATGTCCTAGTGATTCCCGTTGACAAGTAAATAACACTATTTTATATTAACCCTACTTTTTAGTGATTATCTTCATTGACACAGCATATTATTATGAAAGGAGATCCAAGAAATGTTAAAGAAAATCATATCATTGAGTTTGGCTGTTTTTTTGTGGAGCGTAGTTATTTTGACGCCTAAATCATATGCTCTGGTCGTTCTCGATCAATCATTTACTGAAACAGGAACGTCGGGTTTAGGTTGGGTTATAAACGCAGCATTTCCTTACATTGCGCAAACATTTACTGCCGGAGTAACTGGACAATTGGCAGGTATTAATGTCAATGTCGATGGTGGGCCAATTAATCCACCATTTCATAACCTTAATCTTTCTATTCATGACGTCCAACAAGGTCTCCCAACATTCAATATATTAGGCGATACAACTCTGAATACAAATCTTGCTCCTCTTTCATTGTTTGTGAGCTTTAATGAAAATATTCCTATTGTTTCCGGTAAGCAATATGCGATTGTCGCTTCCTATCCGGATGCCCCAGCATCGCCAATGGGAGATGGAGTTTGGGAAGGAGTCGTTGATGTGGATTATTCAGCAGGTGGCATTTATTATTCAGATGGATTAACTTGGAACCGTTATACAGATAGAGGGGACTTACATTTTCGGACATTCGTGGATACTTCTTCTTCAGCCGTTCCCGAACCAGCTACAGTCTTGCTTCTCAGCAGCGGGCTATTAGGAATGTTCTTCCGTCGGAAATTCCTCGCAGCGTGAAGGCAAAGGTTGTTGATTTGACAGTTAATAAAAATAAATTGCTTTTTCATTAAACATATTGCATACTTTTTTTGCCAGGGAAGCACGGTTTAATTTAAATTCATCCTGCCTTTTCCTATTTTTTCAGCCACGGAGGAAGAGCGCGGTTTCCGGCGTCCTGTTTCTGGACGAGGGGACGCGGTATCTTGTGTAGGCTAAAAAATAGGAGTTTAAAAATGTTCACCGCCAACAAAATCAATTCCTCATTCATCAAATCTTGCCATAAACTGATCTGCTCGTTTTTGACCGCCGCGTTAATTCTCAATCCCGCGTTGGGTTTCGGCCAAGTTCCCGTCGCGTCAATATTACCGCCGCCGGGACAAGTGATCAGCGTCACATCCGCCTTCACGCCCGAAAGATAGAGATAGGGGTCAAGTCTCAACTTGACAACTTGAAGAAAGAGACATAGGAAAATTTATCATGGAAAACGACATTAAAATTTTCATTTCCTCCCGAGAATCTGTTTGCGATGAGTGTAAGACGGAACTTGGTCGCAGCGCCTGGATCTTATCTGAATTTTTTTCGGCGATGAGTCACGAAATCCCCGGACACAGACCGTAACCCGAATTAATGAAGCAATTTGCAAAGCAAAAAAAATAAAATTATGATATGAGTTTGGGATTTGTTTTGTTTTAAAATTCCGGTGACATCCATTTAATTCCATAGACGTAAGGAGATCGCATTGCGCGTGTGTCAGCCCATTTGCGTAAACCAAGGAGGCCCCGATGCCCGATGGCGGTTTTGTCGTGAAGTTCAACGGAAAAACGGCGTTTAGGTGTTACGCGGTGGCGTTTGATTATGACGAAGGCGTTTATAAAATGAACAATGAGACGCCGCAGCCGTTTCCTCAAGGGATCGCGAAAATTGAAGTGATTGTCGAAGACAATGAAATCAAATAACGGCCGCTGTGCGCGATGACTCCTGCAGCTCTCCTAAAAAATTCTTCCTATCTCCATCTCGTCGACTCGATCCGTCGGGAAATGACGGGCAGCGTGCGGCGGGCGCAGCTTCTGCTCGAACACCATAAAATCCGCACATACTGGACGATTGGCGGCAAAATCAATGCTTACCTGAACGGCCCGGAATTGCCGGCCGGGAAAATCGGTCCATTTTATCTTCACCTGAGTCAAGATCTCGGCGTGCATGACCGCACACTGCAGCAATGCGAACAATTTTTCCGCTATTTTCCCGACGTGAAAACCTGCCTGAAAATATACCCTGACCTGCGATGGTCGCATTACCGTTTTCTCCTCGTCGAACCGGACGCGAAGAAACGTTTCCGGTGGATGAAGCGGATTGAAACAGAGCATATCCCGGCCGACCGACTGCGGCTGATATTGAAACCGCATCCCGTATCTCCGTCGGACGTGGACAAAATGAAACCGCCTGTCCGCGGAAGGCTTTATACGTACCGGTTGCTGGCCGCCGATGACATCGGCAATTTCGATGTGCCGTGGTTTGTGGACCTTGGGTTTCGATCACGCCGCGAAGCGCCGCCGGCAAAGGGGGTTTTGAACAATAAATATGTGTATGTCAGTGAAAAGACCGGCCAGGGTTACCGGCTGAAGGCGTCGGATGCGTTGGCGTCGGACCTATTCACGTTCCGGGCCGTCCTGCGCCGCGTCGTCGACGGTGACACGTTACTCGTTGTCGTGGACCAGGGATTCAGCTGCTGGTCCGAACACCGATTACGGTTGAAAGGGATCAATGCCCCCGAGCCAGCGACGCTGGATGGACAGCGCTCGAAACAATGGGTCGAGAACGAACTGGCGCATACCAAGGAGATCGTCGTGAAAACCTACCATAGCGACGAATGGGACCGCTATCTGGCCGATGTGTTTTATCCGTCCCGCCGCTCCGGGAAATCCACGGGCCCAATCGATCTGCCGGCGGTCGCAGCCGAAGGGTTATGGCTCAACGGCCGCATCGTCGACGCCGCCATGGCCGACGTGTATAAATGATGCTGACCCTCATTTAAGGACGTCGATTGCGCGCCTGTCATCGCAAAATGAAAGTAGCCGTTTTAGGCCGATATAGCGCGAAAACGGAAAGCCATTTTGTGCAATCCGATGGAAGAAAAGCCTTGAATTTAAGGAGGAAGCCAGTATACTGGATATGGATGCCATTTCACTTTTAGGTCTATATGAAACGAAAATTGAAATCGATCGATGTCCAGAATATCTTGAAAGAGAAAGGGATGCGGCTGTTTTCCCCCGTCGAATTCCAGCGGATTTTCTCTGTGTCATTAACGGCAGCGCAAGAGTTCATTAAAGGCCATTCCCAAGATCTGTTTGTGAAAGTGCGCAATGGTTTATACTCATTGCGGATCGACCCGCCGACGGACGGAATGATCGCCAACCGTCTTTATGCTCCCAGCTATATCTCTTTCGAATACGCCATGGCCCGGTATGGCCTCATTCCAGAATCCGTTTATACAATGACCTCAGCGACAACAAAGATCACCCGCGAATTCACAGTGAATCATATAAGCTTTGCCTACGCCCACATCAAAAAACAAGCGTATCGCGGATACCGGGCAGAAAAAATTGACGGAGTTACGGTCCTCATTGCGGAGCCGGAAAAGGCGTTTGTCGATTATCATTATTTTGTAGATCTTAAACTAAGGAAGCTTAATGATCGGCTGGATACTCGTCGTTTAAACAAAAAAACCGTCATGGGATATGCCGCTCTTTATAACCGTTCCAGTCTTCTTAAACTTATCCGAGAGGTCCTATGATTGAGAAAAAAATAATCCTACAGCTTTCTGACCGGTATCAGACGACGTCCGATAATATCGTCCGAGAATATTTCCAGCACCTTTTCCTTTCCCAGCTTTATCAAGAGAAAGGATCGGAGGGACTTCTATTCAAAGGCGGGACTGCCCTGCGTATTGTTTGGCAAAGTCCGCGTTTTTCCGAGGATCTGGATTTCACCGGTTTTCATTTGAAGATAAAAGATATTGAAGAAATCATGCAGGACGCTCTTTCGAAAATTGAGCAATCCGGGATTGAAGCGGGAATTGAGGAGTCGAAAGCAACATCGGGAGGATATCGGGCGATTTTTGATTTTCGAACCGGCGATTATAAAAGCCGGATCCAGATTGAAGTCTCATTACG
Organism: Candidatus Omnitrophota bacterium; assembly: GCA_015233405.1. Taxonomy (GTDB): domain Bacteria; phylum Omnitrophota; class Gorgyraeia; order Zapsychrales; family Zapsychraceae; genus JADFXT01. Next base: position 1,570 of record JADFXT010000018.1, on the reverse strand, counting down.
AAAAGAAAGAAAGATCAAAGGGACGGCTGCGCTGATCCAATCCGATTTTACTCCGGCATATACGCTTATCCATTTAGATGAGGCTTTGCTCGTCGGCGAAAAGGTGCAGGCATGTCTCACGCGCGGCAAGCCGCGGGATTTTTATGATCTGTATTTCATAATGCGTGGCCGAATGGCGTTTAAGGAAATTTTCGCCAAAGACAAAACACTGAAAACAAAACTTTTGACCGCGATTAACAAACGGGGGCGCGATTTTTCGCATGAGCTTAAGCCATTTCTTCCCGTTAATCAACATTTGATCATTAAAGGTTTTCCGGGGACTTTGCTCAGAGAAATTGAAAAGAATCTGGCGGGAAAATGATTGAAGGGATTATCGAAGACAATGAAATCAAATATTGGCTTCAAAAGATCTAAGAAAATTGTTAAATTCACTTATCTCATTTTTTAGGCAATGGATATAATAAGTCATAAAATGATCCACCAAAAACACTATGAGTCCTCCGCTCCGACAATCCGTTGGGCCCGCCGTTGTCTTGGTCTTGATGACGACGATTTGCTGTTTTGCCAGCCAGACTTTAAAGGAACCGTTAGCGCCATCCGCGATCATCCCGGCTCAATCCGCCCTGCCGCATTATGCTGAGATCATGAAAATTTTGTCGGATCTCGAATATGACGGCATTCAGGCCATGTCCAGGCCAGATGTGACGTTGACAGTTGATTATCATCAAAAGACATGGACCCTTCATCATATTCACCAGTATAACCAGCAAGGTTATGTCCAATTAGAACAAGGCCACTATGGACTTTGCGCGAAATTAACTCAGTATGTCTATGATCGAATTTATCCAATCCTGAAAGATGATTATGTGATCAAATTTGCCCAAACCGAAGAACCGACCTTTTTCTCGACGGGAACATCGTCGCATTATATTCTTGCTCTCATTAGAAAGTCGGACTCAGAAATATATTTAATCGATCCAAGTTTTCATAAATACGGAACGCAAAAAGATTTTGCGAAATACCGTTTTATGGATATCAAGGACGGCTTGGCCATGTTTATGAACAGAAACTCCAACATGACTTACGAAATAGGTCAAGCGAGGCCGCTTTTTATCAGGAATGGCTTATTGGTCTCTTTTTCCTTGCAATCGGTGAACGGTAAATTCGATAAAGACAATGTTGTTTTCGCGATTTCGGTCGACCGCGGCGATGAGGTCAAACCGAGAAATGTTTGGGTGGTCGGCCGATGTCAAGGGGCGCTCAGGGTCTTGGCCGCGACAGCGCTGATGGATTATATGAATTCAGAAGAACGGCAGATGTTATACGGAAAGTTCATGACATGGCTGAAAGAAATTTGAAATTTTTTTCTCGGTGTGTTTTGCGGCAATATTAAAGTGCATCCATGTGCGGACGATTTGCTTTTACTCAATCGGATTTATCTAAAAAACGAAGAACCGTTTGCGATGTCTGGGTTATGGGATGAACACGACGGGGTCAAGGCCTATACGATCATCACCACAGCGGCAAATTACCTACTTAAACCGAGCCATGACGGCATGCCGGTCATACT
>JADFXT010000017.1 GCA_015233405.1 Candidatus Omnitrophota bacterium | reverse complement strand
CATATAATAATATCCGGGAAAACAGATCTGCTCGCCATTAGGGTTCAATACCCACAATAACGGTTTGATCGGGCCGGTTATACATTTCAAAGAATAAAGTTCATCTCCCCATAATTCACGTTTAAAAAGGCACAACGACCGTAAATAAAATCCCCAACAACTCAAAGCAATGGCAACAACTTCAAGCCTCCAGTGCCAAATCCTTCGAATAAAACTACTCACAACGCTATCTTTCTTGTTGCTTAACATCCGGCCCTCCCTTTAACCCCATCCAGCTCTTTGTTTTTAGCTTCAATCGCTTGCTGATAAACATCCATTAAAATCCGGTAATTCTCTTCGGCAATATACTTCTCATCATAAACCTTACGGGCCGTCTCTCCCATCCGTCTTGCAACTTCTGGGTTATCAAAAAAAACTCTGATCTTTTCCGCCAGGGCATCTGCGTCGCCGGGTCGAAATAAAAAACCCGTCTTGCCTTCCTCGACTAACTCCGGCAGCCCGCCCAACCGGCTTGTGATAACAGGGACCCCGCAGGCATAGGCCTCCACGATCACTCGCGGAAAAGTTTCATAGCATATCGACGGCAAAACTAGGAACGCCGCTTTCTTTATTAAATCAATGGTCTCGGCCAAAGTTTTCTGTCCCAAAAACTCCACACCCTCGGCTGAAGACTTCACAAGCTCTTCTTTAAGAGGGCCATCTCCGACAATTTTTAAACGAGCGCCCTTGCCGACTTTACCCCAAGCGTTTACAAGAGTGTTAACACCCTTATATTCCCTTAATGCCCCGACATAAATCGCATATCCGCCAGACGCAGGGGTGGGTTCCGGCGCTTTATCAAGAAAGTTCGGCTTTATAGATATTTTCTCCCGAGGCAACCCATATTCTACAAATTTCTTTTCGGCAAACCTGTTCAAGCAAATAAACCGTGCCACTTTATTTTCTAGGATCTTGCGGCACCGCATATGCTCGAGGATCCTGACAAGAAAAAAAGTTTTTACTGCTGAACCTTTCCAGCATTTATAGATGACGCCAAAACACTTGCCGGACAGGACACATTTTTCGCATATTTGACCTTGCCGATAAAAAATAGCGTTGGGGCACAGGAAACGAAAATTATGGAGGGTTTGAACGACCGGAAGCCTTTCGTCATAACAGGCATCGTATACGGAAGGAGTTACCATCAAGAATGTGTTATGAATATGCGCGACATCCGGATTTTCCCGCCGGATAATGGCTTTTATTTCTTCATAAACTTCCTTTGACCAAACCGCTTCCTTCCAAAAGAACCTTATCTTCCGGAAGAAACTATACGCTTCTATTTCTTTGTTTGAGCGACGATATTCTATCACGATATGCCCGCGCTCTTTAAGCATTCTTTTTTCAGATTCAACAACCTCATCCTCCCCGCCCTGATAATAATAACTATTATGGATGAGCAGAATTTTCACGCACAGGTCCTTTTATCTTTAAGGAACCCCAACGTCAGGCCCAATAACGTCCAAATGGGGATGGCCGTGTATGGAAGTTCAAAGATCAGCAGAAAATTGGCCCCCACAAACCAAGCCAGAAGAACTGCGCATAAAAGGATGCCGGGGACAGATCGTAGGATCATACTTTCTCTGATGGCAAAACATAAAAGGCCCAATAGAAAAACGATAAAGACAAGTCCCACAATACCCGCGCGATAAATCATATCGAAATAAGAATTGTGGGCTTCTATCCAACCGTCTCTTGACCATTCGCTCTTTGCCCAATTTAAGATTTCAAGACTAGGAGAACGTAGCGGCCAGCCAAAATCAAAACCAAAGATCTGCTTCTTGGCAATCAGTTCTTTCCCCATGTCCCGCCATATCAGAAGACGGAAGACCGAATTCACGTAAGCCACTTGAACATTTCTCCCAGTTGCGATTTTAAGACCCTGCGAAGCAGGAACAACCTCCGTATGAGCAATACCCCCGTCAGTTGGGACCGTTACATCAAGATCCCTGTCCACTTTAACTTGGCGAGCTTCGATTAGATCCCGGGCCGATTCTTTCTGGGGATTATAAATGCGGGACTTCAATGGGGAGGGAACAAAAGCTGATTTCTTTGCATTGATGTTGCTGTCTGCTTCGGCGAAAAGCCGCACGGTTTCTTTAAAATTAAAAATAGAACTAAATGCATTAACGGACGAGAATTTCATCATAATCAGCAGGACAAAAAGGATCAACGCGCCTGAGCCGGCTATTTTAAAGTACTTCTTAGTTTTCATCCACGCCATGGCTACGATAATCAAAAAGACCAAGGCTGCCAAATGGCCTAAAAGCACTGTTCTTGCGGCCATTATCATATTCGAATAAGGAAAAACTAGGAATAGTAAGCCGTACAAAAAAACGCGGATTTTTCCTTTCCTTATTGCGTTAATAAATATAAAAGTGAAAATGCCGATGCTGAAAGCCCACATTGGGGAAAAAAAACGGATGAGTAGGATAAGAAGGACGGATAGAGTTACTTTGATTTCTTGACGAAAGAACTCTTTTCTATAAAACGTATACCCAAAAACAATAAAAATGGTGTAATAAAAAAGAGCTGCATGGCGAAAAGCCAACGGCCCCCACAGATAATATCCGAACAAAGCCTTCAACAAAACAAAAACATAAAAAGCGACGATCCACCAATGCAAGGACTTGAAAGTTCTAAGATCGGCCGCAAACAAGTAGAAAACAAAACTAATCGCCATTAAGATCTCACCGACAAAGATAGGAAAGCTAAAAAAAGGAAGCCACATATGGATTTCCGCGAATACCCGACAAAATAGAAAATACCCCAGGCAAACCATCCCGATCAATGTTAAAGCGATGAAACTCAACGTGTTTTTGTAATTCTTAATTTCTCTCATTCATGGTTCCTCTCTAAACTGCCGGGATATAATTTCTTTTAACCAGAAATTTTGCCTTTAAAGTATGAAGACGATAGTAAAAGTCCAAAAGAATGGTCAAAACCTGTTGAGGCAAAAAAGAACAGCCATATAATATGGCAAAATTAATATTAAACTCCAAAATCCTAAGACACTCTAGTGAAACAGCCCTGACCTGCAACTTATTCTGCTGAAGGATAAAAAAATAAACACGGCGAAGGAAAAACGTTCGAGCTTGCTTAATGTACCAGAACTGCACCCTCTTTTTATCAAGCCCCAAATCGTCTCTTAACCCGGCATAGACCTTTTTATGAATTTTTACGGCCCGACGAAAATTTTCATCGTTAAGCCCCCCTTCATCATAATGGGCGCGGCACATCAACAAACTTTCCTGCGGGGTCAACTCAGCGGTAGAAATAAAATTGATATGCTTACGGACGATATCGCTCACTTCCTGAAGGGCTTGCGTCAATTTATTTTTCTCGCTGGCAGATTCTGCGTGTCTCCGGATAGCCATCACGATGTCAGAATTGCTCATTATCCGCGCATTTTCCCGTAAAAGACTTACCCAGACACCGTAGTCCGCGGCTATCTTATAATTATTGTTGTATCCACCACAGCGCAGGATCGTCTCTCTCTTCATAAAAGCCCCGCCATGGTTGATCGGCGAATTAATAATAGCTCTTAATAGCATATCCTCTCTGGAAAATGGAGACCAATAAACCTTACCCAACCCCTTTTCATGAAAAGTCACCAGCCCCGCGCTTAAAACATCAGACTCGCCGTGTTTTTGAAGAAAATTCACCTGGCTTTGAAGCCAATGAGGGAAGGCCATGTCATCCGCATCTATGCGGGCGACATATTCGCTTTTGGCAAGTTGAAAACCGAGATTCAATGACCGCGTTTGGCCCAAATTTTCTTTGTTATTAAGAACCCGTATCCTGGCGTCATGAAAAGATTCAATAACAGCGAGCGAATCGTCTTTGCTGCAATCGTTGATGATCAAAAACTCGAAATCTTTGTATGTTTGGTCCAAAACACTTTTAACGGCGGGCTTAAGAAAATTCCCACCGTTATAAACTGTCATTAAAACTGTTACCGTTTTTGAAAACATATTATCTCAGGACTAGAGTATTGATGATATTCTGCGAAGCTTCAATTTCCATCTGCCTACGGGATTCCACGGTGAATGTAGCGATGTGCGGGGTTAAAATAACATTCTCTAAATCACACAAAATTCCGGTATAAGGCTCGGTTTTATAGACATCCAACGCTGCGCCAGCCAACTTCCCACGTTTTAAGGCATCCGCCAACGCCTCCTCATTTATAAAATCCCCTCTCGAGGTATTGATCACCATCGCCCCGTCTTTCATCAAAGCTATTTCCTTATCCCCTAATTCAAAACGCCCGTTGCCATTGTTACTCAAATGAATGGTCACAATATCAGAACAACGCAAAAGTTCTTCCAGAGAGACATGCGTTATCCCCTTTTCTTTTGCCCATCTTTCATCCGCAGCAATATCAAATCCATACACATCAGCCTTAAGCGATCGCAGAATTTCCGCGACCCTCTTTCCTATCCGCCCCAATCCCAGGACCCCGACCTTTTTCCCCATCAAAAGCCCGCCAATTTTACGCTCCCATCGCTTTGTTCTCATCAGCGTCGCTTGAACAGTCAAATTCTTTAACAGATCAAAGATCATGGCAACCGTCAGCTCCGCAACCGGCTGAATGACGACGTCAGGGGTGTTCCTGACTTCGATCTTTAACTCTTTAGCTTTCTTAAGAGAAATATTATCAACACCAACACCGCATCGGCTGATACACCGAAGCTGTGGCAACGCCTCCAGAACGGCGTCCGTATATTGCTCGAGCCCCGCAATGATCCCCTGGCAGTCTTTACCATAGGTGACGATTTCTAGTGGTTGCAATCTCTTTCCTAACGGATTAAAAACACACGTCAATCCTGCGGCCTCAATCATCCTTAAAGGCTCTTTATCGTGTTCGGCAAATGAAGAAGACGCGATAAAAACTTTCATTTTCTAATCCTTTATTTTAACGACCCATTGTCAATAGTGACATCAAGACAGTATTCTTTTTCCGTTTCTTTCGTACACACTTTTCCACCAGCCGCCTTGACGACGGGAATGGCGCCAGCAACGTCCCATATAAAGATGTTCTTTTCGTGATACCCATCAACCCTGCCGCAGGCAACATAACAAACCGATAAAGCGGCGGAGCCGAACCAACGCACTTTTTTATAGGATTGAATGGTTTGCACCATGTTCGAAACACTTTTCTTGGAATACTGCGTCTGAGCAGGGAAACCCGTCGCCAAGATAGCTTTTTGTTTTTCCCTGACAGAACTAACGGTTATCTTGCGGCCATTGAGTTTGGCTCCTTGGCCGACGATGCCGGAAAACATTTCTAAACGGTTAAAATCATAAACAACGCCAAGTAGCGGTGCTCCTCTTTTCCAAAGACCGATAGAAACACAGCACATCGGAATCCCACGAAAATAATTGAGGCTGCCGTCCAAAGGATCGACGATCCAACAAAAATCTTTATTAGCGCCTTCTATCATCCCCGCCTCTTCGGAAAGGATTGAAAAATTCGTCTTCCGGGCTAAAAAATCTATGATCAAGCGCTCGGAGACTGTGTCCGCAGAGATCTTTATGTCATGCAAAGTATCAGTCTTTACGGACCTGCACGGGTTATTTCTTTTTAAAAGGACCTGGCCAGCCAACAATGCGGCCTCTTTGACGAGGGACAAATATCGATCCATAGTTTGTCTTGTCATATCTACGTCCGAGTAAAAACATAATTAAATATCTTGAAGTCCTTACCAAAATCAACCAAAACCGAATGTTTCTTATGTTTGAATGTAAACCCCATTAACTGGATTTTCTTGACAACTTCCAAGTGCTCAAGAAGCTCATCATTTAATTCTATGGATAAGGACTTTAACCTTGGGTCCTTTAATGTATTCTCTGCGCCATTTATGACCTTAGGCTCTATGCCATCAACGTCAATCTTAATATGCGTAGGAAAAAATTTACTCTGGAGCAAAAAGAAATCCAACGTATACGACATAACTCCTTGATTAAAGACCGGGGCAAAAAACTTGCCTTGTTCATCCAATGGACTGCCGAAACAATTGATTGCCCCACCGGCTTGGAATTGAGGAAGGTACAAATAATCACATAAATTTTGGTCCGATATTGCCACGTTCAAGCACGTGACCTTATTAGAGCATTTATTTAAATAGATATTCTTGTTAAGTAGCGCAAAATTCTGAGATTCAGGCTCAAAAGAAACTACATCTATTCCCTTTTTAGCCGCATAAATGGAATACAACCCAACATTGGCCCCAATGTCGAACAAGACATCTCCAGGGTTAAAGGTATCCACCCATTCTATTGTCTCTGGCTCCTTGGTGAAATATGTTTCCGCGCGCCATCGGACGAGATCATTGGGGCAGGAAAGGAAATATTTAATACCGCGATTTTCCACTACATAAACAGGGTCGATTTTCTCGAGAAAACTACAAAGAAACTTTGTTGCCGTGTTAAGTCGGAACATCTTTATGACAATGTCTGTGACATAATTGAAAAATTTTCTTTTCATATTCATCCGAATACCTCCTTAGAACTTTTCATTTTAAAATTCAAGCGATCGCGAACTCCTTTTCTACACTGATATCGTCCATCATTCTTTCCGATAATTTAAATATACAGGATCCAGCCGCATAATATCTTCAACGCGGATTAGATCTTCTGGAGTATCCACTCCAACAACGGAATCCAAAGAAACCACCGTTCGAATATGAACCCCATGTTCAAGGATCCTGAGCATGTCTATGGATTCAGCTCTTTCCAACGGGGTCCTTTCCCAACGAGTAAACAGCTCCAAAGAATCCCGACGGTAAGCATTAATGCCGAATTGCTTGTAACGCGAAACTTTTTCTTTGGGGGAAACTTTCTTAAGCGAAGGGATCGGTTCTCGCGAATAAAAAAGAGCGTCCCATTTAAGGTCCACAACGACCTTGACGACATTCGGACTATAGAATTCTTCTTCAATAGTCAAAGGTCCGATCATATCTGTAAACAGGACCTGATCGTCATTAAGAAAAGGGGCAACGAGCTGATCCAAAGACCCTGGGTTTAAAAGAGGCATATCCCCCTGAACGTTAAGGATAATATCCGCATCAAGATTCTTTGCTGCTTCAGCCACACGATCCACACAGCTTTGATGGGTTTCCGCAGTCATAACAGCTTTCCCGCCAAATCGTTTAATAGCCTCAAAAATTTCCTGATCACAGGTTGCGACAATCACTTCGTCAATAGACCTGGAGAGTAAAACCCTCCTCCGCACATGCTCAACCATCGGCAATCCTAGAATTGACTTCAAAGGTTTCCCTGGGAAACGGCTGGAAGCCATTCGGGCTGGAATAATTGCGGAGACTTTCATAGATGAAACCTCTTTCTCCATTGCGGGTCGGCTTGATAAATCTGATAAACCAGTTTCATAGTTTCAAAAGCATCCTTGGCGGTCCCTGAAACGATTTTTCTATGATGAATAACCGCGTCAGCAAATTCGTGAATTTCATCCCGCCAGGAATTGTCGTCCACATAAGTGATGATCTCTTCTTTCTCTGTGCCTGTGCTTAATGGGCTTCTCCGCCCAATAACAAGTCTTTCTTCCCCGTAACTTTTCGTACCGGAGAGGATCCCCTGCAATCCCAAATATCCTTTGGAAAGATGAATATCCAAAGAAAACCGGTGTTGCCACTGAGTCGCGCTTGAATGTAAGAACGCGATTCTTCCCTTCTTATCCTTCATCAACGCGTAGGCGTTATCCTCGACATCATGCTTCCAAAAACCGTTGGAGACAAAACTTTTTACTTCGACAAAATCCCCGCAAAACAATCGCATCAAATCTACCATATGGATCCCCTGATCCAAAAGAATACCTCCACCGGCATATTTGCGCTGTGATCGCCAATTTCCATCGAATGGAACAACCCGACTCTTACCGTAAACTCCGCGCATGTTGATGATTTCTCCCAACTCGCCAGACTTAGTGATACGCAACGCTTCCCGAACAGACTGATGGTAACGATGATTGAACCCGTATTTCAAACATGATTTGGGATATTTTCTCTTTGCCGCCAGGACCTTTTGAATATCCTCAACATTCCTACCGGGTGGTTTCTCACAAAAAACATGGAGCCCTTTATCCAATCCGGCGATCGTCACTTCAGGTGCCAAATAATTAGGCAGGCTTACAAATAAAACATCCAAAGGTTCGTTCAAAAGCTGGCGGTAATGAGAAAAACACTTCACACCATCCGGTAGGAAGCCTGAAGAAGAACTAAGAATCTGGTCACAAACACCGACAGTAACGAGATTCGGATGGCTGTCAATGTACTGGCGGCGCCTTTTTCCAACAATACCGTAACCGGCGATGCCAACTTTCAACTTCTTGTCAGTAGTCATTTTTTCACCTTTTGCCTTTATGATATTTTTCGAGCAATCACTTTCATATGAGAACTTAAAAGGGACCGGCTAAGCCAGTCTTGGAACTCCTTCTTAACGGCACCCGAAGCTTTCTTTGCTAATAGATCCCAGAAGCGTCCGGCCTCAATATTTTCTTTAACAACCATCCCTTCCACAATATCCCAATCAAGTTGTCCCGGCGTCTCTAGAAGAACGATTTCAAAACCATTTTTCTCTAAGAATTGTTTTAATGATCCCGGATTAAAGAAATTCAAATGATGCGGCGGAGAAACCGATTTGGCCTTTTCCCAAAGGACCTGGATATCAAATCCCTCTCCGTTTAAAGTTGTCAGATAAAGATATCCGCCGGGTTTTAAAATATTTCTGATGGATGTTATAAACTCGGAAGGATCAAGCAAATGCTCAAAGAGCTCAAAAGCCGTCAAAAAATCAAATTCTTCTTTGTAACCCTCCAAATCTTCCATAAAACAACACTCGACGGCTAATCCCTTGGCCCGGCAAATTTGCGCTTGCTCTTGGGAAGGTTCAATGGCAACAAACCGGCTCTTGGGCCAAACGCCTCTTAATTCCTCAAGGAAGATTCCAAAACCTGCCCCCACATCGCCGATAACCCAGGAAGGGTCCTGGCCGAACATCTTGGCGACGGCCTCCACGCGGGGCTTAAAGATCTTTTCTCTTCGCGCATCAATAAACGGCATGAAAAAACAGTTAACCCAATAACTCGTTGATCGAGACTCGGCGTAAAACTTTAGCAATGCCTCTGCCGAAGGCCTATTACGAACATACAGCGTTCCGCAATCTTTGCAAACTCCGTACTCAAAGCCATTTTTAGTAAATCGGGCATGAATGCCTACCCCTTGACACGCGGAACAAGGAACACGGGCAAAAGAAGCCTTATCAGAAAAATATTTTTCACAGTCTTCCTGAACTAATTTCAGGTATATTTCCAGGGCTTCGCGGCTGCGGATATCTGATTCTTTCAAAGCTTGACCTTTCTAATTTAAAAAAACAGTCATATTGCGCAGATCAGGTTTTGTAAAATATTCTTCCATCGTTCTTTGGCCAAAACATTCAAAGACTATTTTATCTTCCCGGGACAGATCGTTAATATAGGCCAACTGCTTCCGAATGGCTTCCCAGGAATTCACCGGCGGAAAAGGGTAATCGTCCAAATGAAAATGATCATAATGGATCACATTATCCGGCTCAACCCGAATGACAGGTACTCCAGCGGCGACGGCCTCTGTTGTGGTAATGGAAGCGCCGGTGGTGATAACCGCCTTGGCCTTTAAGAGCCAGTCTTGCCAAATCCCGCCTTGAGCGAATTCATAATTCTCAAAATGGATCTTAGTTAAGAATTTTTCCAATACCACCAAATCCAATAAAGGATGCGAACGGATGTACACTTTATAATCTTTTACTTCCTCAAGGGCATCTCTTAATTTCAAGAAAACATCATACGCTAACGCATAGCTAAAACTCAAGGGAACAAGAAAAATATTTTCTTTCACCAAATTTCCAGACGACTGCCTTAAATACACTTTATCAAATCTAAGATTAGGCCCCTGAAAAATCATCTCTTCCGGCACGCCGGCTTCTTTAAAAAGTTTGGCATATATTCTGCCGCTGCATACTATTTTGTCGGGCAAAGGATGAAAAGTCGCCTCACCGGAAGCGAAATGGTAGGCATATTGATTATGGGAAAACCCTGTGTGCTGGTAACCTGTGATCTCACTTTCCGGAAAATATTTTCGCGCGGCGAGCAGGAACTGGTTTTCAGGCGCATTGCCTTCATAAGGATAAATGATCTTTTCAAACAATAATCCCTTTTGTTTTAACCGATTTAAAAGATATGCCGATAAATTAAGCGAGCATAAAGACATTTCAAATCCTTGAGCTTCCAAGATTTCACTAACCAACGAGGAGACATCAATCCCGTTTATAAAGAACCGGCTAATTTTTGTTTTTGAAACCTTGATCGCACCCCAGGCAACATAGAAATAATCAAAAATCTTTAAATAATGTTCGGGAATAATAATAAAAAATTCCTGATTTCTCAAATAACGATAAATCCGATACATAGGTCTTTGAATATTAAAAAACATTGGAAGGACAAAAACATGACACCCTTTGTCTTTCAACCTCTCAGGTAAGACACCAAAAATCCGTTCAGAAAAACGCCCTTCATTATCAAAGTTGCTTTCCGTAACCCAAGTCCTAATGAGGACAGATTTGTTTGGCTCGCTGAGATTTTGTTTCAAATCCATCTTCTTCACGCCTTGCGCGGCTATAATCAATTTCAAACAGCGAATCATGAACAGAGCAATTTTCGCCGCTAAACGAAGATTATTAACAACAAACCGTTGCAATCGGGCAAATCCACTTAGCTGACAGTAATTTGTTAATTGACGATCCTGTTTTTTTAATATCCTGCTGAGAATTTCCGCTAAAGCGGGGCTTTGAACAATAAAGACAATTTCGCCTTTCGTTTCTTCCGCAATTTTCCGTGCACAGAACAGATAAACGATATTTGTCATCAAGGGCGTCGCAGTAGTTGACTTGGAGGCCACCTGCCCTCCCCACCAATAAAACTCATCATGCGTCTTATTTAAATCCGCCCACCCCTTTAAAACATCCTGTTTGATCTCAACCATGGTCTTTGAGAAATATTCTCCGACCCTGCCCAAAGTTACAAAGCCTTTATATTTCCGCTCCATTTCGGCTATCCACAAATAATCATCCAGAAGACAAAACCATTTACTGCCAGAAGAATATTTTTTCTGAAAGAATTTCTCCGCTGTTGATTTAGAAACAATACTAACTTTTTGCATCAAACCTTCCACTTTTTTATTTCTTCAAACATTTTAATCCCTCTCGGCAATTATTGCCCAAGAACAGGAAATCCACACCAAAAGCGACAAAAGTATATCCTTCTTTAATTTTTTTCTTAACCAATCGCGGATCCGAAGAAACCACATGATAACCGGCCGGCACCCCTGTCTTTTTGGCCATTTCTTTTATCTTTGCCATGGCAGATAACATTTTAGGATGACCAAACTGGCCAGAAATACCCAAAGATGCTGAAAGATCATACGGCCCAACCATAAAAGCATCCACTCCGTCGACTGAAAATATCTTTTCAAGATTCTCTACAGCCCGTATATCCTCGATTTGGACGATCACAATGCTTTCTTTCTTATTCCAACTCTGATATGTTTGAAAAGCGGTTCCGTACCCTTGAGCACGCGCCAAACCCACTCCGCGTTTTCCCTGAGGAGGGTATTTCACAGCGGTCACAGCTGCTTGAGCCTCGGCTGCTGAATTAACCATAGGAACAATAACGCCGTGTGCCCCAGCATCCATGGCCCGCTTGATCAAAAGAGGTTCATTGGCCCCGACACGTACCAGGGGAACGACTCCGCAAAGGTCAATAACACGGATAAGTTCCTGACATTGGGAAACCGTTAAAGGAGAATGTTCCATGTCAATAGCAAGCCAATCAAAACCGGCTTTCGACATGATCTCAGCGACGGCAGGATGGCCTATAGTCAACCACGAACCTATAGTTAGCTGTTTGTTCTGTATTCTTTTTCTCAAGCTCATGATCATTCTCCTTTTATCATCAATCTGTAACCAGTGAGTCTGATGCTCTTTAAGGGGAGCAATTTATAGAAATAATTTTATCTTTTCCCCATTGTTTAGTGTAACGTTCAGCGGCGTTCATCAAAACTCTTTCTCTGGGTAACCCTTCTTTAAATCCGTCCAACAGCCATTGAAGATACGTCCCCATTCTCTCCGCGGCGCGACCGTCTCTAAAAGGATCTACCTCATCCAAAACACCGGTCCAATCACCAAAACCAGGAACTCCTTGAGGAGTTTTCCAGTGGTCCAAACACATTTTCCATAAAGAATCCCAATCCCTAAAAATAACCCGGTCGCCTAATTTATCTAATGGGCTTGTAGGGGTACCATCAAGATCCATGAACAGTGTCGGCGTCCCTGTTAAGGCCGATTCCACGCCTGCTGTTCCAGCAAAATAATGGCCATGAACTGCCACGTCCCCCATCAAAGCAGCAATACCCGGAGTCTGACTGTATTCGTTAAAAACGATGCAACGACCGGTTTTCTCCGCTTCCTTCAAAAGATCTGCCAATGGGCCTAATCGCTGACGCAATGTCATAGGAACTTTAGGCTTGATAACGATCCCAAGCCAGGGGACGCTTAAAATCTTATTAAGCAAGTATTGATAACTTTTCATTGTGGTTTCATGAATTAAATCCCATCGCTTATCATCTAACAAGGTATTCTCATCAAAGTACGTCAAAATTCGTTCAGCACCTTTAGATTGAATAGATTGCCTTAATTTCGCAGCGTTTTCTCTTACAAGCCCAAAACGGTGGTCTCCAAGATATCCGGTAATGACATAGTACGGGACGATAGAAGTCTTATCTCGTCCGATATGCGCCTGTCCTTTTGAAAAACCAAAGACAATATCCGCAGAACAAACAGTCAGCGGCGTTACAAAATTTTCAAAAGAACGCTGATAAACAACCCCTACACCTCCATTTTGTCTTATAGCGTCTAACACAGCATAATGGTCGTCAAATAGCTTAAACCAGGTGACATGGACTTTAATATTGTTCTCTTGAAAGAACTCCAGCCATTCATTAACCTGTTTCTGATAGCTATTGAAATTGGATTCCATCCATGTTTCATTAAAATTATTTTTTGTATTCTTTTTCTTTTCTATTCGGCCCTCAGGCGTTTTCTTTTTACTTTCAAAAACAGGGACATCCCCAGTCAACGCTGCCAGCCTATTTACGGCAATACATGCTATGCCCTGTCGGGTTAACATCTGCAATTCTTTATGTTTTATGCCAAAACAAGAAACGCTAAAACACGCCAAAATATCCGAGCCGGAAAGATTGGACTGTTGATAGAAAAATAAGACTGAAAACATTTCTGGATTGTCCAAATTAACTTCTCCATAACAATCGACAGCTATGCGGAAAAACCGATGTTCTTCATTTGAAATATCTCTTTTTTTAAATAAATCTTTTATAAAAAAAAGTAAAGAGCTCTCCCCGTGAAAAACGGATTTTAGGATCTGTTTATAATAAAACACTTTCTTTACAAAATTTTTCAAATTGTCGTTCTTACTCAAAAATCTTCTCGCATCAAAACAAAAAAGCTTAATGGGTATCACCTCTATTTGACAAGGAGCGACAATCTGATTGATCTGAGAAATCCATGGCCGATTTCCCACAAAAAAGAAAATCTCTTTGCCCTCACCTTCTTTCTTTTTAAAAGTCACTCCTAATCCCTCTCGGGAAGCAATAACAAAGTAATAAATAATAAATTTATATAAACCAGCAGCATCTTCTCTAATAGAACCGCTAAAAAGCACCCGCTTCAAAAGAAAATTCTTTAAACTGTTCCCTGATCCATATTTCTTAATAAAAACCTGAAAATCAGCATTATCTCCAATAAGATCAAGGACTTTTTGGGCATCAAACATGGATTGAAACCACATCAATTTGTTATCTTTATCAAGAACCTTGCCTACGTCAAAATGAACTTCTTCCGCTTCTGACTTAAACATCCATGCCGTCAAAAATAAAACAAAGATCGCTGGTTTAGTGCCATTAAAATAGTAAAAACGCTTGGAAAAGTTAAGATCCTTAGCAAGAAAAGGAAGAATAAAATATAAATATGAAAATACGGTGAGATCTTCAATATATAATATTTTTCTACGCATGGTCGATCTCATTTTTCCTAAATCTTTAAGCGAACCATCGAATAATTTCATACGCCTCCGCATGCTTCAGCCCAACCTCCATGCCTCTTTGCAACGCCAGAACTTCTAATCCTTTCATCGACCAGGGGTGAGGAAAAGAGCGAACCTCGTTTTTGTAACAAGAAAATGCTTTTTGTTTCAGCCTCAAGGTTTTATCAATATCCACATAAAACCTGGCATCAAAACGTTTCCCTGACCATTCCGTCGAATTGGGGATCTCGCACCCCAAAATATTAATTTGCCGAGAAACGGATCTCCCATATATCAGCACACATTGATTTAAAAATCGATGGTCATTATTAAGATCAGATCCCCCATGAGTGATAAGCAAATCCGGGTCCATCTTAAGGGACTTTAACTTATTAACGATGTCAGCGTAATAATATTTCTCAAATTTCTGGTCCTCCAGATCCAAGAAAAAGACATCTTTTTGATCCACGCCGAGGGTTTTACATGCCGCATGGACTGAGATCCGATTTTCCTGATCTTTACCTCGAGCCTTTACGATCCCATCTGAAGCGACGACGATCTTAACTCGCTTGCCTTGCGCCTTAAGGATAGGCATATACCCTCCGCATCCCAAGGATTCATCGTCGGCATGGGCAACAATGATAACTACTTCTCGAATTTTAAAGGCATCGGCAAATCTATCCATTGGGCTCTCCTTTTATATCTCCATAAAATAGGCTTAAAACGTATCCCACGTTTTCTAAGCGCCTCTCGTAACTCATCGCTGTATTCGTCTTGCTTGCCATTGACTTCCTTCTTACTCAAATCGAACACCGTTATAGCGTCTTTCAGGTCCTCAAGAACATTCTCAAAAGTTAAAAGCACCCAACGCTTAAACGCCCCTGCCCCCAAATCATCACCTGATTTTAAACGTCGTCTATAAACAAAAACGGTGTTTTCATTCCGCCAAATCAGCTTCACACCTTCCTTCTCTTGTAAAACCTGCGCATCGTCTCCTTTAAAACTTAAATCTTCAGCCAAGCTTTCAAAAATCTTATAAATCATTTTTTCCCGCTCATCATAAGAAAGATTTATAGGATAGGAGCCTGCTGGTTTTATCATCATGGCCGGGATACCGGCGTAAACACTGCCTGAAGGAACGTTCGTCGCCAACAAAGAATTTGTCAAGACACTGCTTCCTGCCCCAACTTCCACGCCTGGCATAATAACCACATTGACGCCGATCACCGAGCCATCGTTGATTTTTACAGGGTTAAATAAAGCGGCATATCCGTCAAGGACTGGTTGCCAGAAATTATGTGTGAAGATTTTTGCCCCATAAGCTAAACAAACTTCGTTGCCGATAGTAACAGTTCTACTGGTATTGATCATACACTCTTCCCCAATAAAACAGGAATCCCCGATCTTTAAGATCGACTCAGGCCCCCACTCTCCACCCTCCCCGATCTTGATCCCATTATCCGTAAATAGAAGATCGCCAATGTCCAATAGGGTGGACGCCACCCGCAATTGATCGCCAAACCGGCACATCCGACCTATCTTCATCGCTTTAGACTGAAATACTGAATTTTCCCCAAAGACCGTCCCCGCCCCTATGTCCATAAATTGAGAAATGATACAACTACCTCTCTCAAATTTAACATCTTCCCCAATAAGCGCGCCCTTGTCCCTATAGATCTCTATTTTCTTTTGCGACGGCAAACTCGCGAATTCACGACGATCCCCTAAATCTTTTAAGAGCTCTTTAAGGAATTCATCGTTAATAATCCTGTCTCTATCCATTTTAAAGGTGACGAAGGACACCTCCTGTTGTTTTTTATCTTCAACATTTTGAGATTGGGCAAAGGCCTCAACATCTTTCTGGCTGATAATACCATCACCCATCATTTTTCCAAGATCAACGCCAAGATCTCTGGCGGTTTCAATCGCTTTTTTGGTCGCTTTTATCTGTTTATCGGATGCCAATGAAGGATTGCGGGACAAATCAAACTTTTCATTCAAAGGCATCTCTTTTTCTTTACTAAGCCTACAAATAGCATCGCCTTCTTTTATTTTAGAATGTTCATGCACAAAAATATGAATATACCCCGACTCCTCCGCGTGAATCTCGAAGGTGCTTTTTGACGTTTCAATAACACATAAAACATCCCCCTCCTTGACAAAATCGCCGGCCGAAAACTCCCATTCAACTAAAATATAGGAATCGTCATTGGAATTTATTCTAGGAACAAGGATATCATGAGTCATTAAGAATCCCCCATTTCAATTCTTGGTAGATATTAGCTTCATTAGGCAAAACAAGATTTTCTAAATGTCTGGCGCAGGGAATAGGGGAATCGGCGGCCGCAATCCTTATTACGGGATATTTCAAAAGCTTGAAATACTTTGAACAGGCCAAGGCAGCCACTTCCGAACCAAAGCCAAAAGACTGAGTCCCTTCTTCGACAATGACAAGCCTCCCCGTTCTCCGCAAAGAGGCTTCGACCCAATTGATATCTAGAGGCACACCTAACAAGGAAGGAACAACAATTTCTACGAAGATCTCTTCATCCAAACATAGTTGCGTGGCGGCTTTTTCTACCAATGGAAGCATTCCACCATAAGTGACAACCGTGGCATCGGCGCTCACAAAATTGTTGAGCGACAATGTAAGACAAGGATACGGCCCGGCTGATTCTGTAATAAAGAAATCACCGCTCCGTCCGTTTTCCGGCAACTCCTGACGCATAGAATACAGGGCCTTGTTTTCGATAAGTATGACCGGGCATTTTTCTTTAGTCACAGCATGAATATAGATATCATGAAAAGAATGTCTTTGACTAAGAGCAAGCACTTTGATCCCCGGGATTCCCAACAACAACTTCTCAAGCGTTTGACTGTGGGTTGGCCCATAACCTCGTCGACCTCCCATTGGCGTCCGAATAAACATCGGAACATCGACTTGACCATTGTACATATAATGGAATTTCGATGCGTGATTTACCAGCTGATCCATTCCCAAAGTCATAAAATCCCCGAACATGATCTCTAAAACAGGTCGCAATCCTCTCATAGCCATGCCACTCGCAACACCCACCAAAGAAGATTCGCTGATAGGCGTGTTGATGACGCGGCTTTTAAATTGTTCCGACAAGTTCTTAGTGATCTTAAAGGCTCCCCCATATGGAGATTCTATATCCTCTCCCATCAAATAGACTTCCGGATTTGTCGTCAATAATTCAAATAGAACCTTATTTATGGCTTCGGAAATATACACATCACACCCCCTCATTTAGACATCGGCAAACGGCATAGCCTCAACTTCTCGGACAACTTCTTCCAAACGATTTAAGCATTGCTGCTCGATAAGTTCACGCTTTCCCTTATCTTTTATCGACGTCTGTAAGATCTCAAAGGCATCCTTCTCTGCCCATGTTTGAACCTCAGCGGCTGTTCGATAATGGCATTCGTCGGACTTGCTATGACCACAGAAACGATAGGTCTCAAAAGCCAAAAAACCAGGTCGTGGCTCTTCAGCAATGTAATCGCAGGCCTTTTGCACCGTCTGACACATGGCAAAGACATCAGAGGTAACAATATCCCAGGACCTGATCCCGAAGGCCTCCGCTCGCGCCGTGATGGATCCCGCAACGGCGTTCCTGACGAAAGTGCTCATGGCGTACTGATTATTTTCCAGAACAAACAAGATCGGCAAAGACCATAAAGACGCCATGTTCATGGACTCATAGACAACACCCTGGCCCAAAGTCCCATCCCCAATAAAGACACAAACCGTACGTCCAGATTTCTTTAGTTTTTCGGCGAGGGCGATCCCTGTCGCCACAGGCACGATCCCCCCCTGCACGCCATTCGTAAAAAAATCCTTATAGCAAAGATGTTGGCTCCCCCCACGGCCTGCACATACGCCTCCTTTCTTTCCCATCAATTCCGCCAACAATAAATCCGGGCGATCGCTATAGGCAAGAAAATGACCATGACAACGGTGGTTGCTAAAATAGATCGTGTCTTTAGGCAAGGTGGAAACAACGCTAACGGCGACCGCCTCTTGCCCAATGCATCCGTGAGTCGTGCCGAACAACTTTCCTTTCTTAAAAAGGTCGAATAACCTTTTCTCAAAAGAACGAATGAGAAACATTTTTGAATATAAATTGAGCTTAGCCTCTTCTTGATGCATTGTAAGTTTTCCTAATGTATTCTTTGTTAAAACAGCGACTGATCAATCCTGAGCTTTCACTTTTTCAAATCGCATGATATAGCTATCGTTTGATTTTATGATTGTCTGCCCGATCTCTGTAAAGCCAGCCTTTTTAAATGTTCGATAAGATATATCGTTACATTTCTTTATATAGGCTAATATTTGTTTAACGGCAGATTCTCGCAAAAGAAAACTGCAAGTTTCCATCAATCCTTCCACAGCATATCCTTTTTGCCTGAATTTATGATCGATAATAACATGGGAAACCGCCGTACCAGCGGTCTCGATATCAAAACGGACTTGCCCAACTGGGGATCCCCCTGCGTCATTAAGAATAAAAATATAGGTTGCGGGGTTGTTTACCTTTGATTTAAACCATTCCAAATGCTTTTTCCAAGGGATCTCCGAAGGATCAAAAGCATTCTCTCGAGAAGCCTCCTCATTTCTCCATTGATAAAGAAGCTCAGCATCCTCCGACACCGCTTTTCTAAAAAAAATTCTTTTTTCCATAACAACCTTTCCTATACGTCTATGATATCTCGGGTCAGTGGTGTCCCTCGTAGGATGGTCTTCCTGGCCTTTTTACCTAGAATATCTTTGTAAAAATAAGGAGAAAGACCAAACCCCGGACGAATAATACGAATGTTTTCCTCCGTCAGCTCACGGCCTTGAGAAATATCTTTTACAACAAAAATCGAACGGCGAAACCTAATATTATATTTTTCCTGTGCCGTGACGCCATAGGATTCCTGGCCTAAAGCGCTTTCTGCAGCCCTGATTTCATCAACAAAATTCTTAAATTGCCGTGGGTTCAAAGAAAAAGCGCTATCCGGGGTCTTGTCCCTATCATTAAGCTTCAGGTGTTTTTCTATGATCTTGGCCCCCAAGGAGACAGCGATAACCCCAGAGGTGTTGGTCACCGTATGATCAGAGAACCCAACGACAACACCGAATTTTTTTCTTAGATCCACGATGGTTCTTAGATTCATTTCTTCCGTTTTGGCAGGATAGGCACTAATGCATTTGAGCAAAGCGATCGGGCCGGACTTTTTCTTTTTTAAGATGCTTAAAGCAGTTTGTATTTCTTTCAAAGAGGCCATGCCCGTCGATAGGATGATCGGTTTTCTTGTCTTTGCGATCTTCTCAAGAAGCAGGTTGTCAACCAACTCAAAAGAAGCGATCTTGTATACGGGGACTCTTAATGAGGCGAGAAAATCGACAGCAGTCTCGTCAAAGGGGGTCGAAAAGAAATCCAAGCCAACTTTTTTTGCTTCTTTCTGCAACGGTGCATGCCACTCCCATGGAGTTGCCGCTTTTTTGTAGAGCCCATAAAGCGTCTTCCCGGCCCACAAAGATTTTCCTCCGATTCGAAAATACTTATTTTTACAATTGATGGTCATGGTGTCGGCGGTATATGTCTGCAGTTTTACCGCATTCGCACCGGCTTTCCCTGCTTCGCGCACAATAGAGAGGGCCTTTTGAAAAGAACCTCCATGGTTAGCTGACATCTCCGCGATTATATAGCAGGGCTTCCCATCTCCAATTTTTTTACCATTAATATTCATGACAAACACTTTCTTAGAAAAACAACATCTTTTCGAAAATCATCCAAACGTTCAGTTGAATCATGCTGGGCCTCTATGACGACACGGCCGTCACGAGGCATTTTCTCCAAAACATTTTTGAAATCATAATCGCCTTCCCCCAAGTGCAGATGGCTGTCTTTCTCTGAAGAAATGAACCCGTCGCAAAGATGAAACACGTTTGGCTTTAATAACAAAAAGTCGTCCAGGATCGGCTCCCAAGATTGCCTGGCCCAAGCCGCATAACACATGACATGAGCAATATCCAAACAGAACCCAAAACCAAGGCACTCTTGTATTTCATTCACTTCAGCCATCGAAGCCCCCAAGCAAATTTCATCATTACAACCTATCTTTGGTTTGTTCTCAATATATGCCAAATCAAAAATGGCGGGGAACTCCTGTTTAAACTTCTTATATTGACGGATTGTCTCTGTCAATTGGCCTTCGATGCCCGGGTGAAAAATGATATACAGGGGATTTAACTCCCGACGAAAAACCTCTATTTTACGAAGGGCTGTTGTCTTCTCTTCTAAGAAACCAGGGTTTGCAGGATTAAATCCCCCATAACTATGTGGGGCATGAAGCGAAACTTTCTTGATTATGTTTCTCCAGAATTCCGCATCTTCCTCTTTACAACCCTCATCAACGTAAATTTCGATAAAATCGCAGAAACACTGATCAATCAAATTGCTGACCTCTTTAGCATACCCTTTATTGGACGCCCATATCTTTAAACCGATTTCCATTATTCCACCCCGCCTTCTTCAGACAGTGATCTCTGCAACCCTTCATTCCTAATGATATGCGCGTTGACCTGATAAATCTCCGGATGGGCATCAAGGAAAGATTTAACTTCTTTCATGGAAAAATCCTTTTTGCCTTCTCCTTGCAATCCTTCAAAGATCGCTTTAACGACACAATAATCGTCTTTTTCATCCAGGGTCAGACGATATTTGCTATCATCCGTCCCGTTAATTAACATCTTGCTTTTGATAAACTCCGGATGATTTCGCAAATAGAGCGTCACATGCTCTCTCTCGGATTTCAACCGCGCCTCTTTCCAAGCTCTTTCCAAAGACTGAAAAGAAAACACTTCACAATCTAATCCCTCGGCAAACGAAGGGCCTGTCTGCGCGTAATCCAACCTGTCCTTTTGAAAAACCCGGATAACCTCATCGCAAACCGCCGCGTCTAAAAGCGGACAATCGCCCGTGATCCGGACGACCGTCTGGGGCCGATACTGTAAAGCCGCCTTATAAAATCTATCCAGAACGTCTTGCTCGCTACCGCGATAAACCTCAAAACCAAGATTCTTAACGAACGTCTCTAATGGATCACTTTCCTTTGCTTGCGACGTAGCGACGATGATCTTGTCGATCCGTTTTGATAAAATTAACCGCTCCAAAAGATGCTGGATAAGCGGCTTACCCAAAACCGGCATTAAAACCTTTCCTGGAAGCCTTGTTGAAGTCATCCGTGCCTGGACAATAGCCAAGATCATGTCAACCTCTTAAATCCGGAAGATGCCGGCTGCCCTTTTAAAGCAGAGCTCAGTTTCTTCCGCGCAAGCAACTCCGACATTTCCTTGAATATTTTCTCCGCCGCGATCAAATATCCTTCCACCTGTTTGTCCGTATGGGCAAACATCGAATAAAACAAATTCGACGCCAGATATCCCTCTTTTAGCATCTCTTGAATGAAGTAGGCTTTCATGATGGGCTGATCAGCATCGTCGAAGGCAAAATGGCTAAGCGGATAGATACCCGATATTTTTATCTTCAAACCCGCTTTTTCCGCCGCTTGCGCCCATCCTTCCTGAACCCGTTTTCCGGCATTCATCAAATGCTTAGCTACATTCTTTATCTGAAACTTCCTGATCGTGGCTAACGCCGCAACCGGCCCTATCCGTTCCGTCCACATCGTGCTACTGATAAATGAACTTTGCGCTGCTTCCATAACTTTCTTTCGTCCAATAATAGCGGCAATCGGATAGCCATTCCCCATGGCCTTTGAAAATACGGCAATATCCGGCTCCGCGTTGAGAATCAAGTGCGCACCACCCGCATTCATACGAAATCCAGAAGAAACCTCATCAAAGATAAGCACTGATCGATTCTTTCTGGCAAGCTTACAAACCCCCTCCAAAAATCCTGTCTGAGGATAAACGTTTCTGATCGGTTCCATAATAATAGCAGCCAAGCTATCTTTGTGTTGGGAAACCAAGCGTTCTAAACTTTCAAGATCATTGTAACGAAACACTTGCGTTGTCCCTTTTAACGCTTTCGGAACGCCCGTCGGGCTTAACCCGGTCAAAAGGTGTTCGCCCAAGGCATTCTCTGTTCCCAGATTCGCGGCCAGATACCAATCGTGCCAACCGTGGTACCCGCAAATAGCCACTGTGTCTCGTCTGGTTAAAGCTCGGGCAATCCTGACGGCTACCGCCATCGCTTCCCCGCCGCAACGGGCAAAACGAGCCTGCTCTGCCCATGGATGTATCCGGCACAACACCTGGGCCAGTTCAACTTCCTCCGCACAATTTAACGACGAGCTGGAACCATCATCGATCGCCTGCTTAACGGCCTTATTAACATCGGGGTCCGCATATCCCAGGACATTCGCCCCGATGCCGCCGATACTCATATCCACATATTTGTTCCCGTCGAGGTCCAAGACCTCGGCCCCTTTGGCTTTCTGATAATAGGCCGGCCAAACGCCCAAAGAAAACAATTCGGGTCGTTTGGATAACAACTGCGTTCCACCGGGGATGATTTTCTTTGCTTTAACATATAATGCCTGAGACTTCCCCATCATTTCTCCCATTTATATGGCAATAAAATATTTTCGTCGCGGATCTCGACTTCCGCGAGCTCTTTGTTTAGAAAGCAAACCTGATCCATATGCCGAATATTAGCGATGTTTTCTTTAAGCTGAACCAATCCATCAACGCCGATGACAGCATTGTCAACAAAATGATTTCCAAGAACATAATTTAGACAAATCGCACCCGTCGTCAAACTATTACCGGCGGCGATTTCTCCCAGTTTGTTTAAGGATGCTTCCACATTCTTCAAATAAGGAGGCAGCTTGCCCGATGACAGATAAATTAATCCCTGTAAAAAGATCGACCGGACGTGCACTTCCACGCCCAGATCCTTTAACCGCAAAAAATACGGTTCAAACCTTCTGTCAAAGATGCTATAGGGAACTTGTAAAATATCGGGAAGGATCTTTTTCTCCATGAGGAAGTCCAACTCCTCTGTTCGATATAAAGAAAACCCGATCTTCCCGACTTGGCCCTTGTCTTTTAAATCCTTTAAAACGTTCCATACCAAGGGATTCATCGTAAAGTCTGAATACTGATGTATCAAGTATCCGTAAAGATAATTTGTTTTCAACCGAAGGAAAGATCCCGCCAGAAGACTGGGCACGTCCGAAACAGGGACCTCCCCCAAACCGAACTTGGAAACGATATCAAAAGCATCCTGCCCCGTCCCCAAAATGTCACCTATCACGGATTCGCTTTCGCCGTAGACACTGGCGGTATCAAGCAGGCGTATGCCGTTTTCTGCCGCAAACGCAAGGATATCCCTGACTTCCGGCGAGGGAATGCGGCCACGGACATTAGCAATGCCGTAAGGCATGCCAAATTGGGCCGTCCCGATCCCCAATTTTGCGACTGCACCCTGTTGAGACATTCTTTCCTTAGCCACACTTAGAATAATCGTTCGCTTCTAGAATAAATCTAAAAACGTCCACGGATTTCCCGTTTTTCTGATAATGGTTCTCTAGCTTTGTCTGCAGCTTGAATCCCAATTTCTTAAAAGTAATGATAGACGCGATATGCGAACTCTCCGCTCCGACAGTTATCCCTTTAAGTTTTAGCTGAACGAACCCATATTCGATCAACATCCCATACACATCATACATACAGGACTTTCCCCAGAATGCTTTTTCTCCGACAAGCATTCCAAGCTCGGCAAAACGCTTCTCGGAATCATAAATGTCCAGCCGGACATTCCCAATATGAGTATCAGTCTCTCGATCTATGATTGCCAAAAAATATGTGTTACTGCGCTGGTTCAGACGCCAATACTCTTTAAGACTCTCAATAGTATGGGGCTGATGAATAGGCGCCAAGAATTCCGTGACCGTAGGATCCTGCATCCAGGACAAATATCGATCGTTGATGTCCTCTTCGGTCAATTTACGTAAATAATACCTCTCGCCTACCAAAAAAGGGACTTCCATCCATTCGCTCCTTAAAGAGATTTCTTCTTCGACACCAGATTTTGGATCGCCGTCACATCGACCAGATCTATGGCCTCCAAAGGGTCAATGGTGATGCCGTATGTTTTCTCAAGAGCCGCGATCAATCTTAAATGCCCCAAAGAATCCCATCCTTTGACTGTGACGATCGACGAATCTTCCCGGATCTGCTGGGCATCAATATCGGTCAACGCCAAAGCTTCTTTGAAAATCAGTCGTAGAACATCATCCATAACTCAAACTTCTTTCTCAATCTCGGCGGTTTCAATAAAACTCTTGATTTCCTTTAAGAAAACCGCTGCCTGAATACCATTGACAAGTCGATGGTCATAGGTCATTTCTAAATTGATAACGCGCCCCATCCGCGGGGTCGAAGGGCCGTCTTCCACGCAAGACAAGTGCTCCGCGGAAACCCCTAATATGGATGACTGATACCCGTAGATGATCGGCATAAAATGTTTGACGCCCAACCCGCTTAAATTTGTAACCGTAAAAGTCCCTCCGGCAAAATCCTCAGGAACGAACTGGTTCTTTAAAGCCTTCATCTGCAAAAGCCCCGATTCGACGGCAATCTGCTCAACGGTCTTTTCAGAGACATCCTTGATGACAGGCGCCACCAAACTTCCTTGATAATCCATGATGATGCCGATATTGATGGACCGATAACGCGCGATCTGTCCCTTCCAATAAAACGCGTTCATCAGGGGAAATTTCTTGAGAGCCAGTCCGGCCGCTTTAATAATAACGTCATTGAGGCGAACCATTTTCCTTTTTAAAGAAACATATTCTTTGATGACCGCTAAGACTTTGTCCACCCGGACTTCGACGGAAATGTAACTTCCCACATTCCGGCGTAAGGACTCTTCTACCGCAGAGCAGACTTTCTTTTGGATCGAGGACAACGGCTCGACGCTCCCGATCAAGTCCTGTTCGACCCCGGCGGGCATCGCCGTCCCCTCTTGGGAAGAACAGGTCTCCCGCGTGCTTCCTTTTTTCTCCAAAAACAGATATACATCGCTCTCTTTGACCACTCCGTCTGCAGGGACATCAGCTAAATCAATGTTAAACTTCTTCGCCAGCAATTGCGCTTTTACTGTCGCCCTGCGGCCACTCGCGAGGTTATTCTGAGAGTTTTTCAACGAACCGTCATTTTCCTCTAAAAGAACTTCTTCTAAAGAATCCGAAACATACCCAATAACCATTCCCGTGGAGACCTCTCGCCCCTCAGGGCAAACAATCCTCAGATATCCACTCTTATCGGCGTAAATGTCACTTGCGGCTTTCTGCGTTTCGATCAAACAAAGGGCTTCCCCTTTGTTTACGAACGACGATTCAGCGACATACCAGCGCACAACGGTAGCGCTTTGGTCATTCACATTCACTTGGGGAATAAAGATTTTCTGAATCATTCCCGAGAGACCTCCTTCATGGCAATTATAAGGGACACTTTTCTTTTCATGAACATTATCTATACTTTCACGCCCCTTGGGGAGCCCATAATCGTTTGAATAGCGCGGAAAACCGTTTGGACATCAGACTCAGTCATTGCCGGATATAAGGGGATAGATAAACATTTCTTATAATAACGTTCCATCTCGACACAATCCCCCCAACGGCTCCCAAAAGTATTTCTATAAAATGGCTGAGTATAAACGGGAATATAGTGAACCTGGGTATAAATTTTATTATCCCTTAAATGCTGCATCATCTGCGCACGGGTTAAACCGATCTTTTCAAAGTCAAACAAAAGAACATAGAGATGGAAATTGGTGTCGCAATCATCCGCCGCATAGGGAGTGACAATGTGCTGTATGTTCTTGAATGCGGTATTATAAAAATCAACGATTTCTTTACGGCGTTTACGAAAGGCGTCTAGTTTTTTAATTTGTGAACACCCTAAGGCGCACTGCAGGTCGGTGATCCGATAATTAAATCCTAGATGTTGTTGTTCATAATACCAATACCGTTGCTGCGGAGATTTCTCCCCTTTCAAGAGCGGATCAAAAGCATTCTCCTCATATTCGAATTCTTCCGAAGTACTCGTGATACCATGTGAGCGAAGGAATTGTAATTTCCTCAAGAGGCCCTTATCCTTTGTTAAAACAGCCCCGCCTTCCCCTGTGGTAATATGCTTAACGGGATGAAAACTTAATACCACCATATCTGAATAAGCGCAGGAACCGACTTTTGTATCTTTAAATTTCGAACCCAACGCGTGGCTGGCATCTTCAATAATAAAAATCTTGTGGCCGAATTTCTTCTCCGCCCGATTGACAATTTCCTTGATAGTTTCCATATCACAACTCTGCCCGGCAAAATGAACCGGGATGACCGCTTTGGTCCGCGGGCTTATCTTCCGTTCAACTTCTTCGGGGGAAATATTGTAAGTCCTGGGATCGATATCGGCGAACACAGGTTTTCCTCCGCAATAAACAGCGCAATTGGCCGACGCGACAAACGTATTGGCAGATGTAATGACCTCGTCCCCCGGGCCAACGCCGGCGGATAAACAGGCGATATGAAGCCCTGAAGTCGCTGAATTCACGGCTACGGCAAAAGACGCATCCGTAACCTGGCATAAAGCGTTCTCAAACTCAGGGATCTTTGGTCCTTGGGTAAGATTCCCCGTTTTCATGACTGCAACAACCGCTTCAATGTCATCTTCATCCAAATTTTGCCGTCCATAAGGAATAGTTTCCATAGTGGGATAATAAACTTTTGCCTGCCATGACCGTACCTGGTCGTAAACTCTTCTCTTGTAATCTTTAATAAAACGGTTCATCGTTTCTTCGATGGTTGGCAATTTCAGCCCCAACCCTTTAGAAAGCTTCGCGACATTAAGCGATAAATTTTTGCCTCGCTTGGCTGGCAGACCAACAGCGTCTACGAAAACGGGCTTAATATAAAGGGTGGCCAGCCCCGTTTTCCGGGCAATAGCCTTTACAAAATTGTATTTGGAAACAGCCGTAGAACTTCCGCAATTAAAAACACCTTGAAGATCCCGTGCAATAATTTTATGAACGATCTCTGCCAGATCGAACGTATAAAGGGATGAAAAATAAACGTCCTTAAAACCTAATATCGGGCGATGATGGCTTATTTCTTCAATAGCCCATTCTGCCAAACTATGTTTATCCTCCCGAACATTCCAACCAAAGAAATTTGTGCGCAAAATAACACTTCTGGGAAATTTGGAAACGATAATTTCAGCGCTTACTTTTGTCTTACCGTAATAATTCACAGGCTGAAGAGCGTCCGTTTCCTTATAACGCCCCTTCTTTCCGCTATAGACTAAATCCGTTGAAATATGTATCACCTTTATCGGCAAAGAGGCGACACTTTCGATAAGGTTTTTTGTCCCTTGAACATTCAACGATTCTGCTAATCGAGGGTTTTCCTCACAAGCATCCACATTGGCCTGCGCTGCACAATGGATGATAATGTCAGGCTGAAATTCCACCAATGACGTCTTAAGAAGGTTCTTATCAAGGACATTGACCCGGCGGACAGAAACACCTACAACCGATATAGGATGGTCATGATACCAGCCCAAGATCTCATAACGGTTCTTTAGGACATAGGCTAAGTTACTACCCAAAAGACCGCTGATTCCAGTGATAAGCAGTTTCTTTTTTTTCATCAATTTACTCCGGCACGTCTTTCATAGCCCAACGAGATAGCTCAATGGAATAATCGTCGGCGATCTTATCAACCAAAACTTTAAGTTCCGCGACCGTCATCCATTGATCATTGCTATCCGATGTGTAACGAAAATCCTCTGGGCACAATTTTCCTTTTTCTTTCCCTTTTCCCGATGTCAACTGTGTACGCATGGCAGCATTTGGTTGCACGATAAAACACTCCTTAAACAACACCGCATTACGCGCCTCATCTTCGCTCAAGAGCGTTTCGTTGACCTTCTCTCCCGGACGAATACCGACAACCTCCAGTTTACATTTCGGCGCAATGGCTTTGGCCAGGTCCGTGATTTTCATTGACGGTATCCGCGGGATAAATATCTCCCCGCCCTTGGAACGCTCGAGCGCCATCAAAACAAAATAGACGGCCTGATCAAGCGTGATCCAAAACCTTGTCATGTTCGCGTCCGTGATCGGCAAAACGCCTGTCTTGGCGCGTTCTTTAAAGAATGGAATGACCGAACCCCGGCTCCCTAAAACGTTGCCATAACGGACCACGGCAAATTTGGTACGATTAGGGTTGGATTCATTCCCGTTATTCTCAGCCACAAACAGCTTATCCGAGCATAATTTTGTCGCGCCGTAAAGGTTGATCGGATTGCAAGCTTTATCCGTCGACAGCGCGACAACTTTCTGAACTTTATTATGCAAAGCCGCGTCAATGATATTCATCGCGCCGATGACATTGGTCTTGATATATTCCTCCGGATTGCGCTCTGCCGCCGGCACTTGTTTGAGCGCTGCCGCGTGAATAATATAATCCATTCCTTCAAAAACCCCCATCAGCCGGTCCTTGTCCCTCACATCGCCTAGGACATATTCCAGACACAGGTACTCAGCAGGATTCCATTTTTGAGCCATCTCAAATTGTTTAAGCTCATCCCGGCTGAAAATTACCAATTTCTTCGGCTTATATTGCGTCAAAACGATCTGAACCATTTTTTTCCCAAATGACCCCGTGCCACCGGTGATGAGAATATTCTTGCCATTTAACATACGTTATTCCTTTGCTTGATGTTGTTGAGAGTTGACTTTGGCCATTTTCCGAAACTGCTGATTTTTCTCAAGAAGCTCTTCATAAGTCCCTTGCCCGATGATTTTCCCGCGTTCCAGCATATAAATCACATCACATTCTTTGACCGTCGTTAATCGATGAGCAACAATTATGATCGTCTTTTTATGGGACAGACGATGGATAGATTCCAAAATAACATCCTCTGTAATGCCATCCAAAGCGCTTGTCGCTTCATCAAAGACCAATACGCAGGGGTTGTGATATACAGCCCGGGCGATGCCGATGCGCTGTCTTTGGCCGCCGCTTAAACGAATGCCCCTTTCCCCAACCTCTGTGTCATACCCTTGAGGGAGTTCTTTGACCACAAAGTCATGGATGTTGGCCAACTGCGCCGCAAGATCCACCGCTTGATGGTCGATCTCATTATCCGGCACGCCAAAAGCAATGTTCCTCGTCACGGTGTCATCCGAGAGGTAAATATGCTGGGGGACATAACCGATATTCTTTTGCCAAGATCGCAGGTTTTCTTCAGTGATAATAACCCCATCCACGACCATCGCTCCTTGCTGAGGACGCAGCAAACCCAAAAGGACATCAATAAGCGTCGTCTTGCCGGCCCCGGATCCTCCGACAAAACCAACCGTCATATTTGCTTTAACAACAAGATTAAAGTTCTCTATAACTGGATCTTGCGCTCTAGGATATTGATAAGTTAGATCCCGGAACTGAACTTCGTGATAAAAAGGCAAAATCTGATGGGAAGGCTGCTGCCTTTTCTCATAGTCAGCAGAAGATTCCATAAAATCCTTGTAAATTATTTCTAACGAAGGCAAAAAAGAACGAATGTTGGTTAAATCCTGATAAACTTGCTGTAAGGCCGGCATAAGACGATACGCCGCCAAAGCATATAGCCCCACCAAAGGAACCACCTGCTGTTGGTCCTTTTTCACTACAGCGACAAAGATCGTTATCAACAACATGCCGCCAAAGGCCATGGCCTCAAAAGCATATTGCGGCAATTGCCCGATCAGGAATCTTTCAGACTGAAATGCGATCATTTCCTTGGCCGGGACAGCATATTTATCAATAAATAACGATTCTTTCCCCATTAACTTAATATCCTTGATCCCGCCGAAGGCTTCATACAAAGCTTTATACATTTTTTTACTGGTTCTCAGCGCGCCTTTTCCTATTTCCGCAAGTTTATGCCTGACAAATATATAAATAAGTGTGTATGCTCCGCCAATAGCCCCAATAACTAAGATCGCTGCGGATGAATTAACCGTAAACAATACCGCCAGGATAAATATTGTTAAGATAATTCTCGCGAAGACCTGCAGAACAGGTATCAGCACACCTTTAGCCACGTTCCCCACTTCAGACATTAGATAGGTGACCAATTCCGAGCTGTTTCGATCGAGAAAAAAAACATAAGGCTCATGAATATATTGCGCTAATAACCTCTTAGATATAATAAAATACTTCTTCCAAGAAAAAAGCATCACAGCCTTTGTTGTCAAAGCGCGAAAAGTAGTACAGAGCACCAAAATAACGAATGAAGAAATCCCCAGAGCCACTAGGAAACTTTCTTTATTAGGAAAGCCGAATCGATCATATATCCATTTTAACTTACTGTTTGTCTGGATCAGCGCCGGGTTAGAAATA
Organism: Candidatus Omnitrophota bacterium; assembly: GCA_015233405.1. Lineage (GTDB taxonomy): Bacteria > Omnitrophota > Gorgyraeia > Zapsychrales > Zapsychraceae > JADFXT01. Next base: position 16,796 of record JADFXT010000017.1, on the reverse strand, counting down.
ACGCTCAAAAATGGAAATATGGAAGCCACTCCCAGCATATCCAGGAATCCCATCAAGAAAATGGCCACGATCAATCCGTACAATTTCTTATTCTCTCCGATGTTCAATAAGAGCCATATTTTTTGTAATGTCTTGAGCATGATTTTAATCCCGTTCTATTTCCAAAATAATTATTCTATAACTCACAATATTTATCATCTCTCCATACATTGCATTTCTTACAAAAAGAGATGTCCACCGAATCTTTAAGAAAATCCTCTCGGACCTTCTGAACTTTCTTTCCCTGCCATATTCCCTTTATAGAAGAATCCTTGACGCTCCCCAAGGCGATCTGGCCATCCACATCAGCGCAACACAACGGCACCGTTCCATCATAAAGGATGATCATCGTACCAAAAGGAGAAACACACGGCTCCCCTCGACGCTCAATATCAAAGTCGTGAATATCGACGTGCTCTCCCCAATTGGTCACCTTGATCACCTTAAGCTCATCTTGCTCTTTGATATATTGCTGCCAAAAAGATATCCATTGCTTTACTTCTGCGGCATTTTCTTTCTGAAGGATATATTGGAGCCTTATCCTTAAAGACGATTTGTTCTCATCCCTCTGTTTTAACAAAGATTTCACATTCTCGACCAAGATGTCATAAGATAACCCCTTGCGGATGCTCTCATAACTTCCTTTTGAAAAACCATCGATCGATATATAGATCCGGTTTAATCCCGAGGCCAATAATTCTTCATTATTTTTTTCATTTAACAAGGACCCATTGGATGCAAGAATAATATCCTTAACGTCCAAACGTCTAAACATTTTTATTTTCTTAAAGATCCCCTTATCTAATAACGGTTCGCCCATCAAATACAATCCGATCTGCCGCACGGCCTCTTTATGCTCATTTATCTCATTAACGATTTTCTCAAATAAACAATCATCCATAACCCCATTTTTTCTCTTTGACTCGCCAAGCGGACACATCACACATCTTGCATTACACCCTTTGATCGTTTCAATAAGAAAATATCGAGGGAATTCCTTTAGCTCATCCAAGGAAGCTCCCAACCTTTTCTCAATATATTGTATGTTTTTGTCCATAAGGCCTCAGCTCATTTTGATACTCTTCACGCATTCCTTTTCTTATTTTGATACTCCATCCCTTTTTTAATAGAATTAAACAGCGTACACTTTTCACCCATTACATCCAACACCTGATCCCGATGCCGCTTTACTACGTCAGAGTTCTTAACAACCATCTTGGTATCCATGGTTTTGCTCATCATCAAATAATCTGAAAATGGAATGGTCTCATCGATCTCATAACCAAATTCTTTGGAGTTTTCCCGTATGGGAGTTCCTGGAAAAGGAACAAAGGTCGTCAAGCCATAGACATCCAGAGGATTTTCCTTGATGAATTTCACAGTTAGATCTATATCTTCCTGTGTCGTTCCAGGTAAACCGACCATAAATAACCCTTTAACGACCAAACCGTTTTCTTTTAAAATCTTAATGGCTTTAACATGATCCTGTATTCGGGAAGATTTATCTACAGCGTTCAAAAGCCTATCTGAACCTGATTCTATTCCCAAAGCGATATAGGAGCAGCCGGTATCTTTCAACAATTTACTTTTTTCAGGGCTCATATGCCGCGAGATCCCCATGCAGGAATATTGCATCTTATGTTCCTTAAAAAGAAGGCACAGTTCAGTAAAATTCTTATGAATTATAAAATTGTCATCCAAGATTTCCAAATCTCTTACCCCATAATCCGCTAAATATTCAATATTGCTTTTGATCCACTCAAAGCTATGAAATCTTAGTTTTCTTTTCCAGAAATTAACCGATGAACAAAAAGCGCATTTTCCGACGCAACCACGGGACAATATGGCCGCAACGCGATAATCCGAATGAGGTTTCTGAATATATGTTCCCGGATATTCCTTTACATTGACGCCATCCAAACGTGGGAACGGATAAATATCTATATTTTCTACAAAAGGCCTCATTTCATTACGTACAATATCGTTGCCATTGCGGTAAGTAACGCTCAAAACATCCTTAAACTCCTTCCCCTCCAAAATTTTTTCAAAAGGGATTTCTCCCTCGCCCCTCACGACCGCATCAAAACGGCTTTCTTTCATAAAAGGCACATCCAGGAACGTCACATGATGGCCTCCGGCAACCACAACCGCTTTCGTCTTCTCTTTTAAATAAAATGAAATGTCTTTAGCCAATTGTTCTTGAGGCGTATAAAGCGTAACTCCATAAGCATCGGCATCCAATGGTATCTTGGACAAATAATCCTCCCCCGCATCAGCCAGATCGAGAATACTCACCTCATAACCTTTAGAAATCAGGTAAGATCGCAAATAAAGCAACGTCAACGGAATTGTCCACTTAGGGATCAATAGATACCTTGTTGGCGGATGGATCAATATAACTTTTTTCATTTTAATCATCCAATTCTGCATCTGAGCCTAACCTCATTCTCTGGTTTATTCCGATAAAAGCGCCGCATGCCGGCGAAGAAAGTCTCTGCCGATCCGGGCATTCACAACAATATTTTCATCACCATAAGCTTTTCCGCACTGAGCCGTTATCGCTTTAAATCGTTTCTGCAGCCGTTCATCCTCTTCATTGCTCCTTAAACTCCCAGCGAGGGTCCCAAGCATTTCTACAACCAAATCTTTGATCTCTTCCGAAGTATTTTTTATGATATTCAGGTTCAATGCGTCATAAAATATCTGCCCACTAGCTGTGCCGACCGGCGGAGAAAAAAATTCTTGAAAAGTCGCATAACGATCCTTATCCTTGAACCAGCAAAGCCTGGGGAGAAACAAATCCCTACGGGTAAAAGTATAGATGCCTTCCGGAGGCAATACATTTGTCACTACGACAGGGACACCGAAACTCATCGCAAAAACAGCCAATCCGGAAGATGTCCCGATAAAAAATCGGCACTCCGCGCATAAGAAAACGTCCATCCAGTCACTTTTCTTGTCGCTATGCGAATAGTCAACCACATTTACCATCTTAGGCAAGGGCTGCATCTCCTTATCTCCCATGCGAATAACCCAACCGCCGGCATCCGTAATAGCCTTTATTGAGGGGAAATATGTTTCGATGTCCGCATTACGAAAATCCTCCGTGCGAACGCCATTATCATGCCATCCAGATTCTCTGACGTGGAGGCAGACGAACCAGGCCCCTTGTGGCAAACCGAGCGCTGTTAAGCACTCCCAGCCCCGATCAAAATCTTCATGGGAAAGAGCCAAAAGAGGTGGACGATTTTCTTTTTCCCAATCCTCTCGTATAAGCCCTAAGGAAGGATGACTCACATAATTTTTATCATGATATGGCATAAACAAAAAAGTAGGAATGGTCAACCCCTTTTCTAATGGAGAAAGATATTCTATTAATAACGGGTCAGAAACAATCGTGACATAACGACGCCAATAATTCAAATAACACAAGTTATTAACAACCGTCTTAGGATCAACCAAAAGGATCATCTTTTTAGGAACACGGCCGCTCATCAATTCGGCCTTAATATAGACGCAAAGATTCTCATAGACGCCAATGGAACCATACGCATAAGTCCTTGGAATAAACATGATGTTTAATTCATCTAATTGCCTAGCCTTCGCCAAAGCAGCCTGAACTTCAGTAATTCTCTCATGGATCTTAATGCATTCTTTAATCTCCCCGTAAGTCCAAAACAAATAGTCTAACATAATGTTAGCCTGTACCCAGTCCTGGAATTCTGACAATTTCGGGGTATGCTCGACGCATTTCTTATAATATGCGACCATATTATCCCTGACATTCTTCATTAACGCAAAATCAGGAACGGGTTGAGAACAAATTATTTCATATTTTCTCATTAGCTTATTCCCAACGACAAGATGGGCTTTAAGCCAATTGATATTTAAACAAACCGCCAATGGAGCAAAGATATTCAAGGCTAATTTGCCACAAAAATTCTTGATCTTCCGGATGAAAACCCGGATTCCTCCTTCGCAAAGTTCATCTATATGACGGCCAAATGTCAACACCATAGCTTTAAACATTGTCAGAACATCCTCCTAAGGGAATCCTACGTCTTATTTGCGGCAGTTTTCCAGTTCACCGCGACATCCTTCATACATTGAACAATGGGCGTAAACTGATAATTGGTTTCCTGTGTCAATCTCGTGATCTTCATGCTCGTATTTTTAGGACGTTTAAACGGTTCTTTAAGATCCTCTAAAGACATCTTCTCCACCTTGCTTCTGTCTATGCCTAAAAGATCGGCCATCTTTATTGCCAGGTCATACCGCGACCAGGCTCCAGGGGAACTAATGTTAAAAACACCAGATAAGCTCTTTTCCAATAGAAGATTTACGGCTCCAACGGCATCTGAAAGAAGAGCACAAGAAAAAACCTGGTCATAAGCAGCACGAACAACACGCCCGGACATGAGGAGTGATGCCATCTCATCAAAAATGTTCCTCTCACTCTTCTCTAAAGTGAACACTTTGCTTAAACGGGCGATTAAATAGTTCTCCTTAGCAATGTCTTTCATCGCCTGTTCGATCTCAGCTTTTTCCTGCCCATAAACATTGATGGGACATGTTGGAGACTCATCATCATAATTGCCTTTCTTTCCGTCAAAAACAGCATCGCTCGAGATATAAATCGGTTTAATCCCTGCTTTTACAAACTGACGAATAAGTTCAACCGTACCAGCAACAATCCTTTTCGATAAATCAGGATCTTTATGACAAATTTGCAACCTTGAAATTCCCGCTGCAATGATAGCACTCCTATGCCCCGTTTCAACGAGCCTTAAAGGTGAGATATCAGGGTAGAAAAGATCAAAAAAAGACATTCCCACTGCAGTTCGGTCTCTACTCGTTCCAACACAATCGGGGTGAATTTTCCTGTGTTGGGCTAAAAACTCGCCACCGATCAAACCAGTAGCACCAATAATCGCTGTTTTAGGCAACATAACCTGTCAGCTCCTTGGCCAACCAAATTTCTTTATTAAACGCTCAGGTATCATCTCGGAAGAGATCTTTATCTGTTCTGCAGTAAAGACCTCCCTCCACTCGTCTATGCGACCTTTGCGCATGTGTGAATTCTCTTTAAACTCCGGCTGAGATGGAGATTTGAATTTGGACCCATCAAGTTTGTAGAAATCAAACATCGCTTTATAATGCGCTTCAGGGTTGGTCACAACATTCTCGAGATTCGTAAAAAGTATTTTAGGGTAGAATTCCGGGTTTTCATCTGCATTAAGCCAACCCTCGATCCATTTAACCGTTACCGGCAAATAAAAATTCTCGATTTGCCAACTAATTTGTTCTTGCAATGACATTAAAAAATAATTTTCCGGAAGAACCCCTCCTTCCAACACACCCCAAACATCATTAACATATCTAAAATAATTCATAAAATGCACCCAAGACAATAAAGCCTGCCGCGGGTCCCGCACGTTAACGATCATCCTGTCGATGACAAGATTAAGGACCATCAAATTGGCTTTACTGGCATTGACATGATTCACATTGATCCCATCAGGAATAGGCGCATTCGATACGGCATATCCCGGCGGAGAAATAACATAGTTAGGAAATCCCCAATTCGTAATTGCTATCGCCTGCGCGTTATCGTTCTTAATATCCAGAACAGATCTTAAATATCTTTCCATATTCCCGCTGCCGGATCGAGGTAATGAGGCAACGAAGATCAACCCGGACTTACCTTGCCCCCGAGCGTGTTTTAATTTAATTTTTGTCGCCACATGAAAGCTGCCAACCGCCTCCTGGCTTACGCCTTCAGCCATAACCAAGGCGTTCCCCAATTTCACATGGGCCTCAATAGACTCAGGAAACAATTGAACCATTCGCCGGCAGCAATAAACAACCTTGGCCAAAGAATCTTTATCCAGCTTATAAGTCCTATCATTGAACAAAATATTGCCAAATTTATCCCGTTCATGTTTATCTTTCTGCCCGACCAACCGATATAACAGCTCCAGCCTTATATGCGCTTCAAACAATTTTGGTTCCAAACAAACAACTCTTTCGTAATATTGAGCCGATTCTTCCCATTGGCTGAGCTCAAAGCATAAACGTCCCAAACGCAAGTTCGCCGAAACGGAATTTGGCTGTACGGCAGCCTTTTTTAAAAGAACGGATTTCCGCGCTCGATAATAAACCTTCAAAACCCTCTTTACCCATGGCACAATTTCTATCAGAATATACTGAGAGGCTTTCGGAGGGAGCATTCTAAGAATTTTCTTAATTATCTTTTTCACGATATCCTTTTGAAAAACACCTTTAATCCAATAAATCTTTATGCTCGCGCAAATATTGAGCGCCGATCCTAAAACTCGGATTATTCAATTGATACGGCTCATAGAGTTTCCAGAAACGTCGTTGCAAGTCTTCATCTTCCTCAGTCGTTTTCCATGTGCCGTTCAAGCGCTCTTCCATTTCAAGAGTAACGGCAGCGATCTCTTCTGGAGTATTTTCAATTAAATCTATTTCCGCCAACGCAAACGCTGCTCCTTGACCTTCACTTCCCAAGGCCGAATGAATAATTTCTTGAAATGTAAGCTGCCGATTTTCTTTTCGCGAGAAAAATGTCTTGGGAATAAGAATTGCATTATGAACGTAAAATGCCGGGCTTCGCAATAAAGGCACCCAATTGACAAATACTATCGGACGTCTGAAAACCTCAGGAATGACAGATATCCCCGTATCAGAACAAATAAAGAAATAGCATCTTGCGCCAAGATAGATGTCTAAAAAGTCTGTCCGTTTCCCATTCGTCGCATAATCAATTATTGCTGGGTTGCCTGTCTCAACTTTCTCAGCGACAACAGCGCCCATTCGTACACCGTAATATCCTCGCCAAGTCATTTCTTCAACCGCGGGGATATAATTCTTAATATCAGAATCCCTAAAATCATGGTATCCCCAGTCTCGCTGCGGCATTGTCTTTTCTAAATACTTCGAATCCCTCGAATGAAAACAGATAAACGGCTTATCTTCGGGAATGCCCATCTGTTTAAGGGCATCACGACCCGCGGATTCTTCCTCAGGTGTCAAAACGAGCGACGGCTCTTTATAATTCAAAATACATTGCTGAGTCTTTAATCCCAAATATTCTCTCCCATAAAAAGGAACCGCATCAGGGATATTAATAACATGGGCTTGCAGCCATGGAATTTCCCTGCAGACAGAATATAAAACATAACCTATCTTCCAGAAAGGAAAGACATTCAAACGTCTTTCCCAGAGCTTTAGCCAAAAACAATTACTAACGCCGCCGGTACTCCGCATAATAAAAAAGAGATCCAAACATCTTTTCTTATGAAGGCCAGCAGATCGCTCAGCCAAATACCACACCGCATAATAAAAACCCCCAATACGCCCCATATCGGACAATCCCAAGCGGATCAAAAGAAATGGACGAAAAACAAGCAATAGCAAAATAAACGGACTTGCCACGACCAACAAGAAACATTTTCTCGTTATCCCTAAGATCTTTCTCCCCAAAGGAAGAACGCTCTTCGGGATCGAATTAGATAACGGCCTTCCCTGCAGAAGCATCTTCATATAATTCCTTACTCCTTAAAATGATGGACGGAATTCTTATTATAACCATCAAACGTTTCCGTCATTTTGAGAAACATGTTTTTGAATGTTTCAATGTCCATATGTTTTGAAAAAGAATATTCTGGGTTCAATTGACTGACGCTTGCCGCAAAGTCCGGCGTCATATCCGGAATGTTATTGTATATAAAGGTGCCCGGCAGAGGAGAAAAAGAGTTCAACGAAATAGATGTCGGTTTGATCTCCATGGCGAAATCCAGAGTCTGTTGCATATCTTCTAAATCTTCTTCCGGGAACCCAACAATGGCATGCAGTTGCCATCTGAGCCCCAAAGCGTTTATCATCTTCGCCTTTTCTCGGATCAATGCCCGATTACTGCCTTTTTTCATGTAGCGTAAAAGTTTATCCGATCCGCTCTCAAGCCCCACGAATATCTTTTGACAGCCACAATCAATAAACTCCGACAGCAAGTCCTCTTTCATGGTCATCCAGCTCGCATTGGCGGCCCAAGTCAACCCCAGCTCCTTAAAAATAGCTGCCACCTTTATAGCTTCTGCAGGAAGATCAGTAAAAGAAGAATCCGCAATTAAAACATCCTTAACCTGCCACTCATCGATAAGTTCTCTTAATTCAGCCCGAATAGATTCCGTTTTCCTGAAGATGGGCTTTCCTGACCACATAAATGAATTGGAACAAAACGTACAACGGCCAATACATCCGCGGCTCGTCATAATAAAGCCCATGTCTTTAAGCGTATAATGTTCTTTAAACAACAGCGATTGTTTCCGGGGATACGGAAGATTTGCGATATCAATATCTTTTAATACGCCGCGAATAATACCTTGGGGACATCCCTGAGCTATCCATTCAGGAAAAGTCTTGTCCGCGTATCCCGTGAAGATCCCGTCGACTTCATCTAAAAGGAACGTTTCCGGAACGCCGGTGACGTGAGCTCCGCCGACACAGGTTTTAATGGCAGGGTTGAACTTTCGAACCAATTTTAACGTATTCACCGCGGATTTGAGCTTACAGGTAAACACCGAGACGCCAACAACATCAGGGTTGATCTCTGCCAAGGTCTTTAAAAAATGCTTCCACACATAATGTTCATAATTATCGACATTGTCGTAATATTGCTGCTGCTTTAAGATAAAGACGCTTCTTTCCCGAGTTGAAAGGTCCTTATAAAAATATTTATCCGCATCATAGATAGACACCTCATGGCCAGCGGCATGCAAGACGGCTGCCAACTGCGTTAAGGACGACGGATAATACCATCTGTCATAATGCATGAAAGAATGGAACGGCGGTTCAACTAACAATATTCGCATATAGACCTCTCCCTGGTTCGATCAACGTTCATCGACCTGCTATCTTGTGTGGAGGGCGCTGTTTAATGATTCTTGCCGGAACTCCCACAACCGTCACGTTATCGGGGACATCTTCAATGACCACGGCCCCTGCACCCACAATAGAATTTTCACCAATCCTTATCCGATTCTTCACCACAGCCCCTGTGTGAAGCCTGGAGAAAGCGCCCACCGTAACATTGCCGGCGCAAACAGCTCCCGGGTCTACCGACGCGCAGTCCCTAAGGACATTGTGGTGATCCAGATGGCCACTGGTGACAATAGATCCTGGAAACAGCTCTGCCCTATAACCTATAAAAGATCGGGCATGCAAAATAATATTGTCGTGAAGAATGGCTTCTTCCATAATAAGAGCGCTCGGATGGATCGCGTTAATCAACTTTAACCCTTCTTTTCTCGCCATATTGATCTGTTCAAAACGTTCAAAGGGATCATCGGTCGTAACCAGGACATTTTTTATCCCTAAATCTTTTATGACTTTAACCCAGTCAGAAGAATTGATCAGCGGCTTATCCTTAAAGCTGTTGGCTGTGGGATAAGAAAACTGCTTGGCGTCTCTTTTGATCTTGGCAGGGTCGATATTTAAAGCCTCATCCGTCGGATTAATAAAACAAGCCACCTCATAACCCTGGGCTTTTTCGATCCAAGAATGTATCTGTCCCGCCCCGCCGTCATGCCAATCAACGATCGCCAAAGAATTATCTTTGACCTGGATATCTAGGTTCATTAGTCCTTCTTTCCAAAAAGCTTGAGACATTCAATAACCCTATCAATATTCTCAAGCGGTTGGTCAGGGCCGCAAGGCAAAACCAATCCTTGCGAACCAAAGACCTCAGCATTGGGAAAACGGCCGGTTGCCCCTAAATGTTTCGCTGTATTTAAATCCGGATAGAACGGCCGCGTTTGTATGCCCTGCGCCGCCAGAAACGCGATGAGCTTCTCCCTCTCTTTACATAACACCTCAGCATAGATCGGGATCTCTCCTGCGGCAACGTTCACAGGAATTAACTTTAAAAAACCTATCCCTTTAAGCGCTAACTCGTATTTCGCATAAATCGCCTGGATTTGAGCGATCCGCTGTTTTATGCGTTCCAATTGAATCTGGCCGATCGAAGACTGAACATCAGTAAACCTAAAATTAAATCCCATATCGAAGAAAGTACAGTTGATCACATCGTCGACACCATGAGTACGAATACGTTTGAGCTTATCATAAACATCTTTATGCTTTGTCGCCACAAATCCCCCTTGTCCCGTCGGAAGAAGTTTTGCCATCGAGAACGAAAAGCACCCCATTTCCGACTCCGTGCCCATATGTCTAGACGACAGATTACCCGCATACCGACAAAACAATGCCTGGGCGGCATCCTCGACTACGTGTAATCCATGTTTCTTAGCTATTTTCCATACCTCATCCATATCGACGGCGCGGCCGTTAAGCGCAACTGGAATGATCGCCTTGGTCTTAGAAGTAATTTTTTCCTCGATCTGCGAAACATCCATGACGCTGCGGTCCGCAAGAACATCCACCAATATCACCTTGGCCCCCAAGAGCATCGGCGCGTGCGCCGTAGCGATCCAGGTTCGATTAGGAACGATAACCTCATCTCCCGGCTTAATGCCTACGGCCATCATGGCCATCAAGAGAGCCATACTGCCGCTAGTCGTCGTCACGACATACGGGACATCCAGGGCTTGCGCCAGCTGCCCTTCAAACTGTGCGGTGACCGACCCCATGCTTATGCATTCATTACGGACAGACCGAACGATATTATCGACGACGTCCTCCCCAAACGAAGTTCTCCACCAAGAAATTTTATTCACATTGTCTTTCATGAGCGATTCCTTTCTTTCCTTTTTATATTTTTCGTCAGGTACGCCAAAACCGAGATGACAGTGAGGCTGTCGGAGATCTTTCCACTAAACACCATTTCCCTGCATCTTTTTATCGACACCCACACGGATCGTTTTTCTTTCTTGAGCATTCCTTGGGTCGCTTTCGCAACAAACACATAGGTATGATTTCTGGAATATTCCAAATCAGGGTCAAATTCAATCAAACGCTTTAAGCCAGAACATTTCATCCCTGTTTCTTCTAAACACTCGCGCATGGCGGCCTTTTCAGGAGGTTCCTTCTCGTTTATTTTTCCGCCGGGGATTTCATAAGAAAGCCCGTTGATCAAAAGCCTATATTGCCGGACCAATAGAATTTTGTTATCTCTAACGATCACAACGGCCGCTTTCCGCCCATAATCAGAAACAAAGTATTCTTTCTTAAATCCTTGAAAATCAGCCTGTATTTTTTCAATCTTCTTGTATTTGTCCTGATAAACGATGCCTTTACTTTTAATTTTATGAGGGAGCAATATAGTTTCTTCCATATTAACCAGCCTTAATTCACAGTTAATCTTTTTAAAAAACTTTCTAATTCCGCTTTGTCCTTAGGAACCCATGACGGTATCGGAACCTCCGATTTCACGAACGGACCTTCAATACATTCATGAACGATCACACAATCCGTCAGAGGTATCATCGTGTGCCACGACGAAGAACATAACCGATACATAAAAACCTTATCGCCTCCTCCAACCGGCCCCATGGCAATACGCTGGGTAACCTTGCCGCTATCATCAAAAAGGACCAAGAGCATTTCCCCTTCGATCACTGTTAGCGATTCCGACTTCCCGGGATTGCTATTAGGCGGAATTAGGCATTTCTTGGTAAACCCCAGGATCATTTCTTGAACCACATCGCTTGTCGCGCAATGCATGCATAAACGGGACAGCTGCTTGGGTGACTGTTCAGCCGCTTCTTTTAAACGGACCATCCAATCTTTTCCCACAGCGATAAAATTTTCCTCATTCTTAAAAACATCCTGCATGACGTATTCTCCTATTTAAGTTCCTTGACGATCTTAAATTCAGGCCAGAACAGAAGGAATTTCCCCCCTTGGTCCAAATAGGCCTTGTTCTTTTTCATAATGTTATCCGCATACAACGGCGCCAGAATAACGACATATTCCGGCTTGCGGTCATAGATCGTATTCGTCGGAAGGACAGGAATATGGTGCACGGGGCTCACAAGATTATGCCGATATTGATCGTCATCAACAAAAAAATTCAGCAACTTGCCCAGTTCATACTGGTGAACAAAGGTCGTCGCGCCGATAGACGTTCCAAATCCCGCGATCAAACCTCCCTTAGCTTTAACGGGCTCCAAAAGTTTATGGAACTGTTCTTTTGTGGTTTTAATAAACTTAAGGATACTGTCATATGCTTTGGCTTGCCGAGCGTTCAATCGGTCTTCAAGGTCGATACATTCCTGCACCGAGGGTTTCACCGGATAAGGGCCATCGGCGTGCTCTGAAAAGCATCGGATAGAGCCACCCTTGGCCGCGATGCGCTGAACGTCGAATAATTTCATACCGTTACGGGCCAAGAAATCTCGGTAAGGCCGGATATTGAAATAGGATAAATGTTCATGAGTGAAATTTTCCACCATATTTTTTTCCAAAACATCCATCATATAAAATGTTTGCATCGTATGGACGCCTTTGGGCGAAAGAAGATGCTTGACGCCTTTGATAAAATCCGTGGAGTCTTCAACGTTCGCGAACATGTGGTTCGCGACAAAGAAATTCGCTGGCCCGTGATCTTTCTTGATCTTTTTGGCCAGGTCTTCAGAAAAATAAGCCTGTAAAGTCGGAATGCCCCGCTCATTGGCTTGCTTGGCCAGATTAGGCGACGGCTCAACGCCTAAAGACCGTAACCCATTATCACAAAAATATTTAGAGAACGCGCCGTCATTGCTTCCCGTTTCGACCGCGAAAGGATCATTGGACTCTTTGAAATTCGCCAAGAGATAATCCGCATAATCCTTATAAGCTTGGGAAAGAACGGGATTGGTCGTGGCCGGACGGGAAAGATAATGCTTATAAATAAACTCCGGTTTCACATACCCGCTATTTTGTAAATGGCCGCAATCCTTACAGATCATGACATCCATCGGGAATGTTTCCGTCACTTCCATTTTCTGCGCCTCTGGAACATAACGGTCGCCAATAGGCAGCGGCGCTAAAGGCAGCGCCATTTCCAAATTTGTTGAGTTACACATACGGCAATTTTTACGTAGAACAAACTTATCGCTCATCTTCACTCCTTTTATTGATAATACTCCTGGATTGTTTTAATGACAAAATCCACTTGTTCATCAGTTATTTTTTCATGGGCAGGGATACTTAAGAATCTGTCCAATACCCTCTGCGCCACCGGGGTTTCGTAGCGCATATTTTTAGCATGCACCGGGGCCTTGTTGGCCAAAGGCACGTGGTAGATCTTTGTCTCGATCTCTTTCGAATTAAGATAGGCCTGCAACTGATCGCGACCGTCCGCCTGAATTGCATAAGTGTAATAGGCATGAACATCCCCACTGGCCGTTTGCGGACACTTCACTAATCCAGAAAGAGCTTGAGTGTACTTGTCGGCGATCTCTTGCCGCCGTTTCATCTTGGCCGGCAGATGCTTCATCGCCACCAATAGCAAGGCGGCCTGCATGGTATCGATCTTGTGGTTCAGGGACACATAATAACATTCATTCGTGATGATCTTTTTAGGATCAGATTTTGTTCCGGTATAACGCAACATTTTTATTTTCTCGTAAAGCTCCGTACTATCCGTCGTCACAGCGCCGGCTTCTCCGTAGGCTGACAAAACTTTCATCGTATTCATACTAAAAGCCGCGACATCCGAGAAAGACCCTGCCATTTTTGATTTATATTTAGCTCCATAAGCCTGGGCAGCATCCTCGATCACGAACAAATTATGTTTCTTGGCAATAGAGCAGATCCTGTCCATCTTACACATATGTCCCGTAAAATGGACCGGCAGAATGGCCTTAGTTTTTTTCGTAATGGCCGGCTCGATTTTTTCCGGGTCGATATTAAAATCATCGCAAATATCCACGCAAACCGGGACCGCATCACATTCGGCGATAGCGTTCAAAGTAATGATCCACGTGAGCGGCGTTGTAATGACCTCGTCTCCGGGCCCTATTCCAAGGCTCTTTAAAGCCAAAAAGAGCGCATTGCTGCCGGAGGCAACCCCAATGGCATGTTTCATCCCGATAAAGTCGGCGACCCTTTTCTCAAACTCGTCAACCTCAGGGCCTAAAATAAGCTTTCCATGGTCAAAAACCTTGTTGATCGCTTCCAGGAGTTCTTTACGCATATCCGGGTCCAGGACCCTTAGATCAAAAAATGGCACTCTCACGTTTGTCCTCCCCTTATTAAATTTTCTCTTTTAATTTATCCATGAACGCCTGTGCTGCTGCTTCATCATTGTCTTGCGGTGCCCACGAAGCAAAGACCGTATCCGTTCGATTACCCTGAATAAAAGGACCTTTGGTTGTCTCATGAAAGACAAAAAAATCAGAGGTCACCATTAACGAGTGATATGAAGCATCGGCGATCCGATTAAAAAAAACCTTCCCTGAAGAATGGTCTCCGAGACTTACTGCATGAGTAAAATTTCCCTTTTCATCAAAAAAGATCAATTTTGCCGATCCTTCAATGACATGAAACGACTCGGACTTATCCAAATGTTTATGCGGGCGCACATAGTTGCCCTTACCCAGAACGATGATCATCTCTTGGGTCAAATCTCCTGTGTCATTATGCGCACACAGCCGGGAACGTCGACGTTTATTGGCCTGGGCTACTTTTTTCAGAAACGAAACATTCTCTTGAGTGACCGCGACTAATTTCTCTGGAGCATAATAAACCTCTTCGGAAACCTTCTTCCACTTATGATCTGTCATTTAAGTCTCCATAGCCCATTTGCTGCCGGGAAAAATAGAAACAAATTTTCCGCCCTTTTCAATAAACTTCTGGTGGTTCTTAACGACTTTGTCCTCGCTGGACGCGCTGAGCGTCAGGAGACAAACATCGATATTTTGGTCATAAATCTCTTTAGATTCCATAACCGGAAGCCTGGAACCAGGCATGAACATCCCCCGCATGTTTGGATTATCATCGACGACAAAGTCAATTTTGTTGCCGAGGTCAAAAACATTAAGAAAAACGCTACTCATATGTCCGCCGCCGAAGAGCGCCACATTCTTTCCCTGCTGCCGGCATTTGACGAAAAAATCCTGTATCCTGGCCTTCTTCGCTGGAAAATTGTCAGCAAAATTCTTTCCCAAGAGCAATTCCTTATTGAGGTCCCTGGCCTCTAACGTTTTTGACACAGGCCGCTCAGCAATCCGGACAATCCCCACATAAGAATCTTCGATGGAATAAGGAATGCGTTCAAAATGAACCAAGGAAAGACCATTCGCCTCAAGACAATAACGAAAGGTTGTTCCTGTAAAATACGTCAAATGCTCTTCCCAGAGGGTCGTATAATCAAAATTGGCCAGGGCGCGCTCACAATCGGGGATTTCAAAAAATAAATGTCCGCTGGGCTTGACCATTTTTTTACATAGACTGATAAATCCATGAAGATCATAAGAATGCTCGATGATATGCCGAGCGATAAAGATGTCCGCTTTCCCGTGATTTTTGAGGAGACGCTCGGCGCTTCCTTCATTAAAATTCGCCTGAACAGACTCAAACCACGCCAAAGGATCTGTGGCGCCCAGTTCCTTGAAAAGGTCCGCCCGCCAGGTATTCTTGAATCCCAATTTATTGAGCCGTAAGAGTGTCGTATCATCCTTAAAACTGATCCCACCGATCTTGGAATCTTTTGTGATGCCCGGAAGGCGACTTAAAAGCTCGACGGTCTTATCCAAATGATCTTCCGGCTCATTACACTTAAGCCAATTGTATCGCGGCGTCAACGCCTCTATGGGAATTCGTTCCACCAACTGAAGCGTCCCGCAAGCCTGGCACTGCCCAAAAGCTAAACGATAGAGTTCTTCCTTCTCGCCAGAGCTCTTTAGAAAATGATGACAGACAACTTGATCCTCAAAGGCGATCATGCGTTCGACATTTTCTTTACAACAAACACCACATTGATGTTTATGAACCATACTGTTCCTGTGAGTGTACGATCTTTCTTGCCTGTAAGTGATCCTTTATCTTCCCGACGCCCGCTTCAGTGTTCTCCTTGGAAGACACCTTCAATGCAAACGGAACGTCGGCCGCGACGCTATCTCCCACCCAAACCACTTCCAGGCGATCATCACCGAGCGCCATGCGCAATATCTCAATATCCTCGACGGAAAGTTTAATGACCGAGGCAATTAATATCACGCCCGCATCCAGCAGGATATTCGCCATCTCAGCCAAGCGGCGAACATGCTCGCTGTGGCTGTCGAGCCTGTTCTCCAGGTCCGCGTCCAAACCATGAACAACGCTTCCCATCCCCAGAAAATATACATACCGTCCGTCCTGAAACAAGGCTTGCTCCAAATGGCGGGCAATATCTTTTCGAGGCGAATCCTTTTCTCCCGTGATCACGATCATCGTCGGCTTCTGACCATATCGTACGACGCGCTCGTCAACGGAGATCTCGCTCTTGATCCAATGATAATTCCGCTCAAAGAGCTTCTCTCTTAAGTCCTCTTGGTCATCATGCAAGGCTTCCATGATGATCCCACCGCCGGCGATATTATATTGATCGACCAAAACAAACCGGCACAAGGCATTCTGCTCATCGACCGTATCGAACGCGGCCGCTTGGTCCAGCTTAAATACACACTCGGCAGCGTCATTTCTTTCCACGCTGGCCTTATTTTTCTCCTCTAAGCTGGAAGCGTCCAAGCACTTGATGACTTCTTCCAATGCCACCTTTGTCTTCGAGCATCCGATCTTCATCCAATAGGTTT
>JADFXT010000016.1 GCA_015233405.1 Candidatus Omnitrophota bacterium | reverse complement strand
AATCAATCTACTTCCAGTCAAGCTGCTTCTAGTCATCCCGCTTTTTCTTCTTTGTCATCCCGGGCGCAGACCCGGGATCCAGGGTCTAAAAACGGGTTACTGGATTCCCGCCTTCGCGGGAATGACAAACTTTCTTCTATCATCAAAGAAATAATCCTTCCCGCCATTGAGAAGGAAGTGAACACCGGCAAGAATTTCGCTCCACTTCGCCAGATCTATCATTCGCTCATCTTAGCTAAGTGGTATAAAGAGAAAGTCCGCAATAGCATCCTTTCCTCGTCGTATATCAATAAAAATAAAGTCGCAGGCATTGATGAAAATAATCCGAAAGCCAAAGAAGAAATTTATACGCAGTACATGGAAGCCTATAAAAAGGGTGTCTATAACTATATGAAGGAAGAGTATGACCCTAAGACCCAGCAAATTATGCCTAAGAAATATTTCTCCGGTGGGTTTAAAGATGCTGACTTGGCCATGAAAACCGCCAGCGCCAAAGAAATCGCACGTTCCATCGTCGGGCAGGATTTCAATATGTCGGTCAACATCGCGGGAAAGAAGGATAAGGCGATGATGAGTAGCGCGCCTTCAAGAGATGGTGATTATGATGGAGAAGTTGTTGACGGGTATATTTGGAAACAAAATTATTCAATAGGGTCAGTTATTCCAGCAGGAACGCCGATAGAGGGCGGATCTTGGGAGATGCTTCCCGAAGACTATTCTGACTCCGCGCTTGTGACGGATAATAAAAAGCCCGTCGACCACGCCATGCTGACCGATGCGGAAATGAAGGAACAGTTTGCGCAGGCCAAGAAACTTTATCCTGATTTGAAAGATACGGATTTGGATTATTTGGGCCAGATGTGGAAACAAGCGTTTGCCCGTAGATATGGCAACACAGATAATAAATCCAATCAACCGATAAAAATCATTTTAGATTACAAAAAGCATGTCAATGACCATCCGGCTGACCAGAATTTCATTCTTGCCACAGATTTAGATGAAACACAGAGAAAGAATTGGCTTGGAGAAGAGTCTTATGAGGATTTGGTAAAGGATCCTCAAAATGCCGAAGCCGCGAAGAAGGCTTATATGACCTTAAATTCCATGGACGGCGGAATTGGAGAAAGTTTAGATCGTATTGAGTTTTTAAAAGAAATGATTTTAGCCCAAGCTAAAGAAGACGCCAAGGGAGAAAAAATCACGGTCGAGGAATATATAGACCCTGCCACGGATAAGAAAACCGGATATGTTATTCGCTATGCCGACAAAGAGATAACAGTTGTTCGCGGCGCAAAAGGAACGGATTTGGGTTATGAAATTTCTGTCGCGTCATTGGGCATTAAGAATCCGTCGAAGAAAGGAAAAGTTTTTGTCTCTATCGCAGAGGCGAAATTCCTTCAATTGATTGAGATTTTAAAAGAGAAAATATTCGCTGGAGTCGAGCTTCAGCCGTTGGTCAATTGGCAATCCAAAAAATCTTATGAGAAGTTGTTTAATCAAGAATATCTCTTAGACCGCCTTGATGCCGACAGAATCGTCAAAAGGACTTATCGCCAAATGTTTGAAGCCGCCGGAGTGGAGATTCTTCCTTACCGGGAACAAGCCGACCTTCCGTGGGTCAATAAAGATTTAAAAAGTTTGGCTTTAAAGAGCGATACTCCGATGTTCCGTTACCGTCAGCCCGGCGGGCACGGTTATTGGGGGTATTTATTTTTATGGGATGCTTACACAGCTCAAATCCCTGAAGGGCAAACACACATCCGTGTTTTTTATAACGGGGATAATATCAACAGCCGCGTCAGTGATGTGATCGCCGGCGCCATGGTCCGCAGGAATTTACCTATCATTAAACTTACGACAGTGGCGACGCCCATTGATAATAAGGGCGGCAAGGACGGAGTCCGTATGGTGGACGTCGTAATAGACGGTAAAATCGTCCAAGTCCCTGTCCCTGCGCAGATGGAAGTTGCCGACGCTAAAGCCGTCGATCAAGAGAAAGATTTCATTCAGGGCGGCCAAAAGGAAGGCAATCAGCCGTTTAATACGAATATCTTTTATATCAACACGTCACTTTTGCACAAAATTTTTGTTAAGTTGGTGCGTGATTTTGGAGAAGAAAAGTTGAAGGAAGTTATCTCTTCAGTTTATATCGAAAAGAAGCTTCAGAAGGGCTTTGACACAGATAAAGAGGAATATGTTCCTATCGATGGGGCTATCGGAACGAATATGCATAATTTAAACCAGTTCTTTTTGACTGAGCCGAAGGCAAAAGCTATTTTAGAAGAAGTCAGTGATGAGCTGGGGCTTAAAGGAAAAGACCGTTTAGACCGACTCTTGTATTTTGTCAGCATTCCACGTACGGAATTTTTTACGCCCGTCAAAAAGAATTATGACATTCTGCTTCAGCAAAGTGATTATTATACTTTTGATGCCAAGCAATGGGTGTTGCGGGATTCTAAGCCTAACGCGGTTCCGCCGGAAATCACTTTGGATGATAAGGAAGGGTTCTGGAGTGAACAGCAGAATTATATTAATGCTTTCGGCAAGCGCATTGGTATGAAAGATTTAAAATCGCTCACGATTCTAGGGAAAGTCAAAATATTAAATCCTATTTTTAGAGGCAAAGTCAAAATTGAAAGTGCTTTTGACAAAGGGCTTTTTGATTTAACCGGTTACAATGAAATGGCTCATCTTTTCCCGACGGAAAATGGCCGCCCGGTTCTTGAGAATATTTCACTTAAGATTTATTCTAACGGTTTAGTCGTTAAGGTCGCGGATGTTAACAATAAAGATTTCCGCACGGCCTTTTTAGACGGGATCCTTAAAGGTAATAACACCTATGCGATGCTTAAGCCTGATGCCGTCAAGGCCTATCAGGAAGCTATCATGAGTTATTTAAGCGAAAAGAAACTAAATGGAGAAGATATTAAAGTGTCTATGGGACCGCAAATTACTTTAACCAGAGAACAGGCCGCCGAGTTTTATTCCAGTAAAAAGGGCAAAGATTTTTATGAGACGCTTTTGGATTATGTCACAAGTGGCCCGGTTATTCCTTTATTCATTGAAACCAAATCTCCGAAAGCCGTCGAGGAAATTCGCGCCATTGTAGAACAGATCCGTGAACATTTTAAAGGCGAGGACTCCAACTTAACGGTCAATCGTATTCACGGCTCAGACTCTCCCGCTAATGCGGCAGAGGAAACAAGTAATATTTTCAAATATTACGACGCCGCGAAGACGGACAAGGCGATGATGGCATCTGAACAAGCAGAGGCTTATTTTGCGAAAAGTTCTGTACGTTCTGTCTTGTGGGACATAGTACATAAATATATTTATATTCCATATGATAGTACTAGCGCAGACAGTTATTTTGAACGGTATGAGGAGGAGCATCCGTTAGTGGATGGGACAAATGCATCTCTTCAAGATGAATCTGCACATATTGATTCAGCATGGGCGGGCTATAGGCTTGCGGCGGAGGATGCGAAATTTGAAGAGATGATTGAGACAGGAAAGACGCTTTTTGAAGGCAAAGAAGTACGGCTTCTTAGTACAGATAAGAAGGATCTTACCGAGTATTATATCGATCTCGGGATTGCAGAATGGTATAAGCTTCCGTATACATTAGAAAAAGAAAGCAATGCAGCAACAGGAAATAATACAGCAAAAAGAGTCGATGCGACAAAAGAAAACAAGACAGCGCCAGAGACCAAGGCGATGTCGGTAGAAGATGAAATCCGCACCAAGCTGAGAGAAAAAGGAGTGTCTTCTAACTTTGATTCTCTCTTTAGGGAAGCTTTAGAAATTTATCGATCGGGATACGATTTTGAGGTTCGTTATTCTGCGCCAACGACTAGCAGGGAGTGGGTCGAAGCGACGACAGGGCATCTTGAACATGATCTTGGTACAGATCAGCCTACATGGGTTGAGGATCCTGTGGAGTATAAATATGTCCCAGATTCAGGGCACATTGGATATGATATTGGTCAAGACGCACAAGTATGGGTTGATGATCCAGCTCATTATGAACGTGTCCAAGGGATGCCGGGACATTTTGAAAAAGTTGAGGTTCCAGGGAGCTGGTACGTTGTTAAAGGCGAGAAATTACCTGACAATGCGCCAAAGCTGGACAAGGCGATGATGGCGATTTCACCTATAACAAATTGGTACATTAATCATAAATTGACGGATGCGGCGCATCCGAAGGTGCAGTTAAGCGCCATTAAACTTTTGAGTTTCTTTTACAAAAACAATCCTAGGCTCCAAGAAAAGATCAAACAAGGATTCTTTGACCATTTGATAGGGAAAGACGGCTCTACTGTTCAATCCCGTCAAGCCGTGCGAGACGCGCTTGCGGCGTTAAATGTTCCTTCCTCAGAGATGAGAATGGCCAATTCGAGAGTCATTCAGTATTCTAACGATGCTGAGGCGATGAAAGAAGCGTTTGATCAGTTAAGAAACCTTCAGGCATGGGATAATTTTGAATCTCAAGGCGCTCCGGCGGACCAGGCCATGATGACGTTCCCTGGTTCGAGTGCGTGGTTTATGAAGCGGTTAAATAGTATCAATGTCGACGTGCAAACTCAGGCGGTCAATGTTTTGGCTCGCCGTTATTTGAAAGCAAAAAGTTTCGTGAAACAAGATCAGATTAAAGAAGCGTTGTTCAGTCACTTAAGGAGATTAGAGTCGACCCCGCAATCCCGAAAGGCTGTGAGGGCAAAATTAGCCGCCTTAAATATTTCCAAGAAGGAAAGAATTAAGGCCGAGGTCGATGTTATTAAAAGTTCTTCGAACGCTCGCCTTATAGAGGAAGCTGTTGAAGCATTAAAGGCCGTGGATGATTCCATTGCAAAAATGTATCAGCAGGTTTCTGAGAAATTGTCGAAATCCGCCGGGCTTTTTGCCAACACGTCGACGGAGACAAGCGAGCTTCTTCCGTTTGCGCTCAGCTTGCGGATTGAAGGATATGATTTTGATTTGGTTTCTGTTGAGGATATCGCAAAAGGACTTGCCGATATCGTCAAAATGGACGGGTTAGAAGATTCTATCTTCCCGACGGGCAAAGTCACCGTGACCGGCTACACCATCGCGCAGGGAAACAAAATCTCCGAGTCTCTGATCGGGACGGACAAGGCGATGATCTCGGAAGATGAAGCAAGAAGCTTGATTGAGAGCAAATTAGATTCTCAATATCATTATTTGATTTCTTCTGAAAATATTTCTGATGTACAAAGGATTCGGGATAGCGGGCATTATCCTTCTCATGATTTTGAAGTTATTTATCATCCTGGGACGCCCGAGATGGAAGAGGTACTTGCTTGGGTTGGTGGAACTCAGGTTCCATATGGATCTCAACCGACAGGCAAAAGGATATCGGAATATTTGGAAATTATCAACAGTCAAACATCCGTCGACCACGCGCTTGTGACTAAGAAACCTGATGAGGTTGGTGGTATTGACATGAACAATATTAATTTAAAAGGCGATGGGAAAGGTAAATTCACATTCCAGTTCGATCCAAAGGTGATGGAACAATTTAAGGATGTGCCCGTCGATAATCTTTCGCCGGTGATTATCAACATCGTGCCGCTGCCAAGCATTTTCCCGTTGCTGGGGCTGGCAGAGCCGGGCAAGGAAAATTTGGAGAAGAAGGTGGAATTGTCTCCAATGGATAAGGTGGGGTAAGATAAATTAGAAGTTGTTTAATTATAGTTGTTATCCTCATTCTGTTCTTGTTGTTATTCCCGAAATTTTCTGTCGGGAATCCAGGGCTTCAAACCTTGTGGATCCCCGACTAAAGCATTCGGGGATGACAAAAAAAGAATAAATGGAATGACAACTAGGGGCTAAGACTACGGGATAACAGAGAGTGGTAGCGAGGGAATGACAACTAGGGACTAAGGCATTCGGGGATGACAAGAAAAGAATAATGGGAATGACAACTAGGGGCTAAGACTTCGGGATGACAGAGAGTGGTAGTGCGCGAATGACAGCAGAATAAGTAACATAATAAAAATTTCAGGGGGGTATGGGCCGGTGAAAACCGGCCCTTTTTTATGTGGTTTCGGCCGTTGCCTCAACCATGGCTTCACTGGTTAGTTCAGCCACTTCTTCGGGCATCATGCCCTCAGTCGTTCCCTCGCACCTTTCGTGCTCGTTCAGTTTCGCCTGTTGGTTTCGCAGTTGCTCAACCACTTCCTCGGACATTACGTCCTTGGTCGTAAGGTTTTTGATACTTAATATATAGCTGTCATTCCCGAAATTTTCTGCCTGCCTGTCGGCAGACAGGTCGGGAATCCAGGGTTTCAAATCTTGTGGATCCCCGACTAAGGCATTCGGGGATGACAAAAAAAGAATATATGAGTCCACGGTAAATTGTGCCCTGCGGTAAAGGAAGTTTTTTTACCGTCAAAATAGTTGTCTTGAATCTTTTTTTGGGATACTATACTTCCAATTCAATTAACCGCAAATATCAAGACGCAAAATTCCACGAAAGGTTTTTCGAGCGTGAAAGTTTTATTTCTCTACACGAACATTAACGGATTCCACGACGATGTTTTTTCGTTTGGGCTGGCCTCTATCGTCAGCGTCACGAAACAAAACGGGCATGACGCCGAGATCCTTTTGATCCGGGACAAAGGGGATTATGACCGCGTGGCCAGGGCCGTTAAAACCGCTCATCCGCAGGTGGTGGGATTTAGTTCGGTTTCTTCCCAGTTCCATTTTGTCAAAGAACTGTCTGAATTAGTTAAACAAGTGGCTCCTGAAACGATCACGGTTTGCGGAGGTGTTCATCCGACGATCAATCCACAGTGCGTTCTAGAGACCAACGCGCTAGACGCGGTTTTCGTCGGGGAATCCGAAGATGCCTTTGCGGAATTCTTAAAGAAAGTTTCGCGTCATGAATCCTTTGAAGACGTGGCGAATATGGCTTTTCAGCGCAACGGCCGGTTCATCCAGAACAAATTAAACCCGCTCATCACGGATTTTGAACGGTTGCCGTTTCCCGACCGGGACAATGCATTATTCGACGAGACGGTCAAGGCCGTGGGATATGCGCCGTTCTTTTTTTCAAGAGGCTGTCCATATTTGTGTTCCTATTGCAGCAATCACGCCATTGCCCAGGCGTATGGACTGACGAGCAACCGTCCGCGGTTTCGTAGCGCGGAGTCCAGTATTCGTGAGATCGAAGAAGTGGTCAAAAAATATTCAATTAGTAAGATCGCTATTGTCGACGATGTTTTTGGCATAGATAAAGAATGGCGTAAGGAGTTCTGCGAGAAATATAAAGAACGGATCAACATCCGATTCTTCTGCCTTTTAAGGGCGAATTTAGTCGACGAAGAATTTGTCCGCCTCTTAAAGGACGCGGGATGTTATCGGGTGTCTATCGGCGTTGAATCGGGAAATGATTATGTGCGTAATACCGTGATGAACCGCAAGATGTCCAATGAACAAATGATCCAGGCGTTTGATCTATTTCGAAAATACGGGCTGCAGACCAATTCACTCAATATCATCGGCACGCCGGGAGAGACGGAAGAAATGATTTGGGATACGATTCGCCTTAACCGGCGGTTACGTCCGACGTCAAGCGGGGTCAATATTTTTTATCCTTACAAAGGCACGAAGCTAGGAGACTATTGCTTTGAACAAGGATTGGTCAATGAAGAATTGTATAACAGCTTTTCCAATGAGCGGCGCTCGACGGTATTAAAATATCCGGAAGAGTTTAAGAAAAAGCTGGAGTATTACAGGAGCCATTGGGAATTTCTGATCAATCGTTCCAATTATAAGTATCACGTAAGAATGCTGATCGAGGGCCTCTTAAGAAAACTTGGCATTTGGAACCGGTTGGTCCAGATCAAAAGATCTGTTTTTTCTCGTCTACGAAAGAAGAAAGTTTAAAAAGACCGAAAGTGCAGGTCGGGAATCCAGGGTTTCAAACCTTGTGGATCCCCGACCTGTCTGCCGACAGGCAGGCTAAATCATTCGGGGATGACAATGTAGGAAGAGCTCGGGGATGACAAAAAAGGCAAGCATTGCGGGTATGATAATGTAGGGAGAATCGGGGATGACAGTCCTTAGTTTTTTGTTGTCATTCTCAACTACCTCGATTTTTTATCTAGAATTGATTGGGAATCCAGGGTTAAAACCTTGTGGATCCCCGACCTGTCTGCCGACAGGCAGGCTAAATCATTCGGGGATGACAATGTGGGGAGAATCTGGGAGGACAATCATTAATTTTTTGTTGTCATTCTCAACTACCTCGATTTTTTATCTAGAAATGATTGGGAATCCAGGGTTTCAAACTTTGTGGATCCCCGACTAAGGCGTTCGGGGATGACAGTGTAGGGGAAATTTGGGATGACAATGTGGGAAGAGCTCGGGGATGATAAAAAAATGAGTATTTTTAAACAACAAACCGGGAGAATTGGAGAGGATGCGGCAGAGGCCGCGCTAAAGCGTGACGGTTATAAGATCCTCGCCAAGAATTTCCGCTGTCCTTTCGGCGAGGTTGATATCATTGCACGGGATAAAAAGGCAATTTGTTTTATCGAGGTCAAGGCGAGGCGCTCGGATCATTGCGGGTCTCCGGCCGAGGCCGTTTCGAGGGCGAAGCAGGAAAAAATTATCAAGACCGCGTTTTTTTATCTTAATAAGTATAAGCTAGATAATTACGAAGTCCGGTTCGATGTGGTGTCGGTGCGGCTTAAAGCGGCTGGGATTTTTCAAGAGGTAGAAATTATTAAAAATGCCTTTGAAGCCGGCAATTTTTAAGTATAATCTTTTTAGGAAAAAGAATTCCCTCAGTTGTTCAACCCGTTTTCTTCAATCATAAAATCCTATGACAAAAAAGTTTCGAGATTTTACGTTAAATGAGTATTTGGAAGTGCTTTCCCGTCGGGAACCAGTGCCCGGCGGAGGCTCGGTCGCGGCGTTGTCTGCGGCCTTAGGCTGCGGACTGATTTGTATGGTCACACAATATTCTTTAGGTAAAGGCAAGCCGCAAGAGATCGAGGAACAGCTTCAAGACCTTTTAGCTTTGGCGCTCAAGTATCAAGCGCGGTTTTTGGAATTGGTTGACCTTGATTCCGAAGCTTATTTGGCGGTCGTGCGGGCAAGAAAAGCGTCGGCCGAGGAACAGGAAAAGGCCAATAAAATAGCGAGCGATATCCCGAAGGAAGTTTGTGACTTGTGTGCGAAGGCCGTAGAGCTTATTCCGTTCTTGATGAAGGAAGGAAATAAAAATCTTATTCACGACGTCGCCATCGCCTCGGAAATGCTTGGGGCGGGCCTTCGCAGCGCGTTGGTGTTGGCGAATCAATAGAGGACATAGTGCTCAGTGGCCAGATGTCAGTGGTCAGCAGGCAAAAATTTTGCTGAACTCTGAGCACTGTTCACTGACCACTTAATAAAATTATGACACTACAAATCTTAGATGGAAAAAAATTAGCGTTAGATCTTAAGGAAAAATTGCGTGCTGAGGTCGCCTCCTTAAAAGAGAAGACCGGTAAAGTCCCGTCGATGGTCAACATCATGATCGGCGAAGACCATGGCGCGAGTGCTTACTCGAATTCTCAGAAGAAGGCGGCGGAGGCCATCGGGATTCAGTATGAATTAAAGACGTTACCGACGCAGATCTCGCAGGAAGAGCTGATCGAATTTATTGCGTTGCTAAATAATGATGCAGATGTTAACGGCGTGATGCTCCATAAGCCTGTCCCGGCGCATATTGATCATCCCAAGGCCATTGATCATCTTGACCCGTCGAAGGACGTGGAAGGGATGAACGTAAGCAATATCGGCAAGATGGTCGTCGCGGACACGAGCATTATTCCCTGCACGCCGGCCGCGGTCATGGAACATTTAAAGACCGTTCCCGTGAGCTTAAAAGGTAAAGAGGCGGTCATTGTCGGGCGTAGTGATATCGTCGGGAAACCATTGATCATGCTTCTGTTAAAAGAAAATGCCACCGTGACCGTTTGCCACAGCGGCACGAGCGCGGCCGGAAAACTCGTCGAACATCTTGGGCGGGCGGATGTGGTCGTCGCGGCCATGGGCAAGGCTCATTTTATCAAAGGCGAGTGGATCAAGCCCGGCGCGATCGTCATTGATGTCGGCATCAATCAACTCGGGGATAAAATGGTCGGCGACGTGGAATTTGAAACGGCTAAAGAACGCGCCGCGTACATTACCCCAGTCCCTGGCGGAGTCGGCCCTGTCACCGTCGTCATGCTCATGAAAAATTGTATCGAGGCCTTCAAATCCTCAATGAAAATATAACTATAAGTGAAACTACGACCGAAGACATAACGTCTGAGGAAGTAGTTGAGCAACAGTGAAACTACGACCGAAGACAATTGAGAACGAAAAGTTCGAAGGAGTGCTAAATTCTTCCGGGCGAGGCCGAAACCTGACTGCCGTCAGGCAGGTGTCCGAGGGAGTGTTTGAACATTAGAAGAAATCACAACCGAGGACGAAATGTCCGAGGGAGTGTTTGAACATTAGAAGAAATCACAACCGAGGACGAAATGTCCGAGGGAGTGTTTGAACATTAGAAGAAATCACAACCGAGGACGAAATGTCCGAGGGAGTGGTTGAGCATTAGCGAAACCATGAAAAAAATTGTTATCTTAGGAAATTCCATTGCCGGGGTTAAGGCGGCTGAGCTTATCCGCTCGACGGATAAAGACAGCTCAATTTCTATTTACTCGTTTGATAAAAATTATCCCTATGACGCTGCGCTTTTGTGTGAGGTGGCGCGAAAACAGAAATCCATCAATGAGATTTTCTATAGGCCTAAGGATTTTTATAAGGACAACGCCATTGAGGTCGTGACGGATAAAGAAATCACGCGCGTTAATGTGAACCGGAAAAAGATTTTTTTTGAAGATAGAAAACAGGTTGATTACGATGTTCTTTTGATCACGGATTGTCCGAAATATAAATTTCCGGATATTAAAGGCGCCAACAAAGAGGGGATTTACGGCATCGAGAGGATCCTAGACATTCAAACCATCGTGGACTTGCTTCCCGTTACGGAAACGATTTGTATCGAGGCAAGACAATCCGCTGGCCTTCAATTCGCGCTGGCCTTAGGTTCGCATAAAAAAGAAGTCCTACTGATCGTTCCGGTCCAAAGTCCTTTAAACGAGTTACTTCATTCTGATCAAAAAGAAGCGCTCATGAAACTTTTAGACGATAGCGGCGTGACGCTTTTGGCCGACAATGTTATCGCTGAAATCTTAGGCGACATCGAAACGAAGGCTGTCCGCTTAGAGTCCGGGAAGATTTACGCCAGCCAAATGATCCTTTTTGATTCTGTCACACGGGATTTGCGGCTTTATGAGGACGAGCGGCTTAAAATGGAGGCAAAAATAGCCGTGGACGCATCTTTCCGAACAAGTGTAGAAAATGTTTTTGCTTTAGACCGAGTTTGTCAACCACCCAAAGATCAACAGCCAGCGCTGACGTTAGAGCAAGAAGGCGAATGTGTGGCCGCCTGTTTGGCGAGTCTAGACAATCAACCTTCCGCCAGCATTCCAGAGCCGGGAACAGACGCAAAAATTTTGAAATAATTGCCCCGAATACTATAAATAATGATAAATTAATAGATATCATATTTTCTCTTGTCAAAATAACCAATCTATATTATGCTGATGTCCACGTACAAAGAAAGAAACCCTAGCCGTATTGTTATCGCAATTCTTATTTTCATTTCTTTTGTTGCTTTTCAAACATATTCATTCGCCGATACAATCCAAAAAACAGCTCAGGAATATCGTTTACAGGGTTATGAAGCTCAACAAAAAGGCAATATTTCAGATGCCTTGACGTATTACTCTAAAGCCGTCAGCTTAGGCGTGGGCTTAGAGAATGCGGTGACGTATAATGATTTGGGTGTTCTTTACGAGCAAATCGGCGCTGATGTTAAAGCTGAGCAATGTTATTTAGCCGCGATCCAGTTGGATAAGAATTATCTGCCGTCCTACACGAATTTGGCCTATCTTTATAAAGATAATCACCGGTTTGAAAAAGCATTTGAGTTCTTTAAAAAACGTTTTGAGATGGGAAGCCCCGACGATGTCTGGACGCAAAAGGCCAAAGAAGAATTGCTGGCGCTTCGCCCGGAATATCAGGAAGTCCTCGATGGCATAGCCGCCCAGAAATTGAAAGAGGCTGCGGCAAAATTGGCCCGGGAGCTCGTGGCCAAGCAGCAGTTCGATTTCAATACCCGCATTGAACAAGCAAATGGAATTTGCCGTAAGGGACAGGAATCTTTTGACAAGGGCGACTATGATAAAGCCATAGAACAATATCAGGCGGCTTTAAAAATAACGCCGGATAACCCCAAGATTCTTGAAGCGATCAAAGATGTGGAAACAAAGAAACTGAAGTTGAGTATTAATGAACGTTTGGACAAGGTAAAAGAATTGGTTGAAAAAGGGGATTTTGCAAAAGCGAATGCGCAAATCCTCGATGTTCTTTCCATCATTCCTAAGGAACCTGCTTCGAATTCCAAATAAAGATAAGTATAACCAAAACCGGAAATCCTAAACACGAAATTCGAAATAAATTCGAAAGCACAAAATACAAAAAATGTAATTTTTAGCCTGAAATTTGGAATTTTGAGGTTTTAGACTCTTGTTTCGGATTTCGGGATTTGAAATTCGGATTTTTAGAACATTATGGCCAACCCCCGACTTTTTTTAATCGATGCCCATGCATTATGTTATCGAGCGTTTTTTGCTGTCCGCGATCTGGCGACGAGCAAAGGCCAGCCGACGAATGCCGTATTCGGGTTTATCAATATTTTAAAGAAGATTTTGCGGGATTATCAGCCTGAATACGTGGCGGTTTGTTTTGATTCTGGCAAGAAAACGCATCGTCAGGAAAAATATGCCGAGTATAAGATTCAGCGGCCGTCCATGCCGCCGGCGCTTATCGAGCAAATCCCGGTGATCAAAGAGGTGGTCAAGGCCTATAACCTGACTGTTTTTGAGCTGGGCGGATTTGAGGCGGACGATATTATTGCGACCCTTGCTCAACAAGGAACGGATAAAAAGTTAGACGTGGTGATTGTCAGCGAAGATAAGGATATGTATCAGCTGGTCGATGAAAATGTCAAGATCCTCAACCCCCGGAAAGAAATTATTTTGGATCAAAAAGCTTTGGAAGAACAATTAGGGTTCTCCCCGGAGCATATCGTGGATTTCATTGCGCTTGCCGGCGACCAATCGGATAATATCCCCGGCGTGAAGGGCATCGGAGAAGTCACCGCGCGCAAGCTCATCGGCGAATATAAGACGTTAGAGAATATTTTAAAGCACATTGATATCGTGACTCCTCAAAAGGTTAAGGAAAAAATCGAAGAGCAAAAAGACATGGCTGTTTTAAGTAAAGAGCTGGCGGTGCTTGCGACCAAGGTCCCTTTTGAAATGGATTTAAAACAACTCAAGGTCGAGTCTCCGGATAACGAGCGGCTTTTTAAATTGTTTAAGGAATTGGAGTTTAAGAAATTATTGAGCGAAGTTGCTCCTTTGATGGAATTGCCGGTCCAACGCAGTGAGCCTTTAGGAAATGTGCCTGTTCCTGAATTATTGGAAAAGATCCAAAAGAAAGGCGAATTCGTTTTTCTCGTCGATACAATAGAGAGCGAAGCCATCAATCAGGCCCAAGGAATGGTTGTCGCGATTGATTCTCAAAGCTATTATTTGTCTTCTAAGGAAGCAAAAGAATTGATGCCGGTATGGAATGATAAAGGAATTCTCAAAATCACGCATGATATAAAAAAAGCATTGGCCTTCTTGGAAAGTTCCGGGATGCTGGGCCAGGGAAAAAGCGGCGAGTCCAACCTGGAGCGATTTAATCAAAATAATTTTTTTGATGTGATGCTGGCCGGCTATCTGCTTAAGCCGGGACAAAGCGCGTTTTCTTTGGAAAGTCTTTGCTGGGATTTCTTAAAAAACACGCTCACGGCGGACCAAGGTCCGACGGAAGGCGCTAAATATGTTTATCAGCTTTATAAAACCATGAATCAGGAATTGGAACAGAAAGCCTTGAAGGATCTATTTCATCAAATCGAGATGCCGCTGGCCTATGTCCTTTTTCAAATTGAGAAAAACGGTGTTCGGCTCGACATGGAACTTCTAAAATCCCTTTCGAAAGAGTGCGATAAAACGTTGCAGTCCTTGACGGCAAAGATTTATAAGGACGCAGGGCAGGAGTTTAATTTAAACTCTCCTAAACAGCTTGGATTTGTGATGTTTGAAAAAATGAAGCTGCCCGTTATTAAGAAAACAAAGACAGGCTATTCTACCGACGAGGAAGTGCTAAGCCGGCTTGCCGTCAGCCATGAGTTTCCTAAAAGTATTCTTGAATACCGTCAGATTGCTAAACTGAAATCAACGTATATCGACGCGCTGCCTGTTTTGGTGGACGCAAAGACGCATCGAATCCATGCGCAGTTTAATCAGACCGGAGCAGAAACCGGGCGTTTAAGTTCCAGCCGTCCGAATTTGCAGAATATTCCTATCCGCACAGAACTGGGCCGCCAAGTCCGTAAAGCCATTATCCCGTCAGAAGATTACCTGTTATTGGCCGCGGATTATTCGCAAATCGAGCTGAGGATCTTAGCGCATCTTTCCGGCGACGAGACTCTTAAGAAAGCCTTTGAGACCGACGAGGATATCCATAGCTATACAGCGTCCTTAATATTCGACACGAAAGAAAAAGAAGTGACCAAACAGATGCGCGATTCCGCTAAACGAGTCAATTTTGGGATCATTTACGGGATGAGCTCTTTTGGGCTCGCCCGAGATTTGGGCGTTTCGAACGCCGAGGCGCAGGATTTTATCGACCGGTATTTTTTACGCTACCCGAAGGTCAAAGTCTTTATGGATAAGATGATCAAAGATTGCGAAAAGAACGGATTTGTCACGACCTTGTTAAACCGTCGTCGGTATATTCCCGAGATCAATAGCCCCAATAATTCTATTCGGCAGTTTGCCCAGCGTCAGGCCATTAATACGCCGGTGCAGGGTTCCGCCGCGGATTTGATCAAGCTGGCCATGGTCAATGTCCAGCAGGAATTGGAACGCGATCATTTGAAATCCCGGATGCTCATTACGGTCCATGACGAATTGGTGTTCGACGTCGACCCCCAGGAAAAAGGCAAGGTCATAAAGCTCGTCAGGAATTTTATGGAAACGCCGTTAAAATTGTCCGTGCCGATTAAAGTGACGGTGAAAACAGGCGATAATTGGCTTGAAATGAAAGAAGAGAAAGTATGAGAATCGCATTTTGCTCATCGGAAATGGTGCCGTTTGTCAAGACTGGCGGATTAGGGGATGTCAGCGGCTCCTTGCCTCTAGCGCTCGACAGGCTTGGGATCGAGATTGTCATATTTCTGCCTCGGTATAAACAGATCGATTATGAGGTCCATCAGCTCGTGAAAGTCGATGAACATGTCTCAATGGCGATCTTAAATAAGAAGATCAAGGTATATTTGATCGAGCAGGATGAGTATTTTTCCCGCGACGGATTATACGGCGACATCCACGGGGATTATAAAGATAACCTGGAACGATTTCAGTTTTTTTCTTTAGGCGTCTTGGAAACGATTAAAAAGCTCAACGTGCATGTCGATATCATTCATTGCCACGACTGGCAGACCGCGCTTATTCCGGTTTATTTAAAGGAAAAATATGCCGAGGATGCGTTTTTTAAGAATACCAAGACCATTCTTACCGTCCACAATTTGTCATTTCAAGGGATTTTCCCGAGAGATAAGAGGGAGCATTTAGGGTTGAGGGAAGAGTTGTTTTCTCTAGGCGCTGCATTTGAGTTTTACGGAATGATCAATCTTCTTAAGGCCGGGATGATCTATAGCGACAAAGTCTCGACGGTCAGCAAGCAATATGCCAAAGAGATCGAGACTGAAGAATATGGCTGCGGCTTGGATGGCGTTGTGCGTAGTTTAAAAGGCGGGGTCGAGGGAATTATCAATGGCGTGGATTATAAAGATTGGCATCCGGAAACCGATGGGTTGATCACTAAAAAATATGCTCAGGCCGATTTTGAGGAAGGAAAGCTTTTAAATAAGCGGTATCTTCAGGAGTCGTTAGGCCTTGAGCCCAGTGATGCTCCGTTATTCGGCGTGGTAACGCGGTTGTCCCATCAGAAAGGGATCGATTTGATCCTCACGGCTACTCAGGCGCTTGTCGACGAGGATTTCCAGCTTGTCATTCAGGGGATCGGCAATAAAGAATATGACCAGCGGCTGAAAAAATACGCACAGGACCGTTCTAGGAAAGTGGCTTTTCTTCCCAATTTCGACGAGAAGATGGCCCACCGGATCTATGCCGGCGCGGATTTTTTCTTAATGCCGTCGAGCTTTGAGCCGTGCGGATTAAGCCAGATGATCAGTTTGCGCTACGGCACCGTGCCCATTGTCTTTCGGACCGGCGGGCTTATCGAAACGGTCATTCCTTTTGATCTCGATGTGATACACGGCGACGGATTTGCTTTTACGGAGTATACGCCCGAAGCGTTTGCCAAGGTCATTAAGAAAGCCATTGGGGTTTTTCATAATAAAAGCACGTTTAAAGGGCTCATCGCCAATGCCTTTAAAGCGGATTTCCGTTGGGACAAATCAGCTCTTCAATATCAGAGGATGTATCGATGTTTGTTGTCGGATTGTCAGGGAGTTTGAAAACAGGAAAATCGACGGTTGCCGCAATGTTTGTTGAGCTTGGCGCATTTGTCGTCGATGCGGATAAGATCGCTCATCAAGAAATGACGCCGCAAGGGTCTTGTTATCGTCCGATCGTCAAAGTGTTTGGACAAAAGATTTTGAATGAAGACGGCATGATCGACCGCAAGAAATTATCGGGAATTGTTTTTAAGGACAGAGCGCAATTAAACAAGCTTATGAAGATCATTCATCCGGCGGTCAAAAAAGAAATCAGAAAAGTGGTTCAATCTCTCCGGGGCAAACAAGGCATTTTGGTTTTGGACGTGCCGTTATTGTTTGAATCCGGCTTACATAAAGAAGTCGATGTTTCTGTTGTTGTCAAAGCCCATCGACAAAAACAAATAACCCGGGCGGTTAGACAACTGAAGATTTCCAAGGTTCAGGCGGGAAATCGGATCAAGGCGCAGATGCCTTTAAAAGCAAAGATTCGCTTGGCGAATTTTATCATAGATAATAATGGAACAATAAACCAAACAAGAAAACAGGTGGTGCAAATATGGGACGAACTGTCACAAAAGACACAAAAGAAAAGAAAATAATAGAACCAGACTTAATCGAGGAGAAGCCTATGGAGCCGGAAGAAAAAAACAATGGGAACGGGTCTTCGAGAAAAGACAACATCACAACACCCGCGGATTACGTCGATATCACGAAGCTTAAGGACATGAAAATGACGGAGCTTTCCAAATTCGCCAAGGACATGGGAATCCAAGGCGTGAGCGGTATCCGCAAACAGGATTTGATCTTTAAGATCCTCCAGGCCCAGGCGGAAAAAGCTGGCTTAATGTTCGGCGAAGGGACTTTGGAAATTTTACCGGAAGGATTTGGATTTTTACGCAGCGTCAATTATAATTATCTTCCTTGTCCGGATGATATTTATGTCTCTCCATCCCAGATCAGACGTTTTGATCTGAAGACCGGGGACACCGTGAGCGGTCATATTCGTCCTCCGAAAGAAGGGGAAAAATATTTTGCTCTTTTAAAAGTCGAAGCGGTTAATTTTGAAAATCCGGAAAAGTGCAAAGAGAAGATCTTCTTTGATAATTTGACGCCGGTCTATCCTAAGGACCGCGTGGTCCTAGAGACGACCAAAGAAGAAGTCTCGATGAGGATCATGGACCTTTTAACGCCGTTAGGCAAAGGGCAGAGGGCTTTGATCGTCGCTCCACCGTATAGCGGTAAAACGGTGCTTTTGCAGAAGGTCGCCAATTCCATCATGGCCAATAATCCGGATTGTGTGTTGATCGTTCTTTTGATCGACGAACGTCCGGAAGAGGTCACGGACATGCAGCGCAGCGTTAAAGGCGAGGTTGTGGCGTCCACATTTGATGAGCCGCCAGAACGCCATGTGCAGATCGCCGAGATGGTCTTGGAAAAAGCCAAACGCTTGGTTGAGCACGGCAAGGATGTTTTTATTCTATTAGACAGCATCACCCGTCTGGCGAGAGCGTATAATACGGTTGTTCCTCACAGCGGAAAAATTCTCTCCGGTGGTGTGGACTCCAATGCCCTTCATAAGCCCAAACGGTTTTTTGGTGCAGCGAGAGCCGTCGAAGAAGGCGGCAGCTTAACGGTCATCGCAACAGCGCTGGTCGATACCGGAAGCCGTATGGATGAAGTTATATTTGAAGAATTCAAAGGAACTGGTAATATGGAGCTCATGCTCGACCGGAATCTCTTTCAACGCAGGATTTATCCAGCCATTGATATTAAACGCTCGAATACACGTCATGAAGAGAAGCTTATCCCCTCGGATGACTTACAGCGGATTTGGCTATTGCGTAAAGCGGTCAATGACCTTAATTCCGCCGAGGCCATGGAGCTGTTGATCGACCGGATAGGAAAATATAAAACCAATAAGGACTTTTTAGATAATCTTAACAAATAATAAACAAAAGAAAGGCAGGGAATTATTCATGAAGAAAGATATTCACCCTAAATACGAAGAGGCCGTGATCACATGCGCTTGCGGCGAAGTCATTCAGACGCGCTCGACGAAAAAGGCCATTCACGTCGAAATTTGTTCGAAATGCCATCCGTTCTTTACCGGCGACAAGAAATTCGTGGATACGGCAGGCCGCATCGAACGATTCAAGAAAAAATACAAAGGGAACAAATAATTCAATATTTGACCATTGCCCGGCGTGTATTCGGGATTTGAAGGGCTGGCAGGTTTATGTCATTGGACAAGTTTAGAAAGTTTAAAGACCGTTTTCTGGAGCTCGAGAAGCTTTTAGCGGACCCGGCCATTATTGCGGACCAGGCACAGTATCAAAAATTGGCAAAGGAATATTCCAGTATTACTCCGACGGCCAATGCCTTTGATGATTACGCAGGGTGCCTCTCGCAGATTGAGGACTTAAAGAAGATGCTTCAAGAAAAGCACGACGCTGATTTTGAAGAACTCGCCAAGTCGGAACTCAAAGAGATGGAGTTAAAGTCCCTGGCGTGTCTTGAGAGACTCCAATATTTGACCAATCCCCAGAATCAGGAAGCGGATAAGGACCTGATCGTCGAGATCCGTGCGGGAACCGGCGGAGGAGAGGCCAGTCTTTTTGCTGCAGACTTGTACCGGATGTATACCAAATACGCCGATAAAAAAGGCTGGAAGGTCGAGGCCATGGGCAGTCATGAGTCTGAAGCCGGAGGTTTTAAGGAAGTTGTCTTTAGCGTCAGCGGCAAAGGCGCGGCGAAATATTTAAAATGGGAAAGCGGCACGCACCGCGTCCAGCGTGTCCCGACGACGGAAGCCTCGGGCCGTATTCATACCTCCGCTGCCACCGTCGCTGTTCTCTTTGAACCGGAAGAAGTAGATATCGAGATCAACCCCAATGATGTGCGTATCGATGTGTTCCGTTCGTCCGGCCCGGGAGGGCAGAGCGTTAATACTACGGATTCCGCGGTTCGTTTGACGCATATCCCGACGGGAATGGTGGTCGTCTGCCAGGATGAGCGCTCGCAGTTAAAAAATAAAGCCAAAGCCTTTCGTGTTCTTCGAGCTCGCTTGATGGATAAGATGAAACAGGATTCTTTGGACAAGGCGTCGCAGGACCGTAAATTAAAGATCGGCTCCGGCGACAGGAGCGAAAAAATTCGTACATATAATTTCCCTGACCGGCGTATCACCGACCACAGAATAGGATTTACAACCTATCAGTTGGCGAATGTGATGGACGGGGATTTGGATGAAATGACAGAAGCCCTTTTAAAAGCTGAATATGAGGAGTCTTTAGCCCAATGACAGAAGATGAACAGATCTTGACAACCGTTTTAAATTGCCGACGGGTAGATTTATATGCGGACCCAAAACCTTTAACGAGAATCCAGCAGAAACAGTATCTGCATATGAAAAGCCGTTTGGCTTCTGGGGAACCGCTCCAATATATATTGGGATTTAGTGATTTTATGGGTATAAAGTTATTCGTTGATGAGCGAGTGCTTATTCCTCGTCCGGAAACGGAGATTTTAGTCGAGGTTGCCATTGAAAAGGCCCAAGCGTTAAAATCCCAAAGGCCTTTACGGATTTTGGATTTAGGCACCGGCTCGGGAAATGTGGCGATTGCGCTTGCAAAAAATATTCCTGATGCGCTTATCTCGACGGTGGATATTTCCTATGAGGCCATAGAATTGGCTGAAGCGAATGCGCGGGCCAATGGGGTACACGAACAGGTCCGATTTATTTTACGGGACATGGTAAATTTTTTAAAAGAGCAGCAAGAGGCGAATTGTAAATTTGATCTAATTATTTCTAATCCGCCCTATATCCCGACGTTTGAAATCCCTCGGTTGCCGGCGGATGTTCTTAAAGAACCAAGAATGGCGTTAGACGGCGGAGACGACGGACTCGATTTCTACCGGGAGATTATTGCTCTAAGCGTGGACCTTTTGGACAAGGGGAGTTTTCTGCTGCTTGAGATCGGCGACGGACAGGCGGAAAAAATTCACGCTATGGTTAAGGCGTCAGAGATGTATGACCAATGTGTTTTCCAAAAAGATTATGTCGGGACAGATAGAATTGCGGTTATGACTAGATAAAAATTAATTCTTTGTCATTCCCGTGAAAACGGGAATCCAGGGTCTGGATCCCCGCTTCCGCGGGGATGACACCAAGAGGGGAAAAAGATAAGGGACATCTATGGATAAACTTGTTATTGAAGGCGGAAAGCCCTTAAAGGGAGAGATTGAGGTCAGCGGTTCAAAAAATTCTGCGCTGCCGATCATTGCGGCGACATTATTAACAGATGAGCCATGTGTCATTGATAATGTTCCCAAATTGCGCGACACGATGACGATGATCAAGCTTCTTCGGTCATTGGGGAAAAACGTGGATATCGGAAAAGATAAACTCTTGATTACCTCTAATGGAAAACCGAATCCTGTGGCTGAATATAAGCTTGTCTCGACGATGCGCGGAAGTTTTTGCGTCTTAGGTCCCTTGTTGACCAAACTCGGGCAGGCTAAAGTCTCATTACCCGGCGGGTGTATTATTGGTGTCAGGCCTGTCGACCTTCACTTAAAAGGCATTGCGGCTTTAGGTGCCAAGATCACCATCGACGGCGGTTATGTCATCGCTAAGGCCAGGCAGCTTAAGGGTGCGCATATGTATTTAGGCGGGACTTTTGGCTCGTCGGTATTAGCGACCGCGAATGTCATGATGGCTGCGACGCTGGCTAAAGGAGAAACTATTATTGAATCTGCCGCCTGCGAACCTGAAATTGAGGACCTGACGGATTTTCTGATCGCGATGGGCGCAAAGATAAAGGGAAAGGGCAGTCCGCGGCTATGCATTACCGGTGTTAAGAAGCTTAAAGGCGTTAATTATAAGATCATTCCCGACCGTATTGAAGCCGGGACGTTCCTTTTGATTGCCGCCGCTATGAAGAATGACCAGATCGCCATCAAAGGCGCGTCAATGTCTCATTTGATGGCGCTCGTCGATAAATTAAAAGAAGCTGGTATTGAGGTTTATGAAGACAAAGGCCTTATCCGGGTCAAAAGCCCCAAGAAGTTCAAGCCGGTCAGTGTGACCACTTATCCGTATCCGGGTTTCCCGACGGATTTGCAGGCGCAATTTATGACACTTATGTCTTTGGTCGAGGGGATCAGTATCATTACGGACAAAGTTTATCCGGACCGTTTTATGCACATCGCAGAGTTAAATCGTATGGGGGCGAATATCCGACGTGAAGGGACCAACGCTATTGTGCAGGGTGTTGATAAACTTTTTGGTGCGCCGGTGATGGCGTCCGACTTACGCGCGTCGGCGGCGTTAGTGATCGCGGGATTGGCGGCAAAGGGAAGAACCGAAATCCATCGTATTTATCACCTGGAACGCGGTTATGAAAATATCGACGAAAAATTAAAAGGCATTGGCGCAAAAGTCTACAGGGAGAAGGAATAACCATGATTTTGATGATCGATAATTATGATTCGTTCACCTATAACCTCGTCCAGTATTTCGGAGAATTGGGCGCAGAGCTAGAGGTGTATCGTAATGATGCGATCACATTAGAGAAAATCGAGCAGCTAAAGCCGAAGCGTATCGTTATTTCCCCTGGCCCGGGCCGTCCGGAGGACGCTGGGATATCCGTCGACCTCATTAAGGCTTTCGCCGGGAAAATTCCCATTTTAGGTGTGTGCTTAGGCCACCAGGCGATCGGATATGCTTATCATGGAAACATTATCCGCGCGAAAAGCATCATGCACGGCAAGACGTCATTGATCCATCACAACGGAAAAGAACTTTTTAAAGGATTAAAAAACCCTTTTGAAGCGACGCGGTATCATTCGCTGGTCATTGAACGGAAGACCTTGCCTGATTGTCTTACGGTCACAGCCCAGACGGAAGATAAAGAAATTATGGGCGTGCGCCATAAGACGTATCCTTTATGGGGCGTGCAGTTTCATCCGGAATCCATTTTGACCCAAGAAGGCAAGAAGCTGCTTAAAAATTTTATGGGCTTATCGTTAAATTCATGAAAACTTATATCGAAAAAGTCAAAGACGGTGAAAGTTTAACGCAGGCTGAAATTGGAATTGCCATGCAAGAGATTATGTCCGGCAAGGCTCCTAAGGAAGAGATTGCTGATTTCCTTCTTGCCTTAAGAGAGAAAGGCCCGACGATCGATGAAATTACCGGTGCTGCAGAGATCATGCGCAAGTTTGTTGTTAAAATAAAAAGCCGGTATAGAAACGTTCTTGATACCTGCGGGACCGGCGGAGACAAGAAACATACCTTTAATATTTCAACGGTAACAGCCTTAGTTGTTGCAGGAGCCGGTGTGCCAGTAGCGAAACACGGCAATCGTTCTGTCTCCAGTAAGTGCGGTAGTGCAGATGTCTTGGAGGCCCTTGGAATTAATCTGAATCTGTCAGAGGACACGCTTACCCGATGCCTCAATGAGGTTGGCATAGCGTTTTTATTCGCCCAGAAATTCCATCCGGCCATGAAAAATGTGGCTCCGGTCAGAAAAGAATTGGGTGTTGAAACCATCTTTAATGTCCTCGGGCCTTTGACCAATCCCGCTAACGCGACGCATCAAATCGTCGGGGTGTATAATAGGGATTTGGTAGAACCGATCGCGCATGTGCTTAAGAACTTAGGCCTAAAGAAGGCGCTGGTTGTGCATGGCGCTGACGGCCTTGATGAAATCACGACGACAACGAACACTTTTATCAGTGAATATAACGGGACAGAAGTTATCAGCTACGACATCTTGCCAGAAGAGCTAGGGTTTAAGTTAGCCAGACACAAAGATTTAATGGGAGGGGACATTAAGACCAACGTCGAAATTGTCCGGGCTATTTTAGACGGCCAACGAGGTCCCAAGAGAGATATTGTTGTGTTAAATGCTGCGTATGCAATATATCTTTTTGGACAGACAGAAAATATTCTCGACGCGATAATCGCGGCTGAGAATTCTATTGATACCGGAAAAGCTGCTGAAAAGTTGGAACAATTAAAGGAGTTCGCTCGTGGGCGTTGATTTCTTGAATGAGATCGTAAAATATAAAAGATCCACTCTTAAAGCCAAAGAAGAATACTATGAGCGGCTTAAAGAATCTTTGGATAATGTTCCTCAGTGCAGTTCTTATCGGATTTTTAAGAAAAAAATTTCCCAAGAAGGACGGCTTAATTTAATAGCGGAAATCAAGAAAGCTTCGCCGTCCCAAGGCCTTATCCGTGAAGATTTTGATGTTCTTGCCATCGCCAAGGCTTATGCGGAAAGCCAGGCGGATGCGATATCCGTCTTGACGGAAGACAAGTATTTTTTAGGGCAGCCTTCATATGTTCGAAAAGTCGCGGAATTTGTCCGGTTGCCTGTCTTGGCCAAGGATTTTTTTATTGATGAAGGACAGATCTATGAGGCTCGGGTCCTCGGGGCAAGCGCTGTGCTTTTGATTGTCGCGATCTTGTCGGACAATGATTTAAAGCATTTGATGGCTGTCGCGAATTCCCTCGACGTGGATTGTCTGGTCGAAGTCCATAATGAAGCAGAATTACGCAGGGCGTTAAAGGCTGGTGCGGATATTATTGGCGTTAATAATCGAGACTTACGCTCCTTTGAAGTCGATTTTGAGACATCAAAAAGGCTTGTTCCTCAAATCCCGCCGGACAGGGTGATTGTGGTTGAAAGCGGAATAAATTGTTTTGAAGACATCTATCGTATAACAAAATTAGGCGCCAATGCGGTTTTGATCGGCGAAACTTTTATGAGAGAACAGGATATCGGAAAAAAAGTGAAGGAAGTGATGTATGGTCCACACGCGAGTTAAGATTTGCGGAATTACGAATACAGAAGATGCGCTTAAAGCGTCCTTTTATGGCGCGTGGGCGGTCGGCTTTGTTTTTCACAAGAAAAGCCCTCGTTATGTTTCACCGAGCAAGGCCAGGAAAATCATTGAGTCTCTGCCGCCTTTTATCACGCCCGTCGGTGTTTTTGTGGACTTAAATGAACGGGCGGTCCGGGACATCTGCCAGTTTACGCGGATACGCTGTGTTCAGTTCCATGGCCGAGAGGATCAAGTTTATTGCAAGCGATTTGGGGATTATAAAATTATTAAGGCCTTTCGCGTCGATGATGCCTTTAACGTCGAAACGGTCAAGAAATATAAAGTCGACGCTTATCTTTTTGACGCTTTTGTCGACGGAATCCAAGGGGGAACGGGACAAACTTTTAACTGGAACATTATTAAAGGTGTTTCGTTTGACAAACCCGTGATCCTCTCCGGCGGGCTAAGCGCCGCTAATATTAGGGAAGCCATCGAAACACTTCATCCTTATGCCGTCGACGTTTCAAGTTCCCTCGAGCAAACTGCCGGGATCAAAAATCCGAAGCTGATTAAAGAATTCTTCGACGAGATAAATAAAATTCTTCTCGAATCTCAACAAAAGCCTGGAGATGTTTTAAAATAAATTTTGTAAGTCTAGCATTTTCAATAGGATGCGAATTTGCAATTTTTGAAGGATGTGTTATATTTGAACTAAGCCGATAAAGGTAAACCCGGGGAAACTCGGGGACACAAAGCCTACAGGCCTAAATAGCTTAAAACCGGAGAGGCCCGGCGGTTCCCTTAGAGGACGGGGCACGACCACGAGATGTGGGGTTGGTTGAGGGGCTATATGGTGGCTGGGTTGCCGACGAGCGAGTGAGGGAGATATCCTCTCTTTATCGGCTTTTCTTATAAAACTTCAAACCCCTTTAAACAAGGGGTTTTTTATTTGCCTACCACTTATTTTTTTTTAGAAAAGGCAAATAAACCCCGCAGGTTTAAGCTTTTCTTCCACCTACGGGCTTACCCAAGTTCTTTAAAAAAATTTAAAACAAAAAAATATTCTTATGCTACAATAACCCTCCATGAGTGAAAAATTAATTCGTGTTTATAAGAAGCAGGATGTGACGCAAATTAAGCCGCACTTGATGATCTACGGCGACTTGTCGGCGGCGTGTGGAAACTGCAACTGCCTGGACGTAAAACTGACGGATACACATTGCCCGAGCTGTAAAACCGAATATAAATACATTTCTTTCCGCAACGTTAAGAACCATATCCCTAAAATTTATAAATTAATCGAAGAAAAGCCCCAGTTCGTCATTGTTGATTTTGACGATTATCAGAGGGCCATGGGCGATTTAAAAGCCCAATCCATTTTCAAATGATCAATAGATCCCGCCTAATTAAACTTACCCAGAAAGTCATTTCGATTGATTCGCAAAATCCTCCTGGCAATGAATTGTCATTAGGCAGATTTGTCGCTGAGGATATGAAGTCTTTGGGTTTGGATGTCAAAGTCATCTCTTTTGCTAAAAATCGGTTGAATGTTCTCGCGACGTTAAAAGGTGTCGGAGCGCGCGATCAAGCTAAGAAAGAAGCGCTTCTCATCACCCCGCATATGGATACTGTCCCGATGGGAAAAGGATGGAAGTTTGATCCTCTTGGCGGACAGATTTCCGGCGGTAAAATTTACGGCCGTGGCGCCAGCGACGATAAGGGAAGCTTGGCCGCGTCCATGGAAGTGATGCGAAGTCTTGTGGAAGATAAGGTGAAACTGCAGAAAGACGTGATTATGGCGGCGACTGCGGACGAGGAAACCGGAAGCCAGTTAGGGATCCTTCCTCTTTTAGAAAAGAAAATTTTACGACCTGGGTTTGCCTTGGTCCTTGATTCCGACGAGATGGACGCCATCATCGCACAAAAAGGGCTGATCCATTTTCGAATTCAAATTTTCGGCAAGAAAGCCCACGGCGCCTATAATTGGAAAGGCATCAATGCCATTGAAATCGCCGCCAAGGTCATTGCGGATTTAAAAAATATGCCGCTTAAACATAAGAAACACCCGCTCTTACGGCCGCCGACGGTCAATATTGGTGTCATCAAAGGCGGGGACAAGGTCAATATGGTCGCGGATTTTTGTGAGTTTTCCGTGGATTTAAGATATTTGCCGGGGATGAACCCGAAAAACATTTTAAGTCAGGTGAAAAACGTGGTCAGACAACAAACGAATAAATTTAAAATAGTTATCGACGACTTGCAGCTGCCTTATGAAATTGATAGCCGGCATCCGTCGGTTGCCGCATACGTCAAGACCGCGGGGCG
Source organism: Candidatus Omnitrophota bacterium (assembly GCA_015233405.1). GTDB lineage: Bacteria > Omnitrophota > Gorgyraeia > Zapsychrales > Zapsychraceae > JADFXT01. The sequence goes on along the minus strand of JADFXT010000016.1, from coordinate 21,019 downwards.
GATGGGGAGTAACGCGATATTAAAAGGAAGTGAAGGCGCGACCGTGATAACGTTTTTCCGGAAACACAAAATCCCGGCGTTTGCCACGGGTTTTGGCGCGAGCGGAACAGCGCACACCACCGACGAGTATATTCGGATCAATACACTTTATAACGGCACAAAAATCCTCGAGGAGTTTATTAAGGAATATGACAATTTATAAGAAAGTTTTGTTTAGCGTTTGTTCGGCGTTTATTCTCGGCGGAGTTTTGAGTTCTTATCTCTACGCCCAGGAAAAGAGTTTTGTCGGAGAGACGATTTCGTATAAGATCAAGCAGCTGGGTTTACGGGCGGGATCGGCCACGCTTGTATTCAAGGGCCCGGCAAAGATTGAAGGCCAGGAGGCTATTCTCATCCTTTTTACGGCTCACGGGTTTAATTTTCTAGACGAGGAAGAGATTTTTGTCGACCCTAAGACGTATTATCCGATTTTGGTGCGAAGAAACTTGAATATCTTTGGTGATAAGGAAAAAATCGACGAGTTTTACGACCAGAAAAAAGGACTTGTGCGTATCGTCAATTATGATAAAGATAGAACGCGTGAGCGGGTGATCGAAAAAGGTAAGCCACTGGATAATATTTACGGGTTTATCTATCGTCACAGAAAAGAAGGAGTTTTAAATCTTAACGAAGAGTTGAGTATGCAGCTTCCGACGCAAGACGTGACGATCCGTTTTGAGAAGAAGCAGAAGATGTCTGTCGCCGGAAAAGTGTACGACGCGATTTTTATGCAAGGCAAGCCCCGCAATATCCGCATTTGGTTTGATGCAGGGGAGAATAAGATCCCGTTACGGATCGATGGGGCGGTAGGGTTCGGCAGCGCTGCCATGATCATGACGAAGTACGAGGAAAAATAAAATGAGCTTACCGGATAACAAAGGACGATTTGGACAATTTGGCGGACGGTTTGTTCCCGAGACGTTGATGTCTTTGCTCTCTGATCTTGAAAAAGCGTATTTCTCTTTTAAGAAAGATAAGAAGTTTAAAGAGGAGCTTAGATTTTATTTGCGAGAATTTGCGGGCCGGCCGACGAATCTTTATTTGGCCGAGCGGCTAAGCGATCATTTAAAGACACTGAAAGTTTATCTAAAAAGAGAAGACCTGCTTCATACCGGTGCGCATAAGATCAATAATACGTTAGGCCAAATTCTCGTCGCCAAACGTATGGGCAAGACCCGTGTTATCGCGGAGACGGGTGCTGGCCAACATGGCGTGGCTACTGCCACGGTTTGTGCGTTATTTGGTCTTAAATGTGATGTCTATATGGGCGCCGAAGATATGAAGCGCCAGGCGCTTAATGTTGCGCGCATGAAATTGCTCGGGACCCGTGTTATTCCTGTGACGAGCGGTTCGCAAACTTTAAAGGATGCAATGAATGAAGCTATTCGCGATTGGGTGACGAATGTCGCGGACACTTTTTATCTCATTGGCTCCGTCGCCGGTCCGCATCCGTATCCGGTCATGGTTAGGGATTTTCAGTCCGTTATTGGTCAAGAAGCTCGTCAGCAATTTCTAAAGAAAGAAAAGTCTTTGCCGGATTATTTGCTTGCCTGTGTTGGTGGTGGAAGTAATGCGATGGGATTGTTTTATCCGTTCTTTCATGATGAAAAAGTCAAGATGATCGGTGTCGAGGCTGCCGGGCACGGTTTAAGTTCCGGCGAGCATTCGGCGACCTTAACGCAAGGCACGGTGGGAGTGCTCCATGGCAGTAAAAGCAGGCTTCTGCAGACTTCCGACGGGCAAATCAAGATCGCGCATTCCATTGCCGCAGGGCTTGATTATCCCGGCGTAGGACCGGAGCACGCCTATTATAAAGAAACAGGACGCGCCCAATATGTTTCTGTGACGGATAAAGAAGCGGTCGAGGGATTAAAGTTGTTGTCGCGGATTGAAGGCATTATCCCGGCGATGGAATCGTCCCATGCGGTTGCGTATTTAGAGAAATTGGCTCGACATGTAAAGTCGAAGAGTACGGTCATTGTCTGTCTTTCTGGTCGGGGAGATAAAGACGTGGACGCGATAAAGCAAGTTATAGCCTAAAGGTGTCTTAATGAATCGAATCGATCAAAAATTTCAGGAATTACGGAAGAAAAATAAAAAAGCTTTCATTGCTTTTATTACCGCCGGGGACCCAAGCCTTGAGGTAACAAAAAAGTTGGTTGTTTCCTTTGAGCAGTCCGGGGTTGATATCATTGAATTAGGCGTTCCGTTTTCCGATCCCTTAGCGGACGGAGCAACCATTCAATCCGCGTCTTACAGGGCGTTACAAAAAGGCGTGACGCTCGGGAAAATCCTTAAACTGGTCGAGGAAATCCGTAAAGAAACGCAGATCCCGATTGCGCTCATGAGTTATTATAATCCGGTTTTTTCGTATGGAGAAAAACGGTTTGTCGAAGATGCCAAGAGATGTGGCGTGGATGGCGTTATTATTCCGGATCTGCCGCCGGAAGAAGCCAAAGAGCTTATTGGCATAGCAAAACAGAATGATTTTTCCACGGTGTTCTTTTTGTCTTCAACGACAAGAAAAGACCGCATTAAGAATATTGTCAACGCCTCGAGCGGTTTTATTTATTTTGTTTCTGTTGCCGGAGTTACGGGCGCCCGGAATAAACTGTCGTTTTCTATCCGTAAGAGCATTATGGACGCCAAGACCTATACGAAAAAGCCTATTTGTGTCGGATTTGGCATCTCGACGTCGGAGCAGGTCAAAAAAGTGGCCAGTTTTTCTGACGGGGTCATTGTCGGCAGCGCCATTGTCGGTGAAGTCGCCAAGAACTCCGGGCAAAAAGACCTGGTTCAAAATGTTTCACAGTATGTCTCCCGTTTAACACGAGTGTTGTAATAAAGCCCATCCAAGAATATAAAAATGGAAATTTTCCCCGAAAATAAAAAGAATAAAATTTTATTCTTTCTGTCTTTCTCTATCATCACTTTGGTCAATCTCTATGTCTTTTTCCCGTCGTTTTTCCACATAGCCAGAGCCGACCATCTTTGTTTTCTGGCGGAAACAGCCAAGTTCGACCAGTTTAAAGACCTGACCCGGTTTGCCTACTCGTATACGCGTACGCGTCAACTCGGGATAGGCGACCAGATGCTTTTTCGCCCGTGTCTTTATATGTTTCTCTCTTTGGAACGATGGTTTTTTCAATACAATTTTACGTTATGGCAGATAACAAGTTTTGTCCTTCACTTGATTGTTTTATTTCAACTTTTGCGAATTTTTTATTTGTTGATGCCCGGTCTTTTGGCCGGATTTTTTGTTTTGAGTTTTTCTGTCTGGTATTTAAGTGCGGAAATGGTCATCTGGCATCATATTGTGGGGTATCTTTTATTTCTCATATTTTTTTTACAGGCATTTCATCACTTTATTATTTATATCCTGGACGGACAGCAAAAGACAAAAGAACTTTGGTGGATACTGGGGTGTTTAACATTGGGATGTTTTACCTATGAGTTTGGTCTTTTTTGTTGTTTTGTTTTTATTGCGGCAATTTATTTTCATCGGCGATTTATCCTTCCCAGGGAAGACAAAGAGAAGACCGTCGGACAATTTAAATCTCTTTGGATTCTGCTTCTACCGGTCATGTTATATGCGGTTTTAAGTCTTTGGGATTATGGAGTCCGAATGGGCCTAAAAATCCCTGTGTCAGTCGTCGTGAAACAAGGGGGGATTTGGTCCGGGGTTTGTTTTCTTTCCGTGATTTTAAGCGAAGGCTTTTTGTTCCCTTATTTTTTGAAAATTTTTCTTAATCCGTCTTTGCGGACTGAGTTGGTTTTTTCGTCTTCGCGTATAAATTTTCTAAAACAAGCTGGCGCTCTGCATACGGCAGGTTCCCAGGATATTTGGGCCGCCATCAATTTTCTGTATTTAGTTCTTATTTGTTTAGCACTCATTTATGCGCTGAGCGTTCTTATTAAAAATAGGCGGCATCCTTTGGCAGAGGACCGGTCCAAACGACAAGACTTGATTTTTATTGCCGGGACCGTCATGGTATTTTTTGTTGCGTATATGGCGATGATCCTCTTCGGACGGTTTTCCCTCAGGGGAGGAAATTTGATCAGGACCAGCTTGTACTATTTTTATTTCCCCGGGATATTTCTTGCTCTTACGATGGTTGCCATGCTTGCTTGGGTCAGAAAACCTGTCGGTATAAAAATGGGATTTCTGAGCTTTTTGATTGGTTCTGCATTGGCGTGCTCTACGGTGGTTGGCGTCCATCAAACGTATCAATATAATAAAAAAGTCCGTGGGGCTTCCGCCCCATTTAGAAACTATGTCGTTAGGCTTAATCGTTTTGTTGAAGATCATAAAAAGGAAAAGGATTTCTCCTTTGATGTGTATTGGAGCCAGGTCGATTACCGGCTTCTTTTCACGACGGATGCCGAAGGAAAAATCCCGTATGTGAATAATTTCTATTATTTCTTTTTCCCAAGATTTTTAAAGACAGATCATCCAAAGTATTATATTGTTTACTTGCTTGAGAACGGGCTTGCGGCGTTTAAGACGCACGAGCAAGCAAAAGAATATTTGGACGATTATGTCGCTAAACATTAAGCCATAGAAAGGCGAAGGGATTTATGTATAGAAAAGAAATTTTATCGAATGGCTTTCGCGTAGTCACGCATGATATTGCTCAGAGAGACAGTGTCGCGATCGGGTTCTGGCTTGGCGTCGGCGGCCGTTATGAGGCAAATGCTGAGAAAGGCATCGCCCATGTGATCGAGCACATGCTTTTTAAAGGCAGCCAGAAATATTCCTGTAGTGCGATCAAGGAATTGATCGAAGGCGTGGGAGGAACATTAAATGCTTTTACGGCGGAGGAGCAAACCTGTTTTTATGCCAAGATCCCTTCCAAATACCTTGACCGGACGTTTGATGTCCTTGCGGATATGGTATTTTTCCCCAAAGTTCAACCCGCGGATCTCGTCAAAGAAAAGACGGTGATCATTGAAGAGATCAAAATGTATCACGACCTGCCGCAGCATGTCGTGTTAGAAAAGCTTGACCAGTTGATGTGGCCCGATCATCCGTTAGGGGAATCTTTGGCCGGCTCGGCAGAAACCGTGTCCAAAGTCACGTCGGAAGATATAAAAAAATTTCATGGAGTTCATTATAATCCTTGTAATGCGGTTTTGGCCGTGTGCGGCGATTTAAAGCATCGGCATATCGTCGAGCTTGTTGAGAAAAAATTGGGTCAGCTTAAGCAGCTGGCGAAATCGCAATATGTGAAAGTGCCTTCCGCTCTTGAGCTGCCTAAGACGATCTATACCAAAAAGGACATTGAACAAATGCATTTGGCGTTAGGGATGAGGGCTTACGATGAGAATCATAAAGATAAGCATGTCGTAACCCTTTTAGCGACAATTCTAGGTGGGAACATGTCGAGCCGTTTGTTTGTGGAGGTCAGGGAAAAGAAAGGTTTGGCGTATTCGATAGGAACGAGTGCTCGCTGTTTTCATGATACGGGTGTTTTTATGGTGCGCGCGGGGGTGGATAATCATAAAATCGTTGAAGCCTTGGGTCTTATTCTTAAGGAGCTGGAGAAAATCAGGACTAAAGGAGTGTTAGCCGGCGAGTTTACCCGCGCCAAAGATTATCTATTGGGCCAGCTTTTGTTGGGGATGGAAGATACCATGGATCACATGTTGTGGTTGGGTGAAAGTGTTGTCGCCCGAGACAGACTGAAGACCTTAAAGATGATCGTTCATGAGTTTGAGAAAATAAAGAAAGAAGATGTCCGTCGGGTAGCGAAAGAAATTTTATGCAAGGATCGTTTTAACCTTTCGATTGTCGGTCCGGTTCAAGCGAAAGATGAGAAGGCCATGAACCGGCTTTTGCATGTGAAAGCGTGAGTCCTTTTAAGGGAAATTAGTTTTTTTGAGATTGACAAGATAAAAATTATCAGTTAGACTCTTAACATTATTTAACCTTTTTTTCAGAAAGGAAGGAGCAAGCATGGAAAAGTTATCTTTCTACGATGTTAAAACAAAAGGCAAATTCATAACAGACGAATATCAAGTCAAAGAAAAAAGCGGCCGTTTTTTCGCCGTTGCCAAATCCCCAAAAGGCCCGCATGAATGCTGGAGAGTTCTCAGCAAAGATCAAGCTGCAAAAATAAAGAAATAACTTTAAGATCCAATTCTTCAAGAAGTGTCAATATTAAGACGGAAAGGGTATTAAAAGATTAGGAAGTCGTCTTTAACCTCAAGAAAGCTTGCCCAGTATATTGCCCAATTCGCATCTGATAAAAAGGCCGAGGATGTTATTGTCCTGGATATGCGGAAGGTTGTGAATTTCTGCGATTATTTCGTGATTTGTTCGGGGAATGTCGACCGGCACGTGAAAGCGATCGCAGAAGGCATTGATGAAGGGCTTGAACAATTGGGCATCTCTCTTCCGGGGTTTGGGCGTAAAGCGAAAACAACAGAATGGATTGTCCTTGATGCGGGAGATGTCATTACGCATATTTTCCAGAAAGATTTAAGGGAGTTTTATAATCTGGAATATTTATGGCAGCAAGCTAAAAAAGTCAAATTAGGCAAAGAAGTTTTGTCCAAATGAAAAAAGAACTTTTAAAAGATGCTAGACAATATCAGGACACAAATACAATCTGTTATCAAGGAATCACTTAAAGCAACATTCCCTTCTTTAGAAAACTTTCCGGAAAGTAACTTAGAAATCCCCGTGGACAAAACCCACGGGGATTTTTGTTCGAGTGTGGCCTTAAAGTCAGCGAAGATCCTCAAGAAATCTCCGATGGAGATTGCCCAGCAAATTGTGGTGTCTATAAAATCCATTCTTCAAGCCTCTCCGTTAAAAGACAAAATTTATAAAGTTGAAGTCAAGGCCCCGGGATTTATTAATGTCTTTCTTTCTCAGAAGGGATTCTATGAAATATTGTCAACGATCCTTGAGAAAAAGGGCCTTTACGGAGAATCTACGCTCGGAGAAAAGAAAAAAGTTTTGATTGAATTCGTGAGTGCGAATCCGACCGGATCGTTAAGCGTTGCCCATGCCCGTCAGGCCGCTGTGGGGGATGCCTTGGGGAACATTCTCAAATTTCTCGGCTTTGATGTCGATAAAGAATACTATGTTAACGACGGCGGGAATCAAATTAATATCTTAGGCTGGTCGGTTTATTTAAGGGCGGAAGAAATTTTGGGAGAGAAAATTGAATTCCCCGACGATTATTATCAGGGCGAGTATATCAAGGATATGGCGCGGATTTTTATGGAAGCAAAGGGAATCCAGAGTGTTGATGCCCTTAAGGAGTTTAAGGGAAAACCGAAAGAATTGTCGCAATGGGCGTGCAATTATCTTTTGGATGTCATTAAAACGGAATTAAGCGACTTTGGCGTATTCTTTGATAATTGGTTATATGAGTCGAAGGTCGCTACGCATGATAAAATTGAAACAGTTTTAGAGACGCTTCGTGAAAAGGGTTTGGTCTATGACCAGGATAACGCCGAATGGTTTAAATCTACGAATTTTGGCGACGATAAAGACCGTGTGGTGAAAAAGAGCGACGGGTCTTATACCTATTTAGCGCCGGACATTGTTTATCATCAGAACAAATTTGACCGAGGTTATGATTGGCTGATCAATATTTGGGGGCCGGATCATCATGGTTATATCCCGCGCATCAAAGCGGCCGTGCAGGCTTTGGGGAAATCAAAGGATTCTTTGGATGTTTTGATCATTCAATTGGCGACGATCTACCGTAACGGCGAGGTTCTCTCGATGTCGACCCGTCGTGGGCAATATATCAGTTTAAGGGAAGTCATGGATGAGATCGGCGTTGATGCGGCGCGATTTTTCTTTTTGATGCGGCATATTGAAGGGCATTTGGAATTTGATCTGGAGGTCGCTAAGAAAGAAACCCCGGAAAATCCGGTTTATTATATTCAATATGCTCACGCCCGGATTCATAGTATTAATAAAAAAGCTGCGGAACAAAATTTAGGGATGACGCTGGAAGATTTTCATTTGCTCAAAGAGCAGGAAGAGTTGGATTTGATTCGTAAATTGGGAGAATTTCCCGACGCGCTCAAGTTTTGTCATGAGCAGTTGGATCCGTATCCTTTGTTGAGTTATTTGCTTGATCTCGCGAACATTTTTCACCGGTTTTATGATAAGCACAAAGTGGTCGGCGAGGATAAGGATTTGTCTTGTGAACGGTTGACGCTGGTTAATTGCGCAAAGATCGTTTTTGCAAACGGCCTAAAGCTCTTAGGTGTCGCGACTCCGGAAAAAATGTAATCTTCCCCCAAGATATTTAAAAAATCCTACTGTAATCCCCAATTTTGCATTACAATTAATCGCATCTCAAAAGACGAATACAAAATTTAGGTTAACCCTAGACAATATTTTCATGCAAAAACTCTGGAATATTCATCCACACAATAAAAAAGCCGTCGAAGAACTCCGTCGGGCGCTGAAGGTCCCTGCGATTGTCGCCCAGCTTTTGATGAACCGGGGGATCAGTGATACGGTTGAAGCCAAACGATTTTTACAGGTCAGCCGTAAAGACCTTTATGACCCGTTTCTTTTAAAGGATATGGATAAAACGGTCGAGCGGATCGAGAAGGCCAGACGAAAAAAAGAGCGTGTCCTTATTTACGGCGATTATGATGTGGACGGCGTTACGTCTTCGGCGTTGCTGATTAAAACCCTAAGGGCCTTAGGCCTGGAGGTTATCAATTATATCCCGCATCGTGTCGACGAAGGATATGGGCTTAATCATGAAATCGCGCCGATTGCCAAAAAACAGGGCGTGAGCCTTTTGATTACGGTTGATTGCGGAATCACGGCCAATAGTGAAATAGAGACGTTAAATGCCTTAGGCATTGAAGTGATCGTCATTGACCATCATGAGCCTTCCGAACTTTTACCGAAAGCTTTCGCGATCATTAATTCCAAACGCAAAGATTGTGAATATCCTTGCAAGGATTTAGCCGCCGTCGGGACCGTTGCAAAGTTGATCCAGGCGTTGACCGGCGAGATGACGGATGAGACATTAAATTTGGTTGCACTCGGGACGATTTCCGACGTGGTTCCTCTAACGGGAGAGAACCGGATTTTTGTCAAAGAAGGTTTGGCGACGATTCATATCACAAAGAACAAGGGGCTTCGGGCCCTTTTGGATGTGGCGAAAATCGACGGTAAAGAGCTTTCGCCTTTTCATGTCGGGTTTATTTTAGGCCCGAGGCTTAATGCGGCAGGCCGTATGGATTCCGCACAGACCGCGTTGGATCTTTTTCTGACGGAAGACACCAAACAAGCGCAGCAGTTAGCCAGGGCTTTGGAAGCGCACAACCTTGACCGTCAGCGTCAGCAGCGAGACATTGTCCAGAATGCGCTAGAGATGATCGAACAGAATGTGAATTTTAATGACCAGAAAGTCATTGTGCTTAATAAAGATGGCTGGCATCGGGGACTTTTGGGAATCGTGGCTTCTAAAATAGTTGAAAAATATTACCGCCCGGCGATCGTGATCTCCACGGACAATGGCGTCGGGTCAGCGTCCGCCAGGTCTATTGAGGGATTCCATTTGTATGAGGCCTTGTCCAGATGTTCGACGCTCCTTGTGGATTACGGCGGGCATAAGGGCGCTGCGGGGTTAACTATTAAGGAAGAGAATATTGATTTGCTCCGTAAGCAGATCAATCAGCTCGCGGATGAACTTTTGGAGGTCAAGAAACTTGTTCCGACTATTTTAATCGACTGCGCCATTGATCTAGGCGTTATTAATTTAGAATTAGCCCAGCTTATTAAATCCATGGAGCCTTACGGAGAAGGGAATCCGAGCCCTGTTTTTTGTTCGAAGAATTTGACCGTGACGAGCCGGCCCATGGTCATGGGGCGGGAGACGTTAAAATTTTGGGTGACGGATGGGAGCCAGAAGATTTCGGCGGTTGGATTTGGCATGGCGAAATATCAGGATATGATCACGCCTAAGGCGAAAATCGATTTAGCGTATGAAATTATTATTGACGACTGGAATAAAGCCCCGACGCCGCAGTTGAAACTAAAGGATATTAAGTTGGCAGACAATTAAAAGCTCGAAGCACGAATATCGAAATCCAAAACAAATTTTAAACGCTAGAATCAACCCTTTTGGATTTAGAATTTAGGTTTTTTGTTTCGGATTTCGATCTTCGAATTTATTTTTTGATATTATGCTGCTTTGGTGATTTTACCCGCCTGGATGCAGCTTGTGCATACAAGGGCTCTTTGGACCGTACCGTCTAGCTTGATCTTGATCCTTTGAAGATTAGGAAGGAAACGACGAAGAGTCTTTCCGACGATTTTGGCACCGGCACCGCCTTTTTTCTTTGCCATACCGCGTCTTTTATATTTGTTACCGGGAATAGCGCCTTTGTTACAAATTATGCATGCTTTTGCCATGGTCAGAAATCCTTATTTAAAAAGTTAAGAAATTGTTCGTTGAGATTAAAAGTATACTGAAAAACAACCGTTTGTCAAGGCAATAAATTTAGAATAGAGAGGGAAATATGACGGGTTTTGAAAATTTAAAACTTTATCAAAAGAGATCTTTTGTCCCGCCAGAGGCGAACCTTCTTAATGTTGAGGAAATTAAAGGATTCTTTAAACAGCTTCTGGAGCGAGAGATCCTTTGTCAAAAAGATTTGGAACAGTGGATTTTCGACCGTTCAGAACTGGAAGCGGCCTTGGACCAGGAAGGTTCCATTTTGTATATTCGGATGACCTGCCAGACCGATGACCCAAAACGTGCCGAAATGTACAAAAACTTTATTGAGAATATTCCTCCCGCAGTTGAACCTCTGGAAGATGTTCTTAACCAAAAACATCTTGAACATCTGAAAAGTTTCTCGTTGGATAGAACTCGTTATGAAGTTTATAACCGTGCTATCAAAATTGATGTCGAGCTATTTCGGGATGAAAATGTGGCCTTGGAAAAGGACTTGGCGCTTTTGTCGCAGGAGTATCAAACCATTAGCGGTGCCATGACGGTTTTCTTTAATGGTGAAGAAAAAACTTTGCCGCAGATGGGGCAATATCTTCTGGAGCCGGATAGGGCTTTAAGAGAATCAGCGTGGAGGGAAACAGCCAAGCGCCGGCTCAAGGATAAAGACCGGCTTGAAGAAATATTTCAAAAGATGGTTGAGCTTCGTCATAAAATTGCTCAAAATGCCGGCTATCCGAATTATAGTGTTTATAAATTTCAGGAGCTTCATCGGTTTGATTACACGCCCAAAGAGTGTAAGTCCTATCACGCGGTTGTTGAAAAAGAAGTCTTACCGTTGTGGATAAAAATTTTAAATAAAAGACGGCAAGATATGAAGCTTGAAACATTACGTCCATGGGATTTGGCCGTCGATGTGTTGGCCCGGCCGCCGCTCAAGCCCTTTGAACGCGTTGAGGATCTTATTGAAGGGTGCCGGAATATTTTTCGTCAAATGGATCCTCAGCTTGGAGAAATGTTTTTAGAAATGTCCGAGGAAAAATTATTGGATCTGGAAAGCCGTAAAGGCAAAGCTCCAGGCGGATACCAGTCGACTCTCAATGAGTTCAGAAAACCGTTTATCTTTATGAATGCAGTCGGGATCGACCAGGATGTGCGCACGCTTCTTCATGAATCTGGGCATGCGTTTCATGCGTTGTTGTGCGCGAAGGACCCGCTCGTGTCCTACCGCCATGCGCCCATGGAATTTTGCGAAGTGGCTTCGATGAGCATGGAACTTTTAGGCGGGAACTTTTTGTCGCAGTTTTATCCAAACACGGAAGACCTCAAGCGGTCTCATAATTCTCAGCTGGAAGACATGGTTTCTATTTTAGTTTGGGTGGCGATTGTCGATGCTTTTCAGTTTTGGATTTATGAAAACCCTAAGCATTCTCCGGAAGAGCGCAAGAACGCGTGGCTGGCCATCCGCAAAAGATTTAGCGCGGATACGGTTGATTGGTCCGGACTTAAAGACGAAGAGTCGTATCTCTGGCATCGGCAGCTCCATATTTTTGAAGTGCCTTTTTATTATATTGAATATGCCATCGCCCAGCTAGGCGCTTTACAGATTTGGTTTAATTCGAAAAACAATTGGGATTTAGCCCTTCGGGATTACAAAAAGGCTTTGTCTTTTGGGGGGGCGCGGCCGTTACCGGAGCTATTTAAAGCCGCTGGTATTCGCTTTGATTTCTCTCGCGAAACCATTGCACCGTTGGTCGAATCTATTGGTAAAGACCTGGCGCTATAGTTGGGCAAACTCGGCGCCGGCATATGGAATTAATAATTAAGAGACGGAAAAAATTCCATGATTTTTTTAGCCTGCTCATGTTTCTATGTTATAATGAACACTTGAAAAATACAATACAACCAATTTCTCTTAAGAAAGGTTGGCTTTTATGAAATTTGTTCGATTCCTCTTCGTTTTATCGTTCTTTTTAATGAGTATTCCTGTCGCTCATGCCCTTAAAGGGGTTTTAGCCAGCGACCAGGAAATCAAGAACTTGATCCAGGATCTCGTGGACGGGAAGGTCCAAACCGGAAATACTCGCTTAAGCGAAATCCAAGACCGCTATGGCGACGCCGCAAGTATTGATAACACCGATAAGGTCATCGTTTATGATTACGGGAAAGTCAGGCTGGATTTTGAAAAAAAGCATTACATGCGCAAATGGGAATACGATTATTCGCACAAAATTCAGTATACTAACGAAATTAAGAAATTAAGGAAAGATTTGGCCGATGAAAAGATCGTCGGGAATTATATTGAATTGATCGAGAAGATCAAGAAAGATTATAAAGAGCCGACAGAGGTCGATGAGACTTTTGGCGATGGCCAGTATTCCATTTATTATTACGGCGAGATCAAATTGACGTTTGAGAATGTGATTACCCTTAAGAAATGGAAAGCGGAAGATTTAGGCAAAACCGTCGGTAATGTTTTAACCACGTCTTTAGAAGGAAAAAAGGAAGAGCCAAAGACCAATACTCCTCAAAATACAATGAAGTAGGAAATCTCCTTGATATTCAGGCCAGTCATCTTCGCCCTGTAATTCACGACAGGTGAAAATTTGCAGGGGCCATTTTCTCATGAATCCACAGCAGAACAAGAAAGCAAAAAAAGTTATTCTTAAAGACGGACGGCATATTCGTTTTGTCAAAAAAGGATACTGGGAATATATTGAGCGCAAAAATTGTAGTGCGATTGTTATTATCCTGGCCATGACAGACAAAAAAGAGGTGATATTCGTCGAGCAATACCGTCCGCCGGTCGATAAGAATGTGATCGAGTTTCCTGCCGGGCTCGTCAATGACGGAAAATCAAGAAAGAAAGAAACTTTGATTGAAGGCGCCAGACGGGAATTGCTGGAAGAGACTGGTTATAAAGCCGGAAGAATGATTAAAGTGTTGCACGGTCCTGCGGCCAGTGGCATCAGTTCAGATATGCTGACGGTTGTTGTTGCCTATGATTTAAAGAAAGTGGGTAGCGGCGGAGGCGACGAGCTTGAGTCCATCAAAGTTCATACCGTTCTTTTTGATTGCGTGGAAGATTGGATGGAAGAAATGAGGAAAAAGGGGCGATTGGTGAGCCCGCGTATTTATGCTGGACTTTATCTTCTTAAAAAATATAATAAAACAATAATTAACTAAACTAACGAAGGAGTGAACCAATGGTCTCGTACAAAGAATTAGGTCTCGTCAACACCAGAGAAATGTTTAAAGGCGCGATTAAAGGGCAGTATGCTATTCCCGCCTATAACTTTAATAATATGGAGCAGATTCAGGCGATCATTACGGCCTGCGTCGAGACGCAATCGCCGGTCATCTTGCAGGTCTCAAGCGGCGCCAGAAAATATGCCAATCAAGTTCTCTTAAGATATATGGGGCAAGGCGCGGTCGAGATGATGAAATCCATGGCAGCGGAAAAAGGTTTAAAGGAAATCCCCATTGCTCTTCATTTGGATCATGGCGATACCTTTGAATTGGCCAAGTCCTGTATTGAAACAGGATTTTCTTCGGTCATGATCGACGGCTCGCACCATTCTTTTGCGGACAATATTGCGCTTACGAAAAAGGTCGTCGAGTTTGCTCATCAGCATGATGTAACTGTCGAAGGTGAGCTGGGCGTTTTGGCTGGTATTGAAGACGAGGTTTCCTCAGAAAAATCGCACTATACGCAACCTGAAGAAGTTGTGGAATTCGTGAGCAAGACCGGTGTTGATTCCTTGGCGATTTCGATCGGCACCTCCCATGGCGCTAATAAATTTAAGCCGGAGCAATGTACTAAGAACGCCGACGGCATTTTTATTCCACCAGAATTGCGCTTTGATATCCTCGAAGAAATTGAAAAAAAGATTCCTGGATTTCCCATCGTCCTTCATGGCGCATCGTCCGTGCCGATTGAAGCGGTGAAAATCATTAACGCGAATGGCGGAGCTTTAAAGGATTCCGTCGGTATTCCCGAAGAACAAATTCGTAAGGCAGCCAAGTCTGCTGTTTGTAAAGTGAATATCGATTCCGATGGACGTCTTTGGATGACCGCGGCCATTCGTAAAACATTTGCCGAAAAGCCGGCAGAATTTGATCCGAGAAAATATTTAGGCCCGGCGAGAGACGCGCTTGTTACGATGTATAAGCAAAAGAACCAGAATGTCCTCGGCTCCGCAGGAAAAGCTTAGTTTGGGTGTCATTGCGAGGAACCTGCCTGCCGGCAGGCAGACGAAGTAACGAAGCAATCTTTTGTAGAGTATAGATGAAAATCATCTAAAAAGATTGCTTCGCTACGCCTTCGGTTTCGCTCGCAATGACAAATTGGAGATTCCGTCCTCGGTCAAGGTAGCGTTTTCAATTTTTAGCAAAAAAACCTCGAGTTGGCATTGTTCCTGCTTTTTTTATATTATATACTTAAGTTAGATAGTTTAACGGAAACAGCTCATTTAAAAAGGAGAGGGAAATGAAAAAATATCTTTTTCTCGCATTTATTTTTCTTCTGATTTGTGGGATTTCATTTGCCGGACAGGTTTCTCTTACGACGTATTATCCTGCTCCTTTTGCGAATTACAGTCAAATCCGTCTTGTTCCGAATTCCTCCCAACCCACATGCGATTCTAATCATATAGGTGTTCTTTATGTGAATACTTCCGGAGAGCTTCAGTATTGTAGTAGTGGCGGGTGGTCTCAACAGAGTGCGATCTGGAATTTACACGCTAACAGTCAAAATAGTGGAATGCATGTTATTTCTCCTTTGAATGATGTTGGTGGCCTGCAGGTTGGCCTTGGAGCCGCAAATCCAACTCCAGGGGTAAAGCTTCAAATCGGCGGAGATGCTAATGGATTTCTTGAAGGCGAAGGCCCTGTTTCAGGCTTGTTGGGTGGAACAGCTGTATTGATAAGGCCGGCTGGTTTTTTTCGAGATGTCTATTTAGCTTTGGCTGCTTATGGGAATGACTCTTCATCACACACAGCAGGTATTACTTTTGGAACTACAAACAATCCAGTGTATAGTTACATAAGATATAACTATCAGGGAACTAAAGATACATTCGAAGAAGGGAAATTACTATTTAGTGCGAAAGGGAACAAAGGCGATTCAATGGTTCTTGATTCGAATGGAGGTTTAGGTATAGGCATTGGTGGGGCAACTCCTCATGCTAAATTGGTTGTTAAAGGCCCTGTGGCCATTGGCAGCGACGAAGAGGTTAGCCCGTACGAATTTAATGATGTTAACGGCGATATAGCTCAAGCAGATTTATCAGTTAATGGTATAGCCTATTTGGGCAATGCTACTATCGGCGGTGAACCGTATGAATTTACGGATGAATATGGTTCTCAAGAGATGGCAAGCTTATCTGTTAATGGTGTAGCTTATTTTGGAAATGAAGTTATTATTAACGCTCCTGTTAGGCTTGTCCCAAACACGAACAGTGTTGAGCCGACATGTGATAGTAATCATATTGGTACTCTTTATGTGAATGGTTCAGGAAATCTTCTATATTGCGCCAGTAGCGGATGGGTGCAGCAGAGCTCATTTTGGCTGCAGATGTATCCGCCAGAATCCCATATGATGGCTCCGACAGATTACACAAATCACATTACTCTGAACAATCAAGATTTGTATTTTCGTCCAGAACCTAATCATGGAATAGGCTATTACTCTACATGGAATGGCTCGGCGTTGAACGGCCCGGTTTTATATGGCTGGGATGCTGGAGCTCTTGGAACAGTTGGAAATGGTACGCCAAATAAAACTCAAAATCCGTTGGCTCTATATTGGAATCGTGAAGGCAACGTTGGAATTGGAAAAACAAACCCTACGACCGCATTGGATGTTAATGGTGATATAAAAGCGTCCGGTCTTCTTGGAGGAGCGGGATATGTTTGTGTTGATGACGCCGGGAAATTATATCGTAAAACTGGTAGTTGTCCGTAAAGAATTATTTAAAGATTTTTTATCAAAACAAATTTCTGTTGTTGATTTTGGAAATAAGCGTTAAATTTAACGATCATTTTGCAAAGGAGACAGACATGAAGAAATATTTACTCACGGTTACTGTTTTTTTCTTGTTGTGCGGTATCTCTTTTGCCGGTCAGGTTTCTCTTACGACGTATTATCCTGCTCCTTTTGCCAATTACAGTCAAATCCGTCTTGTTCCGAGTTCTTCCCAACCCACATGCGATTCTAATCATATAGGTGTTCTTTATGTGAACACATCTGGAGAGCTTCAGTATTGTAGTAGTGGCGGGTGGTCTCAGCAGAGCGCGGTCTGGAATATACACACTAACAGTCAAAACGGTGGGATGCATGTTGTTTCTCCTTTGAATGATGTTGCTGGTTTGTCTGTGGGGATTGGAGCCGCAAATCCAACTCCAGGAGTAAAGCTTCAAATTGGTGGCGATGCTAATGGAATTCTTGAAGGCGAAGGTCCTGTTTCAGGTTTGATGGGAGGAACAGCCGTATTGATAAGGCCGGCTGGCTTTTTTCGAGACGTCTATTTAGCTTTGGCTGCTTATGGGAATGACTCTTCATCTCACACCGCAGGTATTACTTTCGGAACGACAAACAATCCAGCATATGGCTATATAAATTATTGGTATCATGGGACTAAAGATAAATTCGAAGATGGGAAATTACAATTTAGTGCCAAAGGTTATGCAGGCACTTCCATGGTTCTGAATGGAAATGGAAATGTTGGAATTGGCGAAACCAATCCTCAGGCAAAACTGGTTGTAAAAGGTCCTGTGGTTATTAATGGAGGAGAGGAAGCCAACGCGTATGAATATACCGATGCTAATGGTAATACGGAAACGGCAGATTTGTCGGTCAATGGCGTTAGTTATTTTGGAAATGTTACTATCGGTAGAGACCCATATGAGTTTACAGATGAAAATGGTTACCCGGCTCAGGCAGATTTATCAGTTAATGGTGTGTCATATTTTGGAAATACGATTATTGCTAGTACAGGAATTCAAATTGGTGTTGAGAGTTCTACAAATCATGAAAATGATGATTCTTGCCTTCAAAGTGAGGCGGGGATGATTAAATTTGTAACATCTAATAATCTGGCAACGGATAGCTATCTGGTGGCTTGTTTGCGCATCGGCGATCAAGCCCATGCTTATGCATATCGTTGGCAAAAAATTCAATATGGCCAAACATCAACAGCTCAGCCAATGCAAATTCCTCTATATAAAAGTAATAGTATCGAATTTAATGCTCTCATGGCGCTTACAAATAAAACCGCGACAGCTGCATTTGCTTCACTGTCTGATAAGATCGTAATAGCAAAAGATCTAGGTGGCAACGCATACTGGCCGACGATGGGAATTGATGATATTGGGAATCTTACTCCGGGAAAAGTATATAATGTTCAAGTTTCAGAGGATGCTACTTTTTCAACATCTGATTTTCTTCCTGTAGCATTTATGCCATGGAGAGGAAACGCCAGTGGCTCTCCACTTGTTTTTATAACATATGGTTGGATTCAAGCTAATAGCTATATATCTACGTCTATGAAAAGCACAGCAAACTCGAGTACTAAAGGGGGATTTGTTTGCGTTGATGATAGTGGTAAGATGTATCGTAGAAGTTCCGCGTGTGATCAGTAAAGGAAAGTTTAGGAAATATAAGGGGGAGAAGTTGAAGCGATTTGTCTTAGTTATTTTTTTCTGCATCTTTTTTGTTTGTCCTGCCTTCAGTGCGCCGGCCCATGCGCCAGATAGCGAGTCTGCAATTGCAAGGTCTTCTGGCTCAGGGTTCCGCCCGTTGGGCGTCATCATTGAGGACCCCGCGCAGTTTAAACTCAACAATCCCGACGGGAATAAGTATGAGTTTGTCAAAGCCTACCTTAACAGTTTAAGCCAATTGAAGACTAATGCCAAACAAAAAGAACGGGCTATTATCATCTCGCAGGAAAATTTTAGCGATCCGGAGACGATTCGAACGGTTACGCATAATCTTGCTGTGGACAATGTCAATTTGCGCGTGGCCAGAAATTATCTTCAGAAATTTCTTACTCCAGATAATGGATTGATCCTTAAGGCTTCCGACTTGTTTATTAAATCTTGCAATGAACAAATCGGCCAGAATAATTTGGAAAACGGATTATTGCTCAAGCTTTCGAAGCTTTTATCCCGAGGCAAAATGGACAAGGGGTTTCAACTGGCTTTTTTTAAAAAGGTTCAAGAGATTTCTTTAGAGAGAAAAGAGTCTAATAAGAAAATCCTTCAGGCATCTTTGCTTGTCGGAAAAGTTCTCATTAGCAGCTCGCCCGATTCGAAAGGGGATTTTGTTTATTTAGGCCTTACCAAAGAGGAAAAGAACAAGCTTTTATCGAAATTGGACCGTTTTTATGAAAGCGAATACCAGGGAGAATTACGGGAGGGCCAGACCTTTTTAGCGGGAAGTGTGATCGCCATTCGGCAAGTGCTGGAAGACAAGGATTTAATGACGAGGAAGTAGGGGGAATTTTTATCTTTTCATTGTTGATTTTTGTGCTATGCTGAATTTATGAACGGACTTACCGAACAAAAACTTCTCCAGGATAAAAGAGTTCGTGAAGAGATCGACCGCCACCGGTGGATTGAAAGTGAAAAAGCCGGTTATGATATCGGATATGATTTAGCTGCCGCAGATTGGCTCCAGCGGTTTTCGAAGTCCTGGATGACTTATCACATGCCCAAAAGAAAACTTTCCACAAAATTAACGTCTACCATTAAGCAAATTTTTAGTTCATTTTAATCCCATCTGAAACCCAGAAAAAATCCTTTTAAAATAGTTGGAGTTTTTGTACAATGGGAACAATTTAAATAATTAAATAAATACTAGTATTTATTAGAAAGAGGTTTTTATGAAATTTGAACTTAAGAAACTGGCAGATTTTCATGGCCGCAAAGGGCCGTTGTTGTTTATCATCATGGATGGCGTCGGAATTGGGAAGCAGGATGAAAGTGACGGTGTTTTTATGGCTAACGCGCCCACATTGCACATGTTGGAGAAATGGCCGTTTTATACTAAACTTCAAGCCCATGGCACGGCCGTTGGGATGCCATCGGATGCGGACATGGGAAACAGCGAAGTCGGGCATAATGCGCTTGGCGCCGGACGCGTTTTTTCTCAAGGCGCTTCTTTGGTGAGCGATGCAATTTCCAATGGAAATATTTTTAAGACCGAGATCTGGAATAAGATCACGACTCAGGTGAAAAATAATGATGCCGCTTTGCATTTTATCGGACTTTTATCCGACGGCAATGTGCATTCGCATATCGACCATTTGCTTGCCATTATTCAAAAATGCGCCGAAGAGGGTGTCAAGAAAGTGCGCGTGCATATTTTATTAGATGGCCGGGATGTTTATGAAAAGTCTGCGCTCACGTACATTGAAAAAACGGAAGATTTCTTGTCGAAGATGAATCAAGCATTTGGCGTGGATTATAAAATAGCTTCCGGCGGCGGGCGCATGGTCACGACCATGGACCGTTATAACGCGGACTGGAATGTGGTCAAACGCGGCTGGGACGCTCACGTGCTGGGCAAGGGACGGTTCTTTAATTCAGCCAAAGAGGCGGTGGAGACATATTACAGCGAAGATGCGAAAATGACCGACCAATATTTGAACTCGTTTGTAATTGCGCACAGTGGAAATCCCGTCGGTACGATAAATAATGGTGATGCGGTCATATTCTTTAATTTTCGTGGAGACCGGGCCATTGAGATTTCCCGTGCATTTGAAGAAAAGGACTTTAAGGAATTCGACCGTGAACGTGTGCCGGAGGTGTTGTATGCCGGGATGATGCAGTATGACGGCGACCTTCATGTTCCGAAGAATTTTTTGGTCAACCCTCCGCAGATTGGGCAGACCTTAAGCGAATATCTGTGCGCCAACGGCGTAAAATGTTTTGCGATTTCCGAGACACAAAAATACGGCCATGTTACTTATTTCTGGAACGGGAACAAGTCCGGCTATGTGGATGAGAACATGGAGCTGTATATCGAAGTCCCGTCGGACAAGATCCAGTTCGACCAGAAGCCTAAAATGAAGGCGGCTGAAATCACGGAAGAGACTATTAAACTTTTAAAGAGTGGGGAGTTTAAATTCGGACGACTCAACTTCGCCAATGGCGATATGGTCGGGCACACGGGAAAAATCCCTGCGATCCTTACGGCCGTTGAAACCGTGGATGAATGCGTCGGAAAGCTGATTAAAATCGTTCAGGAACTTGGCGGGATTGTCGTGATCAGCGCGGACCATGGTAATGCGGACGAGATGTTTACCGTTTCCAAAGGCAAAAAGGTCGTCAGCACCGCGCATTCGCTAAACAAAGTGCCATTAGCTATTGTGGATGCGGGGTACCAAGGCGAGTATGTTATGGCGAATCTTCCTAAACAGGGGTTGTCCAATGTTGCAGCGACCATCCTAAATCTTTTGGGATTTGAAAAGCCGGCAGAATATGACCCGTCGTTAATCCAATTCAAGAAATGATACAAAGCAAATTCGATA
>JADFXT010000015.1 GCA_015233405.1 Candidatus Omnitrophota bacterium | reverse complement strand
TTAATGACGCGCTTGGCCAAGATCAGCCGTGTTTTTGTCCGGCCAGAGAGGACCTTAACGGTTTTAAATACATCATCACCGTGAAAATTAAAAAGCCCTACCAGGGTGCGTACTTGAAGCGACGGGATTTTGGTTTCCGACATTGGCGTCACTTCTTCAATGGCATTACCGTGAGGACTTAAAACATCCATACATGATTGGGAAAAATACCCAAGTTCAACATTATGCCCATATTTCAGCGTCCCGCTATCGGCCGAAAGCACACCAGCGAGCATTTTAAGAAGAGTCGATTTCCCTGCGCCATTAGGCCCGACGAGGCATATCTTTTGCCCGCGCAAGATTTCCAAATTCAAATCCCCATAGACGAGCTTCTCCCCGTAAGATTTCTTAATATGTTCCAAAAGAGCGACCACGTATCCGCTGGGCTTGATCGGCGGAAATTCAAAATCCCCGATGCTTTTCTTTTCATGGGCAAGCTCAATTGTTTCAAGCCGGTCCAGCATCTTGCGTTTGTTCCGGACCGCGGAGGCACGGTTAGGCTGCGCATGAAACCGCTGAGCGAATTCCTCCAATTGCTTACGTTTCTGGTCGACCACTTTCTTCTGCCGCTCCAAGGTCTTTTGATCGAGAGCCTTCTGCTCTTCATACGTTTCGTAATTTCCTTTGATCTTGGTGATCCTGGAATCGTCGAGAACAATGGTATAGTTCGTGACTTCATTGAGAAAAACCCGGTCATGCGAAATAAGGACAAAAGAGCCGGGATAACTTTTAAGGAAATCTTTTAACCAAAGCGTCGCGGATAGATCCAAATAGTTGGTCGGCTCGTCTAAGAGAAGCAGATTGTAAGGATAAACCAGCAATTTGGCCAAAAGCGTTCTCATCTGCCAGCCACCGCTTAAATGATTAATGGGCTTATGAAAATCCTCTTCTTTAAATCCCAACCCCATCAAAATTTCCTCTGCCTTATGCTCCAATTCATAGATCCCAAGCTGTTCAAGTTCATGCAGGACATCTCCATATCGGTTCGAGTCCGCCTTTTGTTCTTCTTCGAGCCTATGTTTCTCCTCGAGCAATTTCTTGATCCTGTCATCGCCGGAGGTTATTTCATCAATAACGGTCCTCGTGGAATGAAACGAGGCTTCTTGCGGCAGATAACCGATATTGATATTTTTTTGGATCTGCACATCACCGGCCAAAGGCTCCATCTGTCCTAAAATAATCGAGAACAACGTTGTCTTTCCGGCGCCGTTAGGCCCAGTTAAACCGATCTTTTCATTCGAAAAAATACTTAACGTGACCTCTTTAAAAAGGGTCCGTCCTGTAAAACCCATGGTGACATTATTAAGCGTGATCATTCTTGAGCTCTTCCACTTCTGTGTTGGTTAATGGGCGAAACTGCCCTCGTTGTAAATTGCCTAAAGAAATAGGCCCCTGGGCAATACGTTTTAAATAAAGGACCTTGTGTCCGACCTTCGGGAACATCAAACGGATTTGCCTTTTCTTTCCTTCGTGGATCGTCAATAACAACTCCGTTACATTTTCCTTATAAACAACCTTCTCGATTCTTGCGGGCGCGGTTTTTTCTCCGTCGATCATAACGCCCTTTTCGATTCTCTCTTTGCCACTTTGCTCTAATCGGCCGACAATTCTGACAAAATACGTTTTATGAATATTAAATTTCGGATGCGTAAGTTTATACGCCACATCGCCGTCATTGGTAAAAAGAAGTAGCCCTTCCGTATCCTTATCCAAGCGACCGACTGACGCCAAATGGCGATATTCTCTGGGCAGCAAATCAAAAACAGTTTTCTCGGCAAATCTATCCTCGGCGGTTGTGACATAGCCGGCCGGTTTATGGAGCATCAAATATTCAAATCCCTTGGCGGCGACCTGTTGGCTGCCAATAAAAATCCGGTCGATGCCAGGGTCGATCATCGTCGAGGGCTCATCCACCGTTTCTCCATTGACCTTGACATGCCCTTGTTTGATCAGGTCAAAGGCTTTCCGTCGAGAACAAACACCATTATGGGATAAAAAAAGCTGTAACTTGATTTTATGTGTTGCGTTGTCTAAGGGCTTCATAGAGCAAGATTGCGGCAGACGTGGAGACGTTTAAAGAATCCGCTTTCCCTTTCATCGGTATTTTGATCTTAAAATCAGCGCGAGACATCCAAAAATCGCTTAAGCCTTTTTCTTCACTGCCGACGACAATCGCCAACGGTCCTTTGAAATTTATGTCGCTATAAACATCCCTTGCCGCAGGCGTTGCGGCGCAAACTTTAATGTTCTGCGATTGCAAATACCGAAAAACCTCTTTTGAGCTTCCTGTCATGACCCTATTGGAAAAAACCGTTCCTAAGCTCGCCCGAATCACATTGGGATTAAAAATGTCCGTCTTCTCGTCGCAGACAATGATGCCATCAACACCGGCACCGTCACAGGTCCGTAAAATTGCGCCCAGATTTCCTGGCTTTTCCACCGCCTCCACCACCAAAAGGAATAGATCTTTACGATTTTTAAGATCCTCTAACGAACTTTGCTGCGGCGCACAAACGCCTAAAACCCCTTCTTTACGCTCACCGTACGCGATCTTTTTAAAAACATCCTCAGCAGATTCATACACCGGTATTTTAAGCGCATGAATCGTTTTCATCAAGCTAGCATCATCAGCTACCAAAAATTTCGGACAAAAATAAAATTCTTGGAAACGGCAATGAGCTTCCAGCGCCCGGGCGATTTCCCGTCGACCTTCAACAATGGTCAAACCCGTTTTATCGCGTTCGTCCCGGTCTCTTAAACGGACAACCGCTTTGATGCGTTCATTTTTTACGCTGAGGATTTTAGCGGGCATAGTTCTTTAAAATTTGGGCCACGGCCGTGTTTTCTTTAAAATTCTTCGTCCGCCAAGATTCAACCATGTCTTCTTTTTGTTCCTTCCAATACGTTGGATAGGTCTCCCATCCCGATAGCGGCCCCATGCGGTTGACCCATAATGGGTTCTCATAATAACTAAAAACCCCGTCGGGAAATATTGATCCTTTGACTGCCTTATAGGTCCAGTATGTCCAATGAAACCCGAATTCCTGAAAAAACTTCAGATTATCTTCAAGCCACACGTCTTCGCCAAAAAGCCCTTCCCGATAATTCACGCCAAACTCTCCAACTAAAATAGGCAGCTGTCGCTGTCGAGAAATTTTTTCATATTGGGACACGTGTTGACGGATCAATTCATAATTGGATGCGCCGGGATATCGTAAATGCGGAACAAAGTTAAAAGTAAATGACAACGGCTCATAACTATGAATACTTAAGGCGAGATTATCATCCTTAAAATCTTCCAGGCATTCGATATTCGTCGCCCACTTGTTGCCTTCGACAAAAATAATATGATTTTTATCAACGGCGCGGATCGCCTTTATCAACTGATGATAAAACCGATTAAGCAAACCCACATCATCTAAAACAGATTCATTCATTAAATCATAACCGGCGATCATCGGCTCATTTTTATAACGGTCCGCTAGAAACTCCCAAAGAGCCAATGTCCGTCGCTGGAAAGCCTTCTTCGTCCACAAATCCGCCTTACCCGCGCTGTCCGAATGCCAGTCGTGATTTTGGCATCCCGGTGCGGCATGCAGATCCAGAACAAGATAAATACTATATTTCTTCGCCCAGGAAACAGCCTCATCAAGGATCTTTAATCCTTCGGCGTCATACTGATAAGCTCCCTTTTCCACCAGCCGGGCATTAAACGGTAGACGGATGCAATTAAAGCCCATGGCCTTAATTTGTTTAAAATCCTCTTCGGTAACAAAGTTGGTCCTGAACTTGTGCTCAAAATCTTTAAGCGCCTTTATCCCTAAGGCTTTCTTAAAATGGTTCTTAAACAGATGCTCTGCCCGGTTTGGCGCAAGCAAAATATACCCTTCCATCATCAGCCAGCCGCCGAGATTGACCCCTCGAAGCATCACCGGCTTATCCCCGTCGACAATGCTAATTCCCTTGGTTTTTAAATATGCGCTCATCTGATTATAATAATCGGTTTGTTTTTAAAAAATTCGTTATGCCTTCTAAGAACTTCTCCCGGCTTTGATAATAACCGCCGTTATGGTCTCCTCGGGTCTCTAAAAATTGTTTTGGCTCGACGGCCGCCTCAAAAAGACGCCGGCCGTAGACGAAAGGAACGATCTCATCCTCTTTACTATGGATAAAAAGCTTAGGGATATTAATCTTCCCGACTTTAGACAAGGAATCCATTTTTGTTCTGATCAGAAATCCCGGAATCGCCGGCACCACCATTTTCGCCATGTCAGCGGCATTCGTAAAAGAGGAGTCGACGATCAAGCCGGACAAATTTCTTCTCGTCGCCAAATCGATGGCCACAGCGCCCCCTAAAGATTCACCATAAGCCATCAGTTTATGGAGGTCAATATCGTTACGCGTCAACAAATAGTCATAGGCCGCGGCCGCATCTTCATACACCCCTTTTTCCGACGGACGTCCCTGGCTATTGCCATACCCGCGATAATCGATGAGAAAAATATTCACACGGACATTTCTTAGCAAACTGATCTTTTCAATACGATGGCTGATATTGCCTGCGTTGCCATGAAAAAAGATCACGGTCGGCGCCGTTGAAGAGAATTTTATGAACCAGCCGTTTAACGTCAATCCGTCTTGAGTCTTAAAATAAATGTCCTCAAAATCCAATCCGGCCATTCTCGGCGTCGCCTCTAAAAACTTCGAAGGATAAAAGACCGCCTTCTCCTCGACAAAACGCACATAAAAAATCGCCAATAAAATAAAGATAATGATCGAAACAAAAAACTGCATGATAATCACCCTATTTCTTTTCATGGGTTTCTTCACACGGCCGGGCGGAAGAATAATTTTTTAGATCATAAACGATTTCTTTGGAAGGCATGGGAATTTTATCAATCGTTACACCAGCTTTTGAGAAAAAATACGTCGCTAGAGTATCGTGATACTCTGAAAAAACAACGACCCGCTTGACGCCGGCGGTCACCACCGACTTGGCGCACGTCGTACAGGGCATGTTCGTCACATACGCGGTCGCGCCTTCAACGGAATTCCCGTGCCGGGCCGCCTGGACCAGCGCGTTCATTTCCGCATGAACGGTCCTTTGGCAATGGTTCTCAACGACTAAGCATCCGACGTCCTCACAGTGGTCATCTCCGGGGATAGATCCGTTATAGCCGGTTGCGATGACATTCTTGTTTTTGACAAGAACGCAGCCACAATGCATCCGCGGGCACGTCGCGCGTTCGGACGCCAGCATCGCTAATTTCATAAAATATTGGTCCCATTCAGGTCGTTTCATAATCCATCGCTCCTTTAATAATTGATGTTAATACTAATACTTTTCAAGCATCTTAGCAAATGATATCACCCGCTTGCACCAAAATTTTCTTAAGACATATTTTGAATTCTCTTTAAGACCCGCGATAAGCCTTCTTGGAAAACTTTCTCTTGCGGAAGCAGGCTTAAAACAATATGTGTATCGTCGGAAAAATCAAAGAAATACCCGGGATGGACAAACACGCCGTCTTGTTTGAGAAATTGCATGATCCATTCTTCTTCGGTCTGTGTGTTGGGGATTCTGACAACCGCATACCAGCCGCCCTCGGCATGAAGAAGTTGACAGCCCACGGGAATGACCTGGTTCTTTAGAAACTCCAAATTATGACGGATTCTCTCAAGGATCTGGTTTTGAATTTCGTGTCTATCTTTGAGCCAAGAAGCGCAGGCATGTTGAACCGGCGTATTGACCGACAAATAAGTATCAGAGATCACTTCTAGCCGTGCTTGAGCAATCTTTACCAATTCCGACGGGCCGCTAAGAATGATCCAAGATAACTTCATCTGCGGCAAGGCCAATGTCTTCGAAAGCCCGCCTAACACAAATGTTAAGACGGGCTTATTATTGACCAGGCTCAAATGATCCTTCTTTTCTTCAAATGAAAAATCATGGAACACTTCATCACAAATAATGGAGAGGCCCTGTTCGTGGCATAGGGCATTGAGCGCCTCTAATTCATACGGTTTAATAAATGATCCCGTCGGGTTATTCGGATTGACTAAGACAATGCCTTTAGTCCGAGGATTCAAAACTTCTTCCAACTCCTTAAAATCAATGACCCATTCATTAAAATATTGAAGAGGGTAAAAATCCAACTGAACATCATTTAAATCCCCTAAAAACTGAAACAATGGATAACTCGGCGTCGGAAAAAGAATGCAATCCTCCGGGTCCGCAAGCAAACGAAACAGATACGAATAGGCTTCCGACGTGCTGGCCGTGAGAAAAATTTGTTCCGGGCTGATATGCACATTTTTTGTCCGATAATAATCCGTAATAGCCTCCCGGGCCTTGAGCATCCCTTGAGCATCGGGTTCATAAGACAAGCTCTCTTTATCCGCCAGCGCGCGAAGAATATTACCGGAATATTGAAACCCACAAGCCGTCGGATTCGATTCGGTCAGGTTCAAGATCTCTTGATTTTCTTTTTTTAGCTGGTCGACAATGGAGGTGATTTGATTGGAGGACAATTCCCAATCGGTCCGTCTAGAAAAATGAAAAGGATTAGGCATTCTCTGAGGTATTGTTTTTCTTGATTTGGGTTTCTCGTAGTAAACGGTTAAGCTGGCCTTCTTTTTCCCGTAAACGCTGTTCGAGCGCCATATAATCGGTTTTGGAAACCCAAGCCGTGTCTTCTTTTTTCTTGGTGAGTTCTGCGTTTTGTTGCTTTAAGCTAGCGATCTGCGCCAGATAATTCTCGATCTGGGCCTTCAGTTGAGCGTTCTGCGCTTCGGCGATTCGCCTTTGTTCCGTGCTTGCGTCCATCTTTTGTTCAAACTCTTTGACGTCTCGCTGTAACCGGAGCGTCAACGAGTGTTCATTGGAATAACTTTCCTGAGATTTCTTAAACTCCTCTTGAAGCTGATGGATCTGCTTGTCTTTTTTATCCAGATCGCTCTGTTCTTTTTCCAGCCATTTATGCTCTTGGGCCACCCGTTCCTGATATTTTTTAATACTCGCCTTCTCCTCGAGGATTTCTTTGTCTTTCTCAAGGATCGTATTTTCCAAAGAAGCGATTTTCTCTCGAAGAGAATGAAGGGCCTTATCAAGCCTTGAAGATTTTTCTTCCAGGCGCTTTTGTTTGTCTTCCGCCTCTTTTTCCTCTTTTTGTTTCTTTTGCTTTGCCTTTTGATCAGGAGAAGTCAAAAGAAGGAACATCGCAAAAATAAGAATCCCGGCGATAATGACACCAATGATGATATTTATAGAAATCATATGATTTATTTATGAACTTCAGAAAGCGGCAAGGCCTAGAGACCCAATTCACTTTTTAGATTGGTAATACGTTTAGAAAAATCTGCAAAGGCTAGATCAACTTTGGATAAGACATCTTTGGCCTGGCTTAAATTGCCATTTTTCCCCATGTCTTCTAATTTCCAGAATAATTCTCTTAATGTTTTAGCGGAGATATTTCCCGACGACCCTTTCAAAGAATGCGCGATGTTCCGAACCTCTTCAGCATTTTTCGTCTCAACAGCGACTTCTAAGCCTTTTCGCTTTCCCACATAATCTTCCAAATAAATGCCGATAAGCTCTAAGAGAAGCTCTTTATCATCCTGAACCCGTTCCATAAATTCATTTAAATCGAAGATCTCTTCACTCATGATGTCGTCCTTTTTTTAAAAATGTTGGCGATTTCTTCAAAAAGTTTTTTCCGGTCAATGGGTTTTGATACGAATCCATCCATACCAATTTCAAAACATTTTTTACGGTCTTCTTCCATCGCCCGGCCTGTCAAAGCAATAATCGGGACATGCTTCCCGGTTTTCTCTTCATTACTTCGGATCATTTTCGTGGCTTCAAATCCGTCGAGAACAGGCATTTGGGAGTCCATAAGGACCACATCAAAATGGTCCTTGTCAATTTTTTCAACAGCCGCCTGCCCATTGTCAACCGCCTCGACGATCCATCCTTGTTTCTCTAAAATCTTAGCCGTCATCCGCTGATTGACAAGATTATCTTCCGCCAAAAGGATCTTAAGCCCTTTTAATTTATCTTTTAAGAAGCTTTCATCCATCTCCTGCGCATCCTGCTCAATTAAAAAAGCGCTCGGATCTTTATGAACAATTTCGAAATTAGCCGTAAAAGAGAATGTGCTTCCCTTGCCGTCCTCGCTATCGACCCAAATGCGGCCGCCCATCATTTCTGACAAACGCTTACAAATGGCAAGGCCAAGGCCCGTTCCGCCATATTTACGGGTTGTCGAATCATCGACTTGCGTAAAAACATTAAAAAGCTTATCTTGCCGGTCTTTGGGAATTCCGATCCCCTCATCCTTGACGGAAAATTGCAGCAAAGCCTCGTTGTCATTAGACGACACGACGTGAACCGACGTTGTGATACGTCCGGAGGCCGTAAATTTGATGGCATTATTAATAAGATTAATCAGGATTTGCCGCAAACGCAAAGGGTCACCTTTGACCAGCGCCGGAGCTTGAGGATCCAAATTCAAAACAATTTCCAAATCTTTTTCGCGGACCAAGACCGCCATTCCTTTACAGACGTTTTTAATGACATTGTGCAAATGAAATTCGATATTCTCCAGCTTGATTTTTCCCGATTCCACCCGGGAAAGGTCAAGGATATCATTTAAAAGATTCAATAAATTTTTTGCAGCCTCTTTAGCTACGACGAGGTTGTCTTTTTGCTCCTCATTGAGTGGCGTATCGAGCGTCAGGTCGATCATCCCTAAAATGGTATTCATCGGCGTGCGGACCTCGTGCGACATGTTTGCCAAAAATAGGCTCTTGGTCGTATTAGCGGATTCAGCCGCCAACTTAGCCTGCACTAGTATTTCCTTGGCTTTTTTCTGGTCCGTAATATCCTGCAAAATTCCGACGGAACCAACGATTCTTTCATTAGCATCTTTTAGGACATTGACCGAAAGGTCAACATCAATCACCTCGCCACCCTTCTTAATGACCTTTGTCTCAAAATGATGTTTAGACCCAAGTTTTCGAATGTCTTCAGAACGGATTTTCTTCCATTCGTCCTCCGGATACAAACTGCTGACCGGCTTTAAATACAGATCTTTATGCTTCATCCCCAAAAGATGCTCGGTAAATTTATTCCAGGAAATCACGCGTTCCTGGTCATCCGTTAACGTAATGGCCACGGCGGAATTATCCAGAATAACCCGGATTTTATTTTCCGACTCTTTGATCTTCTGTTCGGCCGCTTTCTGGCTGGTAATATCGCGGATGATCCCGATCGCGCCGGAAACATTGCCTTCCGAATCTCGTAAGACGGAGATCGAAACGCTCACGTCGAGGATCTCTTTATTACGTTTGTAAACCCGCGTTTCAATGTCGGAAAGCATGCCCTTACGGCGGATACGAAAACTTCTCATACGGCGCCATTCTTCCGGAGGATAAAGGTCTTTGACGGGCATATTAAAAAGTTCTTCCTTGCCCATCTCAAGCATTTTTTCCGCGAAAGGATTCCAGGCCACAATCTTTTCATTTCTATCGGTCACGGTAATCGCCGCGGCCGTATTATCAAAGACCGTTTTAAAAAGCTCCTTGGATTCAATCAAGTCCCGCTCGACCCGTTTACGCTGCGTGATATCCTCGACGCGTAAATCAATATGATCCACTTTGCCTTTACTATTTTTGGAAGCCACCGCCGACAAAGAACACCAAACAGCCTTATGCGCTTTGGTTTTTAAGGAAACCTCGAGGCCCGTGACACGGCCTTCGATCTTTATTCTTTTGTGGAAGATTTGAAAATCCGATTCGTGGACAAAAACTTCTTTAAGTTTTTTCTTCAGAAGTTCCTTGCGGGAATAATTCAAGAGTTCGCAAAAAATATCGTTCGTATCCAAGATTTGAGCGTTCACACCGAGGCTGGTGCAAAAAATCCCGATACGCAACCGTTCGACAAAACTCTTAAAATCAATATTGCTGTAGGGCATAGGACGCCTAATCTTTCTTCAATTTAATGTTTTTGGAAATGGCAAAAATGTTAAAGAAGACGACCATCACCGTCAACGAAGCCATGCAAAAAGATGCTATTTTCGGCCATTTGGACTCAAAATTAAAGCCCATAAGCCCGCTGCCGATATATGAAATCAAAACCAAGGCAAAGACGATCGTGGCTCCTGTGATAACGAAAATAAAAAACGCAAAAAGAGAGGAAATCAAAACGACATAAATGTTATAAAGGAGCAAATTCCCCTTAGACATTTTACTAGCGGCTAAACCTATCCGTTCCATAGTATCCCTATTTTAGCATTATTTTTTTAATATGAAATGAGAAAGCAAATACTTTTTCTTTTTAAGAAAATTGTTTTCTGACCTTCACAACCTCATCCTGAGCGGCCTTGATGCGATCTTCTAGGTACGGATGACTCCTTAAAATCACTGGTCCTTGAGGCCCTTTGGATTCTTTCTTTAGAATGCCCAAGGTCTGGATCATTCCGTCGGGATTGAACCCGGCTAAATACATATATTTAATCCCCAACCGGTCCGCCTCATACTCGTCCTGACGGCTATAAGACGAAAAAACCAGATTCATCAAGATATTCGAACTCCATGAAGCGATATACCGGGCCGCAGCCCCCATCCGAACATAACCTAAGACCGACCGAATAGCATCATACCCCCTGCTGGCTTGAAATTTCTTTACCACATGGCGGGCTGCGCAATGGCCAATTTCATGGGCTACGACACCAGCCAATTCATCATCGCTGGTAAGCTGATGCATGAGCCCCGTATAGACATAAATATTCCCGCCGGGCGTTGTAAAAGCATTCAGCTCATTTTTCTCAATAAGAAAAAATTTATATTTATAATCCTGCCGGTCAGACACCAGCGCGACCTTTTCGCCGACACGATTTAACCGGTCAACCTGGGTTTTGTCCATGGATAACGGACATCCTTTCAAGACGCCCTGATGGATACTTTTGCCCATGTTGATTTCTTCTTGCGTTGAAATCGTAATGAATTCCCGACGCTGTGTTGCAGAATTATAGACCAGAGTCCCGCAGCCCGTTAGAAAAAACGCTGCAACAAACGAAAGGAAGAGAATATCTCTTTTAGAAAGAAAGGCTACCATCACCGTTACCGTTCAAATTTGACGACGTGTTCCCACCAAGAACTGCTGTCCCATGTTTTGATCATCTGCCAAAGTTTCTGCGCGGACTTTGTCTTTAAGTAATCCGGGGCTTTCTGAAAAAATTTTTTAGCTTTTGTGTGGCCGCTATCATAATATTCCTTGGCCTGGAGCAGGCATTCTAAGATATCCGCGTCGCGGGCCACAATACTTTCCTTGGTCTTTTGCTCGTCATAATCTTTACGCAAACGCTCCATCTCCAACTTAACGACAGGATTAAGGCCTTCTATCTGGTCCTTATACACCTTCTTTTCGGCCTCTTTAAAATCGATATAATAATGCCCCATCTTGTGAAGGTCATTGATACGCGCTTCGTGAATATCATTAAAAAGCGCCATGATCACCGTCTTAAACGGGTCCACGCCCTCCGCATGAGCGATGTAATACGCCATGATGGCGCAACGAAACGAATGCTCGGCGACACTCTCCGGATCTTTAATACCGGCAACCCACCAGCCGCTACGCTTGATATGTTTTAACAGACCGGCCTCGGCGAACAAGTTAAGCCCGGCGAGCGAAACAGTTGTCGTTTTTTTATTTGCTCTTTTTTTGCTTGGTGATTTCATAACAGAAAATGGTTGTGGCTTGCGCCGCGTTAAGTGATAACGTCCCGGCGGCCATGGGAATCGTCAGTTCCATGTCAACTTGCTCACGGATAACCGCCCGAATCCCTTTTTGCTCAGAACCGATGACGAGCCCCATTGGAAAAGACAACTCCGTCTCATATAAAGACTTCCCGGATCCGACGACAGAACCGAAAATTGTAAATCCAGCTTCTTTAGCCTTGGCGATCGCCTGATTCAAATTTCCGACTTTGGCGATTGGGACATAAACATCCCCGCCGGATGCGACACGCAAGACGGACTCAGTCACCTCGACGCAGTCGTGAGAAGGAAGCACAATGGAAAACTGTCCTAAACAAGCCGCGCTACGGATGATCGCGCCCAAATTCTGTGGGTCATTTAAACTGTCCATGAACAGAAGCGTTCTTTTTTTCTTGCACGCTTCTTCGAGAAGATCAACGTAATCCTTATACGGAAAATCATCGACGTCAGCGATCACGCCTTGCGTATTTTTGTTGCGGGCGATCTTGACCATCTTCGATGCCGGCATGCTGATGATCGCGATATTTTTCTGCCTCGCTTTGTTAAAAATAGGAGCGAGGCCCGTCTGGCCCATCTCGAGATAGATCTTACTGATCGTCTGAGGGCTAAACCTTAAACGTTCCAAAACCGAATTCTTTCCATACAATTTCATTTTTTGATCCTTAATCCCAGATAAAACACGGGTTTTAAAATACTCCACCAGCCGACGAGCGGCTTCATTTTCGTATAACCAAGTTTCTTCGGCGGATAAATCTTTGTGACCGCAGTTTCCTTGAACTTATACCCTAGTGTGATCGCCTTAAAAAGTAAATACGGTTCCAACTCATAATGATTGAGCCACTCCTGATTGATATCAATTTTTTTATTGTCAAAAATCGTCAGACGAAAAGCCCGAAACCCATTGGTCGTGTCGGTCAATTTCCGTCCGGTAAAAAAAGACATCAATAAAGGATGCAATCTCGTCGCTATTTTACGGTAGAACGGCATATCTCCGCCCATGCCTTTTGCGGACAAATGGCGTGAGCCCTGGACAAAATCAAAACCCTCCTTAAAGATCGGGTCTAACAAACGCGGGATCTCATTTGGATTATCCTTATCATTGCCGGCCATGATGACCAAAACCTCATAGCCTTTATCCCTGGCATACTGGATCGCGGTGCGAATCGCGCAACCAACCCCTTGCTGACGAGGATGTTTAATGGTGACAACACCTTTAGAAGCAAAACTTTGGATCATCTCCGTTGTCCCGTCGGTGGAACCATCATCAACGACCAAATAATCCGCCTGCTGACGGACAGAGCTATCCAAGAATCGCGTGATCACGCTCTTTAATTTCACATGCTCATTGAAGGCGACTGGACAAACCAAAACATTACGCATGAAGCTCTAGTCCTTTTTCTGTTTTGAAAAATTTTCTACCGCAAGAACACGCCAATTTTTCATCAAGCTTGCGACCACACAGGCAGGCATACCCATAAAACTTGGCAGGATTTCCAAAAACGATCGTGTAAGGCGCGACATCTTTCGTTACAACACTTCCCGCGCCGACAACGGCATATTCTCCGACGGTAACTCCGCAAAGGATAACAATATTCGCCCCGAGTGTTGCGCCTTTTTTAACAACCGTTTTCTCGAGCGTCCATCCGTCGGCAAACTGGCTACGCGGATAGCGGTCATTGATAAAAGCGATGTTCGAGCCAATGAAACAATAATCTTCAATGACAACGCCGTCAAAAATAGATACGTTGTGTTTGATGGTCACGTGGTCCCCGATGACAGCTCCCCGCTCGACGAAAGTCCCGTCGCAGATATTGCAGTGGCTTCCGATGACCGCGCCTTTCTGGATATGCGCATGCGCCCAGACTCTGGTTCCTTCGCCGATCATGGCCCCCTCATCCACCAACGCTCTATCATGTTTAAAATAACTCATGGAAACTAACCTCTTTCTTGTTTTACAGCCTCACGCAAGTCCCATTGGCCTGAATGGATTGTTGAATCGCGCACAATGTCTTGACGACTTCGTATCCTTTTTGTGCATCTGCCAAAACAGGAGGCTCTTCTTTTTCAATACAATTGACAAAATACTGGGCCTGGGCTTTTAAAGGTTCCCCTAAGCCGATCTTAGGGATGGTAATACTTCCCTCCCGCGAGAGAAGCTGGAATTCACCGTACGTTTCATAAAATGTCGACGTTTTCTCGACGTATTTATCATAAACCTTAATAGGGCCGACATTATCCAGGTCATCCCAGACGACCATTTTCTTGTCGCCCACGATCGTGATTTGCCTGACCTTTTTAGGGTCCAGCCAGCTGACATGAATATTCGCCAGCAAATTCTTTGGATATTCCAGTGTGGCGAAGGCGACGTCCTCGAGCGAATTGCCGAGGCATCTTTGCCCTCGGGCGGAAACATTGGTCGGATAACTACTGAATAAATAATTAAAAATGGAAATATCGTGCGGCGCCAAATCCCACATGGCGTTGACATCATAGCGGAAAGGCCCTAAATTGGTACGAATCGCATAAGCCGAATAAATATTGCCGAGCTCGCCGGACTCAATATACTTTTTCATCCAAATGATCCCGGGATTAAAAAGAAAAATATGCCCGACCATTAAGACTCTTTTGTTCTTGAGAGCCAGATCCTTCAATATTAAACATTCCTCGGGTTTGAGCGTCAGCGGCTTCTCGCAAAGGACATGCTTATAAGATTCCAAAGCCTCTTTCGCTATCGTAAAATGCGTATTGGTCGGAGAAGCAATGCAGACAGCGTCGATATCATTACTCGAAAAAATCTCTTTATAATCTTTTGTCGTCTTGATATTGGGATAAAGCCGTTTCATCGTACTTAACCGCTCGTCGCTTAAATCTGAGCACATTGCCGTTTCCGCATTCGGTAATTGAGAAAAAATCCGTATATGATTCGGCCCCCAATGACCGCAACCAATAACGCCGATTCTAATCAATTTCCCCTCCTTGTCATAATTTATCTATTAAGATTTTTACTTATTATACTGAGGACTTCCCGTTTAAGAAACACTTTTATTAAAAACACTATTTAAATGTAAAAGTTGCAATAATCGGCATTTCCCAGTAAAATGGCTTCCAAGTTCGTTAAAAAAATATTTACCATCATGAAAAAATCCACCGAGAACTTATCCACCCTATCCTTGTCCCAGAAAATCTTCTCTGGCCTTCTGATCTTGCTGATCGGTCTAAATCTCTTTGGCTTTATGAAAGAATTCTTTAGCTATCAGAAAATCCGAAGATTTTTTCCTCATCAGTTTGCAGGCTATAAATTCCTGGGCCTACAATCGGTGCTCAAAGGCGAACCGATCATCGGTTATTATACGGATAAAAATTTAGACGATCCCAAGAACAACAAAGATTTTTCTCAAGCCCAATTCGTTTTAGCACCCATTATCCTCGACGTAAATAACATGCGCCATAGATACATCATTCTGGACTGTTCCAATAAAGACATTGCCCTAGAAAAAATGAACAAGTTAAACGCCTCCCCTGTCAAGGTCAGCTCAACAGGGATTATTTTAGTCGAAAGAAAACCATGACGACAATTCTAAGTCTTTTTCCTTTTCTCGTCTCGTCTTTCATCGGATATTTTCTAATCCATTTTCTTGATGATGACAAAAAAATCCCAACTTCTTCTCGAGTCTTGTTAGGATGCGGCTTAGGGCTTGGCCTAAGCGCCTATATTACCTTTTTCAGTTTTCTTATCTTTGACCAATTAAACCGTTTGTTTATTATTACCATTCATCTTTTACTTTTCCTATTTCTGCTACGCGACCATATCGTCAGCCAAACGAAGAAAACGCAAAGCGGCTCTTTCTTCAAATCTTTCGGCGCCAAAGACCTCGTCGCAGTCTTGACAATTCTTGTATGTTTATTGCCGACGATTTATATGCTTTTCCTTTATCCGGAAGGCGGATGGGATGCGTGGTCCGTCTGGAATGTCAAAGCCAAAATCCTTTTCCTAGGCCAGGAGCACTGGAAAAATATCTTTCTTCCCGTACTCTGGAGGACTAGCCCGCATTATCCGCTCCTTCTTCCCTTGATGAATGTCTGGGGATGGATTTTCAATTCTCAAACGGGACTCATGGCTCCTATTTTGTTATGCCTCATATTCACGATCTTAAATATAAGCCTCCTTTTTTATGCTTTAAAAGACCGCATCCGGCTTTGGATCAATCTTTTAATCTCGGCACTGCTCTTAACATTGCCATTCTTTTATAAGTTTGCTGCAAGCCAATATGCCGACATCGTCGTCGGGTTCTATCTCTTCGCATCGCTCTATTGCCTTGTCCAAGCCAGAATGCAAAGCCAAAAAGTTTTTGCTTTATTAAGCGGTTTATTTTTAGGTTTTCTAAGCTTTTCTAAAAATGAAGGTCTGACCGCTGGGCTCATGATCCTTCTCTTAGCCATTCCTTATCTGCAAAGAAAAAACTCTTTCGACACAAAGAAAATCCTTATGCCCTTTCTGGCCGGGGCTTTTATCTCCTTTATTCCTTTAATGATTTTTCAAACATTTTATGCGCCGGCCAATTTGACGTTTATCAACGGGTTCACATCGTCGATAAAACCAACCGGGTTCTCGCGCCTGCAGGTGGTCTTGATTTTTTATTTGATGCTGTTTAAAAATCTCCAGTGGAACGGATTGTGGGTCATGTTTGTGGCAGGAATGATTTTAGGCAGGAACAAAATCCTTAATCGGGATATGATCATCATCCCGGTATTTCTCATGCTTTACGGCGGAGTCGTAACATTCTACTATTTGCTGAACACTTATTTTGAGATCGGCTGGTGGATGTCGGAAACATTGCATCGCATCTTATTTTCCTTATTGCCGACGATAAGCTATTGGATCTTCCTCTCGCTTTTCTCCTCGAGAACGGCAATCGACAATTCTAAGCCTTAATGCGGCCTTTCAATCTTTAAGACCTTGTATTTCAAAACGCCCGCAGGAACGCGAATTTCAACCTCTTCTCCGGCGGCGCGGCCCATCAATCCTTTTCCGACAGGGGAAAAAACAGAAAGTTTGTTTTCTTCATAACTGGCTTCTTCCGGAGAAACCATCATATACGTCATTTCTTCCTCGGTCTTAAGATCTTTTAAGGAAACAATGGCGCCAATATAAATCCGATCTGAAGGAATATTCTCGTCTTCAATGATCCTAACTTTAGATAATTTTAATTCCACATCCGCCATGCGGGCCGCGTTATGCGCCTGGGCATCTTTCGCCGCATCATATTCCGCGTTCTCGGAAATATCCCCTTGAAGGCGGGCTTCGCCAATCGCCTTCGAAATTTTTAGTTTTTCTTTCTTCAGCTGGTCTAATTCATCGGCAAGTTTTTGGTATCCTGCTCTTGTTAAATAAATATGGTCTGCCATTTTTTTCTCCGGACTTAACGGGTTAAAGATTGCGAAAGGTTACGCCAAATCAAAAAGCGCGAAAGATGTCTTTCGCGCTTTTTTAAAGAAAACTCCTACAAAGATTACATATGCTCAGAAGCCTTCATAATCAAAGGAACAACCTCTTTGACTTCATCTTTAGACATACGGCCTAACTTCGCGAAACGCCATTCGCCTTCTTGGCTTCTATTTTCCCTGGCAATCTGAAGTTTTTTAGGGCCATCGTTATAAGAGAAAACTCCGACGGTAATTCGTGTATCTTCAAACTCTTTGACTTCCTTGAAAGAGGCCACATCTAATGATTGATCATACGGCATAAAACGTTCTCCTTTCCTTCGCTCCTAACCAACTTTGCCCGGAGCCTGATAGATATTTAGAACCCTGGAAATCCGCTCGGAAGAAGGCTCTTCATCTTTAAAGCAGCCGCTTCCTGCGATTTTTTAATCGCTAGATTAATCCCTTTTAATATCTCCGCTTCTAACTTCTTCTTATTTAAAACATTGAGTTTTTGCTCGTCAATCTCAATAGATTCAAATACTTGCGACCCGTTGATGGTAATTTTGATTCCTGCAACGTCTGAAACCTCCATATGCGTAGCATCCAAATCACGCTTGATTTGATCAGCCTGCTTTTTCATCTCCATCAGTTGTTTCATTTTATCGAACATCCATAACTCCTTACTCAAAAATATTTTATTTAAGGTTCAGCAATCTTATCCTTTTCTACTCTAATTTGCAAGATTTAATTTCGGGTATTTTTTACGAGCTATCGCATCCGAAAACTGATGTCCATAAGTGTTTGCACCAAGAACGATTTCAAAAAGATGATCACCAGAAACGCAATAATCGGAGAAATATCCACTGCCATCGCCGGAAGAAAACGCCTGATGGGTTCTAAGATGGGCTCTGTGGCCCGATATAGAAACTGCACGATTGGATTAAACGGGTCCGGGCTCACCCAACTGATCAACGCGCGGATTAAGATAAGCCAATATACCGCTGTTAAGATCACATCTAAGATTTTGGCCAAAGAGATCAAAAAATTACTTAAGATAAACATAGCGACTTTCGCTCCTTCCTATAAGGTCACGTCTTAAACTAAAAAACCTTAAACAAATTTCCTTCAATAACCTTTTGTTCGACCCGATTAATCAACCGTTTGGTCTTACCGGTGATGTATTCAAATTCGGGAAGTATTTTATTAATGCTTTGAGAGGTCAAGATCAAAGCCTCCGAGGACTGCTCCATACTGGTGGCCAATTTTGCGACATCAATCTTACTGAGTTCATCAGATGTTTTTGTAAAAGATTCCGCAGCTTTGGCAAAGACCTCAGCTAAATCTTGCACATCCAAAGGATTATCTCCTAAAGCAGGGTGATTAAAATCAAACGCATCGTTATCTTCTAAAACTTTGATGATGACAAGCTTCTCTCCCAAAATGCCGTCGGTCACGATAGAGAAACGGGCGCTTTTATTCAACTGCCGTCTGTATTTCTCAAATAAATTTAAGGTCACCTGGACCCGACGGCCCTGGTTTTCTTTATCAAGGAAGTCAATGCGGTCTACGGTCCCCACAACCACGCCGGACAATCGTACCGGAGCGCCTTCCGTTAAACCTCGGACGTCTTCAAACAAGACCGGCAGCTTAAACTTGGCTTGAATGATCCCCTGATTCTCACCGATCATAAAAATAATGGCGATAAACAAGGTAATCCCGATGATAAAAAACAGCCCTGTCAAAAACGATTTAAACGATTCTTTTTTGTCCATGGAAAACCCTCTATGATTGAAAGAATTCTCGAATAAAACTATTATCCGACGACTTTAATTCCGCCGGTGTTCCTATGGCAATGATCTGGCCGCTACGCAGCAGCGCCAGCCGATCGGCAATCCGAAACGAATTATCAATGTCATGAGATGTTATAACCGTTGTGCAATTATACCGCTTCGACACTGAACGAATCAAATCAGAAATATCACGGCTGCGGATCGGATCCAAGCCTGACGTCGGCTCGTCGCATAAAAGAATTTTGGCGTCCATAATCAATGCGCGGGCCAAGGCCACGCGTTTACGCATCCCCCCGCTTAATTCCGAAGGATATTTACCTTCCACTCCCGCCAAATCAACCGTCTTTAAAGCCTCCTGGACCTTCTCGGCGATCGTCTGATCATCAAAAGTTGTATGCTCCTCAAGTGGAAACGCAAGATTCTCAAAGACGTTCATAAAATCATACAAGGCGCCTTCCTGAAAAAGATAACCCATCTTCTTACGGACCTTAAGCAGTTCGGCTTCAGACAATTTCGTGATGTCTTGAGAATTGATTTCAACCTCTCCGGAATCCGGCTTAAATAACCCGATCAAATGTTTTAAAAGAACGCTTTTCCCCGCACCGCTTTCACCTAAGATGACAAGAAGCTCTCCTTGAGGGACTTCAAGATTTATATCATCAAGGATCAGCTGTTCCTGCAGGGTTTTAAACAAATGGACGACGCGGATCATTCGGTCTTCTTTTTCTCAAAATAACGAAACTGATTTCTATCAAACTTGGTATAAAGTTTATTATAAGGACGAACGTCCCTTTTCTCGACGAAAATCTGTACTCCCTTATAGTCCCCGACTTTATAAACTTCCGAATCCAACAAGCTTTCCACATCATCCGCCGGATACCATAAGGATCCCTCAAATTCAAGAGGCTCTCCGTTTCGAATCCAGCTCGCTTCCGTCTCGGGGACTTGATAGGCTTGAAGCGCGCCGGCATTGCCTGCGATATTCGAACAGCCCATGACAAAAAAGATTAGAGAAAATAAGAATAAATTTTTTAGCATTGCTTTATCCCCACAAGGTTAAAATGATTTTGGTTAAGACCGTATTTGAGACAATGATGAAAATAATGGAATACGCGACCGCTTCCGTCGTATATTTCCCCACGCCCAAAGACCCGCCCTTGGTCATAAATCCACGATAACAGCAAATCCATCCAATGAGAACAGCAAAAAAGAATACTTTTAAGAACCCGCTAAAGAAATCGACATAATGAATCGCGTGAATCGTTTGATTGATATAAAAAATACCCGGGATGTTCGATTGATACACGCCGACAAAATATCCGCCTAAGATCCCGACGATCTCAGAAATGATCGTCAACACCGGGAGCACCAGAAAACAGGCGATCACTCTCGGGACAACCAAATATTCAATAGGGTCAACCCCCAGCGTTCGCGTAGCCAGGATCTGGTCATTAACGTTCATCGTCCCCAATTCCGCCGTGATACGGGCTCCTGCCTTGGCGGAAAAAATGATCGCCGTGAATACCGGGCTCATCTCCCGTAACAGCGATAAGGCCACAAGCTGAGCGATATATTCTTTAGCGCCCAACCGCGAAAGGACCACATCGCCTTGTAACGCTAAAACCGCGCCCGAAGCAAAAGATGTTAGGGCGATAATGATAACGGATTGAAGGCCTTGCTCATAGCTTTGTTTGACAACTTCTTTAATACGAATACGGCCTTTCACAATTTCCCGGCAAACGCCAACCAGAAAATCAATGGCCTCACCGACCCGCTGAAGACTCGTAAAACAAATGTCAAAGAAGGTTCTCATATTTTTTATGTCGACTTTTTTGTCAGCCAGATTTCCCGAAACTCCGCATTAATTTTATGTTCTAAGACGCTCGGAATATGTTTCGAATGTTCGACGTGAGCCTCTTTGGCTTTTGAAGCTTGCCGGACGGTCTGCGTTTTGGGCAAAAACTCCGCAACCGTCATAACCCGCGCCCCTAAAGACCGGACATAAACCCGAATGTCCCGGTCGTCCGTGACAACCACAATATTTTTTTTATTGGAAGAATCCTCGACGATCTCTTTGATCTTATCATCCGCGGAATTCTGTGAAGAAAAAATCATTTCAGAGGAAAAGGAAGTTCCGGGGCTAAAAAATCCGGCTTGTCCGTCAAAGACAACGGTCACGCGATTTTTAACACTGCCCTGCGGCCTTTGAACTTCCAGCAAACGCATCAGGCGATTACGCTGGTCCTCGAGCGAATCCGATTCGGCAAAAGGCATTTTATGAATGATGTTGTACCCGTCCAGGAGAAAATGTAACGACATAAATCAGTCCTCCGATAAGGCCGATGATCACCATAAACAGAAAATTGATCAAAGAGATGCTGACCGCAATCCCGGGATCCATGCCGACCCGAGAAAATAAATACGCAGCGCCGGCTTCCCGTACGCCCAATCCGCCGATGGACGGAAGAGAGGAAATTACACAAATAAGCGGCACAAAAATCAGAAAATAAATCACAGGGGTATTTTGATGCATCCCGCGGGCGACCAAACAGAAACAAAGACAGAAAAGAAGTTGGGAAACACACGACAAGAACAATGCCTCCACCGCTTGGCGCTTACGGTTTTTAAGTAAAGCAATGTCATAATGCATCTTCATTAGATTTGCTTTGACTTTGGGGATCTTGTCAAAGATCCGGCATCCAAACGAAAAAACTTTTTCACTAAATAAGACCGCAATGAACAAACTAAAAACAACGCCCAAGGCAATGACCGGTGTTACCAACGATTTCTCGTCGATATGGCGATAGCCAAGAATTAATGCTCCGATGGCAATAAGGACAATGGCCACAAATCCGCTTAACCGATCGAGCAAGACCGACGCAACAACCCGCGTTTTATGATGGGTTTCCTTACAAAGCCCCAAGATCCTCATAAAATCCCCGCCCATGGAGCTCGGCAGAAAAAGATTTCCAAACAATCCCACAAAGAAATAACGGACAACACTTAAAGCCCTAACTTCTAAATCCAGCGCCTTGATAAAAACAAACCATCGCACCAACAGAAGGCCGTTGATCACAACAAACAAAAGCGCAGCCTGCCAAATAAAGATCATTTTCGAGGCCAATAAAACTTCTTTTGTCTTTTCAATGTCGACTTTGTGATACAAGTATCCCAAAAGGATGAGGGTCAATCCGATACGCAAAAAGAAATTCAAGGTCTTCTTTGATTTTTCATTGAGTGGCATAAATTGTTTCCGTCTCCTGATGATGGCAATCCTGGAAAATTTTCTCCGCTAGAAAAGAGCTTCGAACTAACGGACCACTAACAACGTTCTTGATTCCCATACTTAATGCATATTGCCGATAAGATTCAAACCCTTCTAAAGAAACATACCGGCTAACAGGCACGT
Source organism: Candidatus Omnitrophota bacterium (assembly GCA_015233405.1). Classification (GTDB taxonomy): domain Bacteria; phylum Omnitrophota; class Gorgyraeia; order Zapsychrales; family Zapsychraceae; genus JADFXT01. The sequence goes on along the minus strand of JADFXT010000015.1, from coordinate 29,811 downwards.
GTCGTTTTGATACGCTCGGAGCAAGATACTGCCCGACGGTAAGAATATCACAACCTGCTTTGGCCAAATCTTCAATCAATACTTTGATTTCCTCATCCGTTTCTCCAAGGCCAACCATAAACCCGGATTTAATGAGCGCTGAAGAAGTCTTCTTTAAAGTTCGCAGGACCGCCAAAGAACGTCCATAGAGGGCTTGCGGGCGGACTGAAGAATAAAGCCGCTTGACCATCTCCATATTGTGTCCGATAACATCCGGGGAAGCTAAAACAACATCCCGAAGGCTTTGCGCATCGTTAAGGAAATCCGGAATGAGGACTTCAATATGCGTATCAGGGTTTAATGTCCTGATCTCTGCTATCGTCCGAGCAAATTGTCGGGACCCTTTATCCTCGAGATCGTCACGCGTCACAGATGTCACGACGACATATTTTAATCCAAGCTTCTTTACCGCTAACGCCACCTGCAAAGGCTCCTGAGGATTCACTTTTAAAGGTCCTCCAGATTGAACGGCACAAAACCGGCAAGACCGGGAACAAATATTACCTAAGATCAAAAATGTTGCTGTATTATTTTTCCAGCATTCGCCAATATTAGGACAATGCGCGTTCTGGCAAACCGTGTGAAGCCCGGCTTCTTTAAGAAGCCCGCGCATCGATTCAATAGCCTTCTGGTCAGGGATTTCTTGTTTAAACCATGATGGGAGAACTGTCTTTTGATAGGATTCCATAGAAAGGATCACGCCTTAGATTTCTTATGAATTTTATCAAGCTGTTCTTTAAATTTGGTCAGTTCTTCAGCCGTTCCGTAATCAATAATGAGTTTTCCGTCGAGATGGTCCAATTCATGCAAAAAAGCCCGGGCCATGAGCCCTTCCAGCCAACGTTTCACCTGCTTATTATTCTGGTCCAAGAACTGAGTGAAAACTTTTTCCGGACGCTTGATGTTGATGGTCACCCCCGGCACACTTAAACATCCCTCATCCAGACACTGAGACCCTTTTTTACTGAGAAGCTTAGGATTAATGATAATGAGCGGCCCCTCACCAATATCAATAACAAAAATCCGCTTATTGACCCCGACTTGCGGCGCAGCCAACCCCACACCTTCGGCCTGATACATCATATCAATCATCAACTGAATCAGAATGCGTTCGCCGGGCCCGACATCGTCCACCAGAGACGACTTTTTGCGCAGGCAGGGATCGCCCTCAAGCCTTATTTTTAATTTTGTTGTTGTCATCTAAATGAATAATTTGTGTTTTATACGTTTTAGCTTCCTGAGGGTCCATAATGGCATAACTTAAAATAATGACCTTATCTCCGGCGAGACCTAAACGGGCCGCAGGGCCATTTAAGCAGATTTGACCGGAACCGGATGGGCCGGCGATCGTATACGTTTCAAAACGATTACCATTATTTAAATTAAGGACTTCGACCTTTTCGCTGGGGATGATCCCGACCGCTTTCATCAGATCCTCGTCGATGGTAATACTCCCCTCATAAAAAAGGTCTGCCTGAGTGACTTTTGCAAAAGCTATTTTTGATTTACAAAATTGGATAAACATAAACTCTCTTTCCTAACAGGTTAGATTTTTGCATTAATTTTTTCAACCAACTGCGCCTTGGGCATGGCTCCGACGATCTGTTCCACAGGCCTTCCGTTCTTAAAGATCAGCAGCGTCGGAATAGACATAATATGGAATTGGGCCGCTAAATCCTGGGCCTCATCAATATTCACTTTGACCACTTTCAATTTGCCAGCCATTTCTTTGGCGACATCCTCAATAATAGGGCCGATCATCCGGCAAGGGCCGCACCATTCCGCCCAGAAATCGACCAGCACCGGAAGGGTGGACTTCATCACTTCTGCATCAAAGGTGCTTTCTGTAACATGTATAACTGCCATAATGCCCTCCTTTTATACTAAATATTTATACTTAAAATAATAATTTTCAATGCGGGTTATTATATATAGACTCCGATTCTATATCAAGCAGATTTTCAGGGCAATTCTCACAACGGCAGCCATACCTCCGGCATGCCCCCTAAATCGCCAGAAAAAATACATCTGGCCAATCCAGTCGTCAGATAAAGAAGAAAAATGATATATCCCCCCTGAATCACCCGATACAATAACGGATGAATTCCTTTTAACGAGCTGATTCCTTTAACGGTCAAGAATAAAACGACTGGAGCAAAAAACAATGTTGTCCTCGGTAGACCAAAAGGATATTTGTGGAGGATTCCCAGAACAAATAATCCCATAAATGCTGCCAAAGCAATGGTGTTTATCGATTTCAGATAATAATTTTCCTTCTTAAAGTTCTTAAAAAACGTATAAAAAAGATAAACTAACCCAAAGACAACAAAACTCCGGGCTAAGCCCCGGGCAAATTTTGGTTTTTCCGTAAAGAAACGGGAAAAAATATTATTCACGCCTTCCTGAAAAGTTTTTAAGAAATCCCCCGGAGAATTTAAGGAGATAAAATTATTATTAAACCCTGCCGTAACATCACTAATAGGACGTAACCGCATATCAAAGAAATAAGAAAGCGCCAGAGCCAAAAAAACGGCCCCGACAAAACACAGCACAAAAGATAAGTCCTTCTTCTTCTCAATCCAAGCCCGAACAAGATTATAGAATACAAGGGCAACAAATATGAACGCCGGATAAGAAAAAAGCCCTAAAAACGGCAAAAGCACTAAAAGCGCTATATATCTCGACGGCTTAAGCGTAATGGCAAGCCTTTCCTGATGATACAAAAAAAGGATAAAGACGGACGCCACCAGAACATCCATGGAATATTGCTTAAGCTCTGCCGCATAATAGATCAAAAGTCCTGCCCCGGACCAGGAGAAAACAAACGTGAGATATTCCCAGTTATTTTTCATTTCATATCTGGCAATTTTTAACCAGAGCCGAAACGCGCACATCATGGCAACGAAAGGCAGAAACCTTAAGGCCAAAAGATGATAATTAAAGAGTCGGGAAACCTGTTGAATAAAAAGAAGATACAGCCTCGGGAAAACCTGATATAAAATAAGCTTCTTGTTAAAAATTTCCATCGGAGAAAAAGACTTGATGCTCTGAAGCACGCAGTTTTCATCACACCATAACGGTCGCTGGTTAAAATAGTGCAGAAAACACAACGCAACATACCAACCCGCTGCGGTCAAAATACATAAAGAAAAAAATCTCTCGGAAGACAAAAAATTAATGACTCGTTTTTTAAATGGCATTTGTCACCTTATCTTTAATTTTTGTATATTTTTTATGACAAGACACACAAGTTCCTTGCGCGGCCTTAAATCCTATCTTCTCGCCGCAGACACACATAAAACCTTTCTGCCGTGCCGGATTTCCATAGACCAGCGCATAATCTGGGACATCTTTTGTAACAACTGCCCCGGCCCCGACGAATGCATAACACCCGATCATGACTCCACAGACAATAGTGGCATTAGCTCCAATGGTTGCGCCTTTTTTGACTAGGGTCTTTCTATAAAATTTATCGGAATTGCGCGCGATGGCAGACCGTGGATTGATGATATTGGTAAAAACGCACGACGGTCCGCAGAAAACATCATCCTCTAACGTCACCGCATCATAAATGGAAACATTATTCTGGATCTTGACGCCATGCCCGATGACCGCCGTCGGATGCACCACCACATTCTGCCCAATCTTACAATTTTTCCCGATCCTCGCGCCTTTCATGATGTGACAAAAATGCCAGATCGCAGTGCCATCACCGATTGCCGCGCATTCATCGACACACGAAGATTTATGGACAAAATATTTCTTTTGATTACGTTTAGCTTTATCCATGAGAAGCCTCACTTTCCACATTTAATTCAAAATAAGGCGGATAATAAAAAAGTTTTAAATCTTCCTCGGTATTTTTATTTACTTTCTCCAAAGTGTTTCCTATTTCTATAAATTTTGCAGCCATATCGCTTTGTCCCAAATCTTTCAGAACCATCCCCAAATAATCATAGGCTTCCCGGTATTTTGCGTTATACCGAAGGCATTGATTGAACCAATAGAGCGCTTGTTGTTTTTTATCCGACGCATACGCCGCTTTCCCGGCCATAAAAGCCAAGAAATCTTTTTGTTGGATCTTCGGGTCCTGGCAGGCTTTGGCGGCGAGCGTATAAACTTTTTCATAATCCTTGAGTCGATCATAAGACTTGACGACGAACTCGAAAGCCTTGGTATAACCGTTGCCTACTTCCACGAATTCTGTCTTGAGCCAACCCGTCATACGATTTACATCTTCCGGATCATAATATTTAATATGTCCGATAAAGTTGTAATAGTCCCGAGAAGCTTGCGGGTCTACGGAAAGCGCCTGACTAAACATTTCCCCCGCTTCTTTCCAACGGCCCGTCTTGTAATAAACGATCCCCAAATTATAATAAAGGCCAAAAAAGTCAGGATTTTCTGTAATCGCTTGTTTATAAAAAATGGCGGATTTATCATAATCCTTCAACTGATAATATAAAAACCCCAGCATATTATTTTGTAAAGGGAATTGCGGCTTATAGACCTTAAGCGTCTGATAATATTCCACCGCTTCTCGGAAAATGATCTCATCAAACGGCGCTTTCTTCTCGACAAATTGATTGATATATCGCGCGGAATCCCTCAAATGATTTAAGATCCTAATGGTCACTTTCTTATGATTGATGGATGAACCCACTAGCAGAAAAATCATCAGATATAAAAAGAACAACCTGTTGATAATAACAAAACGCTGCGGTTGAGAGATTTTTTTAATCATGTCTAGGGGTCATTAAAGATTTTAAGAGAATTATAAGGAAATAAATAAAGAACAACGCAACAAAAGCCATAAGAAACCAATAAAAATAATGCAGCCAGGTCGGTTTATATTGAATACGAACAACCTGTTCTCCCGCCGGAAGGTAAACCCCTTTAAAAGCGACATTCGCCCGATAAAGCTTAACGGGCTTGCCATTGACCTTGGCCTCCCATTGCTTCAAATAACTGTCGTTATAAACAAGGAATTTGGGCTTATTAAAACGGGTCCGAACAGTGATTGAATTCACGTCAAAATTTAAAACCTGAAAGTTCTCCCCGTTTTGTTTAATGACAATCGGAGACTCTCCTGGTTTGATATCGCCCTTAAGCTGAGCAAGATTGCCCGTTATCTTCTCGGAAACAAACGCCCTATCAGTATTCTTTTGAAAATTTTCCGAGACCTTGTTCCAATGAATCGTCTGATCTTTAATGGTTTCAACATGATCATAGAGAATAAATTTATATTGAACATACTCTCCTAAGATGGCATGGTCGACCTGATCTCGAAGCGTTTTTGTCCAAATAGCCCCTAAAAATTTTCCATCCCCGCTGCCAAATCCGTCATTTTCCGGGAACGTGTTAGGCGGCTGATGCAACGTCTCTCCTATTTTCGGCCGACGATAAGAAAAGGCCATGATCTGAACATGCTTATTAGAATAGCCCTGGAAACCACTCTTAGGCGTGTTCTTGGAATAATAAAAAAACACTTCCAACGGTTGCAAGATAGCCAGAATAAATAAAATCATTGGGAAAAGCATGCTGGACTTAAACTTTAAATTCCATATCGAGAAAAGAAAGAAAATTCCGCTTAGAAGGATTGTGATGTACGACGTCGGAAGGATGCCGCCTAAATGATAAAGAATACCCGCAAAGCCAGCATGAACAAAAACGACAAAGACACTTAACTTGAATTTTCCCTGAGCACTTTCCGGGACAGCGTCAAAGAAATCCTTCACGGCCTCGGCCATAAATAACGCCAAAAAAGGCAAAGACAAGCTCAACAAATAATAAATGTTCCTCATAAATTTGAAAATAATAAGATGCTCGTAAAGGAACTGATGCAGCCCGACCACATCCGTGATTGCTATCAGGAACATCACAAGGCAGATAGACAAGAATAAGACTGCTCTTTTGTGTGTGCGATTCCATAAAGAAATAAGCAAGATCAAATAAATAAAAACGGAAAAGAAGAAATAAGACAGCTGATTGACCCGAAGATTAAGGCCGGAAAACAATCGTTCTATGGTTATCGGCCCAACAATCCCTCCTATATTAATAGGGCGTAATCCTACTGCTCCCGCATGGGCAAAAGCGGTTCCTGTTTGTCGATAAGTGCAAATAATTTCCTTGCAAGCCCCTTCGATAACCCAGATAAGCCCCGGAACCATCGAAAGAAAAAGAGCCACTAAAGAAACCAAAGATAACGCCTTATGACTTTTAAAAAATTGGACAAATTTGAGGGATAGCTCTTTTAACTGGTGAGTATATAAGATACTAAAAAAGAATAAAAACGTGAGAAATGTTGCCAAAAAATAAAATGGAATATACGTAATGGATACGATCATCAGGCAGAACACTATGCCCAAAAAGTTTTCTTTCTTAAAATCTTCACAAAATGAATACAAGAAATAAAAGAACCACACCGTCGGGACAAAAAGGACGATTTCACAATAATTAAAGAAGACATTAAGCCCGAGAGACGAAAACAATAAGAGCAAAGTAGACAATAAAGACCAGCAAAAATTTTTAAAATACTTTTGGGCCAAGAAAAAGAACCCGAGAATTCCCAGAAAATAATACGCGGCAGCATAAGCTAAATAAACCGGCGCATAAGGCAGCCCCATTTTATATAAAGAAAACGGAATCACGAGAAACGGGTTTAAATCTCCTAAGAAACGCAGAATATACTCTATGGATTTTCCCCATTCGGAAAACGGATACCACAAAGGATAAACCCCTTTGATCATGTTATCAAAATAGAATTTTCCCCAATATAAATAGGATTCCCCGTCGGCAGATAAAGGCTTCTGGCCTAAGAGAAAACCCCGAAACACATAGACCCAAAGCCCAAAGGCCAAAGCCAAAAGAATAGGAACCAAAATTTTTATTGATTTTTTATGATTCATGATTTGTCCGCATGGATATAAATTCCAGCAGCGGATGCCGGGTCATCGGAAAGAACGATGTTGGTAAACTGATGGTCTTTAAACCACCCTTGCACTTCCTCGATACTATGATGCCAGGCATATGGCGGCGATAATGTGTCGTGTAAAGACAAGGCATTTTCCCGAATACTTTTTTGCTCAAAATTCCTATAGCCACGGCCGATCTTATTCAGAAACCATTTTAAAAAACCAAAGATCGGTGCGCCCAGATAACAAAGGACAACTAAAATCGGTTCAGGCAATTTCGTCGTAAAACAACGGAAGAATTTCTCTGCATTATAACAAGGGGCGCCTTTGCGATAGACCATCAAATGAAACCGCCCGCCTTTCTTCAAAGCCCGCTGCGCACAAGCAAAGGCCTTTTTCGTATCAGCCGTATGATGAAGCACGCCATCAGACCAGATATAATCAAACACTCCATCTTTAAATGGAAGATGAAACACATCGCCTTGAATATAATAAGCCTTATCTCGAAGGACAGGATCAGCAGCGACTTTAGCATCAACTCCAAGAAACCCGTCGGAGATGTCGAACCCGATGACATTGGCCCCCAGTTCAGCGATCATTTTGCTATGCAGTCCATGTCCGCAGCCTAGATCAAGCACCCATTTATTTTGAAGATCTTGGGGAGATAATTCCATGTGCTTTAAAAAACGGCTTCGCCACTGCTCAATGGTTTTTCCCCAGATCTTATCGCCGTCTTTAAACATGCGCCATTGCTGCGAAAAACTTTTTGCCGCCCGCTTATGGCTATTTTTTCTTTCCCCACGGCGTTCTTCCTCGACTTTTAAGACAAGAACCCTTTTATTAATTAAAGGGAATCGGTGCCCTTTGCGGCATAAAATCTCCTCTTCTTCGGGGCCTAAAGATAGATCGTCGGCACAGCATGGGCATTGGCATTTTAGAATTATTTCACGAATGGTCATTTTTCTCTAAAGGGATAGACGAATGAAACACTTTATTTTATGCGATTTCTTGCTTTTCACAAGGAAAAAATTGACTTAAGTATGTTATTAGTATATAAAATTCATATTAATAATTATTACTTTATAATTCAGGTCACATGAAAATACTCCATATCGGCGACATTTCATTCTCTGGCTATTGTCTTTGCCAGGCTCTCCAAAAACTTGGCGTTCAAACAACGCTGCTTTCGAAAAGAAAATTTAAATCTTCGGAAGCCAGCCGTCAAGACTGGGTTCTCTCGACTGAAAAAAGAATTGACGAGTTTCGATTATGCAATATTGATCTGGAACAATTTGACATTATTCACGTCAATTATCTTGTAAATTTAGGGTCCCTGGGCCTGACTTTTAAGAAAACCAAACGACCCATCATCCTTCATGCCCATGGAGGAGACGTACGGCCACGGAATATTCTTGAAAAGATGGTCCTTCAAAGAGTTCTTTCTCTAAGCAACCTGCTTCTTTTTAGTACGCCGGACCTGGATAAAGAGATTGTTGGGATTCAAAAAGAAAAAATTTATCTTCCCAATCCCGTAGAAATTCCTCCTCTTGTCAAAAAACCAACCACTTATGAAAAACGCATTTTGATCTTTACCACTCTCTATAAAGTCAAACAGATCGAAAAACTTTTTCCCCTCATCCAGAATTTAGACTTTCAATTTGATTTGATTGAATACGGGCTTGATATCGATTACTACAAAAGGCTCCTGCCGGCTAATGTCCGGCTTATTGCTCCATTTAAAAAAGATCGCGTCAATGAAGAGATCTCCAAATACAAACTTATCCTCGGAGGAAGCCAGGATGGAACGATAAGGATTTGCGAATTAGAAGCCATGGTGCTCGGGATTCCAACGCTCTTTCCCTTTGAGTATGACCATTTCTATCCGGAAAAATTGCCTCAGCCGGAAATGTCCACGCAATCGATCTTAAAACACTTTGGGGATTACGACCTGGGCGAGAAACAGCGTCGGTGGGTCGAAAAATATCATGAGTCAGAAAATGTCGCTAAAAAATTATTAGATATTTATTCCAAAGTCCTTCTAAAAAATCCTTAGTTTAAAAAAAGCCTCTTCCATACGGCCAGTTGAATAAGCTTCCAGCGTAAAACGCTATTAAAAGAGGCCATATCTTTTTTCTCAAAGACAAAAGAAAAATCTTTCAACAAGTCTTCATAAGAATCCCGGGCAAGGTCCTGCCATTTTTTATCCTTAAACCACTCGTCAATAGGCGTATCGAACCCGGTCTTATCCTTTCTATTGAGGATCTCCTGTACCGTATATTTTCCGACAGCCATTTTCTGAAGACGCTTCGTTTCTCCGATATCAATCTTAAAATGACCCGGGACCTTTAAAAGATACTCAATTAAACGGTGGTCCATATACGGCACCCGCGCTTCCAATGAGAACGCCATGGAATTTCTGTCTTCATAATGCAAAAGATGCTCCAATTTATATTGATAATGCCTAACCAGGCTCATATTCAGGTCCTCTGCAGTCATGAATTTTTTAAATATGATACTTTTATCCAAATGCTCTCGGAAGAATGCATTTTTTATAAAAGGGGTCCTCTTCATCAACAGGGCGCTCTGAAGAGATGCCGGCATTAATTTGAATAATAACGTCGAATAGGCTTCTGGGTCTGGTTTCCTTAATGCCATCCGGATAAAATAAGAAATGAAATCTGAATATTTTTTATTTTTTAAAAGCCCACACAAATGAAACCCGTGAAAATAATGATATCCGGCGAAGATCTCATCTCCTCCTTGCCCATCGAGCAGAACAGTCACACCTGCTTCTTTGGCTTTTCTCATCACATCATATTGCGCGTAAAAAGAAGGATTGGTACAGGGCTTATCCTGAAAATACGTGAAGGTGTCCAGCTCTTCATAAGCTTTATCGCTAGAGGGAAAAGTCCGATAGTTGACGAAGGGATATTTTTTATTAAGAATATCTACGTAGCTGGTCTCATCTTTCTTAAAGCCGGGGAAACTTGCGGTAAAGGTCGGAAAACCCTCCTTGACCATTCCGTGTTCAAATAAAATCCCAAGAAGAATAGAGGAATCAACTCCTCCGCTTAAACAAGACCCGACGGGTACATCGCTGCGCATCCGAAGCCGTAACGAGGAAATGAGAAGCTCCTCGACCGCCTTAAAAATTTCCTCTAAAGATCCTTCCTGTTTTTCCTGAAGAATCTTTTCCGGGTCCCACCATTGAATTAACCTTAGGCCATCTTTGTCGAAAAGGCCGTAAAACCCATTCGGCAAGCGCTTGATTTCCGTCAAGAAAGTCTCGTCGTCAATATTCGTTCTGTTAAAAACAAGGAAGTCAAAAACGGCCTGAGGATAAAGCGTGGGATGAAAGCCGTCAATGGCGCGAAAAGCTTTAAGTTCCGAGGCGAAATAAATCCGGTCTTCGGTCAGTTGATAATACAACGGCTTAATCCCTACTCTATCCCTGGCAAGAAATAAACTATGGTTAACGCTGTCATAAACCACGAACGCGAACATACCGTTAAATTTCTTTAAACAATCCGCGCCCCACGCCTGATAAGATTTTAAAAGAACCTCCGTATCCGTCTTAGTCCTAAAACTCCAGCCCAAGGCCTTCAATTCTTCTCTTAACTCAATATAATTATAAATCTCGCCATTATAGACCAGATAATATCTTTGATCGTCGGAAATGAACGGCTGATGGCCATTAGAAGACAGATCAATGATCGCCAAACGCTTATGCCCTAAAACACAGCGGCTGCCGGCATAAAGGCCTTCGTCATCAGGCCCTCTGTGTTTTTGAATCTCGTTCATGCGCTTGATGGCATGAACGTCAGATTCTTGAATCTGTCGCTGGCTTAAAATACCGGCTATTCCGCACATAATAATTTCCTGTTAAGATTTTGGCAGGTACGCTTTAATGGTTTCCACCATAAAATCCACGACATCCATTTTCTCGACAAGCATCACTTTGCGCTTGTTCTGCCAGTGGGACTTTCGGTGAGGCATCGCGAGAATTTCATTGATCTTCTCGAACATTTTATCTGCATCCGTCGTCTTGATCCCAAAGGTCAGCTGATACAGATGTTCCAATTCTTCCAGATATCCCAATTTTCCGACGAAATCATTAAAGCGAATGGCTGGCGTGCCCAACACAGCGGCTTCCGCGGCCATGGTTTGGCTGTCGCCGATATATAAATCTGCAAACGCGAGGACATGAAAAATATCTTTAGGATGAATATTTAAACGATACGGCTCAAATTCCGGTTTTAACGGACGCTCAGAGGTGATCAACACTCTTCCTTGCTGCTTTAACTTATTAATAATTTGTAAAGCGATCGTGTCCGTGATTCCCGTCTTCCCTTTATCGTGATGGGCCGTCAATTCGGCAAGCCTCAGGATAAAATACGGCCCCGGCAAAAGCCCTAAGGATTTGACGACATGCTCGTCGGGAGTAAAAAATCGCGGATGTAAATACGCAAGCTCATGATAACCATTATAATTGACTTTTTTTAGGTTCCATTTGCCCCGGTCGCAACACGTTGGCAATATCACTTTTGTTGCAAACGGATAAAAAAGCCAATTCCATCCCGTAGCGCTCGAATCGTCCTCATTAAAAAGCAGCGAGGGAACTCCGCAGAAAAATCCCGCATGAGCCAATGTTCCTTCCGACCCGATAATCATTGACGCATTGATCTTTCTGGCAAATCGATACAAACGAAGCTCGCCTTTAAATAAATTAATAACAGCGGTCACTAAGATCCCCAGCCCCTTATATCGTCTTCCTTCGGGGAAAAGATTAACATAATCCCAATTCTCCTGCTTGACCAAATCCTCGAGGACATCCTTTTTAACGATCCCGACTTTGACAGAAAATCCTTCACGGATCAATTGATTGATCGCGTTCTTAAATAAATGATAATGGGCCGGATGATTTAAGTAGAAAAATAGCGGTCGTGCCGGTGATTGATTTGCCATGAAATTATTCCTTAAAAAGAGTTTCTAGTTCTGCCCGAGATGGAAAACTGATCAAAACTGCTCGTCGAGGGCCATGAAAAACAAAGAAGCTTCCCGCTGTTGCCGCTGACGCACCTCCGTCGACAATGGCACTTCGTAAATCCTCAATCTTACCGCAACCGCCACACGCGATCACGGGGATGGTGACCGCCTCGGTCACTTTCTTGATGAGTTTTAGATCATACCCTTGCATGGTGCCATCGCAGTCAATGGAATTGAGAAAAATTTCTCCGGCTCCGGCTTTTTCCATAGAAACAGCATAGGAAATGGGATCCCAAGACGTCGATTTTCTTCCTCCGTGCGTATAAACCCGATAGTCCTTTTTCTCTTTCTTCACATCCATAGAAACAACGATCGCTTGCCTGCCAAATATTTGAGATGCCTCTGTGATCAACCCCGGATTAAGAACGGCCTGTGTATTAATCGACACCTTTTCCACGCCGGCATTAAGAAGCGCACGGATATCCTCAACCGTTTTAATCCCGCCGCCAACGGTCAGCGGCATGGAACACTCCTCAGAGATTTTCTTAATAAGGGCTATATTCATCGGCCGCTTTTCTTCAGTCGCTGTAATATCCAAAAAAAGCAACTCATCGACTTGTTTAAGATTAAAGATCCTGACCGCATTGATCGGGTCGCCGATATAAGTCGGGTCTTTAAATCGGACAGTCTTAACCAGTCCTTCACCTTGCAACAATAAACAGGGAAAAATTCTGGATTGCAACATAAGGGTTGACTCCTAACAGCGTTCCGCAAAATTTTTTAAAAGTTGGATTCCCTCTTGATGACTGATCTCAGGATGAAATAAAACGCCATAAATATTATCTTTCTCTACGGCAGAAACAAATTCCCCGCCGTAAAATGTTTGAGCTAAAATATCCGCAGACTCCTGACAAACAACTTTGTAAGAATGGGTAAAATAAAAACGCCCCCCGTCATTCATGCCATGAAACAAAGCGCTCGGTTTCGCAAGCTTGACCGTGTTCCATCCGACGTGAGGAACGCGCAATTTTTCTTCGGCAGGGAAATTTAGCCGAATGGTTTCCGCCGGGATCCATCCCAGCCCGTCGGCAAATCCTTCTTCACTTTTTTGAGTCAGCAATTGCATCCCTAAACAAATCCCCAAGACCGGGATTTTATCTTTAAGAACCCTTTTCTCGAGGACTTCAATAAGTTTTAAGTCCTTAAGATTGGCCATGCCCTGGGCGAATGAGCCAACACCAGGCAGAATAATTTTTTGAGCTTGAGCAATCTCCGCAGCTTGCGACGTGATACAAACTTCGTGGCCTATTTTCTTAAAACGATAGGCAATGGACCATAAATTCCCCATATGGTAATCAATGATAGCGATCATATTGCGAAGTGGATTAGCCTAAAAATTTTAAATAAAGATGTTTTGGGAACAGGTTGAGTTTGTTGACGAAGGCAAAAAATTTACTCATGGCTTTAATGAGCGGATAATACGTCGGATAATCATGGAAACTTTTATTGGGCGCCGCCATAATGGCTTCAAACTCCTCTTGGGTCAATCCCAATTTTTTAATCGTATAATCCACCAACTCGGTATCATAAGGATATTCTTCCTTACGGATTTCTTCTAAAGCCTTTTCTCTGGACATTTGCCCGGAACGGATCAACGCCGAATACTCGATTTTGCGTTTATCAATATGGAATTTCTTAGGCAGATAATAAGACTGGAAAAAGTGCGTGTAATAAGATTCATGATGATGCCCGCCGTAATAATGCCAACCTAATTCTTTGGCAAGCATCTGACTGACCTGTTTTTGGTCGTAGGACATATACGCCAACAATGGAATAACTTTTATCCCTTTGATAAAACGGTAATAAAAAACATCCCATGCGGTCATATTGGGAAATGTTTTTAATTTCTTATGTCCGAATATTTTCTGAACGCTCTTAATATACCGGCCGTCCATATAGGTCCACCCGAGAGGCGCCACGCCTTCCGTCCTAAAGGAATGGGCAAAAATAAGATACGGGATCCCTTCCTGAACGGCAACCTTATGAAGCGCACCATGGATTGCAACATCCGTCGGGATTTCCGCGTCTGAAACAGAAGCCTTCAAAAAAGAAATCTGCAGGTCCTTGAATTCTTCCCAGTCGATCACATACGTCAAAAGATCTACACTTAATTTCTCTGTGACATTCTTGATATTGGTCACGGCGATTTCTGAATTCCAGCCGTTATCAAAATGGACCGCCAATGGCCGAAGGCCAAGCTCAATTGTACGGTATAACGCAAGCGCGCTATCTCGCCCGCCACTCAATCCCACAATAATATCGTATTTTTTCCCACGGCCCTTGCGTTTGATCTCTTCAACAATCTTCTTAAGCTTATGCTCTGTCTCGCCGTTTAAAGGAAATTCTTTTTCAAGCTCGTCGTGAATTTGACAATAGTGACACTCACCTTTAGTATTAAAGCGAATATCCGGAACGGTTGTATCTAAAACACAACGCGTACAAACTTGAGAGGTATTAGAAATAGGTTTAATATTATCAGTCATCATTATTACCATTTAAGACGCGAAAGTTCTTCTTGGAGGGCAGATGCCATAAGCTCATGGCCAATCTTATTCCAGTGGCCCTCTTTGAGAACAATATTTCTGCCGTTCACTTTCTTTTTAGAAAAAATATCTTGTCCGTCGATATAAGGGATCCCCTGTTGGCCTAGAAAATGCTGAAGAGGCCCTGAAAACTCAGAATCGCCGGTTGATACAACCATCAAATGAACGCCGCGCTGTTTACACCAGGAAACCATGTTCCCTAAAGATTCCTGGGCGGACAAAAAATCTTCTCTGGCTTCAACGGACACCTTTTGCTCGGCCAAGGAATTAATTTTAAGAAGCCTGGGGTCCTGAAAATGATTATAATAAAAATCGATCCCTAAAGCGATGACACGGCTTTCATAATAAATACGCGCGATCCACGCCAAAAGGGTCTTGTGCTTCGCCTCATAATCCATCCGGACGCCATTGACCACGACTTTCCTGCCCGTTAAATTATCGACGGGATCATTCGGGCAAAAGACATAAATAGCTGTTTGAGGCTGTCCCAATTTTTCGCTATATTCCACCAATCGGTCAAACGCCTGCCTCGTCCCAAAACCCGGCACCCCTAAATTCACAACCTCAACTTTTTGCGCCGTAGCCGTTAAGAGCTTCTGATATAAAATTTCCGAAAAAGTGTTCTCCTCATTCTCTCCCCACCCAAACGTATAAGAATCCCCGACAATAAAAATACGTTTAACACTTGGAAAGGGACGCACATCAAACTCTTTAAAACTTCGAATGCCTTGACCATTGATGGCATAGGTCACCTTGCCATCTTTAGCATTCACGGTCTGATAAAATCCCGGAGTTAGTGCCCACCAGGTTTTCGAGTGATTAGCAAATAAATACGGTGGAACAGCCGCAGCAGGAAAATATTGAATACTCCTTAACACGCCCTCCGCAATACCTAATCCGACGATGATGCTTAAGAAAACAATACCAACCGTCTTATAATGGTGCTTAAACAAAAACGCGGTCATGCCTACTTGCTGGCCTCCATATCAAACCACATCCCGAATAATAGAAACTGTAGCCCTGTGATAACAGCCATTGCACAGAAGATCGACTGAGGCCCTGTGATCCCCAGAGAAAAAAACTCTTTTCTACAAACTAAGAATATTCCGAAACCTATTCCCGTCGGAAAAAGAATCATTCCGGCGAAAAAGAAAAAGACCAGAGGATGAAAATCCAAATAAATGTATTTAAAAAGCATCCTCCAGAAGAATCCTCGGATGAGCATGGGAGATACCCTTAAGGCATAACGTAATCCTTTGATCTGAGACTGACGCTCGCCTTTAAGATAGATCGGTGTGCGGGGGACATCTTTGACTTTAAGACCATACGCATTGAGCCGAATTAAGAAATCCATCGGATATCCATACCGCTTCCAGGCCTTGCTCCAGTCAATGATATCAATGGCTTCTTTGGTGATGGCCGTATATCCGTCCACGACATCCATGATCTTATAATATCCTGAGGCGATCTTTGTTAACGCCGTAATGATAATATTCCCCAGGATACGGATCTTGGGCATCTTCACGCGGGTTTTTTCCCAGACAAAAAAACGGTTACCTTTAATATAATCCGCCTGATTATCAATCAAAGGATTGAGAAAACGAGTCACCTCATCTAAAAGCATTTGGTGATCCCCTCCGACGACAACGGCAATATCATATTCCTCTTTGGAAGACTCCAAATATCCGGTAATAACAGCTTGGCCAGGCCCCTCATTTTTTTCATGACGTAAGAGCTTAACGCGCTTATCTTTCTTCATGATTTCTTCAACCACCTCAGCCATCTTATCTTTACTCGCATCGTCCACCACATAAATTCGGTCAATAAGTTCAGGGACATTCTCAAGCGTTGGCTTAATGAGCCTGCTTTCATTATAAGCCGGAATCACCAGAGATATTTTCTTACCACGATACATACTCTATCCTTTATGATTAATCACACATAACCTATTAGAAACAGTTTATTTAGGGGATGTTTCCCATAACTTTAAGTTATTAAGATAACATCAATCATCTGGAAAGAAAAGCGATTTTTTTAGCGTTAATTAATACTAAGTATATTAATAATATTGCGGATTAATGGCGGGGAAATTTGTTTCTTCGGTCTGAATATTTAAAACTTGGCCTTTGAAACCCAGGCTGAAAAGGTGAAGAACTTCTTCTTTCCCGAGATTCCATCCATGGTTTTGAGGCGCCTGACGTGCCCATGGCGGGTGAAGCGGAAGAATAAGACGGACGGGCTTTTGGTCGAGCATAACGATCAGAGCCGGTTCGAAACTTATTGTCAGAATGAGACTTGCTGGAATACTTCCAATCCCCTTGTCCTCGCTTTTGCTCATATCGTTGACCGGATTTTTGCCCAAACCTTTGTTTATAATGCCCCTTAAACTGGCGGGATTGCGGTTCACGCTCTGGTTCAGAAAAATTTTCTGTAGAAAATTCCGGATGTTTAGAAATCGGCAGCGAGGCGCGAATTAAATTTTCAATATCCCGAATATCCCGACGCTGATCAGGAGTAGCAAAAGAAATCGCATGACCCTTGTGTCCCGCCCGGCCGGTCCGGCCGATACGATGAACATAATTTTCCGCATCCTCGGGTAAATCATAATTGACAACAAGCTCAATTCCGACGACATCAATACCGCGCGATGCGATATCGGTCGCCACAAGCACTTTATATTTCCCGGATTTAAAACCTTCCAGCGCTTCCCTTCTCTGATTCAAAGACCGGTCCGAATGGATTTCCGCACCGCGGTATCCCATATCCCTGACCGCCCTTGCGAGCTTTCGGGCATTATGCTTGGTCCGCGAAAAGACAAGGACCGCACCATGATATTGTTCAAGGAGCTTCCCTAAAAGCCGCTGTTTGGCTTCTCGGGGGATAATAAAAACTTCCTGAGTGACATGTTTGGCTGCCGTTCCCGACGGAGCAATTTCAACGCTCAAAGGAGTTTTCATATGTTTAGAGGCGATTTCCATAATCTCTTTAGGCATGGTTGCAGAAAAAAGCATGGTCTGACGGTCTTTAGGAACATGGCGTAAAATTTCTTGGATCTGCGGAGCAAATCCCATATCGAGCATACGGTCGGCTTCATCAAGGACCAACATCGCCACGTCATTAAGAGAAATATTCCGCTGGCCGACATGGTCTAGAAGCCTACCGGGCGTTGCAATCACGATTCGCGGCATGCGGCGAAGGGCATCGGTCTGTTCTCTCATGGAAGCCCCGCCGATCAAACACGCGGTTTTCATTCCGAAAGAATGCGTCAGGCCTTTAACCGCCTCGTCAATTTGAATCGCAAGCTCACGCGTGGGTGCGACGACCAAACCTTTACCTTTAATCTGCACAAGCCGTTGAACCATCGGAATGGCAAAAGAATGTGTTTTGCCGGTCCCAGTCTGTGCGATACCGATAACGTCTTTGCCTTCTAACGCCAAAGGAATGGCCTTAAGCTGAATCGGTGTCGGTGTTTTAAATTTGATGCGCTCCAGGATAGACAAAATCTTCGGCGCGATGCCAAGTCCGTCAAAATTTTGATCAGGGATATGGCTCGACGAAGAATCCATCGAAGCAGGATTTATGATTTTATGGGTCATGATCTTTTGATAACTTTAAACCTAGACTCAGGAGGCAACTGGCTTAAATGAATATGACAATAAGCCTCGTGATTGTAGATGCTTAAAATATGTTTACAGCGCGGGAACTTACACTTCCTACCCTTAGACAAATTTCTGATTTGTTTGATAACCACTCCTTTAAAAGAAGCAGAAGAACAAAAGGGCCAGCGTTAAACGAGGCCCGATTGTTTTTAGAGCTTTACAACATTCTGAGCTTGTTCGCCCTTGGGCCCTTTAACGATTTCGAACTCAACATCCTGTCCTTCGCTTAATGATTTGTATCCTTCACTTTGAATTGCACTATGATGGACAAATACATCTTTGCCGTTTTCAGGAGTAATAAAGCCAAAACCTTTTTGGTCGTTGAACCATTTTACTTTTCCTTTTGCCATTTTCTTGTATCCTCCTTTCTTAAAAAATTGAACAACTTATAGCGGACTAAAATAAAAAACCGCAAGGCGAATGTTACTTCCACCTTACGGTTTAAAGTTTTCTTCTCCACTATTTACTTCTTTGTTCAGAAGAGAGTATGCGCTACAAAGACGTTCTTGTCAAGTTATATTTATCCAGCAAGGATGAACAACCATTATTTGATTCGTTCGATCCAAAATGAAGTTATTGAATGATTAGGTTTATAAAATGGCAGCTGTTTCTGGATATCCTGTTCATAATTAATCTGCATGAATTTGGACGCCCAAACAATTTGAAACGCATCATTAAATAATAAGAAGGCATGGACGAGATAACCTTCATTCCAGAATTTATTATGGGCTATCCAAGCTTTAGGATAATTCTTAGGCATCCAGATATCATGCCAATGAACCAAAGCGCCCTTCTTTAAAGAGGGGATGATCTCTAATATTTCTTTGTTCACGTCGCTGTCGATTTTGGAAACATGGCTGGAATCAATAAACAAAAGATCCGTATCCGCAAAAAATCGGCTATCCACATCCTGAACTTTTTTCTTAATAAATTCAATGTCTTCTTTCTCACAAAAATCAAAAAACTCTTTTCCCGGCGGATCAGGGTCGATACTGCTGAACTTAAAAAGATGCCCCTCTTCTTTATTCTTCTTGAGCGCCTGAAAAATAATTTTTGTCGACTCCCCCATCCCGATCTCCACAATATGACGCGGCTTTTGTTCACGGACCATCGCATATAAAATGAAAGCGTCGGCTAAAGATAATCCCACATTCTGATAGGGAACAAATTCGTCCTGATATTGGGAGGATACTTTTTGAAGAAGCGCCTGCTGCCCAACCGTGTTCCAATTAATGCCGCTAGAAGGAAGGATCTTCTGATAGGTGTCATCCGTCAATTCATATGTCGTCGGGATGGGCGAATAATAATCTTCGGCGGTCACATGGAGATGAAAAAACTTTTCAAAGAAACCAAAGAGATTCGGTAAAGTTCGCCGATAAACTTCCCGGAGCCCTCTGCGGTTCAAGTTTCTTTTGATGGCTTTCCAGAGGCCGGGCTTTCTCTTCAATAAAGTATCTTTAATCATGCGGGGATTTTTGGATTTCCTGAAATATAAAAACTTTTGATTTGAGGATTGGCGTTAAATAAAAAATGGATCGAGGGGGAGTCGAACCCCCGGCCTCCTCATTGCGAACGAGGCGCTCTCCCAACTGAGCTACCGACCCATATTTTTTTCTTTGACAAACATCACTATTATAATCGACAAAATCGTTAGCGCCAGCGAAAAATAAAATGGAATGATAAAGCCGATTTTATCCCATAAAAGCCCAGCGATTAAAGAAGCCGGTAACGCACAAAGGCCGATGACCATTTGAAAACCGCCCAAGCTACTCGCCCGATATTCCGCCGGAGCCAGCTCTGAAACAAACGTTTTCTGGACCGGTTCGATCGCCGCCTTATGCAGGCCAAACAGGATAAACATCGCGACGACAGCAATTTTATTGTGAAATAAAATACTAGCCGCACAGACAAACGCCCAGAAAAGAAAAGAAAGCATCATCACTTGTTTTCGCCCGATACGGTCTGACAATTTCCCAAACGGCAAAGAAAATACAGCCGCGACGACGGTAAAAATAAGATACAAGACCGGCAGAAAGACAGCAGAAAATCCAACACCTTTCGCGTAAATCAGCAAGAACGAATAGCTAAACGAACCGAACGCAAAGACCGCACTTAAAGCAAGAAACAATTTGAAATCCCGATTGAGGTCTTTAAATGCTAGGCCTTTAAAGATTTTCTTGTCGGAAGATTGCCCTTCCTTGACGGAAGTGAAGATCAAGATCGAACTGATGACCGACGGCACTGCGGCAATAAGAAACAACGTTCGGTATCCTAAAAATTTTATAAAAAGAATGCACGTCACGATCCCGAACACGGCGCCTAAATTATCCATGGATCTGACCAACCCAAAATTCCGGCCGCGGTCCTCGTCGCTAGAGACATCCGCTAAAATCGCATCTCTCGGCGCCCCGCGCATCTTTCCTGCACGATCCAATACTCTAAAAGGAATTAAATGAGGCCAAGCGGTTGAAAAGGCGTAACCGATTCTCGAAAGAGCGCCGCAGAGATATCCCGTCCAGACAAAAATCTTTCTTTTGCGGAGCTTATCCGAGGCGTATCCTGAAATGGCCTGAGAAATAGACACCAGCGCCTCTCCAAGCCCGTCGAGAAATCCCAAGACCGCCATGTTCGCGCCTAACACGGTCGTTACAAAAAGCGGCCAGACCGGATAGATCATGTCCGACCCAAAATCGTTTAAAAATGAAGCCAACGCAAATGTTCGGATGGTTTTTTGTTTATCTTTAGGATCCATAAACGACCTCCCTTTTTAGAGGTTCATCAAAATGTTTCCCTGATACGGATTAGCTCCAGCGTTGACCGCCTTGAGGAATGCCGGAAACACGCGCGACGGGACGACCATCTCGGTTACCTTTTCATGCGTCACATCCTCAAAAATCATAGTCATACCCTTACGCCCATCGTCGTCAACGTAATGTTTAACGTAGACGCTAAAGTGCGACCCCAAATAATCCCATTCGATTAAATCATTTAACTTGCCCACGAGAAGTGTCCTTTCTTATAGATATTCAAAATCCCTCTAATTTCCGGGTGTAATGATCCCCTTTTCAATGTAAACCGGCCGCATTTTTTCCCTCAAAGAAGGAAGATTGCGCAAAAATCCAAGGGCGGCAAAAATACAGCAGACTCCGCCGACCATGAGCGTATAGGGCGCTCCTATTTTATTGGCCAAGTAACCAGCAAATAAGCTCCCAAAAGGTGTCATGCCCATAAAAGCCATAGTATAAAAACTCATGACCCGGCCGCGCTTGTCTTCTTCGACGATAGTTTGCAAAATTGTATTGCTCGCTGCCATTTGCACCATCATCGCGAATCCAGCCATACAAATGACAATCATGGAAAACCACAACGTCTTAGAAAACGAAAAAGCAATCACTCCCAGACCAAAAAGGATTGACGACTCGCCAATCATCCGTACAAGCCCAATAACACTCTTTCGTCCGGCGAGATAAATAGCACCCGCGAGTGCGCCAATGCCCGCCATCGATACTAAAAATCCGAGCGTCTGCGGCCCGCCGTGAAAAATATCTTTAGCAAAAACCGGCATTAATATTTGATACGGCACGCCCATGAGGCTCGCGAGACCCAGCAAAAAAATAATATCTCTAATGGGAGCAAAATTAAAAGCATACACAAATCCCTCTTTTAAATCGTGCCAGACATGATGCTCCGGCGGCTTTATTACTTTCGGAGTTATTTTCATAGCCAAAAGCGAAAAAATAACCGCCAGATAACTAAAGGCATTGATAAAAAAACACGCACCCTCACCTACAAAAGCAATAATAATTCCTGCAATTGACGGACCTAAAAGACGGGCGACATTGACCATGGAAGAATTTAATGCAATGGCATTGCCGAGATCATCCTTGTTCTCAATCATTTCGACGGTAAATGCCTGGCGCACAGGAATATCAAAAGAACTGACCAAACCCAGAATCAGGTTTAAAACCACAATATGCCAAACTTCCACATGCTCGGTAATAACCAAAACGGACAAAGCAACCGCCTGAAGCATGGCGAGCGTCTGTGTAGCAATCAAAATCCGGTGCCGATTATACCTGTCCGCGATAACTCCGGCAAAAGGCATAAGGAAAAAAGACGGGATTTGTCCGACGAAACCAACGATCCCAAGCAATAATGCGGAATTCGTCAGACGGTACACAAGCCAGCTCATGGCGACCATCTGCATCCATGTCCCGACCAAAGAAATACTCTGCCCGCCGAAAAAGAGGCGGTAATTCTTGTGTTTTAACGCCCGGAAAATGAAGCCCAGCCGAGCCTCAGCCCAAGGCGTCTTGGGCGGAATACTAAAGCGGCCAACCTGAGAATTTAGGCCGCGTAGTATGAATTTAAAATCCATTTTATTAGACTGATTGTCTGAACTCATAGCGGTGTATTGTAAAGAAAGACGACTTTCTATTCAAGAAGAAACAATTTCCTGTTTGTCTTTTTACTGAAACCCGAAATCCGAATAGTGAAATCCGAAACAAGAATGCAAATTTAAAATTCAAAACAAACTCGTTATTCGGTCTTTCGAATTTTAGATTTGTTTCGGATTTCGATATTCGTAATTTGAGCTTATTGTTTATTCATATCTTAATGCTTCAATAGGATTTAATTTGGAGGCCTGGTGCGCCGGCCATAGCCCAAAGATGAGACCGACCAAAAGAGAAAATATCGTAGCTATTAGACAGGCTGAGACGGAAATCTTAACCGCCCAACCCGCAGCGAGCGTAATGAGCAAAGAAATCCCGACGCCGAATAAAATCCCGAGGACCCCTCCAATCAAAGACATGATCACAGACTCGATTAGAAACTGCGTCATGATATCTTTATTATTCGCGCCTAAAGCTTTGCGTAAACCAATCTCGCGTGTGCGTTCCGTGACGGAAACAAGCATGATATTCATGATCCCGATACCGCCGACCAAAAGCGAAATGGCCGCAATCGCGCCCAAAAGCATGCCCATGGTTTTTGTACTCGACTCTAAAGCCTGTTTAATATCGGACATATTACGAATTTGAAAAGCATCCTGAGCGTCTTTGACGCTCAAATGGTGTTGTTTTGTAATAGCGTCCTGAACATCCTGTTGCGCCGCATCAACAGCATCCGCACTCTTAGCCTCAACGTAGATCGTATCAATATATTGTTTGCCTAATAAACGGTACATGGCCGTCGTAATCGGCACCAGGACCGTATCATCCTGGTCGCGAAATCCGCCCGCACTCGCCCCATGAGAAGGCAAAACACCGATCACTTTAAAATTATTTAAATTAATTTTAATGACTTTCCCAACAGGGTCTTCGTCGCCGAAAAGTTGTGTCACGACCGTCGTCCCCAATAATGCCACCTTAGCTCGTTTGACGACTTCTTCCTCCGTAAAAAATCTTCCGGCGATGGGCGTTGCGGCCCTGACTTTTTCATACGCTGAGCTTCCGCCTTCAACTTGCGTGCTCCAATTTTTACTGCTGTAAACCAACTGCGCGCGTCCTTGAACAGAAGGACAAACAGCGTCGACTTTATCGAGCTTCCCAATAGCATTAATATCCTGAAAAGTAAATCTGGTGTACGCGCCGGTCCCCAGAGACACCCCGCCGAATTGACTTGAACCAGGCCTGACCATCAAAAGATTGGACCCTAACGACGATAATTGTTTTTCAATGGATTCCTGGGCGCCACGGCCTAAAGCGATCATGGCAATCACGGCAGCGACGCCAATGAGGATGCCGAGGATAGATAAAAACGCACGCATTTTATGCGACACCATGGCAAACACGGCTTGACGTGCGTAATCTAAAAATTTCATACTGCTACGCGCCTCCTCGAGAACCGTTTCTTCTTTGTGAGCGCTCTCTATGGCAGAAGAGGAAGAGTCCTTACCTTGAGTCTGGTCAGAAACAACTTGCCCATCGCGCATGGTGATAACGCGTTTGGTCTGTGCGGCAATCTCCGGCTCGTGCGTAACAATGATAATGGTCTTGCCTTTTTCGTTAAGCGCCTTAAAAAGGCCCATGATCTCATTCTTGCTTTTAGAATCAAGATTCCCGGTCGGTTCGTCGGCTAAAATAATCAACGGGTCATTGATCAACGATCTGGCTATGGCAACTCGCTGCTGTTGTCCGCCGGATAATTCATTGGGATTATGATTCTCGCGGTTAGCTAGTCCCACATCGGACAGCCTTTGATGCGCCATATCTTTAAGCCGCGCATTCCCGCCATAAATTAAAGGAAGCGTGACGTTCTCTAAGGCCGACATCCGCGGCAATAAATGAAACTGCTGGAAGACAAATCCAATATGCTTATTTCTTAAAAGTGCCCAATCATTATCCGATAGTTTGTTGACTTCCTGACCGTTAAGGAAATATTGTCCGCTGTCCGGCCGGTCCAATAACCCTAAGGTATGCATGAGCGTGGACTTTCCAGACCCCGACGGACCGATGATGGCAATAAACTCACCTTGGCCGATATTAAGAGAAACATCCCGTAAGGCACGCACTTCGTTCTCGCCCATGCGGTAAGTTTTATTGATATTTTTTAATACGATCATATTTTTTTCTCCCGACCGAGGACGCAACCTGACTGCCGTCAGGCAGGTGTCCGAGGAAGTGGTTGAGCATCAGCGAAACCATTAATGTCTTCCACCGCCGCCACCGCCACCCGGTCTCGCCGGCATAAACGGATTCGTCCCGCCCGCATTCTTAGGAAGAGAAAATTTCTTTTTCTTAATGACAACTTCATCGTCGCTAGAAAGACCAGAAACGATCTCAATCACAGAATCATCCGTGATGCCGGTCGTTATGGCCCGACGGACGGATTTGCCGGTCTCTTCATCCTTGACCATAACAAAACTGCCTTCCTTATCCTTCTGGACGGCGTCCACAGGCAGAGTCAAAATATCTTCCTTATATTTATCCCGAAAGTCTACGTTGACGTTCATCCCGGAACGGCAGAAATCCGGCAATTCTTCTGCCTTAAGGTCGACGGAATAAACCGTGACATTATTCACCGTCTTGGATTCATAATAAATATGGTCGACCTCGGATTCGATCTTCGCGTCCGGATAGGCATCCATAGTTACATTCGCTTCTTGCCCGACGGCAATCTTTCCGATATCCGTTTCATCGACCTGGGCGCGAAAGATCAATTGGTCGGAAAGGACAATCACGGCATCAGAGGCGGTGACCGTCTGGCCAGGCTGCATGGTCGCGACAATGACTTCTCCGTCGATAGGAGCAACCAACGCAATAGGCTTATAAACTTCATTCCAATAATCCAAAGACTCTTTGCTTTGCCCGCGTGCGGCATCGAGAAGCGCGGCGCGGTCGGTGGAGCTCATCCAGGCAACGATTTGACCAGCCTTAACTTTATCGCCTTCCGCGACTAAAATCTTTTCAACGCGACCATTGACCGGAGGTTTAAGCTCTAAACGGTTCTTAGGAAGGACTGTTCCCGTCGTTGAAATGACGGTCTGGATAGTACCGTTTTTCGCGTGGATGATTTTGATGTTATTTTTTTCGGCATTAGTATTCTGGAACTTCTTGACACCGAAAAATATAACAACCGCAAGGACAAGAACCGTAACGATAATAATCCCAAATTTTGCATTTCCATGAATTGCGCGACGATTAGGCGCGCATAAAAAAGAAAAATGCAAAATTTGCCTTCGGTTGCGGTTTCCCGCAAGGATTGATCCTCGCAAGGTCTCGGCAAAACCGAGACTTGCGACCCTTTGGGCGAATTTTGTGTAGACTGCCAGGAGGCGGTCTAATACAAAATTCGGGAAAAAATATTTATTAATTCGCATATTCTAATGTTTCTCCTTTCGCATTAACCCACTGGGCTTCGGCCAAAACTGCATTCGCCTGGGCATTCAAATAAGACCTCTTCGACTGGACGAGATTGTCTTCGATGATCGTCCAGTTATCATACGTCACAAATCCGGTGGAATATTGAGCCTCCGCAATCTTGGAGCGCTCTTCATTGGCCGCTAATGATTCTTTAGAAGCCTCGACCGCTTCCACCGCTTCTCTAAAAGATTCCCATTTCTGTTCGAGATTAAGGATGACACCATCTTTGGTGCTGCGCAGCTGCGCCTCATTCTGCCGCAAGACCGACTCTGCCTGAGACACCTCTGCGCTTCGTAATCCGCCCTCAAAAAGTGGCATGCTTACGACGAGCTGAGCGCTTAATCCTCGATTTCCCGGCGGCCAATCTGCACCGGTTTTATTGGCACCGGTCTGCAAGGAAACTTCCGGATAATAATTCGCGCGGGTTGCCTTTAAAGAAAAATCTGCTGAATTTTTTTTTGCCATTGCCTGTTTGACGGATGGATGATTTTGGGCGAGCGCCTTAAAATCCGGAGCCTTCTCAAATGTTTCTTTAACGCCCAATGCGCCGTCAACTTTGACCGGAGCAAATTCTTGACGCCCCATGATTTTATTTAATTCTCTTTGGGCCAATTCCAAATTTCTTATGGCCTGATCAAGATCAAATTTTGCCTGAGTCATACTCGCCTGGGCATTTAATAATGCGCCGCGATGCTCCAAGCCAGCTTTATAGCGCAGCGTAATAAGCTTTAGAGAATCTTCTCTAATTTTAGAAATATCCTCGGAAACTTTAATGGAATCTTGCGCTTTAAGAAGATCCACGAAAGCTGTTCTTAATTGCAATCTAATATCCGAGGAAGAAAATCGGTAGGATTCTTGGGCAGAAATAATATTTTGACCGGCGGCTTTTACGTTATAGCTGGATTTAAGCCCGTCGAAAAGCAAAAGTGAACCTGAAACGCCGTAAGAAAATGAATTCGTCGCGGTTGATTCCTGATTTTTAAGTTTCGTGTTCGTCTCTCCGGCGCCGGCATTGGCATTGATTTGAGGATAAAGACCGCTCGTCGTGATCAGTTTCGAAGCCTGGGACTGGTTAATCGTTTCCGCAGCAACGATCAAATCCGGATTATTCTTTGCTGTTTCCTTAATACAATCCTGCCAGGTCATCATTTCTTCCGCCGACGATGAAAGCGGGATAAAGCAACAGAAAAGTAAAATTACCCCAAAAACAGATATTTTTCTCATTTATGCCTCGCTCTTAAACAATAGGTCTTAATCACGCTTTATCAAAATCTTCTTTCACTTAATTAGACAACGATCCCTATCCAAAAGTTCCTTAAATCTTATTAATTCTTAACTTTCATCTTTGCAAGCATGGTCGTGGCCTGGTCCATGAACGCAGAAAACTGCTCGGCCGGCACAAGGGTAATGGGCCCGCTTTGTTTCGCAAATACCACCAGTTTATCCCCAGCCTTGATCTGAAAAGCCTTTCGGACCTCCGACGGGATCACAATCTGCCCGCGCTCACCAACCGTCACGGCTCCATACATCTTGGGTGTGACAAAATTCTTCATCGCATCCTCCTATTAGTATGCTTTGTATGATTCGTATGACTTACATGATAAGATAACATTACATACCATGGGAATCAAGAAAAAATTTAGGGGTAAATCTCTCGTTAGAAAGGATTACCGAGCCAAAGAAAGAGGCCCGCTAACCATTTTAGCTGGTATTTTGTCGAGGGCCGAAGCGTCTTCACTTAAAATAAGGGTGGCGTTAAACGGGACGATTTCAATAATGACCGGAATAAAACCATCAATGGACAACGTATCAAGATTTTTCATATTCACAGGAACATTCACTTCCAATCCTTGGCCCTGATTTTTCACTTTAAGATTAATCAGATTTAAGTCGATACCTCCTTCTCTTTTCGTCGCAGAGTTTGCCGTTTCCAAAGAAGCTGGCGAATCTTGGATTCTGTCGACAAATTGAACAATTCCGCCCACGCCTTTCTTAAACCACTGGGGATCTTTCTGCGAAAGATTTTCTAGAATATTTTTATCAGCGCCGATAAAAACATTGGTTTTTGCAGCCCTTAAAATTAGGATGGACGGAGAAAAATCCGGCACAACGCTTTTCATATCCTGGTCAGCTTTCCAACGACGAAAATCTGCTATCCTGTTATAATTCGCATCACCCTTAAGAACCCAAAGGTCGGTTTTTGCGACTTCTTCTTGAAGGTCCGCTGGCATGTCTTTAAAGGAAACACCTGTCGTCGAGAATGGATGCGAAGCGATCACCATTTGTCCGTCTTGAATCAATTGTTTTAAATCTTTTCCAATCGCCGATATCTTCGCGTTCGCATGATTCGCTAAAGACTCCACCGTCTCGAGGACGTCTTGAACAGTCGCATCGCTGATAAAATAGGGATAATTTTTGACCATTAAACGGACATTCTTTACCAATTTATTCGTCAGCAAATGATGAATGAAAAGAAGATCTGATAAAATTTCAGACCCCGCATTATCCGCTTCATACGTTATCGACTGAATCGAACCGCTCATGAATTTTTGCGCCACTGCATTTGTCTGGTCGATAACCATGGTTTTAGTAGTCCTATCAATTTGAGTAACCAAATCCGCCTGATTTCCCCAGACAGCCAATTTCACCAGCTCCGCAAGGCGATTCTGAGAACCATCTAATTTTTCTATTATCGCCGGTAAACTTGCCATCGCCGATTGGAACTCCTTATTCTTAGCCTCAGCATATGGGTCTTTGTCTCGACCGACAATGTCGAAAATAAGACGAGAAAAATAGGAGTTGATAACGACCTGGCTCACCTGGGCGTCATGCCATCTTTTTCCAATAAAATCCTTGCCGATCTCATTCCAAAACGCCGCATCGTCGGCCGTTGCCGGAAGAGGCTGGATCACTTCATTATTTAAAATGGATTGTTTAAGACTGTCGAGCTTGGCATTGATCTCTGGACGATATCCGCCGTTTTTAATAAAATTATCTAAAACCTGCACAGGATAATCATAAAGTGGGCTATAGATCTTCGAATCGATCATGGAATTGGCAAGAAGCATTTTCTCCGGCAGAAGATTCTTTTCAGAAACAGGCGTTTGATTAGAAATCATTGCTTGATCATTTAGGAATCTAACGTCTTTAAATAAATCGGAATCCTTATTATTCATCCCTCGCATCCGAAGCGCGAGATTAATTAATGCATGATGTAAATACGGCAACGTAATCTTTTCTGCGACGCCGTCCGCCGGGAAATTTCTGATAACCCATTCTAAAGGTGCCATCCCATCATAAGTATCGTTCTTTTCGAACAAACGGCCTTCCATCCCGACCTCAGATAGCCCAGTCAAAACATAGCTTAAGCCATAAGCCGAATTAAAATAAGGCTCATCTTTCTTATAATTTTTCAAATGGTTGACAACCCTAGTCATAAGCGATTTGGGAACGAGGTCGGTCAAGCCAAAATACCAAGCTGTTTCTAAAATATAAACATCATTCATGGTAATAAATAACTTTTCCCATCGGTAGTTACTATTATCCACTAAATATTGTTGATACTGTTCAATCCATTCTTTAACAAACTTCCTTAAATCCGGCACATATTGCTTCAAAAGCCCTAAATTATATAAAGCCATCAGATAATATTCTCCCTGATTGATACGATCATCTCCTGCCAACAAAGGCAACATATCGCTAGCCTCTTTCACCCAGTCTCTTTTATAGGTCAAATATTCAGGTT
>JADFXT010000014.1 GCA_015233405.1 Candidatus Omnitrophota bacterium | reverse complement strand
AATCAATCTACTTCCAGTCAAGCTGCTTCTAGTCATCCCGCTTTTTCTTCTTTGTCATCCCGGGCGCAGACCCGGGATCCAGGGTCAAAAAACGGGTTACTGGATTCCCGCCTTCGCGGGAATGACAGAAAAATAAGTGGGAATGACAAACTTTCTTCTTCTATTATCAAACAAATCATCCTTCCCGAAATTGAGAAAGAAGTCAATGAAGGCAAGAATTTTGCCCCGCTTCGTCAGATCTATCATTCGCTCATCTTAGCTAAGTGGTATAAAGAGAAGGTCCGTAACAGTATTCTTTCCTCGTCGTATATTAATAAAAATAAAGTTACAGGCATTGATGAAAATAATCCGAAAGCCAAAGAAGAAATTTACGCACAGTACATGGAAGCCTATAAAAAAGGTGTCTATAACTATATGAAGGAAGAGTACGACCCTAAGACGCAACAGATCACGCCTAAGAAATATTTTTCCGGCGGGTTTAAGGATGCTGACCTGGCCATGAAAACCGCCAGCGCAAAAGAAATCGCCCGTTCCATCGTCGGGCAGGATTTCAATATGTCGGTCAATATTGCGGGAAAGAATGATAAAGCGATAGCCTCTAAGGAAGCTATAGACCATTATCGGGAAGCACTGAAGACTGCGCAATATTTTCCAGCCATCAAAGAAATTATTGATCAGCTGAAGAGTTTGGGCGATCCTAAGATAAAAATATATCAACAAGTTTATCAAAGGCTGGTTGACTCGTTGTTGGGATATGCTTTTCAAGATTATGTTGAAATTGGGGAATATTTTCAAAAAGCATTAAAAATTAGATTGTCCGGATATGATTTTATCATAGAAGTGAGTGATATCACAAATGAACAACTTGTTTTAGCTACTGATTGGAGACTTACCCCTTATTTTTATATGCAAATCACCCGAGGCGAGAAGATAGCTGATGCCACAGACCAGGCGATGATGAGTCGTTCATATTCGCCGGGAGAATGGCCGCGCGGGGATGAAGACGAAGATACGACACCTTTATCTGAAAGAAACGCGAGAAATACAATTATCAAAAACCTGCGTGTTGCTGATAAGGAATATCTTATCACTTCAGAACACATAGCTCTTGCGGAGAAATATTTAGCTGACGGTTTTGATATTGATGTTAAATATGTGCCGGCGGAATTTCACAATATCGGAATTCCAGTAGGAGAATCGCCTTATTGGACGGAAGAAAGCCTTACCGTTAGCCAAGGAAAAAGTTTAAAGAGTGAATCTGAAGAGACATTCCCCAGGTATGTTCCAGTAGGAGAATGGCGAAACCCCTGGGATAAAGACAATGCTCTTGTGACCGACAAAGCCATGCTGGTTTGGCCGGGGACAACGGATTGGCATATTCAAAAAGGGCTAAAGAGTAGTAATCCCAAAAAACAAATCAAGGCCATAAATGCTTTAGCGTATCGCTACCTTAACCAGCCTCAATATCAAGCAAAAATAAAACAGGCATTGTTTAATCATTTAGGATATGAGAGATCGTCTAAGCAATCCCGTCAAGCCGTTAGAACAATATTGAAAAATTTTCATGTTCTACCCAGCGAGCTTATTGACGCGAACTTCAAAGCCCTTCTAGCGTCTAGCAACTATGTTGCCGTTAAAGAAGCGATCGATCAATTGGAAGAATTAGGACATCCTCAGGCGAAGATCTCTAGAGAGGTTTTTAGAAAAATCCTCGCCGATCGCGCCCCCATAAATTTATTCCGAAAAGCATTAGGGATCCGTGTGTCAGGATATGATTTTAAGATAAACCATTCTCCTGAAGTGAGCCATAAAGAATTCTTTTCTTGGGCTGATAGTATGACCGGTTATTCTTATTCCGGCGAAACAAAAGTTATCGACTCCCCCGAAAGATGGGAAGTTGTCAAAGGCGAGAAGTTATCCGACGCCACTGACAAGGCCATGATGGGAGATTCTGATAGACTTCCCGATTGGTATACTGATGCGGATGGAACTGTGCATTATTGGCTTGATTTAGGCGCCGGAATTGGATCTTGGCAAACCATACCACCTCACGATAGTGACAACTCTCCTGAGGCAGAGAAAAAAACATCTGATCAAGCTATGCTCGTCCCCTGGACCACGGATTGGTATATTGAAAAAGGGCTGGAGAGCGATAATCCGACGAAACAAATCAAGGCGGTCAATATTCTTGCTCGTCGATACAACACTCAACCAAAAATTATTAAAGAGGTTTATGAAAAATTGAAAGACTCAGAGTCTTTCTATAACATTAGTTATGTCTTTAAAAAAGCGCTAAAAATTCGATTAGAAGGGTATAATTTCGAAATCATCAAAATATTTCATCCGCAGGAAAGCCATGAAGTATTTGTAGCGGCTGAAATTTCACAAGGAGAGTACGAAAATGAGTTAGAGTGGGCTCAGAAAGAACCATATTTCCCAATGTCTGGACGATCACCTGTTGATTATTATAAAACAGTAGTGGATAAAGCAGAATATACATCATTTGAAATTGTCCGAGGCGAGAAAATCGTCGATAAGGCACTTGTAACCGATAACAACGTCGGCGGTATCGACATGAACAGCATCAATTTAAAATCCGATGCGAAGGGGACTTTCACATTTCAGTTCGATCCAAAGGTGATGGAACAATTTAAGGATGTGCCCATCGATAATCTTTCGCCGGTGATTATCAACATCGTGCCTATTCCAAGTATTTTCCCGTTGCTGGGGCTGGCTGAGCCGAGCAAGGAAAATTTGGAGAAGAAGGCGGAGTTGTCACCAATGGATAAGGTGGGATAGATTTAATTAAATCGTTGTCATTCTTTTTTTGTCATCCCGATTCCGCTATTGCTGTCATTCCCGAAATCTTTTGTCGGGAATCCAGGGTTTCAAATCTTGTGGATCCCCGACTAAGGCATTCGGGGATGACAAAGAAAAAAATGTGGATGACAATCATAAAAAATATGTTTCAGGGGGTCTGGGCCGGTGAAAACCGGCCCTTTTCTATTTGTCTACCGGACAGTTTTTTCCCAAAAAAGACTTATGATCCCAGGCGAGCGAAACGAGCCGTAGGGGTTTCCACTAAAGTTTTTTCGACAATATCAAAGAGGCGAATTGCGGCCTCGCCTGGAAGGGCTCGGCACTCCTTCGGACATTTCGTCCTCAGTCGTCCTCGGTCGTTATTCTAAGAACATGCCCACATTTTAGACCAATCGTAAATTCTAGCTCTTATCCGTTGACAATATTTTCCCCTTCGGTTAGAATTCATCATCATGCCTAAAACATTGTACGACAAAATCTGGGACGCACATTTGATCCATGAAAAAGCCGGCGAGACGTCGGTTCTTTATGTCGACCGCCAATTGGTCCATGAAGTCACAAGTCCGCAGGCGTTCGAAGGGTTACGCATCAGCCGCCGTAACGTCCGTTGTCCGCATAAGACCTTCGCGACCATGGACCACAACGTCTCGACACGCACCAAAGATCTTTCCAAGATGGAAGAGACTTGCCAGATCCAAATGAAAACTTTATCGAAAAACTGTAGTGAGTGCGGGATCACGCTCTACGATTATCAAAACCCCGACAATGGGGTCGTGCACATTATCGGCCCGGAATTAGGCATTACCCAGCCGGGCATGATCATCGTCTGCGGGGATTCTCATACGGCAACTCATGGCGCGTTCGGCGCTTTGGCCTTCGGCATCGGGACCTCTGAAGTCGAACATGTTTTGGCGACCCAAACCTTGCAACAAAATAAATCCAAAACCATGCTCATCAACGTCGACGGCGAATTGCAAAAAGGCGTGACCGCCAAAGATATTATTTTATACATCATCGGCCAAATAGGCACAGCCGGCGCCACAGGTTACATTGTGGAATATGCCGGAAGTGCTATTCGGAATTTAAGTATGGAAGGCCGGATGACCGTCTGCAATATGACCATCGAGGCCGGCGCGCGTTCAGGCATGATCGCTCCCGACGAGAAAACATTTGAATATCTTAAAGGCCGCGACCACGCCCCTAAAGGCGCAGATTGGGACAAAGCCGTTTCTTACTGGAAAACATTTTTTACCGACGCCGGTGCGAGCTTTGATAAAACTTTAAATTTAAAAGCTGAAAACATTACGCCGCAAATCACCTGGGGGACAAGCCCTGGGCAAGAAACATCCGTAGATGGCGTTGTACCCAATCCGAATGATTTTGCCGATCCCGTCCAGAAAGCAGCGGCGGAAAATGCTTTAAAATATATGGATCTAAAACCCGGCACACCGATGACGGAAATCCCGATCGACGTCGTATTTATCGGGTCCTGCACTAACGGACGCATTGAAGATTTACGGGCCGCAGCGAAGATCGCAAAAGGAAAAAAAGTTAAGAACGGGATCTTAGGTTTAGTTGTTCCGGGCTCCGGACGCGTTGAGCGTCAGGCGGAAAAAGAGGGCCTGGATAAAATCTTTAAAGACGCTGGGTTCGAATGGCGTTATCCGGGATGCTCCATGTGCCTGGCGATGAACGACGACCGCTTAAAACCCGGGCAACGGTGTGTATCGACGAGTAACCGAAATTTTGAAGGCCGGCAAGGCCCGGGAAGCCGCACGCATTTGGCAAGCCCTGAAATGGCCGCGGCCGCCGCGATCGAAGGCAAAATCGCGGATGTAAGGAAATACCTTTAGGCCTGTCATTCCCGCGCAAGCGGGAATCCAGGACCCAAAATATAATTTAAATTAAGTTTTCAAAATCTTTACTGGATCCCCGCTTTCACGGGGATGACAAAAGAATATGAAACAATTCACCACACATACAGGAATCGTAGCACCTTTAAATCGCGCCAACATCGATACCGACGCCATTGTTCCCAAACAATTTCTGCGCAAGATCGAGCGTTCCGGATTTGGCAAACATTTATTTCACGAATGGCGCTATCTCGACTATGAAGGCACCAAGGAAAATCCGGACTTCATCTTAAATAAACCCGGATACCGAGGGGCAACCATTTTGCTTGCCCGTGATAATTTCGGCTGCGGGTCTAGCCGTGAGCACGCACCGTGGGCGCTGACGGATTATGGATTTCGTGTGATCATCGCGCCAAGCTTCGCCGACATTTTTCACAACAATAGTTTGCAAAACGGACTGCTTTTGGTTAAATTAAAATCAGAAGAAGTTGAAGAATTATTCCGGCAAGACAAAGGCAAGGCCGGTTTTGAAGTCTCCGTCGATTTACGCAAACAAACTGTGACAAGCCCTACGGGAAAAGATTACCGCTTCGAGATCGCTCCTTTTGCTAAAGATTGTCTGTTGCGAGGGCTAGATGCCATCGGCTGGACATTACAGTACGAAGCGAAGATCAAGGCTTACGAAGATAATTTGAAAAAAAGTCGACCTTGGTTGCAATAAATATAATTTTGTCATCACAATTCCGCTGTCATTCCCGCGAAGGCGGGAATCCAGGAGAGTTGATTTTAAAAAAATCTAGTACATCTTAAAAACATTTACTGGATTCCCGCTTCCGCGGGATGACAATTAAAATGGAACAGAAATGACAACAACCCTATAATCTTATGGCGGGAAATTCCTTCGGACACATTTTTCGGATCACCACCTTCGGCGAAAGCCATGGCCCCGCTTTGGGCGTTATCGTCGACGGATGCCCACCGAATATAGCACTTACAGAATCCGACATCCAGTTTGACTTAAACCGCCGCAAGCCCGGCCAAAGCAAAGTCACAACCCAACGCAAAGAAAAAGATATTGTTCAAATCCTTTCCGGCGTATTTGAAGGCAAGACCACCGGGACACCCATTGCACTCATTATTTTTAATAAAGACCAAAGATCTTCTGATTACGATGCCATCAAGAATCTTCTGCGGCCCGGACATGCGGATTTTACTTACCTAAAAAAATTCGGCATCCGAGATTACCGTGGCGGTGGACGAGCATCCGGACGGGAAACCGCCGCAAGGGTCGCAGCCGGCGCCGTTGCGAAAAAAATCCTCGACCAATATAAGATCAATATTGTGGCGTATACCTTGGCCATCGGCGGGATTTATGCGGAAAAAATGAATTACACGTCGATTGAAAACAATCTCGTACGCACGCCGGACATGAACGCCGCAAAACGCATGGAAGAAAAGATCCTCGAAGCACAAAAGAAAAATGATTCTGTCGGCGGGATCGTTGAAGCCATTGTCCATGGATGTCCGTCGGGCTTAGGCGACCCTATTTTTGATAAACTCGATGCCAAGCTCGCCCATGCCATCATGTCTATCGGAGCCGTCAAGGCCATTGAATTCGGCAGCGGTTTTAAAGCGGCTGCCATGCTTGGGTCAGACCACAATGATAAATTCTATTTAGACGGCGAACGGGTGAGGACCATCAGCAATAATGCCGGCGGAATTTTAGGTGGGATCGCAACCGGCGAAGACATTGTTTTTCGTGTCGCCATTAAACCGACATCATCTATTGCCCAACCGCAGCAAACATTGACGACCGACGGAAAAGAAGCAACAATCAAAGTTCTAGGCCGTCATGACCCGTGTCTTTGCCCAAGAATCGTTCCGGTCGTTGAAGCCATGACCGCCATTACCTTGGCCGACGCACTTTTATCACAAAAAACAATGCTGTCAGACCGGTAATTTTCTTAAATCCAAAGTTTTAAATACGAAACCCGAATATCGAAATTCGAAACAATAATCCTAAATTCGAAATTTGAAACATTTGCGATTCTTAAAATTTTAAATTTGTTTCGTATTTTGATCCTCGATATTCGAATTTCTAAAAACATGAAAACACCTTTTTCTCCTAAAGTTATCCTTATCACAGGCTGCTCCAGCGGGTTCGGGCTTTTGATGGCCGCACGATTAGCGTCCAAAGGCCATAAAGTCTATGCCACCATGCGCGACCTTAATAAAAAAGAATTTTTGCTTAACGAACTAAAGAAGAGAGGCGCCACGGCAGAGATCCTTAAGCTCGACGTCACGGACAAGAAAAACGTCACGGAGGTCTTCTCCAAAATAGGCAACGATTATGGATACCTGGACGTTTTGATCAACAATGCCGGATATGGCATTGGCGGATTCTTTGAAGATTTGACCGACGAGGAAATACGCCAGCAGTTGGATACAAATTTCTTCGGAGTCCAGAATGTGACGCGGCAAGCGATCCCTTTAATGCGGCCGCGAAAAGCCGGCAAGATCATCAATCTCTCAAGTATCGCCGGGCTTTATGCCAGCCCATGTTTCAGCGCCTATAATTCCAGCAAATGGGCGCTCGAGGCCTTTAGCGAAAGCCTGCGTTATGAATTAAAACCGTTCGGCATTGATGTTTGCGTTATCGAGCCCGGCTCTTACCGGACAAAGATCTTCGACGAGAACGCGCGGCAAGCCAAGAACTTTAATAATCCCCAAAGCCCTTACTACGCCATGTCGCAAAAGCTAAAAGAGAAATTCCGCAAGCATGTCAATGACCTTCACAAAAACCCTGAAGAAATTGCTATTTTAGCTGAAAAACTGATCAACACCAAAAATCCGCCCTTACGTAATATCCCAGACCTTGAAGCCAAAACCTTATACTTCCTT
The DNA here is from genome assembly GCA_015233405.1 of Candidatus Omnitrophota bacterium. GTDB lineage: Bacteria > Omnitrophota > Gorgyraeia > Zapsychrales > Zapsychraceae > JADFXT01. The sequence continues at coordinate 50,862 of JADFXT010000014.1, read as the reverse complement.
CGAAGGCTTCTGCCCACAAACATTTTTAATGCCATCGTCTATATAATCTTCTCCAAAGAACTGCAGTCATAAATCTGACTATTGCCCCAGAATAAAACCTTACCATAAAGAAAAAGGCTATTACTCCTCTAAGGTTTGTTATCCCCACTTCACATCAACCTGTCATCCCCGTTTCACATCAAATTGTCATCCCCGCAATATTTAGGCGGGGATCCAGAATGTTGGGAGGAATAGCTTCCCGACCTGCCTGACGGTAGGCAGGCAAAAAATTTCGAGAATGACAAAAAAAAAGATGAAAATGACGAAAAGGTCAAAAATTTTGAGAATGCCCCAAAACCTCCCCAAAATTTGCTTTTTAAATAATATATGTTATCTTTCATACAAAGAATATATATAGCACTAATCTTTCGATGAACTTATCCAGCCGCGAAAGATAGTCCTAAGTCACGTAAAAAACGATAACGGCCTTAAACATATACAATGAAATCCTTGATTAATAAAACTTGTCGAATCATTTTATCGGCGCTGTTTCTTTTAAGCAGCGTTCTTCCTGTTGATTATGCCCGGGCACAGGCCGTAGCATCCATGCCCAGCGCCACGGAGTTGGTAACTCTTTCTGTGCAATATGCCCCAACGATTGTCCGAGGACTATCTGTTTACCCTGACAACCCGTTAAAATTTGATTTTATTATCGATACCGGCGACCAGAATCTATCCGGCGCAGATTTTAAAAAAGAATCCGAAAAGCTCATCAAATATTTTCTGGCCGCCTTAACGGTGCCGGAAAAAGAGTTGTGGGTCAACTTATCTCCTTATGAAAAAAATCGAGTGATCCCGGACGGTTTGGGCCAAACCCAGATGGGAAGCGACATGCTCGCCCAGGATTATCTCCTTAAGAAAATCACGGCATCGCTTTTGTATCCCGAGGGAGAAGTGGGAAAAAAATTCTGGGACCGCGCCTATAAAAAAGCCTATGAAAAATTTGGGACAACGGATATTCCGGTCGACGCTTTTAACAAGGTCTGGATCGCTCCCGATAAAGCCGTTGTTTATGAGAAAGGCAACAAGGCTTTTGTCGTCGAACGGCATTTAAAAGTTTTAATGGAAGAGGACTACAAAGCGCTTAAACAAGAAGCCGAAAACAAAGATCAGCCATCAAATAAAAAGTCCCTAAGCACTCAAATGATCAAGGAAATCATCATTCCAGAGCTCGAGAAGGAAGTTAACACAGGAAAGAATTTCGCCGCACTTCGCCAGATCTATAACTCGCTCATCTTAGCGTCGTGGTATAAAAAACAACTCCAGAACAGCTTTTTAGGAAAAGTTTATGCAAATGCCAACAAAACTTCCGGCGTGAATGCCGAAGACCTGACCCAAAAGAAACACATTTACGAACAATACTTGGAAACATTTCGTAAAGGCGTTTTTAACCTCATTAAAGAAGAATACGATGTCTCGTCCCAACAGATCATTCCCAGAAAATATTTTTCCGGCGGTCTGGCTGTCGGCGCGGCTTCAGCTAATGACCTGGTGGTCCTCAAAGGAGATCTGGCCATGCTTCCTCGGAATGTCAAAGAATCTCTTGGACATCCCGACGGCAAGGACCAACAAGTCACGTGGGAAGCTGTCGCAAAGAAAAAACGTCGCGACAAAGATCCCGTCGAGATCTTAGACGCCCATGAAGTGTCGTTTTTGCCAATCAATCCGGTGGCTGATTTTGAAGCGCGAGAATTCCCGGATATCAAGATCGCCGACCGAAAGGGTAGACTTTCATTATTGATCGACATCAGCGACGATCTTAAAACGCTGACCTATTATCAAGTCCTGGACGATTCTAAAGTCTTTACGAAAGACGGCGCGGTTCATTACGAGACTTTAAATGAATCTAACGGCTCGATTCGTAAAATCGCTTCTTTCCCGAGTTCTTATCTGGTGTCTCCAAGAAAATGGATGCTCAAACATTTTAAAAATTCGTCTAAGGGAAAACTAATAGAACAAATCTGGCCTCAAGGCAAACGCTATACCCGTTACAAGGGGATAACAACGTCCTGGGACATGGATGTCGATAAAGATGTCTGGACGACAAATATCGATACGATTTTTCTCCATCAAAGATTATTCCAATCGGGCGCATTGTCTTTGCCGAAAAATAAAATCAAAAAGGCCGCGGAGATCGGCTCCGGCGGCGGACACCTTTCCGCTTTATTAGCCAAGTCTTTTCCTAAAGCCCAAATTTCCATTACCGACATCAGTTCTTATGCCCTAAGCACAACCTTGCTCAATATTATTGCCAACCATCCTCAAGGCCGTGCGTTTTTAGATCATGTAAAAAAATATTGGGGCAAGGGCATTGCAGTGCTTGAAGATAATCAAGATTTAATTGTCGTCAATCCGCCTTATGTTCCCATCGCGCCATTTGAAAAAAATGCACAAAACGATCCTTATCGCGGTACGGGGTTGATACGAGAAATCATTAAAGACGGCTGGAAAAAACTGAACCCCAACAACCCAGAAGCAGCGATTTATATAGATATTAGTTCTCTGGCGATGAACGATGTCCGTCAATATTTAGATGAATTTGGAGACAACATCGTCTTCGAACCCGTCGGCAAAGCCTTAGAGGTCCCCTTAAAGATACGCTGGATGTCAGAAGAGTGGAAACAATGGCTCTTAAAGGAAAACGGCGGGCTTAAACACGTCGAGAATCCGCGGACCGACCAAGAAGAATATTATCACACACTCCAAACTTACCGCATTCGCATTAAAAAAGAGGCGCCCAAGGCCAAGAGAATCGCCATTATCGGCGGGACGTTTGACCCGTTACATGTCGCCCATCGGAAAATGATCGAAGACGTTAAACAGGAACTTAATGTGGATGAAGTCATCGTCGTTCCCACGAATGTTTCTCCTCATAAACAAGGCAAATTTTCAGCTCCCAAAGAAATTCGTTACAAAATAGCCCAAGCAGCCGTAGCCGGAATGCCGGGCGTCAAAGTTTCGAGCTTTGATATCGACCGGGAAGGGCCTTCTTACACCATTGATTTGGTCAATCATATCCGCGCCCAATATCCAGAGAAATCCAAATTTTTCTTTATCATCGGCGACGATAACATCGAAAAACTCGACACCTGGAAAAATATTGATGAGCTCGCCCAAAAAGTGCATTTCGTCACCTATACTCGCCCAGGACAAAATAAAACTAACCCTCGGATCAAAGTAGAACGCATCGAACGTCCAGGAATTGATATTTCTGCGACGATGATCCGCCAGCGCGTTGCGCTAGGATTACCGCTAACGGGTTTTGTCTCGCCGGAGGTTGAACAAATCATTGCGGAAAACGAACTCTATATGCCGGAAGATATTTTCCCGGCGGATAAGCATGACCCGATCTATTCTTTGAATGGACAACCGTTTAAAGATGACAAACCCTTTACAGTTATCACCGATGCCCACGGCACATTGCTTAAACCCGCCTGGAAAGAAGAATATGCGCACGCGTTTGCATCCTTAAGCGGACATACGACTAAAGAAGGGATGCAGTGGATAGAAAAAAGCATTATCGCGCAGATGGTCGATACGACCCGTGATGTTCCGTTTGAAGAAATCGTTACACTTCTTCATCGAGAAATCTCTCTCTTAAACATCCAAAAGACAAGAGAAGAGATCATCGAGGCCATTTCTGAAGCGCGTAAATATTACGAAAATTCAGTAACGCTTGAGGCCATGCCAGGGGCGCACGAAGCAATTAAAAATTTAAAAGACCTGGGAATTCCGATCAAAGTGGTTACAAGCCGGGATTCCGGGCTTATCTACCAACAGTTAAAAAACGCAGGATTTGGCGACGTGATTGAACTTAAGGATATTTTTGGAAGAGACCGCCAGGACGCCTTACCGATCAAGGAAGAAGAAAATAATTATACCCTGCGCGAAAGAATGATCAAAAACCTTATGGAACAATCCTTGGGCCGCCGGGCAATAGTGCTTGATGACTGGATAGAATCCGCGCGTATCACGAAAGACCTAGGCGGTATTTTTGTTGCTTTGCCTCAAGGAGAAGATCGCAGCCTGGAGCAAAAACGAAATTACAACCGGCTGAAGGGTGAAAATGCGGCGCTAGAAATAACCAACACATTAGGCTGGAAAAGGCTGGTGTCCTTAATAAAAGTTTTGAATTCCCGACGGGAAGATAAGCTTCGGACCATGCAAACCAAAAATGTCCGTACGGCATTGCTCCAATTTAATCCGACCGTTGGCGACATGGTCGACAATTACACTCGGCTAGCGAAAGCCATCGATACAGCCGAGACCAAAAATGTCGACCTGCTCGTATCGCCGGAATTGGCGATTACAGGATATTTACCGGGCGACCTGCTTCTTAATCGGGAATTTATAGACCAGAATAGGGCTTTGGTCAAATTGCTCGCAGCCAAAACTAAAGGAAAAGGAATCACGGTCGTGGTTGGGTTCGTTGACATCAATAAATATGGACAAATTTATAATGCCCTTGCCGTCCTTTCCGACGGAGAAGTCAAAGGTGTTTACCGTAAAAGAGCTTTGCCGAACTATGGGGTTTTCTTTGAAAAACGGTATTTTATTCCTGGAGAACTTGGGCTTTTTGACTTTGAAGGAAATCCGCTTAATAAAGATATTTTTAATATCGACGGGCTCATGTTTTCCGTCAATGATTGCGAAGACATCTGGGTTGAGAAAGACGGCGTCAAACATGAATTCGACGGCCATTCCGTGCAAGAACCTGTTGACCATCACGTCATCGCCCCTTACAAAGAACAGGCGGAAAAAGGTGCGCGGCTCATTATTAACTCTTCAGCGTCGCCATATCGAGAAGGAGTTCTTAAGACTCGCGAGAATCTCGTAGCGAAAAGAGCTAAGGATACCGGCGCCACGTTTATTTATTTAAATACGGTCGGCGGACAGGATGAAGTGGTCTTTGACGGCAATAGTATGGTTATTTCCCCCGATGGGAAGGTGGTTGCCAGAGGAAAACCTTTTGAAGAAGACATGCTCGTCATGGACCTTCCGGTTAAAACAGAAAAAAGAACCGAATCTGAACTGGCTGCAACGATCCCGGTCAATAAACTTGTTAAAGATTCTGATAAAGTTGATTTGCCCCCAATCGCCGAAGTAACTCCCCCAACACGGATTGAACTCATTTTTAAAGGGTTGATCTTAGGGTTACGAGACTATATGCGTAAAAACGGCATTACAGATGTTATTTTCGGAAATAGCGGAGGGATTGATTCCGGCGTTACCGGAGCACTGGCCGCCATTGCTTTAGGTCCTGAACATGTTCACTCCATGTCGCTTCCGACGAGATTTAATTCTTCAGAAACAAAATCGGATGCCCGTAAACTGGCCGAGAACCTTAAGATCGGCTTTGAAGAAGTTCCTATTGAATCGGTCTTTAAAGAAGCCCTTGCCACATTATTGCCGACGACACCGTCTTCGAAACCATTGTCCCAAGCAACTCAAATTGCCATTGAAAATATTCAAGCACGGCTTCGCATGGTTTTTCTCATGTTCCGCTCAAATGCAGACGGGTATTTACTTTTATCGACCAGCAATAAAAGCGAATCTGCGGTCGGTTACACGACGATTTATGGCGACATGTCCGGCGGACTTGCTCTTATTAAAGACGTTTCTAAATCAGATATTTTTGAATTGGCCCGTTATATCAATAAGTATCTTGGCAAAGAAATCATTCCGGAAAGTATGATCAACCGCCCGCCGTCGGCAGAATTGCGTGAAGATCAGAAGGATGAAGATTCTCTTCCGAAATATCAAACTGAACTCGACCCGATCCTTAAAGAACTGGTTGAAAATAATCTTTCCATAAAAGAAGTGGCTAAAAAAACAGGGCTTCCGCTTAAGATGGTCACGCGGGTTAGAAAAATGCTCGATAAGGCCGAATGGAAACGCAGGCAAGCGCCCATTGGGATTAAGTTGACCCGTCGAGCTTTCGGCCATCATGAGCGAAGAGTGCCCATTACCAATCGCTATGATTCCGAGCAGGTTGAGAATTTTATAAATTCTGTGAAGCAAAATTCGCAGGATGCTGCCATGGCAAGCGATACAAAAGGCGGTATTGACTTTGATCCGTCGATGATGAATTTGGAAATCAAGAAAGATGCCAAAGGGATTCCACTACCGATCTACGAACAGCCTTTGGAAGAAGCAATAAAGATCGACGGATTTTCACCGCTAATCCTCGCTATCACGCCCATCAACGTCGTAGAGCTCATTAATCACTGAAGATAAGGATTGGTCTTCTTTTGATCCTTTAATAGCGCATACCGGCCGTCTCCATAAGCATGGCCAGGGAAGATACTCGTGTCATCAGGAAGGGCTTTAATAACCTTGTTAAGCGAATGGGCCATGGACTTTGCACTCCCGCCGGGCAAATCGCAGCGCCCACAGCTGTCCAAAAACAAAGTATCTCCGGTTAAAAGGACATTCTTATATCTAAAACACTGCGAACCCGGGGTATGCCCCGGCGTCAAAAGGCAATCGATCTCAATATGACCAATTTTGATTTTCTCGCCGTTCTCGACTTTAACAATTTTCTTAGAATGCAAAGACAGTGGTTCATATTTCGAAACATAGACCGGAACATCAAATTTCTTTAATAAAGGCTCCACTGCATCCACGTGGTCGTAATGGCCATGCGTTAAAAGAATCGCTATAATTTTATATTTGGCCTTTTGCGCCTCGTGGATAAGCGTATCCGCATCCCAGCCAGGATCGACGATAGCGACTTCCTTTGTGGCCGCATCCCCGATAAAATAGGCATAATTCGCCATCGGTCCAATTTCGATTTGTTCTAAAATAAACTCTTGTGGTATGGTCATTTTTTCTCCTTATTAATTATATTAAGATTATATGCGCCGAAGGCAAATAAGCAACTCTAAAATGTTGACACACGGTCTACAGGGCTTATAATGGTTACGTTTTTTAAAAAAATTGATCATCAAACACATTTTAAAAATGATTTCTCCCCAAAACATGCGCTTTAAATTTAACCCCTTGGACGGGTCTCAAAAGGTCTATAAAAAAGGGATCATTCATAAAAATATCCGCGTCCCATTTCGGGAAGTGAAGCTTTCTTCCACAAAGGACAAAGACAATAAGCCGACGGAGAATGTCCCGGTTTCTCTTTATGATACCTCCGGGCCATTTACAGACCCTACCATAGACATTGATATTACCAAAGGCCTTCCGGCCATTCGCACCCCGTGGATTTTGGAGCGTCAAGACACGGACGAATCTTCGTCAATTGTTCCATCCACAAACGACAATAATTTTCCCGGAACACGAAAACCTTTGCGCGCAAAAAAAGGAACAATTGTCACGCAATTGCATTACGCCAGAAACGGGATCATCACCCCCGAGATGGAATTTGTCGCGTTACGCGAAGGCTGTGCTGCCGAATTTGTCCGCCGGGAAGTGGCCCGGGGCCGTGCGATTATCCCGTCGAACATTAACCATCCCGAATCAGAACCCATGATCATCGGCCGCAAATTCCTCGTCAAGATCAACGCGAACATCGGGAATTCCGCCATTTCCTCCTGCATTAACGAAGAGATCGAAAAGATGGTTTGGGCGATTCGCTGGGGAGGAGACACGGTCATGGATCTCTCGACGGGCGCGAATATCCACGAAACCCGTGAATGGATCATCCGTAATTCCCCGGTCCCTATTGGAACCGTCCCCATTTACCAGGCGCTGGAAAAAGCCGGAGGGGTCATTGAAAACCTTACTTGGGAGATTTATCGCGACACGCTGATCGAACAAGCCGAGCAGGGCGTTGATTATTTTACGGTACACGCCGGAGTGCTTCTAAAACATATTGCGTTTGCTCAAAAAAGACAGATCGGCATTGTTTCCCGCGGCGGGGCCATTCTGGCGAAATGGTGTTTAGCGCACAAAAAAGAAAATTTCCTTTATACGCACTTTGAAGAAATCTGCGAAATCCTCAAACAATATGATATTGCCTTTAGTTTAGGCGACGGATTACGGCCCGGATGTATCGCCGATGCCAATGATCAAGCCCAGTTTGCAGAACTCAAAACGCTCGGTGAGCTGACAAAGATCGCTTGGAAACATGATGTCCAGACCATGATCGAAGGCCCGGGACATGTGCCGATTAACCTCATAAAAGAGAATATGGACAAACAACTAAAATTCTGCCACGATGCGCCGTTTTATACGTTAGGGCCGCTTGTAACGGATATCTCCGCCGGATACGACCACTTGACGTCGTCCATTGGCGCGGCGATTATCGGAAGCATGGGCACGGCCATGCTGTGTTATGTCACGCCTAAAGAACATTTAGGACTGCCGAACAAAGAGGATGTCAAAGCCGGGATCATTTCTCATAAGATTGCTGCCCATGCTGCGGACTTAGCCAAAGGCCATCCGCTGGCACGACTCTGGGACGATGCCATCTCCAAAGCGCGTTATGAATTCCGTTGGGACGACCAGTTTGCCTTAAGCCTCGACCCTGAAACAGCTAAAAAATATCGGCTTCAATCCCAAAGCCCGGAAGACCAGCTTCGGAATTTCTGCTCGATGTGCGGGCCAAATTTTTGTTCCATGAAAATTTCTCATGAGATTAAACACTGATTATATCTTTTTCTTATCATTTCACGCTCTTTCTGTCATCCCCGCAATTTTTTGGCGGGGATCCAGAATTGTGTGAAGCCAGAAGGTCAATAGAGAATACTGGATTCCCGCCTTCGCGGGAATGACAACATTATAATAAAACAAAGCTTTATTTATTGGTCATTCTCGATAAATACCGTATGAAAGAAAACTTCTATACCCAACTTACCACTCAAAGCCTCGCCGGAAAGCCCTTAAGTCCCGCGACCTGTCAAAAAATTTTATCGTCCAAAGAAACAGAACTGCTGCCATTACTCAATGCCACCTTTGAAGTCCGTCGAAAATCTTTCGGGAAAAAAGTCAAGATCCATATCATCAATAACGTTCAGAATGGCTATTGCCGGGAAAATTGCAAATATTGCGCCCAGTCTGCGTCTTCGCACGCGCCGATCCAAGAATATGCCATGAAATCCGACGAGGAAATCATGGAAGAAGCCAAGAATGCTTATGAAAAAGGAGCGGCCCGATACTGTATGGTATTCTCAGGCAAAGGCCCAACTTGGGAGCGAATAAAACATGTGGCAGAACTAGTCAAAGAGATCAAAACAAAATTCCCCATGGAAGTTTGTGTCTCGCCGGGAATCATCGATGACGACATGGCGCTGCTATTAAAGAAAGCCGGCTTAAACCGTATCAACCATAACTTAAACACCTCACGCCGACACTATAAAAAAATCTGCACAAGCCATACTTACGACGACCGTCTGGAAACTCTAGCGGCAGCGAAAAAAGCACAGCTTCAAATCTGCTCTGGCGTCATTATCGGAATGGGAGAAGAGGCGTCGGACATTATCGAAATGGCCTCGACGCTTCAGAGCCTTAAAATTGCGTCCATCCCGGTGAATTTCTTTATGCCCATCGAAGGCCTGGCATTAAAAAGCAAACCCAAATTGACGCCGGAGGATTGCTTAAGAATTCTGTGTCTGTTTCGCTTGTGTAATCCTTTAGCCGAAATCCGTGTGGCTGCGGGACGAGAACTTTATTTACGACACTTAGAGCCGCTCGCGTTTTATCCGGCGAATTCATTATTTATGGACGGCTATTTAAATGTCAAAGGCCGGCCGCGTTTAGAAACGCTTCAGATGATCAAAGACGCCGGATTTACCATCGAGTCTGACTTTGCGCTGGATGACTTGATAACCAAAGAGAAAAATTTCCTCAAAAACCGTCTGCCGAATCAAACCATTAAAATGTTTTTAAAAACCATTCGTGACCTTCGTCCGACAAAAGAGAGTTCAGGAGAATAATTTCATGGAAAATGTCGTCATCATCGGTTCAGGCCCATCCGCACATACCGCTGCTATTTATACCGCCCGGGCCAATTTAAATCCGCTTTTGTTTGAAGGCATGATGGCCGGAGGGATCGCCGCCGGCGGACAACTGACGACGACAACTGAGGTAGGGAATTTTCCCGGATTCCCTGAAGGCATAACGGGGCTTGAACTTATGCTTAAGATGCGGGAGCAGTCTTTAAAATATGGGGCGCGCATTCAAACATCGACCGTCGATAAAATTGATACTTCCCATAAACCGTTTCAAGTCTTTTCGGAAGGCATCGCCACTCAAACAAAAACCATTATTATCGCAACCGGTGCGATCGCTAAACGCTTAAGGATCAAAGGCGAAGACAATTTCTGGCAAAGAGGCATTTCCGCCTGTGCGGTGTGCGACGGAGGACTTCCTATTTTTCGAAACAAACCCTTAGCGGTGATCGGCGGAGGGGACACGGCCATTGAAGAGGCGACGTATCTGACTAAATTTGCCAGCAAAGTTTACCTGATTGTCCGACGGGACGTGTTACGCGCCTCCAAGGTCATGCAAAAAAAACTTGAAGAGAATCCCAAGATTGAAATCCTGTGGCATTCTAACGCCCTTGAAGCCTTAGGCGAAAACTCTTTGGAAAAACTTGTGGTCCGTAACAATAAAACCAACGAAGAAAAAACACTCGAAGTCCGCGGGCTTTTTTATGCCATTGGCCACGCGCCTAATACGATATTCCTAGACGGTCAAATTGACCTCGACGAATCGGGTTATATTAAAACAATTCCGGGCACGACACAAACAAATGTCAAAGGGGTCTTTGCCTGCGGCGATGTGCAGGATAAAATTTACCGCCAGGCCATTACCGCGGCGGGTTCAGGATGTATGGCAGCGCTTGAAGTGGAAAGATATTTAACAGAACAGAAATAACCGATTGAACATCCTGTCATTCCCGCGAAGGCGGGAATCCAGAATTCACGGGACAAATTCAATCAGGACTCTAGAATACTGAGTTGATGTTTAAATAAAAATCAAAAAGTTCAAAAACATTTCCTGGATTCCCGCCTTCGCGGGAATGACAAAAAACGCCAATGACTTTTAAAAATTTAAAAACCTGGCTTTCCAATTCAAGTTTGCCAACCGCATGGCTTTCTATTATTCCCGTCGTAATGGCCACCAGCATGGCTTTTGGCGACGGCGTTCAAAACTGGACCCGGTCTGCATGGACGCTGGTTTTAGCATTCCTACTTCAAATCATCACGATAGACATCTTTGAACTTTTTAAAGAAAAATTCTTAAGATTAAAAACACTCCTAACAGGAATAATTTTTGGGCCCCTTCTTGTGGCAGGAAGCTATTATCTTCAATCACACGAAATGAACTTAGCTGTTTTTATCGCCGGGATGCCTTTAGGATTTTTGGCCATGAATATCCTGACCTTAAAACTCCATCAAGAAATCACACAAAAACGGCTGGTCTTAAGATATCTCTCATTTACTTTTATCGCGGTATTAATGCCCGTCATTATTTATGGCATCACCAACGACCACATTTATTCCCTTTCGGCGTGCGTCGTTCTATTGATGGCCATCAAACCGATCACCAAACTTTTCCATGAAGACAAACACTCCTTAGTCCATGCGATTGTTTGGACAAAATGGATGGCTCTTGTTTATGGGGTTTTGTTCTCGATAGGGTGGCTGGATATTATAGAAAGAATCCTGGAAAGAATCTGGTCGCCTTAAGTAGAACTCTTGCTCTTCGTCATCACAAGTTTTCCGGACCGCACAACCTCGATCATGCCGTATTTCTTCATGACCGTTTCAAATTCATCCAATTGAAGAGTGGTGCCTGCACAGGCAATAATCACGATATTCTCATCTTCTGTAATAATCTTTGCGGCAAATTTATTGACGAGATCTGTGATAACAGGCTTGTTCGCGGGAACATTCTTGATCTTAATGAGGGCGAGCTCTTGATGAACAGCATCCTCACCGGTATGCTCATTACAATGAATAACGTCCACGAGTTTAACAGTCTGCTTCATGATCTGGTCTAACGTCGCCGGGTCACCTTGAGCAGTAATCGTCATCGTAGAATAGTTAGGATCAAAAGAAGGGGAGACCACCAACGCATCAATATTATATCCTCGGCGAGCAAAAGCGGACGTCACGCGGACCAACACGCCGGGCTTGTTGGCGACCAACAGAGAAATCGTATGAATATTTTTTTTGTTATTTTCCATGGCTATTTTTTAGGCGGATCGATCATCATATGATGAGCGGATTTTCCCGCCGGGATCATCGGGAATACGTTGTTTTCTTTAATGATATCGGCATGAATCAACACCGGGCCTTTATGGTTAATGGCTTCTTGTAATTTTCGACGCGCCTCACGGACATTCTTGATCAAAATCCCTTTAACGCCATAAGCCTGCGCGACTTTGACAAAGTTCGGGCTTCCCTTTAAGTCCACACCGGACTTACGGTTTTCAAAAAACAATTCCTGCCATTGGCGGACCATACCAAGATATTTATTCTCATTGACCACCACTTTAACGGGCAATTTATGAATCGCCGCGGTCGCCAGCTCGCTTAAGGTCATTTGAAATCCGCCGTCGCCGACAAAAGCAAAGACCAGATCATGCGGCCGGCCAAACTGCGCACCGATAGCAGCCGGAAAACCATAACCCATGGTACCCGCGCCGCCGGAGGAGAGCCAACGGTCCGGATAATCACATTTATAAAACTGGGCGGTCCACATCTGATGCTGACCGACGTCGGTCACCACAATCGCTTTGCCTTTAGTCAATTTATAAACCTCATCGACAAGAAAAGGGACCGTTAGACCCTTAGTGGTATCATATTTCAAAGGAAATTCTTTTTTATAGAACGCGACTTCACTTTGCCATTCTTTCGTGTCCATCGGCTCAAGATATTTGATCAGTTCTTCCAAGATCGCTTTCGCATCGCCGACAAGGCTGGCATCAGGCTTAACGATCTTGCCGATTTCCGCCGGATCGATGTCGATATGAAGCTTCTTGGCTCCGACGCAAAATTCCTGATTATTACCATTAATGCGGTCATCCCAGCGGCTGCCAATAGAACAAATGAGATCGCAGCTGATCAACGCTTTATTCGCATAAGCCGTTCCATGCATCCCAAGCATCCCCAACGAAAGAGGATGGGTTTCCGGAAAAGCACCTTTGCCTAAAAGAGTATTGACCACCGGAATGCCAAACTTTTCCACAAGCGTTTTGATCTCTTTCTCGGCCTTCGAAATGACCGCGCCGTGCCCGACGAGTAAAAGAGGTTTCTTGACCCCTTTGAACATCGCGGCGAACGCCTTGATATTTTCTTTCGAAGGAAGAGGAGGGATGTTATAACCGCCTAAATCCATTTTTTGATCAAAGCTGCCGGTAAATAGACCAGCGGACACATCTGCAGGCAAGTCCACGAGGACTGGGCCCGGACGTCCGGTATTGGCTAGATAAAAAGCTTCTTTAATAATTCGAGGGATGTCATTAGTGTCCCGCACAAGATAACTGTGTTTAACGACAGGCATGGACATGCCGAAGATATCCGCTTCCTGAAACGCATCTTTACCCAACGACGGCCTCCTGGCCTGGCCCGTCAAAATGACAAGAGGGACCGAATCCATATGCGCGGTCATGATTCCGGTTAACGTGTTCGTCGCCCCAGGACCGCTGGTGACCAAAACCACGCCGGGCTTTCCCGTTACACGAGCATAACCGTCGGCCATATGGGTCGCGCCTTGCTCATGGCGGGTAAGAATAAATTTCATTTTGGATTCCACCAAGGCGTCAAAAATAGGAATGACCACGCCGCCAGGGATCCCAAAGATATATTCCACGCCTTCGCTCTCAAGGCACTTAAGGAGTGTCTGCGCTCCGGTTAATTGTGTATCTTTTTGCTTTACTGTCATGGTTTGTTAATTATAATCATTGCTGTCATTCCCGCGGAAGAGGGATGACACGATTGTTAAAATTTAAAGAGAGATAATATTAACATACGGGTTATTATTTATGCAAGAGCTATTTGGCCAAAAAACAAAAAAACAAATTAAAGCCATTGGATTAATTTCCGGCGGGCTCGACAGCATTTTAGCAGCCAAAGTCATCAAGGATCTAGGGATTAAAGTCATTGGCGTCCATTTTAATATGCCCTGGGGCTGCGGGAATAAGATCAAGGCCTCAGCCTCGGCCAAACAAATCGGCATTCCGTTAAAGACCTTTCAGCTCGACGAAGAATTCTTAGAGTTAGTCCGAAATCCTCAATACGGGGTCGGTTCGGTCATGAACCCGTGCGTGGACTGCAAAGTTTATTTCTTAAAGAAAGCCGCCCAATACATGAAAGAAGTCGGCGCCGACTTTATTTTCACCGGTGAAGTTTTAGGCCAGCGCCCTATGTCGCAGCTTCACAATAGCCTCAACCTTATCGAAAACGAATCCGGATTAAAAGGATATTTGCTCCGGCCATTATGCGCCCAATTGCTTAAACCCACCATTCCGGAAGAAAGAGGGTGGATTGACCGCACGAAACTATTATCCATTAACGGCCGCGGCCGCAGGAGCCAGTTGGATCTGGCAAAACATTATCATATTACAGAATATACCCCAGCCGGCGGCGGATGCCTTCTTACAGAACCCCATTTCGCCCCGCGGCTGAAAGACGCCTTTAAGTACGGTTATCGTGACATCAAAGAAATCACTTCGCTAAAATGGGGAAGGCAGTTTCGCATCAATAAAGATTTCAAAGCCTTTTTAGGCCGAGACGAAGAAGAGAACAAACTTTTAAAGAAATATGCCCATGAGACCGACTACATTCTCCAGCTTCATAGAAAAAACGGGCCGACATTGATATTAAAAGGCCCAAAACCATCCCTGAAAATTTTATCCCTTTGCGGCGGACTGATTCAAGGCTTTTCAAAACTTAAAAGTCTGGAGCCACAAAAAATCGAATACTGCCAGGCCAACCTTAAAAAAGACAAAAAATATCTCACCCCAAGCATCCTTTCGGAACAACAAATCCAGGCCCTGGCCATTTCACCAGTCTAGGCCTAAAAGTTTGTTTTATGGTTTCGCTGATGCTCAACCATTCCCTCGAACATTGCGTTCTCGGTAATCTTTTTTATCTTTTTTTTCATCCTCGAATCCGCACATTTTCTCGTCGCTGTCTAACTATTTTTTAATCTCGAAAACGCGTAAAATTAGCCCACCTTCCTTGCAAAACGTTGAAAATATGTTATCTTTTCTTCAAGATTTAAGAACCCCCTAAAAAGGGGTATCCAGCCGACCGAGGGCGTAATGCCCGAGGAAATAGTTGAGCACGACCGAAGACGAAATGTCTGAGGGAGTGGTTGAGCCATCAGCGAAACCAACAGCGAGACTACAAAAACGTTATTTAACTATAGAGCTTTCAACTTTGCGCTTTCTAAAATTTTTCTAGCTCAAACCTATTAGGAGAAAAACTAAAATGGAAAACGTTCTACCCAAAAGACAGAAAAATTTTTTCATCAAAATCGTGTCGACAATTCTCTCGATCACGTTCATTTCCACAACCGTCATACCACCGAGCTATGCACAGGTTTTGAACCTGCCACAGCCGGGCAGTATGGTGGGCTTAACGCCTGCGTTCATGCCTACGCTGATCAAGGGCTTAAAAGTCCATCCGGAAAATCCGCTTTTGTTCGATTTTATCCTCGATACTGGTAAGTCCGGCATTGGTGTCAACACTCCTGAATTCAAGTCCGAATCTGAAAAGCTCATCAAATATTTTCTTGCTTCCATGACTATTAAGGAAAGCGACCTTTGGGTCAACCTTTCACCGTATGAAAAGAACCGAATCGCGACTGACGAATTAGGCAAGACTGAATTAGGTAAGGATATGCTCGCGCAGGACTATATTTTAAAGCAATTGACCGCATCTTTGATGTACCCAGAAAAAGAGATCGGGAAAGATTTCTGGAATAAAGTTTACGCTGAAGCGAAACAAAAATTTGGAACCACGGACATCCCCGTCGATACATTTAACAAAGTCTGGATCGTCGCTGATAAAGCGAAGATTTTCGAACACAACGATGCAGCCTATGTTGTTGGAGCGCATTTAAAAGTAATGTTAGAAAAAGATTATTTGGCAGCCAACCAATCAGACTTGTCATCCCGGGCGCAGACCCGGGATCCAGGGTCTAAAAACGGGTTACTGGATTCCCGCTTCCGCGGGAATGACAGAAGGGTAGCAGGGAATGACATAAAGGGAGCAAAGAGTGACATCAGCACTTCAATTATTAAAGAAGTCATCATCCCCGCAATTGAAAAAGAAGTCAACGAAGGAAAGAACTTCGCGACGTTAAGACAGATGTTTTATTCGATGATTTTAGCGACGTGGTACAAACAAGCTTTAAAAGATGCTTTATTGAACCAGGTCTACAGCGACAAAGCCAAAATCGGTGGCGTGACGACTAACGACCCAAACATTAAAGAGAAGATTTACGCTCAATACCTCGAAGCGTTCAAGAAAGGCGCTTACAACTATATTAAGGAAGAATACGATCCCGCAACACAGCAGGTAACTCCTAAAAAATATTTCTCCGGCGGTCTTGAAATTGGCGTCGGGAAAGTCCTTGCCCGTCAAGCTATTGAAACTCCCGAAACCGATAGTGCTATGGCTCCCAACGGTGACATGGCAATGGTGACGACAAAGGTGGACCAGGCAAAGGCGACAAAAAGCAATGAGAAAAATAATCTGACTGAATTAAAACAACAATTAGCTGCTGCACAAGTTACGCTAGGAAAGTTAGCGATGAATTTACAAGACCGGTTGGCATTTCAGAAGGCATATTATGACTGGGTGCTTGCGGATCGCGTAGAAGATGCCATAAAAGAAAGGATGGAAAAAACACGAGCAAGGATTGAAAAACTTCAGAATAAAATTCGTCAGCAGAAAAAATCCGACCGCGCGATGATGACCGAAGACGAACAGTCCATAGTCAATAAGATTCAGTCAATGTTTGAGGAGATCCTATCAGAAACAGATCCCCGGGCAGGTGGGGTTATTACCTATTTAGGCCGAGGCAGCTTTGTATTCGACAGTAGCTTTCAAGACGAAATTGAGCAGGCGCTTATACCCATAGCAAAAGAAAATCTCAACGACGTCGAAATCGCTCTGAATGTAATAATGCGTGGTGTTCGATATGATTTTGCAAGGTATATTCCAAGACATGGCTATGAGAATGAACAGACTGTTTTTAGAGTCAATCTGGATGACGCTAAGCAACTGGTGAAAAATCCGCAACTGTTAAAAAAGAGCATCGACGATTGGAAAAAAGGCATTCGCAGACAATATCCCAAAGACAAGCGCTGGGATCCTCTGGCATATGCTGTGCGCATTGAAAATGCAAGGAAAAAAGTAGAAATAGACTACGCCATGACGGTCGATGTGGATAAACTAACCCTGGATAAAACAAAATCAACAACCCACGAATATGCTCTTAACGATGGAACGAATAAATTCACTCTTCGTTTTACTCAAATTAAGTCCGACTATGCTGCTATCTTAATCCAAGACGATAAAACAATCGGTCAGACAATATACTTATCCGATTTTCCAAGATTAAGTAATGGTCAATATGATTGGAAGACGGTTGTCCGCGCCATAATCGAGGAAGATGTTGAAGGAGAACTTTCAACATCAGTCGATATTCTCTCGCAGTCGCCTAGTTATGAAAGCCCATTTATGCCTAAAAAGGACTCAACAGTCGAAGAATTGAGTGCTCCTGTTGAACCGGCTAAACCTTTAGTCAATGAGACGGAAGAAAGAACGAAAGCCTTCAAGGCTTTTACTCAAAAAACTGTAATTATTATCAATGCGCTACAAACGGTTATGAGTGCAAATCTTTTAGGAGGGAATACCCAAAAAAATAGCGATATCCTCGCAGATTTAAATCGTTTCCAGACAACTTTAATGGAAGCAGAACGTTCTGTGGGAAATGCCGAACAACACAAAGCCGCGATGGCTGAATTAAAACGTTTTAGTTCAGAGATCCTCTCGAAATACAAAGAATCGATGTCCAAAGAACAGTATGGCGAGATGAAGCTTCTTTTAGAAAATGCTGACAAGGCCATGAGCGTAGGCAGTGTTCTTCTTGAGCTGGGGGCTTTTGCCGGGATACTAGCACTCTATTTGGTACTAGCTATTCAGCCAGGGTCGGTCTCTCGAGATGTGTATTCCCGTTTAACATCACCGCAGAACACAGTAATCCAATCTACAACCCAGTCTGCAGATATTCTTCAGACATATATCGATCGGATGAATGCGGATTTGCAGGTTGAACTTGCTAAGAAAACCCCTGATTCTGTAAAAGTTGCTGATCTTAAAGCAGGCATAGCAAAGTTACAGACTTTGGCTGATTCAGTAGCGTCATTAAGGGAAGGACAAATTGACCAGGCAATGATGGCCGATTTAAAGCCCATGTTTGAGACGATCAACGCCCAGAATTCACCTTCACTTCATGGACAACCTTGGGTGGCGGTTCAGGCTTTATTAGCAAAATACGGCGTTAAAGAAATTACTCAGCAAGAATTTGATGCGAATTTGAGTACGCTTAAAACAGACAATTATTACATTCAGAAACAAGATGCCCTCTACGATATCTTATTCGGCCAAGCCGCAAAAAATATCCATCAAAAACAGGTAAAAAATATTAAGCTTGTCCTTTCGCATTTTGAAAATTTACCCGACGACAAGAAAAATCCGTCGGCTGTTTCTTACATGGGCGCTTTTAGCGGGCAGAGATTTTATCAGGTTAAACCCGAAGATTCTTTTAATGTCGATGCTATTCTCATCGACGTCCTTGTCCTTGCTGAACAATCCGACAACGACGTGTTGTGGCTCCCGACCAAAGGTAAGTTGACACACAATAATGGCATCGTCAGAGAACTGCGCAATAGCTATGGGATAACCGTGGACGCAACAACTCGTGGCACCAAACTTAAGGATATTGTAACGGCTCTTTACAACAGCGCCGAGATGAAAGCTCCTGTCAAAAAAACCGACCTAGCAACCCAGTTAGAAAATGTTTTTGAAGCTGCACAAATAGAGGTTACAGCTAAAGGGAAATATTTCACGAACGCAGAGATTTCTCCGGTGAATCAGTATATCCGCGACCAGAAGGTTCCTGCTTTTATTGACGCAATGAAGGCGTTACGCGCACAAGGCCGGTCTTCCCGCACGGACGCTGAATTAACCGATTTGGTTACTCTATTAGACTCTCTCATCAAACAGCTTGTGACTGACAACAAATTCACAGCGTCGGATATGCAAACAGTCAAAGACTTAGCTATGCTTACGAATAACTTTCTAAAAAAAGGCCAGTCATCTAAAGGAAAAGTCAAACCAGGGCCTAAGGTCATTTCTTTATCGAAATCCTTGATTCTCGCCATCAAAGATCTTACCGACGAAGAATTAAATGGTTTTCTATCTCAATTTGGCGGAAATCAAAAAGATTCCATGATGCAGTTTATTAATGCCATCAAACAAATGGATTCTAATAAAGAAGAAGACGCTTGGAAAGTTATTCTAAACTTACACTGGACTGAAGAAGATCTCACACAATTTAATCAGCAGTTTTATTCAATTTTACAAAAAAATAAAAAACTGATGACTAAGATTAGCAGCGAATGGAGCGGAAATATTTTTGCAAGATCTTCTATAGGAATTGGCTTAGGATTAGCTATGGTTGCAATATTTCACGCTAATACCTTTGCACAAATGAACATAGCAGCGCTTCAACCTGACACTTTGTTCATGGAAGGAGTAGGTACGATGGTAATTGGACTTATTCTAGGATATTTGCCGCGTCCTAAACTCTTTAAAAAAGCAGCTAATCAATATTTAGAGAAATTTCTTCTCGACAACACTAATGCTTACATCACTATTTCTGCTAAAAAACCAGGAGCTATTACTCAAGTTCCGGCTGATAAAAACTCGGAAGAACTTGCTGATGCAGCAACAGAAGCCTTTAAAGAAAGACTAAAAGATTGGATTAAAGAACGATATAACGATGGCAATTGGTTTGAGGGCCTAAGCCGGGCGGCTGATAGAATTTATGACTACGGCGACTTCTCTTTAACACAAGCCAGTCCTATCTGGGATAATGGTTCCGTAAAATATAAAGTTGTCCTTAACAAAGACAATGCCATGTCAACCCGTCGAGAATTTATAGGTGATGTGGCTGGCGGCGGTCTGACATTAATGCTTGCCGCATTAGGTATTTCAGCTGCGACCGTGACTTCTTTACCCGGTTGGTACGCAGGAACTGCCGGTGATTATTCAAGCTACGGCGTATTTTCTTCCCCCTATAATCTGTGGAGCCAGAATTTCCAAAACATTATTGTTCGTTTTCCAGTCGATGCGGCTGGGAAAAAATTTAAAATACGATTTTTACCGACGGGCCAGGATCCGAACTCGCCTACAGGATTACTTTCTAAAGTTTATACGATCGGGGCAAACGGCACAGTCACAATTCCCATGTCCGATGTCAACAGCGCCTTGCCCAATCATCCGTTATTAGACCAGATCTCACTTCATTATGGATACATCGTCTGGACAGGTGATGATTTAGGAACTCCTGTTCCGGCAAATCTTGCAACCCAAGCATCCATTGAAGGGGCGGCAAGCGGAGTTCTTATGCCGATTATTAGAACAAACATTTTTCAAGATCCGACGAGATACAAGGCAACCATTGCCTCTGACGGAGAACTTTTGATCCCCGGACCGTTTAAAACAAACGGAGATATTGAACTTTATAATCTCAAAGGACAAGTCGTCCGAAGAGAACACGTCAATAAAGGAAGCTCCGGACTTCGTTTTTCTGGTTTGACCTCAGGAACGTATTCTCTACGTTTTCATAAAGTTGACCGCGCGATGATGTCCAGTGAAAGAGAAGAATACAATGCCCGTGTAATACTAGGCGTAAGCTACATGGCTGATATTTTATCTTCCGTGGTTAACGAAGGAAAGCCGCTAGTGACCTTAATGCTTAAAGAAAAACCTGAAGATAAAGGCCTTCAGGCTGATATGAAAGCCATGCAAGAAATTGAGAAAGCTTTAAAACTCTCACAGCAATGGTTAGAGGAATTTAAGAATAAAGACATAACACCTGCCGATTTCGACAGGTTTGAACAATCATTTCTTCAAATCACATCGTCAATTGACAAGGCTATGAGCGTAGATGAAAACTCTTGGGGACATCTTATTCCCAGAACCCTTTTGTCTGTAGCCGCGCTCGCCAGTGTAATATGGATGTTTGGGATTCCCTTTGTTACGCCCGGGCACCTCGACACTCCGAAACAAAAATCACAAATAATTCAGATAAAGATTGGTGATACCGGGGACGTTCTTCAACAGGACATTAATCTGATGAATGCGCAATTGCAGGCTGAACTTAATAAAGACCCGCGTTCTGTAAAAGTCGCCGAGCTAAAAGCTGCTTTAACAAGTATGCGGACCTTGCGGGAATCGGTCATGCAATTAAAAGAAGGCCGTATTGACGACAAAGCCATGATGGCAGGCAATAGTATTTTTATCAAATTCATAGCGGCCGCGGCCGTTAGTTTATTTGCCAGCTTACCTATACTGTCCGCTGAACAAAGCATACAGATGCCGACAACAGTTAACGATGCTGTTCTTCGGCAATATATTGAGGATTTCAAGAAAGAAGCCGATAAAAATCCTGGTTCTGCAGAATCCAAAAAACTTCAACTTATGCTAGAACATATGGACGCTTTGCATAAATCGATCGTGCAACTGCGCTTAACCCAAGGTCCGCGGATTGACCGCGCCATGGTTACAGGTGAATCAGAGGAAAAAGAGCCAGAATCAACGAAACTAGATCTCTTAAATCTTATGAGACAAGCCATCGACAATGGTCCAGAAACAACGATTAAACCCATCATGAGCTCTGTGCCTGTATCTCAGGTCGAGCAATTGATTGTGAAAAAAGAATCCACTCTGGCGCAATTGACCGGTAGCGGACTTTATAAAATGGAAGTCGCCTTAAGATCAAAGCTCAATGGAAAATCTTTAGGGTTTGACCGGGAGAAATTTGAGGCTGACCCTGATGTGGTTCAATTAAAGAAGCAAACCTATTTTGGGGCTTGGGCCGGTCCGGAAACAGCAGGCAGTAATCCTCGACGACTTTTATTGGTCTTAACAATGGACCCCGCACTTGTCGACCGTGATTTAACTAAAGCTCAAAACGTTATGGGAACTGCGGCAAATATCATGAAGAAATATATTTATACCGCCGACAAAGCCATGCTGGGCATGAAGCCAGAAACGGCCAAAGCGGTTCAATCTCTGGTTAATGAATTCTTAGCAGGGAATCCTAAAAAAGGCCCGGTCACGGCCAAAGATTTTGCGATGACGGCTAAGATAACTAAGGAAATGCTTAAACCTATTCGATTGCTTACTGCTGAACAATTTTACAAATTAACAAATGAGCTTTCTTCAGACGAGAAGGCAATGGTCCTTGACCTTGTTAAGGGAATCAAAGCCATGAAGCCTCGTAACGAAAAGGCATTGATAAAAAAGATGGCTCAGCTGCATTGGAGTGCTGCGGACCTAGAAAAATACGGCGAGAAACTTGCTACGCTCTTAAAAGAAAATCCGCAGATATTCATTAGACTGACAAATTTAGGAAAACAAAAAGCAGGTAATTTTAAAGCTTCAATAGCAGGAGCAACATTAGGGCCTCTGGCTATTGTTGGGGCGGCAGGAATGATATGGGCGACGATTGATCATTTGATGAACCATTATCATCCTGAGGTTGAATTTATACAGGGAGCGCAGATTTTTCCATTCGTACTTGCAGCAGCTTACCTGTTTACAGGAGGACTTCTTCTTAAGGCAGCTGATAACTACCGGAAGAATTCTTCAATAGTGAGCGAAAATGACACGCTAAAGAAATTTTTGAACGTTTCCGAAGGGCAGGCAATATTCTTTGCCTCAAATGAAGAAACCAAAGAGCAGCTGCAGAAAATGTTAGGAAAAAGGTTGGCTTCATGGTTAGAGGACAAAAGCTTGAGCGGCGAGGAATTAAATAGCGCTGTTGAGAATGTACTGACCTTCGCCGATTTCTCTATTAATAAAACCCCGATCATTGTGGACGGCTTGACTAAATATAGGGTTGAACTGAATCCAACGGCCGACCAGGCGATGACGACAGAGGAAGCCAAGCAAAACATCACAACGCTTGTTTCTGAATTTACAGCGTTAGTGAACGAGCCTACTTTTTATCAGGACAGAGAAGACCTTCGTCCGCATAATCAGCTTAAGGAAATGTTTGCAAACGTCACAACGAAAATCCAATCCGCTAACAACAAAAGCGATTGGAAGTCTATCGCGCAGACATTATCCGGCGACTGGGATACGACGATGGATTTGATCAATAATCTGTCGCATGAATCTTTAAAAGGTCCAGAACAGTTTGATTATTTCCGGAAAAGATCGCTCAAAGATCAATTAAGAAAAACTTTCCGCAAGATCGTTGCTCAAACTTGGCAAGCCGCATCTATCGACCAGGCGATGATGGCTAAGGGCGAATCAGCAAACGGGCCTTTTGTAATTGTAGAGAAAGAAACCCGAAAAACACCCACCGTTGAATTGCTTAATTTGATTACGACTGCGCTTGAAGAGCGTAGTGTCGGTATGCACTGGTGGTGGTCTACAAGCACTGGAAATAATTCCGAAGAAGTTGATAAAGAAAAGCTAGCTAAAAAAATAGCGAATGCTCTGATTGAATTTAAGGTTTCGGCAAAGGATATGCCTGTTGCCGTTCAAATGGTGGCCAGCCATCTGCGCAGCAAAGGCGTAGTCGTAAAAGGCTCCCTCGGTGATATGTACGATAGTGTTGACACTTTTAAGCCGGCTAGGGGCGTTGATCCCGATGACATAAACCTAGTGATTTCAAGCAAGGACAACTTCACCGCCGCGCTAAATAAATATAAGCAAAGCAAGACGACAAGAGGCAGTATCCAGAATATCGCGCAGGACGCATTCCTAAAGGCCGTGGCAGCAGTGAAGAATGCTTCAAAAAGCGGGACCATCGACGATGTAAAGACGCGTAACTTGGCCATTAAGAAATTGAAGCAGGCCATTGATAAAATCAAGACTGACAAGGCGATGAGCGCTGATATGAAGAACCCCGGTGGTATCGACTTAAACGCCAAGAATCTTCAGATGAATATTTCTAAAGATGGCAAAGGCGTTGAGTTTAAATTCGATGCCAAGATGGTGGAACAATTTAAGCGTGGAGATTTTACAGGAGTGGTGCCGGTCATTATCCGCATCACGCCTATCTCAAGTCCGTTCCCACTTCTTGGGTTAGAAATCCCGACGGAACAGGCCATAGAAATAACGAAAAAGGGATAATAAAACAACAAAAGATATTTGTCATCCCCGAATGAATTAGCCTGCCTGACGGTAGGCAGGTCGGGGAACCACGATTTTAAAATGCTGGATCCCCGCTTAAAAATTGCGGGGATGACAGAAAAGGTAACCATCGCAGGGATGACAACTGAGGGGTGAGGGGAAGTTGGTTTTAAAGAGAGCTGTACGAATTTAAAAATAAAAAAATAAATCCCGTGAGGTCAAGAAACTTTGAACTTACGGGGTTTTTGTTTGTAGGTTGTTGCTGATATCTATTTTGCTGTCATTCCCGCCCCACTTCACTGTCATTCCCGCGCAGGCGGGAATCCAGGATTTAAAACCTTATGGATCCCCGACTAATGCATTCGGGGATGACAACAAGGGCAAACATTTCAAAGATGACAAAATTAAAGAAAGCATTCGTGGATGACAATCTTCTTTGCTGTCATTCTCAACTTCCTCAATTTTTTATCTAGAAATGATTGGGAATCCAGTAAATGCTTTTCAAATTTTTGACGCTTACTGAAGGGACTTCTACCCTAGATCCCCGCCTAAAAATTTCGGGGATGACAACAAGGGCAAACATTTCAAAGATGACAAAATTAAAGAAAGCATTCGTGGATGACAATCTTCTTTGCTGTCATCCCCGCAATCTTTAAGCGGGGATCCAGGACCTTAAAAAACATTTTCTGGATTGGATGACAAACAAAATCTTATTACCAAAATTGTGAAGAACTACGCGGCAAGCTAATACATACTTCGAGGTTATTTCGTTTTTGCCAAGGCAAGATACCAAATAATGATCAAATTAAATCCCGGAAGGATCATAAGAATCCCAAGGAAAGTTGATTTCTGCAAGAATCCACAAATCTCTCCCCACAGACCCATAAAAACAAAAATATTGAAAGGCGTGACAAATAATAATAGAAAAGAGCCGAAAGACTTTCCTGCCATTCTCGTCATCAAAAATAACTGTGCAATCGGAATCCAAGCCATCCAAGAATGTTTTATTCCCAACTTTTGAGCAATAAGCATCAACGGATAACAGAACAAAATATAATAGGCCATCGCCATAAGAATCCACAACGAGAGCGGAATGGATTTTACGGTCGTAATGATTGACACGATTTGATTATAAACTTTAGGCTTCTTCTTTCGAAAATCTTGGACTTTCTCCTTAACGGTTTCCAGCAAGACATTTTTAACCAAAACAACCTTTTCTTTAATATCTTTCTTCTGGATATCCACCTGATACTCCAAATAATTGCCTTGCCATTTAGGACGCGATTGCTCTTGAGTGCTTTTGGCTTCCTCTAAAAGATAATCTTCCAGACCTTTTCCTTTAGAAGAAGCGGCCCGACCAGTTTCCGGGGCAGTATTCTCGACGCTATTAGAAACGGTCTCTTGGACCTCATTCTGATTATTAACGTCGGAGGATTGTTCCGGCATGACGACATTCGCGGAAGGTTCCACCGTAACATTTTCCGTTGGATGTTCTGCTTGAGGCAACTCTTGATTTTCCTCTTTTTTCTTTTCCGGAGAATTTCCGTCTATGGTCGAAATCTCATCGAAATAATACGTGACGTTCACGCCCAATCCTGTATCCATACGGATATAATCTGCGGAGCGTTCGACAATTGTTCCTTCGACGATCTCGCCGGATTTAAGCTGAATCTTCTCGGCAAAACTTAACGTAGTGATTAGGAATAAAAAGAGGAGGGAGAAAAAAATTGTTTTCTTAAACATTACTCGACGACTCCTTGGCGGATGAATACTCTTTAAGAAACAAGTCCAAACGTTCGATAATTTTATCAAGGTCCATCAAAGACATTAATTCTATCCGTAACTTGGCGATATTAGGCACATCGCGGAAATACCCGGAATAATATTTCCGAAAATCCGTAACGCCTAAATACTCTCCGCGTTCTTTAATCGACAATTTCAAGTGGCGGATGCAAAGATCGAATTTCTCCTTTAAAGACGGCTCCGGCAAGAAAACCCCCGTCTTAAGATAATATTTTGTCTGCGCGAAGATCCACGGATTTAATAACGCACCACGTCCAATCATAACACCGTCACATCCTGTTTCAAACATTTTCTTAACATCTTGCGGCGTGACGACATCGCCGTTGCCGATTAAAGGAATATTGATAACTTTTTTGATTTTCTCAAGCCACGACCAGTCGGCTTTGCCTTTATACGCCTGCTGGCGCGTCCGGCAATGGACCGTGAGCGCCTTAGCGCCGGCCTGTTCGGCGATCTTGGCCGCCTCTAAAATCACAATATTTTTTTCATCCCAGCCGAGCCGCGTCTTGACCGTAACCGGCAAGGTCGTTGCCCTCACGACCGCCTTGATGATCTTTTCAAAAGCAGGGAGGTCCTTAAGAAGCCCAGCGCCCTCGCCGCGCGCCGCATGATGTTTCGTCCAGCATCCACAATTAATATCGATAAAATCAGGGCTGAGATTCTCAATTTTTTTTGTGGCAAGTTCCATAGATTCTTCGACGCTGCCAAAAATCTGGACGCCGATCGGCCGTTCCTGCTCTGAAATATTGATTTTCTTAAGCGCTTTGGGGATGTCCCGGATCAAAGCCTCACAGCTCGTAAATTCCGTAAAGACAATGTCCGCGCCCAATTCTTTACAGATCAAACGAAAAGGCGCGTCCGTAATTTCATGCATCGGCGCCAAGAGAAGAGGATTATCAATCTTAATGTTTCCTAGTTGCATAGTTTCACAGTATATAAAACTTTTTAGTAAATGTAAATCAGTTGATTTATTTATTGGGAAAAAGTATACTGGCTTTTCATGAAACCGTCACACAAAACCATATCTTTTTATACCTTAGGTTGCCGATTAAACCAAAGCGAAACAGAGATCCTTGAACAGATATTCTCGGCAAGCCCTCATTATCAAATCAAATCATTCGACGAGCCTTGCGATATTTATGTCATCAACACCTGCACGGTTACGGAAAAAAGCGACCTAGACACACGGAAACTGGTCCATAAAATCAGCCGGCTGAATCCTCAGGCTAAAATCGCCTTGATCGGCTGCCAATCGCAAACGCAAAAAGAGAAATTGGCGAAATTTCCCCATGTCCACTGGGTCGTCGGAAATGAAAAGAAGATGGACTTGTTAACCATTCTTAAAGGCCAGCCAGCAGAACAACCGGTTAATATTATTACACCGACGATCCTCAAGAACGATTTTTCTCTGCCGATTTCTGATTCCATGCACGGACGAACTCGCGCCCATATCAAAATTCAGGACGGATGCAATTTCTTTTGTTCATACTGCGAAGTCCCGTATGCCCGCGGCCGGGCGCGCAGCCGCGTTTTCGACAATATATTAAAAGAAGCCGATTCCCTGGTGAAAGCCGGGCATAAAGAGATCATTATTACCGGAATCAATGCCGGGACCTATCATCAGAACAATTACAAATTCATCGACGTCATAAACGCGCTCGAACAAATCTCAGGGCTTGAACGGATTCGTATATCCTCAATTGAATTTACAACTATTCCAGAAGAAATTTTAAGAAAGATGGCGGCTCAATCCAAACTCTGCCGATTCCTACACGTGCCGCTTCAAAGCGGGGCAGACCCGATCTTAAAATCCATGAACCGTAAATATACATTTAAAGAATACAACTCGTTTCTCCAAAAAGCTTATGCTATGGTTCCCGGCATTTGCCTGGGGACAGATATTATCGTCGGATTCCCTGGAGAAACCGACAAATATTTCATTCAAACGGCCGACCGTTTAAAAAAATTACCCATTCATTATCTGCACGTTTTTAGTTATTCCAAACGCCCATTCGCCAAAAGCCGTCTTTTAAGCGGGGAAAATCCTTTGTCCACCATTCAAAAGCGCAGCCAAATCTTGCGCGAGCTTAGCAAAGAAAAACGCGCGACATTTCACCATTCGCTTATTGGCTCAACGCAAAACGTCCTTTTTGAACAGAAAAAAGGGGACTATTGGTTTGGATTTACAGATAATTATGTCCGCGTTAAAGTCTCTTCAAATTTGCAGCTGTCCAATCAAATCCTTCCTGTTAAACTTGAAAAAGAATTCGACCAGATTATTTTAGGGAAACTCTTGAACTAACCTCGATTGTCTCGCTTTAATAAACAGAAAAATTTGGGATTATTGCTTCACAATCGACAATCCTATGTTATATTAAAAAAAAGTTATAAAATTATATTTTTTACTTTATATAACCGGAGGAAATAATATGGCGATTTTTAAAAAGTTGTTTTTTTTATTTTTGATGATTTTCTCATTCCTTATTATCTTCCATCATCCGACGACTGTTTGTGCAGACCCTATTACAAGCTCACGCTGCAATGAATTTACTTTTGACGGCTCGGGATCTTATGACCCGGACAATGAAAAAATCTCTTATTTTTGGGATTTTGGCGACGGGCAAACAAGCACCGAAGCCATTGCGGACCATACGTATGAAAAACCAGGGGATTATGCGGTCACATTAACAATTACCGACAATACCGGACAAGCCTGTAGTTCAGCCGTTTCCACGAATACCGTTCGGGCGAACATTCCTCCTCACGCGACCTTTTCAGGGCCGGACATGATCTGCATTAACCAGCCGGCGAGTTTCGATGCCAGCGCAAGCTATGATATCTTAAGACAAAAACTTGATTACAAATGGGATTTTGGCGACGGGACAAAAGATCAAGGGGACAAAGTGGTCACCAAGACCTATACCAAAGGCGGAAAATATAAAATAGCCTTAACCATTGACGATAATATGGAAACTGTTTGTAGCGCCAAAACAGTTGAGAAAACAATTTTGGTCAATGAACCGCCAATCGCGGATGCCGGCGAAAAAGAGATCCTCAAATGCGTCAGCGATGAAAAAGATCTTGTGGTCAATTTCGACGGATCGAATTCCCGCGATGTCAATAATGACGAGCTCAGCTATACCTGGTATTTTGGCGATGGCAATAAATCGGACGGGGTCAAAACCTCTTATAAATATCCGGATGTCGGAAACTATGATGCCAAGCTCGTCGTGAAAGATAATACCAATATCGGCTGCGGCACCAGCGTTGACTTTGTAACGGTGCGCTTAAATCGAGCGCCCAAAGCCGATGCAGGGTCAGACATCGCGGCCTGTCCGGATGAGACAATTGATTTTGACGGAACAAATTCTTTTGTTTACAAAAAAGGAACGGTGTCTGCTAAATGGGCTTTTGGAGACGGACAAAGCGTCGAGGGGCTTAAAACCATGCATGCCTATTCAAAACCTGGGAAATATCAAGCCACGCTTTCGCTCGATAATGAACTCAATTCGATGTGTCCGCCGTCTAAAGATACGCGGATTATCACTATCAATGCAAGGCCGACCGTTGATATTAAAGCACCAAAATCGGTTTGCTCCTCAAAAGAAGTCTTCTTTGACGCATCTTCAGCGATTGACCCAGATGGGGATGACCTGGAATTTTACTGGAGCTTTGGAGACGGTACCGTCTTAAGGTCCGGCCCTAAAGTGAGCCATATTTACGAACAAGGAGGCGATTACCGCGTCACGGTCATTGTCGACGATAAACAAGGGACATCTTGTTCGACCGCAACAGCCAAAGTCAATGTGAAGATCAACACTCCGCCGGTTGCGGATGCTGGCCCTAATACCGTCTGTTGTGTCGGCAAAGAAGCGGTTTTTAACGCAAGCGCATCGACCGATCCTGATGGCGACAAACTTTTCTTCACCTGGGATTTTGGTGATGGAACAACAGAAAAAGGAGCCGTTGTAAAACATATCTACAAGCAAAGCGGTAACTACACGGTTTCTTTGATCGCCGACGACAATTCAGGGTCATCTTGTAGCAAATCAACTGCCGGATTTAAAGCCGTGGTCAACTCAAGCCCGGTTCCTGTTGTTGATATCAGATAAGTTTTCAACATTTTTCTATTGCTAAAAGCCTTATTGTGATATCCTTTAGAATAACTTCTTAAGAGAGCTTATGGCGTTCCCCTCTTTTAACGAAAGACAATCCACCTCAGGATTGATATTGACAGAAGAACACCCTTTATAAAAATAGCGTATCAGTCATAGAACTACTGGCAAGAATGAGAACAGTCGTTTTACTTTTTATTTCAAATATTTTTATGACCTTTGCATGGTATGGTCATTTAAAATATAAAGCCTTCCCCTTAGGGATCGTCATCCTCGCAAGTTGGCTTATTGCGCTACCGGAATACTGCTTTCAGGTGCCAGCCAACCGGTTCGGGCACGGGACATTTACAGCTGCCCAGCTTAAAACAATCCAGGAAATCATCACATTAATTGTTTTCAGCCTTTTCTCTATATTCTATTTACGCGAGGAATTTCGATGGAACTATCTCATCGGGTTTGTTTTTATGGTTTTAGCAGCATATTTTATATTTAAAAAATGACAGCGTGTTTCACCGCTGTCATTCCCGCGAAAGCGGGAATCCAGTCAAAAATTCTGGATCCCCGATAAAAAATTTCGGGGATGACAACATTGATCATGTCCGAAGAAGATAAGAACGAATATTTAAAAATCGCGCAGAATGTTGGCGTCTTCAATCACGAAGAAATCGAAGTCATTCTAGAGATCCTAGAAGAATATAAACGATTCCCCGAGAAGGACTATTTTCTTTTTGAAGAACGAGAAGGGGAGACCATCACGGGATTTCTTCTTTTCGGGAAGAACTCTTTAACAAAATTCTGCTGGGAAGTGTATTGGCTTGTCGTTAATAAGAATTTTCAGGGACGAGGCATCGGAAAGAAATTAATGAAACGGATGGAGGAGTTCATTTTGCCTAAAGAAGATAAAGCCATCATCCGGCTTGAGACATCCTCCAAAACGGAATATGCCCACGCCCGAAGACTCTATGAAAGGCTTGAATTCAACGAAGCCGTCCGAATCCCCAATTTTTATGATCAAGGGGACGATTTAATGATTTATTACAAACAAATCGGGAATTTGGACCCAGACGAGTTACTTTACGACTACCAGAATCGCCAAGAGGCTTCTGTTTCTACGCATAATTTGCAAAACGCATCTATTTAATTATTAAAACGATACAAGCTCTTTCCGTTAAAGCGATAACTAATAGTCCTTAAATTCTAGAAATATTTAGCCATGGAAAAATTCATCCCCGATTTAGGCGTCGTTCTTGTTGCCGCGGCATTATTATCCTTCCTTGCCATTATCATCAAACAACCAATCATCATTGCCTACATCGTCAGCGGCATTCTCATCGGACCGTGGGGCATGGGACTGGTAAAAAATATTGCATTTATAGAATCTATTTCCCATTTGGGGATCACGCTGCTTCTTTTTCTGGCTGGCCTTTGCCTACATCCTCAAAAGCTGATAGAGATGTTTAAGAAAACAGCGATCGTTACGCTTGCCAATTCCGCCATCTCATTTTTCATCGCATTTTTCCTGGCACGCGCGTTTCACTTTAACTTTATTGATAGCGTTTGTATCGGCTTGGCGCTCATGTTCTCAAGCACCATTCTCGTCGTAAAATTGCTGCCCACCACCCGGCTTCACCATGAAAAAATGGGCGCCATCTGCATCAGCGTTTTAATTTTACAAGATTTACTAGCCATCGCGGTCCTGGCGCTGATCCATTGCTTAAACTCAACGGAATCGATCTTCATCAGTTTTGGCGTGCTTATCCTGAAACTTTGTATTTTAATCGCCTTATTGTTCCTCTTCGAAAAGTTCGTCCTCATCAACATTATGAAGCGCATCGACCGGATTCATGAAGAAATTTTTATCTTAGGTCTGGCCTGGTGTTTTGGGATTGCCACCATTTCAAATCAAATGGGGCTCTTTCATGAAACCGGCGCTTTTTTTGCAGGCGTCGTCCTGGCTAGGCATAAAATCTCGCTTTTTATCTCAGAAAGCTTAAAACCTTTGCGGGATTTTTTCCTTGTTCTATTCTTTTTCGCCCTCGGGGCAAAACTCAATATCCATCTTTTAAAAAACATTATTCTCCCCGCCTTTGCCTTAACCACGATTTTCCTATTTCTCAAACCCTGGTTATTTAAAAAAATATTTATTTTCTCCGGCGAGGATCCGTCATTTTCCAAGGAAGTCGGTATCCGCCTGGGACAAATGAGCGAGTTTTCGTTACTCATCGCTCTTCTAGGACTTGAACTAGGCTACTTAAGCCAGCCGGCCGCTCAACTCATTGAAGTCGTGACCATTCTGACCTTTATCGCCTCAAGCTATTATGTCGTCCTCAAATTCCCGACGCCGATAGGAACAACCGAAAAACTCATGAAGGACTAAATCCTTCCCGATTGATAAGCCCATGCCAAGCCCTAACAATAATCAGATAAACAAAACACTCCGATATTCCTTTTGGGATGGGATGTTTTGTAATGCCATGATCGGTTTTACCCAGGAATATTTCACGCCATTCTTACTTTTATTAGGAGCAACGGTTCGGCATATCGGACTTTTAAGCGCCTTGCCCAATCTTTTTGCATCCTTGATCCAGCTTAAAAGCGCCGACTGGGTAGAAAAATTCGGTTCTCGAAAAAAAGTCATCACCTTTTTTGTCTTTATCCAAGCCGTCATGTTGCTGCCTATGGCATTTATGGCCCTTAAAGCCATAAAAAATCCAAACCTCTTTTTAACAATCGTCATTCTTTTCACGTCGTTCGGGTCTTTTGTTGTTCCCGCCTGGGGAAGCCTGATGTCCGACCTGGTCCCCGAAGACAAGAGAGGGACCTATTTTGGCTGGAGAAATGAGGTCCTAGGATTTGTCCTCGTCACGACCGGATTTCTCGCCGCGTTTATTCTCTATACGATGAAAGCCATCAATACCTTTTACGGATTTACCTTTCTCTTTGGCATGGCTTTTCTTTTTAGAATTGTTTCCTGGCTTTTCTTAAAAAAAATGTACGAGCCGCCCTTTACATATAATGAAGAAGCGCATTTTACGTTTATCAACTTCTTAGGGAGAACTAAGGAAAGCAACTTTGCTAAATTCGTTTTATTCGTCGCCATGATGAACTTTTCCGTGAATCTGGCGGCCCCGTTTTTTAGTGTTTTGATGCTCCGGGATTTTAAATTCAATTATCTTCTCTATATCACGCTGACCTTATCTTCGACCTTAACGATCTATCTGATGATGCGCCGATGGGGAACGCATGCCGATAAAGTCGGGAACCTTAAGATCATCAAATTTACCGCACCACTGATCGGTTTCATTCCTCTTTTATGGGTCATCAATCAAAAACCAGGATTTTTATTCTTTGCAGAAATATTTTCCGGATTCGTCTGGGCAGGATTCAATTTATGTGCGTCCAATTTTATTTACGACGCTGTCACACCGCCTAAACGCACGCGCTGCATTGCTTATTTTAATGTCATTAATGGCGCGGCTTTATGTCTAGGAGCTCTCGTCGGCGCATTCTTAATCGAAAAGCTGCCCCCATTCTTAGGATATAAGATCCTGTCGCTTTTTATTATTTCCGCAACGTTAAGATTTTTTGTCGGAGCTATCATGCCCTATATGCTTAAAGAAGTCCGGCCTGTGGAAAAAATTAGCAACAACCAATTGTTTTTTAGTATAATCGGGGTTAAACCATTTATTGAATCCGAGCGTAAAACGATTAGGTTCTAAAGAACCATTTCTTATCATGTTAAATACCACAAACGAATATCTAAAAATCTCTTTAAATTCCGGGATCTTTAATGATAATGAGCTGGACGCCCTTAAAGAGATCTTGGAAGCCTATGAACAAAATCCGGGAAAAGATTATTTTCTTTTTGAGGAAAGACAAGGCAGCGCACTTTTAGGTTTTCTTATCTTTGGCAAAAGTTCGCTCACGCATTTTTCATGGGACATCTACCGTTTAGTCGTCGATAAGGATTTCCTCGAGCAACCTATCGCCGAGAAATTGCTCGCACGATTGGAAGATTTCATCCTTAAAGACGAAAAGAAGGCGATCTTACGCGTAGAAACATCCACAAAAGAAGCCTGTGCTCACGCCAGGGAACTCTATGAACAACTCAACTTCCAGGAAGGCGGGCGCATCCCGAGTTTTTATGACGATAAAGAGGACCTTATTGTTTATTATAAACCCATCGGCATAACCATGCCGGAAGATTTGCTGTCTCATTATTAAAAAGGTGAACAAATTTTTATGAATCTCATTGTCTACGAATTAGCTGCAGCCACATTTCTCTCGACACTGCTGGGGGGACTCATCATCCTGCGGTTTAAGAAAAGCATTCCCTATTTCTTTGCTTTTGCTTCCGGAAGCCTTATTGCTATTGCCTTCTTGGACATCTTACCGGAAAGCCTTGAGATCGCCCAGAAAGTCGGCGTCTCGGTCAGAGCCATTATGCTCACCATTATTGGATCGTTCTTTCTATATTGTCTGCTCGAAAAATATTTTGCCACACACCATCTGGAAGAAGAGGAGCATTCTCATCCGCACATCTTAGGGCCGATTGGCGCAGGCAGCCTCATCGCGCACAGCTTTCTCGACGGAACTGCTATTGGCATCGCATTTCAAGTGAATTTCTCCATCGGGCTTATCGTCGCGTTTGCGGTCATCCTCCACGACATGACCGACGGCATCAACACCGTCATTGTCATGCTCAGGAATCATCAGCCTATCAAAAAAACAACCCTTTTCTTATTACTGGACGCGCTGGCCCCTGTTCTGGGGTTAATCACAACCTCACTTATTGTATTACCCGAAATCGTTCTGACATATGTGCTCGCGTTCTTTGTCGGAGAATTTATTTATCTAGGCGCATCGACATTGCTTCCGGAGACGCGGCAACATCCTTCTAAAAAAATGATCCTTATGATGGCGCTCGGCATGCTCATCATCATTGTATTCACGTCTTTTTTAAAACAATAACCTTATGATCTCTATTAGAAAATTCCAGACGGCTGACAAAGAAGAGGTAAGAAAAATAAGCTGTGCGACCGCACTTCTTGAAACACACCATGGTGTTTTCTTTGATGACGATGAAATTTTAGCCGATGCCCTGACGCTATACTTTACAGATTATGAGCCCGAATCTTGTTTTGTGGCCGTCGAGGACGAAGAGGTCGTCGGATATTTGATCGGAACGTTCGATTTTGCGGAAATGAACAAAATTTTCTCTAAAAAAATTCTTCCCGGAATCCTTTGGAAAACGCTCTATAAAGGAACATTCCTGAAGAAAAAACATTTTATTTTTGCTTTTAATGTCCTAAAAAGTTTTCTAAAGGGAGAATTCACATCTCCGGATTTCACCAAGCAATACCCGGCAATATTACATATTAATATCAAAAAAAACTCCCGAGGACAGAATGCTGGGAAAGAGCTCATCGAAAATTATCTTGCCCTATTAAAATCAAAAAACATTTCCGGTGTTCATTGCGGAACGATGTCCGAACGGGCTAAAACCTTTTTTACCCAATGCGGGTTTAAAGTTTTGTTTGAAGGCAAACGATCTTATTTGCGTTATTGTTTAAATAAAGACATTCCTTATTATATTTGCGGAAAATTGCTTTAATAATTTCGGAAAACAAATTGACAAAGCATTGCGCATAACTTATAGTTAAAAACGAAACCTTTCGTCGAAGAGCAATTTGCTCTTATTATTAAAATCATTGGAAAATAACGCATCTTAAAAAAGCTTGGCAAGCTGATCGTCATCATTTCACCGTCGATGGTTAGGCGGTTTTAATTTCTTTAGCTCAAAAAATATTTTCAATCATTTTTATAAGGAGGATTCATGAAAAAAATTTATGTCTTTATCACCATTGGTTCGATCGCATTCTTAGCTGGTTGTGGCCCCAAAAAAGAAGCTCCCGTCGCCAATCAAATGGCGTCTAACGAAGCTATTACGATTTCTACCGAAGAACAAGCTCAAGCTCCGGCTACAGCTCCAGCAACAACCGACATGAATGCTCCAGCAGCTCCTCAAGAAGCTTCGGTCGACACAATGGCTTCGACCAGCCAAGCTCCGACAAAAGAACAAATTCAGCAAGCTCTTAAAAACGCCGGCGTTTATCAAGGCACTGTGGACGGGGTTTTAGGGCCAAAGACCAAGAAAGCCATCAAGGCATTCCAACAGCAAAATGGACTTAACGCCGATGGAAGAGTAGGGAAAAAAACTTGGGCTAAATTAGCTCCTTATCTTAATTCGACGCCAGCAGCTACCACCGCTGCTCCAGCCGCTGAGCCATCGAATTAATTGAGAAAGAATCATTTCATTGATAAAAAAGCCGCATCTTAACACGATGTGGCTTTTTTATTCTTTCCTTATAGGGACCTTCCCAAATTCATCTTCAAGACGCTGAATCAGTTGATTTAATTTTTGTTTTGCAGTATATTGGTTAAAAATAGCAAAAGGAGCTTCATGACTCGCCAGGACCTGCCTCAAAAATTCATAATTCTTAGTTTAATATTTATAATTGGATTCATATTAATTCTCCAACCGGCAAAACAAACATTACCTAAAAGAGCATCGAAAGCCCATCATCCAGAAAAATCCATAACTATTTTCTGGGCCGAATGGGCTCCTGCGCACGATCTTCAAGCTTTAGGCAAAGAATTCACAAAAGAAACAGGGATCAAAGTCATAGTCAAAACTTCGCCATTTACCCGTTGGCAAAATGAAACTTTTCAGGAGCTCAATAAGCATGCCCAAACCTTTGACCTCATCGTCGGAGATTCCCAATGGCTCGGCCGCGGCTCCACTGAAGGTCATTATATTGAATTAACACGCTGGATCAAAGAAAAAGAGATTGATAAAACTATGACAGCCGCATCGCTGTCGGGTTATGCAGAATACCCTAAAGGAAGTGGAAAATATTGGGGAGTGCCTTTAGAAGGCGATGCCATGGGCTGGGCCTATCGTAAAGACAAATTTGAAGACCCCAAAGAAATGGCCGCCTTTAAAGCAAAATACGGTTACGAATTAGCCGTACCAAAAACATGGGCTGAGCTTCGGGACATTGCCGAATTCTTCTATAGACCAAACGAAAATTTCTACGGGGTCTCCATTATCACTATGGAAGCGTACGATGGGATCACCATGGGATTTGAAAATGTGCTTTTTTCCTTTGGCGGCGAATGGGGCACCAACGACTATAAAATTAAAGGAGTAGTTAATTCCGAGAATGGAAAGAAAGCATTAGAATTTTATAAAGAGCTATATAAATTCTGCCCACCAGGATGGGAACATGCTTTTTGGACAGAAGATGCAGAAGCAATTACCCAAGGGAAAACGGCTATGTCCATGAACTTTTTCGCGTTCTTCCCGGATCTCATTAATCCAAAAATAAATCCCTATGCACATGTGACCGGTTTTTTTGCAAATCCTAAAGGCCCCGATGGTAAAAATTTTTCTGCTCTCGGAGGAATGGGCATATCTTTAATCAGCTATTCGAAGAAAAAAGATTTAGCCTTTTTATTTCTAGCATGGTTGGCCAAAGATGCCGTCCAGCAAAAATGGGCAGATTTAGGGGGTTACACATGCGATAAAGACGTTCTTAATTCAGGGGCATTTCTTAAAGCAACTCCCTATAACAAAGCCTTCAAAGAGTCTATGGAAATGGTCAAAGATTTCTGGGTGACCCCGGAATATGACACCTTGCTGGCTGTATCCCAAAAATATTTACATGGCTATGTCGTTGATAATCAATTCTCCTCACGGGAAGCTTTAGATTTATTGGCTGACGATTGGGAAAACATTTTCGAATATGCCGGATATTATAAAGAATAACCTTATCTTTAGAAAAACATCTCCATGAAATTTCAATCTTTAAGCATCAAATGGCAACTGTTAATGATTTGCATTCTTTTGGTGACCGCTCCAACAGTCATCTTAGGAGGCTGCAGCTATTTTATATTTAAAAGAGAAATTTATAAATCTGTTGAAGAAAAACTCAAAACCATTATGCACGACTGGCAAACCACAACTGATGTCTACCTTCAAGAAAACACAAGAGTCTTAAAAAGAGAAGAGGTCTTAGTCAAACAACGCCTGTCCTCCGTTGCCCTCGATGTAAAAAAAATGTTTGAATTGTCTTACGCCCAGAACAGCCAGAAACTATCCGCTGAAGGTTTGAATTCATTGTTAAATAAAATTTCCAAAATAAAAATTGGCAGAGGCGGCAATGTATTTATTCTCGATGAGCATGGAAACTATTTAGTAAGGAACTATGCCGTCAAAAAATCGGAAAATGTTTGGGACTTAACCGACGAGAACGGTAAATTCTTCATGCGCGACATTATTAATGAAGTAAAGAATCTACAGGCGGATAACACTTACGAAGCCCATTATTTATTTAAAAAATATCCTGAGGATATCCCTCGGGTTAAACTTGTTATTTTTTCTTATTTTGAACCATTAAAATTAATCATCGGCGCAAATAATTATTATACCGATTTCAAAAGCTATGAGCTTGAACACATCTTGCAGGAAGAGTTGAAGTATAAAATGGCCGAACAAAAAATAGGCGCATCCGGCTATCTATGGGCCCTCAATGAAAAGGGAGAGTATGTTGTCTCCAAAGACAGGCTGCGAGACGGGGAAAATATTTGGGATAGCCAAGACAGCAATGGCAGATATTTCGTTCAGGAAATCATCGCCAAAGCAAAAACAATACGCCCTCAAGATACAGCTATTTTTTATTATTCTTGGAAAAATTTAGGAGAACAAAAACCCTCCCCAAAAATTGCAGCCTTTAGCTATATCCCCCAATGGGGATGGATTATCGGCGCAAGCGCCTATGAGAAAGATTTCTTAGAGGGCTTAAAAAAAATCAGCTTTAGCATATTCTTTGTCTGCTTAATTTTCATTATTGTCGGGTCCTGGATAGCTTATCGATTTGCTTTGTTTATTTCTGAGCCGATTGAACGGCTTAGAAAAATATCTGTTCAGGCTGCGGAAGGAAATCTTGATGTCGAAATGGAACAAATAACAGCCGCCACAGGAGAGGTGGGGAGCTTGGCCCGGTCATTTAATGCCATGCTCATCAACCTTAAGAAAAAAATCAAAGAGATCGAGGATGCGAACGAAGCCCTCTTAAAATCAAATAACGAACTCAAATCTGCCCGCGCCCAGCTTTTACAATCCGAAAAAATGGCGTCCATTGGGCAGCTCGCCGCAGGCGTTGCCCATGAGATCAACAATCCGACGGGATTTGTCATGAATAACTTAGCCGTCTTGAAAACTTATATTCTAAACTTAAACACCATCATCAAAAGATATGAAGAAGTGGAAAAAACTTTAAAAAAACTTTCGCCGCAAGAATTAGAACGAACCCTGCAAGAACTCCTGTGGCTTAGAAGCAATCTGCGTATTGATTACATCTTATCCGACCTTCCTAAATTGATTGATGAGTCCTACGAAGGGACTGAGCGGATAAAACGGATCGTGTCGTCTTTAAAAACTTTTTCTCATACGCAAATAGAAGAAAAAAAGAAAGCTAACATCAATGCGCTGATCGAATCTTCTTTGGATATCGCCTGGAATGAATTAAAGAACAAATCCGATGTCGTTAAAAATTATGGCCAATTACCCGAGATCCTCTGTTATCCTCTAGATCTCAGCCAAACGTTTTTAAACATTTTTGTTAATGCCGCCCAAGCCTTGGATCAAAAAGGAACCGTCACGATCAAGACCTTCCACAAGAATGATGAAATTTTTATCGAGATCTCGGATACAGGATGCGGCATTCCTGAAGAAATCCTTCCCCATATCTTTGAGCCATTTTTTACGACGAAACCGGTCGGAGAGGGGACCGGCCTTGGCTTATCTTTGGCTTATAATATTATCCAAAAACATAGTGGAAAAATCACTGTGAAAAGTAAGGTCGGGCAGGGGACGACGTTCATTATCAAACTGCCTATCCATGAGAAGGCTCACGCAAAAGCATCTTAGACATTTTAAAATTTCATGATTTTTTTAGTCAATTTTTCTTGACAGATTTCCTTGGTCTTGTTAAGCTTGCCAGATAAACAAAGGACGATAATCTTATGGAATATAGCTGTACACTCTTAAATGCCATTTTTGTTCCCATTATTGGAGCGTTTATCCTCCCGCTAGCGGGCAGGGTTTCTGCAGTCATCCGAAACACCATTGCCTTTGGCCTGATCGCGGCATCGCTGATCTTTTCCTTAAAGATGCTCCCAGCTGTTTCTGCCGGTCAAACCCTTGTGATCAACAAACAATTTGCCTTCGGCCTTAATTTTGTCCTTGTCGCCGACCCATTGGCCGTGTTTATGGCGTCCATATCCAGTTTTCTTAGCACTATCATTCTTTTCTATTCCTTTGGATATATCAGCCATTATGAAAATCAGAATGAATATTATTTCATGGTCGTGCTGTTCTTAGGCGCCATGATGGGTCTGATTTTCTCTGCAAACCTGGTCTTGCTTTACATCTTTTGGGAAATTACTGCCATCACCAGCTGGCGATTAATCGGGTTCTTTAGAGAAAAGAACCATGTGCTTCGTGCAGATAAGGCATTTTTACTGACGGCGTTTGGAGCCATTACCATGCTCATTGGCTTTGTCAGCCTTTACCAACAAGCTGGATCATTTGATTTAAGCGCTATCAAAGCAAGTGCTCAAATTCACCCAATTGCCAATTTCGCCGTTATGCTCATTTTGTTTGGAATCTTATCCAAATCCGCGACTTTACCGTTTCACACCTGGCTGCCGGATGCGGGCGTTGCGCCTTCTCCGGTCACGGCTTTACTCCATGCCGCTATATTAGTGAAGATTGGTGTGTATGTCTTTGCCAGGATTTTTGTCGCCACAGTCACTCCAGCTCAATTTTGGCAAACCGCAGTGCCGGTGATAGCAGCCGTAAGCGCCATCGTTTCTGCAGGCGCGGCACTCATGGAAACTGACTTAAAAAGACTTATCGCGTATTCCACCGTCAGCCAAATCGGTTTTATTTTCTTCGGACTTTCCGTCGGAAATAGTTTAGCGATTGCCGGCGGACTTTTGTATATCCTCATGCACGGCATCGCCAAAGCCGGACTGTTCCTTTGCGCCGGCATCATTGAGCAAAACACGAAGACAAAAGACATCACCAAACTGGGCGGGCTCATCAACACCATGCCGGTCACCGCCATTTCATTTTTATTGTGTGCATTTTCCGTCATGGGCATTCCGCCTTTTGGCGGGTTCTTTAGCAAATATATGGTCTTTGCCGGCGCGATCGGCGCCCAAAAATATTGGATAAGCCTGGTATTTTTAATCGGCGCATTCATGACTATCCTGTATTTAT
The DNA here is from genome assembly GCA_015233405.1 of Candidatus Omnitrophota bacterium. GTDB lineage: Bacteria > Omnitrophota > Gorgyraeia > Zapsychrales > Zapsychraceae > JADFXT01. The sequence continues at coordinate 9,205 of JADFXT010000014.1, read as the reverse complement.
TCCGGGCATTTAATTTGATATTCTTAGGCGAAGCCAAAATGACTCACGCCAAAGAAGGGTCCTTAAGCATGGTGACCAGCGTTGCCATATTGGGCGCACTTTCCTTATTAAGCGGGTTGACCGTTTATTACCCATCTAAATTTGTAGAAATGACTGTCTCGCACATGCTGGGAGTAAAATTCTAATGGGCGCGCTTCTTCTTCCGATATTAATTCCTTTAATCGCCGGGATCTTAAGCCTGCTGATCACAAAGCGGTTCCGTATCCTTTCAGAGGTTGTTGTTTTATGGGCGACATTTTTTAATCTAGTTATCGCGGTACTCTTATTTAAAAATAATCTTACGGTTTCCTTACCCATGACTCATTGGGGCTTAACGTTTTCACTCAGGCTCTATCACTTTAGTGGATTTATCATGCTGGCCGTTGCCGGGTTCGCCGCTTTAATCGCGCTTTATTCCGTCGTGTTCATGAAAGGGAAGGACCATTTAAATCAATTCTACGGCTACTTCTTAATAACACTGGCGCTCACTAACGGCGCGGTCCTGGCGAACAACTTGATCGTGATGCTTTTCTTCTGGGAAGGATTACTGCTGGTCTTATTCGGCATGATCGCAATCGGCAACAAGATGGCTTATAAAACCGCAACCAAAGCCTTTATTATCGTCGGGGTAACAGACTTATGTATGATGCTAGGGATTGCGTTAACCGGACATTTGGCAGGAACATTGACCATGTCAAAGATCCATCTTCCCTTAATAGGGCTTGGAAATTTGGCATTCATTCTTTTAATGATCGGAGCTATTTCCAAAGCCGGCGCCATGCCGTTTCATAGCTGGATCCCGGATGCGGCTGTCGACGCGCCATTACCATTTATGGCACTCGTTCCTGCAGCATTTGAAAAACTCTTAGGCATCTATTTTCTCGCCCGAATTTCCTTAGACCTGTTTAATCTTATTCCCGGGTCTTGGGTAAGCATCGTTCTTATGACCATTGGCGCCATCACAATTATCCTGGCCGTCATGATGGCCTTGATTCAAAAAGATTATAAAAGGCTTTTGTCATACCATGCCATCAGCCAAGTTGGTTATATGATCTTAGGAATAGGGACCGCTCTTCCGGTCGGAATTGTCGGCGGATTGTTCCATATGATCAACCATGCCTTATACAAAAGTGGTCTGTTTCTTACTGGCGGATCCGTCGAAAAACAAACCGGGACCACGAATTTGGAAAAACTCGGCGGCATTGGTACAAAAATGCCTGTAACATTTGCATGCTTTTTGATCACCGCCTGCGCGATCTCCGGCGTTCCGCCGTTAAACGGATTTTTCTCGAAAGAGCTTATTTATGACGGCGCCCTAGAACGAGGCTGGATCTTTTATGCAGCAGCGATCCTTGGCTCATTTTTAACGGCAGCTTCATTTTTGAAACTCGGACATTCTGCCTTCTTAGGAAAGCTTCACGAGAGCAATAAAAATACCCAAGAAGCGCCGATACCCATGTTGATCCCAATGATCATCATCGCCTCATTATGTATCTTGTTCGGCGTATTCAATTATCTACCGCTTAATAATTTCATTCAGCCGATTTTAGGAACAGCTAGATTGCACGGGCATAATTTTGCTGGATTTCCCACCAATCCGTTCTTGGTGTTAATGACCGCAGTTGTTATTGTCGCGGCGATCTTAAACCATTTCTGGGGAGTCAAATCGAAGGGAAGCGCCATCAAAGCTGTGGATCATATCCATTACGCGCCGATTTTGTCGACGATCTATGAAAAAGCTGAAAAGAGATTTTTTGATCCCTATGATATCGGCATGCAAGTGGCCCAAAGAATCGCCGAAGCCGCTTTCTGGTGTGACCGAAAGATTGATTGGTTCTATGAAGTCCTAACCGTCAAGATCACTTTCGCGTTCACGCACTCAATAAAGAAAGCGCATGACGGAAGCTATTCCACCTATCTAGCCTGGTCGCTGGTCGGAGGTCTTTTAGTAGTCTTATTTTTAATGTTTTCTGTTTAGGAGCGTTTATGTATTCGTCATTAATCTTAATACCGTTTTTTAGCGTGATTGTTCTAAACCTCCCGTTTAGAACGCTTATGAAGAAATCCGCCTTTTGGGTTTGTATCGCGCTTAGTCTTATACAAATATTTGCGGTCCTTTTCTCGCCGACCGGCTCTTTAGGAAATCTCACGGAAATGTTCTTTTCATTTTTAAGAGTCGATCTCTGGATCGACAATTTAAGCCGTATTATGCTTTTATGTATCGGCATTGTTCTATTTACGGCCGCTTGGGTCCAGAAAGAACTTTCGAAAGACGAGGAGAGGCAGTTCAATTTTATGAATGTGCTTCTTCTTTTATTGGCAGGGTTAAACGGCATCGTCCTGGTGCGCGACATTTTCTCACTCTATGTTTTCTTAGAAATCACAGCGGTCAGTTCCTTTATTCTCATCGGATTTAACAAAGAACGCGACGCCTTTGAAGCAGCTTTTAAATATATTATTCTTTCCGTCATAGCCACAGCCTTAATGTTGACGTCGATAGGATTGCTTTTAATGATCGCAGGGGATACCAGCTTTGCGACCATTAGCGCGACTTTAAAAACATCCCCGGATAAACTTCTGGCCATGTTTGCCGTCGCCATTTTCCTTTGTGCCGCTTTTATCAAAGGCGGGGTAATGCCGTTTCACGGTTGGCTGCCGGATGCATACAGTGCATCGCCAGCATCCGTTTCCGTCATTTTAGCTGGAGTGGTGACCAAGACCGTCGGTGTTTATACTTTAATCAGGATCGTCTATTCCGTTTTTGGATACAGCCCTGCGCTCACATTGATTCTTCTTATCGTCGGAACCCTTTCAGTCGTCTTGGGCGCTCTGGCGGCTTTAGGACAATCCGACTTTAAAAGAATGCTGGCCTATTCAAGTATCAGCCAGGTCGGATATATTGTGTTAGGATTGGCAACCGGGTCCATGCTCGGATTAGCTGGAGCCGTTTTTCATTTATTTAATCACTCGATCTTTAAATCGCTTTTATTCGTCAACTCAGCCGCGGTCGAATCTTCGACGGGAACCAGAAATATGGATAACCTTGCCGGGCTTGCCAAGAAAATGCCGGTGACAGGAACGACGTCCATTCTCGCCAGTTTGTCCTGTGCGGGAATTCCGCCTTTGGCCGGATTCTGGAGCAAGTTACTGATTATTGTCGCGCTGTGGATGGGGAAATTTTATGCCTTCGCTATTATCGCTGCGCTCGCCAGTATTTTAACACTCGCGTATTTTCTTTCATTACAGCGACGGGTTTTCTTCGGAAAACTTCGGGAAGACTTAGCACATATTAAAGAATCCGGTTTCGGATTTCTACTTTCTATGACGATCTTAGCACTTATAACGATCGGAGCAGGATTAGGATTTCCTTTTATCCTTAATTCTTTTCTGCTACCGGTCAAAACGATTTCAGGAGGATAGTGTGACGCTCAATATTTTCATTCTTCTTGCATTAATTGCCGCGGCCTTATGGACGGTCATGACGCGAAGCTTACTACGATCGGCTCTTGGACTTGCCTTGACGAGCATCATTTTAACGATCCTTATGTTTCAGCTGGATTCGCCACTCGCGGCCGTCTTTGAATTATCCGTTTGCGCGGGACTTATTTCGGTTTTATTTATCAGCACGATCAGCCTTTCCCTTCCTTTGTCCGAGCAGGAATGGATGAAACACATGAGAGAGAGAATGGCACGATTCTGGTTCTTGCCGCTTCTTCTGATCTTGGTTGCTGTTGTTTTAAGTTTCATGAATATTAAACCAACCATTCATTTACCGGCGCCAGATAAAATCCAAGATGTCCGCTTCGTTATGTGGCATTTAAGACGATTTGATTCCATGGGACAGATCATCATTCTTTTAGCCGGAGTTTTTGGTGTGGTCATACTATTTAAGGAGAAAATCAAAAAATGAGCGGCGAAATCACACATATATTCTGGTCGTTCGGCCTTTTTATCGTCATGCTTTTTGTGATCGGGCTTTATTGCGTTTTGATGACCTATAATTTGGTCCGGGCGTTGATCGGCCTTGAAATCTTGATCAAAGGGGTAACGCTTCTTATTATCGTCGCTGGATATGTCTCCGGACATATCGCCTTGGCCCAAAGCCTGGTCATTACACTCATTGTTATCGAAGTCGTTGTCATGACCGTTGCGGTCGGAATTGTTTTTGGAATCCGCCATTATAACGAGTCGCTTGATACACGAGCCATCGAGAAGTTGAAAGGATAATTTTATGGCAAAATTTTTGTTTATGCCACCAATCGTATTTATGATCGTCTTATCCGTGACTTGGATCTTAAATCGGTTGTTTTCCTTCCTAGCCATCCATGTGAAAAAAACAAAGAATGGCGGAGGCGAAGCCTATGCCTGCGGGGAAGGGGATTATAATCATTTGGCGCAACCGGATTACAGCAGCTTTTTCCCATTTGCCTTTTTCTTTACGCTAGCGCATGTCTCAACGCTAGTTATGCTGACGGTTCCGGCGGAAACATTTGGAACATTGGTCTTATCAGCCATTTATATCGTCGGCGCTGGCATTGGATTGTATATTTTGTTTAGAAAATAAAAAATCAAGGAGCATTGATTTATGAGTTTAGCAAAAAAAATGATGACTTGGGCCAGGATCAAATCGCCATGGGTTATCCATTTTAATACCGGAGCGTGCAATGCCTGTGATATCGAGATCGTGGCGTCACTCACTCCGCGTTATGATATCGAACGCTTTGGCGTGCAGTTAAAAGGGTCTCCGCGTCATGCGGATGTTCTTTTGTGCTCGGGACCGGTAACAAGACAAATTGAAGATCGACTGGTCAGGATTTATGAACAAATGGCAGAACCCAAATTTGTCGTCGCTATCGGAACCTGTGCTTGTTCCGGAGGCGTTTTTAACGGCTGTTACAATATCAAAGGCGGGATCAATTCCACGATTCCGGTTTCCGCATTTATTCCCGGATGTCCGGCCAGCCCTAAAGCGATTATGGACGGCGTTGTAAAATTATTAATGAGTTTAGAATCCACAGAAGAAGCTGAAAAACCAAAAAGCCCTTAACCTGGGAGAGAAGATATGTCTCAAGAAGAAAACATCACACAGAGTTTAGTAAGCCAGTTTGGATTTCTCGAGGGAAACATCCGGATAACCCGGCCAAGGCGTATCTTCCTGGAAACCAGCTTGGAAAATTTTCCCAAAGTCTTTGCCCATGCGGTCAAAGAATTAAAATTCAACCATTTGTGCACGATCACAGGATTTGATGAGCTCGATAAATTAGCTTTTATGTATCATTTAGCGCAGGAATCCGGCGTATTACTGAATTTAAAAACAAGCGTTTCTAAAGATAACCCGACGATAAATACCGTTATGCCCCTTTTCCCAGGTGCAGAAATTTATGAAAGAGAATTGGTCGATTTGTTTGGCGCCAAGGTCAACGGGCTGCCTTTAGGCAATCGTTATCCCTTAACGGATGACTGGCCCAAAGACCAGTACCCATTACGAAAAGACTGGAAACCTTCCCAACTCGACGAGAAGGAGGGACACACCCATGCATAATTCCGATAGATTTAAGATCCCGCTAGGCCCCCAGCATCCAGCGTTAAAAGAACCGGAAGGATTTAGCATTGCCTTGATGGGCGAGAAAATCATGGGACTTGATATCCGCTTAGGGTATAACCATCGCGGAATTGAAAAAGCCTGTGAAGAGAGAAACTACCTTCAAGCGCTTTATCTGGTGGAACGCGTTTGCGGAATTTGTTCTCATGCCCATGCGACGTGCTTTATTCAAGCCGTTGAGGAAATCGCCGGTGTTCAATTGCCCAGACGAGCGCAATATATCCGGACTTTAATTGCTGAATTGGAACGCATTCACAGCCATCTTCTTTGGCTGGGAGTCGCCGGACATGAAATCGGATTCGATACGCTTTTAATGTATACCTGGCGCGACCGTGAAATCGTGATGGACCTTTTAGCGCTTGTGACCGGAAACCGGGTCAATTATGGGATGAATACCATTGGTGGTGTCCGACGGGATATTTCTCCGGAAGATATCGCCGAGATCTTAAAAGGCGTCGATATCCTTGAAGAACGCACAAAATATTATATTGAAGTCGCCACCCAAGAAACATCGATTATTCAAAGGCTATCTGGCGTAGGGGTCTTGACCAAAGAAGAGGTCTTACGCTTAGACGCTGTTGGCCCGACAGGTCGAGCATCCGGAGTCAGCCGCGACGTCAGAAGAGATGACCCTTATGCCGCGTATGGCGAGATTAAATTTAACGTTATCACCGACGACCATTGTGATGTTTATGGCCGCACCGTCGTGAGAGTCAAAGAATTGATGGAATCCTATTCCATCATCCGTCAGTGTTTGAAAAATTTACCCGAAGGGCCTTTAACGGTCAAAGTCCCGCGAAAGATCCCGGCGGGAGAAGCCATCAGCCGATATGAAGCCCCTCGAGGAGAAGATGTCCATTATGTCAAATCGAACGGCGGGGAAAAACCTGAACGCGTAAAAATTCGAGCGCCAACATTGGCTAATATCCAGGCCGTTAAACAGATGCTTAAAGACAGATATTTAGCCGACATGCCGATTGTCGTCGCAGCCATTGACCCGTGTTTTTCTTGCACGGACCGCGTGATTTCTATTGCCGAGCCTAAAAAAGATAACCGAGTCATCAGCTGGGAGACTCTTAGAAATTATGGTATCGACTGGTATACGGCTCATGGGATTGATTTCACCGAATTAAATAACAAGTTCAGAAAAAAATTAGAAAGGGTTTAATTGTGGCAGGAACACTTTTTTCTATTTTGATCTTTCCAGGCCTTTTATTTTTATGTATCGCCGGCCTTATTTTCGAATATGTCGACCGGAAAGCCTATGCCCGGTTGCAAAATAGAGTAGGCCCGCCATGGTTTCAACCTTTTGCGGACTTCATCAAATTGCTCGGCAAAGAAAATCTGATGCCCTGCGCCGCGAATCCGACCATGTTTAACTTAGCACCGCTTTTCGCCTTTGCATCCGTCGTGACCGTATTTCTCTATATTCCCTTATGGCAAACCAAATCTTCATTTTCCTTCGACGGGGATATCATTATGATCCTGTATCTGTTAACCATTCCGACATTAGCGTTTTTTATCGGAGGATGGTATTCCACGTCATTGTTTGCCCGGTTAGGTTCGGTCCGCGCGGTTACTCAATTATTTGCCTATGAAGTTCCGCTTTTTATGAGTATCTTGGCATCCGCACTTTTGGCGGATTCCTGGTCGCTTCAAAAAATAGCCGTTTATTACGCCCAGCATCCAGCTTATTGTTTGTTCAATTCGGTCGGGTTTGCGATAACTCTTATCACCTTGTTAGGCAAGCTAGAGAAAGCGCCGTTTGATATTCCAGAGGCAGAGACCGAAATCGTCGCCGGACCTTTTACCGAATATAGCGGGAAATTGCTGGCCTTATTGAGATTGACTATCGACATCGAAATGGTGGCGGGCGCAGCACTCGTCGTGGCGGTCTTTTTTCCATTCGCACTTATGTTCAGTCCCGTCGTCGGATTTATTGTCTTTTTAATTGAAGTTTTAGTGGTGGTCTTACTTTTATCGCTTTTACGAACGATCATCGCACGGTTACGTATCGACCAGATGATCGATTTTTGCTGGAAATGGCTTGTTCCGCTGGCGTTATTTCAACTCTTACTTAACCTCATATTAAAAGGAGCTTTATCATAATGCGTGTCGGAAAAATGCTCCACGAGGTTTTACGTTCCTTATTTCAAAAGCCGGCAACGAACTTGTATCCTGCTGAAAAGCTTGATATGCCTAAAAATTTCCGAGGAAAATTATTTTTTCATCCTGAAAAATGCATCGGCTGCAAACTCTGCATGAAAGACTGTCCTAGCGATGCCATTACCATTAATAAGGTCGGAGAAAAACAATTCGAAGCGGTTTTTGATTTAAGCAAATGCCTCTATTGCGCCCAATGCGTGGATTCCTGCCCTAAAAAAGCGCTCGAAGCCACGAAGGACGTTGAACTCGCGCAGTTGGATATCAAGAAGTTAAAGGTGGTATTTCGTGCCAACCCTGAAAGCAGCGATAAGAACCCGGCTTAAGAATGCAAAGAAAATCGCGCTTCTTGGAGTAGGGTCAGAATTACGAGGCGACGATGCCGCCGGAATCCTTATTGCGGAATCTCTTCAAAACATCCCCCTAAAAACAGAATCAAAACTTCAATTTCAAGTTTTTATCGGTTCGACCGCGCCGGAGAATCTCACCGGAGCCATCAGGAAATTTGGGCCGACACATTTGATCATTGTCGATGCTGCGGATATCGGGCAAAAAATTGGAACGGTTAAACTGATCAGCCCCGACGAGACAGCCGGATTTTCTTCCAGCACGCATAATTTACCGATGAAAATCTTTGCGAAATATTTAACGATTTCCTTAGGCTGCGAGGTCATCCTTATTGGCATTCAACCGGGAAAGATTCATTTTAATACTTTGCCTTCTTTAGAAATCAAAGAAGCAGTAAAATATGTTTCTCAAACTATTGCCGAAGTCATTCTTTAAAGAATTCTTAACCATAATTAAATAGGAGAACAAAATGACAAAATCCATCAAAGGAACGAAAACAGAACAAAACCTGCTGAAGGCATTCGCCGGGGAATCCCAGGCGAGAAACAGATATACCTATTTTTCGAGCGCTGCCAGGAAAGAAAACCTAGAGCAAATCGCTAACATTTTCGCGGAGACAGCAGACAACGAAAAAGAGCATGCCAAGGTTTTCTTTAAACACTTAGAAGGCGGCGACGTGGAAATAACCGCAATGTACCCGGCAGGAGAGATCAAAGACACCAAAAGCAATCTTGAAGCTGCGGCCGCAGGCGAAAATATGGAATGGACGACCCTTTACCAAGACTTTGCTAAAACTGCGAAAGAAGAAGGCTTTCCAGAAGTGGCCCGGTCCTTTGAACAAATAGCAAAAGTCGAACGGTTTCACGAAACGCGTTACCGTAAACTGATCAACAACATCACCAACGGCGAGGTCTTTAAAAAGAAAACTCCGGTCAAATGGCACTGCATTAATTGTGGCTACGTCATCGAAAGCGACACGGCGCCTAAAGAATGCCCGGCGTGCAAACATCCACAATCTTTTTACGAAGTTCTTGCAGAAAACTTTTAATCTGC
>JADFXT010000013.1 GCA_015233405.1 Candidatus Omnitrophota bacterium | reverse complement strand
AAATCCCCGAGCTTTTAGGCCGCATCAGGACCGAAGGCATTCAGGAAATCATTATCGCGACCGATCCTGATAATGAAGGAGAGATGACCGCGCTTTATTTAATTAAGCAGTTAAGACCGCTAGGCGTTTGATCGCTCTAGCGGGAGAAACGGTAGAGAAAAAAGAAGATGGAATTTATGTGAATAATAAAAAAATAGATTATCCCGAGCTAAGGGGCGTTAATTTCTATAATTGTAAGGATCATGGAAAAAAGGAGCTTGTTAGGAAATTTAAGGTAGATAAAGGGTCCTATTATCTTCATGGCAAACACTTTGGCGCTACGGTAACTCTTAAGAATATTATAGGTAAGGCATCAAAAATTGACCATTCGGTTGAAGGGGTAAGATCTATAAAATGAGGCATAGTTCTTAGGATATCTTTAATGCTTTTTTGGTTGATAAGAATTCGATCTTCATAAAATATCGGAGAATGATTTTGATTGGGTCAAAAAAATATTAGAAAATTTTTGTAATAGTCTGGATGTGAAAGTCGAGAAACAGTAATTAAGGAACCTTATAAAAAGTAGAGAATCAGCACACGATGTTTAATAAATACAAGACAAGGGTTTTCAATTGGCTGCGCGCATCTTTTTTCCCTCTTTGGCCGGGGATCCTCTTGGTTATTCTTAGTTTTGGAATCCCACTGTTCTTGTTCTGGATTCGAACTCGTCAAGTGACCTGTATTCCATTGTGGGACGCAGGGCAATATCTTAAGACGGTCTTGGATATCATCAATTCAGCTAAACATGATGGGGGAGGGCCTATTGATTGGATCTATAATGCTTATACTATTCGCGGATGGCGCCCAATTCTTTTTCCTGTAATCGCTTTACCCTTATTTGCGTTTTTCCCGAATGCGCCACTCGTATTTTTGGTTAACTGTTTTTCGGCGATCGTTTTATTTTTTATTTTATTCTACCTTCGCAAGTTACTTCAGAATTTTCTGACTCCTTTAGAATTATGTTTGACGCTGATTCTGGCCGGAACTTTACCGTGGTTTAACCGGTCGGTAGTAATGTTCATGTGCGAGCCGTTGTTTATGCTCACCGCGCTTATCGCCGTTTATTATATCTATCGTTCTCAAGGCTTTACTTTTGCTAGATATTCTTTTTTTGCAGGGGTCAGCACTGGTTTAGCTTTTACAATTAGGCCTATGGAATCGATGCTTGTTTTACTGCCCGTAGGGGTAATCTTCCTTGGTCTCTGCATTAAAGAAAGAAAAATTCCTGTCAGTGCGCTTCTTGTGAGCCTTCCTTCCTTAGGAGTATTGGTATTGAGCCTTATCTATTGCATACGGATTTACCCGGCAAATGTAAGTATTGGAACGATTCTTTTTATGACGTGTTCCACGCTTATTCTTGCTATTCTGCCCTGGATAGCATCACTTAAGCTGATGAGGTCTTGGCGTGGTTGGATTTCATTTTATGTTTCGGCTTTTTCTATATCAGTCGCTTGGGCTTTACCATACATTAAAAAAATGTTCAATTGGGGCCACATGGTTTTATTTGATTATAGTCAAGATTTACCATACGCATTTAAGCCGGGACAGGGATTTTCTTTTGTTCTCGTTAAAGCTTGGTCGAATTTTTTTGGCTACTCGATGAGCATATTTCTTTTTTTGGGTGTAGTTACGGTTATTATGTGGCTGATAAGCCGAGATAGAACAAAGCGAATTCCTTATCAGACTTATTGGATGGCGGTGATGCTTGGGTCTATCTTTATTCATCCTTTCGCAGCGCCATTTTCTAATGACAATACTTCTCGAGTTTACCAACTTGAAGCGCTTGTCTTGACGCTGATGTGTCTGGTCGCAGTATTCAGGTTGAAAAACAATGTTTTTTCTATACGTAAAGTTGGAATTTTTTTGATTATAATTGTGGCGATCTTTCATTGCTCCGTTATATTAGCAGAGTGTGGGAGTTTTGGGGCTGGCGTTAGAGATTGGAGCCAAAAGCATACAAAGAGATGGGGTCCCAGATTCTCAGAACTTTGGGCTGCTGATGAGAAGTGGTATGAGCCGAAACTTTATACTTCATTAATAGAAAAGTTGCCCAATCCTGGATATGGATTAAACGCTTTAGTGGTTGAACCGAGTCCATTATACGCTCAAAGATTTGTTTTAAAGGCTGAAAGGGCTGGAGTGATGACGACGATTAAGTTGGGGGGGAGCAAGGCTACTCAAAATGAATGCATCGGGCGATCTTCATGTGACTGGATTTTGATAGGGCCTCTTGAGATCGAAGAATTTGGCAAGGATCCTAATCCGAATTTTATGTTGCTCGTCCAGGAATTTGAGCGCAACTTTCAGCCGCAAACGATTGTTATTAGAGAAGGAGATAAGACTGCGACTTTTCTTTTTCGTCGGCTAGGAACTGTAGCCAAAAATTAGGTATTTTGTTTTAATTAATTTTTTTGTGATCAGTGAGTTTACACATGTTTCCTTCAAAGCGAGTGAGGAGAGTTTAATAAAAACAAGGACCAAGCAATGTTAAATAAATATAAGATAAAAATTTTTAATTGTCTTGGCGCAAATTTTTTCACTCTTGCCCGGGAATGCGCTTTATTCATTCCTAGTTTTGGAATTCCGCTGTTCTTATTCTGGATTCGAACTCGTCAAGTGACCTGCCTTCCGCTGGATGATTCTGGTGATTATTTGAAGACGGTCTTGGATATCATCAATTCAGCCAAGCATGATGGGGGAGATCCTGTTGCTTGGATCTATAATGCGTATATCGTTCGCGGATGGCGGCCGGTTCTTCTTCCTGTAGTTGCTTTGCCGTTATTTGCCTTTTTCCCCAAGGCGCCGCTTTTATTGTTGCTTAACTGTTATTCAGCGATTGTTTTATTCCTTATTTTGTTTTTCCTTCGGAAGCTGCTTCAGGATTTTTTGACTCCGTTAGAGCTATGTGTGACTCTGCTTTTGGTAGGAACTTTGCCATGGGTTAACCGGTCAATGTTGATTTTCATGTGCGAACCGTTATTTATTCTCACCTCTGTTATAACGGTTTATTATGTCTATCGTTCGAAAAGTTTTACTCTTGCCAGATATTCTTTTTTGGCAGGGTTAGGTGCTGGTTTGGCTTTTGCCATCAGGCCCGTCGAGGCTATTCTTGTTTTAATGCCCGCAGGATTAATCTTTCTCGGTCTTTGTTTGAGAGAGAAGAAAATTCCTTCCGGTGCGCTTTTTATTTGTCTTCCTTCTTTGGGCGTGTTGGTGCTGAGTATTATTTATTGTGTGCTAATTTATCCGGCAAGGGCTCCTCTTTGGATGCTTTATTTTTTGACGTGTTCCGCCTTTGTATTGGCGATCCTGCTTTGGATCGCATCAATTAAGAGTGTTTCCTGGCGCGGATGGATTTCATTTTATGCCGCGGCTTTTTCTATAATCGTGTTATGGGATTTACCATTTATTAGGGCTATCTACGGATGGGCTCACCATGCATCTTTTGAGGGCCCTCCAGATTCAATGTTCTCATTTAAGCCCGGACAAGGGTTTGCTTTTATTCTTACTAAATTTTGGACGGATTTTTTCAGCTATTCGATGAGCGTATTTCTCTTTTTGGGTTTGGTTGCGGTTATTATGTGGTTTGTAGCTCGGGACAGGACGAGAAAAATTCCCGAACAGGCCTATTGGATGGTGGCCATCTTTGGGTCTATTTTTATTCATCCTTTTATTGCTTCATTTGCTAATGATAACACTTCTCGAGTTTATCAAGTTGAGGCGCTTGTTTTGGCGTTGATGAGTCTGGTCGTTATGCTCAGGTTGAGAAACAATATTTTTCCTGTACACAAAGTTGGAGTTTTTCTGATTGTAATTGTATCGATCTTTCATTGCACAGTTACATTATCAGAGTGTGGGCATCTTGGGCGTGGCGTTCTTGTTTGGAATCGGAAGGATGCAAAGAAACTGTCTCCAAGTTTCTCAGAAATTTGGAATTTCAAAGAAAAGTGGTATGAGTCAGAGCTTTATGCTTCGTTGATAGAACAGTTGCCAAATCCTGGACATGGATTAAAGGCTTTGGTGATTGAGCCAAACGGGTTATACGCCCAAAGGTTTGCTATAAAGGCGGCAAGATCTGGAGTAATGACTAAAATTATATCAAGTGCTCTCAAGATGACTAAAGCAATAAAGGAATCTGATCAATATCCATATGATTGGATTTTGGCAGGTCCTTTTGAGGCTGCAGAATTCGTCAAGGCTCCTAAGCCGAATTTCATGCCGCTCGTCCAGGAATTTGAGCGTAATTTTCATCCGCAAACTATTGTGATGAGAGAAGGCGGTCGGAGCGCCACTTTTCTTTTTTGGATAAAGGGATTTGCTCCCGGGAATAGTGATATACTAAAAACAAGATGATCGTCCTTCTTTTGATAGTGTTTCTCATCGCGCTTCTCGCCGTAATTTTAAAGACAATGCCGGTTGAGACAGCTTCTTTGCGCCCGCATCCAAATCCATCCAAGAGTTATGAAGAAAGCATGCGCCGTATTGAAGACAAGATTCGCACAGAAATTCCTCCGATCGCGGATTACGGGCATACGATCATTTTAACTCATGGGCACAAGACCAAGCTCGTCGCTGTTCTCTATCATGGATACACCAATTGCCCGCGCCAGCATGAACAGCTGGCCAAGGCATTCTTTGACCGCGGGTATAACGTTTATGTCCCGAGGGTGCCGTATCACGGTATTAATGACAGGTTGACCAAAGAGATTAGGCGATTGAGCATTAAAGACCTGCTGGAAGTTTGCGATTCTTCCGTCGATATCGCTTGTGGTCTAGGAGAAGAGATCACAATTTTGGGGTTGTCCATGGGTGGTGTGATGGCAGCCTTTAATGCGCAATTCCGCTTAAAGATCCATGCGGCGGTCATTCTGGACCCGAGTTTTGCCTGGTATTTTCTTCCTGGGAGTGTTCAAGCGACCATTAATTTGATTGCGTTATTGCCGGATACATTTTGTTGGTGGGACCCGCGCCTGAAAGATAAGCATCCGTTTCCATATTCGATGTATTTTCATTTTTCTTTGCGCGGTGTTGGCCAAATCATGCGTTTGGGGCTGTCTGTCCTGCGCACAGCTCGACGTGAAAAACCGTTGGCCCAGAATATCCTTGTGATGACCAACGACGGGGATAAGGCGGTTGACCTTGCGGCGACAAAGAATTTAATAAATGATTGGAAACGTTTGGGGGCAAAGGTTTTGTGGGTTCGATTCCCCAAAAGTTTAAAAATGGACCACGACATCATCGATCCTCTTCAGCCGCATGCCAAGACGGAAATTGTTTATAATAAGATTTTTGAGTATCTTGGTTGATGGTATACTAACGATATCTTTATGAAAAATCTTAAACAATATATTCTTTCTATTGACCAGGGTACGACGGGAACCCGCGCCATTCTTTATGATAAACAAGGGATGGCGGTCCAGAATGTGTATCTGGAATTTCCGCAGTACTTCCCTAAGCCCGGCTGGGTCGAACATGACCCCAACGAAATTTGGTATAGCGTTTACAAGTCGATCCAGAAAGTCTTAGACGGAGTTTCGCCGAGCGCCATCGCGGCTATCGGTATTACGAATCAGCGCGAGACCACGGTCCTTTGGGACAAAGAGACAGGTAGTCCTGTTTATAACGCTATTGTCTGGCAGTGCCGACGGACTTCCCGCCGATGTGATGAGCTAAAAAAAAGAAAAGGCGTGGAGAAATTGTTCAGAGAAAAAACGGGCTTGCCCATTGACGCTTATTTCTCGGCGACAAAGATCGAGTGGATCTTAAAAAATGTCCCAGGCGCGCTTAAGAAAGCACAACAAGGAAAGTTATTATTCGGCACGACCGATGCCTGGGTCTTGTGGAAACTGACCGGAGGGAAAGTCCATGCCACGGATTATACGAACGCCTCGCGGACCATGGTATTTAATATCAAGAGTCTTGCTTGGGACAAGGACCTCTTGAAAGAGTTCCATATTCCAGAAAGCATTTTGCCTGAAGTGAAACAATCGTCCGGTGTTTTTGGCCACACGGTCAAGACGGGAAATCTTCCCGCCGGAATTCCTATTGCCGGCATCGCCGGAGACCAGCAAGCCGCGCTTTTTGGCCAAACGTGTTTTACCCCCGGAGACATAAAAAATACGTATGGCACCGGCGCGTTTATTTTACTGAATACGGGAACGAAAAGGACGATATCAAAACATGGGCTTATTACAACGCTTGCCTGCGGCAAAAATGGAGAGCCCGTCTATGCGCTTGAAGGGGCTGTCTTTATCGCGGGCGCGGCTATTCAATGGCTCCGCGACGGATTAAGGATTATTGAAAGCGCGAAAGAGACGCAGGCGATGGCACTGTCTTTAAAAAATAATGAAGGCGTTTATTTTGTCCCGGCGTTGGTGGGCTTAGGCGCGCCCTATTGGGACCAGGACGCGCGAGGCGTGATCGTCGGGATAACGCGGGGAACGACCAGAAAACATTTGGCCCGCGCCGCGCTCGAGGCCATGGCGTACCAAACCAAAGATGTGTTAATGGCGATGCAGAAAGACTCCGGGTTAAAAGTCAAAGGCCTTAAGGTGGACGGTGGATCGGCGGCGAATGATTTTCTCTGCCAGTTCCAGGCGGATATTTTAGGCGTTCCTATTGTCAGGCCCCAAACCATCGAAACTACGTCTTTGGGCGCAGCGTATTTGGCCGGCTTAGCGGTCGGATATTGGAAAAACACCAATGATATTATGAAATGCTGGATGAAGGACAAGATTTTTAGTCCCAAGATGAACCGGGAATCCTCTTTACAGTGTTATTCAGGATGGCAGAATGCCGTTAATAAAACCCTCTCCAAATAACAATACTATTTACGATGTTCTTATCATCGGCGGCGGCGTGGTAGGCTGCGCGATCGCCCGTGAGCTTTCCAAATACAGGTTAACGATCGCTCTCCTCGAGAAAGAAATAGAACTTGCCTTTGGCGTGTCCAAATCCAATAGTGGAATTATTCATCCCGGGACGCAGAATAAATTCGGGTCCTTAAAGGGGAAACTTTGCGTTAAAGGCAACAAGCTTATCCGCAAGATCGCCAAGGAATTAGGGATTGATTTTAAAGAGGTCGGCGAGCTCATCGTCGCATTTAACGACGAGGATATTGAGCATCTTAAAGACATTCAGAAAGAGGCGAAACGTTTTGGGATAGCGAAAATGAAAATTGTGGACCGCGCCTGGCTTTCTAAAAATGAGCCGAATTTAAGCCCGGATATTGTCGCCGCGCTTTATGTCCCGTCCGCCGGAATTATTAGTCCGTATCGGATGACGTATGATCTTGCCGAGAACGCGGCGAAAAATGGCGTCGAGATTTTCACAGATAATAAGGTTTTGAAAATCAACGTCTTAAAGAATGCGCAAGTTCCCTTTGAAATTTCTACCACTCAATCGATTTATCGGTCGCGTTTTGTCATCAATGCCGCCGGCCTTTTTGCAGATGAGATTTCGAAGCTGGTCGGTGTTGATGATTTTACGATCACGCCGCGCAAGGGCCAGGAATTTCTTTTAGACAAGAAGCGCGAGAATCTGACCAATCATCTTATTTTTCCTTTGCCGTCTAAGGAGTCCAAAGGCGTTTTGGTGATCAAGACGTCCGACGGAAATCCCATGGTCGGGCCGACTGCTCAAAGTGTTAACGATAAAGAAGACCGAGCCACGGATGAGGAAGGTTTAAATACGGTCTTGTCGTTCGTTAAGCGCATGGTCCCGTCCATTAACGGTCATGACATTATTGCGTATTTTGCGGGCCTAAGGCCTGTCGCCGGAGACGATTTTATTATCCGTCATGAACCCAAAGTGCCGGGATTTATTAATGTCGCCGGCATTCAATCGCCTGGGTTGACCGCTGCTCCCGCGATCGCTTTGATGGTCGTCGATATTTTAAAGAATAACGGATGCCGCCTTCAAAAGAAAAAGATTTTTAATAAGTTCCGGGAAAAGACCGTGCATCTTTTTAAGGCGGATCGAAAGAAAATGAAGCGATTGATTAAAGAAGATGAGAGGTATGGGGATATTGTTTGTCGCTGCGAGATGGTCTCGAGAAAGGAAATTGAAGATGCTATTGACCGGGGCGCTCGAACCCTTGACGGCATAAAATTCAGGACCCGCGCTCAGGCCGGCCGGTGTCACGGCGGATTTTGTACGACGAGAATTTTAAAAATACTTTCGGAAAAAATGAAAGTGCCTGTCACCGCTTTAACCAAGCGAGGGCGAGGGTCTATTGTCGTAATGGGAGAACGAAAAGTATGATCAAACGCGATCTGATCGTGGTAGGCGGCGGGCCCGCCGGCATGGCTGCGGCGCTTTCCGCGCACGAACATGGCGTTAAAGATATTTTACTTCTTGAACGTGACCAGTTTTTAGGTGGCATTCTTAATCAATGTATCCATCCCGGATTTGGACTGACGTATTTTAAGGAAATTTTGACCGGCCCGGAATATGCCGACAGGTTTATCAAGAAAATCACAGCCGTTAAAGATATTGAGGTCTCGTTAAAAACGTTTGTCACACAATTAACCGGAAAAAAAGTGTTAACGTCATTGAGCCCCGGGAGGATGGATGAGATCAAGGCCAAGGCCATCATTATGGCGACGGGTTGCCGTGAACGCACGAGGGAAATGGCACATATCGCAGGCACGCGTCCGGCTGGAATATTTTCTGCAGGGCTCGCGCAAAAATTGATCAATATCGAAGGATTATTGCCGGGCAAGGAGGTCGTTATCGTCGGAAGCGGTGATATTGGCCTAATTATGGCGCGGCGCATGGCTTTGGAAGGCGCACATGTCAAAGCCGTTATTGAAATTCAGAAAGTAAGTAAAGGGCTCGTGAGAAATGTGGTCCAGTGCCTTAATGATTTTGATATTCCGCTTTATTTAAGCCACAAGATAATAAAGATTCACGGAAAAGACAGGGTGGAAAAAGTGGATGTGGCGCGCGTAGATGAAAATTTTTGTGAAATTGCGGGTTCTCAATTTGAAATTGCGTGTGATACCGTGCTGATTTCCGCCGGGCTTATTCCAGAGAACGAGCTTATCGAAATGGCGGGCGTTGTGATGGACAAAAAAACAAATACGCCGGTATCGGACAAAGTGAATCAGACTTCAATTGATGGGCTGTTCGTTTGCGGTAATGCATATCAGATCTATGACCTGGCGGATTCGGTGACTAAAGACAGCATTCTCGCCGGAAAAATGGCAGCGGAATATATCAGGGGGAAGTTATGAAGAAAGAATTTACTTGTATCGAATGCCCTAATGGATGCCGGTTGTGTGTTGATGTTAAGGATGGCAAGGCGGTTTCAGTGGAAGGTTTTAAGTGCCCGAAAGGCGAAAAATATGCCTTGGCCGAGATCGAAAATCCGACGAGGATTTTGACATCGGTTGTGCTTGCGGAAGGGTTGTCTTTAAAGATGGTCCCTGTTAAAACAAGTCAAGCTATTCCCAAAAGGCTTATGATGGTTGCCGTTGATGAAATCAAAAAGCTCAAGATCACACAAGCGGTTAAAGTAGGGGATGTAATTGTTAAAAATTTTCTCGATACAGATGCTGATCTTATTGCCACAAGAGATTCTTAGGATTTAGGGTGAGATTGCTGGCTTTGTAGGGGCACGGCATGTCTGCCCCTACGTTAAAAAATCCGGCGACAAATTCCGGGGACACGTACCTGATTAAGAGAGTTCGGTACATGTCCCCATAATTTTTGGATAAGAAAATATTATGCGTATCTGGGACATCGCTGCACGAAAATTGTGCCGAAACCATCTGCTCGGTGAGCACCGTGAACTTCACGCGATCTGGGTCGTCATCACCAAAGGGCGAAAGGGCTATTCCCGTCACCCGGAAACGCTGCGGTGGAAGGGAAAACTTAAGGCGCTTTTTTTACGTCATGAGGAACTTGTTGCGGAAATGAAGCGCCGGGGCTATGGCCATTTGAGTCCTTTAGACAAGCGCCTTGCCGTCGGGAAACGTATGCAGGCCGTGCTCATTACTCCTAAACGCGAGCAGATAAAGCGGCTCAAGGCCAAGGGGTGCGAGTGCAGGGTGTAAGAATTCCGGGGGCACGTACTAAATAGGATGGAATAAAGTACGTGTTTCCAGAATTTTATGTCTGTCCTCATAATTCAAGCATTTCCTGAGCTTAGTTACGGAGAGGAAAATATGAAGAAAGTTTTTATGTTAGTTTTCTTAATTCTTATTTTAGGTGGGTGTATCTGTCAGGATGAATTGTCTCGCAAAGATATTAAGCTTCTTTCTTCGCTTACCAATGAAGATGGCAAGGAGATCGCTGTAGGTATGACGGAAAATGAAATCTTAACATTGTGGGGGAAAACGGCGACCGCTTCAAGCGGGGGCGGTGAAGAATGGTCTTATGAAATAAATAATGGCCCAAACAAGGGCGTGTATGTTCTAACAATTGGCGCTTCTGATAAAAAATTAAAAACCATTCGCAAAGTTGAGCTTTTTAAAGAAAACCGATGTCATGATGCCTTTTGGGGCCTTTAGTTATTTTATAGAAAGAAGGCCTTCAGTAGTAGTCTTGTTACTGAGGGCCTTTTTTATGTTTGTAAGTGTGTTAAAGCCTACGGCAAAATAAACTTTCCTTTTATTCGATTCTGTGAAAAATGTTTAAATTATTAGACGGTGTTATATAAATTAAACATTTTCACCAGTCCCCTGTAAATACTCTAAAACGTAAACTATTGAATCCCAGCGCGTTGTGCTATTGGAAAGTGTGGCATAAAAGTTGCTGTTATTATGTTAGGAGTATTTTAAAAAACAGATTAAAAAGGAGCGTCCAATGAAAAAAACCGTACTATTGTTTGGAATTGCAACATTATTTTTACTTTTCTTAATTCCGCAGGCTTTTGCTACGATTTATGAGCTCACTCCGCGCCAAGCTAATCTATTTGACCTGGATCATTATAACTATTACCTTTGGGGTATTAATTGGAAACCGGTAACGGGAGAGACGGTAAAAAATATAACGTTAAAAATCGATGATATTAATAACTGGAACAATAAAAAGAATGTTCTCTACATAGACCTTCTGGACAAAGTAAGTCCTGGTTTAATTGTTAAAAGAGATACCCCGTCGAGCGGAGATGGTGTGGCGCGATGGGCTAAAAATAAACATATTTCGGACATTCTTCTCGATACTTATACGGATAAAGATGGTGGTCCGCGCGGGCATGTCGAAGATTACAGCTGTTTGTTTTCCAAGAGTGAAATTGATCGTTTTAATTTGTTTGATGCTGACGGTAATTTCGGTTTTGGATTTGATCCGGATTGCCATTACTGGAATAAGGGAGTTTCTTTAAGGGTGGAAACCACGAATGCAATACCAGAACCAGCCTCGGTAATTTTGTTCGGCACAGGTTTATTCGGAGCATTCTTTAAACGACGGAAGATTTAAGAGATATAAAATAATAGTAAAAAGGGCATCTCATTGACGTGAGATGCTCTTTTTATTTATTTGCTGTTATTTTTTAATTTTTTCTTAGGTTGGAGGGCAGGATCCTGAGCGATTGCCTATATTTGCTAATGGTTCTTCTGGCTATTTGTAGACCTTTTTTTGAGAAGTGTTCTTGAATGTCGCTGTCAGATAGAGGAGCAGAGGGCTCTTCCTCTTCTACAAGGCCCCAAATTTCTTCCTTAATGCTTTTCGACGCAACGGATCCGTTGGCTTGTTCATTTATCCCTTGTGAAAATAATGCTTTTATAGGGAACATCCCGTGAGGGGTATCAATATATTTATTACTTATGGCTCTGCTTATCGTCGATTTGTTTCGGTCTAATGCTTGCGCGATATCTTCTAAAGTCATGGGTATTAGTGAACTAATTCCATCTTGAAAAAAGTCTTTTTGTTTCTCTAAAATATATTCGGCGATTTTGTGAATGGTTTTTCCTCGCTGATCTATGCTTTGGATGAAATTAAGAGCTTTTTTAATGTTGTCTTGGATAAATTCTTTTTCTTCAGGTTTTAGCGCGGAATTATTGAGCATTTCTTGATAGGTCTTATTGATGCGTAAGGAGGGAATCCCTTCGCGGTTCACATGCGCCTTGTAAATCTCTGAGTCATCATCTTTGGATATGGTGATGTCTGGTTTTATATAGATATCGCCTTTAATGGGCCTAAGGTTTCTTGCTGGTTTTGGGTCTAGCGACGAGATGATCTTTGCCGCCTGTTTGACTTTCTCAATATTTTCCTTTAATTTTCTGGCGATTTGTAAGTATTTCTTGCTTGCCAACTCCGGAAGGTACTCGGAAATAATCTGGGCGGTGATTGTTTTCAGATCGTCGGGGCACTTATTTTTAGCCTGTAAAGCCAAACATTCCTTAAGATCTCTGGCCGCGATTCCTTCAGGCCCAAAAGTCTGTATTGTCGTTAAAACTTTTTCCACGAGATTAATATTATCTGTGCCGACGCTCTCGGCGATATCTTCTAAGGTGACCTTTAGGTATCCGTCGCTGTCAAGATTTCCTATGATAAGCTCGCCGATCTTGATTTCTAAAGGGTCATCCAGCTCATATTTAAGTTCCTTTAGAAGGTTTTCTTCGAGCTCGATATATTTTACTATGGGCCGCTCGTAAGTATTTTCCTCGTCGTCATTATTGTAATTGCTGGGGATATTATTGGGCAAGGATTCAATGGCTTTGATTTTATTAAAGACATCCTCTGCTTGGGTTTTTAAATTTTCTGTTTCGTCTTCATTAATTTCCAGAAGAGGATTTGTTTCGATTTCCTGGTCGATGGCGACATTCAAATCCATAACAGGTAGTAAAAGCACCTCGATGGATTTTTGCATAATCGGGGAAAGGGTTTGTTTCTGCAGTTGTTGTAATGAAGTGCGTAGCATATGCAAAAAGCGTACCACATCTTAATAATAAAAGATAGATATTTAATTTTGTCGGATTTTTGGATGAAGAAAGTGATTTAAAAAAGTTTAAAGAAAAAAGAAAAATGATTTTTCAAGAATACAGTCTAATAAGAACAAATTATTTATCTCAACAGTTTTTCATTTCTAAGATAAAAAATCGATCAAAAGATGTTGATAATAATAAACATTGATGTAAGTGCGTGTAAACAATGGCTTTACAGTACAGTCCTAGTCTGTCATAGACAAGGATGTTTATTCCTTTAAACACTGGTTTTTTATAGGACAGTTATAAACTGTGCCGGCTAATTGTTTTTTTAATTTGGAACTTATTTGATTGCAATGATTTATGATAAATATAAAGAAATTTATTGTTCGTTGTGCTGGACAGGTATACTTCTTGCTGTATTAAATGTGTGGATAATGAAGATATTTCACCAGATGGTTAATTTTAATTAATAATTTCATGAAAAAGGAGATTGGCCAAGTGCAAGACAGGTTAACTATTACAGAGGTCGCTCAAATAGTTGGCGTCAGCACAAAAACTTTAACCCGCTGGGAAAAGGTCGGAAAAATAAATAAAACAAAGAGAGACTGGCGGGGCTGGCGAATTTACGATCCTCACGAAGTAGAGCTAATTAAAGAATTAAAGGAAGCTCTTTTTGACGTTTAGCGAAATAATTTCAGGTATTAATTTATACAGGGAGAATTTATGAAAATAACAAGGAAATACGTAGTAATTGGGTTTATTTTTATCTGTTTTTATGCCTTTTTAACAGGAAATGCCAATTCTCAGAATTTTTCAAAGGACGCTTCTCCTATAAAAGAAGCGCCGAAGAAGACAGAAACAGCCCTGAATCCGAAACTTAATGAGAGCGATGTCAACAAAATGCTCATGGACGAAGGAATTGCTCCGGAACCTGGAGCTGCTACTGAAGAACAAGCTGCAAGTCAATATACTTTAGGCGCTACTGATGTCATCGAAATTACTGTTCTACGGCATCCTGAGGTAAGCGGAAAATATTCTATAAACGATGAAGGCAATATTCAGTATGAATTTGTGGGAGATATTACTCTTGCCGGGCTGAAGAAAGACCAAGCCACAGAACTTATCAAGAAAAAACTTTCAACTTACATTTTTTCTCCGGAAATATCTTTGAAAATTGCAGAATATAATAGCAAGGTTGTTTATGTCATTGGAGAAGTCGGCCTGCCGGGGAAAGTTTTTATGCGAGGAGACTCTATAACAGTTAGAGAGGCGCTGATAAGAGCCGGTCTTCCACTGCTCAGCGCAAAAGCTTCTAACAGCAAGCTGATAACTCCATCGCTTAAGAATCAGCCTGTCATTAAGCACGTGGATGTTAATAAATTACTTTACGAAGGTGATCTTAAAGAAAATCTTGTGATGAAGCCGGGAGATACTTTGTATATTCCGTCGACTGTCATGACAAAGATCATGAGAGTGATACAACCTGTCACAAATCCTGTAATTACGGCTGCTGGAGCAGGACGATCAGTTATGTCGCCCTTTTAATATTAGAACTTTTATTTTTAAGTCGGGTCTATTTTAAAAACTACGAAAGTGAGAGCTATGAGCGAATCAATAGAAAAAGAAAAGACATATATAAATTATTTAAAAATATTATTTATGCGTAAGCATTTGATCATTATTCCCGGATTATTGGGATTATTTTTAGGGATCTGTGCCAGCATGATCTTGCCTAAAGAATACAGTTCTTCAACCACACTCCTTGTGGAAGAGGGCAAAAGCGATAATCCTCTTTTTGATAAATTGGCCGTAGCGACCAGCATCGGGCAGCGAGTAGATACGATCAAAGAGTCCATGCTGGGGTGGAATAGTCTGGTCGAGTTGGTCAAGAGGTTAAAAATGGATAAAGATGTTAAAACTAGCCAAGACTACGAAGATCTTATCCTCGGGATACGGAAGAAGATGTCGATTAGATTGAAAAGCCGTAATATTATTCAGCTTTCCTATTTAGGTAAAGATCCGTTAAACGTTCGGGATGTTGTCAAAAATATCACGGAAATATTTATTGATCGTAATTTGCGAATTCAGAATGGTGAAACCGCAGATGCGATCGTTTTTATGGAAGGACAGCTGCGCATATATAAAGGAAAGGTGAAATCTTCTGAGATCGCTGCTATTAAAGACCAGCTGAATGCCTTATTGGTCGACTCGACCGAAATGCATCCGGCTGTCAAACAATTAAGAGAGCAGCTTAGGGTCAAAGAAGAAGAACTGAGGAAGGAAAATCTTGAATATACGGAAGATTCAAGCAATAAAGTGGCAACCGGCAATCCGCTTATAACGGAGATAAAGAAAGCTTTAGATAATATAGAAGGAAAATCAAGCGGATCCCTTTCCGCAGAAAATAAACCGGAAGATATTTATAAGGTCATGTTGATTGATAAATTGGATTCTGCGGTTGCGCGCGATGAAAACGTCAACACAAAGATATACAACATGCTCTTGGAAAGATTAGAGATCGCAAAGATGACTCAGCGATTACAAATGTCGAATGAAGGGACGCGTTATACGATTTTAGACCCTCCGAGGGTGCCGTTGACACCGTCTAAGCCAAACAAAGTGCTGGTGACATTTATCGGGTTGATTTTGGGTGTTGGTATCGGCGCGGGTTTAGTATTTCTTATGGAATTTCTTGATCGTTCTTTTCTCGATGTCGAGGAGGCTTCTAAATTTTTTGAAGTTCCGCTCATCGGAGCAATTTCAAGAATAGTCACCGTAGATATTATAAGAATAAGGAAAGAACGCATCATGTGGTTATATGTTTTAACGTCAATTTCTGGATTTGCGCTCATGATGGTTGCGCAGACATTGTCTAAGTTTGTTCAATAAAAAAGGGAATGGTATGTACTATAGATATTATGGTTTTAAAGAGCCGCCGTTTAATTTAACACCAAACCCTCATTTTTTCTTCGAAAGCAGCCAGCACACCGAAGCGTTAAACACTTTGCTTTATGCGATTAATCAAAGAAAAGGTTTTGTTGTTTTGACCGGCGACATTGGTTCCGGAAAGACAACCGTCTGCAGAAAGCTTATAAACAAATTAAGCATAAGGACAAGAACTGCCTTGATTACCAATACGCACATCAGCGGAAAAGATTTGCTTATGTCTATTTTGGATGATCTGGAAATTGATTACACCCCAGGTTCGAAGGCGAAGTTGCTTTTTCATATCAATAATTATTTAATTGAACAGCTAAAAAATGACTACAACGTTGTTTTAATTATTGATGAGGCCCAGAATTTAACTCCTTCTGTTCTTGAAGAAGTCAGAATGCTGTCAAATCTAGAGACTGAAAATGAAAAGTTAATTCAGATCGTTTTCATTGGGCAACCTGAATTAAAAAAGAAATTGGCTCTCTCTAGGCTAGAGCAGCTTCGCCAACGAATCGCAGTGTATTATGACCTGAGCCCTTTAAATAGAGAAGAAACCATTAATTATATCCGGCACAGGCTTAATGTTGCGAGGGGAGATGAAGCTCAAGAGATCTTTACTCCGGAAGCGTTTGAACTTATCTATGAATTTTCAAAAGGAGTTCCCAGGCTCATCAATCAAATATGTGACAGCGCCTTACTATCCGGATACATCTATGAGTCAGATCAGATAGCCGGCAAAATAATGTGTGAGGCCATTGGTGAGTCTCCTACAATGCAGCTTGGCGGGGTGAAAAATGTTCCTGCGGAAGAGGGAATGCTCATTGAAAAAATGGTTTAGAAGAACAACCCCTTGATGAATTCTTAACGGGGAAATTAATAGAAGAGAGAGGAATAGATAATGGGGAAGATTACAGACGCACTTAAGAAGGCAGCGGAAGAACGAATGGATCATCTCGAGAAAATGTCCAAGATAAAAAACAGGGATGACCTTGTTGTTAAGAAAATAAAAGAATCCAATATAGATGCCAGCATAATCACTTACTTTGACACAAAAGCCGTAATCAGCGAACAGTATAAAACTCTTCGTACAAATATTTTGTCTAAGAATAACGGAAAACCTCCGAAGGCATTTGTGATCACCAGCGCTCTTCCCGGAGAAGGCAAAACCGTCACGTCATTAAACATTGCGATATCTATGGCGCAAGCTGTTAGTAAACCCAAAATTCTTCTTATCGATGCGGATCTAAGAAAAGGGAGGATCGCAAAATATTTAGGAGTCAAGCAACCAGTGGGATTATCTGAAATATTGACCGGTGTCGCAAAAATGGAAGATGTCGTTTTTAAGCTGGATAACTATGAAAACCTGGCTTTCATTGCCTCGGGGAGCGTTCCGGAAAATCCATCGGAGCTGTTGGCTTCGGATGAGATGAGGAAGTTTTTTGTTGAGATGAAAGATCGATTTGACCATGTCATCATAGACACGTCTCCGATTATTCCCGTCACCGATGCCAGCATTTTAGGCCGCTTGGTAGATGGGCTAATATTGGTGGTTAAGGCGGGTAGCACGCAACGAGGAGTGGTAAAACGGGCCCTTGAAAAATTACATCAATCACATTCAGCCATATTGGGCCATGTTTTGACCAATATTGAATATCATTTGCCGGAATATATTTATAGGTATTTATGAGGCTCCATGTTGAACGGATATCTTTATTATGAAAATCATAATCACCGGCGGAGCCGGATACATTGGCTCACATACAGTTGTTGAATTGGCAACGGCAGGCTATAAGCCTGTTATTATCGATAATTTTTGCAATTCGCGAAAAGATGTTATTGAAAGGCTAAAAGATATTTTAGGGTTTGATGTGCCTTGCCATGAAGGAAATTGCTGCGACGAGAATTTCATGCGTTCCGTCTTTGACAAAGAATCTGAGATAACAGGGGTTGTGCATTTCGCTGCTTTAAAAGCTGTCGGAGAGTCAGTTAAAAGGCCGCAGCTTTACCATACTAATAATGTCGGGGCCATGAAGGTGATTTTGAAAGTTGTCACAGACTATCAGATTCCATATCTGGTTTTTTCATCTTCCGCCTGCGTATATGGCCAGCCGGATAAATTGCCAGCCACAGAAGAAACTCCGTTACAGAAAGCCACGTCTCCTTATGGAGAAACAAAGAAGATTTGCGAAGATCTCATCAAAGAGCTTGTTTGTCTTGGTGATCAGCTAAGAGCCGTTTCCCTTCGATATTTTAATCCTGTTGGAGCTCATGAGAGCGCAAAAATAGGGGAATTTCCGATAGGCACACCTAACAATTTGGTCCCATTCGTAACACAGGCAGCTGCAGGAAAGTTGGAAAAGTTGGTTGTGTACGGCAATGACTATAATACGCCGGATGGCAGCCCGATTCGTGACTATATTCATGTGGTTGATTTAGCCAAAGCACATATTAAAGCCTTGGAATATCTAAGCAAGAAACAAGATATCCCAAAAGGAAAAGGATTTTATGACGTCTTTAACCTGGGCACAGGAAAAGGCAACAGCGTCATGGAAGTTATTAAGACCTTTGAACAGGTAACGGGCATAAAGTTGAATTATGTCATCGGGCCTCGAAGAGAAGGCGATGTAGAGGCTCTTTATGCGAGTTGTGATAAAGCAAAAAGAATATTAGATTGGCACTCCGAGAGAACTTTGGCGCAATCGCTTAAGGATTCCTGGGCATGGCAGAAGACATTGGAATAATATTTCAAAGATCGCGAAATAAAATGATTGAACAAATATTGTATTTTAAAAAAGATCTGGACCGCTGGGATATCTTTAGCTTGAGGGATATTTTTTACACTATCTTTGAGCTGGGCCTTTGGGCAACTTTGGTTTATCGATTAAGCCGATTCTTATTTTTGATCAATATTCCGATTATCAAATGGATTTTTCGTCTTATTTGTATGTTGTTAAGTGTTTTTTCTGAAATGTTTCTTGGCGTGCGCTTGCCTGCCAATGTGGATATCGGCCCTGGATTGTATATTGGCCATGTTGGGACGGTTATTTTCCATCATAAGGTTAAGATGGGAATGAATTGTAATGTCAGTCAGGGGGTGACCATCGGGCAGAAAGGCGAAGGTCATGATGATGCTGTCCCTACGATTGGGGATAATGTTTATATCGGCGCTGGGGCAAAGGTGATCGGCGGGATTAAGGTTGGTAATAATGTTTGGATAGGAGCTAATGCGGTTGTTCTTAAAGATATACCGGATAATGCAACAGCCGTCGGGGTTCCTGCGATTATTAAGAAAATAAGGAAGGTTAAATGAATAAATCCAAACGATTAATGACTGGCTCATTTCTAGGGGTTGTCAATTTTTTCGCGACTACATTAGTATCGCTTTATATGATGCCGTTTTTGATTTTGCATCTGGGAAATCGCATGTACGGATTGTGGTTGCTTTTAGGAGCTGTTTTTGGATTTTATGGATTGCTTGATCTTGGTTTGGGTTCGGCTGTTCAGCGCTATATGTCTCGAGCGTTGGGGACTAATGATTACGAGGAAGTAAATAGTGTGGTTAATAATTCGCTAATTGTTTTTAGCCTCATTGGAATAGCCTCTTTGATCATTTCTTTTGGCGCGGCGATGCTGGGGCATCTTTTTCTGAAAGACCCGTCTGAAATCGGGTTATTCCGGATGATTCTTATCATGACCGGCCTTACTTTAGCCATCGGGTTTCCCATGCGTTCTTTTTGGGCGATATTTTCTAGTCACCTGCGTTGGGATCTGAGCATTTATGTTGATCTTGTCAAACTCGTCATTCGAACATTTTTGATCATTGTTTTTATTGGGCATGGGTATAAACTTTTTGCTTTTGCCATGATCATGTTTTTAACGGATGTGGCCGGATATATTGCGTGTTTCTTTATTTCATTACGGATCGCGCCGTATTTGAGATTCAGCTTTACATATCTTCATAAGCCGCAAATCAAGAAATTGTTCCATTACAGCGTTTATTCTTTTATCGCTAATGTTTCCGGGAACATTAAATTTAACATAGATAATTTTGTCATCGCAGGCTTTATGGGGCTTAGCCCGGTAACGTTATATTCTGTGGCGGCGCGCTTGATAGGGTATTACAGGCAGTTTTTAAATAATGCCGTGGGAATAGTTATGCCCATATTTAGCCAGTGGGAGGGACAGAATGATTTCAACGCTATCCGCGAAAAGTTTTGGTTTATGATAAAAATAAGCGGATATTTATCTTGTTTAGTCGCTGGTATGCTTTTTGTTTTCGGACGCGTATTTATCCTGCGGTGGGTTGGTGCGGAATATGTGTCGGCATATGAAATTATGCTGATTTTGTTATTTGCAACTTCATTAGATTTAATGCAATCGCCCGCAGGACAAATGCTTTATGGCATCTCCAAACATAAATTTTTAGCTGTTACTGGGTTTTTAGAAGCTTTAGCGAATTTAATCTTGAGTTTGATTTTTGTTCGTTCTTATGGAATAGCTGGAGTCGCTCTCGGAACGGCAATCCCTATGCTCGTCGTTAAGATCTTCATCCTGCCGGCCTACACTTGCCGTCAACTCAAAATCTCATTTTATAAATATATCGGGTTGCTTTTAAAAATCATCTTGATCTCCTGGTCAGTTATTGCTGTTGAGAGGATCGTTTTAAGTCCTTTCATAAAAGCGAATTATTTAAGTGTCGCCTGTTTATCTCTTGCAAGCGTGGTTTTCTTTTTCATTATTATTTATTTCGGCGGATTTGACAGACAAGAAAAAGAATATTTACAAAGGGTCTTTAATAACACATTTTTGAAATGGAAAAACAGAGAATAATGGTTTTCTTGAAAGCAGCGTATCTTTACCTAGAATCTTTCTTTTTAAGATTAAAGAAAAAGAAAGATATTTTGTTTGTTGTTATTAACCGCACCATGTTTAGCTATGTCCGCCCGATATATGAACGATTAAAAGAGGATAAACGTTTGAGACTGTGGTTTTTATTTTATCGGCCTGAACGTTTTAAGCCAGAAGATTTAGAACAAATTAAGAGAAAGTACTTCTTAAAAACCGTAAACAAGTTCATGGCGAATTATTTCAAGTGGGATTTGGTTGTATATCCCGATCATGGATTTAATGTCAGAAAAGATTGTTTGAAAATCTATGTGGGCCATGGAGCAGGAGGTGGCGGTAAAGCTTTTGAAGCTGGGGAATCGTATGTCTACGGATCGCGCTCCAAAAATATTAAAGGAGAAATCATCTATAGCAAAATATTCGTTGGAAGCGAGAACGAGCTTGCTCGGGTTAAACGCTGCTATCCTGAATTCCATTCGCGGGTCAGAGTTGTAGGGAATTTATTGTTAGATGAAATGGATAAATATATATCGTTAAAGTCGGAGATATTTAAAGACGCTGGATTGGACTTCTCAAGGAAAACAGTAATGATTGTTTCAACCTGGGGGTCTGATTCGCTTATCCAGAGCTTTGGGCTTGAGATGATTAAGAAAATACCCAAACTAGCAGAAAAGTACAATGTCGTATTAACAATTCATCATAACAATTATGTTAAAGAATATTCCGGCGGGATTGATTGGGAACAGAAATTAAAAGCCATTGAACATAAGAATGTGTTCGTTTTATACGAAAGGCGGGATCCGTTTTTTTTGTTGGCCAACGCAGACATCCTTATTTCAGACATTACCAGTTTAAGTTTGTATTTTCCTCATTTATTGAGACCCATGATATTGCTATATAACTCTGATATTAAATGTGAGAAAGAAAATATTTTTGAGAAAACAAAAGCCAATGCGTATTTGATAAATAATGTCGACAATTTAGAAACGGATATTGAGAAAGCATTTTCTCAGTTTGATAAGGCTAAAATGTTTTCTTTCGCTCAATCGATTTTTAGTTATCAGGGACAGGCTTGGAAGCGATACAAAGCAGAATTATATGACAGTTTGTCTTTAGATGTTTAAAGAAAAGGAAATTAAGGTGGAGAATCAATCTTTAGTCAGCGTTATTATCCCGACATATAACAATGGGCATGTTATAGCCAGGGCTTTAGATAGCCTGTTTTCTCAGATATATGAAAATCTGGAAATTATTGTTGTTGACGACGGGTCTACTGATGGGACAAAAGATGTTGTGCTGAAAGTTGCTGAAAGGTTTCCTAAAAAGAAAATTATCTTTGAATATCAAGAAAATTCTGGGGTTAGCGCTGCAAGAAACAAAGGTATCGATATTGCGAGAGGAGAGTATATCTGTTTTTTAGATAGTGATGATACTTTGAGTAACCATTCTATTTCTAAGAGAGTTGAAAGCTTAAAACGTCATCCGGATATTGATATTGTTTTTTCAGACGTTTTTGTTCGCAATAAGATTGATGGTTATTGGTTAAAAAATACTGATTTTTTGAAAGCTTTTAGAAAAAATATTGAGAGAAGCGATGGAGAGGAATATGTGTTAGACGGTAATTTTTATAAAAAATTTTTTGATTTCTCTCCGTATCCAATATGCACCCAGGCCATTATGATGAAACGCACATGCTTTGATTCAGGATTACGATTTGCGCTTGATCTGCCTAGCGCTCAAGATGTTTTCTTATGGTTTGAGATCCTAAAAGGGAAGAGATCTGTATACATTAATGAGGCGTTAGCAATTTATTATAGAGAAGATAGCACTTTAACAAAAGGTCATGAAACGAGCCTTTTATGCAATATAAGAATGTTTGAAAAGCTCTTAGCTATGTCTGATTGTTCTGAAGTTTTTGGCGTTTTTAAGAGAAATTTGTCTCAATTTTATTTTTATTTAAGCTATTTTTATCGTTCAAAAAAGAAAATGTATGACAAAGCATTATCCTATGCTGTTAAAAGCATAATTTTAAATCCATTTAGATTTTTGGTGTGGAGAAATTTCCTTGCGTGCATAGTTTTAATGACACTGAATAGGAAGAAATGAAACCAATGATGAAAGTCAGCGTAATTATTCCAACTTATAACCGGGCACAGTATTTAAAACATGCTCTTGATAGCGTTTTTCAGCAAACATATACGGATTTTGAGGTGGTTGTTGTAGACGGCGGGTCAATAGATAATACAAAAGAAGTCCTTAATGATTATAAGTCGGCATATCAGGGGAAGATTAAATGCTTCTTTTGTGAAAATAAAGGGGCGGCTGCGGCTAGGAATTTTGGAGTAAAGCATGCTTCGGGGGAATGGATCGCATTTTTGGATAGTGATGATCTTTGGCTGCCTTATAAATTGGAACAGCAAATAAAATTTCTTGATGAGACTCCAGATGTTTCGCTTGTATATAGTCTTTATGAATCATTTGATGATCGCGGCTCTTGCGTGTCGGATGTGCTGGCAAATTATTATAAGGTTTTACCTCAAGGAAATGTTCTCCCGGAGTTGTTGTTAAGATGCTTTATCTGGACATCAACGGTTGTTATGAGGCGTAATCTTTTTAAAGAAATGAATGGGTTTAATGAGCGGCTGCGCATAGGAGAGGATTACGATTTGTGGCTACGTGTTGCTCAAAAACATCAAATAGGGGCAGTAAAAAATGTTTTGGCACGATATCGTCAGCATGATTCTAATATTATGAAGGAAGATCGTAAGAACTTCGACCCCTCGGAAGTTATGGTTATTCAAAATTTTGTTAAAAATAATCCGAAGGAACTAGAAAAGGTGTCCGATTTAGAATGGAAAAACCGTTTGGCGCAGCCTTATTTTGATTTGGGTTATCAGTTGATGCATCAAGGACAGCTTAAGCCCTCGCGCCGTTTTTTTAAGGAGGCCATTAATCGTTGCCCGTTAAATTTGGTTTATTATCGATATTGGTTAGGTAGTTTTTTGCCGGATCAATGGATTTCGTATTGGAAACGAAAACGAAGGGGATTATAAATGGATTTGTTGATTTTATTTTTTATGCTTCTCATTGGATTGGTGATCATCTTTTTGATCATACGTAATCCTTTTATCGGACTATATGTTTTTACTGTTTTACTTTATTTAAGGCCAGGGATTTTTCATCCGGCGCTTTCATCCGTGCATTTGACCCGATTAATTGCCCTTGTCACATTTATCCTTTTATTCTTTCACCAAGAAATAAAGGAAAAGATCGTTCTGTTTGAACATCACTTATCAAAGCTTTTGCTGTTTTTCTTTGGGATGATGTGCTTATCCGTCACAACATCCATTTGGATAAGTAATGCTGTTGAGGTCGTTGGAGATTTTTTAAAAGTAATTTTAGCTTACTTTTTGATTATTAATCTGGCTACTACCGTTAGGAAATGCCGAATATTGGTGTGGGCCATGATCTTATCCATGGTTTTTATTGTTGTTATGTCATTGAAAGATTATGACGGTGGGCGGTTGTTTGGGTCTTTCCGCGGCGCGTTATTTGGCGACCCTAATGATTTGTCTTTAGGTCTTATTATGCTGATCCCGTTTTTGTTTTATGGAATTTTTGTTAAGAAAGGATTTGTGAGAAAGATTGTTCATATCGCTGTTATGGGGCTATTTTTAGGTGCTTTTGTTTTGACTAAATCCAGAGGAGGGTTATTTGGGATCGCGGGTATGTTTTTTGCTTTTTGGCTAATAAGCAAACAAAAGATTGTGACCGCTTTAGCTGTCGCCATTGTGATCTTGGTTGGATGGAATATGGCGCCGCAGGATTATAAAGATCGGATGATGTCCATTCAAGCCGCTTCTGTAGATGATGCGGCCGCCATTAGTCGGTTGGATGCCTGGAAAGCTGGTCTAAATATGATGAAAGATCGTGTTTTCGGCGTTGGAGTCGGAAATTTTGGCGAAGCGTTTGTTATTTATCGACCAGAAGGGGCGATTG
This sequence comes from Candidatus Omnitrophota bacterium, assembly GCA_015233405.1. Lineage (GTDB taxonomy): Bacteria > Omnitrophota > Gorgyraeia > Zapsychrales > Zapsychraceae > JADFXT01. The sequence goes on along the minus strand of JADFXT010000013.1, from coordinate 34,433 downwards.
ACGTTCCTGGGATGAGGCGCGCATCACACAATATGTTTGTTCAGGTTGGTGGGGAGATGGGAATTCCAGGCTTGATAGTTTTTCTTATCCTGATTTTTTCAACATTTAAGACATTTAACAAGGTCTCAAAAGCGGCACAAGAGATGAAAGATACGAACCCTGCGGTTAGAGAAATTGAATTATTCGCGAAAGCAAACATTGTAGGGCTTTGTGGATATTGTGCGAGCGGGATATTTTTATCGCAGGCTTATAACTGGGTGTTGTATTACCTTGTAGCTTTTGCAGTCTTATTGGATCAATTTTTGAGTCATTTAACTATAGATCAATCAGCATTGAGAACAAAGAAATGAATAAGGAAAAAATAAATATTTTATTCGTTCTTCCGACTTTTGATACCGGCGGGTCTGAAAAGCTCGTCTTTGATATTATAAAAAATATTGATAAATCCATGTTTAATCCTATCTTGTGTGTTTTTTTTAGTGGGAAATATGAGGACTCGTATTTAAAGCTAGGGCACCCTTTTTACGTCATAAATAAAGATAAGATTATATCTAAAATTTCGGTTGTTAAGTTTTTAAATCAAATTATACGACAACATAAAATTCAGGTCGTAAATTCACACCATACTTTGCCATTAATCCAAGGGTTATTATCGTTTAAGTTGTTTAATAAAGTTCGCTGGATTCACACTGAACATACGCGCCTTGATTTGGATCCTCATGTTACACCAAAGATTTTGATTATTGTTAAGTTTTGCCTAAGGTTTGTTGATTATGCCTTAGGGATTTCCCAAGGGGTCTGTGATTATTTTGAAAAAGAAATGGGTTTGCCAAGAAGAAAGATTGTAAAAATATTAAATGGCGTTGATGTAGAGATATTTAGAAGAGCCAAAAGTAAAGAGTTAAGAATAAAGATGAGGGCTGAATTAGGTATTGCACAGGATGAGATTGTTATTGGCCTTTTTGCGAATTTTAGGAAGCAAAAAAATCACGAATGTTTAATAAAAGCAGCGCAATTGCTAAAAGATAAGCTTAATCATTTTAGAGTCGTTTTTGCAGGAAATGGACCGGCGCTAAAAGAAAGCAAGGAATTGGTAAATATTTTAGGTTTAAACGATAAATTTATATTTCTTGAGCCAAGGTTAGATATTCCGCAACTTATGAACATGATCGATATCTATTGTCTTCCTTCCCATTTCGAAGGGCTTCCTTTTAGTTTATTGGAAGCCATGGCCGCAGAAAAAATCGTCGTGGCATCAGATGTCATAGGAAATAATGAAATAGCTATAAATTTACAAAATGCCATTTTGGTTAAGCCAAATTCTCCGGATGATTTAAGAGATAAAATTGTTTTGTTGATAAATGATAGAGGGCTTGGGGAAAGACTAACGGCAAATGCTGCCAAGAATGTTGAAGCATTTTCGTTTAATTTAATGATAAAGAAGTATGAGGACTTGTTTAGCGAGAGGGGAGTTTAAAATCAAAAATAAACCTAAAATATTGTACATTTTTCCGGGTCCGACGTATCGGCCAGACCTTCCTAATTTTTTTCATCGTTTTGAGATGTTATCTGAAAATTCTTCTGGCGTTATATTTAGCTGGACCACAAATGCAAAGTTTAAGGATTATAAAATAGGAGATTTCAATTTTTTAGCATCGCTCAATCCCGGGAAGGGCCTAAAAGGGAAGCTGAAGTTAGCTTTCTTTGTTTTATCTAAAGGTTTTAGCTTAAAGAATATTGATGTGATCGTTTGTTATGATCCTGTTTTTACAGGAGTTTTAGGTGTTTTATTAAAATGGCGGTTAAAAAGTCGATTAATAGTTGAGTTGAATAACAGTAACTTGGCAAAGGCTTTAGAGATGGAAGAAGGTGCAACAGCAGCAATACGATTAAAAGCTTTTATGTATAAGCTTTTGAGATCGTTTACTTTAAAATTTGCAGATGGAATTAAGCTTTTAACTGAAAATCAAAGGATCGATTTAGAGCCGCGTTATGAGCGAAAAAAAATATATTGTTTCAATGACTATGTTCCAACACATTTCTTTCAAGAAAAAGCGGCAACTTTCGGGAATTATATCCTTTGCGTTGGGTTCCCGTTTCATCGTAAGGGCGTGGATATTTTAGTAAAAGCTTTTGAGAAAATTGCCGATCGTTATCCGGATTTCACTTTAAGGTTTGTGGGACATGAGCTTCAAGAAGAAGCTAAGAAACGGTTAGGGATATGGCATGAAAGGATAGAATTTTTAAAACCTGTTTTTTATGATGAGTTAAGAGACCATTTTTTAAATTGTTATTGTTTTGTTTTGCCCTCGAGAGAGGAAGGCATGGGATGCGTTCTTTTGGAGGCTATGTCTTGTGGAAAACCGGTTATTGGCTCTCGCGTGGGAGGTATCCCGGGAATAATAAGGGATGAGAGAAATGGATTTCTGTTTGAATCGGAGAATGTAGATAGTTTATCTGAAAAATTAGAACGATTTCTTTCCTCCGATAAGTTGACCCAGAAAATGGGAAAAGAAAGCCTTGATGTTATTAGCGAAAGTTTCTCCTCAAAGAAATATTGTGAATATTTCAAAAATATGATCGATGGGGTATCGATTAAGGAGTTTAAATGTTAAGTAAATTATCGTCTATCTGGAAATATTCTATTCCTGCGTGGATTAATAGAACGCGTTTTTATTTTTATTGTCAGGACATCTTTAAGACGCCGCCCATAGAAACAAAAAAAGATGGAATTTTAATTCTAAGTTTAGTTTCTAGAAGAGATGTGTGCATGTATTTGGTCGCTGCAAAGTCGTTTTATCATCATTTTAAAATAGGCTCTTTTACCGTAATTAACGACGGCTCATTAAGCGATGCTCATATTAAACTATTTAAGAATCATATCCCGCAAATAAAGATTGTCCATATTGATGAAATTCCTAATGCCATCTGTCCTAAAGGCGGGTGCTGGGAGCGGTTGTTGTTTGCTGCCGACCATAATCAATTTGAACAAGTGCTTGTTCTTGATGCGGACATGTTAACTCAAGCGGCGATTCCTGATGTTGTTGAATGTTTAAAGAATAATCAGAGTTTTATTATGGGATTAAAAGAAAATCAACAAGTGCAAACCATGGAAGAAGTCTTCCTTGAAGAAAAAGCAAAGTATGCGGGAAAGAATCTTTCTAATCAGGCATTTCAGTTTGTTTTTGAGGCAAGATTAAATGAGATAACTAATTACCAGCGTCGTTTATATTTAAAAGGCAGCGGTGGTTTTAATGCTTTTGCCAAAAGCTCGATTTCGAGAGGAAAAGTTGAAGGTTTATCTAAAGAAATGGAATCAGTTTTTGGCCAATTATGGCATAGCTGGGGGTCAGAACAGATCGCTGTTTGTTGCTTGATCGCGGATACTCCTAAGTCCAAGATCTTGCCGTATCCGAAATATGCGATCTTTTATGGCAAATCCGATGTTGATTACAACGCCTCAGCAGTGCTTCATTTTGTCGGCACGCATCGGTTTTATAAAAATTACTATGCGCAAAGAGCAGCGCGTTTTATTAAAAGCATAAGGAAATAAAGGCTAAATGAAAATAGTTAATAAAAAGGCATTGGTGGTCCTATCCCAAATTTTGGGAAATAAGATTTTTTCTCAAATGTACCGGCATGCATTGTCAGAGATTAAGGATGTTGATTTCGTGTATCTGGATATTACAGATGAAGATTATATTAGATTCCCTAGACCGATGTGGTTGCGTTTCAGCTCTACTTGGGAAACGGTTTATGTCGCGAAAAAGAAATTACAGGAGGACATCCGGGAATTTGATAAGTTTGACCTGGTTATTATTAACGGGTTTGAATTTGTAAATGCGCTTATATTTTTGTTCAAAGAATGCCCTTTTATTCTGATACTTGATACAACACCTGTGTTAGCCCAAGAAATGATTTTAAAATCATCCAATGGTTTTCTTCAAAGATTGCGGTCTAGATTGCTACCTTTTTTATCTAAATTTCTTTATAGAAGATTATTTAATCGTGTTGCGTTCTTTCTGCCGGTGTCAGATTGGTGTGCCCAGTCACTAATAAAACATTTTTCAATCTCTCCAAGAAAGATCAAGACGATTTATCCGTGTTTTGATCTTAAAGTTTGGCGACGGGACAAAGATTATCCGCAAAAAGATAAATTCCAGCTCCTTTTTGTTGGAAATGATTTTATGCGCAAAGGGGGCGATTTTTTGTTAACTCTTTATTCGCGTTATTTGTCAGGTTCTTATGTCCTTACCATTGTGACAAATGATAAGGATATGAGGAAAAAGGATCTTCCTGAAGGTGTTGTTTTAAGATGTGAAATCCCTCATGACCAGATGCCGATATTTTTTCAGCAGACAGATTTATTTGTCTTTCCAACGAAAAGAGATCAATTAGCTTTGGTTTTAGCAGAAGCGTTAGCTTGTGGATTGCCTGTTATGGCTCGGGATGTTGGTGGGATTTCAAATATTGTGAAAGACAGAAAAAATGGATTTTTGATGCCCTATGACAGCACGGAGGAAGATTGGGCCCAGAAGATTAACTATTTGCATGAAAACAGATCTATTTTAAAGCGGTTCGGCGACAATTCTCGTAAAATCGCTGAAGAGAAATTTGACAGAGAAAATTTTACAAGAACAGTAAGAACTGAAGTTGAGAAATTTTTGGTGAAAGATAATAAATCATGAAAAAGGAACAACGATTAAAAATTTTGCATCTTCGTAGCTCCGGCGGGTTTTATGGCGCGGAAGGGGTTATTTTAGGACTTCTTGAGGCTTTAAAATCAAAAGACATGGTCAATAGAGTCCTGTGTATTAATAATTTCAAGAATCCTCATGTTGAGTTGATTGATAGAGCACGGCTTAAGGGGCTTGATGCCGTTAGCATTGATTGCAAAGGATTGTTTGATTTCGTAGCGATCAGGAAAATTAGAAAAATGCTGAAAGAAGAGTGTTTTTCTATTATTCATACGCATGATTATAAGGCGAGTGCTTTTGGCTTATTGGCATCATTGGGATTAAAAGTCAACAGGGTATCAACCAATCATTTGTGGACGCATGGGAATATTAAGCTTAGGGGTTATGAATTCATTGAGGGGATTCTGTTTAATTTTTTTGATCGTATTATTGCCGTTTCTGATCCTGTTGCGGATGAAGTTCGTCCGTTCCTTTTTAATAAAGGGAAGCTGTCGGTTATATCGAATGGGATTGATGTTGATGGTTTTTCTCATCTAGGGGGAAAAGAGGAAAAGGCGAGAAGTAGAATGAAATTTAGCCTGGAACAGAGCAATATTGTTCTTGGTATTGTGGGAAGGCTAGCTCAACAAAAAGGTCATGAATATTTGTTTCGTGCCGTTTCTAATATATTGCAGACGAATAAGAATTTTCCACTCAAAGTCTTAGTTGCCGGAGATGGCGCTTTAGATAAAGATTTAAAGGAATTAGTGAATGAACTAGGCATTTCAAAAAATATAATTTTTACAGGTTTTTGTGATGATATTAAATCGGTCCTTGGCGCTATTGATGTCCTGGTTATGCCATCGTTATCCGAAGGACTTCCAATGGTTCTTCTTGAAGCGATGTCCGCCGGGGTTCTTGTTATAGCAACACCTGTCGGAGATATTCCTAAATTGATTAAGGATGGCTTTACGGGGATATTGGTTAATCCTAAAGATGTCGCCGGGTTGGCAGCGGCTATTATGACAGTGATTAAAAACAGAAACAATGACGCTGAGTCTGCGTTAAAGATGGTGCGGAATGCTAAAGATTTGGTTAAAAAAGAATATTCCGTCGAATCAATGACGCAAAAATATATTGAAATTTATACGTTAATCTTTAACCCAAGGATTGTCTCATGAGAAAACCATTAATGATGTTTTTTGCGGGATTTGTTGCAGGAATTATATTCTCCAGTTTTGTTCCTGAAATGATGAAAGGTCTAAAGTGTCACGCCTCAAGCGTGAACTCTGGAAAGAAGACAACAGCTCCAAATGTTGCAGGAAATATTTTTAGCACGTTTGAGGGCCATGATGTAGTTTCTTGGGATGGAACCGCCTTAAAAATTGAAATAGTATCTAATAAGTTTTGCGCTGAAGGAAAATGTTTAGAGGTTGTTTATCCTAAGGGCGGCTATCCAGGCTTAGAAGCAAAAAATTTGCCAGCGGATTGGTCTGGTTTCGATACTCTAAAGTTCGAAGTTTTTAATCCTGAGAATTTTGTGGTCAATTTCGGCGTGCTTATTAAGGACATTCCAGGTGGGCATAGTTATGCCAATCGATATGATGGTCAATTTGCGTTTAAGCCTGGTATGAATGACTTTTCTCTCGATATAAAAAGTCTCAAGACCAATAATAAAAGCCGTCCAATGGATATCCACCAAGTAATGGATCTGGTGATTTTTTTGGTTAATCCCGGTCAGAACACCACTTTGTATTTTGACAATATCCGTTTAGAGAAATCAAAAAGCGTGAAGGCTGAAGGTTCTAATACTAAGAAAAAATCTTTTTCAAAAAATTCAGGAATATTTAGCTCTTTTGAGGGGGATGACCCTGTCGGTTGGTCCGGGGTAAAGAATGAGGTGGTTTCTGATGAAAATTGCGCGTCGGGAAAATGTCTTAAGGTAACATATCCTAAAAAAAGTTATCCGGGATTATCTTCCAAAAACCTTCCTTCTGATTGGTCCGGGTATGACACTCTTAAATTTGATGTCTTTAATCCATCGAGCGAGGTTGTTAAATTTGGAATTCTTATTAAAGATGTTCCCGGTGGGCATAACTATGTGAGTAGATATGACGGCCAATTTGCGTTTAAGCCGGGCAAAAGTCAATTTATCCTTAATATAACAGGGCTTAAAACAAATGATAAGAGCCGCAATATCGATATTACACAGATTATGGAGTTGGTTATTTTCTTAATTAATCCAGACAAAGAAACAGTTCTTTATTTTGATAACATTCGCCTGGATAAATCGGATGTGGCGAAAATAGGCGGAATGAAATGTTTTGATTTCGGTAAAGAGTCGTCGCCGGTTTGGCCAGGGTTTGGCCAGGTAACAGATAAAACGGCTTATAGTAAGGATTTAGGATTTGGGTGGGAAAACATTTGGGGGTTGAGGGCTGAAGACCGGCAATATCCAGACCCTTTGTTTCGCGATTGGGTATTAGGAGGCGGTCCATTTAAGGTTGATGTAGAGAATGGGGATTATGTTGTTTATATCATGCTCGAGGATCCAGGATTCTGGGAATACTATCAGAATTATACGTATCGTAAGGTTATGGCCAATGGGAAGATTGTCATAGATGAAGCAATGTCGGCGGAAAAATTTTTTAAAGAATACTATTATAAAAATTTATCGCTTGAGGATAAGCCCGGCGAAGATATTTTTAACGAATATATACAGAAGCGATTTGTCTGGCGAAGATTTGAGGTAAAAGTGGAAGGAGGACAGTTATCGCTTTCGTTTGACCCGGCCAATGGCTATGCAAACACGGTCTCCGCCTTAATAGTTGCTCCTTTAAACAAGGATGGCGAGGTTCAGAAGTTTTTAAAAGAATTGGACAAAGAGAGAAAAGAGTTTATCGACGCCACATATGTTGAGACAAGCGTTAATAAAGAAAAGCTTAGTACTGATTTGGCGCAAAAATTTGCAGAGAAAAGTTTTATCCCGTTTATCAAAGATTTTAATGAGCCGTTGCTTCCCTATGATACACCTAATCCAAGTCAGATTAACAATATTATAAAACTAGCGATTTCTCAAGGAGAATATGAGCCGTTTGTTTTAGGGTTTTATCCTCTGAAGAAAGATGGTTCGTTTATCGTTAAAGCTGAAGACCTTGTGTCGGAAAACGGACAGATTTTCTCTGCTGAGAATATACGAATACGAACCGTTCAATATAAATTAAAACTTAGCGGGTCTAATGTCTATGCCATTCGAGGAGAGTTGTTGCGAGATATTGCTGATTTTGACGGTTTATCAGGTTTAACGCGATATCAATGGATAACTGTCCATGTCCCTAACGGAACGCCACCGGGTACTTATAAGGGCAAAATTAAGATATATCCATATAAGGAAGGCGCTGAGGTAAATGCTGCCGCAGCGGTTGGGTCTTTTGACGTCGAGGCAAAAGTGTTGCCATTTGAATTGAGTGCCCTGGATATTCCCATCGGTTTGTTTTATGCCATGCCGCCTCAATATGACTGGTATGAAGAAACAAAAACACAGCGCTGGTCAGCTATTGAGGGGCAATTGAAGGACATAAGAGATCACGGGATGAATACGCTCGCTTTAAGCCTGGCTCCTAAAATAAAAGAAATTGACCCCAATGGAGATGCTTCTTTAGATTCTAATTTTTTTGACGAGTTTTTACATGTTTATAAACATTTTGGTTTTGATAAGCCTATTTCAGGATATGGGTTGATTTCTGTCTTTAAGCATATCAAGGAAAGGACAAAAGATTCGAACGATCTTTTTAACAAAGCGCTCGTATCTGCGTTTAAGCAAATTAATAATTCAGCTAAAGATTTAACAGGTAATGAGATTTTGATTGGATTAGCTGATGAGGTTTCCAATTCGGGCGGAGAGGGGATTGATTCAATAAAGAATGCCGCAGGAATCCTTAAAGATGCGGGATTGAATGTAACAGGATATTTTAACGGGAAGAACGATAAAGAGATCTTTCCTTATTTAAAGACCGCAACAATAAATAATGGATTGGGCATTTCCGAGTCTTTGTTGAAATATGCTCAGGAGGTAAACACCGATATTTGGTTTTATAACATCGGACAGGACCGCTTCTCCTTCGGATATTATCTTTGGAAAACAAAAGCCAAGGGCCGTGTCCAGTGGCATTATCAGCTTCCTGCTGTAGATCCATATTTTGATCTTGATGGCAGAGAAAGCGATTATTGTGCGTCGTATCCTTCATTTCAAGGCCCCATCAATGCTGTTTGGTTTGAATTAGCTAGAGAGGGCATAGATGATTATCGATATATAAAGACACTTGAGAAACTTATTGAATCGACGGTGTTTAATGAAAGTAATTTAGCTTTAAGAAATGAGGCCAATAATTTGTTAAAGGAAATCGATGATAATCTGTCGGTTGAATTAAGCAAGAAATTGCCGGTCGAAAAATTTAATCAATATCGGGCAAAAATATCAGAAATGATCGAGAAAATATACACGCTCAAACCATGATATCAATCATTATTCCAACATATTATTCACAGAAATATTTAGAAAAGTGTTTAGGCGCTGTTGCCGGCCAGACTTTTCCTGCCGAGCAGATAGAGCTGATCGTTGTTGATAACGGCTCTTCTGATAGAACAGTAGCGATTGCTAAAGCTTATACTAAAAATGTGATCATTGACGCGGATGCGAATGTTTCTGGGCTAAGGAATATTGGGGCAAGGCGAGCAACTGGGGACGTTTTGTTCTTTTTAGATAGCGACTGTGTTCCTGGTAAAGATTGGGTTAAGAATGCTTTAACTCTTATGAAAGAGAAGCAAGTTTCGGTTGTGGGTTGTTGGTATTGGATATCAAATAAGCCGACGTGGGTAGAGAAGGTGTGGGATTTGCAAATGTCTTGGCGAAGAGGAGAAGGTCAATTTGTCAAATGGGTTCCCAGCGGAGATTTGATCATTAAGCGAGAGGTATTTTTGAGCGTTCATGGATTTAATGAGGCGCTTAAGACAGGGGAAGATACGGATATTTGCACAAGGTTAATTGATGGAGGGAATCGTATTTATTCCTCGTCTAATATCGCAGTTACGCATTTAGGAGAGGCGAAAACCGTTAAACAGTTTTTTTTAAAACAGAGATGGCATGGAATTGGAGCTGTCCAGAGATTTGTCAGAGAGTTCCCGCGGTATATTACGGATAAAACCATGGTTTTTTCTTTTTTTCTAATATGTTCTTTGATCGGAATAATAAAATCGTTGCTGACGAAAGATCTTCTGGGAATAGTTCTTTTTGTTTTATTGGCATTTGTAATTCCGTTGGTTATGTCCATAAAAACGATCTTGCGAACGAGAGAGTATAGATATTCAGGCGCGCTTGTGTTTTTATATTTTATATATGGGCTAGCGCGGACAGTTGCTCTTTTTGATTTAAATCTATGGGGAAGAGAGCTCGTCGCTATAAAAGGAAAAAAGGATTAAAATGACCATTTTGTTTATAGTCTTGCTGGTATTGATTTTCCACACTTATATTGGTTATCCTGTGGCGCTTCGACTGCTTAATATGTTCGTAAAGCCGTATAAGGTGAACAAGGCAGGAGTTTATCCATTCGTTAGCATTGTGATCCCTGCCTACAATGAACAGGCGGCTATTGCCGAGAAGTTGGAAAACGTTCTATCCCTTGATTATCCGAAAGATAAAATTGAAATAGTTGTAGCCTCAGATTGCTCTTCTGATAATACGGATGCGATTGTTAGATCTTTTTCTCTTAGGGGTGTTCGTTTGTGCCGTTTAAGAAATAGGGGAGGGAAAATAGCTGCGTACAGAAATGTCATTCCAAGCCTCAAGGGAGATATTATTATATTTTCAGATGCGACAGGGATTCTGGAAAAAGATGGCATCTTGAAATTGGTTAGAAATTTTAATGATAAAAAAGTCGGTTGCGTCGGTGGGCGCCTTAAATATGTTGACCCTGGGGAACTAAGTATAGGAGAAGGCGAAAAAACTTACTGGGAATATGAGGATGGGGTAAAAAATTTTGAAAGCAGACTTAGTTCTTTGACCTCTGTGTCTGGAACTTTTTATGCTGTCAGAAAAGGTCTGTATCCTATCTATATAAAGGATTATCTGGCGGATGATCTTTTGGTCCCGCTGACAGTTAAAAAGAGAGGCTTCTTAACGGTTTTTGAACCAGAAGCTGTTTGCCGCGAAGTTACTGTTCCAACAGGTAAAGATGAAATTAAAAAAAGGGTTAGGATTACCGTTCAAAATATCGGAGGTTTATTAGACCAGGCTTGTATGCTCAATTTCATTAAATATGGATTGTATTCGGTCATGCTGATATCGCATAAACTTTTCAGGTTGCTTTCGCCGTTTTTGTTGATCATGTTATTTCTGGTCTGTCTCATGATGTCTTTCGGATCTCTTTTTTATTTGATGCTTTTAATATGCCAAGTTTTATTTTATGTCTTAGGAATAACGGGCCATTTTTATCACAACAATAGACCTAAGCTACTTAACGCTGTTTATTATTTTTGTTTATCCAATTATGCGATTTTTGTCGGTTTTCTGGAGTATGCTTCTGGGAATAGAATGGCTACTTGGGAAACGGCTCGCTGAGGGAGGGTGATAGTTATGAAAATACTTATTATAGGGAACAAAGGCTTTATTGGCGGTCATATGAGCCGATATCTCATCAAACAGGGTCACAAGATAGTCGGGCTTGATATAACCGCTCAAAATGATGATTCCAGCGGTTATTTTACGCATAAAGGAGACATCTTGAATGAAGATGATGTTCTTGTCGCGGCCAAAGGCGTTGAGCTGGTGATTAATTTAGCAGCAAAGCATCATGATTTCGGGATATCGAGAGAAGACTTCTTCCTTATTAATGAATCCGGAACACGTAATTGCTTGAATTGTTTGTCAAAGCTTGGAATAAAAAGGTTTGTTTTCTTTAGTACGGTCGCGGTTTATGGAACGCATGATTTTGAAATAGATGAAAGCACTCCTTATGTGCCATCTAATGATTATGGAGAATCAAAGCTGGCTGGAGAAAAGTTAATTGAGAAATGGGCGAGTGAAGATGCGACAAGGGAAGTCTTGATCGTCCGTCCGGTGGTTGTTTATGGCCCTAAAAATTATGCGAACATGTTTCGTTTGATTGATAATATTTATTTGAAAAGATTCTTTATGGTTGGGGATGGGGCCAATAAGAAATCTACGGCGTATGTGGAGAATTTAGTTGAGGCGACTTTCCATATGATACAAAGAATGTCTGCCGGTATAGAGCGATTTAACTATTCGGATCTTCCTCAAAAGACATCGATTGAGATCGCAAATATCATTAGAAAAGAATTAGGACTAAAGCCGATAAAATTTAAGTTCCCATTAAGTCTTGCGGTTTTTTTGGCTTATCCTTTTGATATTGCGGCAAAATTTACTAATAAAAATTTTCCTATAACGGCTAAACGTATAAAAAAGTTTAACGCTAACACTCTTTATGCTTCTGATAAAGTAAGAAAGCTTGGCTATCAACAAAGGTTTTCTAGCGACGAGGGATTGAAGAGAATGGTCGCTTGGTATTTGGAGGAAGGGAAATTTCATAGAACGAGATGCGCAATAGGCCCAGAAATTAAAAAGGTAAAATAAGAGGATGGGATAATCATGAGAAAATTCATTAATGACTACAAGAAGCAAGCTTTTGCCGGCATTTTATTCATCCTGGCTTATTTTCCAATCTTGCATTGGATGTGGGATCGGTGGTTTGTCCGGGATTCGTATTACAGCCATGGAGTTCTTGTCCCGTTTGTTAGCTGTTTTTTGATATGGCAGATTAGAGATAAGCTCAAAATGATAAAGCCCAAAGAATCTCCACTAGGGCTGCCTTTGATAATCATCGGACTTGTTATTTATTTGTTGAGTTCTTTATTTAGAATATATTTTTCCTCAGGGTTATCCATGCTGATTGTCCTTTATGGAATGGTGCTATATTTTTGGGGCAAGGAAATGTTTTTGAAGATTTCATTTCCGCTGGCGTTCTTGCTTTTTATGGTTCCTCTGCCGGAAGTGGCTATCGTCAATATAAGTTTTCGTTTAAAAATGTTTGCCACGACGTTGGCCACATGGTTACTCAATCATATGCGAATACCGGCGGTACAACAAGGAAGCATCATTAAAATGCCTACTTCTGAGGTCATTGTGGATGATGTCTGCAGCGGCCTAAGGTCGTTGATATCATTAATGGCTTTGGGAAGCATCTTTGCCTATTGGCTGAAGGGCCCAATAATCAAAAGATGTGTTTTGTTTGCTAGTGCGATACCCATAGCTGTTATAACAAATGTATGCCGGGTTCTTATTCTTGCAAGTATTAGCGAAATCTGGGGACCCCAATATATAAATCATTTTGTTCATGACGGGACAGGATTTGTAGTATTTGCTTTAGCCTTTTTGTTGCTTTATTCAATTGGAAAACTGTTGGAATGATAAACGATAAAGGATAAAAAATGAAAACCAAATTTGACTTAAAATACGTGCTCATTATAATTCTTTTCTTATCTGTATGCGTGGTGTCGTGGAACAGTTACTTTAAGGTTTATTTGTATAAAGATACGGTAAGCATCCATGGGTTCCCGCGGACGATCGGGAACTGGACATCTGAGGAAGTAGAGCTTTCCAAAACAGAATATGCTGTTTTAGAAACAAAAAATGCTTTTATTCGGCATTATCATTTACCTTCCGGCGAGAATGTTAACTTTTTTGTTGTTTATTCCCAAAGAAATAGAAAGGTTTCGCATCCTCCAGAGATTTGTTATACAGGAGGAGGGACAATGGCCATCAGTAAGAAAACCCAATCGATTCATATAGCAACAAAAGATGATCCTAAAGGCATAGATCTGCCTTTTAATAATCTGGTTATGGATGGGTTAGGAATGCAGCAATCGCTGATGTATTGGTTCAAAGTGGGAGATGAATTTACGGCAAGTTATTGGAAGCAGCAAATGTTAATTGCTTTTAAAACTCTTATGGGAAAACCATCAAGCAGCGCGTTAATTCGAATTTCAACCGTTGTTAAAAATAATGACATTGCCGGTGCAGAAAAAACTTTAAGAGAGTTTGCAGGATTGATAACTCCGTATTTAAGAACATACCTTCCGTAAATTAGTTCTGAATTTAAAAAATTTCTTTAATTCTTCTTCTCTTGCCTATAGTTCCGTCAACAATCCTCATCAAATGTTTTATTGTTTAAACATCTTTTGTCTATGAGTATCCGGGAGTGTCTAGGATAGTCATGGGTAAAAGTTTTATGCCAAAGAAAAATATTATTTGTAAACACATAAACTGCAAGGATTTATGATTTTTTAAAAAAACAGGCTGTGCTTCTGCTGAGGCTGGCACGCATTTTGCTCCAATATAATACGGGAATTAAAAAAAACGTTTCCCCGAATAAAAAGAGGAGCAAAAGCAATGATAGGCATACTTGGAAAAATTAAATATTTTATTTTGATTGCAGGTATGTTTACGCTGATTTTTTTATCTAGAGCTTCTGCCTGGGCTTTTACAGCATCCTCCATACAGCTAAATAACTATGTCCGATTTGAAGATGCAAAATCGCTGGATATTCCTATAGGTGAGATGAAGTATTCCCCAAAGAATCAAAATCCATTGCTCGCTCCGTTGGATCCTGTTAGGCCAGTAATGCCAGAATCTTCAACTATCATTCTTTTTGGAAGCGGCTTGTTTGGAATGTTGGTTAGCTTTGTCCGCAGGACCTATGCTGTTACTAAAAGAATTTTGGATATTTTGGCGGGTATTATAGGTTTAATCGTTCTCTCACCGTTGTTTTTGATTACATCCATCATCATAAAATTAGGATCAAAAGGCCCGATTTTTTATAACCAAATACGGGTTGGAAAAAACGGTAAAGCTTTTTTGATATATAAATTCCGGACCATGCGCGTAGACGCTGAGAAAGAAACTGGTCCTGTTTGGGCTTCTGAAAATGATAAAAGGTTCATTCCTTGCGCTAAATTTTTAAGAAAAGCCCATATTGATGAGATACCTCAATTTCTAAATATCCTTAAAGGTGATATGAGTTTAATCGGGCCAAGACCTGAGAGACCGGTTTTTGTGGAAAAGTTTATAAGAGAGATCCCGGATTATGAAAAAAGGCTTTCTGTAAAGCCTGGATTAACCGGATTAGCGCAAGTTTGGAACAGATACGATGAAACGATCGATGATGTCAAAAAGAAAGTGAAGTACGACATTCTCTATATAAAAAAGATTTGTTTATGGACGGATCTAAGGATTTTCTTTAGGACGTTTAGAGTTGTTTTAACCGGTGAGGGAGCTAGATAAACCATAGACTCTAGCTCAAATTTTCTACATCGTTTTATGATGTTTTAATATAGATGAAATGAGTAAATTCAATAATCACAAGGGTTAAAACGGAAAGGAAACAAGAAACAATGAGAAAACTAATAATAACATTGGTTTTGGCTACGGTTGTTTTAGTAGCTGGCAGAGCAGACGCTTTCATCATGAAATTAGGTCCAGGCGGCATAGGATCAGGAAATGGCGTCACAGGAGCATTTGATGAAATGGGATTGTATGCTGAAACAACTTCAACAAACACAGGTGGTGGTACTTTCAGCGACGTTGGTAATGTTGCTGTTACCAGTTTAATTCCTCCGCCGGTTATTGATAATGAAGGGCTTCTTTCATATCAATGGTCGCTGTATGGTAGCTGGACAAATTTAGCCGGGACTGTAACACCAGGCACTAATCCTGCTGGTAATCCGGCATTGTTCTTTAATTATACCTCAGGAGATTTAAACCTGTATGCATCAGCTGGCGTTCCCTATAATTTTCATACAGGAGCAGCAGGCGCAAATGATGATACTGGTTTTGTTGGCCCAGTTGGGGATTTAGTCGGCACATTAACTTTAAATAGCGGAAAAGGGGAACTTGATACCAAATTCCTATCCGGCGATGCCGTTTTAGACTGGAAATTTGTAGATATGAAGCCAGGTTTCTGGCTTGATGCAAATGGCAATGACCTAAGTTTATTAGCTACCAGACCTAGGCTCATTGTTGATTCAAACACAGACCTAGTTATTATTAACCCGACAACTGGACAAACAATGTCAGTCCATGATGGTTCTGCTGATGTTGCCATTCCTGAGCCCGGTTCAATTGCTCTTTTTGCAAGCGGCCTCATGGGGATGTTGGGAGCTGGATTTAGACGTAAAACAGCATAAAAATACTAAGGATGTCTCTTAGTATTTCTAGCAAGAGAGGCGGGAGAGCAATTCTCCTGCCTCTCTTTAAGATATTATATAAATGTCGGAGTTTTTCCAGAATAGGCTGAATAAAAATAGATAAGAATATGAAAGAATGAAAAATATTCTAGATAAATTTTTCAGATATATCCTTGATCATTCTTCTGCTGTCATTATCCTTACAGCCTTAGTTACCGTCTTATCCGTTGCTGTTTTGCCTCAAATTAAAATGGATAACGGCGTCGATGTTTTTTTTAATAAAAAAAGTAGTAATTATATTGATTTTCAAGCTTGGAAAGAACAATTTGGCAGCGATCAGGTTGTTATGGTCGCGTTTAAAGATGCAGATATATTTACCCAAAAAAATTTAGAGCTCATTTCCCGCCTCACCAATCGTTTTGAAGATTTACCCGACGTTGATAAAGTGACCAGCCTGACGAATGTCAATGACGTTATCGGTCAAGAACAAGACTTTATTGTCCGGCCTTTTGTTGAAAACGTTCCTGAAGACCCTGTAGCATTGAAGGCCTTAAGGCACAGGGCTTTATCAAATCCGTTGTTCTTAAAGAATGTAATTTCTGCGGATGGGACTTCCACGGCCTTTATAATTGAATTAATCCACAAAAAGGGTTCGGAGGATAAATATAAAAAAGAGCTGGTTGATAATGTCAATAAGGTCTTAATAGAAGAATTTCCAAAGGGAAAGAAATATTATGTCAGCGGTTTTACGACCATAGAGGTCATTTATGCTCGGTTTATGCAATCGGACTTGGCGACTTTTATCCCGCTGATGTTCTTGATCTTATTGGCCGTCCTGATATTAAGTTTTCGCACTTTTTATGGCGTCCTGCTGCCTTTGGTTGGAACGCTTATTTCTCTTGTGTGGACAATGGCGTTTTTGTATCTCTGCGGATTCTCAATAAATAATGTCACGACCATTATCCCGCCGGTCATGTTAAGCATTACTTTGCTTGAGAGCATTCATTTTTTATGGGAGTTGATCCTCAAGAGCGTAAGATTAAAACCGAAGGACTTAGATAGCAACCAAAATGAGATCATTCGCGATACAATGCACCATCTTTTTTGGCCGTGTTTTCTTACGAACATCACGACGGTTGTGGGATTTTATTCGTTATTGATAAGCTCTGTTCCGCCTATCCAACAATTAGGTTTTGTCGCCGGTACCGGAGTATTTTTTGCCTTTATTATTACGTTCACATTTCTGCCGGCTGTCATAAAACAGTTTTCTCTTCTACGACATTTATACAATCCCAAAGATCAAGCCACTGGGGCAAACGATACTGAACTTTACGGGTTTGCATTCTTACAAGAGGCGCCTGATAAAATAATAATGTCTGTTGCGCGGTTTAGTATCCGGCACAAAGAAATTATTCTCATCACATCTTTGGTGGTTGGGATTGTTTCGACATGGGCAACGTTTAAGATAAAAACAGAAACAAGCGTCATTGAATATTTTAGAAAAGATAGTCCCGTTCGCCAGGCCACGGACTTTATTGAAAGCCATCTAAGCGGCGTTCACATGATCAATATTTCTTTGCGTGCAGGCACAGAAGATTACTTTAAAGATCCTCGTGAACTTAAAAAGATAGAGGACATTGAAAAATTTTTATACACCATTCCCGTGGTCGATAAAGTGACCTCAGTTGTGGATTATCTTAAGGAAATTAATAAATCGTTTCATGATGAAGATGCGCGTTATTATGCAATTCCCGATTCGCGTAATTTAGTTGCTCAATATGTGCTTTTGTACGGAGCTGATGATTTAAGCAAATTCATGGATTCGCGTTGGGAGTGGGCAAGCGTACGGGTGCGTTTAAAAGAGCATAGCACGGCGAAATTACAAAAGATTATTGCTGAGATCAATAGCTACTTAAAAGAAAACGTGCCGGCGGGCATTTCCTCAAGAGTTTTAGGCCAGACTGTTTTAGAGGTTGATTCCAACGAGGCCGTTACAAACGGCCAGGTGCTGAGTTTAGCATTCGCGATGCTTGTCATTTTTGGAATGATGTTTATCGATTTTAGGTCTATTCCGGTAGGGTTCTTAAGCATCATCCCGAATTTATTACCGCTTCTGGTTAATTTCGGGATCATGGGATTGTTTGCCATTAGGCTTGATAGCGCGACGAGTATGATCTCTGATATCGGGATAGGTATTATTGTGGATGATACGATACATTTTTTTCATGCATTTGGCGAAGAGATGAAGAAGACAAATAATAATAGAGAAGAGTCGGTTTACCGTTGTTTTGCTTCCAAAGGCAGGCCGACTGTGATTACTTCTTTGATTTTGATCATGGGTTTTGGCGTGGTTGGTTTTTCACGGTTTGTGCCGACCTATTATTTTGGAATATTGAGCGCTGTTCTTATTTTTAATGGATTATGGATAGAACTTGTTCTGAATCCGGCGCTGTTGACTTTTTTTAAACCCAAGTTCAAATAAGGCGTAGTGAAATACTATGAACGATTTTTCAAAATATTGTAATGATGTTGATTTGTTCTACGATAAAGCCTTTAACCGCAATATCGGCGTGTTAACGGAAGAGGAACAAAAGATATTGAGATCTTCTAAAATTGCCATTGCCGGATGCGGAGGCGTTGGCGGGTCCCATTTGATCGGCTTGGTCAGAACAGGTATTGGAAAATTCAATATCGCAGACATGGACGATTTTGATATTGCTAATATACAGAGGCAATATGGGTCTTCGATGGACACCCTTGGCAAGAACAAATCAGATACAATGAAAGAAATCGCTTTGAGCATAAATCCACATCTGGAAATAGATAGTTTTAATAAAGGCGTCGACAAACAAAATATCGGCGAGTTTCTGGATGGCGTTGATGTCTTGGTGGATGGAATAGACTTTTTTTGTATTGAGACGAGAAGGTTGATATTCGCTGAGGCTAAAAAAAGAGGGATCTATTCGGTGACGGCGGGTCCATTGGGGTTTGGAAGCGCTCTTCTGGTTTTTTCTCCGACATCCATGAGCTTTGATGAGTATTTTGACATCAACGATAAAATGAGCTGGTTAGAAAAATTGATTGCTTTTGCTGTCGGGCTGGCGCCAGCGTCCATTCATATGAAGTATTGCGACCTTAGCAAGGTTGATATAAGCGCCAAGACTGGGCCAGCGTTAGTTTCCTCCTGCCATTTATGTAATACGCTGATCATAACGGAAACGTTAAAAATCCTGTTAAGCAAAAAAAATCTAAAACCTGTGCCGTATTATTTTCAGTTCGATCCCTATGAGCAAGAATATAAGAAGGGATATCTTTTGTGGGGCAACAGAAATCCTATACAAAGATTAAAAAGATGGTATCTCTTTAAAACTTTTTCAGGAAAGAGTTGAACATGAGAAATCTATTTGTAGGTGTTATTATCGCTTTTTGTGTGCTTTTGGCATATAGACAAAGTTTTGCGGAAGCGCCCTCTGGCGCGAGTATTATTGAAAAGTCGTTTAATCGCGACGACGGAAAAGACAGCTACTCAAAGATAGAAATGACCCTTGTTGATAAGCAAAACAATTTAAGAAGCAGGATCCTGGAGATATATTCAAAAGATTTCGGAGACCTGACCAAGACGTTCCTTGAGTTCTCTAAGCCTGCTGATATAAAGGACACAAGGTTTCTTTCTATCGAAGAGAAAAATGCCGATAATACGCAATACCTATATTTGCCGGCATTGGGTAGGGCGAGAAGAATCGTAAGCAGTCAAAAGAACCTTGCTTTTGTAAATACGGATTATACCTATGAAGATATGCAGAGGCGCCGACCAGAAAAAGATGCGCATAAGCTTATAGCTGAAGAATCTTTGGATGGGCATAGTTGTTTCGTTGTTGAAAGTATTCCTCGCGACGGCGCGTCACAATATTCGAAACGCATAAGCTGGATAGATAAAGAAAGTTATCTTGTTTTACGGGTTGATTTTTATGATAAGAAAGTTCAAAAGACCAAAGAGTTAAGGGTTAAGAATTTTGAAATAAAGCAGGGGATTTGGACCATAACGCAAGTGGAAATGGAGAATCTTAAGGACCAGCACAAGACTTTAATGAAGCTGCTTGAGATCAACTATAACCAAGGTTTAGTGGATGATTTGTTTACGGTTTATCGACTAGAAAAACAATGAAAATCAACCTATTTTTCCCACTCTTCCTTTTTGCCGCATGTTTTCCTTTAAGGGCGTTTGCCCTAGAGAGCGCGAATATCCAATGGGATAAAAAAGGGGAGATTAGATCACGCATCTACCAGGATGCTGTTGATAACAATGCATTCGAAGATAAGCTTGTTACCGACTCCATGGTTCTCATCAAGAACAATGTCTGGATGCTCGACCATGAGCTTTTGATCAAGGCGGATGTGGAAGGCCGGTTGGAAACTTTTGATAATCATGATCCTTCTACGGATACCAGTCTAAGATTTAAGGAGGATTTTTTAGAGCTTACTAAAGGGGCCCAAGTTTTTACTTTTGGAGAAAAGATTGTTACTTGGGGCAAGTTGGATGATGTGGTTATTTTGGATAAGATCAACCCGCAAGATTATAGAAGGTTTGTCCTTTATGATAAGCAGGAGAGAAAACGTTCAGCGCTTATGTTTAAGTATGACTACAACCAAGAAGATTGGAAGGTGGAAAGTGTTTTTAAACCATTTTTCAAGCCCTCCTTAGTGAATTTTTTTGGGTCCGACTGGGCGGTGTTTCAAAATTTAAAACAAGCTGTGGCCGACAGCAGCGTTTTGTCCCAAGCTAAGAAAAACATTGTTAGCTCCATAGCTATAGAGGACCAAGATAATGTCACGGATAACGACCTTAAAAATGGTGAGGCGGGAATACGGTTTGCCAGCAAAATGAATGATGTCGACTATTCTCTTTACTATATGAATGTCCACAACTCCATCCCTGTTTTAAAAGAGAAAACAGCTACGGGTAATTTAGTTAAAAAGTTTCTCTATATTCCCAACGCGGATAATTTAAATGCCTTAGAAGCGGCTTCCCCAACAGGGGATGATTTTATATTAGAAAAGGCTCACCCGAGATTAAATGTCATTGGCGCAGATTGGGAAACCGTGATAGGAGCATTCGGCATAAGAGGGGAAACTGGCGTATTGCTCGGCCAGCCGTTTTTGCGCGATGATTTTTCTTATGTGAAAAAAAATCTTGTATCTGTGGGCTTGGGAATTGACCACACGACGAGCAATGATACATATATTGATGTGCAGTTGATCATTGACCATGTCATGGATTATGAAAGGTTGTTTGAGCAGGAAGAAAACTCAAAACGGCTAACGGGGAGCATAAGGAAAAGTTTTAAACGGGGCATTGTTAATTTTAACTTGGACTGGTCCTATAGTTTGTCGTATCAGGACACGATGATTAATCCAAGAATAGAATATAAATTTAATAATGGCGTAAGTGTTTCTTTCGGTGGCTTTATTTTTATGGGAGATCAAACGACCACCTTTGGAGCGTTTACCACAAAAGACCTCATTTATACGGAAATCAAATATTTATTTTAACTCGATTGTTAAGTTGCCCTTTAAGCAAACGATTGGTCGTCGAAAAACACATTTCCTTCCAACCAAACTGCAGAATTCTGCCTATTATACCTTGGTACAATTGATTAATTTTGAGATTACTTCACAATAGCGTCAAAAGTACGCACTTGGGAATGGTGTAACCGCAATTCGTGTTTTAACGGCATCTCTTTCCTCGTCGGAATAAATATTTCTCAAGCGGGAATCAAGAATGATCCTAGGATCTAAAAATGACTAAAAAATTTGAAGATATACGGAAAATGATCTCTGAGGACCAGCGCAGGTGTGAACGGTTGTCTTTAGATGTTGAAGTGTTATATAGCTTCAATGAAGAGAAGGATTCCTGCTCGTGCGAATGGATAAGGCCGTTTGCTCTTGAGAATATTTCCGGGAATGGAATAAGCTTAAATGTTAACGAGAAATTAGCCCTCGGCACAAGACTGCAAATCATGATAGCCTTGCCCGGGGACCTTGAACCGATGTGTTTTTGGGGAACCATTGTCTGGTGTAAAGAACATGCCTCTTCGAGCGCAAAGGAAGAGGCCACACCTCAACAGCATTATTTGATTGGAATTCAGTTTGATGAAATAAGCCAAAAATATGAAAAACAATTCATATCTTTTATGAGTGATAATATTTTGTCTAAATATTCGGATGTTCAGGGCAAATAATAAAAATGAATTTAGTCGACAATAATAATCGGGTTATGAGTGAAAAGAACCATATGCGGGCTTATTTGGAATGCATCCAATATAGGGTCGCCCGCACACGGAACGAATTAGAGCAAGCATATGCCTTGGTCCACAATGAATATTTAAAAAAAAATTATGAAAACGACAACAAGTCCGGGTTACATCTTTCCGAGTATAATCTGCTGCCGGAGAACACGACTTTTATTGCTCTTGCAGACGACGAAATACTGGCAACCGCAAGCGTTATCCTGGATACCTGTTTTGGGCTTCCGATGGATGATTTGTATAAGCCTGAATTGGATATCTTAAGAAAAGGGAACAAGCTTTGTGAAATATCGATGCTGGCAATTAACAATAGCATTTTTAAATTTAAAGAAGGCACCCCGCTTTTATTGAACCCATGGAAAATGTTTTTAGTGTACTATCTTTTTAAATATATCTTCGATTATACGATAGAGTACTTAAATCTGGATTATATCTGCATAGCAATCAATCCTAAGCATGAAATGACATATGACAATCTGCTGTTTAAAGATCTCGGCGGTTTAAAATCTTATGCCAAAGTCAACGGCGCTCCTGCTTTAGGAAAATGCCTAAACTTAAAAACAGTCAAAGAAGATTGTGCAAGAATTAATCGGTCGAAGATATTATATCAGTTGTTCTTTTCTCGGGAAATCGACCATGAAAGTTTCTCGGGGAAGATCAAGCTAAGCCTTGAAGATATTGAGTATTTCTTTGTTAATAAGTCAGACATCCTTCTGAAAATGTCTCCGGAAAAAATTGGTTTCCTTGAAGAGCTCTACCCTGGTTATGATTTTGCGAAAATCATTCCGAACATTAAAGAAGCGCATTCTTATTAATCTTGCAAATTTATTAATATCCATACAGGCATAATATGCGACAAAAAGTTGATAATATTTTTGAAGAATTCTCAAGTGCTGTTCAGGCATTTCCTTCACAAAGTTCGATTATTACTCATGGCAAAGATGCTACTTGGCGTTTGACATATTCTGAGCTCTTCAGCAAGTCTTTACAGCTGGCGAATCTTCTTAGAGATGTGGGGGTTAAGCCGAAAGATAAAGTGGCATTTATCCTGGGCAATCAATCTGAATACGCAGTATCTTTCTTTGCTGTCATGTCGATGGGTGCTACGGTCGTTCCTTTAGATGTTCAGTTTTCATTGGATCAGATTAAAAGGATCATGATCCATTCAGATGCCAAGGCATTAATTGTCAAAAAGGACCGTTACAAAGAGATTGTTAACAGTATCAAAGACGCTGTTGTTTTATCGATTGACTCCGATGATTTAATCAAAAAATTGGCAGGGTATCCTGATAATAACATATTTAATGGAGGGGCGGATGCGGATTCTTTGGCTGCGATATTTTATACGTCGGGTACGACGGATGAGCCGAAGGGGGTCATGCTTACCCACTCAAACCTTTTGTTCAATATTCATGCCCTTAGCTCTCTGGCGAATGTAACAGGATCTGACAGAATGATTTCCATTTTGCCTTTACACCATGCCTATGCATTTACGACGACCCTGCTTTTGCCGCTAGTTACTGGCTCTACGGTTATATTCCCTTCCGGTCTCTCTTCGAAGGAATTATTGTCGTGCATCAAAGAGGAAAAGGTTACGATTTTTGTTGCTGTCCCCCAGGTATTTTCTTTGATGAAAAGACATGTTGAAGATGAATTAAAGAATTTAAAAGGGCTTAAAAAATATGCACTTAAATCTTTCTCTGAAATATTTTTTTATATTAGGAAGTTATCAAATGTCAATTGGAGCAAAAAGATGTTTTCTGAATTACATAAGGCTTATGGAGGCCAAGTGAGGCTTATGGTTTCTGGAGGGGCGCGGTTAGACAAGAATGTGGCGATATCTTTTTACAAGTGGGGATTTTCAATCATCGAGGGATATGGTTTAACTGAGACGTCTCCCGCAGCGGCTTTTAATCCCATAGAAAATCCCAAGATCGGTTCGGTAGGAAAGGCTCTGCCCGGGGTTGAAATAAAAATATTAAATCCAGATTCAAGAGGCGTGGGGGAAGTATTAATAAAAGGTCCGAATGTCATGGCGGGTTATTATAAACAGGAGGAAAAAACGCGCGAGGCCATCATAGACGGTTGGTTCTATAGCGGAGATTTGGGATATATTGATAAAAATGATTACCTTTATCTTGTCGGAAGGAAGAAAAACGTCATTGTTCTTAGCTCGGGGAAGAATATTGACCCCGAAGAAATTGAAAACATCTATTCCGAGAGTAAATATATAAAAGAGCTCTGTGTTTTTCCCGTGAGCAAAGAAGGGTTCTTGGCCGGTGTTGAGCACCTTGCGGCGGTCATTGTGATTGAAGAAAAAAGTTTTTACGATATCGAAAGCTCTAACGTAAGGGAAAAAATAAAATTTGAGATAGAAAATCGTTCGTCAGGACAGCCTTCTTATAAACATATTAGTGATTTTGTTATTGTCAGAGACAGTTTGCCGCGTACAGCTTTAGGGAAGATCATGAGATATAAGGTTGAAGAAATATTTAAAATTGTTAAACAAGGATATAAAACAGAAAAAGAAGAATTGAATGAAAACGATTTGGAAATCTATAACTCAAAAATGTCTAAACCGGCATTGGCTGCGCTCAAAGATATCTTAAAAAAAGAGGTAAAAATCAATGACCATCTTGAACTGGATTTAGGATTAGATTCTCTTTCCAGAATAGATGTCTTTCTTGGGCTCCAAGAGCGCTTAGGGCTTGAGATGTCCTCTGAGCAGGCGGTTGAATTTTTTATCAGTAGCACGGTTAAGGATCTGTTAATAAAGCTTAGAGAATACTTTCCCGACGGAGCAGCAGAAGTTAAACCGGGAGCATCTCGCAAATGGGACGAGATCATAAAACAATCTCCCAGCCAGGAAATTCAGGATCAGATCTTCATTAAAGCCGGATTATTTGTGCGTATTATTAATATATCGTTGATTCTTTTAATTAAACTGATCTTTAAAGTGTTTTTCTTTTTGCGCGTTGAGGGAAAAGAAAATTTAAAAGAGCATGGCCCGTATTTGATTTGTCCAAATCATACCAGCTATCTGGATGGACTTGTTGTTTTAAGCGGACTTCCATTTAAAGTGGCGCTAGAAGTTCAATTTGTTGGCTATAGCCTTATTTTTAAGAATATTTTGCTGAAAAGGCTTGTGAAAACCGGCAGCATAATCCCGATAGACTCAAGCGTAAGCTTGATAGAAGCCTTAAGGGCTTGTTCTTTTGCTTTGCGCAGATCAAAGATTGTTTGCTATTTCCCCGAAGGAGAGCGGTCTTTCGACGGAGAATTGGAAGATTTTAAAAAAGGCGTGGGGATTTTGATCAAAGAATTAAATGTCCCTGTCGTTCCTGTTTATATCGATGGAGCTTTTAAGGCGTGGCCGAGAGCGCGGCGTTTTCCGATGCCGTATCCAATAAAAGTAAAATTTGGGAGCAGGGCAACTTTAGATGATTTGTACGGGAACGATTCAGGAAAACAAGAAATTTATGAGGTTATTGCGAGCAATTTACGCCAAAAGGTCCTTAAACTCAAGTAATTCTGCGGGAAGTTTTTATTTATATATAAATATTAAAACTAAAGAAAAGAGAGAAAATATGGCTCAAAACAAAAACCCGTTCCAAGCATTAAAACTAGCCTCAAGTATTTTATTAGAAAACAAGGCAATTTTATTTCCCTATGTCGTAATAGCTTTTATTCAGCTTCTTTTATTGGAGATTTTTTATTTTGCTCCAAGGCATCCGCTTAACCTTTTCTTCGGGCCTATTATTAAGAAATTATGGTCGGATAATTATCTGCATTATCCTTTAAATTTTGTTCTCTTGCCAACCTTGTTCCAGAACTTACAACTCCCGGTGTATATATTGGTCAGCAGCTATTTTATGGCCGCATCTATAAACATTCTTGTGGCGGTTAATAACGGAGATAAGCTGCGGCTAGGGAACATATACAAAAAAACCTTCGCCTCGTATGTTCATATTATTATTGCAGCCGCTATATCTGTCGGTGTCAGTTTACTGTTTTTAAAGGGATACGAATTGATTTTAAATAGAGCGCTTATCATTCGATCTGAATCAGGGCTATATGGAAATATCAAAAAGCTTGTGATTTATGGGGCGCCGTATTTTAACCTGTTACTCAACATTTTAGCGACATGCATTGTTGTATATATACTGCCTATCATAGTTATAGACAGAAAAAATGTTTTTAAGGCGTTGTTTCTAAACATAAAAATGTTGTTCCGGTCCTTTTTCTTCACGATATTTATTGTCCTTGTTCCATCCATGCTTTATGTGGTCATCATTTTGCTCAAAAACAGCGATGGCCTACAGTCTACAGCGCCTGAACTAAGCGCTGTGATCATGGCGTGTGGCATTCTTTTTGTCACAATAATCGACGCTGTTGTCTATACGACAGTGAGCACAAATTATTTATTAGGAAAGGAAGAGGTATGAAAAAAACCATCATTATATTTATTGTGATTTTGGCGGGATTATTTATTTATCTAAGTTATGTTGACTCAAAAGGAGAGTACGCCGCAGAAGAAGCTCTTTGGAAAATAAATAAGCAAGCCATGGAGATTTCTAAAGATCCCGATTCTGTGCCTTCCGCGACATATGAGCGGATTGAAAAGAAATATTATGAATTCATTAATAAGTTTCCAAAGTCAAAGTTAACTCCGATGGCCCATATTCTTATTGGCCGACTGTATGCAGTCCAAAAGAATTATTCTAAGGCTTTGGAAAAGTTTAAATTTGTCGTCAAAGAATATAGCCAGGATCCTAGCGTCGCAATAACCGCTACGATAGAGCTGGGTAAAATTTATGAGGAGACAAAGGACTACGACGATCTTATCGGAACGCATAAGCAAATATTACGAAATTATCCGTTGACCGCTATAGGATTAAAAGTCCCGGTCATTATCGCGAAGATCTACTCTAATAGGGGAGATCAAGTTTCCGCCGACAAGGCTTACAAGGATGCGATTGCGCATTATAAGGATGTTATAGGCCAAAAGCCGGATACGTTTGCTGCATATGAATCCATGCGATACGCCGCAGTTTGCTATCTCGATCTAGGTAAACAACCGGAGGCCTTAACCTTGCTTGGAGGGGTTCTGATCAAATCAGCAAATACCGGGTATTTAAATAGAAGGACGGCAACAGTTTTATTGGAAACCATTGATTCTATTGCTGGGGTTAATATGGAAAATCGGAATTTAGCTATAAAAATATATAAGGATTTTATCTCTGCCCATCCTAAGCATACCTTATCTGCCGTTATGCAAACGATTATTATTAAGTTGGGTGAGATAAAAGCTGAACCTCAAAATTTAGAATCTGCTAATAATAGAAAATGAAATTAGTGGCAGCGTAAAACGATCATGACTCCAAATATAAAAAATGTTCTAAAATTGCTTGTTGTAGATGATGAACCTATTATCCGGGAATCGTTATGCGAAGCGCTTAAGGATGAGGGGCATGATGTTTTTATGGCTTCCACGGCCGAAGAAGCCATGGATATCATATCGCGGAAACCTATAAACGTTGTGATCTCTGATTATAAATTGCCCAAGAAAAATGGCCTTGAATTATTGGACGATGTTAAAAAGGAATCTCCTGCGACAGAATTTATTTTGATCACCGGTTATAGCTCCGTTGAAATTGCCATAGAGTCTATGAAAAAAGGGGCTTATGATTATATTACGAAGCCGGTTAACTACGACGAGATAAATATTATTATAAAAAAGATCGAGGAAAAAATAGACATACTATCCGAAAATAAAGCTCTGAAGGATATTATCGTTAGAGGAGAAAGGCGGCAGTTCTGCGGGATGATCGGCGGAAGCGCTAAAATCCAGAACATCTACAATATTATAGATTCTGTCGCGAGCACGAATGCCACCATTTTGATAAGCGGAGAAAGCGGAACAGGCAAAGGCCTTGTTGCAAAAGCTATCCATCAGACTGATCAACGAAGAAAGAATAACTTGTTTGTTGAAGTCAGTTGTGGCGCCTTGTCGGAGACCCTTTTAGAGAGCGAGCTTTTTGGTCATGTTAAAGGATCCTTTACCGGAGCCATAAAAGATAAAGAGGGCCGTTTTGAATATGCCAAGGGCGGCACCGTATTTCTAGATGAGATCGATTCTTTCCCGCCGACGCTGCAAGTCAAGCTTCTTAGGGTTTTACAAGACGGCCTATTTGAGAGAGTCGGGGATAATGTTCAAAGGAAAGCAGATGCCCGCATCATTGTTGCAACAAATCAGGACTTAGCAACCCTGGTTAAAGAAGGGAAATTCAGGGAAGACCTTTATTACCGCGTCAATGTTATAGGCATTGATATGCCGCCATTAAGAGAGCGAAAAGAGGACATCCGATTTATCGTTGACCATTTCGTGAAGAAATACAGCAAAATAAATAACAAAAATATTAAGGGTGTCTCGGAAAGAGTTATTCAGATTTTTATGGATTACTCCTGGCCGGGAAACATTAGAGAGTTAGAAAATGCGGTAGAAGGCGCGGTTATTATGGCCAAACAGGAGATTATTTCTAAAGAAGATGCTCCGAATATCTCCAAATTTTATATTAACAAGACAGAACATAATGTGAAAACTTTAAGAAAAGCCGTCGAGGACCCTGAACAGGAGCATATCATAAGCGTCCTTGACGAGTGCGGTTGGAGCAGGAACAAGGCCGCTTCAATTTTAGGCATCAATAGAACCACTCTTTATAATAAAATGATTAAATATAATATTTTAGAAAAAGAGAAAAAGTAGCAGAATGCTTGATTTTCGACCATGAGCTAGAGGCTGTTTATATAATTGCTTATTTAGAAAATAGGACTAGAATGATGTCTGCGTCCCCTCGAGCATTAGTTGGTCTTTCAAGAAAAAAACAAGTATGGTTAATAATCGTACCCCAAAATCATTCTCCATTGTATGCGTCGGCGCTTCTGCTGGCGGCTTAGAGGCGCTTAGCGTCCTTTTTAACTCCTTACCCAAAAATATCAATATGGCTTTTGTGCTGATCCAGCATCTGGAGCCTCAGCATAAAAGCGCCTTGGCGGATATCCTCTCGAGAGAAACAAGCTTAAATATTCGTGAAGCAAAGAACCATACGAACATAGAGCCGGCGCACATTTATGTTATCCCGCCGAATACGTTGATGGCTATTTCCAAAGGGAATCTGGAAATCACCACCCGAATTAAACGTGCGGATGGTAAATATTTGCCGGTAGATTTTTTTATGGCTTCCCTAGCAAAGGATCAAGGCGAAAACGCCATTGGCGTTATTCTGTCTGGAACAGGTTCAGACGGGACTTTGGGGGCAAAAGAGATTAAAGCGAAGGGCGGTATTATTTTTGTACAAGATGAGAATTCGGCGAAATATTTTGGGATGCCCGGAAGTGCCATCGCCAGCGGAGCGGTTGATTTTATTTTGGACCCAAGACAGATCGCGAAAAAATTGGCACAAATAGGCATAGGTGGAGTTAAAAAGCTTTTAAAGTCTTTGAAGCCTTTAGAGCCTTTAGAAGGCGGGCTGACGAGGATCCTTGTTCTGCTAAAGGACCTTATGGGCGTGGATTTCACGCACTATAAGCAGACCACCATTAACCGCCGTATTGTTCGACGGATGACTTTTCATAATATAAAAAATTATACCGATTATTATAACTATTTGAAAAAAAATCCGTCTGAAATAGACGTTTTGCGTAAAGATATCCTGATACCCGTTACGGAATTCTTCCGCGATCCCGACGTGTTTACAGCACTTAAGAAAAAAGTATTTCCTTTGCTTGTCAATGATTTCTCGGGGCAAGGCCCTATAAGGATATGGGTTCCTGCATGCTCTACTGGCGAGGAAGCTTATTCTCTAGCGATATCTCTTTATGAATTTATGGAAGAAAAGAGCATTAAGCCCAATATCCAGGTCTTTGGCACGGATTTAAGTGAACGGGTGATCGAAAAGGCGCGTAGTGGAGTATACACAAAAGATATTTCAGCGAATGCCTCACCCGACAGGCTACGGAAATTTTTTACGAAAACAGACGCCGGCTACAAGATCGCCAAACACATCCGTGACCTTTGTATATTCGCAAAGCAAGACATCACAAATGATCCGCCGTTATCGAATATGGACATTGTCAGCTGCCGTAATCTGCTTATCTATCTGGACACTTTTTTACAAAACAAAGCATTATCTATGATGCATTATGCAATTAAACCCAAAGGCTTTCTTGTCCTTGGCTCTGCCGAATCGGTCACTTCCGTGCCGGATCTCTTTACTGCCGTCGATCGAAAATATAAGATATATTCAAAAAATGTAGTCTCTCGAAAACAACTTTTGAATGCTAGGACGCCAACAGCCGCGTCGAAGAAGCCCCTAACAAAAGGCCATAAAACGGCTAAAAAGGTAACGGGTAAGCCGTTTATTCTCATCCAGACCAAAAAAAGAGGGGCGCCGTCAAAGCCCGTCGGTGCTGGTAAGAAAAATAGTGGGAATTCTGAGAAGGATATTGCGAAGTTAAAAAAAGAATTCGCGCGGACCGTTGAACGCTTGAATGCCATTAGCGAAGAGAAAGACACCTTTAACGAAGAGCTAAAGGCGGCGAATGAAGAGATCCAATCCAGCAATGAAGAATTGCAGAGCATGAACGAGGAGCTTGAGACATCCAAAGAAGAGCTCCAGTCAACCAACGAAGAACTCTTAACGCTTAATGGTGAACTGCAGAATAATAATAAGGAATTGACGCGTCTTAACAGTGATTTGAGCAATGTCTTCGCCAGCACAAACATCCCGATCATCATGGTTGGAAATGATCTGCGTATTAAGCGCTTCACGCCAACGGCAAGAAAAATGATGAACTTGATCCCGTCGGATGTTGGCCGGCCGGTAGGTGATATTAAACTAAATATTGATATTGCAAATTTGGAAGACAAGGTCTTGGATATCATCGAAGATATGACCCCGAAAGAATACGAAGTCAAAGATAAAGAGAATCGCTGGTATTCCATGCGGATAAGGCCTTACCGGACCGTGGATAACAAGATCGACGGTGCCGTCATTGCGATGGTCGATATCGATGCCCTTAAAAAAAGTGAAAATTCAGCGCAAGACGCCCTGGAGTATATCCGTGCTGTTATCAGAACCATGAAAGAACCGCTTTTGATCTTGGATAAAGACGCAAAGATTTTATCAGCCAATAAAGCTTTTTATCAAATGTTCAAGGTCCAAGTTCCCGACGTAGAAAACAAGTTGCTCTTTGAGCTTGGCGGGCATCAGTGGGATTGCCCGGAGTTACGAAAAATGCTTGGGGAGATCTTGCTGAAGAAGAGCCATTTTGAAGGTTTTGAAATGTCTTTTGATTTTCCAAAAATTGGGCAAAAGACCATGATCTTAAACGGACGCCAAATCAAAATGCGCGATAAAGACAATCAGTTGATCCTTCTTGTTATCGAAGATATAACCCAGCGTAAAAAAGCCGAAGATGTTTTAAAGCGCGACAGAAAGACTTTGCAAGAACTGATCAAAGCGGGATCTGAGGAATTAGTAGGTCTTCAGACGAAACTGGAAAGGTCAAAGTATCTTTCGGATATAGGGACTTTAGCAGCCACAGTTGCGCATGAGCTGCGTAATACCCTGGCCGCGATAAATGCAGCGGCGTATAGCATCAGAAGAAAAATCAAAGACCCGTCGGTTGAAGGAAGTTTAAATAATATCAATAAGAAAATTATAGAAGGCGGCCAGATAATAAATAATGTCTTATTGTATTCAAAAATTAAGACGTCTGATTTTAAATCGGTCAAAATTAACGACATTTTTGATCTATGTGTTAATGATGTAAAAACGATTGCCTTGAGCCGCGGGATAGCCATTACTAATAACCTGGACGACACAAAAGATCTGTTCATTGAGGCGGATAGCGTCCAAATCCAAGAGGTGTTTTGTAATATTTTGAACAACGCGTTAGACGCGGTTAGTAAGGATTCGGGCAAGATAGAGATTGAATCTAAAGTTAATGGCTCCATCGTGTCTGTTTCTATCAAAGACAATGGGGAGGGGATAGAAAAAGAACATTTAGAAAAGGTCATAGATCCTTTTTTCACGACGAAGGCCAAGGGTACCGGCCTTGGACTTGCTGTTTGCAATCAGATAATCCTGCTGCATGATGGATCTTTAGTTATTGAAAGCGAAAAGGGAAAGGGAACAACGGTAAAGATAACGTTGCCGATTCACAGAAAAAACAATGCCAAAGAAAATTTTACTAATAGATGACAATGAGGAGTTGTGCGACGAATTGGCTAACCTGTTTCGTGAAGAGGGGCTCCTTGTCGATAACGCTTCGGACAGCGCAAAAGGAGCCGTCCTTATTGAAAATAACAGATACGATGGCGGTATTTTTGATTATAAAATGAAAGGCCTGACCGGGATCGATTTGCTAAAGAGGATAAAAAGTGTAAATCCGCAGTGCGTGGTATTTATTATTTCCGGCTTGGCGTCCATAGAGACGATCCTTCAACAAGAAAATGTCATGGATCTCGTGGCAGGTATTATAAAAAAGCCTTTTGAAATAGAAATGTTGATACAAATGATGCTCGCAATCTGTTAAATGTCATGATTCGAACCGCCTTGCCTTATTATGAAAAAAAATAAAAAAAGCTCAAGAACCACAGGACGAGAAAAAACACCATTGAAAAAGATAAGCCTTAGCAAGGGCCGAAGTCATCTTGAGCAAAAGGTCTCTGATTTAGGCAAAGTTCGTAAACATTTAAGAGGTGTGGTCCGCGATCAATCGGATGAGTTAAGGATCAAGAATGGGAAAATAAAAAGAGGGGAACATAAAGAGCGACTGGCAGAAGATCAGATTCGTCTTCTTACAAAGGCGATGGACTCGCTCACGGATTGTATTTTTATTATTGATGCCCAGAAACGTAATTTTCCGCTCATTTATTCCAATCCGTCTTTTCAGATAATGATTGATTGTGCCATGAACAATACCCGCATGAGAAATTGTTTTTGGATTTGTGGGGTCAGGACCGGCCCGCGGATCAGGGAGGAGATAAAAAACAGATTACGTGAAGACGGTTTTTTTCAGGGAGAGATGATCAGCGTTAGAAAGTCCGGCGAGAAATTTTGGAATTACCTGCGTATTTCCGCAATGCGTGATACAAAAGGCATCGTTACCCATTATATCGGGATCCAGACGGATGTTACCTTAATGCGGCAGAGGGATTTAGAGATTAAGGAGCAACGCGAAGAGCTTTTGCATGTCACGCGGGTTGGAAAACTCGCGGAATTTGTCTCGTCCTTGGCCCATGAGATCAGCCAGCCGTTAACAGCTATACTTTCTTACGCTCAAGCTGCCCAGCGTATGTTAGAACAACGAGATCCTCAACTTCAAGAAATCCTTCAGCACATCGTTAATGATGACCAGCGAGCGACAGAGGTCATCCGACGGTTGCGGTCGCTTTTAAAGAAAAGCGAGCCTGAAATGAGGCCTGTGGATATGAATGCTCTGATAAAGGAGACGATCACGCTTGTTTCGGCTGATGCCGCTATAAGAAGTATTTTCTTTAAGACCGAACTGGACAGCAATCTTCCAAGTGTTTTTGTCGACCAGATTCAATTACAACAGGTGCTCTTAAACCTTATCAGTAACAGTTTTGAAGCTATGGAGGCCAGCAAAGAATTTTGTGAAATTTTAATCAGCACATCCCGTAAAGATAAGGATACGATTCAAGTGTCGGTCAAGGATTCCGGATGCGGTATTCCTTCACAGAACATGCCTAAGCTCTTCACCCATTTTTTTACCAGCAAACCTGACGGGCTGGGTATGGGGTTGTCTATCAGCCGCTCTATTGTTGAGGCGCATGGTGGCCGATTGGAAGTAGAGAATAATTCTGTTTTCGGTGCGACTTTCTATTTCACTCTTCCTATTGATACCGCATTGCGACATCCTATGTCGCATCAATCAATCAATCAATCAATCAATCAATCAATCAATCAATCAATCAATCAATCAATCAATCAATCAATCAATCAATCAATCAATCAATCAATATCAATCAATCAGTCCCCACAATTCTTCAATGGGCTGGGGTTTTTCAGGATTGTAGTAGGTGATCCCAAGGCTAAACGCCAACTTATGTGTGGAACCTATATTGTATTTAGTTTTTTTTAGATTCTCATTCATGCGGTTCCGGAGC
>JADFXT010000012.1 GCA_015233405.1 Candidatus Omnitrophota bacterium | reverse complement strand
GAGGGAAATGGGGAGAAGGCGCAGGAAAGACCGAGAATGCGTATGGAGTATAACACCTTCAGGCCGCACAGTTCGTTAGGATACAAAACGCCTGAAGAATTTCTAAAGGAATGTGAACAGGAGCAGTTAACCAAAAACGCCCAAAAACTCTCGTTGCAGGTGGTTTAAAATAGGGGTGGGGTCAGCGCTTCCATACAATGAACGATTTCGTTCTATCCAGTGAACGATTACACAACATATTTAAACAAGCCGAATTTGTAAACATTACCGCATTTCATTTAATATACATAACTGTATACAATCTGAATAAGAAACGACTCAAGAACGATTGTCTCTTTATTATGTTCGGATAATTGTTATTTCTGGCAGGAAAACCTGTGGTTGTTTCGGATGGAAAATCAATTTATGAAAGAGTTCTTTAAAGTTCCACGTCCGCTCTGTTTCTTTATCTCTAGCCATTGTTCTAAATCTGATTGTCGAAAACGAAGCACTCCGCTACTGCCCCGAGAATTATTTACTTTTAAATATGGAATATACCCATAACAGACCCAATTATAAACAGTTTTGGGACTAACCTGAAGAATCTCACTAACCTCATTAACTTTTAACAATTTTTCCATATCCGCCTCGATTCTAATCTCCCCACTCAATGCCGCTTGAAACATTAATGGGATTATTGACTTTCTTTGAAAGCTGTTCATCGCTCTGCTGTATGTAATATTTAGCGAAAAGACGCAAGCCCTCTTTCTTATCCTTCTTGATCTTTTGGCTGTAAGGTCTATCCGGCGCATCACCAAAACAACCAAAATTAACGCATTTCTGGGTGCTATCGCCGCGATAAATAAGATAACCCTGACCGAATTTATGCAAATTCTTAACCTTATCCGGAGGGAAGTAAAACTCATTCACCATGCGGTTAGATGACTCGCCGCTGTGAATCTGATTCCCAAAGTTCCCGCCAGACATACGATAGGTCTTTTCTTCCTTAATATATGTCCCCATGCTTTTAGCAATTAACTCGCAGAGCTCTGGATCTGTCTGTTTAAGATAAATCTTGTTTAGCGTGTTCTCATCAATACGCTTCATAAAAGTTTCAGATATTGCTTTCAGATCACTCAAGCTTTGATGAGCAATAGTCACCATCATTCCGCTGCTTCTCGCCTTATTGAGGACTTCAACAAAGGATTCCTCTGCGAAAGAAGCATACTCATCGATAATAACGCTCACCAAGATATCTTTGGGAATCTGGCCAATTTGAATCAAGGAAGAGATGTACCGTAAATTAGCCTGCACCATTCGGGCGATACTGACCGCCTGTATCGGATAGGCATTGGTAGGGAGCTGGAAATATACTATTTTCCGTTGTCGAATAACGTCCGTTAAAATAATATCGCTATCGTCATCATTAAGAATGTCGTCTCGGTGAGCCAATAGGTAATTATTGAAGCCTGTAACAACATGCTCCCACCCCTTAAACTGAACGGTAAGTCGCTCAATAAGGGTATTGAGCAGCTTTAAATGCAAGAATCCTTTCTGATTCTCGGGTTTAATTTGACGGTTGATTTCCAAACGGCAGGCGTTATTGGTTAAATACGCGTAAACATCCATCGGCGTAAACGGTCTTTCAAGCGAATGAAGGACATAAAACGTATTAGTAAAAATCGTCTTTGCCGTTTCCCTATAAAACGAATTATCATCCTTAAAATTATTGAAAAACGAATCAATGACGATTTGAGGATCACATTCCCCCACATAAAGAGGATTATACGTGCAGGACTGATCTCTATGCACTAATGAGAACAGCAACAAATCTCCTCCCCTGCCAATCTGGCCAAGCATGGCATTTAACTGGTCAATGGAAGAAAGCTCGCCTTTAGCATCCAGAATAATCACGGGCCGATTCTTAAGCGCATCCTGATAAATCAGCGGCCAGGATTAAGCCACAATAAATAACATAATTCTGTATTCAAATTTCCGGCGCCATCTCGTTCTGGATATGCAGGAAGATAGTGACATCCTATATAAGCGCCATCAAGCACAGCACGTTTTAACTTTATGATTCTGTACTCCACGCTATTTATCTCCAAAATATTTCTTTAAAAATAAAAAAACTTCGCAGTCTTATGACCACAAAAGTTTTACTTTTTTAACGTCCGGGGCTCCCCCCTTCAAACGCGGGACGAATTAATGTTGTTAAATTAACCCTACCACCTCTTAAACTAAAATCAAGAAAAATCGCTTCGCCCCACGACGCATCAATTGATTTTATTATAAATGCTCAGCCAATCATTAGCAATCTGAACTTGGGCATCATATAATGACATCCGTCCAGAACAAACGTCCTCATGCAGATAATTTTCAACCTTGTCCTTGTCATGGAACCTGGGCTTTGTTGGCCCCGGAATAATTCTCCTTAATTTAAATTCTGCCATCCTTGATAACCGTTCCTTCGCCATTCAATATAGCTCTGTTTTACCAAAACACGTTTATAAGTCACCCGCTTCTTTAACCCAGCGAAATGCGCCTTAATCCCTATCAGGAAGAACGATCCTCCCGCTGCCATGGCCAACCCCCAGCTTATGCTATAAGCGATTGAGAAGGCAATAAAGCCCCATAGGATGCTCATAACATAGGCCATATATATCATTCCCCTGATCCTGCTGAGCAAGAAAGACAAGCCTAAAAACATCGATCCAAAAACAACCCAAGAATGAAATGCTGCCCCAAAAAGGACAGAAAATAAAAGTGCCTCAAACCATAAAATCATAAAGTTATGATCCCCCAAATGGGCCTTATTTTTTCTAATAAGGTCAAACATGCCGTCCCCCTTTCAACCTAAACGAATAATTAATTTTTTTTCAAAAACATCCGCTATGCGCTTTAAAGTATCAATGGTCAAATTTTCTCTGCCTGTTTCCAATTTGGATATAAACTGCTGAATAACTCCCAATTTTTCTGCCATTTCTACCTGTGTATAACCCAGCTGAAGGCGAACCTCTTTAATCTGTTGCGCAATACCCATCCTTTCCGATAAAGCATTGCCATGGACGTCTAATTGCGCAGATATTTGGTCATAGATTTTCTGCCAAGAGTCGGCTTTTCCCTTACTCCAAGCGTCCTTATCAATCCTTTGCTTTATAACAGGCCACTGCCGACAAAAGACCTCTTTTGGGATATAACTGAAAGCCGTTTGCGGACTACCAACGCGGGAAAACAATTTTTCCGCGTAAATATAAAAGCGAGGGTTCTTTTCATCTTCCAGAATCTTCTTAACCCTTGTTTCGCTTAATCTGGTATCCCACAACCAATTGATTTTCATATCCCCACCTTATCTTAATTTATCGGGAATCTTTTTTATAATTTGACCGTCTAAATGCTTAAAAAGTTTTCCGGTATCAATGCCCGGAACCAAGTCTATTAGGCTCAACTTCGTTTCTGTTCTATCAAATCCTCTATACCAAGCGTCAAGCCGTTCTGCTTTATCATAAGAGAAATATTCAAAGAACACATCGCACAAAGGTTTATGCTTGGAAGAAAGATAATAAATATCAAATAAATCCTTAGCGCTTTGCCTCCCAGTAGCTATCGCACGTCCGGTGTCCGATTCTTTCCCTTGAACACCAATCGCGGTATACAACTTGCGAAGATAAATATCATCCACAGAATGTATCCCGTTTTTTACCTGTTTTATGTTTTCAATATAATCTTTAACAAAATCAATCTTCAGCACCTGTTTATCCTTTAATTCCATGAAATAAACTTTCATTGGAATTAATTTAGGATCATCCTGCACGGCATCCAATTGATAATCAAATCCTGTTGCTTCCGCGACGAACTTCATAATCTTATCAGGATCACTCTTCCTATACTTTTGGCTAAAAAAATCCAAATCTTCAGAAAAACGATGCCCAAAATAAAAGGCTAACGCCGTCCCTCCGGTCAGATAATATGCCTTAAATTTCTTGGTTACCAAACTGGCTATCCGTCTTTGCTCTTCTTGAATATATGTCGTCTTTTTATTCATTTTAACCTCACTGGAAGTATACTACCCATAAGTAGTATTGTCAATTTTATTTAATTTATCCAATAAATTCAAAAGTTTAACTTATCAACGGCTTTATCCACATGTTCATCGGCCAAATGCGAATAGACCATGGTCGTTTCGATATTTGCATGACCAAGGAGCTTCTTGACTGTCGGCAAATCCACACCACCCATAATTAAGTGGCTGGCAAAGGTATGGCGTAAACTGTGGATTTTTGTCACATCCGGGAAACCGCACCTTTCCGTAAGCGACATTAATTTTTTCCGTAAATAATTCGGATCAAGCTTCATGTTGCATCGATTATAGACATATGGGCATCCTCTTCCCTTTACATGATCCTTTCTCTTTATCAGCAAATCATAGAGGCCGCCACTTATGGGTATTTCACGTTCGGAAGTTTTTGGGCTCCAATCATCCTTATAACGAATTTTGATTTTCTTGCGCTCCAGATCAACATCCGCCCAAGTGAGATTTTCTAATTCGCTTTTTCTCATGCCCGTATGCAAGAACGCGTAAAGAATCGGATAAAAAAAGTCTCCTGCATTTTCCAAAAGAACCTTACATTCTTCCTTGCTCAAAAAACGAGGCTTCTTGTTAGATTCTTCTTTAAGCGGTTTTACCCCCTGCGCCGTATTATGTCTGGCATATCCCCATTTCACGGCAAGGGTAAACATCGAATGCAAACAAATCAGCTCGACGTTGACTGTTTTGTTTGCCGCGCCCTGGCCTTTACGATGCGCCTGATAATCCTCAATAAACTTCGGCGTCAATTGAGATATTTTCTTAATGTAAGGAGAACCTGACAGGAATCTTTTAAAATTATCGATAATGGCCCTGTAGCGATTTTGTGAAGATGGCGCGTGGTGAGTGTTGCTGTAGGATGCAAATTCCTCGAAGAGCTTATTTAATTCAATATCTTTCTCGACGAATCCGATTTCCTGACGTTCGATTTTTACTTCAATATCTTTTAACGCTAATTCCGCAACTTTTTTTGATTTACCGATGGCCCTGCGGACCCGTCGGCCATTGACTCGATAATCAACAAAGTAACGCCCGCCTTTTGCTCTTAACGTTGCCATAAAAAAGCCCTCCATTTTGATGATGGTTAAACTTGGGCACCTTTTGGGCACCATCATCTTATAGAGGGCTTAAGATTTTTGTAACTCTATTATACTATTCAAGTTACAAAATGTCAAAAAAATCAAACGGAGAGGGAGAGATTCGAACTCTCGGACCATCTTACGACAGTCACACGCTTTCCAAGCGGGCCCTTTCAACCACTCAGGCACCTCTCCACATTTTTCGACTTTGTCGAAAAATAGAGCAATCGAGAATGGACAACAGAAAACAGACAAACCTGATTGCGTTCTATTTTCGATTTTCTATTTTCAAAACAGCTGACGATTGAAATAGAATAGCATAAAACTTTTTCTATTCCAGAAAAAAATATTTTTAGCTTTAGCGGTAATACCTCGACCCGGGCTTAGGGACATCCTGATAAGAATCCCAAACATCATCGTCACGAAAACCGTACGGAGAGCTTTTCCTTTTTATCGATACAGGCTCATTTAACAAATGCGGCGGGATCTCGGATAAGAACCTTGACGGACGTTCAAACTTGCTTAGCCCAAAGATCTTTCTCGTTTCCACATAACTTAAGAAAATTTTTTCTTTCGCACGCGTAATGCCCACATAACACAACCGCCGCTCCTCTTCGAGCTCTTTAGCCGATTCATAAATGGAATTCATATGCGGGAGGATGCCTTCTTCCATCCCCAAGATAAACACCACCGGAAATTCAAGGCCTTTAGCGCTGTGAAGGGTCATCATCGTAAAGATCTCTTCTTCATGCTGCCAGGAATCAATATCTGTCTGCAGGCTGATATATTCCAAATACGCCTCGAGAACGTCCTGTGTGCCGGCATAAGATTTTTCAAAATCCATAATGGATCCATAAAATTCCTTAATATTCTCAATCCGCGTTTTTGCCTCCAGCGTATTTTCGGCCTCAAGGGCTTTTAGATATCCGGAATCCTCCATCACAGTTTCTAAAAGTTGGCTGAATGACAATGCGGTTCTGGACGTCTTAAATCCCTCAATCAGCGCGCAAAACTGCGTCAACGTTCGTTTAACTCTCGGCGAAACTTCCGGGGCCTGGCAAAAAGCTTTCAGGCCGTCAAAAAGGCCAAGCGAATTCTTGAATGAAAACTTTCTAACCAATTCTACAGTTTCATCGCCGATACCTCGTCGGGGAGTATTGATAATCCTTAAGAGGCTGACCTCATCGTTGGAATTAAGGATCACTCTTAAATACGCCAAAAAATCTTTGATCTCTTTCCGGGCATAGAACTTAACGCCTCCGACGATCTTATAAGGAATCCCGGCGCGAATCAGCTCTTCTTCCAAGACTCGCGACTGCGCGTGGGTCCGGTAAAACCCGGCCATATCATTAAGCCGGTAGCCTTCGCTTTTTAACGAGGCGATCTTCCGGACTAAATAATGCGCTTCCGCGCGCTCATCCGTCAGCTTATTAAGTTCAATAAGCTCGCCTTCGCCTTTATCCGACCAGAGCTCTTTATGCTTACGGCAAATATTATGCGTAATAATGGCATTCGCGGCTTTCAAAATAGTATTCGTCGACCGGTAATTCTGCTCCAAACGGACGACAGTCGCTTGTTTAAAGATCTTCTCAAACTCTAAGATATTCTCAATATTCGCTCCGCGCCATTCGTAAATGGACTGGTCCGGATCGCCGACGACGGTGATCTGCTGGTATTTCTGGGCCAACAAATAAATGAACGCATGCTGCGCATGATTGGTGTCCTGATATTCGTCGACGAGAATATGGCGATAAAGGTCCTGGTAGCGAGCTAAGACGGGCGGATGCTTTTTAAATAATTCGATCGTTCTCGCAATCAGGCCACCAAAGTCAACGCCATTGTTTTGAGCAAGCTTACGTTCATACGCCTCATAAATCTCGACAAAATGCGGCTCGGCATATTCTACATTGTCTTTAATATCATCCGGCGTTAAAAGTTTGTCTTTACACTGGCTGATCTTATCGCAAAAATGGTTGGGATTGACCTCTTTGGGATTAATCCCAAGTTCCTTGAGGCATTCCTTAATGACAGCAGTCTGGTCCTGGTCGTCGTAAATCGTAAAACCGTCCCTTAACCCCACAAGCCGCCCTTCCCGACGAAGAATCCGTAAACACACCGAATGAAACGTCCCGATCGTGACATGCGCTTGAACCGACTTAAAAACCCTGGCCTTCATTTCTCCAGCGGCCTTATTGGTAAACGTCACCGCTAGAATTTCATCTGGAGAGACACCATCCTTAATAAGATGCGCGATCCTCGCCGTAATGACACGGGTCTTGCCTGACCCAGCGCCAGCCACGACCAATAACGGCCCGCCTCTATGCAACACGGATTCTTTCTGTTGGGGATTTAACTCAGACAGGATGTCTTTCATAAAAAACTCGATTTTCTATTTTGATAAAAATTAAAGAGATGAACTATATCACAAAGAAAGGAATGAAGTCAAAACAAAAGCCAATTAAATTATCTTAAAAACAGTTCTTAAGCAAAATATTCTTTCACAACTTTAACTGTTCCCTTAGCCAATATATCTTCGACCTTTTTCTTCAAGGACGAATATTCTATCTCGGAAAATTGTTCCTTAACTTTTAAAAGATATTGCGGGTCGAGGCTGAATTTGTGGATCCCTATCCCCAAGAAAAACTTAATATACTTCATATCATGGGCCATATCGCCGCAAACGCAGAGGTCTTTCCCGTATTTCTGGCACACATCCGCAATCCGTTTAAAAGCCCTGAGGATAGACGGATGATGCGGCAAAAACAAATCCGCCACCTTTTCATTCGTCCGGTCCACCGCGAGCATATATTGAATAAAATCATTCGTTCCAAGACTAAAAAAATCCGCCTCTTGGGCGAGTTCTTCCATGATCTCAATCACCGACGGCAACTCCAACATAAGCCCGATTTGCGGGTTCTTATGGCACAGGATTCGCGCGGAAGACAATTCATAAATACATTCCAAGACAATTTCCTTCGCCTCCCGGAATTCATCCAAGGAAGAGATCATCGGGAACATAATTCGAAGATTGGCCCCACCGCCGGCACGCAAGATCGCCTTTAATTGGGCCTTAAAGACATCCTTGTGTTTTAAAGAAAACCGGATCGAGCGCATACCCAAAAAAGGATTCCGTTCTTTTTCATAATCATAGTAAGACAAGACCTTGTCTCCGCCGATATCTAAGGTCCTAAACGTGACTTCCTGTCCTGGCGCGCCATCAATCAGCTTTTTATAGATCAAATATTGTTCTTCTTCCGACGGAAAATTGCTGCGGACAATAAAAGGAAATTCCGTGCGGTAAAGCCCGATCCCCTCGGCCTTCATTTGCTGCGCGACATGGACGTCGTTTAAAAGATTAATATTCGCGAACAAGTAAACGCGCTCGCCGTCCTTTGTAAAGGTCTCACGGGTAAAATTTAAACTAAGTTCTTTTGCCTTCAAAGCCGTTTTTTGCTGGATCCTGAATTTGTCGACCACATCAGCCTCAGGATTAATAAAAACATTTCCCTGCTCACCGTCTAACAACACATAATCCTGTGCGGATAAGGATAACAGCTGCGGGGCTTCCGCAATCACTAAAGGAATACCCAGCGAACGCGCCAGAATCGAAACGTGAGACGTGATCCCACCGCTTAAGATCACAACCCCTTCGGCTTTTTGGGACGAAAGCTTTAAAATATCCGACGATAAAAGCTCCCGCGAAATGACGACCTTGTCGGTATAATCCAACGAGGTTTTTAAACGGCCAGCCAACGACTCTAAGATCATCCGCCCAATATCCAAAACCTCTTCCCGTTTTTCCTTTAAATATTGGTTAGGAAGATTATCAAA
Source organism: Candidatus Omnitrophota bacterium (assembly GCA_015233405.1). Classification (GTDB taxonomy): domain Bacteria; phylum Omnitrophota; class Gorgyraeia; order Zapsychrales; family Zapsychraceae; genus JADFXT01. The sequence goes on along the minus strand of JADFXT010000012.1, from coordinate 58,670 downwards.
CATCCGGATATATTGTTCCGTGGTCCTGACAACCGCGACCGCCGGATGGATCCCAGCATCAATATCTTTGACAATCGAATCGATCAAAGACGGGTCTTTGAGCATGAGGATCTGCGCGGTAAAGATCAATGACGCCACGTCGGAAAGCCGCTCCTCCACTTTTTGCTGTAAATCCAAAAGATATTGTTCAACCTCTTCAACAGAGTGATAAAAATCATCCAGATCCAAAGACTGTTTCTGGCTTATCTGATACGCATCCTCAAGAAGGTTTCTCGCCCTAAAAATAAAAGCTTGCCCATAAGCGAGCCCTTGGGCCCCGACGCGGCCTTTGATAAATTTTAAGCCCTGTGGGGAAACAGCCAATTCCGCCGTCGACGGCTTTTCCTTTAATTCAATCAAAAGCTTCGTAGATTCAATGGTATTCGCCAGCTGAGAAGCAATGGCCTTTAAGGCATATTCATCATTATCATTAAAAAAACTTTTAGGAGTATTTTGAATGACCAGCGCACCGATGCGAGATTGGCCTCGAAGAATGGGCACAGCCAGAAAAGATTCGAACGGTTCTTCGCCGATATCAGGAAAATATTGATACCCGGTCACTTTACTGGCATTTCGTTCCCGAACAGACCGAAGCTCCTTAACTGCCAACCCGGTCAACCCTTCCCCTAATTTCAATTTAACCCTGTCTACAGCACCCGCCTTAAGCCCCTGGGTGGCTTTTAACGTCAATAATTGCTGCTTCTCATCATAAAGATAAATCGAGCAGACATCGCAGTGCATGTGCAAGGCCACTAATTCTACAATTTTTTGCAAGAAATTCTCGAGGCTATTTGCATCTGCAAAAAGGCCGCTTATCTCGCTAATATCATAAATAAGTTTTGCGTGGTCTCGGCGTACCATAATGTTTTCTAGGTCTATCGCTTAATAAATTAATTTTTTGTCTGATAAAGGCCAATAATCTGTGCCTGGTCAAGAACATGCCCAATCATGGCTTTTTCCAACTGTTTTTTGGTCACACCCTTAGAAAGGGTTAGCATTGTATCTAATGCATAGATCTTAAAGAAATACCTGTGCGGCGGCCCAGACGGTGGACATGGCCCGCCATAATTAATCGTCCGAAAATCATTGACGCCTTGAATTCCGGGAACAGCACCTTTTTCTATGGTCCTTTGTTCCGCCGGAATATTAAAAACAACCCAATGCACCCAATCGCCGGACGGGGCATCAGGATCATCGACGATTAACGCCAAACTTTTTACCCCTTCGGGAACCCCTTGGATTTCAAGAGCGGGATTGACATTCACTCCTTGGCAGGAAAACTCGACGGGAATGACCCCCTGATTCTCAAAATCAGGGCTTGATAAGATCATTTTGGGAAAAGCATTTGCCTTTGGGGTATGTATTAACATCAAAATCCCAAGGATCGGCAAAATAGAAATCACTTTCATATCCATACCCTCCTTTTAGAATCTTGGGCTTTTAAGAATACGCTGTGGATCAATTCGCGGATGAAATTGCCCTCGCAGGCAACAAGTAAGGCTACTTTTGCATTTTCTGCTGAGCCGTAAAGATCATTTGAGCGATCTTTTGGCTAAAAAGCGCGCATCCCTTATGATTTAAATGAACCGTGTCGCGGTAAAGCTTGCAGTTGGAGAATTCTGATTGCCATCCCCAGAAAAATAAATTCGGATATTCTTTTTTTAAATTCGCCAGGAAAGAAAAGTAAAGCTCAATCATATACGACGGACGATATAAATTTTCATAAACGTCCTCGGGGGCTGTGATCATCGGGAAAAAGACAAAAATATGATTTTCTCTGGCAAGATCTAAGATCTTTCGCAAATATTTTTCAAAGAACGGGCTGGGCCGATATTGATAGCGAAACGGCCGAGGAGCGTAATAATCCGTGTAGACGCCTTCTCCGTACCTTCTATAATATCCTTTTTCCTCCCAAACGCTTTTCTTAAAATCATTAATCTCCTTGGCATCCGCCAAGCCGCTTACAAATTTATACTCAGAGAAAAATGGTGAATTCTTTAACGAATAAAATTGAAGCTGGACCGCCTTTTGAAATCCAATTTCCTTCATCAATGTAAAAAAGTTTCCTTCCTTTATATCAAATAAAAACGGCAAGCTTCTTTTATTAAAAGCATTGTATCCATAAACAGTCAATTCTGGAATAAAGTTTATGACGATAATCGACGGCTTCTTGCGGTTATGCTCCAAATGATTCTTGAGAAGAATATACGACGTTAAGATCGTATAATCGGAATGGGTCGCATAATTAAAGACCTTCAGGCCCGTCTCTTTTTCAATAATAAGCGGATTGATCCCGTGCAGATTAAAACAATCCCCCATGATCAAGACATCATAGCCGGTGTCCCGGGTCTGAGAGATCTGATTTTTGATCTTCATCCGCAATCCGTCATAAGGAAACGGATACATCCGGTCATCAAAAACCCGGTTAAAGATCTCAAATAAGAGAGCGACGCACAAGACCGTTATCGCGGCCCACGGAAGCTTCTTAAAATTGAAAGTAAATGAATTGTTTTCCACCCTCGACTCCATAGAAAATGACAAGGAAATAACACAAAATATAAAAAGCCGCCCTGGCCTGCCACGGCCATTTTAAAGCTGCGGTCTGATCATTGGTCTGATATTGAAAGAACTGGACGAATACAGTAATGGAAATATAAGTGATGATCATCATCCAAAGATTGAAAGAATCCGATTGAAAGTGCCACGATACCGGATTAAAGAGTGCGGTAAGCATCTCGCCGACTTGCGATAAAGATGTGGCTCGAAACAATAACCAACCCAAACAAATAAATTGAAAGAAGAAAATGATCCTGGCGAGCTTCCATAATCCTTTTAAGAATTCAGACAAATTGTCTCCCAAATTAGAAAAATAAGGTGATACAACCCGATGAATCGCCAATAACACGCCTTGATACGCCCCCCAGAGGACAAAAGTCCAAGCCGCGCCATGCCACAAGCCGCCTAAAAGCATGGTCAGAAACAGATTGATATACGTCCTCGCTTTTCCTTTACGATTTCCTCCGAGCGGAATATAAAGATAATCCCTTAACCACGATGAAAGGCTGATGTGCCATCGTTGCCAGAATTCCTGAGGATTCGTCGAGAAATACGGCTGCTTAAAATTAATCGTGATTTCAAACCCCATGCATTTTCCCATACCTCGAGCCATATTAGAATATCCGTCAAAATCGCAAAAGATCTGGAACGCAAATGCATACAGGGCAATCAAAACCTTCCCTCCGTCATAGGGCGCCACAGCGGAAAAAATCGGGTCAGCGATCTTCGCAAGGTTGTCCGCGATCAAGATTTTCTCAAGAAGGCCCCAGAAGAACAAAAAACATCCGTCGTAAAATTGGTCTAGTCTTATTTTCCTTGGCAAAGAGATCTGCGGAAGGAAATCTTTGGCCCGCATGATGGGCCCGGCGATTAAGTGCGGAAAATAAATAACGAAAAGGACATAATCCCAATACCTTTGGGCCGGTTTGATTTTTTCATGATAAACATCCACGATGTAACTGATGGCTTCAAATGTATAGAATGATACTCCGACGGGAAGGACAATATTGAGGGCCAAACTAAACGCGGGAGAAACCAGATGAAACGTTTGTAAGAATCCCTGAACGTTACCGGCAAAAAAATTGTAATATTTAAAGAACCCCAAAATTCCTAAGTTCACGCCCAAACTTAACCACAACCAGGCTCGTCTTTTCTTCAAATCACTTGTGCGGACGATCAAATTACTGCACCAGAAATCCGTACTGATGGACACAAACATCAGCAATAAGAATTTCCAATTCCATGCCGCGTAAAATAAGCAGCTGGCGACAATCAAAAGCCAGTTTTGCCAACGGTGCTTAAACGCTAAATACAAACCGTAAACGATGATGAAGAAAAGGAAGAATTGAATGGAATTAAATAACATGACTTTTTAAAGAATGATTGGCCTTTTATACAACGGTTAGGATTTGTTGCTGGATGGTTACATTTTATTTTCTCCGACGGACAGGCTGAAGGATTTCTCCTTTCACCTGTCCGTCAAAGAACAATCTTCTAAAAGACTAAACTAACGCCTCAGCTCCTTTAGCTTTCTTTAAAGTCATCCCACCATGCTTCGAATACAAGATTGCGCCAAAAAGAATCGCGCCGCAGATGATGATCGCAGTGATCACACGCGGATCGGAATTCTTATATTGGACAAGGATCGGAGCAGCTAAAAGAGAAACAAGGTTAATAACTTTGATCATCGGATTTAACGCCGGACCAGAAGTATCCTTTAACGGATCTCCGACGGTATCACCGACAACTGCAGCCTTATGACATTCTGAACCTTTTCCGCCATAAAGACCATCTTCAATTGTTTTCTTGGCATTATCCCATGCGCCTCCGGCGGTGGCCATAAATACAGCCAACAGCTGACCAGAGAGAATAACACCGGCTAAGAACCCGCCTAAGGCCTCTACGCCTAAAAGCATTCCAATTAACAACGGGCTCACGATAGCAATTAATGCTAAGCCCACAAGTTCTTTCTGTGCTGCAACCGTACAAATTCCTACGGCTTGCTTATAATCAGGAGCAACTTTGCCTTCCATAAGCCCTGGGATATGGAATTGTCGACGAACTTCGACAACGATCAGAGCTGCGGCACGAGCCACCGCATCAATAGTTAACGCAGAGAACAAAAGCGGAATCGCGCCTCCGATAAGTAAACCGACAAACACCATGGGCTCAGAAACACGGATACCCGTCGACAAAATCCTAAGCGCATCTGCAAGACCCATTTGAGCTTGGACTTTGGTGACATCCGTTAAGAATGAACCAAAAAGGGATACGGCAGCGATAACCGCTGAACCGATAGCAACCCCTTTGGTGATGGCTTTAGTAGTATTTCCGACAGCGTCGAGGTCTGCCATAATCTGACGGGCCTTGGGTTCCAAATGAGCCATTTCTCCGATGCCGTTGGCGTTATCGGAAATAGGACCAAACGAGTCCATGGCCACATTATTTCCTGTTAACGTAAGCATCCCGATACCGGTCATGGCCACACCATAAAGAATAAAGACAACCGGTTGTCCCCAATAAATCACAACAGCGGCAAAAATAGTCAAGGCAATGACAATTAACTGCGCTGCTGAAGCCTCGAACCCAATCGATAACCCGCGTAAAATAAGCGTTGCCGAACCAGTCTTGGCGCTAGCGGCAATTTCTTTTACAGGTTCGTGTTCCGTATGAGTGTAATACTTTGTCACCTCATCGATAATAACGGCTAACGCAATACCAACAGCGACGGATAAGAACGCGCGCCATTCATGCATATAATACATGGCAAGAACGAAAAACGCGGCGATAGAAATACCGGCGGATGTATAAAACCCGCGGTTAATCGCACCAAAGGCATCGACCTTCTCATCTTCGCCCTTCTTCCCTTTGACCAAATAGGTCCCGATAATAGAGGAAAGAACGCCGATCCCGCGAACAAGAAGCGGAAAAATGATCCATTTTAATTCATGGGTAATATTCACTAAGGCAAGACCTAAGATCAAACCTGAAACAATGGTGACTTCGTAAGATTCAAAGATGTCCGCCGCCATACCAGCGCAATCGCCAACGTTGTCTCCAACGAGGTCAGCGATAACCGCCGCGTTTCTAGGGTCATCTTCCGGAATATCTTTTTCGACTTTTCCGACTAAGTCTGCGCCAACGTCGGCTGCTTTTGTGTAAATCCCACCGCCGACACGCATAAATAAAGCCAAAAGCGTTCCACCGAACCCGAAACCTAAAAGAACGTCCGGAGATGCGATACCGAAGATCATAAAAATAACGGTTCCGCCTAAAAGACCAAGGCCATCCGTTAACATCCCTGTGATGGTTCCGGTACGATAAGCGATCTTTAAAGCCTCTCCAAAACTTCTACGCGAGGCGCTGGCGACTCTGACGTTGCCTTCAACCGCCATACGCATCCCGAATTGCCCGACCATCAGCGAAAAAAACGCGCCCATGATAAAAGCAGCTGCACGGCCAATCCCGACGAGCAACTTGACTTTGTCAGGAGTAAATCCGGCAAAACGTTTTAAAGCTTCATCGGTTGGAGGGATAATATAAACTGAGAAGAACAAAACAAAGGTCAGCACAATAATCAAAGGAATAATACTTTTCAACTGACGACCTAAATACGCATCAGCCCCCTCTTTGATGGCATTCCAAACTTCTTGCATTTTTGCAGTTCCCTTGTCATAGGACATGACCTGGGACCTAAGCAAAAGCGCGTACCCTAGCCCCATAAAGGCGATGACCAAAACCACCCAAATAGAGCCCACTTCAAACGGACTTGCGTTCATACTCATTAGACCTAACATCGTTTTCTCCTTTCTTACTCTTCATTAATTGCTGCGATATTTAACTTTGTGATCCCCAATTCCGTCAGAGGATCAAGTATATCCACGACCTCCTGAAATCTCACAAGTTTGTCAGCGCGGACAATAACATTTAAATCTGGACTGTTCTTTTGCATTAATCTGATTTTCTCCTTAAGCTCCTTTCTTGTAACGACTTTTCCATCCAAATAAATCATTCCTTCTCGCGTTAAAGCGATATCGGCTTTTTCCTGATGAGCTCCACCACCAGCCTTACCGCTTTTCGCCTCCGGAAGATTAACTGTAAGATGAGATTCTAGAACAAGCGGAGTCGTAATCATGAAGATAACGAGCAAAACGAGAATCACATCCGTAAAAGGGGTAATGTTGATTTCTGAAACTAAATGTTGTTTTCTGTCCCGTCTTTTCATTTATCTTTAACACTATTGAGCAAATCCAAGGTTTCCGAAGCGCATAATTCCATGTCCGCGATGAAACTGTCGATTCGTTTTACAAAGAAGTTATAAGCAATGACCGCTGGGACCGCGACACATAAACCCGCGGCGGTGCAGACCAACGCTTCAGAAATACCATTGATAACCACATTAATTCCACCGACGCTACTTTTAGCAATATCATGAAAGGCACGAATAATTCCTAAGACCGTTCCAAAAAGCCCGATATAGACCGCCGTGCTGCCGATCGTTCCGACGATACTCGTAAATTTTTCCAAAAGAATGACCTGAATAGTCACTTGACGCTCCATGCCATTGGACATAATCGTTTCACTGTGTCCGTATAAATTAAGTCCTTCCTGCACTACGCGGGAAAAAGGCGTGTTGGTTTGCCGGCAAATCCCCATCGCATTCGTAATATTGGCCTTCTTTAATTCTTTGGCAATATTGGCCATAAACTCTTCTCTTTTTATTTTTGCTCGCGAACGGAAATAAAATAAGCGCTCAAAAATAATTGTCAAAGAAATGACAGAACACGTTAAAAGAACGTACATGGTAAATCCACCGCTTTTTAATAATTGCAAAAATGTCATCTAATATTCCTCCCTTATTAGGCTTAAAACGCCTTCGTACCCAAAGCAATTAATAACTATTTCATTGATGGCACAGTATAACACAAATTCATGTTTTTAAAAACACTATCCATAATTTATTTTAGCCCCCTTGACTGATCCCCAAATCCGTAGGAACTCGGCCCAAAGACTTTAAAAGCATTATAACGTCTTTGACTTGAATATCAATGGATTCCAACTCATGGGCCCGCTTGGGATAAATTGAATAAAGAGCGCGATATTTAAGCGGAGTCACATTAAGCATCAAGGAATTCGCTCCAGCCAAAAGTCCCTGTTCTCGAGCGGACGGCGTTAAAGTTTCAAAAGCCGTGGTCACTAAAATCTTAGACTCTGGCAAGGCTACAAAGCGCGCTAAAGCCAAGGTTTTTAGAATAGAATCCCCTTCTAAAACGGCACTTCCCGCTAACGGAGTATTAGGATGCGGCAGAAACGGGCCAAAACTAAACATCTCAGCATTAAGCTCTTTTGCCAGGAATAGATCATTAATAATATCCTTTGACGTTTGTCCCGGAAGCCCAACCAATCCGCCGGTAATAATAAGATATCCTATTTTATAAGCTTCCCGGATATGCTCAAGCCGGGTTTCTAATTCCTGACCGGAATGCGTCTTTCGGTAAAGCTCAGGATTAGAAGTTTCAAAGCGCATTAATAAACCGCGCGCACCGGCACCAAAAAGTTCTTTTAATCCTTCAATTCCTATTTCGCCAAAGCTGATAAGAATTAAAACTGCATGCCGCTTCTTGATTTCACGGATAATTTCCGCCAACTCTTTTATAGAATAGCCCGGGTCTTCCCCACTTTGCAAAACAATGGCCTTAAACCCATGGACATCAACCGCCTCTTTCACCGCGGAATAAATTTCGTCCGGGCTCATTCGATAACGCTTAAGGCTTCCATTATGAGTCGAAATCCCACAATATGTACAACCTCGCCGGCAATAATTAGAAATTTCAATAATCCCATGAGCGCAGCAGGCGTTTTGATGATATTTCTGGCGAAGGAAATTCGCTGCCTTTAAAAAAAGCTCGACTTCCGCCGGGTCCTTTAAATTTAATAGATACTCTAGGTCTTCATTCTTTAGCGCCTTGCCTTCGCAGGCCTTATCAAGGATATTACGTAATTTCAAATTCTCACCAGCGCCTTTATCGCTTAAGCGAAAAATTTTGGCATCCACTTCCTGGAGCTGAACAAACATCTCCTGCCATGCCTCGAGGATTTCTTTAGCATCATGCGGCTTGACTTTTTGGATCACATACCCGCCCTGAGCATAGACATAATCGCCCGGAACAAGCGAAAGAAGCTCATTAATAGCTTTCTTCTTTTGCCCAAAATAATCGATGATGGCAATATTTTTATCTATCGTTTCTACTTTTCCAGGAATCGCGTAACACATAAAATCCCATTTCTCTTAAGAGATGCAGCACAACTGATTATCTTCAACACGGTAATACAGCGGCGCCACTTTAATCTTAGGGTATCTCTTAGTTAGCCGGTTGCTTTCGCTCATAATAAAATCAATTTCATTGCCTATTTCATGCATCGGGGCTAAATTCATAAAATGCTCCTCAGCCGATTCTTTGCTCCAGCCCGCGCCCTTAATTAGCCCGTCGATAAATTCCTTTTTCCGTGATACCAAATTAACCATTCCACAATGATTGTGCGCGATCAAGGCCACATGCCGCACCTGGCCGACTGCAATCGCATAGGAAACCTTAAATTCGCTATATCGCAAATTAGCCCCACCAGAACGAATAATGAAAGCAAAATTGTCCGGCATATGAAGATGCTTACGATTATCCATGCACATGCCAATCAGAAGCTGCGCCTGCGAATGCACATCAAACAAACGGTTAAGGTTATGATACTCCAACAATAATCCGATAGGATTATTGCGATATTTTTGGGGAATATCCGACTTCTTAGTAATTGGTGTCACCTTATATTTCATATTCGCAAAGTTCTCTCTTTTTTCTTTTACAAGAAATAAAAACTTCCCTTTTGTCTTTATTTAATGGGTCCCTCAACTTCAAACAACGCCAACATATTAGGATACTGCTTACACCCTACATACTTTATGAACTTTGCCTGCGGAAATAAAATTTTCGTCTCAGGCTCTGTAATGGCCGTCTTATCAAAAGGCACAAGATTGGACCAGCCTGGACAAATCTCATCGTTCAGCAAACGGTTATACGTATTGGCAATGATGAGCATCTTCTTAAACCGAGCCTGCCTAAGATAGGCCAAACCTTTCCTCACGCCATCATAGGACGCAAGGACCTTAACCGGCGGCTTTCCGTCGACCTGAACGAACCACGGCCACAATCTAAAAAAGCTGATCATCTGCGGAGTAAAATTATTTGGAATGACAACGATATCATAATCTTCACGCTTGTCATTTAAAAACTTCTTTAAATCATCAAAAGGCCATTGAATGCTGTTATAACAGTTATATTCGAATTTAAAATATATCGGTAAAACCTTGCCCATATAATCGCTGAATGTTTCTTTAGCGTTAAAGAGGATGAAACAAGAAACAAAAGCGATAAATAACTGTTTTCTTCTCAGGTCATTTTTAACATATTCGTAAATTCCGACGATAACGTAGGCAGCGATAATATAGACAAACGGAAAAATCGTAAGCAAATATCTCGGTGCGGGCGCCGCAAGCATGCCGGAGAGCATACAAACCGTGACCACAACAACAAACGGCAAGATTTTAAAGACGCAATCCTTATTTTTTTTAATAAACATCCATATCATCCCCGGCACAAGAGAGGCAGTCACCAAAGGAGTCATTAAAGGCAACACCACGTCTAAAGGTTTTACGAAAACCAGGTTCCCTCCGGGATAAATGTCCGTAGGGATGAAAATCATCCTAAGCACGGATATAAAATTTAACCCGGCTTTTTTGATCACGTTGATCAAAGAAAACGCCCCAGCTATTTTTTCATCATTCCATCGTCCTTGAAAAAATATCTGACAGAAAGTCTCCACGCCACTCGCATCGCCCTTATATCTTAATCCAGTCATGTTAAATATGAGTTCTTTAGCTGCAACGATAAAAGCAAATACTCCTATAAAAATCAGAAAGCCCAAGAAACGTTTTGCGATGGCGTTTTTTTGAAAAGGAAAGAAGAATATCAAAAGGAATATCGACGGGATAACAAAAATCACGAACGGCCAAGTTACAAAATAAAACGCTAACCCCGCGAGAAAACCAGCTAATAACATGAGTTTAAACCGGCCGGTTTTATGAAACGATAAATATAGCCAATAAACCAAGATCGTTATTCCGGGGAGAAACGCCCAGGGACAATACAGGCTTCTAATGACATAGTTATACCAATATGACGATAAGGCCATTAAAAAAAGAGCCGTGGTAGCCACTTTCTGCCCAAAATACCGGCGGGCAAAAAAATATGTCATTAGATAAGTAAATAAAACGCCCCAAACCACTGGCGGGGTCGAATTATCAATATAATTTCTGGAATTATTCCAGAAAAGAGCCTTAAAATAATAGTTTAACGGAGAGACATAAAAATAATACGACCGTTCATCGATCCATTGAAGTTTTCCGTCGACCTCAAAAGGGATATGGTTGTGTATATTAAAGACTGCATTGCCCTCGATTAGAAGATCTCCATGCAAGGGATGCGTCAGATTGTCTGCGTCATAGAATCCTACAAATAAAGCGATCAATAAAACAACCGTAACGATCGCGATTTCAAGCAGCGTCTTTTTATGTTCCAATTTATCAAACTTTACAAACATAAACTCCCTTTAATGCTTCTGAAGCCTTAACGATTTAATAAAATAATTTCGAAGGAAACTCATCCCCTCTCGCCTATAATGCCAACAGAATTCCAGAAACTCACCTAACCGAAGATTAAATAAAAAAAGTTTTATGTACGCATACATCTGTAAAAACTCTAATTGACGACGGGAAAGCTCTGCCAATTCTAACGCATTACCGATCTGCTTATTGTAATCTTGCCAATTTCTCGATAATAATTTATATCCGCCTTCCCCTTTTAGTGCCATGGACCAAACCTCGGTCCCCGGATACGGCACCATGATCCCCACAGCCGCGTTCTTAGGATTGATCTTGCGTAAAAAATTGAGCGTATCCATCGCCGTATTCCAATTCTCATTTGGATGTCCCAAAATAAAGTAGCACCAGCAATCCAATCCGACCTCTTTCGATAATTTGATAACCTCTTCGACCTTTTCTAAGACGATACCTTTTTTAATGATTTTTAAAATCTCCTTGTTGCCGGATTCCACCCCAAACTCAAAGTGTTCACAATTTGCCTTCTTCATCTTTTCTAAAAGGTCTTTATTGATGTTCGAGACGCGCATCCCGGCGCGCCATTGAAACACTGGCCTCATTTTGATAAGACCATCCAATATTTGTTCGGTCAAATTCTTGTCGGCGGCAAAATCATCTCCGAAAAAATGAACCATCGTTGCCGTATAGCGCGTATTCAAAACTTCGAGCTCTTCTAAAATATTCTTGGCTGAACGATATCGACTCTTTTTCCCAGACGCCCGCATACAAAAAATACACGGCACCGGGCAGCCTCTGCCGATATTTATAGGATACTCTTTCGCTCGAGGGAATAACTCCCAGTCCGGATATCCAATCTCATCCAAATCCTCTATCCATCCTCTTTCTTCGGTTAAGAGGATTTTATTTCCTTCTCGATAGACGATTCCTTTAACGTCGCGTAAAACATTCTTGCCCTTTAGCGATTCGACGAGTTCAACAAATGTTTTTTCTCCCTCGCCGACAATCCCCAGATCAAAAGTGTTAAACTCTTTGAGTGTCTCTTCTGGCAAAGCCGAAACATGAACTCCGCCGATAATGATCTTTATCCCAGGGAAATTCTTTTTTAATTCGCGGGCGACAAAAGCATTTCTAACGATCTCATGGGTCATTGCGGTTAACCCCACCACCAGATCCTTATCTTTGCACGTTTGAAGTCGGACGATCAAATCACCGATAGTCAGCCGTTCAAACTTACAATCTATAACGCTGACATCAAGCCCGTTTTTATTAGCATAGGTGGCTAAATACGCTAAGCCGATATGCGGATATTTAGGCGCGTCATATTCTTCAACGATCTTTTCAACAGGAGCGTTTATTAAGATTATTTTCATGCTTCAACTGAGATCTTGCTGGCGTTAAAACTCAGATCCTTTTTTCTATAACGATTAAAAAAAATTAAAATTTTTCGATATAACCGCCCAAAAACATACTTCTTCAGCACATTAAATTTTCGAATTAGCCAAAACGCTTATTGGAGCCTAGATATGCCTTCAACATTTCCCAATATCCTAAACGATAACGAAGGCGATAACTTATCAACATGTTCCATTTTGAAACGAACTCAAACAACGGATTACAGGGCCACTTGATTATTTTCCTTATGAAAGGAACGAGCTTGGGGAATTTCAAACACAGATAGACTAATTTTTGTAAATTTGATATCTCGTGAACATTCGGTTGTTTAAGGGTGCTCACATTATAAAGACTATCAACATTTTCCACAAGGTTTTCTGAGGCCAATAATTTATTATTTCGACAATAATTATAAGCTTCGGTCCCCAACATAGGCTGAAAAATTGTATTCCAGGTGGAATCAGCCTTCATTTTTATATCCATAGCAATAGTTTCAAACGCCTCATCAATCGTCTCTGTCGGGCCAACAAAAATCTGATGTATTAGGAATTTTATCTTATGTTTATGAAGCAATTCTCCCGCCTTGAGCAACGTTTCATTGCTCATGTTTCGCCCATATACTTGATTTCTTATCCTCTCGCTGCCACTTTCAAGCCCAAAAGATGTAAAATAGCATCCTGCATCAGCTAATTTTTTAACGATATCTTCATTAAGTTCGTTTGCTCGGGATAAACAAGAGAAAGGAACGCATATTTCTTTCTTATATAATTCCAAAAACTTCGTTAGCCATTCATGATTAGTTGTCAAAGTTTCCGCTGCAAGATAGACATATTTAAACCCATATTTATGACGGACGCTCTTGATTTCCTCAATTATTTTTTCAGGGCTTCGGTAAGAAACATACTTCCCTAAACCGGAAAATAATTTCTGATAATAATGATTATTACAAAAGGTGCATTGATAGGGGCATCCCCTTCTTGAAAAGAATTTCTTTGTCGACATATTCCTTAGCAAAGGGTATTTGTAATAAATTTCTCTATCAGGGAAGGGCATGCTATCGTGATCCGCTATCAAAGAACGTAAAGGATTAGTGTAAATGCGTCCATCTTTTTTAACTTGAAGGTTAAGAATGTTCTGGTGATCCTTAATTTTCTTGTCGATGTTAGATAATAACTCTTCTAAAGCATACTCTCCTTCCCCAACACAGACTATATCCACCCCATCGTCTTCCTTAATCATATCTGGAAAGGCCGTCGGGTGAGCTCCTCCAAAAACTGTTAGGATGTTTTGGAGCTTAGGTTCTTTTTTTATTCTTCTGGCTAAGGCAGTAGACCATTGACGGTCAATTGTCGTAATAGAAAAACCCACGACATCAGGTCCTTCATGGATAAGATAAGAAATAGGGTCAAAACGCCGGGGCTCTTGATTTAAAATGATAAGATCTACTGAATGTCCTTTGGATTTCAAATATCCGGAAATGAATTCCAGCCCAAATGATTCAAACGGGACATCTTGAAAAAAAATAATTTTTGCCATTTGTCAGATTCCTATGAAATATGATTGCAATCTAATTAGTTTTCCAGAGAGTTATCGTTTCTGTCTTTGTCCAATTAATAACTCCGCTTTAAGAATGTGGCCATAGATTGAACCGACATCTTCCATCCGTTCTTTTTAAACATATAAAAAATCATGGATATGGAACTAAACGGGTGTTTTAGATAATGCAGCAGCTTTTTTCTTGAAACCATCTTGGATATTTTTTCATACCAAAAATCAATTCGTGCGGCGGGAAGATTGGGATAACTTAAAACCGATTTTGCCATGCCGTCATAGAGGTCCAAATCATTGGTAACCAAATACCCCTTGGATTTGGCCCAATCATAAAACGGCGTTCCGGGATAAGGAACAGCTTTTGAGACCTGCGCGCTATCCACGTCGAGGTTCTTTATTAAATCAATGGTTTCTTGAATAGTCTCTTCCGTCTCATCCGGCAGGCCGATGCAGAACGTCGCATGTGTCATGATCCCTAAGTTTCTACACCACCGGGCAACCTCTTTAGACTTCTCCACATTGAGCGGCTTGTGAATGCCTTTCAGAATCTCGGCATTGGCGGACTCTACGCCGAACTTCATACCAATACAGCCGGCCGCAGCCATCATCTTAAGGGTTTCATAATCCAAAAACATGGCATCCCCCATGCACGTCCATGGCACATTGAGATTTCTTCTCTTCATTTCTTCACAAAGCTTGGTAACGTATTCCTTATTGACGACAAAACTCTGGTCATCAAAATAAAATTGTTTTGCCCCATAAGAGCGTTTACACTCTTCCATCTCATCAACCACAGACCGATAATCTCTCATCCTATATTTCCCAGACGCATAAGTGACATGCCGCTCCACGCAATAAACACATCCCGCCGGACAGCCGCGGCTGGCCATAATGCTGACGCACGGGAAATGCATAGAAAAATCCGCATACATGGATATGGGAAAATTCTTTCGATCAGGAAAGGGCAAAAGATTAAGATCGGATATGGCTGCCCGTTGGGGATGTTTAACTATGGCGCCTTTATCTCTTAATATAATGCCAGGAATTTGTTTAAGGTCTCTTTTCGTGATAATGCCGTCCACCAACTCTTTTAAAGACAACTCATATTCGCCGTAGATAGCATAATCAATCGACGGATTTGACTCTAAAACTTTTTCCTGAAAAGACGACACATAAACACCAACAACGATGACCACGCATTGGAGCTTATCTTTTACCTTTTTAATAAACGCCAGGTCATCTTTAAGCGTTATAAGCGTCACTTCCGCGATAAAAATCTCCGGACGCCGTTTTTCTATTTCCTTAAACAATTCCTCTTCGTCATAGTCATTGGCGACGCCATCAATCCCTTCGACGTCAGCAGGACCAAAGGTTTTCTTCAAAAGCGCTGTCGCATAGGCGAGATAAAACGGAAAAGGATAATAATCGACGTGTTTAGCATATCCGATGGTCATAGGCCAGCGAGAACCCGCTTTCACGAAATGTCGAATCCGCCCGTCGGACAACTTCTGAACGCCACTTAAATTAGCAAGCACAATTTTCATAAAAGCTTTCTGAGGTAGATAAATTAGAATTTTTTCCCTTGAAGAATAGAAAACACTTTTAATTTAAGTGGCAGCCATAACCCTTCGTGAATGATAGAGGCCGACATTTTTGATTTGCCGAAAAATCTGTCTTTAAAGATAATGGGAATTTCTGTGATTTTAAGTTTCTTTTTAAAAAGCCGGTAATTTAATTCCAGCTGAAAAATATACCCGTTGGATTTTATGTTGTCCAAATTCATGGATTCGATGGCTTCCCGACGGAAACATTTAAACCCGGACGTCGTATCATAAATATTCATATTGCCCAGAACAACCCGCACATACCTGTGTCCTAAAAGGCTTAAGATTAATCTTTTCAATTCCCAATTGACGACAGAAACGCGCCATTCATAAAACCGCGACCCAATCACGCAAAACGAATTGTTCTGCCGCATGTTTCGGATAAACAACAACAAATACTTTGGATCGTGAGACCAATCCGCGTCCATTTCATAAATATATTGATAATCGCTCTTTAACGCCCATTTAAAACCTTCAATATAGGCAGTCCCAAGCCCAAGCTTCTCTTTTCTTTTCAGAATAAACACCGGAAACTTTTTACCGTAAGCCTCCACGGTTTCCTGCGTGCCGTCTTTTGAGTTGTCATCGACGATGAGAATATGATATTCCAAATTAAATTCATTATTGACGACCTCATTAAAAATCGCCGGCATCAAATTAACGATATTTTCATTTTCGTTATACGTCGGAATTATTATTAGCGCTTTTTCCATTTCATTGTCTCCTCTAAACAAAGGCTAAGTTCGGGTTAGATTCTCCCAATAAGGCAAATACTTCTTGACCTGATATCCATTAATCAAAGAGACCGCGACAAGAGACTCATAGCTAAATTGATACATGTCACAATTTCGACAAATATCTATTTGATTCTGTTTACCTAAAATATGCTTTTTTCTCAGGTCTCGAAGAGCCGGCCCATTCCATATGCTCATTAGGCTGGCTTCAGATACATTACCTAAACGATGGCTGGAGTTTGTGTCCACACAGCAGGGGAACACCGTGCCGTCCCAATCGATCATCGTCTGCCGCCAAAGATAAAAACAGGGCAAAGAAAATTGCGTCGACGATTTTGTGCCGAATAAGTCCACATAAGGCTTAAACCTGATAATGTCAGGTTTAAATTTCTTCCAATAGTCGGCAAATGCCTTTATTTCTTTTTTGTTTTCCTCCATCACAATAAATTGTATTAAAACATACATATTACTGCGCTTTGCCCGTTTTAAGGCGAGAAACCTCTCTACGTTTTCTACCACTTGCTCGAAGCGTCCATTGACCCTTATCTTCTCGTAGGTCTCTTTTGTCGCCCCGTCCAAAGCCAGGATCAAATAATCCAATTTTGAATCAATGAGTCTGTGAGCGATCGGTTCATCTAAAAGCGTTGCGTTGCTGGACAATCCGACTTTAAGATTGCTCTTCTTGACATATTCAATGGCTTCAAAAATTTGTTTATGAAGTAGCGGCTCTCCGTCGCCGTGTAAATAAACCATTTCCGCATAAGGCTTGACTTCATCGACGATCTTTTTTAATAAACCAAGCGGCATGTCCCCAACAGGCCTGGTCATGGTCTCCCGGGCGCACATCTTACATTTTAAATTGCAACGATTTGTCATCTCGATGCCGATTTCAACAGGAAATCCGCTGACAAGGTCTTTTCGGCTGATAAAATCCGTTAAAATTTTTATTCTATTTAAAATACTCATAATTTTATGTTTTCCGGGTCTTTTTGCCGGCAAAGATATCCGGCGACAAAGAATATACCACCAAGATGGGCTAAAGAAACAATAAAAACAGTAAATAATAAAACCGGGTCTTCATATTGAAATACCAGCTTATGCGTTCCCTTGGGAACAAAAACCCCTTTAAATATCAAATTTGTCCGATAAATCGTATCAGGTTTGCCATCTAGATAAAAATGCCATCTTTGAGCAAACCTGTCGGCGAAAACCAGAAATTTATTATCCTCTAAATTGGTCTCAAGCTCAAGTCTGTCGTTATTAAAATTGACGATCTTTATCCCCTCTTTCTTAAAATAATCAACCCATCTCAAAACCAATTGTGCGGGCGGGGCATCGTCCGCAACGGCCAAAGTCATACGCCGGTAATTCTTATAAGATATTTGAAATCGATTGGGAGTTGAGAAATCATTAAAATACGTCGGAAGATAGGTTTTCCCTTGAGAATCCGATAAAACAATATTTTTATAATCGCTATTTAAAAAGTTCGTATTGAGATATTTGGGAAACGATTCCGGAAGCTTTATGTCATAAAACTTCATTTTTATTCCATTCACATTGCGTATTTGAAAAACGCGGCCGTTTAAATCAATGCGCATCTCATCAATTTCTTTATCGTAAACACTTTTTGTAGTCGAAAGCCGAAAAGGCAACTCTCCCACATTCTTTACATCTTCCTTTCTTAAAAAGGTTAAATCAAAAAAGCCAAAAGGTGCAGGATATTTCTTAGCGACAGAATCTTTCAGTTTATTGGCCTCGTCATTGGGAATAGACAAAATCGCGAGCTGTCCAGCCTTTTCTTGTCTATAAACAGCAGCTGTTAAGTTTATGGCCACGCGTTCATCATTGACAGCAGCGAGGTTGTTAACAAAAAACAGTCGCTTATTTTGAAGCTTCAGAAAAGGGAGATTTTGAATCGTATATCCCTTCATCCTAAATTCGACATCAAAATCAGGAGTAAAATATTTGAAATTCCCATTAGAACTTGCCCGCGTGTAATCCGTCACATTTATATTGTTAAAATTGAAAGCGTAAGGAAAACTATGGCAAAGAAGCGGCGTCGGCTCACTGGCAATAATGTATTTTCTCGTCATAGTAGAATCCTCGACGGCAATTTTTTTTGGATAGTATTTCGAAAAAGTTCTTACGCTGTACAATCCAACCTTATCTAAACTCCAGTGAATGGAATAGGATAATTGTTGAATAAAAATAGTCAACGCTATCAGAAAAAATGAAATCTTAATATTTGACTTAGTTTTAGCGATCAAAATAATGAACGCTAAAAACAGACTTGTGATGATCCATGCCCAATAAGACTGGGAATAACTGCACCTCAGAAATATTGCAAGGCCGAGCAATAAAAAAACAACGGCAAGTAAATACGTGGAATATTTCTTACTGTTTAACAATTGAAAAAACGTTTCCAACGCTATTCCTATAAGGGCGATGATGAAAGGTATTGCGAAAATAACATTGTTATAAAGATATCTCGAAGAAACATGTAACAGCGGATTGATTTGGCTCAACAAATCCAATAACACTTTCGTATCAGCTCCCGATGTCGTTTGAAGAAGGCTCAAAAAACCGGTAAAGATGCTGATCAAGAAGAACCTATTTCTGATAAAGGGGATTGAAATTAAGACAATCAGGATACAAATTGGCCCAAAAAAGTTATCTATCCCGCTATTCGGAGAATATTCGGACATAAACCCTTTTATTAAAGGGAGATTGGTCCTTCCCTTTGCGCGATTAACAGCTTCAACATATTGAAAATTACTCATGTTGACCCCTTTACTTGGGACAACATAAAGCTCAGATAACCTCGACGATGTAAGAAAGGTTTGGGCAAGGCCAGAAAAAAATAAAATGATGAGCGCAAGCGCAAGAAGAAGATTTTGCTTAAAAGAAAAACCCTTTAATTTCCCGATCAAAGAAAAAAGAGGCTGTACCGGAAGAATTCTTAACAGGCACGACAGAACAATAGAAAAGAAGAAAAACAAAAGAACATTTAAATAAAACCCCAAATACACGCCGGTAAACGACAAGTAGGCAGCGATCGTTAAACAAAAGATGATCTTCCAAGGATTCGAATAATTACCTTTCAGGATCTTAAAAACAAATAGATAAAAAAACGGCTGAAACATCACAAGATGATCATTCCAGATAAAGTATCGATAAAAATGCGCGCCAAACAGCGCACAAATAAAGCAAATAAAGCGCGCCTTCTTATCAGAAATGATCTCGCAGATCATCAGATAAATACCCAGCACAAAAACAAGGAAATAAAAAATCACCTGGGAAAGATACGTCAACGGATAAATATTGTCCTGATAAATATGGAACAAATTAAAAACTAATGATACGGAGTTTGCAATTAAACACAAAAACGGAGAATACGCTGTTAAATAAAACGCGGGGATCTCGCCAAAATTAACATATGGCTGCCATAAAAAAGACCTAAAACCATTTAAGACAGCCTCGAGGGAGAGATATGTCTGACTGACAAGAAACGTATAATAATCACAGTGAGTGTTTTGGTAGCCTAAAAGGAATACTTTATACTGGGTAAAAATAAAAAGAATAAAAAACAATAAAAACAGGCCTTTAGCAGAAAAAAAATTAAAAATTTTCATTATTCAATGAGTCCTTATTTATAAAAACCTCGCCGAAGATTAAAAACTTTCCCCTGGCAGCTCCTGTCGTATGCGTTCTGCGACCTTGTCCCACGTAAAACCTTGGCCAATAATCTCAATCGCCTCCTTTGACCTGCCCTTTTCTAACATTTCGATAATGTTAAAGATAAACTCTTCTGCATTCTTGGACGTTTTAATGAAATCCTTATTCCTAAACGTGTCTTTTATGCTCTCTAAGTCAAAAGTAACGCACCGAACACCCAAAGACAAATATTCAAGCAATTTTAACGTCAAGACCATATCCATGGATTCATTTTTAGGATACGGGATCATTCCGACGTCGCTCGCATCAATATAAAGAGGTATTTCATTATAAGATACAAAATCCAGCATATGAACCCTTAAATCATCTTTTAATGCCTTCTGAATTTTATCGTAGCCGCTGCCGACCCCTATCAACAAAACATGCGCCTGCGCACTTTTTTCCAAAAGTTTCTTTATAATGTCTACGATGATCCCTTCCCCATGATGCGGTTCTATCGTCCCATGGAACATAACCAGCTTTGCTTCTAAAGGAATGTCCAGCTTTTTACGGATAACTTGTCGATTATCATCGGGAAGTTTACCGGGATTAAATACATTTCCATCAACGCCATCGAACGTCAGAATAACTTTGGATTCCTTAATCCCGCCGGCATGACACAACGACTGCTTCATCCTATCCGTAATAACAAACACCTTATCAAAAATACCCGCGACCCTTAATTCATAAAACCTTAAGAAGCGAACTACAAGTTTTGGATATTTCTTATCCTCGCCGAGAAATCCACTTAAAAAATCCGTGTATCTTATGACAACCGGAATCTTCAGAAAAGGCTTTATAAAGATAAATGGAAAAGCAAGAATGGCATTATTGACATAAATAACATCATATCGATTCGTAAAGAGAACTCTTATCAGATGAAATGTGCTTAAAAACCCGTATACCACATACTTCACCATCCGAAACTTGACCTTACGGTGCATATAGTATGGAGAAAACGATTCGAATTTAAATCCGTATTTTTGGGAAAGAGAAGAAACGTCGACGAACAAAGGAGTTGATATGGCAACTTCGAAACCGTTTTGGGCGAGATATTTCAAAATATGAAAATTGCCAGCCGTACACCCTCCGGTTAAGGGCCAGAATTGTTCATGCGTTACGAATAACAGCTTTTTCATTTAAAAACACCTGTGACTGGTTACTCTAACGGAGAGGATTCTTGACAATCTAAATAGAGCAGCCCATCCTTCGCATAGATTTTCCTATCACGCTACCGATCGAGAAACTTCAAAATTTAACGGAGAGGGAGGGATTCGAACCCTCGGTGGACTTGCGCCCACAACGCTTTTCGAGAGCGCTACCTTCAACCACTCAGACACCTCTCCAACAAATTTTTTGGATTATTACTGAACAACCTCTTTCAACAACGCAAATGTAATTCAGACTGTGCCAACATCCTTTGAGGAATCAGAGAAGTTGGCCAACCACTCAGCCACCTCTCCTTTACCACAAAAGCATCTAATCAATTCTATAGAAAAAAGGAGAAAGTTGTGCTGTTTCCTTAATTGATATTCAGAAAAACGGCCACCTCTCCTGAAATCTTTGCAGCAACCACCTTCCTTATTATCAACCCAGTCAAAATAACAACCATTCTCGTCATAAACAAGAAAGGATATTGGAAAAACTATTTGTTATGGATAAAATCGCGGGTGTAAAAGCAAGGCGGGCTTATTTTTGATCTTCGTCTACAATTTCGAATAAAACGTCGACAATATCCTGGTCGATCTGGTCTTTCATTTTCTTCATCATATCATAAGTGTTATCTCTAGAAAATTTGACCCGGTAAGATCGGTCTGTCGTTAAAGCGTCATAAATATCCGCTACGGTTGCAATACGGACCAACGCACTGATCTCATTTCCCTTAAGTCCATCCGGATAGCCAGTTCCATCTATTTTCTCATGGTGATGGCGAATGATATCGCATAAATGCCTTAACGACGTGATAGGCTTAATGATGCTCTCGCCGATCTCCGGATGCTTGCGCATCAAAATCCATTCTTCATCATTCAAAGGACCAGGCCGAGATAAAAGATCGTCGATAATCCCTATTTTCCCTATATCATGCAACTTCGCGGCATCGCGAAGAGTGACAATCTCTTCTTCCTCTAATCCGAGCTTCTTGCCGATACTTACGCTATATTCCGCAACTCGATCCGAATGTCCACGGGAATATTTATCTTTGGCATCAACGGCCATAGCCAAAGCAGAAATCGTTTCGAAATAAGTTTTTTCAATATCCTGATTGAGTTTGGAATTTTCAATGGCAACGGCCGTCTGAGACGCAATATTAAGAAGCAAATTCATTTCATCGTTATTAAAATCCCCCCCTGTTTTCTTTCCGCTAATCGAAATGATCCCGACCAAATTATCATGAACGATCAACGGTGAACACAAAAGCGGCGCATTGAAAAGGTCATGATTCTTTATTTCTCCCTGCGCTCTTCCCCCAATGGGGATAATTAACGGCTGCTTCGACGACAAAACCATCTGTAGAGTCGTATTTTCACGAACTTTAATCTTAATATTGTTTTTTTCTGGTGAGGAGGGAATTCCATAAATACTTTTAACCTGCAAATCATTATTTACCCCATCCCAGATCATTAAAACACCAACATTCCCGCCTAAAGCTTCTGTGGCGGTCTCCAAAATAAGCTGCAAAAAGGTATCAATGTTGCGCATACTCGTAATGCCTTGCGCGACTTTTGCCATGACGGTATGTAACGTATTTTTTGTTCTTTCCAGGCTCTTTAGATTTTCTTCAAGCCTATCCGTAATGACAGAAAAAGACTGCGCCAAAACAGCGATCTCATTGTCGCCTTTGCCAATTTCTTTAATATCTTCCGTGCTTAAAATCGTTTTTAACGCTTGCGTATTTCTCTGGGTTATCTCCATGAGCTGTTTAATAACAGCGCGCATGGCAAAATATCCAATAATAACCCCAATCACGACGATCGTAAGCGTCATATTGAAATTGGCCTCTGTCAACTGAACAGAACCATAATTCTTCATTTGAATATAAAGATAATACAAAACGCAGGTAGGGATAAACGACATGATCAAAAAGAAAACCGTGAATTTGCGAAAGACGGAAGCATTTTCAATGGAGCTTGCGACGAAGTTTTTAATTTTTTTCATAGAGGTCGTTGGCATGGTTAGCGCTTAAATTTTTATTGAACAAATCCCATATTTGAATTGATATCTTACATGATTTTTAAAGTCTTGCCAATCAATAAGTTGACTTATTATCTATAAGCAAAAAGCAGCTATTGCAGATTACAATCCTTTAAGAATTTTATGATCAACCTTCACATCGTCTTTATATGTTTCTTCGTAAGAAGCGGTCTTATCCCGGTTATAAAACCGAAAAACGCCCTCCCGCTTCCCCTTTATATAAGACTCTTCGCTCATCAGCTCGCCGGTCTTGTAATAACTCTTGCTCGCCCCATCCAAAAGGCCATCTTTGACATCCCATTCTTGCCGAATCCCCCCGGAGCGGTAATACTCTTTTAACGTACCGTTTTTGCCGTCATTCAAACGCGTTCTGACAAGCCACACTTTCCCATCATCATAATATTCCTTGGATTCACCGATCTCTTTGCCGTCTTTATATTCTTTTTCAACACTAATTGTCCCGTCGGGAAAGAACTCTTTCATCGACCCATTCTTTAAATCATCCCGGTATTCCGTAATACTTTTTATAACACTGTTTTCATAACGCTCTTGGACATCTCCGTTGAGTTTTCCATTTTTAAACTTGGCATCCAAAATCTCTTTGCCGGCAGGCGAATAGGCCCTGCTTATCCCTTCGATCTCATCATTCTTAAAATCCGCCTCCCATTTCACCTGACCTTCAGGATAATAGATCTTGGATTTGCCTTCGCGAATGCCATTCAGATAATTCCACTCATGTTCCAAGCGGCCTTGCTGGTCATATTCTTTAATCAACCCGTTCCATTTCCCATTAACATAATTGACTTCGCTTTTAATATTGCCATTAGGATAATATTCCTGGCTCGGGCCGGAAAGAATTCCTTGAACATAATTCATGACAAACTTTAATTTCCCGTCTTCAAAATAATACCGGCATTCTCCGTTTAACTGGTCGTTGGTATAATTCTCAAGGCTTTTTAACTGGCCTGATTGATAAAATTCCTTGGCCGGGCCTTCGAGAACATCATTATGAAAAGTCTTTTCCAGATAAGGCTTTCCGTTTTCGTAATAAGATTTATAAATACCGTCTAAGGCGTCGTTGACATAATTGCCTTCGCTCATTAAAGCTCCGGACTCATAAAAAGTCTTTGTCAGGCCTTCTTGTTTCCCTTGTTTATATGTTCGCTGCGCATTCACGGCGCCATTAGGATAAAAATCCTCGACCATTCCATCGCGGACTTCTTCTGCGGCATAACAGAAACTGCTTGCCATAACGACAATGGAAACAAAGATGAAAATAATTTTTATTTTTTTTAATAACATAAGCTGATTTCCGGTAAAAATTTTAGGAGAACTCATTTCTCTTCGTAGGCAGCAACCCGTTTCAAATCAACGGAGAGGCTGAGATTCCCCCGCCTTTGGCGGGGTCCCGTATTCCTTTTCTAAAATATTTTTTGTAGGAATTACGGGAGAACTCATTTCTCCTCGTAGGCAGCAATCCGATTCAAATCAACGGAGAGGCTGAGATTCGAACTCAGGATGGACTTGCGTCCACAACGGTTTTCAAGACCGCCGCATTCAACCGCTCTGCCACCTCTCCTTAAAAAAACATTCCTAATTAAGGCTCAAATATTATCATCAAAAACTTATGCTGTCAATTATGCTCAATCGCTCTTTCTGTAGGCGGCCTTCCCAAGACTATTTAAATTTTAGAAAGAATATTTTCTTAAAGAAAAAATGATAGGCGTGGCCAGTGGTGGCCATAAGCGATGAGAAAAATTTTGGGAATAAGTTTTGCCCGAGAATTTTATCGAGGACGAAAACGATCAAAAGGATGTTTAAAATAAATGCCAGGCCCGCCCAGAATAAGTAAGAAAACCGGGCAAAAATTTTTAAACTATCTTTTAAGCCTTGCGATAAAGAGACAATGTGCAAAGCGAAGAAAAAACCAATTAGAAACATAAAGATGTGGTTGTAATTGGCCGTCCCTTTGTACGTGCTGAAAAAATAAAATACCCCTAAAAGAACAAGTAAATAAAGCGAAAGAATATTGGCGAAAAAGATATCAAAAGGCGCCGTAAACTTAAAAATGGCCTGGATAATTTTATGGCTGAATTCAAAAATTTTATCTAACGACATAAAGAACAAGAATATTAAAATAAACGATATAATGCCCCAGAAGAAAAACAATTGATACGCCGGAGGATAGGTAGCAAGATGGGCTTTGAACACCAAAACACAGGCGACAACAAAGGGCAAGAAAAATACAGAAAAAATCGTTTTAATAATTGTTAATAAGACAGTTCCCACGGCTTTTCTCCTTTTTTCTATTTCTTTGCGATGATTTCCATCCCGTTCATATAGGGCCTTAAAACCTTCGGAATAACCACATCTCCCGCAGCATTTTGATAATTTTCTAAAATAGCAACCACCGTCCTGGCTAACGCCACGCCTGAACCGTTTAGCGTATGAATCAACGTCGGCTTTTTGGTTTCTTTGCCCTTAAACCGGATATTGGAGCGCCGCGCTTGAAAATCTTCGAAGTTCGAACAACTGGAAGTCTCCAGCCATTTTTCCAGTCCAGGGGCATACACTTCAATATCATAACACTTGCTTGCAGCAAAACTTAAATCTCCGGAGGCCAAAGTCACCACACGGTAAGGCAATTCCAAAAGCTGAAAAACCTTTTCGGCATTGGCGACCAATTTTTCAAGTTCATCATAAGACGTCTTGGGATTGACAAACTTGACCATCTCAACTTTATCAAATTCATGAACACGCACCAGCCCTTTGGTGTCTTTGCCGTAAGACCCAGCTTCCCGACGGAAACAAGGCGTATAGGCCGTATAATAAATCGGAAGGTCTTCTTCATTCAGGATCTCATCACGATGAATATTTGTCACCGGCACCTCTGCCGTCGGAATTAAAAATAAATCGTCATCTTTAAGCCGGTACATGTCCTCTTCCATCTTAGGCAGCTGCCCGGTTCCGGTCATGGAATCACGATTGACCAAGATCGGCGGGAAAATCTCGGTATATCCATGTTCTCTGGTATGCAAATCCAGCATAAAATTAATCAGCGCCCGCTCCAATAAAGCCCCTTGTTTCTTAAATAGGATAAAGTGAGAACCCGTGATTTTGGTCGCGCGTTTAAAATCAATGATGTCCAGCCGCTCTGCGATCTCCATATGGTCCTTCGCCTTAAAAGAAAACTTCTTAGGCTCACCCCAGACACGCTCAATCCTGTTATGCTCAGGGCTTCCGACGGGAACGGATTCATTGGGAAGATTAGGAATATACAAAAGCAGCTTATTGATCTTCTCGTCCAAGTCCTTGACTTGCGGCTCTAGCTCATCAATCTGGACAGCAATACTTTTCATGGATGCGATTTTTTCCTTAGGATCTTTCTTTTCTTTGATCAATAAAGCGATTTCATCATTGGCAGCATTTTTCTGCGCACGGAGCTCATCTACTTTTACGGACAACTCCTTGCGTTTTTTATCCTGCTCAATGATTTCATCCAAAGAAATACGCACATTTTTTTTCTTTAATCCTTCTTCAACAAACAGCCTATTTTCTCTTATAAGTTTTATATCAAACATGATTTTTCCTTTATTTGCTTTGGGCGTCCTCTAAAACAGTCCGGATATGCGAAGCCAGGATCTTGGGGTTAACGGGTTTGGAAAGAAAATTTTCCGCATCCAGGTCAAAACATTCTACAATATTTCTCGGCGTGTTAAGACCGGTTAGAAATAAAACGGGGATGTTGCATAGCACATCGTCTTCCTTGATTCTTCGGCACATTTCTTGACCGTCCATGACCGGCATTTCGCAATCCAAAAGAACGAGGTTCGGCTTACATTCTGCGGCCATTTTAAGCCCTACGGCCCCATTCTCCGCCAAAATAACCTTGTATCCTTCCTTTTGAAGGGTCTTTTGAATCAAAGAACGGTCAACCTCATTATCCTCAACGACAAGGACAACCTTTCCATTGTTTTTAATATTATTATTCTTTTTAAATATCTTATTAAAAAGACATTCCATCTTCTAAAAATCCTTTCTTTCCTCTTAACTTTTCATTAATTTATCACAGGTTCCTCAAAAATCAAAGAATAACCTTTGAAATATTCATCCCGTCTTGTAATATAAATTCATCCTTCAAAATTTTCTTAAAAAGGAGCGCTTCTATGATTCTCTGGCAATTATTTGTTTCATTCTTACGTATCGGATTCTTAGCTTTCGGCGGGGCGTATTCTTTCCTTCCTCTCATCCAAAAAGATGCCGTGGAGCAATATCATTGGCTAACAAAACCGGAATTTTTGGAAATCCTAGGGATCGTCAAGGTTTTCCCTGGCGCTATTTCTATTAAATATGCGACCTATATTGGCTATAAAATGGCAGGCATTCCCGGAGCGGTTGTCGCCAACGTCGGCAATCTTTTGGCACCGGTCATCTTAATATTAAGCGCAACATTCCTCTACACAAAATACAAAGACCTTCCGCCGATAAAACACGCCTTTGAAGCTATTCAAGTTGTTGTCTTTGCCCTTATCATCGCCGTGGCCTTTGAAGCGGTTTCCTTAAACCAAATCGCAAATCTAAGAAACGTTCTTTTAATTATCGCCGCGTTTGGTTTATATTTATATGCCAAAATTCATCCGGCTTTTATTATTATCGGCGCTGGAGTGCTGGGCGTTCTCATCAACTAAAGGCAGATTTATTGCGGCTTTCTTTTTCTGGCAATCACAACGATTTCTCGTCCCCACCATTTACGCAATAAAAAAGTCAGAGGATTCACGGAAGGATCGTGACAATAAACCTTCGCATCAAAATCTTTAAAATATTTTCGCAAAATTCCCGGGGTCATAACATTAACATGCATCTGTTTTCCCGTCGCTCCACGATCCGGCCAGACACGGAAAATTTTCCTAACAACCTCTATAAAACTTGTCGGCTTAAATTTCCCTCGAAGAACCCTTAAGGGGATCTTGACCATAAGAAACGGGATGTCGAGCATCCTTTTTAATGGAGACAGATATTTTTCATAATAATAATTTGGCGTCGAAATGATCAGCCGGCCATCCTCGGCCAAAATTGCATTGATTTTCTCAAACGCCGATTGTAATTGCCAATCATACATGTGCTCGACGATATCGATCATAAAAACCACATTATATTTGTCCGGGAACTGTGTCTTTACAACGTCGGCAACTTGGACCCTGGCGATTTTCTGTAATTCCGGCGGAAGTTGTTTTAATGTCCCTTGCGCGATATCAATCGCTGCCTGACTATAATCAATCCCTAAGGCTTTGCATTGGCGCTTGGCACAATAATAAACCAACTCCGCCCGGCCGCAGCCAATATCCAAAACAATATCACCGGCTTTTGGAGCTCCGAGTTCAAGGGCTTGCTGATATTTAGAATGCATCTGCCGGTCAAGCCCTTTGGTATATTCTCTAAACCCCTCATTATCCGTCAGGTAATAATTTTTATCATAAATATCCGCCGGAACTTCTGGTTGATTTCCCATAAAAATGACCTCCCTAATTTTCTTTAACGGTGAATCCCGACGTGCCGATATAAACAAAAAAATGGTTTACGGTATCGGCATTTTGAAAAACCGCGCTACCGTAGACGCTGCTGATCCAGGGGAACCTCTGTCCGTAACGATAAAGATATCTCCAAAACAAGTTATGCCGCTCTTCCTCTAAGGAATAAACGCTTGCCGTATTCTTCACCTCATCTTGGGCATTAAGATATCGCCCGCGAAGACGCGTCAAACGATAACGGTTATGGAGTCCCATTGCCTGAATCCAAGACTTAAGCTTAAGGATATCCCCTTCGAGCATCCATTGGTTTCCCTGGATGAAATAGTCCCCGACGAACTTCTTCTTCCCATTATTGATCTCTATCAACTTGATTTGGCTGATCTGCTTCTTCGTTGTCGGAGTAACAATGACCTCAGCGACCGGTTTTTCATAATAAAAATTATGATAAACCGTAAAAAAAAGCCCGACGAACATCACCAAACCACAAATCGCCGCCGTCAAAAGAATTCCAACCATGCCATAAAAAGCCCGAACAATGCCGGGGAAAGATTTTTTATTTTGGCTCAAAAGACTCAGCGCCCAACGCACATATTTATAAAGAATCACCAACAACGATCCGACGCACAAAATAATCCCCAAAAGTCCAATAATAATAAAATATTCCGGCTTAACAGCTAAAAGAAAAGTGTTTATATCCATTTCGAACTCCTCTTGATATCAACTCTTGGATTATCCACCCATCATACGCAACAATAACAACTGAACAAATATGATCCCCCCGAAAAATAAAAATATTAGCATAAAAGGCGACAAGAAAAAAGACGTAGCCCTTAAAATATTTGCCCACAATAACAAAGAAAATTTCGATGTATTCTTAGGCTTAAAAACTACGCCAAAAAGCATATCATATTTACGCCAATCGCAGGAGGTGATTCTTCCTTCACTTTGAAGTCGCTTGAATAGCTGAGTCCCAGGAAAAGGCATTAAAATCGTTAGCGCAACATAATAAATCCTGCTTTTAATATGTGCTTTTATTATAAAAAGCCATAATTTAAAATAATCTTTATGGGTATAATCATCAAATCCTAACATAAAAAGCCCAAAAACGTTTATGCCATAAGACCTTATGTTTCTAATCGCTCTGATATAATCATCCGAAGAACTTATGCCAGGCAAAGAAGATTTTTGATACTTTTCGGGATGTATTGTTTCAAACCCAAGGGCTAAACCTACGCATCCACTTTCTTTGGCTAATCGTAAAGCCTCGTCGTCAAAAGCAATATCAAGAGAACTCATAGATATCCATTTTATTTTAAGCGGAATAAGCGCTTTAAAAACCTCTTTGGCATTCTTGGGATTCGAAAAAATATTATCTTCCATAAATGAAATTGGAAAGAGGCTCAACAAATAAGGAAACTTTATCGACTCTTTTATCCTACTAACCATTTTGACAATTTGGTCAATTCTCAAATAACGCGGCTTACTTGGTAAGCAGGCACAAAAATCACAACGATATTTACACCCCCGACTTAAACTTAAGCCTGAAAACCAAAGAATCTTGGGGTCTATATTAAAAAAATAATCCTCAACCGGTGAGAAAAAATCCTCTAGGGGTTTTCCTTCATAAATTCTTTTTAACGATTTATTTTCAAAATCTTTTATAACCTCCGGCCAAACCGACTCTGCCTCCCCGATAACAACACTATGGCAATGGTTAAGAGCTTCTTCAGGGAGAACTCTAACATGTGCGCCCCCCATAACCACATAACAGCCAGCTTTTCGATAATGATCAGCTAATTGATACGCGTTATAAGAGCTTAGGGTTGTACACGCTATGCCGATAAGAGACCCTTTAGGAATTTTCTTCTTAAACAAGAAAAGATTACGATTATAAATTTTAATTTTATAATCTTTGGGAGTGAGTGCAGATAAAATCTGAAAAGCTATCGGTGACCGAAAAGACCGCGGGAAGAAAAAAGCAAAAAAAACTGCCATAGTCCAGCCGTTCGCAACCGGATTAATAAGGATCAATTCTTTTTTTGGTTCACAATTTTCCATCAACCTTTTTCCTTCTTTAAAGACAATCTCTTTATAAATAACGGAATATTATACTATAAGATAATTACAATGATTGAATAATTCTGGGTTATTATTTTTCTAGAAAGGAAGAATTTCCTCTTCTCATACGTTAAAACGAAGAAAATTGTTGGATTCTATCGACGGATGGACCAATCCCATCATTGAAGCGTTATTAAATGGAGGTGTCATGCGAGCGACCACTCGATTCCCCTTTTCGTGTCATAAACACGCTGGTTCATCCCCCCAATGGTTCTCCTTTCATTTGTTCATGACACCCCCATAAGGTAAACTTTACTTATTTTCTGGCTGGACTTCGTCTTTTGAACATTTTTTGCAAGGTTTATAACCTTGTTGAATGGCCTTTTGCTTATCCATCTCAACTGTTTGTTTATTCTTAATCAACCGGCAATCGGCTTTATGATACTTGTTTCCCTTTGCCGTCACATAAACATTATCGGCAAACGCCGCCGTAGACGCTGTTAAAAAGGCTAATAAAAGAGCCATCATGGCAAATCGTTTAAACATTTTTTCACCCCCTTTAATTTTTATCCTGCTGGTTTTAATGTTGGCGCCATTGTTATTACAAATCACCGTTTGGTGATGTATGCTCCTGTTTTTGTTCCTTTATCGCCAAGCTGAACTTTCCCCCCGTTAACCCGTCAATAAGCGCGGTCAGCTCCTGGATGCGTAGCTCCTGGTCGATCTTTGTCGCATCATCCTCAGCCGTCGCATTCGTCATTTCCATTTGCGCTCGCCGGCGCTCGAAATAAAGCCGCGTCACTTGGTCTAAAATATCTCCCCGAAGTTCGACCATCATTTTTGAGCGCGAATCAATCGACGTCTGATCGCTCGTCCAGACAATATCCCCCAAGTCCCAACTTAACGACACATCCCAACCCCAGTTGCGATAAACCGTCCTGTCGTTGGGCCCTCGATAATATTGCCCGCCACCCGTATACGTTCCCCAAATACTATCTGACGTCGTGCGGTTTCGGTCATGGGAAGCTCCTAGGCTGACTGACGGAAGCCAGGCCTTCTTTGCGGCTTCTTCTCTCCAGGTTTTTATCTTTTGAGCGCTCACCTCTGCATAATCAACTGCCATTTCATGAACAGCCTGGACGCTTGGCTCGTCGGAAAAGACCAAATTACTAATTTTTGGGGATTCTTTCTTCTCATTTTTATTCTTTATCTTATCGCCAGGGAAAGATAGCGCTTGCTCTGAAGATAAAGAAAAAATTCCTTTGTCCGTTGCGGCATAAACCAAATCACCAAAGCTTAAGACCTGTGACACATGATTAGTTTCCATCCCTCGGTACGCGGATTTCCAACTCTCATTTTGGTATAAATACACGCCTCTGTCCGTCGCCGCCAAAAAGACATACGAAGCTATGGAATTTTCTTTACCCTCATTAATTGACGGGGATTTGACGGCAACAAAGCTGGCCAGCCGGCTCATGGGAACAGCGTCCGCTGGAAGCCGCGACCACTGGGAAGAGGCCAGGTTCCGATAAAAGATCCCTCTCGCTGTCGCAAGAAAAATATACGGCCCTTTGATCTCAATGGCCTTAATCAGATCTTCGGACAAAGCCTCTTCCTCACTGGTCTCACCTTCTTCCAAGCCTTGGGATGCGCCGAGGTCAAAAATCTGTTGTGCGCGCTGATCCGAAGGCGTTAGAGAATAAACCGAGTTCTCGTCGGAAAAATAAATGATATTGTCATAAACTTTAATATGATAAATCGGGCTATTTAAAAATTCCCCCTTGACCTTTGTCCATGTTGAAACATTCTTTTCTTTCTGAAAAATTCCTTTAAGGGTGCCCACATAGAGCGTGTCGCCATATTGGGCAATGCTCTGGCATCTTCTCGACAATTCATCAGAGGAGCTAAAGATCTTTTCCCATCGCCTACCGTCATCACGGCTTTGATAAGCGCCGTTATCCGTGGCCACAAAAATAACTTGCGGCTCGTCGAGTGGGATAAAAACATCGTTGATCCCGGTAAAGGTCCCTTGAATTCTTAAAATCCGCTTAAACTCGGGGTTCTTTAAATTAGACTGATACAGGGCTCTATTGGTCCCTATATATAAGGAAGGAATGTTTGACCGGCTCGCCATACAACGGATGTCTTTTTCATAAATACCGTTTTGTAATTTTCGCCAGACGACGGAACTACTAGAAAACCCAAGGCTAAAAACGCTTAAGGACACCATGCATAGATAGAATACAGCTTGAAAGAGCTTATGCTTATTCATAACGATTTCCCCCTTTAATTCTTGCGATTCATCATCCCCATCGCCTGGGTTACAGCGTTCTTCATCTCGGGGCAGGATTCTTCGATCTCCTTCATATATCCTTCGACATACTCTAGCATCGCCTCGAGGCCCAAATGCGTTTTGATTTTCATGAGGAATGAAAAAATAGTGTAGACGGTGATGAATCGTTCTTTTTCGACATCGGAAAACGGAACAGGCTTGGGGGGATTTTGAATTTCATCATCAAACATTTCACTAGACATGTTCTTCGTCTCCTTTATGAAAACCATAATAGCATGAGTTTGATGATTTGTCAAACATTATTGATTATTTTACTAACATTTAAACCTATACACCCCAATAAGTTACGAGAATCATGAAAATTTTTCCCAAAAACTGAAAAATTAAATTTGATTTTGTGCAAATCATATTTGACAAATCATCAATTTATGATAAGCTAAAAATATCAAAAAATAAATTTTCACCAGTCAAAGGACCCTCTTATGTATATCGGAAAACGATTAAAAGAATTACGCGAAGAAAATCATTTAACCTTAAAACAATTGGCGGAAAAAAGCGGCGTGCAGATCGCGACCCTCTCTCGCATCGAACACATGAAAATGGTAGGAACACTGGAATCCCATATGAAGATCGCCGAGGCCTTGGGCGCGGACATCACGCAACTCTATACAAATCTCGTCGCAGAAGAAGAAAAGATCAATATTAAGAACGACGAAACAGACACCGACATCTTTGTCCATAGCGATAAGTCGTCCTATGAGATCTTAACGGCCAAAGTCCTCTCCAAGAAGATGATGCCTGTTCTCGTAAAAATTGAACCCAAGGGGAAAACGAACAAGGAAAAGAATCGGGCGGGAACAGAAAAATTCATTTATGTTCTAGACGGTCAGCTCACCGCCCATATCGGAGAAAAAGTCTATACGCTTTCTAAAACGCACAGCCTTTATTTTGATGCATCCGTTTCGCACTATTTTGAAAACGCAAGCAAATCTTTAGCCAAGGCTCTCTGCGTAACAACACCTGCAGCGCTATAGCTCAAAACTAAGGAGGATGGCATGAACCAGAAAGTCTCTAAAAAAATTCTAATCGTCGACGATGAAGAAGGCATCCGTGAATCCTTAAAACTTGTTTTAGCCGACCATTACAACCTGATTATCGCCGACAGCCCCGAGCAAGCCCTAGAGTGCCTCAAGCACGACAAGACAATCGCCCTCGCCTTTTTGGATATTAAAATGCCGCAAATCAACGGCCTGGACGTCCTTAAACAGATGAAAGAATTGCGGAAAGATGTGAAAGTCGTCATGGTGACGGGATATAAATCCGTAGAGACTGCCAGCGAGGCCGCACGGCTTGGCGCCGACGGGTACATCGTCAAACCTTTTAAAGTCGAAGAGATCCTGAAGGCTGTTACAAAGCTGATCGCCTAATTACATTCCAAAAAAATGCGCCTGGGCCGAATTGAACGGCCACATATGGCTCCGGAGGCCAACGCGCTATCCGTTACGCTACAGGCGCAAATAACCACTAAAATGTTTTATTTAGAAAAATTTGCGCCTAGTCCAGCTACAATAAATCTTCCTACAGAAAAGCAGGACAGGCACAATCTTCAAATCACAACTAAAATGTTCTATCTAGAAAGATTTGCGCCTAGTCCAGCTACAATAGATCTTCTCCCAGAAAAGCAGGACAGGCACAATCTTCAAATCACAACTAAAATGTTCTATCTAGAAAAATTTGCGCCTAGTCCAGCTACAATAGATGCTCCTCCAGAAAAGCAGGACAGGCACTAATCCAATCAAATTGCTAAGACTGTCATTCCCGCGATCCCGCCCCAAAACGGGATGGTAAGCGAAGGCGGACCAAGGCGGGAATCCAGAATAAAATTCTTGTGGATCCCCAATCATTTCTAGACACAAAACCAAGGTAGTTGAGGATAACAAAAGTATTTCTTTAAAAGAGACATCATATTACTTAAGTCGTAGCGCAAAGTCAAGGTTAACCATGCCCGAGTACGCAGAATCAATGCCATTCGCCGTTAACAAATAATCCCCTTTTCCCACATCCCCACAATAGCCTCGACCACAACAGGATGGAATTGAGAGCCCGCATTACATTTGACCTCTTCGATAGCCATTTCTTTGGATAAACTCCGTCGATAAGGCCTATCGGTTGTCATGGCATCAAAAGAATCCGCAACAGAAATAATGGCAGCGGTCATCGGAATCTCGTCGGCTTTTAACTTATGAGGATACCCCATGCCGTCATAACGCTCATGATGATGCCGTATTCCCTCCAAGCACCCCTCCGGCAGCTCGAGCGATTCAATAATTTCCACGCCCTTGGAAGGATGCATCTTGATCACTTCATATTCTGTGTCGGTCAGACGGCCCGGTTTATTTAAAATAGCCTCGGGAACAGCGATCTTCCCAATATCATGCAAAAGGCTTGCGATATAAAGATTTTCCATAAAACTATTATCACATTTGAGGCTTCCGTCGAATTCCATCTGGCGAGCCAAAATCAAAGACATACTGGTGACGCGCTCGGTATGCCCTTTCGTATAAGGGTCTTTGGCTTCAATGGCGGAACTAAGGGCAATAATGGTCTGGATAAAAAGCTTTCTGTGACGAGACGCCTCTTTCCTTAAACCTTCAAATAGCTGAGCATTACGGATGGCCATCGCCGCATCGGAAGCTAATGCTGAAAAGAAATCCAGTTCCGCCTGTTCAAACTTTAAACCGTCATATTTCTCGCCCAGCAATAAAATCGCCAAGAGATTATCCTGATAATACGACGGGACGCAAGCAACGGCATTAAGCATTTGCATTTGCTCATCGACCTGATGCAATAATTCTTTGGTCCCATTGCCGTGCCCATTCTCCAGCACACTCTCCCGCCAGATCATCCGATTAATATCCGTCGAGACAATCGCGCTTCGGTTGATGGTCAAATGTTTGAACTCATCTTTCTTAAAAAGCCTGATGATGGGGCTTTCCTCATAAAAACGGGTGAAGCCCTCCGGAATTTTTAGCCCGCGCTCTCCTCGAGAGATATCCAAGACATAAACATTTTTCTTCGGGTCAAAAAGGATCATGCCGGCATGTCGAATGCGCAATTTTCGCACCAACATCCGGATGATAAGCTTGATCAAAAGCTTAGGATCATGGATCATGATCATGCTTTTCGACGCTGATTCAAGCTCTTTTTTATAATCAATTTTCATATTATCCTTTATCATAACACAAATTCCGTAATTTTTATCCCTTCAACTCCTTGAGAACAATCTTTTCCAGCTCCTCTAAGACCAGCGGCTTATGAATATAGCTCAAAACCCCAAGGCCATTAGCTTTCTTGACGACCTCTTCATCTTCGATCCCGGTGACCATAATGACCTTCACCGGATTATTATTCTCTCTTATTGCCGTAAGAACGTCAAGCCCGCTTAAGCCTTCCATTGTGATATCCAACAAAACCAAATCCGGTTTTTCCCGCTCAATCGTTTCAAGCGCCAGCGTTCCGTTCTCGGCGGTAAAGACCTCAATCCCGCGCTTTTTAAAGAAACTGCGCGCGAATTCCCTAATATCCACTTCGTCGTCGACAATGAGTAGCTTTGACATGCGTGTGCCTTTCTATTGGTTTAGTGGTCAGAGGCCAGTGATCAGAGAAAAACAAATCGAAAATTGGCCACCGTCCACTGATCGCTTATTACATTGGTAAATGAATCGTTATCTTTGTTCCCTTCCCTACTTCACTCTCTACCGCTATGCTTCCACCGTGCTCGGTGATAATATCCTTCGTGATAATGAGTCCTAAGCCAACACCATCTTTCTTCGTCGTCATAAATGGGGTAAAAATTTTATCCAGCGTTTCCGGAGGCATACCGCAGCCGGTATCGGAAATAGAAATCGTGAAACGTGAATCATTGAGCTCTGTACGTAAAGTCAAAATCCCGCCATTGTCCATTGCTTGCGACGCATTCTGAATCAAATTTAAAAAGACCTGCTTCAACCGTTCAGCATCGGCGTAAATCGCGACATCATTTGCCACAAAATCTTTTTCAACGCGAACACGCTTTGAATCCAGCACTTCTTTCGCTAACATCAACGTTTCATTTAAAATGTCATTGATCTTGACCGCCTCTTTCTTTAGCTGAAGCGGCCGCGCCAAATCCAACAGGTCATTGACGACGCCCTCCATGCGGCTAATTTCCTTCGGCACCAGCGTCTCAAAGTTCCTCTTAAATTCTGGCTCATTGTATTTAAGCGGCAAGTATTCCCAAAACGTCTTTATCGTGGTCAAAGGATTCCGAATTTCATGCGCGACCACACTCGCCAGCTGGCCGACGTACGCGAGCTTTTCTTTCTGGTAGAGCGCGCGCTGCATGGTCTCCATCTCCGCATATTGAAGCGCGTTCTCGATGCCTAAGGCCGACTGATTAGCGAGGATGGCAAAGACCGCGATGTCGTCGCTATTATAGATCTTGCCTGACTCCTTCTTGCCTAAGACCAACAGCGCCTTAAGCCGGTTACGGACAAATATCGGAACGACCAACGCCGCGTCCAAGGCCTTCATCCCCGCTTCGACCGCCTGAAGGTCCGGGCTATTAAAATCCTGGGATTGCTGGCTTATCTCGTCGAATACAACCGGCTCCTTGACGCTGGCGATATGGCGGATGAGGGCGGAGTTGTCAGGGAGGATATTACTGTCCACCCTGATTCCCTTCGTCGCTCTCAACGCATATTGGTTTCCTCCCTCCCCCAACAAATAGATCGAGCAGTGTTCGATCTTGACCGTGTGCGTCACGATGTGGACGATCAGGTCCAATAGCCGCTTTAAATCCTTGACCCGTCCCATACCGAACGACGCGCGGCGTAGCGTGTTTTGATATTGGTGCTGTTCCTGCAAGAGCCGGTTCTCGGCCTTCTTCTGGATGTACAAATAGATATACGGCCCGGCCGTGGCCAACACCGTCGAGGATATGAGCGGAACCATCCACCAGTCCCCACCTAAAAATTGCCGTAACTGCCCCTGCAGTCCAAAGCCGATGGCGAACGGCACGCCCAAAACCAACGAATACACCGCGACAAAAATACTGGTGCGGGTGAGGGCGAGCTTCACATCCATTAAGCGATACTTTAATATTGCATAGGTAACAATCAGACAATATATGGGTATTAGAAAATTCCCAAAAGGATATATTCCAATATTAAAAACCGGAAAAAAGTTTGTAATGCCTCCTGAAAATCCTACTGCCGTTCCGACAAAGAAATAAAGAATTTGGGTCCTAAGCCGCCCGACAGAATTTCTGAATTTTTGAAATAAAAGGATATGACTATAGATAACGATCGCTGACCAAAAGAAGAAATAATAATAAAAGATTGGGCGGCCAGCCGTATGATAATAAAAAGAATGAAAAATCAATCGAACTTCAGGAATAAACCCAGGAAGGGACAAAGAACAACAGCTGAAAAATATGCCCTGAAGGTATACTAATTGCAAAATCCTTCTCGACTTTAACCCACATAACAAATAAACCACATGAAAATTCAAGATTGGGATGAAAGTTATTGGAACATGAACCAATCGCAAGACATCCAAAACAACCGCTTTGTCTTTTATTACGCCAACAAAGAATGCGCCTGCGCCCCAAAGCCCCACAACTAGATTAAAGTAAGCCCAAACCCGATGAAGTTTAGTTCTTCCAGTAATAAATAAAAAGATCGTGAAGAAAAAGCACGTAATAGCTAAGGTGATACCCGATATAGAAAAAGCATTCAACCCCATCTATTGATCCCTTTTATATTTTAAACAGCTTCCTCACCCTCTTCCCCCGCCACGGGTAGAAGAAGCTGAGTCTGCGCGCCTTGCATATGCTCGCCTGTAAAAGTTACCTTTCCACCGTGGTTCTCCTCAATGATCTGGCGGATGACATAAAGCCCCAAGCCCGTACCTTTTTTGCTCGAAGCCTTGGTCGTAAAAAACGGCGTAAAAAGCTTATTAACGTCTTCCTTTTTAATGCCCATACCGTTATCTTTAAAAACAATTTCAAGTTTCCGCCCTCGCTTGATGGCGTAAATCTGCAGCGTCGGTTGATAATTCGGGTCCAATAACGTGGTCTTCTTCTGCATCATGGAATCATAGGAATTATCAATAATATTAAAAAGCACCTCCTGAAGCTGAGTAAAATTGGCCAGGACCGGCGGAATATCGGGATCGAAATTCTTGATCATTTGAAATTGATTAAGCTTAATTTTAAACTGCGCCATTTCAAGCGCCGCCTCGAGGACCTTACCCAAAACAACCGGCTCAAAACCTTCGGAACCTTTACGCGTATATTTCAAAAGCCCCTCGACAACCTGCCCGCCGCGCTTGACGTTATCCTGAATTCTGTTAAGCGCATGCTCGACCTCATCGACCATTTCCTTATCATCTGGGGAAACGCCTTTTTCCTTTTTAAGTTTTATCGTGTCCAAAGCATCGCCGGCAATAAACCCCATGGCATGAAGCCGGTTATTGATCTGGTGCGACAGCCCGTCGGCCATGGTCCCGATGGTCGCCATCTTCTCGGCCTTAAAAAGCTGCTCGTGCGTGCGTTTGGTGTCTTCATAAAATTGGGCGTTCTCAATAGCCAGGCCGGACTGGTTCGCCAAAATGGAGAACACCACGATATCGTCGTGGCTATAGATCTTACCCGACTTTTTCTTGCCCAAAACAAGAATGGAAATCAGCCGCTCTTCAATATAGCTCGGGACAATTAACGCCGCGCCTAAACACCTCATCTCCGCCTCAACCACCTGCAGATCTTTGTTCGCAAAATCCTGGCCCTGCTGGCTAATCTCGTCGTAAACAATAGGCTCCTTAACTTTCTTGATATGCTTGACCAGCGGCGAATCAAGAGGAAAAACGCTCGGCACGATTGATGCCTTTTGGTTTGGCTGATGCTCAACCACTCCTTTTAGCGCTCTTAGAGTGTATTGGTTGGAATCCTCGTGCAGAAGATAGATCGAGCAATGTTCAATTCTGACCGTGCGCGCGACGATATGGACAATAAGCTCCAAAAGTCTTTTAAGGTTCTTGATCCGTCCCATGCCCAAAGAGGCCCGGCGTAAGGTATTTTGATAAAGATGCTGCTCTTTAAGAAGCCGATCTTCAGCTCTTTTCTGGATATATAAATAAATATATGGTCCAGCCGTGGCAAGGGCAGTTGACGCTATGAGCGGTATCATCCACCAATTTTTTCCAAGAACACTCTTAAGCATCTCCTGCCAGCCAAAACCAATGGCAAATGGAAGGCCAAGGACCAACGAATACACAACAACAAAAATACCGGTACGGGTGATGGCAATTCTAATATCCAATAATCTGTGTTTTAGTATCGCATAGGTTACGATTAAACAATATATTGGTATAGTAAAATTTCCGATAGGATATATTTT
The DNA here is from genome assembly GCA_015233405.1 of Candidatus Omnitrophota bacterium. Classification (GTDB taxonomy): domain Bacteria; phylum Omnitrophota; class Gorgyraeia; order Zapsychrales; family Zapsychraceae; genus JADFXT01. Next base: position 17,902 of record JADFXT010000012.1, on the reverse strand, counting down.
GAAGCCAAACATCGGAAGGAAATAAGTAACTCCCCCAGAAAAACCAATAGTCACTCCTATCAAGAAATAAACAATTTGAGCACGTTTAACAAACGGCCTTGATTTAAAACAATAGAGCAAACTCCCAATACCATAAATTAGAACAACTAGCCACCAAAAGACAGAGAGTATATATAAATTATTTTCCGCTTTAACATATAAAATTGATTCAAAAACAATATGTGGTGATGATATATATAAACTTGTTGGAGCTAAAACAGCAGCTAGGGCGAAGAAAAAACTGATACTATAAGTCGCAAATAACCAAACCCTGTGTTTTAAATTTGATAAAATTAGCGCAACATGCATAAAGAAAACAGGAATAAAAAGACCCCCAACATGAGCAAATCGCCAATACTTTAAAGCCAGACCAGGCTCTTTTGTTATGCCAACTAAAAACATCCCCACACCCCACCAAGCAACAGAGAGATTAAAAAGGGCCCAAATTGTATGTAATTTACTCTTTCCAAACTTAAATATTAGAAAGCACAAGAATAAACACGTGCAAATTAATACAAGGCTAGAATACACAAAAAGATAATTCATAAGAGTTATTAAACTTTCTTAAAAATTACAGCGCCATCAAATCCCGCGAAGGCAGAACATGTTTTTATTACATAATTAATATTTGTGGGAACCTTATCTCTGATCACTCGGAGTCCAAATGTATCATCATTTTCTGGAATATTAAGCGTGGGCGGAATGACATTATTCTTTAAAACAAGCAGGGCAGCTATAGACTCAAGAAAGGCGCTATTTCCAAGACAGTGGCCAAAATAAGGCTTAAGAGCAGTTATGTATGGTTTAGGAAATTTCTCTCCGAATACTTTTTTAATATTCATCGCCTCATAAATATCGAAAACAATTGTTCCTGTTCCATGGGGGCAGATTAAATCAATGTCAGAAACCTTAATCTTACTTCTCTGAAGGGCGCCTTCAATTACCTGAGAATAATAATTCTCAGCAATAGCCGGGTGGTTTATTTTCCACGATTCAGATAAAAAGCTCCCTCCACAATATTCAGCATAAATATTGGCACCTCTTTGTTTAGCATGCTCATAGTCCTCCATAAGCATTGCTCCCCCACTCTCTCCAAAAATAAACCCATTCCTATTTTCGGCAAAAGGCCTGATGACTCCATCAGGCGAATAAAGCCCCAAATCATTAAACCATAAATGTTTATAAATATCCCCAGAATCAGATCCAGCGATAAGGACGGACTTGGACTTTCCGCTTCGAATAATATCAGCAGCTACTTCTAAAGCATAAAGCCCTGAACAACACGCATTATTAATAAAAAGGGTAAAACCATGAAGATTAAAAATTCTTGCAATTTCATGTAAAGATACAAAATTTTGAAGGTTATACCCGCTTTTTTTAAGGCCAAAATAAATTAAGGGGACTATGTCGCTATCTTGAAAATTTTTATTCGAGAAAAGTTTTTGATTTTCCCGAATTAATTTTACGATTTCGTCATAAAAAGGGCCTAATCCCAAATTTTCGTGAAAAACAACAAGACCAATATTGTTTTTATCTTTTTTATATGACAAGTCGCCATCTTGTATAGCTAACTGAATAGACGCCAGAAGATAGCTGACATCCTTGCTCAATTCATTTTTGTCTCGCCAAGCATACAACTCATTTAACTTATTCCTATCAATATTAAAATCTTTAATAGAAAAATCTCTTACCTCATGAACAAAAAATTTATTCTTAGTATGTTTTTTAAAAAAATACGAACGCTCAACAATATTGGTTTTTCGATTTAAAATTCCTTGCCAAAAATGCTTTTTACCTATCCCAGTAGAACAGATTGGCCCTAAACCAGTAATTACTAAAGCCCTTTTATTCTTTTTTTTGAAAATCATTATTTTCTTTCTTTATGAATTCTATCTAAAATTATTTTAGCAACTCTTTCTCCACTGATTGAGACACCTGGAACGCCAGGGCCAAAGGAGCTCCAATGCCCACAAAAAAACAAATTCTTTACTATTTTGTCCCTTAAAAATTCTGGCACCATAAATTGACCTTTTGTACTAGCCCAGCCATATGCCGCACCCTTGCTATTTAGAGTCCAACGATTAAATAAGCTTGGGGTGGCACAATTTACATATTCAACATCATTCAATATTCGAGAATCGATATTATTTATAATTTTAGTAATATATTCTATATATTTCTTCTTATTTTTTAGCCAAAAACTATGGGATTTAAAATCAACACGAATAAACGCCGTTAAATTCCTTGACCGATAATTTGGACGAATCATTAACCATTTTATTTTAAAATTGTTATTTTTGTTTTTTTCTGCTGTCTGTTCAAAGTCATATTCTAAAATAAACCATGTGTTAACGCGATCTTGAAGAACCCGTAAAGAATTTTTTTTTAATCCATAATAAACGACAAATAAAGAAGAAGACTCTTTCATTAAATTAACCTTATTAATTAAGCTTTTTTTCAAAAAACGCTTACCAATCAAATTAAACAATGTCGATCTTGCGTCTGCATCGGAAACAATAAAATCTGCATCAAAGTGCATTTTTCTATCCAACTCCAAACCTTGTACGGAATTATTTTTTACTACTATTTTAGTAGCCTCTTTTGAAAACAAAACCTTACCACCGTATTCTTGAAATTTTCTTGCCAAAATGTTTGCAAATACTTGCATGCCTTTTTTCGGATAATAGCCGCCATCAATTATAAATTGATCTATATGCTTACACGAAGAAAAGGCAGAAGCCTCAAAGGGAGAAACGCCCATATTTCCAATAACAAAAATCGAAAAAATTTTCTTCAATCTTTCATCTTCAAAACTCTCATCTAAAATCTGCCTAAAACTTTTTTTATGGCACCTTGAGACCGACCGCAGGTCTTTAGCTAAAACAAAATTCTTAAAAAATAAAGCTATGTTTTTTTTCTCTTTGGGGAAAAGTTTTATTAAACCATTAATAGTAGTTCTTAATTCATTATGAAATTCCATTTTTAAATCAGGCGTAATTACAGTGTCGGATGGATTAATACGTATTAAATCTAAATTTTTCATATTCAAATCTTTAAAAATCTCATAAATCTTACTCTTTTTAGAAAAACCCCCTAAAGAATGCACACACATATCAAAAAAGTAATCGCGTATTTTAAACGAACGACAGTACCCCCCAGCATTAGGGTTTTTTTCAACAATTAAGACTTTTACTCCTTTTTTTGCCAAATAGTTTGCGCAAATTAAACCGCCAATCCCTGCGCCAATAATAATTACTTCAAATTTATTTTTTTTCATTTTATTTCCTTTTTCAATTGAATAATAAACCTCGTCCCCTGCCCTAATTTGCTTTCCACTGCAATGGTTCCGCCGTGGGCTTTGATGATCTCCTGTGTAATCACAAGCCCAAGGCCGACGCCCGTCTCCTTTGTCGTCTCAAAGGGAGTAAAAAGACTCTTTAATTGGCTTTCGGACATGCCGCAGCCAGTGTCTTCAATAAAGATCGTGAAGCGTCCACCGTGAAGAGTCGTACGCAGGCTTAAAATCCCACCATCACTCATAGCTTGGATAGAATTCAAGAAAAGATTGAGGAAAACCTGTTTCATTTGGGCGTCATCAACTTCGACGGAAACGCCTTTATTCGAGTATTCTTTTTTGACCTGAATATTCTTTAAAGCAATCTGATCAGCCAAAAGTTCCAACGTCAAATCTATAAGCACAGGGATGTCGGTCTTCGACAATAAAAGGTTCTTCGGTTTGGCAAGATCTAAAAGATTGTTGACAACACCCTGGATTCTGCCGATTTCTCTAGGCACAATCTGCTCGAACTTTTCGCGAAATTCCTTGTCCTCATATTTCTTAGGAAGATACTCAATAAAAGTTTGAATAGCCGTTAATGGATTCCTGATTTCATGCGCGACCGAACTTGCCAGCTGACCAACGTAAGCTAATTTTTCTTTATGATAAAGCTCCTGTTGAAGCCGTCGACGTTCAAACGCCAGGCTTTCCAAGGTGCCTTCAAAAAAACGCTTGTCGAGGAAATGCTGGATAGCATCACGTAAGGGATTAAATAAAACCGCAATAATAAAAACCACGATTAAATTAATAAAGAAAGATTCATATCCGACGACACCCTGAAAAAACTTGCCCAGCAACAACACCAATATAAAATAAACAGCTGTAATGGCCGTGGCCAAGACGGAATAGACAACGCCTTTCTTTAAAACAACTTTTATATCTAGAAACTCATACCGGATGATTGAGTATCCTGCGACAAACGGATAAATCCCAATCAAAAAGTTTGGCAAAGGATAAATATTTATTCCAAAATCAATTAAGAAATTACACTCACCACCAACCCATCCTAAAATAGAGGCTATAATAAAATATTTTAATTGATGTTTTTGAGATCCAGATGATGCCAGATACCCTTTGATTAATAAAAAGAATGAATAGGCTAAAAGCACCAAATAAAAAGCAACATAAAACAATAAATAAATTAAACTTTTACTAATAATCCAATCATGCCAATAAAACTGTTGATACATAAACCTGAAATCTGTCAAAAATAATTTTGGCCAAAACCAGTTTGAAAGCACAAAAATACACCCTAAGAAATACATCAATAAGATTAAAATCTTTCTTTCTAACTTTAAGAAACTAAAAATAAAATGGCTATAAAAAATAGGTATAAATATTACTCCCGTATAAGCAAACTGGCCCCACAGAAACGCTTTATGCATTTCTCCAATTAAGACGCCTGTAAACATATAGGACCCTAATCCCCACACACCAGTACAAAGGCACATACAAGAAAAAATACTCTTGGGTTTATTTTTCTCTCCATATAAAAGCATAAAAGCTGCTATAGAAAAACTAGAAATGGCGGTCAGCAACCCAGATATCCTTATTAAATTCATAATATAAACATCCTGTTTTAAATTACTTTTTTTAATACTACCGCAGCATTATTCCCCCCAAACGCCTGAGAATTATTTAAAGCGACCTTGACTTGACGCTTTATACTTTTATTCGGAACACAATACACTGGACATTCAGGGTCTGGCGTTTCATAATTTATTGTCGGCGGAATTTCTCCTTTATCAATCGCCAAACAGCACGCAATTGTCTCAAGAGCAGACGCCGCGCCCATCGTGTGCCCCAGCATGGACTTGATCGAGCTTACAGGGATTTCCTGAGCTCTTTTACCAAAAACATTATGGATAACCTTAGATTCCGTCGAGTCATTCTCTTTGGTACCTGTGCCGTGAGCGCTGAAATAATCAACATCATCCGGATTAATATCGGAATGCTTCAAAGATTTTTGAACAGCTTTGGTGACACCATCGGCGGCTGGGTCAGTCATATGTATGGCGTCGCAGGATAACCCATAACCCAAAACCTCCGCATAAATATGAGCATTGCGTTTCAATGCACTCTCGAGCGTTTCCAAAAAAAGTATTCCTGCACCTTCGCCGAGTATCATACCTTTACGGCTCTTGTCGAACGGCTGGCATTTTTCCGGAGCCATGGCGAACATCCGGGAGAAACCGGTAAAGGCAATGCGCGACAAGGCATCTGAACCACCGGCCAACATATAATCCGCTTTGCCTAAACGTATCAAATCGAGTGAGCGCGCCACCGCGTGGTTACCAGATGCGCAGGCATTAGAGAAAACAACGGTTTCCCGTCCCATTTTAAAATAAAGCGAGACTTGGTTTGCCAAAGAAAATGCTGGATAGGAAATTGCCGAAAGAGCCTCATATTTAAAAGACATTTTATGCGGAATGCATTGTTCATTCATTTTTTCCATCACTTGTTGCTCACCCATGGTGGTGCCAATACAAACTCCAATCCTTTTGCATTTATCACCATTTAAATTAAAACAGGCATCTTTTAAAGCAAAACTGCTAGCTGCAATTGCTAATTGAGACCCTCGACCCATTTTCATGGCCTTACGCTTGTCCATAAATCGCGCGGGATCGAAATCTTTAATTTCTCCGGCGAATTGTCGATCATGCTTGGAAGTGTCAAACGCAGCAATCTGACTAATGCCAGACTTTCCCGCTATAATGTTCTTCCAAAACTCTTGCCAACTGAAACCCAATGAGGAAATGACGCCTAAACCAGAAACAACAATTCTTTCTTTCCTATTATAACTCATTATTTATCTCCGTGCGCTGTACATTAAATCAATATTCGCTATCTCTAAATCACTTAAAGTTATTTCTATCTTAATATACCCTAAATTTGTCATCATTTTTGTTGCAAAAGCAGTTATTTTTAATTGATCTCCAACTTTTGCTTGTTCTTTAAAAAAACCGTCAATTTTACCAATTGTTAACTTTATAGGAGCGCATGAATTCTTGCTTAAAGCGTACAATGCCAATCCAGTCTGCGCCGCGGCTTCGATCAAGAGAGTCTCCGGAAACACATCGCACGGATGGCCTCCGTCGCCAAACACCCATTCGTTGGCAGTAATGTTCTTAACGGCCGTCAGCGATTCGCCTTTCTTAAAATCAATAATACGATCAATAAGAAGAAATGGAAAAGTTTGAGGAAGAACTCTTTTAATGTCTTCTATAGAAAACATAAGCACAAAAAGGTTTATTATTAGTTATTAATTAATATTATTAATTATTATAAAAGAAAGGATTTTGTTAACAAGATGTTTTGTGTAAATTATTGGAAAGAAAGGGAATAGGAGAAAGTTAAAACGGAAGAGCTTCGATGTCTTGCGGCTGCTGGATATTATAAACATTCAAATCTTTATTGATCTTACGGATGAGGCCTTTAAGCACCGTACCCGGCCCGATTTCAATAAAATGTGTGACGCCTTGAGCAGCGATAAATTGAATCGTATCCACCCATAAAACGGAAGAAGTGATTTGTTTCGCCAAATTGGCGCGAATGATCTCAGGATCGTCGGTCGGCTTAGCGTCGACGTTACTGATGATCGGGACCAAAGGTTTCTGAATAGAAAGAGTGCTTAGCTCTTTAGCAAATTTTGGCGTGGCCGGCTGCATGAGCGTCGAGTGAAACGCTCCGGAAACTTCTAAAGGAATAACGCGCTTCGCGCCAGCCTCTTTTATTTTTTCACTGGCGGCCAAGACTTTATCCACTTCTCCTGTAATGACAATCTGATCCGGCGCATTAAAATTAGCCACTTGAGCCCCGATTTCTTGACAAATAGCGACGATCTTTTCTTTTTCCAACCCGATAACCGCAGCCATGGTCCCCTTATTTAATTGGGTGGCCTCTTCCATAAATGCGGCACGACGCTCGACGATCTTTAAGAACGCCTCAAAACTCGTAGCGCCAGAAGCAACGACCGCGGAACATTCGCCTAAACTTAATCCGCAAACAAATTTCGGGGAAATGTTTTTATATTTTGGATGGACTTCGAGCGCTTTAAGCGCGGCAACACTATAGGTAAAAATCGCGGGCTGGCAAAATGCCGTCGAGGTAAGCTTCTCTTGTGGTCCGTTAAAAATGACATCGGTCAATCCCGGGATAACGTTATTAGCCTCATCAAAAATGGCTTTGGCTTGTGGAGAAGCTTCATAAAATTCTTTACCCATGCCAACCGCTTGCGCGCCTTGGCCGGGAAAGATAAGTGCGACGTTGGTCATTAATGAAATCCTTTCAAATCTTCTCATCCTGTTTTTTGTCATCTCCGCGAAAGCGGAGATCCAGGAATGCTTTTTCTTTAAAACCTTAATGGGTTAACTGGATTCCCACTTTCGCGGGAATGACAGCAAAAGGTGGTTACCACTTCACAATATTCGCTGCAACGACGAGCCCGGCGCCAAAGGTGACGAGCGCGACCGTATCGCCTTTTTTGATCCTGCCTTCTTCCACTGCTTCATAAAGCGCAACCGCGATGGAGGCGGCCGACATGTTCCCATATTTTTGAATATTGATAAAAACTTTTTCTTTAGGCACGTCGAGCTTTTTGGCGATCGCGGAAATAATCCGGTCATTGGCCTGATGCGGGACGATGCAATCGATATCGGAAAGTTTTATGCCGGCTTTTTGCGCAGCGATTTCGATAGCCTCCGCCATTGAATTGACCGCGATCTTAAACAACTCCTGGCCGTGCATGATGATGTGCGGCGCCTGGATTAGCGTGTTCGCCTGGTCGCAGGGTTTCTTACGGTACGTCGAGACATACATCATGTCCGCGAATTCGCCTTTGGCATGAAGATAATCTGAAAGGATCCCGCTTTTACCTTTAACCGGAGCCAAGATGCAAGCCCCTGCCCCGTCGCCAAATAAAACGCACGTCGAGCGGTCGTTCCAATCGAGGATACGCGTCATTTTCTCAGCGGCGATCACCAGCGCATTTTTATAAAGCCCTGTTTTTAAAAATTGTTCTGCGGTCGTAAACGCAAAAAGAAATCCCGAGCAGGCTGCGCTGAGATCAAACGCGGCCGCCTTGGAAGCGCCGATCGCTTTTTGGACAAGACATGCTGTCGACGGAAAATTATGGTCAGGCGTGGCTGTGGCCACAATAATAAGTTCAATTTGATCAGCCGTCATCCCGGCCTTGGCCAGGGCTTCTTGCGCGGCCAAAGACGCCATATCACATGTGCGCTCGCCTTTTGCGGCCACATGCCGCTCATTAATCCCGGTACGGGTCACGATCCATTCGTCTGATGTCTCGACGAGTTTTTCGAGATCGCGATTGGTCAGGACTCTTTTGGGGACATAATGGCCTAAGGAAATAATACCGATATGAGATGGGCTGTTCGTCATGGCGCGGATTAAGGGCTGGTCTTTCCTGCAATTTCTTTGATCATCACGTCAATGATATTATGTTCAACTTCACGCATGGTAGCGCGAATGGCGTTCTTGATGGCCTTGGGCGACGAGCGGCCGTGGCCGATCATGACAAGACCATTGACGCCGAGCAATGGGGCGCCGCCGTATTCTGAATAGTCTGCAAATTTCTTGATATAGGCCAACCGGCTTTTCATCATCATGGCGCCTAAAATAGCAATTGGACTTTTGGCAATTTCCCGACGCATAAGCGCAGAGGCTGATTCCATCAAACCTTCAGCGACCTTAATCACGATATTCCCCACAAACCCGTCGCAGATAATACAATCTGCCTTGCCGGTAAAAACTTCATTGGCCTCGACGTTACCGATAAAGTTCGGCAGGCGCTCTTCCATCATCTTGTGCGCTTCTTTCTCAAAACCGCTCCCCTTACTCGATTCCTCGCCGATATTCAAAAGTCCGATGGCCGGATTCTGAACGCCCAAGACTTCTCGGGTATAAATATTTGCCATTAACGCCGACTGAAAAAGATGTTCCTGTTTGGATTCGGTATTCGCCCCCACGTCGATAAGGAAAGAAAACTTCTTTAAGGTCGGGACTACAAGACCTATGGCCGGACGCTCAACACCTTCAAGCATCCCTAAATTATACGCAGACGCCGCAACAACCCCGCCGGTATTTCCGGCGCTGATAAACGCATCATAGCCTTTTTCTTTCATGAGCCTTAAGCCTACCGAGATGGACGAATCTTTCTTCTTTCGGATACTGACCGTGGCGTGGTCGTGCATCTCAACGACTTCAGAGGCATGAACGAGCTCGATTTTTTCTTTTGGATATTGATATTTGGAAAGCTCGGCGATCATTTCATCCTGACGGCCGACGAGAATGATGTGAACGTTAAATTCCTTGACGGCTGCAACAACCCCTTCGATCACCGCTTGCGGGGCGTAATCTCCACCCATAGCATCAACGACTATTTTCACAAAAACTCCTTCTTTTAGAATTCTAAATCCGAAACACGAAGCTCGAAACAAATCCGAAATCAAAAAATTTAAACATTAGGATCTTATTTTTTGTCTTTTGTTTCGAATTTCGATTTTCGGATTTCGAATTTCAGCCACTTACCTAAATACTTAAGATTTTGTTTCTTTCTCTTTTTTCTCTTTAGCAACGATGACCGGCTTGCCCTTATAGAATCCGCAGAACGGACACACTCTATGGGAAAGGACCGGCTTCTTGCAATTCGAACACGCGCTTAAGCCCGAAAGGGTTATCTTATAATGCGTGCGGCGTTTTCTTTGACGTTGTTTCGAATGTTGACGTTTTGGATTTGGCATTACTCTTATTCTCCTTTAAATTAAGTAGTCAGCGATCAGGACTGATCACTTTTTTCTACATCTGCATTTTTCCGCGTTTAAATTCGCTCCGCAATCGGGGCAAATCCCTCTACAATCTTTCCTGCATAAAACCTTCTCCGGAAAGTTCAACATAACTTCCTGGCGAATATCGTCGGCGATGTCAATAAAAAGCATGGTACGGTCAATCGCATAATCTAAAAAGACTTCCTTCTCTAAAACTTTATCGACGGGCTCAAGACACCGGGAACACGCGAACGAAAACTTGCCGGACGTTTTTAATCGAACGATCACGGTCTCACCGGATTTTTCCACAGTCCCAAAAACCTCTAAAGGCTCCTTAATCTCAACGCCATCGACTTCGGCCAACTCTAATTTTTCAGCAGAAAATTTCTCATTGATTTCCGTGCCTTCAGGACGAATATTTTTAATATAAATGCGCATAGCTTAAATCCTCTACTTCAAGCAAAGTTTTTCTTTAAGCTTCTTCTCAACCACCTTAGGGACAAAAGAAGAAATATCCGCACCCAACTGAAGGGCTTCTTTGATCAACGACGACGACAAAAAGGAATATCCTTCAGAAGGCATCAAAAAGATCGTCTCAATCGATCCATCCAGACGGCGGTTGGTCAAGGCCATCTGAAGTTCATATTCGAAATCTGAAATCATCCGTAAGCCACGAATCAAAACGTTCACATTATTTTTCTTCGCAAACTCAATCACAAGCCCGCTAAAAACTTCCACCTTTAAATTTTTTATCCCCTTGGTCGACTGTTGGACCATTTCAACGCGGTCCTCCCAGCTAAAAAGGAGCTTTTTTCTGGAATCCTTGGCCACCGCCACAATCACTTTATCATAAATATGGCAGGCGCGCTTGATAACATCCAAGTGGCCATACGTTAAGGGATCAAAAGTGCCGGGATATATAGCTATGCGGGACACGAACTATCCTTTTTATAAATACTTAACAGTGTATTTCCGTAAACTTTCTTCCTAAAAAGACGAATTCTACCTTCGACTTCAGGTAGAATTTCACGTCTTGAATGCTCGGCAATGACGACGCAAGAGGGGTGTAATATATCATAGGCATTTAACGTTTTCAAGACCTTTTTCCCCAATCCTTCCCCATACGGCGGGTCAAAGGCAATAACATCGAATTTTTCCCCTTTGGCCGCCAACACCTTGATCGTAGCAAAGACATCTGAGTTCAAAAGAGAATACGGCCAAAAGCCATCTAAGCCCATTTCAAAAGGCAGCATGCTAATATTTTCCTGTATAACCTCAAAATTTTTCATGTCTCTTTCAATAAACACGACTTTCTTGGCACCTCTGGAAAGGGCCTCCAACCCAAAAGCCCCGCTTCCGGCAAAAAGGTCTAGAAAAGTCAGTCCGGAGAGATCATTGCCGAGGATATCAAAGATGGCCTTACGAATAATATTTTGTGAAGGCCTCAAATCCTTTGGCATAAAAAAATTTCGATTTTTAAACTTCCCGCCTAGAATTTTCATCCCAATTCTCCTTAATAATTTTCCCAATCTAAAGATGAAATTGGGATAGCACTGATTTCTGCTAAAAACTAAACAGAAAAATCAGGCATAAATGAGCTCCTAACTTATGGAGCGTCAGCGAACATAAGTTAGCTGAGCGAATTTATCCTGCGAGGCGACAAATAAAATGCCGAGCAAGGATCTCCATATTAATTTTATATTTTTAGTTAATTACCCTGCCTTTGCCATCGCTAGATATGTCGGATAACGGCGCTGAACAATTTGCCGGATCATCCGGTGTTCTTCTTTTTCTAATTTAGCATCTTCTCGCATAAGTTCAAGTGCCTCATTGCGCGCTAATTCCAAAATATCCAGCTGCGTCGCCGGGTTCGCGACCTTAAGTTCATTTAACCCGTGCTGGTGCCGGCCGAAATAATGCCCTGGCCCGCGTAAAAGCAAATCTTGCTTTGCGATCTCAAATCCATCGGTCGTCGACAGGATCGCTTTTAATCGATGCTGCGCCTCCGGTGTGGCAACATCCGCAATCAGCAGGCACTCCGATGCATATTCACCCCGGCCGATACGCCCCCGCAATTGATGCAGCTGAGAAAGGCCAAAGCGCTCCGCATGCTCAATAACCATGACCGTCGCGTTAGGGACATCCACGCCAACCTCTAAAACGGTTGTCGAGACCAAGACATCGATTTCTTTATTCTTAAAACGTTGCATCAGGCTTTCCGTCTCTTCTTCCTTAAGCCGGCCGTGAATAAGTCCGACGCAGTAATCCTTAAATTCATCCTTTTTAAATTTCTTATACATCTGTTCCGCGGCTTTTAAATCGGTCTGCTCAGATTCTTCGATGATCGGATAGACAATATATGCCTGCCGGCCTTCTTTAAGCTTGGACTTGACCAGATCATAAACTTCACTACTTTTCTCGTCGTCAAAAAGCCTGGTCTCGATTTTTCCTCGTCCGGGAGGGATCTCATCAATAATGGAAATATCCAGATCCCCATAAAGCGTGATGCATAGGGTCCGGGGAATCGGGGTCGCGGTCATGATCAGCACATCCGGATTCTTTCCTTTCTCCGTCAATAAAGCGCGCTGGCGCACACCAAACTTGTGCTGTTCGTCAATGACGACATAACTTAAATTTTTAAAAACCACTGATTCGCTTAAAAGCGCATGCGTTCCGATGACAAGATCGATGTCTCCACCGGCGATTTTTTGATAAAGCTCATCTTTATCTTTCTTCTTTAATCCACTGATAAGTAGTGCCGCACGCATTCCTTTTAACGGGCCATTCTCGATGAGATTAACAATATTATCATAATGCTGGCGTGCCAGGATTTCCGTCGGGGCCATGAGCGCAGATTGACAGCCGTTTTCAAAAGCGGCCAAACAGCCGAACAATGCGACCAAAGTCTTTCCGCAGCCGACATCTCCTTGAAGCAAGCGCAGCATCGGCGTTTCTTTTTGCATATCTTCACGGATCTCCCGAATGACTTTCTTCTGCGCCTGAGTCAAGGTAAAAGGAAACCCATTGATAAAATTCAAGATAGAAATGTCCCCGATTTTATGGCTCACGCCTTTTTTCTGCGTAATGCTTTGCCGCCGTAGCATGATGGCCACTTGAAAGAAATAAAACTCCTCGAAGGAAATCCTGCGCATGGACTCTTCTTGCGCTTTGTCATCCGGAGGGTAATGGATTTCTTCGATACAACGCTTAATATTCGGCAGCCGCAGCTTGTTCCGTAACGACACCGGAAGCTCGTCGGAGATTTGATTTTTGAATTTATCCAAACAAGCACGGACAACTTTTCGTAGAAACCGATGAGTCATTCCTCTGGTCAGTGGGTAGAGTGGCACGATACGATTCAAACTCAAAGAATCATCCTCTTCAGATTCGATGACCTCATATTCCGGCGAAACCATTTGAAGCCGATTTTTATACAAATCCAACTTGCCGTAACAGACAATTTTTTTATCCGGCTTAAAATAGCGGTTGAGATACGGCTGATTAAACCACACGCACGCGATCCGCCCAGTCCCGTCGTCGATAAAAATTTCCGTGACATGCTTTTTCGTAAACCAGCTGCGACGGGCATCGAAATTCAAGATCTTTCCCGTTACGGTCTGCCATTCCCCGAGTTTTAGTTGTTTGATCGGCGTAATATTCCGGCGGTCTTCATAGCGCCGAGGAAAAAAATACAAAAGGTCTTCGATGTTTTCAATCCCAAGGTTCGAAAACAATTTTGCTCGGGCCGGGCCAACGCCTTTGACGAATTGGACAGAAATATTAGCTAATGGATTCATGATAAAACCGGATTCTTACTTTCAAAAAGGTATTGAATAAGCTCGAGCTCTTCGCGCTCAAACCATATCCCTCGACAAGACGGGCACTTATCCACTTCGACGGGATAATAGCGGTTAAAAAGACGGCGGACCATTTTCTTCGGAGGCCAGCAACACGGGCACTCTAAGGGGCCGATCGCTATCTGATTTTCCACAATAAAATTCTCGCCGGGAAATTGAATGAGCTTTGCTCTTAATTTTACATGTTCAGAAAACTGCTCAATGCGCCTATTAAAAATAACAGAGATCTGGTCTTCTCCTACAAAATGCCCCGAACAAATCTCACATTTTAGAAGTTTTATATTTTCATATAAAATTTCTTTTAAAGGCCCCTGGCACGTCGGGCAACTGTGGGAAGGCTCCTTCTTAAGGCTGCTTAGCGTAGGAACCTTGGCATACGCATCTTCTTTTTGGTCTTCTTGTTTTATTTTATTTAAGGACTCCGTTATTTTTTGTTCAAAATCTTCCGGGGAAGCATGAGCGATATTTAAAAGAACGTCGATCCTTCTTTGCACCGGCGGATGTGTTGAAAATAGATCTGCAAAGAACCCTTCGCTTTCATCGAGGCCGGTAAAGCGCGGGTTAATAATAAAAATGCCTTCCATGCCATCCCAGGAAAATCCCTGTCCGCGCCAATATCTCGAGATAATCCCTAAGGCCTCGGCCAAACTGGACGGATCACGGGTCAGGCGAGTGGCAATGGCATCGGCCCGGTATTCGCGCTCACGGGAAATAAACATTTTAAGCAAATTGGCCAATAGCGCTAAAATAAAAATAACAATGACAATAAGAATAATGAGAACAGCGTAAACGATCAAAACCGGCGTATTAAATGCCATCCGCATAATCAGGTTGACGACATTCCCACTGGCGCGTCCTAGCAAATTATAATCTTTTTCATGCTGATCGCGATCGAAAATAGCATTCTTGATGGCGGCGAAGAACGTTTTGTAGACTTCAAAGATCGAAGAAATCAGAGTTGTCTGCCAACAATCTCCGCTAACAATATGCGCGGCCTCATGCGCCACCACCGCCTCCAATTGCGCACGGGAAAGCTTCAAAAGTGCCCCTTCCGTAATACCTATCACAGGGGTGGAATCCGTATCATCGATAGAAAAAGCGTTCATCGAAGGCACCGGCAAAATACAGGTATCCATAAAAACTCCGCCGGTAGCGACAGAGACCTCGTCGACAATATTACGAAACAGCATCTCTCGCTCATTGGAAATATTAACCGGCCTGGCGCGTAAAGCCCTGAGAATCTTTCCCGTCAAATCGCCCGTTGAGAAATAATAATGCGCAATCGCCAAGGCGATTGAAATCGTGGCAATCAAAAGCCATTCTTCAGGGCTTAGAAAAAGAGACCGACGAAAAAAAATATTCAAGAGAATGGCGATGAGCCCGCTAATAACAAGATACAAAAGGACAAGGAATCCTGCCACATAAACAATAATGGCCGATTTTTCCTTTTCGATTTGCGTAAACGAATAGGGCATGCTTAGAATTTAACTTGCGGGGCCTGACGGTCTTCAGGATTATCGACCTGAAAAAACTCCGCTTTCTGGAAACCGCACATACCGGCGACAACGGAATCAGGGAATGTCTGGACCGCTACGTTCAAGCGATTCACTTCATCGTTATAATACTGACGCGCGAAAGCGATCTTATTTTCCGTCGTGGTAAGTTCTTCCTGAAGCCTCAGCATCTGTTGGTCAGCTTTCAAGTTCGGATAATTCTCGGCAACAGCAAAAAGCGAGCGCAACGTTCCGGTCAGCATGTTTTCGGCTTGTAATTTATCCGGAAGGTTTTTGGCATCGACCGCCATTTGCCGGGCCTTGATGACACGTTCTAGCGTATCTTTCTCATGGGCCATGTACCCTTTAGCGACCTCAATTAAGTTAGGGATAAGATCGTGCCGACGCTTTAGTTGCACGTCGATCTGCGACCAGCCATTTTTCACGTTTTCTCGTAGCTGGACTAATCCGTTATAAATGGACACCGCATAAAGACCTGCCAGAACTATTACAGCTAAAACAATGATTAAGATCATTTCCCCTCCTTTTATTAATTAAGGGTTTGACAAAAAAGACTTCAAGACTATAACATAAAATTAATTTGCTGAAAAGAAAAATGCCTCTTCAAAAACAAAACCCCTTAGTGAAACTTGCGTTTACTAAGGGGATTTAATTTTTTGTATTTACCCCATATCAAAAATCCTGACAGGGGTTTCAGCCTCCCGCTTCACGGGAGATTTCACATCACTCGCATACGGCTTATTTTTTTATTGAGCTGCTTTCGATATCCTTGTCTAAAAACATCCTCAAAATTATAGGCATTGCGGAAAGTATCAATATTATCCTCTTCTGTTTTGCTAAGGATTTTATTTTCAACAAGGTTAAAAACAATATGCCCGAAATCTTCGGTATTCTTAATGCCCCAATGCTCTAAGACCGTTATCGCCATGGGACCATATTTCTCGAGGAGAAGGTCCTTCATGCCTTGCAAGATTTCCTCGCCGGAGACATGGCGAATCCGCCCGAATTTTTTTTGAGTAAAAGACAACGCCTCCATCACAAAGACATAGGCATCTTGCTTATAGCGGACGTCCTGCTCGCAAATTTTTTCTACAATGTTATCAAATTCCTGATTCATAATGGATTTATATTATCATAAAAGATTCATTTAAAGAAAAAAATTTATAAATTTTTATCTGAATCTGCTAGAATCTTTCTGCAATATTTTGGGAATTGGCCCATTCAAAGTTTATCACATTTTAAGCGCATTACCAAAAAAACATGGCCTCGAAAAAAGATTGGATATTAAAATTTTATTTCTTTTTTATCCTCGTCCTTCTGATCAGAAAGACCAAAGCCTTATTCTCGCCAAATTCTGAGGAGCACCTATACTTTGAAATCCTCAGCGCCTTTCATCCGTTATTAATTTTCACCTTCCTTTTAAAAGTTATTCAGCTCGTCGTTAATTTCTTTAATTGCATCCCACTTTATTGTGCCATTGACCATAAAAAATTTCTTACACCAGTTGTCTGGAGAATCCTATTTTGTTTTAAACTTGTTTTTGATATTTTCGGCCAGCCTTATGAAATGAAAGAATTGTCCGCGCTCTATCATGGTGAACCCAAGACCGCCCTTCTCGCCATGGCCATTGGCGTTTTCATTTATCTTCCCTGGTATTTAATCATATTTCAATATGCCTTTAAAGAAAAAATCTTTTTGGCAAAAAGTTAAAAAACTAGAATCAACTTATCCTTTTCTTTTTTCTACAAAATAAAAAAGGCCCTAACAAATTGTTAGAGCCTTTTTGAAATTTTACCCGGCAACATTCTACTCTCCCACAGCCTTGCGACTGAAGTACCATCGACCTCGAAGGGCTTAACTGCCGTATTCGGAATGGGAACGGGTGTTGCCCCTTCAGCAAAGTCGCCGGAATATCTTTTAAATTTTTTCTAACCATCAGCTTATCCATCTTACGACAGATAAGCCGATGGTCAAACGATCAATTATGTAATATATATAGAGAAAACATTCTCTTTGCGGACACAATTTAATAATTTATGATCAAGCGTTTGGCTTATTAGTACTGCTTAGCTTAACCCCTTACGAGGCTTACACCTGCAGCCTATCAACCTTGTAGTCTACAAGGTGCCTACGTCCTGTATTGCTACAGAACACGATACCTAATCTTGAGGTGGGCTTCGTGCTTATATGCCTTCAGCACTTATCCTTTCCAAACATGGCTACCCAGCGACTACCCTTGGCAGGATAACTGGAACACCAGAGGTCTGTATCTCCCGGTCCTCTCGTACTGAGGAGATCTCCCCTTCAAGTATCGCACGTCCACACCAGATAGAGACCGAACTGTCTCACGACGTTCTAAACCCAGCTCAC
>JADFXT010000011.1 GCA_015233405.1 Candidatus Omnitrophota bacterium | reverse complement strand
TTGGTGTTGATTTTCTAGACGCGGTTGAGGAAGCGAACCCGCAGGCCGATTTTTCAATGAAGATCGCACCTCTTGCTGTTAGCTTGCCGGTGAAGGAAGATAAAACAGCGGTTGATAATAAAGGTGGGATTGATTTAAACCCAAAGAACTTGACGATCAGAAATAGTGGCAAACAGGTCCATTTTAATGTTAAACTTAATGTCGAAGATTTAAAGAATGCCAGAGGGCTTGTTCCGGTTATTATTAATATCACGCCAATCACGAATGTTTACCAGATGCTAGGCTTAGCGAATTCCACCCAGGTTTCAGGCGTGTAGCGCCGAAAGGAAAAGCAATAAGATGTTGTGGCAAGGGACAATAAGAAAAAGTAGAGCAGCCAAAGCCATTCATGTGGTTTTGATTATAAGCTTTGCTCTGAATTTTATTTTTCCGCCGCAATTTGCCTCTGCCCAGCCTATGGCTGTCGTGACGGCGTCGCCCGTTGGTTTAACACCAGCTTTTAACCCGGTGGTTATTCGGGGCATTAAAATATTTCCAGACAATCCGCTCAAATTTGATTTCATTGTCGACACAGCTCAATCCAATCTAAAGGACGAGGCGTTTAAACAAGAGTCTACCAAGCTGATCAAATATTTCTTAGCGTCTTTAACCACTCCCGAAGACGACATGTGGGTGAACTTAAATCCGAAGGAGCCGGACAGGATCGTTCCGGAGAAATTCGGCGTGACAGAAATGGGCCGGGATTTATTGGCCCAGGATTATTTACTCAAACAAATAACTAGTTCTCTAATGAATCCTGAGAAAGAAATCGGGAAAGCATTTTGGGACAAGATTTATAAGAAATCGTATGAATTATACGGTACGACAGAAGTACCGGTCGATACGTTAAATAAAGTGTGGATCATTCCGGCGAAGGCGGTTGTTTATGAGCAAGGGGATAAGGCTTTTGTCATTGAAGCAAAATTAAAAGTGATGTTAGAGGATGAGTATGGGGCAATCAATCAGAGTTCTCTCCGTCATTCCACGCCCACCCCGTTGTCATCCCCGCAATCTTTAGGCGGGGATCCAGGGTTACATAACAAAGCAACTGCTATGGATTCCCGCCTACGCGGGAATGACAGAAAAGGAGACGGGAATGACATAAGTTCTTCTATTATTAAAGAAATCATCATCCCTGAGCTAGAGAAAGAAGTAAACGTCGGGAAAAGTTTTGCGCCGCTACGACAAATTTATTATTCGATGATCTTGGCGACGTGGTTTAAGCGCAGCTTGAAGGAAAGTATTCTGGGCAAGGTGTTTGTGGACCAGAATAAAACTGCAGGCGTGGAAATTAAGGATAAACAGGAAAAGTTGAAAATTTATGATCAATATTTGGAGACGCTTAAAAAGGGTGCGTATAACTATATTAAGGAAGAATATGATTCTGCAACGCGATCGATTGTCCCTAAGAAATATTTCTCCGGCGGGGTTCGGCTTAAGTTATTCGGTAACGGAATCGATGATGCCATATTGGTGACGAAGGATAAAGCGATGCTAAGTAAGAAGCTCTTAGGCGCGGCGGTAGTGGCATTAGGCGTTGTGCTATCTTCAGTTCCTGAGGCGCATGGGCAATTCATTTCCCCCGTCCACAAGACACAAGTCATTGATAGCGTCGATCAACGTATTTTAAACACGGCTCAGATTATTGTAAAATTAAAGAAACACCCGGATAGCGCAGCAAAATATGTTCGAGATTTTGATATTTTGTTGCAGTCTTACCCGAATGATTTTAGTTCAAAAACGTTTTGGTATTTAAATGACAAACTGGTTCCGACCTTAGTGAAATTCGTCAAGAACCATAATGAAGCCCTGGCAAGTGGAAGAGTCTTAATGTCGTTGGGTAATCCGCCGAATCCCAAAGAAAGAATGGCGCTTTTTAGCGTGCAGGGATATCTTAGCGATGTTGTTCCTGTTTTAGATTCCATTATGATTCAGGCTAAGAAAAATGAAGAATTCCGTCCTAATGATACGATTGTTAAAGCTCTTGCGAAAAGAATTAGCTTGGGCGATACAACGGCCGTAGATAGTTTGCTTATTATTGTGACAGGCAAAGATCTTTTAACAACTGTAGGTAATGATGTTTACAATAATGTGTTAGGCGGCGTAGATCTTGCAAAAGCGCTCAGGGCAATTTATGACAAAATAGGATATCAGAATAGTTACAATCTTTTAAACAGGCTTCCGCATATTAGCGGCGCCGTCGCAGAGGTTTCCCGTAATATGTTTCCTCCTCAGGATTGGAAAATGGGAAAGCTGGTCGAAAAGTTTGTCCTTCTTGATAACAGCACTATAGATATTTTGGCGGATACTTTGGCGCAAAATGGCCGGGCCATTATTGATTATCCGATCTTTAATGCTTTGTCGGATGCCGTTAAACAATTGAAAGAAAAAGTGAAAGATAATGACAGCCAGGTCATGCTTCTCCTTCCCAGGCTTCTTAGGGAATTAGGCAAAATAGGAGTTCCTGGCGTGGAAGCTTTAGCGCGGAATATCAGCGAAAAACCATTTGTGGACGAAATTGAAAATGGAGATGTGTTTCAATACCAGAATTTAAAATTATTATTTTCTCTTCAGGGGGTAAATGGGAAGGATATTATGTCGTTGGTTGATATGACGGCTTTTCAACAGCTGGCATCCGAAGGGGATGTCGCGAGCGCCGAGGTTTTATTTGATTATCAGGAAAACCAATATAACCCAGCGCACTCGGGCGCCCTCTTAGAAGGCATTGACCCGGCTACGTTTATAGCTCAAGCCATGGATAATGATGAAGCGAGCATCAATATTTTAAGAAAACTTAAGCCCTATAATGATTCGCTTGATAAAGTTTTTAATGATCTTATCCGAAAATTTATTAAAGAAAAAATAAATCCTAAAATGTTAAATACCTTGATCAGAGATAAGGTCTTAGCTTCGCGGACTCATTTCTTGCAGAAAGAAAAGCCGGCCGGTCAGCAGTTAAACGATACGCTTGAGCAGCAAAGTAACGGCGGCGACCCGTCTTTGCTGTATGCCTTTTACACATCTTCTGAAGCTTACGGGGACGTTGGGGATTCGATCATCAACATTTTAAAAGGACACGTGAAAGATAGCATGAGCCTGTTGAGCTATATCCAAAATCTCGATAGTAAGAAAACTCTTTACCGGGATTTTATGTTCCAGGCGCTGGACAGGGATCATTTTCCGTATTTAATTCAGGACGAGGCTTCCATGAAACAAGTCATGGAATTTATCTTTAAGAGTTTTTCTCCGAATGAATTTAGTGCGCATGCCGGGCTTATTGCGCGCTTCGTGAGAAATACGCTGACTAATCCAGATTTTCGCTTACAGTCTGAATTCCAGAAATATTTCATGGACCTTTATAAAAGTGAAGAGACGCCCGACGCTAATAAATATATGATAGCGTATTTATTGGGTCTTTATAAAAATGATTTTAAGCTCTTGGATAAAAAAGAAATTGCTGCTGCCGTGGCAAAACAGAAGATCATTTATGAAAATCCGCGGCCTTTGGACCGTAAAAAACTTTTGACGCAAGGCAGCCTTAACATGCATATGGTCTTTACGGATTCCGGAGCTATCAATGATGGTTTTGCCGCTACTAGAAAGTTTTTTGAGAACAAAGGTTACACGGCGGTAGACACTTTTCCAAACAAGGTAATACTTACAAGAGGAAATGTCCGCATCACGTTGTTTAAATCAGCCGACCAAAGTTACAATATCGATGAAGGGCTTCCTCAGGCTGGCATTATTATCTTCCGCGGGCTTCCCGGTGTTGAATCGCAGGTTTTTAAAACCCCGTCTTCATCTATCAATACTGACGGGAAAATTTTGGTTTTTCTCACTTCCGGTGAACCGGCTATACGCGGATTATTAAAGTCGACTTATCCGGGGGCAGGAATCATTTCCGGCGTTAACAGGGGCCAGGATGATGAGGTGGATTTGATGATATCCGGACTGATAGAATCAATTATGGACGTCAATGTCAAGAATATGCTGGATATTGAGACTTTCATCCGCAAAATGTATTTGGAAAAGCAGGGCATGAAAGAAATGTTGGACAACACTATTTTTCCTGGAACTCCGGTTGATATGTTTAATAATGCGCTTTATAAAAAATTTATCCAGGGGCTTTTAGATAATGAAACAGGGTTTCGGTCATTGCCTAAAACTATTCCACCGCATTCGTATCTTTTGGTGCGGCCGCCGTCTTTGTTAGATATCGTCGGGCAAAGCCGGATGGAGGAAGTTCTTGATGTGGCGCTTTTAGAAACGGACAATGCGATTGAGAAAAATTTCGAAAAGGCGGATTTGGGCCTTGTTCCCCAAAAAGAGATGGACGCTCTACATCAGCAAAAGCTTGTTATCCTCGGCGCGCTTGAGGCCATCGCAAAAAATCGGGAAGGATATTTTAATCGTATTGCCAGAGACATCATGTCAAATCCTAGCGCAAATCTTATATTCACCAAAGAAACAGGCGACGCGGCGATGATGAGCAATTCAGTTGCCGCTATTCCTTCAGTTGTGGAGGAGCTAGAACAAAGCTGGACTACGACTCCAGTCATCAGTCCTTTTCAAGAATCTTCTGATCTGAACAATGCCGTATACATTGACATTGGGCTTGATCAAGCGGATTTGACAAGCTATTTGAAAACTTTCAGGGATGTCCCTCTTAATAGAAATATATTGAATAATGGAATAGGTCAGGAAGCTATGGGCTTGGTCTATTTTGATTCACCGGGAACTGCCGATCCTGCGTTAGTGTTGGCGTCGAGGACGAGAAGCGATGGCGCTGTGAATTCTCATCAGGCATTCGCTAACTTGCTTGGTCAAGATGAAAAGGCTGGGGTAAAGTTTATACTGCCTTTTACGGAGGACGGACAACCGAAAGAACTCTTTATCGCAGGAAGCCGGGAGGATGAAGTCAATGCCCAAGAGGAACGGCAACGAATTATTTTTTCTGCCAATCTTTTGTTGAAGATGATTCAGGGACTATATGCACAGCCACAGGATCATCTGTGGACATTGCTTTTTGTTAAGGAGAATATTCTGACTCTAGAGGACTTAGCTAGGCTCAAAAAACAAGGGGGGCATAGCGGAGTTTATGACCTTCGTTCGATCGCCAGTCTTCCCGTCGATCATGCCCAGGTATCGGACAGTGCCATGACGAGCACCAAAGGTGGGATTGATTTAAACCCGAAGAACATTTCGATCGAAGGTAAGGGTGAGAAAATACAATTTAATTCCAATATCAATTTGGAAGAATTAAAGAACGCCGCTGGTTTTATCCCGGTTATTATCCATGTTTCCCCGATCACAAACGCCTACCAGTTCCTCGAAATAAAATAGATATTATCTGTAAATCTTCTGTTGGCAATTAAAGAATATTAAGTATAATAATAAAAATATTAATCATTCCGAACTTTCTTTAGATTGCCTTCATCTTATTATGCTTAAAAATCTCTCCTCGAAGTCCTGGTTTCCTTACGCTGCACTGGCCCTTTTAGGGTTTTTGCTTTATTGTAAGTCGCTATTTTTTAACCTGACCTATCTCGATGACAATGTCTGGATCCTGGATTATCAGTGGTATTTGAAAGATGTCCACAATCTTTTCCGTGCGTTTATCACGCCGGACTTAGTGTCGTATGTTTTTTACCGTCCCGTCTTAAATCTTTCGTTCGTTTTTAACGCCCTTGTCGGTGGGACAAATCCGTTTATTTATCATCTGACCAATATTGGTATTCATATCGTCAATAGCATCCTGGTCTTTGTTTTATTGCGGAAAATGGGATATCGCAGAAATCTTTCGTTGGGAGCGGCGTGTATCCTGAGCGTTCATCCGGTTCTAACGACGGCGGTCGCCTGGATTCCCGGCCGCACGGATTCTTTCTTGGCGACGTTTGTTTTTTTAAGTTTTATCGGTTTTCTGGATTATATCGACGGGAGGAAAGCTGTTTCACTGGCCGTTCATCTCATTTCTCTTTTGTTGGCGTTGTTTGTTAAGGAAACAGCCGTGGCCTTGCCGGTTATGTGCGGGTTGTATATTTTAATGATTAGAGGATGGGGGATCACTAAGACGGGGCAGAAAGTAGAAAAGGGAAAGCGGATTATAGAAAGCCCTCAAAAACAGGCAAGCCCAGCGACCAGAAGGCTGATTTTTAGCTGGATTGGCGTTGGGTTATTATGGTTTGGTCTGCGCGCCTATACTCTTCGTAGCGTCCAGAAAGTGGACCTCGATAGGGCACTACAGTCTTTGGGAGAGAATCTGCCGGCGCTTATATCTTATTTCGGCAAAGTTATCTTCCCCTTTAATTTGTCCGTGATCCCGGTCTTGGAAGACATGCCGTTGATTTTTGGGGCGATTGCGATCGTGCTGGTCTTGACTGCCGTTGGCCTTACGAAACAAAAACGCTGGAATTATGTTTTGTTTGGGATCATTTGGTTCTTGATTTTTCTATTACCCTCGCTGGTCTTAAGCTTCCTGGCGCATGAATATCGTCTTTATATCCCGATTATCGGGGTCTTGATCTTGTTGCTTGAGCTCATCCAAGAGTCCAAAAAAACGTTTATTTCCGTCGCGGTTGTTGTTTTGGTGTTTTTCGTAATGTCGTTTCAATATACGAACCGGTTTACGGACCGTTTGACCTTCTGGGAAAGTGCGGTAAAGACGTCGCCTCATTCGCCGCTGGCGCATCGTAATCTCGGCGCGATGTATTATCTTAAAGCCTCTGAGCCCAGCGCCGTGCCTGATCAGCGCACGGAGTTTTTTGACAAAGCCCTCAAGGAATATCAAGAAACGCTTGTCTTAAATCCGTTGGAAGCCATGGTCCATAATAATATCGGGCTGATTTATATGAATCGCGAAAGATTGGAAGAAGCAGAGGCAGAATATAAGCAAGAGATCAGTATTTTTCCGCAGTACGCGAATGTTTATTTTAATTTAGGGATTCTTTATTACAAAGAAGGCAAAATGGCCGAAGCCGTGGAGGCTTGGAAAAAGACTGTGGAATTAGAGCCGAAATATGTGGAGGCGTATAAATATTTAGCTGTTTATTATTATAGTCAGAAAGATTTCACTCAAGCCTCGTTTTATGCTAATGAACTTCAAAAGCGGGGGATTGTTGTGCCGGATTTGATCAAAGCGCTTCAAAAGAATCAATAAACGATTTCTTGTGAATTTTAAGGTTTCCTTGTAAAATACACGGCAATATTATTAAAAAAGGAGAGCAAAGTGCTAAATGTCGGCGTTATTGGTTATGGATATTGGGGTCCGAATATTGTCCGTAATTTTATGGCTCTGGACCAAACAGATGTTGGGATGGTCTGTGATCTAAATGCGGCGGTCCTTAAGAAAGTCAAAAGTCTCTATCCCACCATTGAAGTGACCCAGGATTATAAAGAAGTCCTTCGTTCTGCGAAGATTGATATCGTGGCGGTGGTGACTCCGGTGTCTTCGCATTATGAACTGGCCAAAGCGGCTTTGGAAAGCGGGAAACATGTGTTTATCGAGAAGCCTTTTACAGCCACGTCCAAACAAGCCCAGGATTTAGTCGAGCTCGCCGAGAAAAAGAATTTAAAGATCATGGTGGACCACACGTTTATTTTTACCGGCGCGGTCCGTAAGATCAAAGAGATGATTGACGACGGCGTTTTAGGCGATCTGTACTATTATGACTCGACGCGCGTGAGCTTAGGGTTATTTCAAAAGGATGTCAATGTCATTTGGGACTTAGCGCCGCATGATTTTTCGATTATCGATTATTTGATCTCTCACCAGCCGGAATCCTTAACCGCGCAGGGCGTAGACCATGTCAAAAGCGGGCAGGAAAATATTGCCTATATTACAGTACATTATCCGAACAATCTGATCGTCCATGTGAATGTCAATTGGCTTTCACCGGTCAAGGTCCGCACCACGCTGATCGGCGGGAAGAAAAAGATGCTGGTCTGGGACGACCTTCAGTCCGACGAGAAAATCAAGATCTACGATAAAGGTGTTCAGATGGATACTAAAGAAGGAATGTACCAGCTATTGGTCGATTATCGTGCCGGGGATATGTATTCACCGCGGGTAGACCATGCCGAGGCTTTAAAAAGTGAGCTGGCGTATTTTGTTGAATGTATCGAGACAAATGAAACACCTATCAATGACGGCAGGGCCGGTTTACGTGTGGTCAAGATCCTCGAGAAGGCGGACGAATCTTTAAAGCAGAAAGGGAAGTTGGTTACATTTTAAATTGACTATGAATAATCTACAGAATTCTAGAATTTGTGTGACGGGCGGAGCTGGATTTGTTGGCTCGTATCTTTTAGAACAACTTTTGCAAGAAGGCGCCCAAGAAATCATCGTCCTGGATAATCTTTTTCGCGGCTCGAAAGAAAATATTGCGGGTTCGTTGGCGTCTGGTAAAGTGAAACTCATCGCTGGCGATATCCGTGAACTAAAAACTTTGGACGAGTGCCTTACCGGCATTGATTATTGTTTTCATCTGGCTGCGCTTCGCATCACGCACTGCGCGGAGCATCCGCGGGAAGCGCTCACGACGATGTATGACGGCAGCTTTAATGTCCTCGAGGGCTGCGTAAAACATAAGGTCAAGAGATTGGTTTTGGCATCATCAGCCTCGATTTACGGGCAAGCGGATGAATTTCCGACCAAAGAAACACATCATCCGTATAATAATCGCACCCTTTACGGCGCGGCTAAGATGGCGGATGAACTGATGTGCCGGTCTTTTCATGCGATGTATGGCCTGCAATTTAATGCGCTACGGTATTTTAATATTTACGGCCCGCGCATGGACACCTTCGGAAAATATACGGAGGTGTTTATCCGCTGGTATCATTTGATCAAAGAAGGCAAAGAGCCGTTGATTTATGGCGACGGTAAACAGACGATGGACTTTATTTACGTTGGCGAAGTGGCGCGTGCTACGATCCTTGCGATGAAGTCCGACGCCGCTAATGATGTTTTTAATATCGCCTCCGGCATGGAAACGTCTTTGGAACAATTAGCCTGCGCGATTTTAAAGGCAATGAACTCTCCGCTAAAGCCAAAATATATTCCTTTGCCCGACGAGCGTAAAAAAGTGGAAGTCGCCCGACGGCTGGCGGATGTCTCCAAGGCGCGCGAGATGTTTGGGTTTAAGTCACAGGTGGACTTGATCGACGGGCTTAAACGGTTAGTTCAATGGTTGGACGAAACAGTTAAGAAATGAAAATAATCCTATTTTCCCTTGTCTGTCATCCCCGCAATTTTTAAGCGGGGATTCAGAGTTCTGAAAAGGATTGGTGGATTCCCGCTTTCGCGGGAATGACAACATGGGGGTTTGAGTAGGTGTTGTTTTGGATGAGATATTAATTATTATGCTCCCTGTTGCCAAACCTTATTTAGGAAAAGAAGAAGCTGACGCGGCTGGCGCTGTTATTATGTCCGGCTGGGTGACGCAAGGCCCTAAGGTCAAGGAATTTGAAGAGGCCTTTGCTAAGTATGTCGCTACGCCTTATGCATGCGCGGTCTCGAATTGCACGACCGGGCTTCATTTGATGCTCAAGGTCATCGGCGTCGGGGAAGGCGATTGTGTTTTGACGGTCAGCCATTCATTTATCGCGACCGCTAATAGTGTCAGGATGTGCGGTGCAGAGCCTGTTTTTATTGATATCGATCTGGCGACGTATAATATTTCAGCAGAGAACCTTAAAGATTTCCTCGAGAAGAAATGTGTTCTTAAAAATAAGAAAGTATTGTACGGGACCAAGACTGTTAAAGCGATCTTAGTCGTGCATCAAATCGGAATGCCGGCGGATATGCCGGAAATTCTGGCCTTGGCTAAAAAATATGATCTTAAAGTTGTGGAAGATGCTGCGTGTGCGATCGGAAGCGAGATCAGTATGGACAGCGGAAGGACGTGGCAGAAGATCGGCCGGCCGCATTCCGATATCGCCTGTTTTTCTTTTCATCCCAGAAAAGTGATGACGACAGGCGAAGGCGGCATGCTGACCACGAATCATAAAGAATACGACGAGCAATTAAGATTACTGCGCCATCAGGGCATGAGTGTGTCTGACCTAGCCCGACATCAGGCCAAGAAAATTATTTTTGAAGAATATCCGGTCCTTGGATATAATTATCGGCTGACGGATATTCAAGCGGCGATTGGCCTTGAACAGTTAAAGAGACTGCCCGAGATGATCAAGCGCCGACGGGAAATCGCAGACATTTACCGAAAAGAATTGTCCGGTATTGATTGGCTGGAATTGCCCGTTGAGCCGGCGTATGCCAAAACCAATTGGCAGAGTTTTGCGATTAGGATTAAAGAAAAAGCGCCGAGAGGTCGTGATGAGCTGATGCAGCATTTGCTCGACAATGGTATTTCCACCCGTCCGGGAATTATGAACGCCCATCAGGAAAAAGTTTATAAGGGTTATAAGGGCGGACGCTTGCCGAACTCGGAATTGGCCCGGAAAACAGCGCTGATCCTGCCGCTTTATCATGCGATGACCGACGAGGAAATTAAGAGGGTCATTTGGCTTTTAAAGAATCAATAAGTTTTGAGGAGATCAAGGTGCGTTCAATTAAAAGAGTATTGTTCATGGGAAGCAAAGACCTTGGCTTGGGGGTCTTAAAAGAGATGGTTGCCTTGTCCCCTAAAACATTAATTGGCGCGCTTACTATCGACGACAAAAGCGACTGTCGTTCGGCGTTGTCTGACTTTAAGGTCTTTGCCAAAGAAAAAAATATCAAGCTTTATGTCGCTTCAAACAAGGCGGATAGCGAAAGAATCATTCAGGAATTAAAACCGGATTTATGTTTTGTCGTCGGATGGTATTGGCTGATCAGCGATGCGACCTTAGATGGCGTCGCAAAAGGATTTATAGGCATTCATAACTCGCTTCTTCCTCAATATCGTGGGAGCGCCCCGTTGGTCTGGGCGATGATGGCCGGTGAGAAAAAAGTGGGATTTTCTCTGTTTACATTCACGAAAGGTATGGACGACGGGCCCATCTGGGTACAAGGTTCAGTTTCCGTCGAGGATTCCGATGATATTGGCGACGTTCTTGTAAAACTTAAAACCAAGGCCGTTAAAACGGTTCATGAAAAATATCCAGCTATTTTAGACGGGAAGATCAAACCCGTTGCCCAAAAGCATAATCAGGCGACGTATTGCGCTCAAAGACTTCCTAGCGACGGAAATATCAACTGGTCTGAACCTGCCCGGAAAATATATGATTTTATTCGATCGCAAGCCAATCCTTATCCGGGGGCATTTACGTATTATCAGTCCGCAGAGTTAAAAATATGGCGGGCGCAATTATGCGATAAGGTTTACTTTGGAACGCCGGGACAAGTCGCTCAAATTGGCAAGGACGGCGTTTATGTCATTTGCGGCGACAATCGGGCGATTATTCTTAAAGACATTGAGTTCGGCGGAAAAAGACAGCCCGCCCAAGAAATCCTTAAAACCATTTCCATTCGTTTTCCGGACACAAAGGTGGCAAAATGACAACAACTCCTCAAAAGACCCGATTATTTATTTCCGTTATTTTTCCTGTTTATAACGAGCAGGAAACCTTGCTTGAACTTTACGACCGGTTGATCGAGGCGATAAGTGCTGCGGACGAATATGATTTTGAATTTATCTTCGTCGACGATTGCTCCAAAGACCGCACGCCGAATATTTTAAGGGAATTGCGTAATCGAGACCGCAGAGTGCGCATTGTCCGTTTTGCCCGTAATTGCGGAAGTCATGCCGCCATTTCCTGCGGCTTACATACTTGTTTAGGCGATGCAGCAGTTATTTTGGCAGCGGATTTACAAGACCCGCCGGCATTGATTTTTGATCTGGCCAAAGAATGGGAGAAGGGGGCTAAGATCGTCTGGGGAGTGCGTACCGCTCGTCTTGGCGAGAAAAAGACAACCACTTTTCTTTCCCGATGTTATTATGCTTTAATGAATTGGTTGACGTCGGTGAAGATGCCTCCGACGGGAGCGGATGTTTTCTTGGCGGACCGTGTAGTGATAGAGAGCTTCCGGAAGGTCCAAGAAAAACACACATCGGTTTTTATGACGCTGGCGTGGCTCGGCTTTGAGCAATCGTCCATAGATTATGTCAAACAACCTCGTTTTCAGGGAAAATCCAAATGGTCTTTGGGAAAGAAATTTAAACTGGCGCTCGATTCGCTGTTGGCCTTTAGCGACATTCCTATTCGTTATATGAGTGTCGTGGGATTTCTTTGCGCAACTTTAGGATTCTTGTATGCGCTGTATGTTGTTTGGTGCTATCTTCATGGCAGGCCGGTCGCCGGATGGTCGTCCTTGATGGTGGCGGTTTTGATCATCGGCGGGGTTCAGATGATCATGCTTGGGATTTTAGGGGAATATTTGTGGCGGACGTTTGACGAATCTCGTCGAAGGCCGAGATATATTGTGGAATATGAAATCAATTAACTAGGAATTTATCATGCAAGAACTTTTCTTAAGTTGGGGGCTTCTGGTTATTAGCGTCGTCTTTAACGTCTATGGGGTCTTTGTGATTAAACTAAAGCTCAATGAGCTGGGGCCCGTCAAGACAGAGTCATTTAAAGCTGTATTTAGTTATTTTTGCCTTTTATTAAAATCACCGTTGGTTTTAAGCGGAGTGGTCGTGTTTTTTCTGGCGCCTTTTCTTTTTGCCATGGCCTTGTCGCGGATGCAAATCGCTATCGCATATCCGGTGCAGATCGGGCTTAATTTCATTCTGCTGATTCTTTTAGCGGTCATTTTTTTAGGAGAACATTTAACATTGTATAAAATTCTTGGAATGATTTTAATTTTTTCTGGGGTTTATTTCTTAAACAAAGGTTAAGATATGAAACAAAGATTGAAAGTCGGCATGGGGCAGCTTCTCGTCGAGGGAGGAGAGCCTGAACGTAATTTGACGCGCGCGGAAAAAATGATCAAGGACGCCGCATCCAAGGGTTGCGATATCTGTCTTTTACCGGAATGCCTGGATTTGGCCTGGACGCATCCGAGTGCCTACACCGAGGCGAAGCCCATCCCCGGGCCGTATA
The DNA here is from genome assembly GCA_015233405.1 of Candidatus Omnitrophota bacterium. GTDB lineage: Bacteria > Omnitrophota > Gorgyraeia > Zapsychrales > Zapsychraceae > JADFXT01. Next base: position 58,554 of record JADFXT010000011.1, on the reverse strand, counting down.
GCGACAGGATTTGTCAAAGTGCTAAAAATAATCATATTTATGTCTGTGCAGGCTTGACCGAGCAATGCGCTGATAAGGTTTATAACAGCGCCATTTTGGTTAATTCCTCCGGCGAAATTCTTTTGAAGCACCATAAGATCAATCTCTTGACCGTTGAGCAGGAACCGTTTTATACCATCGGTAATAAGATCGAGGTCGTTGAAACGCCGTTTGGCATTATCGGCCTTAATATCTGCGCAGATAATTATAAAGACGGGATCTGCTTAGGCCACGCCTTGGCCCGCATGGGTGCCCAGGTAATTTTGTCGCCTTCGTCCTGGACGGTGTCTTATGCCGTCACGGAAGAAGATGACCCGTATGGCGAGAAATGGATCAAGCCGTATTCGACCTTGGCGACGCTTTATGATCTGGTCATTATCGGAACAACCAGCGTCGGGGTTATTGTTGGCGGGCCGTACGAAGGGAAAAAATCGATCGGATGTTCTTTGGCCATGGGAAAAAACGGAATTATCGCCCAGGGAGAATTTAATGAATTTGCAGGAGAACTTATTGTCGCTGAATTTGAAGTGCCTGAGCGTCCTGAAAAAGGGACGGCCATCGGAGAAATGTTAGAGAAAAAAGGATATAGCTTTACTTAAAAATCAAGGGCATAAACATGAATCAAAAGACGATTCCTTACCAAATGTGTACACGCTGCACCGTCGATACAACGGTGCCGGGCCATAATTTTGATAAAAATGGATTGTGCTCCTATTGTCGGCTTCATGACAAACTCGAGAAGCGCTATCCTCTTAATGAAGAAGGTAAGCGCTTGCAGCAAGAAATTATTGAGCAGATCAAGAAGGAAGGAAAAGGCAAGAAGTTTGATTGCGTGGTGGGTATCAGCGGCGGGCGAGACAGCACCTATACATTATATTTAGCTAAAAAAGTTTGGGGATTAAGACCGATCGCGGTCCATTTTAACGACGGGTTCGGAAATCCTGTAGCCGGTGAGAATATGCGTAAGGCGACGCGTAAATTGGATGTGGAATTGCGCACGATCACATCGGATTGGCGGGAATCCAAGGACCTGCGTATTGCTTATCTTGAAGCGTCGACGCCTGATCTGGGTACTCCGACGGACATTGGCATCGCGACCGCTCTTTATAGTGTGGCGGTCAAAGAAAACATTAAGAATCTCGTCATCGGCCAGTCATTTCGCACCGAAGGCATTGCGCCGCTGGAATGGAACTATCTCGATGGAAAATATCTGAAAGAAGTCCATAAGCTTTATGGAAAATTCCCGCTAAGGAAATGGAAGCCGACGGACGGCGGATTTAATTTGTGCTTTAAGGAAATGTTTTATTATACAGTCATGCGTGGGATCAAAACCATTCCCCTTTTATATTATGAGAATTATGTCCGCTCGGCAGCGGATAAAATCATCGCCCAGGAATTGGATTGGGTCTATCCGGGTGCGCATTATTTTGATGATCTATATCAAAGTTTGATGACGTATGTGATGCGCGAGAAATTCAATATCGACCGACGGAAATATAATTACGCGGCCTTAGTGCGTTCCGGCCAAATGCCCAAAGCGGAGGCCTTAGATCATCTTAAAGAACGTTACGTTATCGAAGACCCCAAGGTCATCGGCCTTTGTATTAAACGCTTGGGGCTTACTCAAGAACAATTTGACGCCTATATGAAGCTTCCGCCGAAGACCTTTCGGGATTATAAGACCAGCTATGACCTTATAAAATTTTTGCGGTGGCCCATAAAGATAGCTTCCCAACTGAATATCCTACCATCGACGGCGTATGACAAATATTTTGAATGTAGCTAATACTACGAGCATCAAGAAAAAACCAATTCTGTTTGGGGTTGGAGTTTGCGCCGGCCTGTATTTCCTCAGTAAATACATCGCTCCGTTTTTCTTTCAATATTGTTATCACCACCAGATGCTCGGGGTCTTGAATATCTTCTCCGGCTTTAATGAAATTCAACCGCTCGATGTTTATTTGGGCCACATAGAAGAAAATTTTCTAGGGCCGGTAAATATCCTGACTTCGACTTTTGTTTTTCTTCTGATCGGCCTTCTTTATTTAGAATCAGCGTCGGTCAAAAAATTCTGGCTGGCGGTTTTTTCATTTTTTATTTTAACTAAACCTGAAGTACTTTTGTTTCAGCCTTATGGGGAAACGATTGGCGGCCCGTTCATGGAGGCCGTCTGGCTTAAGAACCACGCTTTTAATTACATCGCCTTGGCCCAACAGCCGGGATTTATTGAGGGCGGCCCAAAGGTTTATCTATTTTCTTTCTTCCCGACGCTTCAGGGAATTTTGATGAAATTTTTTCCTAACGCTCAACTTTTTTTGGCGGTTGATCATTTAATTGTTTTTGCCTCGGGCGCTTTGATTGTTGCGCTTTTGCGGGAGATCATCCAAAAAATTGCTGGCCGTACAATCGCGCTTTTGATGGCGGTCTTATTGTTGTCCATTCCTTTATTCCAAAGCCAGATCGAACAGCTCAATATGGAAATGCCGGCGACGGTATGCGCCATGATCGCGATGTATTATTTGATTAATAAGCGATTGGGCTTGGCCGGCCTTTTTTCTGTCTTAGCGGTGATGGCCAAAGGCGTTGCGATCTTTACCTGCGGGATTGTTTTCTTGGCGGCATGTTTTCATTTTCTCTACGGAGAAACGGCCTATCGTTTTAAGAAGAGAACTGTTTTGTTAGGGCTGGCTATGGTCGCTTTTATGCTGCTTTATGTCTATGCCAATTTTTTTATTCTCAATAAAGCCGGCAAAGTGGATATGGTTGGGCCTTGGGGAGGATGGAAAACCATCCGGAATTTTTATCACACATATTTTTATATTTTTAGTTTCATCATTTTGATCGGACATTTTCTGAAAAAACGATTCGTCGAGAAGAAGACAACCGTTTTAGATTTTATTCATATCCATTATGTGCCTTTGGTGATGTTTCTGGCGGCCGGCGGATGGTTTGCTGTTTTTGTCAACTCTATGGCCGGGCCGGACCGTTACCGGCTGTTGCTGATACCTTTTAATGTGTTCTGTTTGTTTTACGCTTTACAATTGATGATCACATCTGTAAAGATCCAGAAATGGATGATCATCACTTTAACGGTAGGGTGTCTCTTGAGCGCGTATGGATTGTTCTTGCATAAACTTCCGACGGACCAGCACATTTCTGATCATGCATTCTTGGAAAGGAGCCTGGAGTATCGTATTGATTTACAATTTAATCAGCGGCTTGCCAGGACCATAGAATCCAAGTATTCCCAATTTTCGGTTGGCGCACCGTATGTCTTGGCGCAAATTCTGGCTTTTCCGGAATTAGGTTATGTCACAAAGAAGTTGAATGTTTATATTTACGGCTTCCCATGCCTGTACGACGGGCTGTCGCAGTTTCAGAGTATTCAGCAGTTGAATCTGAGGAGTCATGTTTGGGTCGGCGTCCCGAATCGTTTTGGTGGTTTTCTTGAACAGGCCGTCGGGTCTTTTCCTGTCGGGCAGCATGATAAGGTCCTTGAGGAGGTTTATTACGGCGACAGGAAGGCCTGGATTTTTGTAGGCGGAGAAGCCATTGAGCGGATGAAGCGCCTCGAACGAGCGATTGTTCAATATATAACGACACGAGGGATTTCAAAAAATCCGCATGCATATAATATGGGAATAGAAACGAAATAACACGAACCGTTAAAAAGGAGACAAAGATGAAAGAATCCAATGTCCAAGATTTGACCAATTTAAGTAAAACGTGTTACCGAAGTGGGATTTTGCCCATATTTTTAGGGTTGTTGGTGATTTTTGTGGATATCATTTTTAAGCAGGTGGCAGAAATTCCTGCCGGTCTTCTTGTTTTTGTCCTCGGGTATGTCTTGGTTAAGATCGCACAGAAAATTAATAAAGTTTTGGAGTCCGAAACAAAATAGTTGGTTTTCGAAGAAAACGAGTTCAGAGATTCATCTTGACAGTCACAGGGGTTTGCTTAAAATATTGTCGACTTCAGTTCCGTTAACCCGTATTTTAGGAAAGGGGTTTGTAATGAAAAAATATCGATGCACAGTTTGCGGTTATATTTATGATCCTGCCGTCGGGGATGTGGCGAATGGCGTTGGGCCGGGGACGTCTTTTGAGAATTTACCAGCAGACTGGGTTTGCCCGGAATGTGGCGTAGGTAAAAGCGAGTTTGAACCGGTAGAATAAATTTTACATAATCGCGGAGAATCTTCCCATGAATAAAATTAGAGAAGGTATTTTCTGGACAGGCTATATTGACTGGGATTTGCGCAATTTCCATGGCTATGAAACCCCGTCAGGCTCTACATATAATGCGTATCTCATCGTCGATGATAAGCCGACTTTGATTGATACGGTCAAGTTTTATGGCGCCCAGGAAATGCTTCGGCGCATTCGGGAAGTCATGGACCCGTCTAAAATCCGTTATATTATTTCCAACCATACCGAAATGGACCATTCGGGGTCCATTGATGAGCTGTTAAAATATTGCCCGAATGCGGAGGTCGTTTGTTCTCCTAAAGGGGCAGAGGGATTAAAAGAGCATTTCAAAAAAGATTGGAAATTTAAAATTGTTCAAACCGGCGATGTCCTTGATATCGGCAAAAGAAAATTGAAATTTGTGCTGATGCCGATGGTCCATTGGCCGGATTCGATGGCGACGTATTGTGAAGAAGAGCGGATCCTTTTCTCGAATGATGCCTTCGGCCAGCATTATGCGTCCCACGAGCGTTACGTCGATGAGGCCGGATTAGACCCCGTGACGTTTGAGGCGACAAAGTATTATGCCAACATCGTAACTCCTTACGGCAATCAGGTCCTTAAAGTGCTTGAAGCGGCCAAGGATCTCAAGATCGATATGATCTGTCCTTCGCATGGGCTTATTTGGCGTGAGGCCAAAGATATTTCCCATATTGTTTCCCTTTATAAAAAATGGGCGAACTATGAGTCGGACAATAAGGCCTTGATCGTTTATGATACGATGTGGCACTCGACGGAGAAAATGGCCCGCCGGCTTTTTGAGAATCTGGATAAGGCGGGGATTCCGGTGAAGTTGGTGAATTTGCAGGTAACGCACATGTCGGATGTTGTCACGGACATGCTTCTTTCTAAAATGATCATGATCGGAACGCCGATCTTAAACAACCGGATGCTTCCGACGGTAGCTGGCCTGATGATGTATGCCAAGGGCCTTAAACCTAAAAATCGTTTCGCCTTCACGTTCGGTTCTTACGGTTGGGCCACGGGCGGATTTAAGGAACTTGAAACATTCTGCCAGGAGGCTGGATGGGAATTGATCGGGGAAGGGGTTTATTTAAAATTTATTCCCGATGAGGCAGATCTCAAGAAATTGGATGAAATCCTTCCGCTAATCAAAAATAAGCTTAAAGTTTAGGAATTGTAACGTGATCATACCAGTGGAATTGCCCGAAGAGGTTCTCAAATTTTTTACTAAGCAAGGGGCGGTGATTATATCGACCATCGACGCTAAGCGCAGGATCCATTGTTCCGTCAAAGGGCTTGTGCGGATCGAGAAGCAAGGCAAGGCTTTTGTTGTTGATCTTTATTCGGGGAAAACGTACAGGAATTTGCTTAAAAATTCCAAGGTCAGTATCACGGCGGTCGATGAAGAGCGGTTTATCGGATACACTTTGCAGGGCCGGGCGAAAATTGTTCCCAAATCCGATATCAGCGAGAAAATCATACAGGATTGGGAGTCCCGCATCGCTCAAAGGATTTCCAAACGGATCGTTAACAGCATTCACCGCGGGCATACCGCTAAGAGGCATTTTGAAGTGCATTTACCGAATACGCCGCGACATTTGATTGAGGTTGAAGTCGAAAGCGTTATTGATTTAAGTCCTCCGCATACTAACGGGAGCAAACCAGATAAGGAATAATATGACAGAATTTTACGGAAAATTGATCGAAAGAATAAAGCGCACCGGTTGCGTTGAGAGCTTCCGTTTTGGCTTAAAAGAAAAATTGGATTTTGCGGCCGGGCAGTTTATCCAGGTCATCTTCGACGAGAAAGACCGCAAGAATGGCGCGTTAAATAAATATCTGACGATATCTTCTTCCCCGGGTAAGGATTATATGGAGTTTACTAAAAAACTTTCCGATAGTAAGTTTTCCGAAAAACTGGATAGTCTTAAAGTCGGGACAGAGGTTTTATTTAAAGGCCCGATGGGAAAATGTGTTTACGATGCGAGCTTGCCTAAGATCGGTTTTCTGGTCGGAGGTATTGGGGTGACTCCGGCGATCTCCATGATCGAACATATTGTCGGCCAGAAATTGTCGACGGATGTGATGCTTCTTTATTCTAATTGGACGGCGGCCGATATCGCATTTAAGAGCGAGTTGGACGCGTGGAAAGCCGAGAACCCGCATATTCAAGTGGTTTATACAGTGGTGATGGATAATCCGAAAGATGAGAATATCTCTGTAGGAATGATCACAAAAGACCTGGTCTTGCAGAAGGTCTTAGATTATCAGGACCGCGTTTGGTATATCTTTGGCCCGCCGACGATGGTGACGGCGATGAAAGGTGTTTGCCAAAGTTTGGGGATTAGTGAAGACAAACTACATGCTGAAACTTTCTTAGGATATTGATTTAGCAAACGAAAGGAAACGAATATGGTTATGATGAAAGATCTGTATCAGTCAGGGGATTGGAAGGCGGAAAAACATGTCCCGTCGATTAGCGCACCGGATGCCGTCAAAGCAGGAGAACCGGTTGAACTTAAAATCAAGGTCGGGGAAGAAATCGCTCATCCTAATACGACCGCACATCATATCACTTGGATCGCGGTTTATTTCCATCCTGAAGGCGAGAAATTTCCCGTCGAGATTGGCCGTTTTGAATTTAACGCCCATGGCGCTTCCGCCAAAGGCCCTGATACGAGCACCATTTTAACGGAGCCAGAGGTCCGACTCTGTTTTAAAACAGGAAAGCCGGGCATGATCTTGGCTGCATCTTTCTGTAATATTCACGGGCTTTGGGAAAATGCCAAGGCATTAGCTATTTTATAAAGCTTTTAACATGTTTTTAGGAGAGGATCATGTACACCTATAAAGTTGTCGACCGAAAAATTATTCTTAAAATCCGGAACCGTCTTTGCGAAACGCCGGAAGAGCTCCTTAGCAGCGACCTGTTTCGCTGGGTTTTGTCCCGTTTTCTTAAAGGCTTAGGCCAAAGAAATTCTATTTTGCTTAATATTTTTGAGAATAAAAACAACGGTCAAATTAGCGACAAAGATGCAGATCTTCTTACGCAGACACTTCAATTCTTAATTAAAGTCCCGGCGAATCTTGTGCCGAGCGTTGTTCCTCATTCAGAGATGTTTTTTAAGGACCCAAGTCTTTTTAGCGAATTTATTGAACAGCTTTATAATTTCTGGCGTTCGTTTGATCGTTTTATTATTTGTGATTCGCAGGACGATGCCCTCGATCAGCGGCCTTACCGCACTTTTAATGAAACCATCGAACAGTTAATGCATTTGGTCCGTTTCACATACCGGACGATTGAGGAAAACATCACCGGCGATCATCCGCGGATTTATCGTCAAGTCAGGGCGGGCGCGGAAGTCGCCTCTATTGCCGTTTCAAAAGCCATAGCGCAGACAGGAAATTATCAGAAATTAAATGATATCTTGATGATCCGGCAGATCTTGCTTTATCCGCCGTTGGTCATTAATCCACCGATGAACAAGCGCACGGGTAAATTTGAGAAGATTTCCGTCAATCCGCTTGATATCCTCGATGTCGACAAAGAAGAATGGCTTTGTTATCCGGCTAAGGTCGGCCCATTGTTGATTTATATTTATTTTCACGAGAAGTTTTTTGAGCTCGGATTTTCATTAAGCAATCTTTTTGAACTGGCGAGCAGCCATGATTTAGAGGGTCGTCGGCCGGATGCGTACTTTTTATTTGGGGCTAGACCCGAACAGCTTTCTAAATTAGAAGTTTTCCCGACGGTATTTTATGATGACGAGAAGAACGGTGTCTTGGTCGCGGCGTCTCCGTCCTCAGATGAGTTTGGATATTTCGGGTATTTAAAGAAAATGACGTTGACTTTGCATAATATTAAAATGATGAAAGAAAAGAAAATGCCGTTTCACGGGGCGCTGGTGAGGATCATCCTTAAAGGGAATAAAGATGTGACAATCCTTTTGATCGGCGATACGGGTGCCGGAAAATCGGAAACGCTCGAGGCCTTTCGTCAAATTGGTAAAGATGTCATCCAGGATTTGATCGTAGTTGCCGACGATATGGGGTCTTTGGACATCAATGAACACGGCGACATTATCGGATATGGTACAGAGATCGGCGCATTTTTAAGGATTGATGACCTCCAGCCCGGATATGCCTTTGGCCAGATGGACCGCTCGATTATCATGAATCCCAATAAAATCAATGCGCGTATTGTCTTGCCGGTCACGAACTTTGAGAATGTCATCAAAGGGCACAAGGTTGATTTTGTGCTTTATGCCAATAACTATGAATCGATCGACGAGGAACATCCGATTATTGAAAAGTTCGAGGATGCTCAACAGGCCATCAGCATTTTTAAAGAAGGAACGGTCATGAGCAAAGGTACCACAACGACGACGGGGCTGGTCCATTCCTATTTTGCTAATGTGTTTGGCCCACCGCAATATAAAACGTTGCATGACGAAATCGCTCAACGATTTTTTAATGCATTCTTCGACCGCAAATTATTTGTCGGGCAAATGAGAACGCGCTTAGGGATTCATGGGTTTGAAATGGAAGGCCCCAAGAAAGCCGCAGAAGAACTTTTAAATATGATTCTTCACCATTAAAAAGGGTTGGTCTGTGCAAAAAGATTGGTGGATACATTGTAAGACCTATATTTTTCGAGGGATCTTGGCGGCAATTCCTTTGGGCTTGTCGTTCTTTGTCATATGGTTTTTTTATGTGATGGTAGACCGTAAAGTGGTCAATCTTATCCACAAGGTTATCGGATTTCGCATTCCTGGATTGGGAATTTTGTTGGTCCTTTTCTCTTTATATATCATCGGGTATTTGGCCAGTAATGTCATCGGCCGAAGATTCTTTAGCCTTTTGGAAAACATTTCTAATCGGATTCCCATTATTAAAACCACTTATCAGGTCGGTAAACAGCTGTCCTCGACGTTGTCCCTTCCGGAAGGCCAGGTTTTTAAGCGCGTTGTTCTGGTGGATTATTTTAAGCCGGACGTTTGGGTCATTGGTTTTGTCACGGGATCCTTGGAAGAAAAAACAACCAAAGAAAAATTCCTGAAAGTTTTTGTTCCTCATGTCCCGAGCCCGACATCGGGATTTCTGGTTATTGTCAAGGAATCTCAGGTGAGAGATTCCGCATGGACGGTGGAAGAAGGCATCCGCATGGTCATTTCCGGCGGGCTCATCGGGCCGGAGACGATCGCCATTAATCAGAGAGAGGGTGAGGCCCGCTAAAGCGGATATTTTTTTGCCCTTATAATTTCGATAATCGAAATAAATATATCGGAAACTGTTGACAAATTTTCGATTTGTGATATATTTAAATTGGAACGAAAGAAGGGATCTTTGAATATGACTGGAAAAGTGAAAAAAATAAAAGATGTCCCGGAGGTTGAGATCGGCGCCAATGAGCCTGTTTTTACGACAGGCGTGGTGTGCCGGCTTTTGGATGTTCCGGTTTGGGTCTTAAAACAACTCGACAGTGAAGGAATTGTCAGCCCCCGGCGGGAGAATGAAAACCAGCCACGGCTTTACTCAAAAAAAGAGTTGAGCTTGGTAAAGCATTGCTGGTATTATTTAAGCGAACATCGAGTGAAAATTCATGGGCTTAAGGTCATTCTCCGGATGGAGCAGGGGGATTTAGAGATATAAGAAGTGGGCAAAATTTTTTTGATTTTTATTTGGCACTCACTTTATTTGAGTGCCAAGAAGAAAAGGAGGCTCGATATGAAACTTATACCTAGACAATCAGATAGTTGGTTAGTGAACCCATTAACCGAAGTAGAAGGTTTTGACAAGGAAATGAATAGCCTGTTTGATTTTTCTTTAACGCGAGATCCTTTTGAGACGGGCAGAGGTTTCTTGGCTGATATAGGGATGCCTGCGATTGATATTCATGATCTTAAAGACAGCCTTTTGATTAAGGCGGATCTCCCGGGCTTGACGAAAGAAGAAATGCATGTGTCTTTTGAAGAAGGCCAGTTGATCATACAGGGAGAAAAGAAAAAAGAGCATGAGACCAAAGAAGGAAATTATCATCGCAGAGAGCGGTATTATGGGAGTTTTTATCGTAGCATTGCTCTGCCGTCTATCGTAGATGCCAAGAAGGCAGAAGCGCAGTACAAAGATGGGGTTCTCGAAGTCCGGCTGCCTAAGACGGAGGAATCAAGACAAAAACAGATTACAATTCATGTGAAGTAGGGATTAGTAGGGTTTTGTGCCCGGCGTGTCCCCCATGTGGAGCGCAAAACTTCACAACACGCCGGAAATAATTTAATGGGAGGATAAAAACATCATGCAGATGAATCCAGAAGAAAAATATCAAGCATTGGAAAAATACGGGCGCGATCTGACAGCGCTGGCCAAAGATGGTAAACTTGACCCTGTCATTGGTCGCGACGAAGAAATCCGGCGAGTCATCCAAGTCTTATCTCGTCGGACAAAAAATAATCCTGTCCTGATCGGCGAGCCGGGCGTGGGCAAGACCGCCATTGTCGAAGGCCTCGCCCAGAGAATTTATTCCGGCGATGTTCCCGAGGGGTTAAAAGGCAAGCGCGTTATTGTCCTTGATATGGGATCTCTTTTGGCCGGCGCGAAATTCCGTGGAGAATTCGAGGATAGACTTAAGGCCGTTTTAAAAGAGGTGGAGGATAAAGACGGTGAGATCATCCTTTTTATCGACGAGCTTCATACGATTGTCAGCGCTGGGAAAGCGGAAGGCGCCCTGGATGCTTCCAATATGCTAAAACCGGCATTGGCCCGCGGACTATTACGCTGTATCGGTGCGACCACGCTCGACGAGTATCGTCAGCATATTGAGAAAGACGCGGCACTTGAAAGACGCTTTCAGCCTGTCATCGTCAATGAACCGACGGTAGAAGATACGATCGCCATCTTACGCGGGCTTAAAGAACGTTATGAAATCCATCACGGCGTGCGAATTCAGGATCCGGCCATTATCGCGGCCGCGGTCATGTCCGAGCGGTATATTACGGACCGTTTCTTACCCGATAAGGCCATCGACCTTATTGACGAGGCTGCGTCTCGTCTAAGGATAGAAATTGACAGCATGCCGCGGGAGCTGGATATTAATGAACGAAGAATCCGGCAGCTTGAAATCGAACGCCAGGCGTTAAAAAAAGAGCACGATGATGTTTCTAGGGAACATTTGCGAAAGCTCGACGAGGAATTACAGCATCTCAAGGAAGAAAATAAGGTGCTACGTTTGCGCTGGCAGTCGGAGAAAGAGGTTATTGGAAAAATTCGTTTCATCAAATCTCAAATCGAGCAGTCAAAATATGAGGCGTCCAAATATGAGAAAGTCGGAGATCTGGGCAAGGTCGCTGAAATTCGTTATGGGACACTGGTCAATTTAGAGAAAGAACTCAAAGGGCAGAATCAAAAGCTCGCCGGGCTTCAAGTGAAGGGTGCGATGCTCAAAGAAGAGGTGGATGAGCAGGACATCGCCGAGATCGTTTCTAAATGGACCAAAATCCCTGTGACAAAACTTTTGGAAGGTGAGACAGAGAAACTTATCCATATGGAAGAGGCTTTAAAAAAGCGCGTTGTAGGCCAGGACGAAGCCATTGATTTAATTGCTAACTGCATTCGTCGTTCGAGGACGGGGTTAAGCGACCCGCATCGGCCGCTGGGTTCGTTTATTTTTGTTGGCCCGACGGGCGTTGGAAAAACTGAACTGGCGAAGAGTTTGGCCGCATTTTTGTTCGACGATGAAGGTGCGCTTATCCGTGTGGATATGAGCGAGTATATGGAAAAGCACAGCGTGTCTAGGCTTATCGGCGCACCGCCAGGCTACGTCGGATATGAAGAAGGCGGGCAATTGACCGAAGCTATTCGCCGCCGACCGTACGCGGTTATTCTCCTCGATGAAATCGAAAAAGCGCACACGGATGTCTTTAATGTGCTTTTGCAGATTTTAGACGATGGACGTTTGACCGACGGCCAGGGCAGGGTGGTTAATTTTAAGAACACCGTTATTATCATGACATCGAATATCGGGTCTGACGCTATTGCCTTAGCGGAAGATAAGGCCGAGATCCAAGGCCGGGTGATGAGCTCCCTTAAAGAAACATTCCGTCCGGAATTCCTTAACCGTGTCGACGAGATTGTGATCTTTAACCGGTTGGACAAATCTTATATCAAGCAAATTGTGGATATTCAAATTGAGCTGCTGAAGGAGCGCTTGAAAGATAAAGATTTATCTTTGGAATTAACGGACCGCGCCGGGGAATTCTTATCGGACCAGGGATATGATCCCGTCTACGGTGCCCGGCCGCTTAAGCGCGTGATCCAGCGGCTTGTCCAGGACCCGATTGCCATGAAATTATTGGCCGGAGACATCAAACCGCAAGAAAACATCACAGTCGACTACGACAAGAAAAAAGAGTCTATTGTCATCAAATCGGCTTTGTGATATTGTTAAACCTAATCAAAATAAGGAGGTGCCAGATGCGTAAAAATAAAGAACTGTTTCTCTTTATGCTCTTCCTTTGTTGTGTCGCCACAGCAGGGTTTTCATCTTCCAACGCGATACAGCCCCAATCTGCTGTAGCAGCTTCCAGTAGTAAATATTACGTCGGGAAAATTACGATCTTAAATGCTAGTAAAAATGAAGTGACGATCTTTGATTACAACGCTAACGAAGAAAGAACTTTTGTGGTGCTCGGGAATATTCCGGGAAATCTTTCTTTAGGGGAAGAAGTTGTTATTGCTGCAGATTCCAACACAGGTATCGCCAAGTCTATTCGAATTTTGGCTTCGGAAAGACAGGGCTTGCCTGGACAGGCCATGCCTTTAGCTGGACAAACGGTTCGTCATCGACCCGTTGCCTTGCACAATGATTTTTTAGATCCATTCCAAGAAATGAGGGCGGTCCAGGAGAGGATGCAAGACTTATTCGACGAGAGTTTGGCCGCCGGTTTTGGCCAGGCACCGGGCAAGGCTGGTCTTGATGAAAATGCGTTTTTTGACCCTAGAGCGGATTTAAAAGAAACAGATAAAGCGTATGTTCTTCAGATGGACCTTCCGGGCATGGACAAAGACAGCATTAACGTCGAGATCAAGAATGGTTTGTTGATTGTTTCCGGCGAGCGCAATAGCGTGATTGAGGAAAACAAGCCTAATCAAATGCATCGGGAGGAACGGAATTTTGGGCATTTTTTAAGATCATGGTCATTGCCGAAGAACGCAGAAACTCAGAAGTTTGACGTTCAGTATGAAAAAGGCGTTCTTAAAGTGACCATTCCTAAGAAAACGAAATAAGGTGAGATTTTGAAATATCATGAAATCCCTAAAACGTCTTTGAAGACCTCCGGCGTGTGTTTGGGCACGTGGGTCTTTAGCGGCGACGTCTGGGGCCCGACGGACGAGAAGGAATGTATCGATACTGTCCGGGCCGCATTGGATTCTGGCATTAATTTTATCGATACCGCGCCGATTTATGGTTTTGGCCGGGCAGAGGAAATCGTCGGAAAAGCGATCAAGGGCCAGAGAAAGAAATTTGTCCTTGCGACCAAATGCGGGTTTGAATGGAAAGAAAAAAGGATCTCGCATAATCTTAAGCCCGAAAGAATTCTCAAAGAGATCGATGATTCTTTAAAACGGCTTCAGACGGATTATATCGATCTTTACCAAATTCACTGGCCCGACGTCCATACACCACTAGAGGAAACATTAAAAACACTTTGCGAGATTAAAGCTGCCGGTAAGATTAAATATATCGGTGTTTCCAATTTCGACGAGGAATTGTTAAAGCAAGCGTGCGAATATGCAGAAATTGTCACGTTACAAAATCAGTACTCGCTTCTTAAGCGCTCCATTGAAGAAAAAGTTTTGCCGTTATGCTTGAAAGAAAACGTTGGTGTTTTAACGTATGGATCCTTAGGCGGCGGAATTCTTTCCGGGAAATATAAGAAACAGCCGCATCCATCCAAATCCGATGTGCGGAATTTCTTTTATCATTATTATTCCATGGACCAATTTCCTAAGGTCCATGCGTTTGTGGAATCCTTGAAAGCGCTCAAAAGGCCGCTCAATCAAGTGGCGATCAACTGGGTTCGTCAGCAAAAAGGCGTGGCCAGCGTGATCGTCGGCTGCCGGACTGTTGACCAACTCAAAGGAAACGCTGAGGCTTTGACCTGGAAATTGACTTCGCATGAATTAAGATATATCGACGACATTTTGGAAAAATTCTCCCATGCTTGATGTAAAATCCATCACGCGTTCTGTGACTAAGCATTTCCCTCATTTTGGACTCAATAAAAAAGCGCAGCTAGTCAGGCTTCTTTATGAAATCGTCCAGCGCGACCATAAGCTTATTGAAGATATTCTCAATATCAAATCCGCCCGCCAGCAACCTTTTCATAAGATTAAGAGCGATCTTTTAGTTAAACGATTCCCGCAGCTTACCGATGACGAACGGGCCCGCTGGCACTTCACTCCGCTTGAAGTGAATCCCAAATATAAAGTTCGTATTACAGGCCATAAACCATTCATTCCAAAGAATATTTTTATTGAGAAAGAAGTCGCGAATTCAGAATTAGTCTTATCCTTAAAAGTGCGTTTTCCAAAAGCTAAATACCAGATGATGTCTAGTTACCAGAGGTTTATTAAGGAAAAAAGATTTGATTTATCCATTTATAACCGTCGGACAGAAAACTTATTTATCGTCACGGAACGTTATGATTTTTTGTGTTCCTGCCCGTGCACTAATGGTGCAGTTGGCTGTGGGTATTATATTCTCAATTTAGGTTTCGGCTGCGGATTCGAGTGCGCGTATTGTTTTCTGCAAAGCTACACCAATGCGCCGGGGATCGTCTTACCGTCGAACATCGAGGATTTCTTCGAGGCCTTTAAGAAGCTTCCGAATAAAAATATCCGTATCGGTACAGGCCAGTTCACGGATTCATTGATTTTTGATTCACTCACAGGTTATTCCACCAAGCTCGTTGATTTCTTTCGAGAGTATCCGCAAACTTTGTTTGAGTTTAAGACTAAGAGCGACAATGTCGATGAATTATTGTCAGTTAAGGCGGCCAACAATATTGTGGTGTCGTGGTCGGTCAATCCGCAAAATATTATCGAGACGACGGAATTTTATACCGCGAATTTAGAAGAACGTTTGAGTGCCGCTTTAAAGTGCGTTCAACATGGTTATAAAGTCGGCTTCCATTTTGATCCGATCATTTTTTATGACGGCTGGAAAAAGGATTATCAGAATCTTGTCGGAGAAATATTCCGACGGATAAGTGCGCCAAAAATCGCCTGGATCAGCTTAGGTTGTCTTCGCATGACGCCGAAACAGAAAGAAGCCATTGAGAATCGTTTTCCGGATAACGCGATTTTAAACGGCGAATTGATTCTTGGCTTTGACAATAAACTGCGCTATAGTGAGCGGGTAAGGGAAGATATTTATAAGAAAATGCACAATTGGATTCGCGGTCAGAGTAAGACCGTTTTGGTGTATTTGTGTATGGAAAGTCAGCCCACAGAGAGGACAAAATTATGAAACAAGAACAAGACATTAAAAAAGAAACACTGCTCGATATCGCCAAGAAAATGGTCGTAGCTGCGCGCACCGCTCCCAAAGGCCGGGGAATTGACCACATGACTTTTATGATAGCGGAAAAATCGGATATTGAAAGAATCGCTGGAAAGATGAAAGAGATCGCCGAGAAAGAACAGCTTGCCGGTTTCGCGCGAGATGCGGATAATATTTTACAGACGGAAGTCATGGTCCTTTTGGGAACAAAATATGCGGCGGTCGGCTTAAAGAAATGCGGGCTTTGCGGCTATCAAGATTGTGAAGAAAAAACCAGACATCCTGAGTCGGCGTGTGTTTTTAATACCGGCGACTTGGGGATCGCCATCGGCTCGGCGGTCAGCATTGCCGCGGATTGCCGCGTTGATAATCGTATTATGTACAGCGTCGGGTTAGCGGTTCAGGAGCTTGGGATTTTCTCGAGCGACATCAAGCTTGCGTTCGGGATTCCTTTAAGCGCGACATCTAAGAGCCCGTTTTTTGATAGAAAATAGATTTTCTTTTTTTGTCTTTTTGCTATTTTATCCCCACCAATTCCTGTCCAGGCTTCGGTATTGAATCGCCTCTGCCATGTGTTCAGGCAAGATATTTTCTTCCTGGGCTAAATCTGCAATAGTTCGGCTCACCTTAAGAACTCTGTTATAAGCGCGAGCAGAAAACCCAAGCTCTTCAATGGCCGCGCGTAAAAGTTGTTTACTCTCGTCGGACAGAGGACAAAATGTCCGGATCTGTTTGTGATTCATATAGGCATTACAGGGAATGCTAGAATTTTTAAAACGTTCTTGTTGAATTTGGCGTGCGGCCACGGTCCGCTTTTTGATTTCTGCCGAGCTTTCTGACAATGGAGTCGATAATAACGCCGAGTGCGAGACCGCCGGTACCTCCAGATGAAGGTCAATGCGGTCAAGAAGCGGACCGGAAATTTTAGACAAATACCGCTGGATTTGCTGCGGTGCACAATGGCATTTTTTTTGGGGATCGGAGTACCATCCGCAAAGGCAAGGGTTCATGGCGCAGATGAGCATAAATCTTGCCGGAAATTGTAAAGATTTGCTGGCGCGAGAAACCGTCACGCAGTGGTCTTCCAAAGGTTGCCGCAAAGATTCGAGCACATTACGGTTAAATTCCGGGAGCTCATCTAAAAAAAGAACGCCATTATGGCTTAAGGTGACTTCGCCTGGTTTGGGATAAGAGCCGCCGCCTACAATGGCAACGCTGGATGTTGTATGATGCGGCGAGCGAAATGGTCGTGCTGTAATGATCCCCTGGTTTTGTCTCAATATCCCCATGATCGAATGGATCTTGGTTGTTTCAAGGCATTCTTCAAAGTTCATATTGGGCAATATGGTCGGGATCCTTTTGGCCAGCATGCTCTTTCCGCTTCCGGGCGGACCAATCATGAGGACGTTATGATTCCCAGCAGCGGCAATCTCGAGGCCGCGCTTGACATGAGATTGTCCCTTAACTTCATTAAAATCAACATCATAAGTTCCTGTTTCAATGACATTTTCAGGGTTAATATGGGCATGGCATGGACTTAAGGACAAAGGATTATTTAAAAAGTGTACCACTTCACTCAGTGTTTTGGCTGGATAAACAGGGATATTGTTCCCCAAAGCCGACTCTTTGGCGTTGGCTTCTGGGACAATGATTCCTTCAAAGTTTCCGTTTCGAGCAGATAAGGCTGCGGGCAATGCCCCATTGATAGGCTGAATGTGGCCATCTAGAGATACTTCTCCTAGAATAGCGTATTTTTCCAGGCTTGACGCGCTCATCTGCCCTGAAGCGGCCAAGTATCCTAAGCACATGGCTAAATCAAAGGAAGGGCCTTCTTTTTTGACATCAGCCGGCGATAAATTAATGGTTGTACGCCGAGAAGGGAACTCGTAGCCGCTATTTCTAACAGCTGCCCTGAGGCGTTCTTTGCTTTCTTTAATGGCATTATCCGGCAAGCCAACAATAATGGTCTGCGGTAGGCCATTGGAAACATCCACTTCGATCGTAACTAAATAGCCGTCAAGGCCATTGATTCCGTAGCTATAAGATTTGGCAAGCATAATAAATATGAAGGGACGCCAGCCATTGGTTGGGGAAAATCGAGTGGGGGTATTGGTATGGAAAAGACCTTGCTTTTTCAAGGTCTGATATTATAATGTAACCTAACATAAAATATTTTTTTCGTCAATATCAAAGAATTCCGCTGTTTAGCGAATTGGTTAAATAAAACTTTCCTACTATGGATAATAATATTTTTCATAATAAAATATTAATGATCACGCTTCTGGTCTGGGGCATTGCCCAAAGCGTCAAAGTGATTTTAGGCGTTATTAGGGAGAAGCGGTTTAATTTTAAATGGTTGATTGGCACGGGCGGTATGCCTTCCAGCCATGCGGCGGGAGCATCAGCATTGGCTCTGACGTGCGGTCTTGAGGCCGGGTTTACGTCCATCATTTTTGCTTTGGCGACCGTTTTTGCCTTGGTCACTATGTTTGATGCGCAAGGCGTTCGTCGTTCTGCCGGGGAACAAGCAGCGATTTTGAATCAGATTTTAGATGATATGTACTGGAAGGGCAAGATTGAGTCGAACCGCTTAATCGAACTTATTGGCCATACCCCTTTACAGGTTCTTATCGGATCAATTTTAGGAATCATTTTATCTTATATTTTTTATAAGATTTGGTAATTTGTTAGCTTCTTAAAGGAGGATTGTTGTGAGAAAGAATATTCTTATTGTCGTCGGCATTATTATCTTAACGACACTCGTTTTTGGTTTTTCAAAGAAAGTCCATGTGCCTAATATGGTTTCTTCTCCGCAGACGAAACAGGCCCAGCAACTTTATGACCAGGCGCTTGAGATGGTCCATAATGGGCAGCTTTATGAAGCTAAACAGGCATACCAGAAGCTTGTGACGGATTATCCGGATTATGAAAATATTGCCACAGCTCAGAAAGATTTGGATAATCTTAATATGCAAATATTGTTTTCCAATACAACGACGCCGAGTACGGTGATTTATGAAGTCCAGCCCGGTGATTCATTGGCCAAAGTGGCCAAAAAATATAATACGACGATCGACCTTATTAAGGTTCGTAACAATATCACCTCCAACGTCATTCGGGCAGGACAGAAATTATCTATTTGGAAAGGGAGTCTGAATATTTTTGTCGACAAATCGCAAAATATCCTGATTCTTAAAGACGGGGATGATGTGGTTAAAACGTATTCTGTGTCGACGGGCCAAAACAATTGCACGCCGGTCGGGACGTTTACCATCACCTCGAAACTTACGAATCCCGTTTGGTTCAATAAGGGGATCGTGGTCCCACCCGAGAGCCCGCAAAATGTCTTAGGGAGCCGTTGGATGGGGTTTGATAATCCCGGTTATGGGATTCACGGCACGGTTCAGCCGGAGGCTATTGGCCAACAAGTGACCGCCGGATGTGTGCGCATGATCAACAAAGATGTCGAAGAGCTTTACACGGTTATCCCCGTCGGAACAAAAGTAAACATTCAAGATTAATTTTTTAAATTGATAACCAAAGAAGGTTAAAGCCTCATGAGTGTTTTAAATTTTGAAAAACCGATTTATGAACTCGAGACCAAGATCGAAGAATTACGGAATTTTGGTTCAGAGAAAAAGATTGCCCTGACGCCGGAAATCCGTAAACTGACGGAAAAATTGGATCAGATGAAAAAAGAGGTTTACGGCAAACTGACGACGTGGCAGCGGGTACAGATCGCGCGTCATCCCGATCGGCCGTATACCATGGATTATGTCAGTATGATGATGACGCATTTTATGGAACTTCACGGCGATAGGTTGTTCGCCGATGATTCGGCGATCGTAGCCGGTTTTGCCAAGCTGGATAATTATCCGGTCATGGTGATGGGCCATCAAAAGGGACGAGATACCAAAGAAAATATTATGCGGAATTTTGGTTGTGCTCACCCGGAAGGGTACCGTAAAGCCATTCGCCTGATGGAGCTGGCAGCAAAATTCCATTTGCCCGTAATTATTTTTATCGATACGCCCGGGGCTTATCCCGGCGTCGGTGCGGAAGAGCGCGGGCAGGCTCAGGCGATCGCGGAAAATCTTAAGAATATGTCACGAATCAAAACTCCGATTATCGCCACTGTTATCGGCGAAGGCGGAAGCGGCGGGGCGCTGGGGATTGGTGTTGCGGATAAGGTTTGTATTCTCGAACATGCCTATTATTCTGTTATTTCTCCGGAAGGATGTGCTTCTATTTTGTGGCGTAATGCCGTCAAGGCGCCGGAAGCGGCAGAGGCCTTAAAAATGACCGGAGAGGATCTTTTGAAATTTGGCATCGTCGAGGAGATCATTCGAGAGCCGATGGGCGGAGCGCATAAAGACCCCGAGGTCGCTGCGGCAAATCTCAAGAAATCTCTTATTAAATATATTCAGGAATTATCCCCGTTGTCGACCGAAGAGCTTTTGGAAAATCGATACGATAAATTCCGCAAGATCGGTGTTTTTTCCAAGGGCGATATCGCTGCCTCCTAAACCATGGCCCTTAAAAATATCCTAGATTGTTCTTACGAAGACCTCGTAACACAGTTAGCTTCTTTCCAAGAAAAACCATTCCGGGCCACTCAAATCTTTGAGTGGATCTATCAAAAAAATATTTCAAGTTTTGAGCAGATGAAGAACCTGCCGCCACGGCTTAAAGAATATTTAAAGACGGAGTTTGTTCTTGAGCTACCGGCTTGTCGTTGTGAACAAGAATCCTATGATGGGACCAAGAAAATTTTGTTCGAACTTTCCGACCGAGAACATATTGAAACCGTCATTATTCCGACGAAGTCCAGGGTAACGGTTTGTGTGTCGACCCAGGTCGGCTGTAAATATGGCTGCCGGTTCTGCGCGAGCGGTTTAGGCGGATTTAAAAGACATTTAAGCTGCGCGGAAATTTTAGGCCAGATTTGCTTTGTTAAGCGTTCCTTAAAGAACCAGGATTTGTCGCATATCGTATTTATGGGTGTGGGAGAACCGCTAGATAATTATGAGAACTTGATGAAAGCGATCCGAATCCTTAATGCGTCCGAAGGATTTAATATCGGGGCTCGTCGGATAACCATATCGACCTGCGGCCTGATCCCTCAAATCAAGAAATTGACCCAGGAAGGCCTTCAGATCGAATTATCTATTTCTCTTCACGGCGCTACGGATGCCTTACGAAATGAGTTGATGCCGGTCAATCAAAGATTCCCGCTTCTTAAGCTCGTCGAGGCTTGCCATGATTATGTCAAAGCAACCAACCGGCAAATCACTTTTGAATATATCCTGATCAAAGATTTAACGTGCACGTTAGAATCGGCCCGTCGATTAAAGGAATTACTTAAAGGCCTTTTATGTAAGCTGAACCTGATCGTTTATAATGAAGTCAGCGAGTTCCCGTACAAATCTCCGTCGAAAGAGGAGGTCAGGAATTTTCAAGCCGCTTTGGACCGATTTGGCATTCATGCAACGCTGCGTCAGCCTCGGGGACGCGACATCGCTGCCGCCTGCGGGCAATTACGGCATCAGCATCAGTGATGGACAATGAAAAAAAATAAAAGACAAATTGTGATAACCGGTTTAGGAGCCGTCACTCCGATGGATTGCGGCGCGGGCGTGGAGGCTTTCTGGCAAGGGCTTTGCCAGGGGCGAAATACCATTAAACCGCTTAAGCTTATTGGCGTGAAAGATTATTGTTGCCAGTTCGGCGGAGAAGCTGCGGGGTTTGAAAAGTTTCTTAAAGAAAAACCGATAAAATCCCAAGGACGATGCTCTGAGCTTTTTTATCATGCCTTAGAGCAGGCCTTAGATGATGCCAATTGTCGTCGACATATTCCTAAGGCAGGTATGGCCTTTGGGACTATTTTAGGCGAAATAGGCTCTGGCCAGAAATATATTCAGAAGCTTATGGCGCAGGGAAAAAAAGACATTGCTCTGTTAAGAAATTATTCGCTAAATTCTTCGATGGCGTATTTTGCAAGTAAATTGAAATTGTCTGGGCCTTGTTTTTGTGTGAATACAACTTGTTCGTCGAGCGGGGATGCTATTGGGCTCGCTTTAAGAGAGATAGAACACAGCCGAGCGGATATAATGATCGCCGGAGGCGCAGATATGATGAGCGATATGCTGGCGGTTGCGTTTGCCGGTACGGAAGCTGCGGCCAAAGACGGAGTTGTTAGGCCTTTTGACAAAAACCGAAAAGGGTTTTGTATTTCCGAAGGCGCGAGCGTTGTGATTTTAGAAGAACTTAATCATGCCAAGACTCGCGGAGCTAAGATTTATTGTCAGCTAAGCGGTTACGGCTCGACGTCAGATGCCTGTCATCCGTTTAGCCCGGATAAAGATGGAAAAGGATTGTCACGGGCCATTGAGGAGGCGCTCAAGGATTCGGGCAGTAGTTTTGATTCGATCGATTATATTAACGCGCATGGCATCGGAACGGTTTATAACGATTTATCAGAAACAAGGGCCATCAAAAGATCGTTTGGGGGGCATTCGAAGAAGCTGAAAATCAGTTCAATCAAATCCATGATCGGGCATACTATGGGCGCTTCGATGGGGCTTGACGTGATCGCTACAGCAAAAACCCTTTGTGAGGGGATCATTCCGCCGACGATCAATTATAAAACGCCAGACCCTGACTGTGATTTGGATTATGTGCCCAACAAAGCTATTCACCAGAAAGTCCGTCGGGCAATGTGTTTATCCGCAGGCTTAGGTGGACAAAATTGCGCGATTGTCGTGGAGAAAATAAGTCCATGAACAACGAAATTGCCATAACTGGTTTTGGGTGTGTGATTGGAGGAGAAGAGTCTCTTGAGAGATGGTTGCGGGAGCCTTCGGATCATTCGCCATCCCGTCGGATAGACCCGGCAGTTTATAAGTCCGAGCTTTCTTTTATCCCGCAAGGGCCTTTTGAGTTACCGCGTATTGAAAAGATTGTGGCCGCCACGTTACAAAAAACTTTAAAGTCAGCGAAAATTTCGATCACGGACGAGAATTCTTCTCGGTGCGCGATTTTGATGGGCAATACTTATGGCAGCGAGGAATTTAAGACTAGCAGTTTAAGGGGTATCGAAAGAAAAGAGCCGGCCAAGATCTTTTTGGTGCCATATTCCGCGACGAATGCCCTGGCTGCCAAAATGTCTATCATGTTTAATTTCAAAGGGCCTGACATTACTTTCTCATCGGGCGCTGTTTCTGCGTCAGAAGCGATTCTCGTGGGTAGCGATTTGATCAATGACGGCAGAGCGGATATTGTCTTTGTCGGTGGGATTAACGTTATTTGTGATGATCTTGAAGAGGCGTTTGATCAATGTGGGTTTAGACAGGAAAGCTGTGCTTTTGTGGTTTTGGAGAAAAAGAAAAGCGCTCGTACCGCCGGCAAGAAAATTCACGCCACCCTGGGTGATGGTCGTCATGGGTTTTGTGCGGATAAAGACATGCAGGTTCCGCAGAAAATCATTAAGAGTTTTCTTGGCCGCGGGAATCAGACAAAGTCTCGAAGCGTTATCCTTAACAGGGGAAATAGTTTTGGCGAAAAATTTTCCGATAATGAAAAGTTTATTAAGGGTCTGGCTGGGAAAAAGAATTTTATATCTTTGGATGATCTTTTAGGAAATACATTTTGTGCTTCGGGCGCTCTGGGTGCTATTTTAGGAAGTCTATTACTCGACGGGAAAAAGGCGATTAAAGAAGTGCTCTTTGTCAATCAGGACAGTTTCGGTAGTTATGTATCGATGGTTATACGCAGATGATTATTCGTATTGGATCTTTCTTTTAAACGAAGCCATTTTCCCGATCAGATAGGCCAAAAGAAACTGAAAGAGAATTAAAAAGGGAAGTAGCGTGTTTGCTTTTTGAAAATTAAGGTTAAAGTTCGTGTTGATGTAGGACGTGATTTGATAGCCTAGAATAATTGTCATGAAATAGATCCACAAAACGCCTCGGGCATAGACGGTTAAGAATGAATTTTGAAGAATATTCTTAAAAAAATGGGAACGGGTCAATAACAGGCTGGTCAGAGGAACAAAGGTTAATCCAAATCCGATGATTCCGACGGTAAAGACAAGCGATGGTTTAAAAATGGCAACGCCCCAAGCGCTATTAAAATTATAAGTTTCCGTAAAATAGGTAGAAGGGTGGATAAATAGAGAGACAATGTAAGAGGCAAGGAGCGCTGCGCCGATGAGTATTGTACGTTTTAAAAGGATTTCATTTTTGGAATTAAGGACGTGCGCTAGAAAAATGCCGGAAACAAAAAGGGAATACCATGGACAAAACGGCCAATAGTTTTGTCCGGTGCTGTCGCCGAGAAATATTTTGTATAAGTAGAGTTCGCCGTAAGTGGCCCAAGGAAATATATTCGAGAGGCTTAAGCAAAAAAGGCCGATGAATAAAAGCATGATTTGATATTGGGTTTTGTCAAAGTTTCTGATAAAAGGGTAAGAAATGACCGTGCATAATCCGATGAAAGGTAAGACGTCCCAGGCGAACATGCCGTAAGGGCCCCAGGCCAAGAGATTTAACAAAAATCCCATGAAGATCAGGATGCCGGCTCTTTTAAGTGCTCCATTCAAAGATATCTCTCTTGATTTCATGAGGAAGAATAACGATGCCCCGGCCAGGGCGGGAAATTGGAGCACTAGCGGATGAAGTCCTGTCCTAAAGAAAGCAAAGGCTTTATAGGAATCCGGATATAAAAGTCCGTTGCCGTCAAATTTGGTAAAAAGCCAGACGATCTGGTGGCCGATGAGCATATAAACGACGCCCAGGCCTTTAAAAAGTTCGATGGCAAGATTTCTTTTAGAAGTATTCATAAGATAGAGTCATTATATATAAGAAATTTTTACGAGGGAAGACAATTGAAAAGAATTCTAAGCCGTATTTACCTTATTACATTTGTCCTGTCGTTTTGTAGTATTGTCTATGAGCTCATTTTGGCCCAGACATTATCTGCATTTCTGGCCGACACGGTCTTGCGTTATAGCGTTACCGTCGGACTTTACCTGTTTTCCTTAGGGATCGGCTCTTTGCTCGCCGAAGGGACCTTCCTGACCGCTCCTGCATTTTATCTGATCATTGTTGAAATCCTTCTCGCTGTTTTAGGCGGATTTTCCATTGTTTTTCTCTTTGTCGCGGATGCGCTACGGCTTTCCGGGGGTGTTTTTAGTTTTCTAGCCCATGGCCTGATTATCCTTATCGGAATTTTGTCCGGCTTTGAAGTCCCGTTATTAATTGCATTGATGGATAAGGACCAACCGAACCGCGAAAGTCTGATCCTGGGTTTTAATTATTTAGGCGCTTTTTTAGGGACGATTGCTTTCGCATTTATTTTTTATCCGAGGCTTGGGCTTATCCCGTCGAGCTTATTAGTTGGAACGATGAATGCCCTTATCGGGATTTTATTGTTTAAAGCCGCTGGTGATAAATTGCCCAAGGGTCTTTTCATTCTTCAGGCGCTACTTTTGGTTCTAATGGTTTGTTGTCTTTTGAATGCGTCGGCGATTAATGATTATTTTATTAAACTTTATTTAAGGTGATCGGATGCCGCAACAGCACAAAATAGGTTCTATCTATGTTATGACGATCATATTGTCGGCTTGTAGTATTCTCTATGAGCTTTTGATCGCGCAGGCCGTTGTGTCTTTGGCGACGAATATGGTGGTTTTCTACAGCCTGACTATCGGATTGTATCTTATTTCTATGGGCTTAGGCGCGCTTTATTTTCACCGGCATTTTAAAGGGCAAGGGACGTGGGAATTATTATTCCGGGTGGAAATGGCGTTGGCGATTATCGGCAGCTTGTCGGTTTTTATTGTGTATTTTGCCCATATGCTCGCCGGGTTTTGTGAAATCAGATTTTTCTTCTTAGGTGGGACAATCCTGTTTTTAGGATTGGTCATGCTGACGATCATCATGATTGGTTTTTTGACGGGTTTGGAAGTGCCGTTATTATTGCGGCTCGGACAAGAACTGAGAACGACACAGGTCATTAATCGCATTTTGGCTTTTGATTATTTTGGTTCCCTTTTAGGCGGCGTCCTGTTCCCACTCGTCTTATTGCCGCATTTTGAACTTATCCAGATCGGTCTTGCCGTCGGGTTTATCAATCTTCTGGTCGCATTGTTTATTTTGTTTATGCGTATTGAGAAAAAAGTTGGCCTCATGGAGCAGGCGTTGAGCGGGTTATTAGTGGTTGTTTTTAGTATCGCCTTTTTAAACGCCGGCAATATTGAGCAGTTTTTCCTGAAGAAATATTATTACTACAAGGAAACGTCGGAGAGTTTTGTGTCTTTGTTTGATCCCATGGACAAATATCCGACGATTGAGCGTTATGCCTCACCCTATCAAAAGATTGATATTGTTCAAGTCCCGCCCATAGCATCACCCTATTGGGAGATCCTTCGGGTTTATAGTAATAAATACCATGTTTATCCTGATGCTCCGACGGGATATATCTTATTCCTGGATGGATTTTTTCAGCTGTGGTCGGATTTTGAAGAAGTCTACCATGAATATTTCGCGCATGTACCGGTGGCCTTAAATGGAAAAGTTCCGCAGGATGTCTTAGTTCTCGGCGCTGGCGACGGCATGCTTATGAGAGAACTCGTTAAATATCCGGGGATTAAGACCATTACACAGGTGGATATCGACCGGACAATCGTTGAGCTCGCCCGGGTGCATCCTTTGTTACGATGGCTTAATAATAATGTTATGGCAGACTCCAGGGTGAAGGTCATTATCGCGGACGCGTATCCTTTTTTAAGGAATAACCAAAAGAAGTTCGACGCTATTTATATGGATTTTCCGGCGCCGTTTGATTATAACTTAAGCAAATTATACAGCCGGGAATTTTATTCTTTTGCTTTTAAAAGTCTTAAGGACGATGGATATGCGGTCTTAGACGCGGCATCGCTTAAGGCATTATCCGACGAGAAAGATTTTCTCAAGAGTGATGCGCAGATGTATTTTCATACACTTAAAGCCGCAGGATTTCAGACGATCCATTTTTTTACTTCGCGATTGGAACAAGATAATCCCGAAGCCTTGGCGTTGATGCGTAAGGCTATTGGGGATTCGAATCAGCTTGTTGTAAAAGAACGGGCCGACGGGTTTGGAATCCATCGAGAAGAAGTGAACGGCCAAGAGGCCATCGCTCAGCATTTATTATCGAGTTTTATGACGGATCAGGAACATCAATTTATTTTTTTAAAGAAAGAAAAGCAAGCGTCTGATCCTCAATATGGGGAGATTGTTTCCGATCTTTTTGTTTTGAATAAAGCGCGTGTCTTTTTATCGATAAACCAGTCGCAGATCGAGGCTGCCGCAGCTGAACCCTCGTACGTCAATTCTATTCTTCGTCCGACGATCCCGAACATTTCTTACTGGTGGCGGATAAAATTTCCCTATTAAATTAATTTTGGATTCTTTGGTGTAAGTGTTTTAGAATTTGAGCCGCGGAGGTTTTATTGCTGTGGCGGGGCCATTCTTTGCCCGACTCTTTGGATGAGTTTCTGGACGTTCGGGTTATTCAAAAGCATTTTGATCTTGGGATTTGTCTGAATTTTCTCCTGATTATAACTTGTAATATCTTTCATGGCGTCTTTATCAGAAAGAATGGACATGACGTCCGGATCTTGAGCCAGGGCTTGCATTTCCTGAATAGCCGTCGGGTCAGACATAATCATGGCCTGGACTTGTTGGGTCTTGGTTTGAAGATTTTCAGGCGTCATTCCAGCTGGTTGCTGCATAGCAGGCGATGTTGTCGCTTGGCCTTGAGGTGCTTGAGTGTTTTGAGGGTTCGAAGCGGTTGTGGCATCGCCGGCAACCATGCTGACAATATCTGCATCATTGACCCGAATTTCACCTAAATTGGCTGTTTTAACGAAATAGATTTTATTGACGAAATCAATGACTTCGCCTTTGACGACGGTTCCGTCTTTTAAGACAAAAGTTTTGGTGGCATCTGCAAGAGAGAACGTGCTGAGAGATGTATAGAGTAAGATGGCAACTGCTAGAAAGAGATATTTTTTCATATGTTTTAAATTACCATAAAAAGAAGTGCTTGGGAATTAAAATATTTTATCTGCTTTGGCACAAGGGGCTCCATGTTATTGAGGTTTCTTCAGAAAAACAGTGTATTTCGGTTGTTTTTGTAGTATATATTATCTTAATCTTTTTAACAGTATCCTTATGGAGAAGCGTACTATTTTTCCTTTTATGAATAACGAAGATGTCCTTTTTCAAAGAACGGTTTTCCGTTCATGGTTGGTTATTTTTGGATTGTTTCTCTTTCTGTTTTTGATGGCTCCATCGTTTGCCATAGCTTCTGGAAAGAATAAAGCGGATCCCTATGTGCGTTTTCAGGATGTGGTCGCTAAAGCCAAGGCTTTGGCGGAAGGGTCTTTTCAGCCGCCTGGACAGGACCTGCCCGATGTTCTTAAAAAGATGGGTTATGACCAGTGGCGGGACATCCATTTTAAGCCAGCCAACAGCCTTTGGTTCAATGAACCTTTTAGCGTCCAGTTTTTTCATCCGGGCTTCTTGTATCAGCATCCCGTGACCGTCCATTATGTCGATCAGGCCGGTACACATTTAGTTTCCTTCTCTCCTAATTTTTTTCAATATGCCGGCACGGACCTTAAAGGGGCGCTCTTGGGTGATTACGGTTTTGCCGGTTTTCGTATCCATTATCCTTTGAACACTCCTCAATATGCCGACGAGCTCGTGGCATTCTTAGGCGCCAGTTATTTTAGGGCCCTGGGTCGCGGCTTGGCCTATGGGATGTCGGCGCGGGGCCTGGCCATCAACACCGCCGAGGACACGGGGGAGGAATTTCCTTTGTTCCGCGAATTTTGGCTTGTGCATCCTTCGTCCGGGGCAAAGTCAATTACGTTCTATGCGCTTCTTGATAGTGAGAGTGTGACCGGAGCGTATGAATTTATAGTGACTCCCGGCGAAGAGACGTTGATGAAGGTCAGTAGCGTGCTTTATGTCCGTGGACATATTGAGAAGCTTGGACTTGCGCCCTTGACCTCTATGTTTTGTTACGGTGAAAATACCGGTTTTAAAGGGAGCAGCGATTTTCGTCCTGAGGTGCATGACTCCGACGGGCTTTTGTTGCGCACCCAATCAGGAGAATGGCTTTGGCATCCGTTGGTCAATCCTCAGAAACTTTTGATCAATGCCTTTGCTGGGATGCCGATGGGTTTTGGGCTCATCCAGCGCGATATCAAATTCGACCATTACCAGGACCTCGAGGCCCGGTATGAAAAGCGCCCGAGTGTGTGGGTCACTCCCAAGGGCGATTGGGGCAAGGGACATCTTGAATTGATACAGCTTCCGACGGAAACTGAGTATAATGACAATATCGGGGCTTACTGGGTCCCGGAACGGGCGCTGGAGCATGGGGACACGCTGCAATTTGCCTACACTCTTTCCTGGCACGCTGCCCAGAAGCCGCGGTCCTCGCAAGGTTTTGTAGAATCGACAAGAATAGTTAAAAAGTCCGACGGGGCCATGTTTCTTATTGATTTTCTGGGGGATGAATTTAAGACTGTCCTCGCAAATAGGACGATTGATCCGGATGTTTGGGTGAGCCAAGGCGCGAGGATTACTAGCTCTCAGCTTATCAAAAACACCGCCACCGGCGGGTGGCGGTTGGTGATTCATATCCAGTTAGATAATCCCGGGCTCATTGAAGGGCTTTTGCCTACTCAGAAACCGTCCATTGAAATGCGCGCTTTTCTCAAGAGTAAGGACCTCCCCGTGACCGAGACCTGGAGCTACACTTATCTTCCATGATACGCGCTCGTCTACAACCTTCCTTATGTCGAACTCCCATGGCCTATCGGCCGTTCACCGCTGTGGCATTGCCTCGCAGTAATAAGCGGCAAGATAGGGTCCTAGCAGTTCGTCGTACCATTTTTTTTATCCTCGTCGCTGTTTCTATTTTTATCGCCGGCTCTAAATTCACCACCATTATGGGTGCGCAAGGGTTCACGCCGTTAACTTGGGTCATTATCGGAACTTATCTTTTTTTGTTCGGCTGGATCTCTTTTAATTTCTGGACGGTTATTTTCGGATTTTGGGTAGCGCTTCGAGGAAAAGACGATGCCCTGCCGCTTCCCGAGCAGCCTAAGCCGATTGACCCCAAAACCCGTATCGCACTTATCATGCCCGTTTATAACGAGGAAATGGCGCGAATTTATTCATCGTTACGGGCGACATACGAGTCACTCAAAGAAACGGGACAACTGGATCGGTTCGATATTTTTATTTTAAGCGATTCGGTTGAGAACGCATATGTCCTGATGGAGGAGACAGCCTGGTCAGAATTGTGCAGGGATGTCGACGGGTTCGGCCGGGTCTTTTATCGTCGGCGCAAACTACGTATTCATAAGAAAAGCGGGAATGTTAGCGACTTTTGTCGGCGATGGGGAAGCCAGTATAAATATATGATTATTTTTGATGCCGACAGCCTGATGGAGGGCGAGCTGTTGGTCAAAATGGCCAACATGATGGAAAGCCGAGACGATATCGGAATCTTGCAGACAGCACCGGCGGCCATGAACCAGACAAGTTTGGTTTCACGATTGCAGCAGTTCGCAAGCCATGTGTATGGGCCACTGTTTTTTTCAGGGTTAAGGTTTTGGCAGCTGGATGAATCCGCTTTCTGGGGGCATAACGCGATTATCCGCATGGAGCCGTTCATGAAATATTGCGCCCTGCCGAAACTTCCCGGCGGGCCTCCGTTCGGCGGAGAAATCCTTAGTCATGATTTCGTCGAGGCGGCCTTGATGCGCCGCGCCGGATGGGGCGTGTGGCTCGCCTATGAACTGGAAGGAAGTTATGAAGAGTTGCCGCCGAATCTTTTAGAGGAGCTTGAGCGCGACCGACGCTGGTGTCAGGGGAACATCCAGCACTTACGGCTTATGTTCATGAAGGGGTTTACCTTCGGGCATCGGTTGCTTTTTTTAAACGGCAACCTTTTTTATTTCTCGTCGTTTATGTGGTTCCTGCTTCTGGCGTTGATGACAGCGCATGCCATCGCGAACTTTTTTCATACGACGGTATATTTCTCGGCGGAGCGTACGCTCTTTCCTCATTGGCCGGTCCAATATCGTGAATTATCCATTCATCTTTTGGTGGTCACGGCTTTGTTCCTTTTTATCCCTAAAATTTTAAGTGTTATTCTTATCGCCGTGTCTCCAAAAAAGGTACAGCGATTCGGCGGAGTGATGCGGTTATCGTTAAGCGTTCTTCTTGAGACGATATTCTCGACGATCTTGGCGCCGCTAAGGATGATATTCCACATGTGGTATGTGGTCTTAAATCTGGTCGGCCAAAAATTGGTCTGGAAAAGTCAGTCCCGACGGTCACACAAGACGTCGTTTGCCGAGGCGTTTAAGGCTTATTGGCCGGGGATGATGGGGGCCTTGGTTTGGGGAATAATTGCTTTTGCCGTCAATAAAACTTTGTTTTGGTGGGTCTCCGTTATTGTGATCCCGCTTCTTTTTGCCGTACCGATATCCATGTTCTGTAGTTATCCTTCCTTAGGGTTGTTCTTCCGTAAGCGCGGCCTGTTTTTAACGCCGGTCGAGACCGCCCCTTCAAAAGTTTTGCGCAATTTTCAGCAGTTTTTTTCCGGGAATATAAAATAAATCAGGATGTATAACCGACCACTGCTTTCAGCTGCCATAAAAAGTGGGAGCTGGAAAACGAATTTTTATGATATTGTGTGCCAAGAATGTGCCAAAAGCGGGTGAGGAGGATTGTTTATCGACGAGGAACTTGTCAATTAAGTGCTGGAGCCCCGCTTAGAAAACGCGGGACATTTCTGGAAAAAATTATGCTGGAGAAGGGAGTCGAACCCTTACGCCCGTGAGGACACCGGTTTTTGAGACCGGCGCGTATGCCATTCCGCCACTCCAGCAAGATAGATTTTAATAAAAAGAACGAATGGATTTTTTAAATTCAATGGTGGAGCTGACCCTGTTCTTCTGTGATTTAAAAAGGAAACAGGATAATCTAGAAAATATTCAATGGAGCTGAGGGGGATCGAACCCCTGGCCTCCTGAATGCCATTCAGGCGCTCTCCCAGCTGAGCTACAGCCCCAGTTTTACAACTAAATGTTTTTCAGAAGAAAACTGGGAGCATGTCCCAACGTTTTTTGTTGGGACAGCCCCCAAAAAATCTTTAATATTTTAAAGAACATGGGAAGCAGTCTCGACGGTTTTAGTCGGGACAGCCCCCAAAAAATCTATAATATTTTAAAGAACATGGGAAGCAGTCTCGACGGTTTTAGTCGGGGCCGCCCCCAAAAAATCTATAATATTTTAAAGAACATGGGAAGCAGTCCCGACGAATTTAGTCGGGACAGCCCCCCCAAAAATCTATAATATTTTAAAGAACATGGGAAGCAGTCTCGACGGTTTTAGTTGGGACAGCCCCCAAAAAATCTATAATATTTTAAAGAATATGGGAAGTTGTCCCGACGCATTTAGTCGGGGCAGCCCCAAAAAGATCATCTCTAAGTTTTTTTCACAGAACAAAAATAGGGCGCGTGCCCCAAATTCCAAATTAAATGTCCCTCAATATAACATCGACTTTTCTTGTTGTCAATTCCCCATTTTATCGTTAATCCTTCCCTAGGATTTCATTGTAAACCATGTTTTACATATCGGTTGACAATAGGCTTTTGGTTAAGTAATATCATTGCTTATGACCAATGAAGTGATCAATTTGTTAAAGAGTTGCGACGGCTATGTTTCTGGCGAAGAAATGAGCCAGAAACTTCACATCAGCCGGGCTGCGGTCTGGAAATCTATCAATGAGCTGCGCGGATTGGGGTATAAGATCGAGGCTGCGCCGCGTTTGGGCTATCGCATCGTGAGCTCTCCAGACAAGCTTTTTTCGCATGAGCTGGAGCACCGGTTAAATACGAAAGTCGTCGGCCGAAAGGTTTTTTACGAAGAAACTGTTTCCTCGACGATGGATAAGGCCTTTGAGCTGGCGGTCAAAGGGGAGAAAGAGGGAACGGTCATTGCTGCTGAAACGCAGACCAAAGGCCGGGGGCGTATGGGACGCGTGTGGACCTCGCCTAAGGGGCAAGGCATTTATTTTTCCGTCATTTTACGTCCAGCCTTATCGCCGTCCGATATTGCTAGGCTCACGCTTTTAGCCGGAGTAGCGGTTTGCGAAGCCATACGCCAGGTAGCGGCGGTCGATGCAAAAATCAAATGGCCGAATGATGTATTAATTAAGGGAAAGAAGGCCGTGGGGATTTTGACGGAGCTTAACGCTGAGTCGGACCGCGTGCGGTTTTGTGTTATTGGCATCGGTATTAATGTCAATACGCCGTTACGGCAGTTACCGGAAAATGCGACGTCGCTCAAGCAGGAAACCGGAAAAATGCATTCGCGCATTGGGTTGGCGCAGGAAGTTTTAAGGCGGCTGGATGTTTGGTATGATATTTTAAAAATGCAAGGTTTCCCGCCGGTGATTGAACGATGGAAAACACTTTCCTCGACCCTGGGACGGCTGGTCCGTTTAAAGGACCAGCAGAATGAGCTCGAGGGAAAAGCTGTTGATTTAGATGAATATGGTGGCTTAATGATCCAGACAAAATCTGGCGTTGTCGTCAAGCGCATGTCCGGTGATGTCATTGAACAATAATATTGTCATCCCCGCAATTCTTAAGCGGGGATCCAGAGTTTCGTGAATTCGCATCCTGGATTCCCGCCCTGCCTACCGGCAGGCAGGTTCCGCGGGAATGACAAGCTTTTGATAAAGGGTGAATGAAAATGAATAAATCTTTCGATTTATTTTTGACTGATGAATTAAAAAAAGTTGAGGACCGCGGAATTAAACGCCATTTACGCACCCTTCAAAGCCCTCAAGGCCCTAAGGTCATGATCGACGGGAAAGAATATCTGAATTTTTGTTCCAATGATTATTTGGGTTTGGCCAATGATAAGCGTTTAAAAGATGCCGCGAAGGAATGTATCACGAAAGAAGGGCTAGGCAGCGGCGCTTCCCGTCTTGTGTGTGGAAATTTGTCCGCGCATGTGGAATTAGAGAAGTCGCTAGCTGAGTTTAAGGGGACGGAAAGTGCGCTTGTGTTTAATACGGGTTATATGGCGAACGTCGGAATTATTTCCGCCTTGTTTGACCGGCAGGATATGATCTTTGCGGATAAACTGAACCATGCTTCAATTGTCGACGGGATTTTATTAAGCCAGGCGAAGTTTAAGCGCTATCCTCATAACGATATGGGAGCTCTGGAAGAATTGTTAAAGACAGAGACCGGCAAGAAGCGCGTGATCATTACCGATAGTGTCTTTAGCATGGACGGCGACCTTGCGCCGCTCGATAAGATCGTGGAATTAGCTAAGAAGTATGACTGCCTTGTCATGATTGACGAGGCGCATGCGTTTGGCATCATGGGAAAGAATGGCAAAGGCCTTGTCGAACATTTTGGGGTAGAGAAGGAAATTGATATCCAAATGGGCACATTATCCAAGGCGGTCGGGTCCTTTGGGGCGTATGTCTGTGGTTCGTCAAAGTTAAAGACATTTCTGGTGAACAAGGCGCGGAGCTTTATTTATACGACAGCCTTGCCTCCGTCGGTTGCTGCTGCTTCTAAAATGGGCATAGATATTATTCGTCAGGATTTGGCGTTACGACAAAAGCTCTGGGACAATACCAAAATGCTTCATCAGGAATTAAAGCGGCTGGGTTTTAATATTATGAATACCGAAACGCCGATCACGCCGATTTTCGTCGGGGATGCTGTGGAGGCGATCCATTTCTCGAAGAAATTATTTGAGGCGGGCATTCTTATTTCTGCGATCCGTCCGCCAACCGTTCCGCAAAATACCTCGAGGCTGCGTTTGACCGTGACCGCTGGACACGCGAAAGAGGATATGATGCAGTTATTGTCCGTCTTAGAAAGGATCGGAAAAGAATTATGTCTGATCGGATAAAAATAAAAAGTGGGATCGAGTGGAATTATTGTCTCGAAGGCGAAGGCCATACGCTGTTGTTTTTGCATGGCTGGGGGGTGGATCAGCGGATTTGGCGTCAGCAAACCAAACATTTTTCGGACACTTATCAGGTCTTGTCCGTCGACCTTCCAGGCCATGGCGAAAGCTCTTGGAAAAAAGTCCCGCTAAAAGTTATGGCGGAAGATTTAAATGGCCTGTTGGAATATTTACAAATCAGCAATATCAGTTTGGTGGGAAGTTCTTTAGGCGGATTATTGGGCTTAAAAATTTATGAACTGGCTCCGCAAAAGATCAAGCGGCTTGTGTTTGTCGGGTCCATGCCACGGTTCTCCAAGGCCGCGGATTATCCATATGGCCTTGATGTGGAAAAGATTAGAAAGCTCGACGGGCAGGTCCAGGCGGACTATCCGGACATCGTCAACGTTTTTTTTAGGTCGCTGTTTACAAAAGCGGAACGCCAGACCCGTCGGTTTCGTTGGCTTCAGCGTTTCCGTCGCACCGAAGGCTTTCCTGTCAAACAGGCGTTACGGGAATATCTGGAAGTTTTAGAACATGAAGATCTGCGGGATGTCTTAAAACGTGTTTCGGTCCCGACGCAGTTTATTAACGGCCGCGAAGATGCCATCTGTGACAGCAAGACCGTGGACTTTCTTAAAAGCATTTGCCCGCAGGCGCGATTTGAATTCTTCGAGGGATGCGGACATTTTCCTTTCTTAAGCAAGCCCTATGAATTTAATGATATGTTAGAAAAATTTCTACAGGACGCCAAGAACTCGTGATTTCAAATAACACTTCTTTAGACAAGAAAATCCGTCAAGCTTTTTCAGCCTCATCAGCGAGATATGAGGGTTTGACCAAATTCCATCAGGAAATCGGGTCTGGAATTTTATCGACGCTGAAAAGCTTTTCCGCTCCGAGTTCGGTGTTGGATATTGGCATGGGGACGGGCTGGTTAACGGAACAATTGGGCCGAACATTTCCCCAGGCACAGGTTATCGGCCTTGATTTTGCTGACGGAATGATCCAGTCGGCCCGACGGCATAAAAAGGGTTTTGCGATGGTCCAAGCCCAGGCGCAGGAATTGCCATTTAAGCAATCCTGTTTTGATTTGATTACATCTAATTTAGCATACCAATGGGTCGGTAATTTGGCGCAGGCGTTTAAAGAGAACGAGCGAGTTCTAAAGCCTGGCGGGAAGATGGTCGTCACTATGTTTGGTCATCAAACATTTAAAGAGCTGTTCTTTTCCTTTGAAGAGATGTTCGACGGAAGGAAAGGCTGTTCCTTTACCCGTCTTGCGACGGATAAAGACGTTTATCAAGCACTTTTAACAGCCGGGTTTAAGGATGTGAAGATGAGGGCTGAAGAAAAAAAATTATATTTCCCTAATATGATGGCATTGCTTAAGTGGATCAAAGATATTGGGGCTAATGCCTTAGATCGCAATTTTTACGTCGGGAAAGACCTTCTTAAGCGGGTGGGCGACTATTATGATAGCCGTTTTAAGTCTGTCGATGGGATTTATGCGACCTTGGAAGTGATTTGGACCGAGGCGGAAAAATGACCAAAGCTTTTTTTATAACAGGAACAGATACCGGCGTCGGGAAGACAATGACGACGTATGTTTTGGGGCTCTTGGCCCAGCAAAAGGGTATCAATGTTGGCGTCATGAAGCCGGTCCAGTGCGCTGGCGAGGATGCGCAGTTCTTAAAAAAGTCGCTTCATCTCGACGATGATGTCAGATCTATTAATCCTTATTTTGCCAAAGAGCCATTATCTCCGCATTTGGCGCTGGCTCGAGCTAAGATAAAATTTAATATTGAGAAAATTCAAAAGGAATTCCGGGCGCTTTCTCAAAAGCATGACCTTTTACTCGTCGAAGGCGCTGGCGGGTTTCTGGTGCCCATTAAAGACAAGTATCTTATGGCCGACTTGGCCAGAGATCTGGATTTAGAGATTATTGTTGTTGCCCGTCTAGGATTGGGCACGATCAATCACACGCTGTTGACGATCAAACAGATCCGGCACTATGGGCTTAAGGTCAAAGGCGTTGTTTTCAGTGAAAGCAAAAAGTCTGTTAAAGGTTTACCGGAGAAAATGAATCCGGAGATTATCAAAAAGCTTGGCGATGTTCCTGTTTTGGGTATCGTTCCTTTTTTGAAAAATTTTGACAGAAGGCATGTTTATCAGAAATGCCGACGGACTATTAATATCAATGCTATTTTGAAAGAGTCGAAAGAGTCTAGGACTC
Source organism: Candidatus Omnitrophota bacterium (assembly GCA_015233405.1). GTDB lineage: Bacteria > Omnitrophota > Gorgyraeia > Zapsychrales > Zapsychraceae > JADFXT01. The sequence continues at coordinate 21,462 of JADFXT010000011.1, read as the reverse complement.
AACAACTGGTTGATTGGGACAAGGAATATGTTTGGCATCCGTTTACCCAGATGAAAGATTGGCTTGGCGAGAGGCCGCTGGTGATCGACGAGGCCAAGGGAAGTTATTTAACTGATTCTGATGGGAATCGTTATTTGGACGGCGTGTCCAGCTTGTGGGTCAATGTTCATGGTCATCGGCATCCTAAGATCAATGAAGCGATTGAGCGACAATTAAATAAGTTGGACCATTCGACCCTTTTAGGGCTGGCCAATACTCCGTCAATCGAATTGGCTAAAAGGTTGGTTGAGATCGTACCAAAAGGTCTGGCCAAGGTTTTTTATTCGGACAGCGGCTCGACATCCGTCGAGGTTGCTATCAAGATCGCTTATCAATATTGGCAGAATATCGGAAAGACTCAAAAGCGTACGCTGGTTCATCTCGCGAATTCGTATCATGGTGACACCTTGGGTAGTGTGAGTGTCGGCGGAATTGGGCTATTTCATCGAGTGTACCGCGATTTGGTATTTAAAACCATGCAGCTTGATTTTCCGGATTGTTACCGTGCGCCCGTTGGCAAGACATACCCGGATTATGCCTTTGAATGTTTAGATAAATTTGAAGCGACATTGCGTGAAAAACACGACGAGATTGCCGCTTTAATTGTGGAGCCCATTGTTCAAGGCGCTGCAGGCATGATCATGTGGCCCGACGGAGTTCTAAAGCGCATGGAAGAGCTTTGTAAAAAATATAACGTTATTTTTATTGTTGATGAGGTCGCAACAGGTTTTGGGCGTACCGGAAAGATGTTCGCCTGTGAGCATGAGGATGTTCATCCGGATATCTTGTGTTTGGCGAAAGGCATCACCGGCGGATATCTGCCGCTAGCGGCAACGTTGACGACGGATAAAATTTATCAGGGTTTTTTATTTGATTATAAAGACCAGAAGACGTTTTTCCATGGGCATACGTATACGGGTAATCCGATTTGTTCTGCTGCTGCGTTGGCGAGTCTGAAGGTTTTTAAAGAAGAAAAAACGCTTCAAAAGCTTCAGCCGAAAATTAAATTTTTAGAGAAGAAGTTGAAGTCATTTTATAACCTAAAATACGTCGGAGATGTGCGCCAGCGAGGATTTATGATAGGAATAGAGCTGGTGAAGAATCGAGAGGCGAAAGAACCATTCCCGTGGGAAGAGCGGATAGGTGTTAAAGTCTGCCAAAAGGCACGGGAGCACGGTGTGATTTTAAGACCGTTAGGCAATGTCATCGTTCTCATGCCGCCTTTGTCGATGAGCATCAAGGAGTTGAAGGAACTTCTGGATGCGACTTATTTATCGATTAAACATATTTCGGAATAATGATGAACAATATAAAAAATAAAAAAGTTTTCGTCGCTATGAGTGGCGGAGTGGATTCCTCCGTCGCTGCCGCACTGCTTAAAACCCAAGGGTATGATGTGGAAGGCATTACCATGTGTTTTAATGTCCATTACCCCGGCAGTAAGAAGCCTTCGTGCTGTGGGGCGGACGGGATTCAGGACGCGCGGCAGGCGGCTAAAATTCTTGGAATTTCTCATCATGTGCTGGATTTTGAGGCTGATTTGAAAAATTTTGTCGTCGACGATTTCGTGAAGGAATATCTAGCCGGCCGGACCCCTAATCCGTGTGTGCGGTGTAATCAGCTGTTAAAGTTCGGAAGCCTTTTAAAAGTTGCGGCTGAGTCCGGTGCGGATTATTTGGCCACGGGCCATTATGCTAAGGTCATTTATACCGACGGAGCTTACGAGCTTCAAAAAGCCGACGATTCTTTAAAAGACCAATCGTATTTTCTTTATGGTATTAAAAAAGAATTCTTGCCGAAAATATTATTTCCTTTAGGCGATAAGCGTAAAGACGAAGTCCGCGAGCTTGCCCGTCACTATCAGCTGAATACGGCGGAGAAAAAGGAAAGTCAGGACATCTGTTTCGTTTCAGACGGCGGATATCAAGCCTTTGTTGAGGAGATCGTCGGAAAAGATACGTTTGTCCCGGGCGATTTTGTTAATGAACAGGGAAAGGTCGTCGGAAAACATAAGGGAATCGCTCATTATACCATTGGCCAGCGAGAGAAGTTAGGGATCGCCTTGGGTTTCCCGGTTTATGTTTTTAAAATCGATAAGGTAACGAATACGGTTCATGTCGGGCGGCAGGACAATCTTTATGCCCGAGGGCTTTTGGCAAGCCAGTTGAATTGGTTGGCCGAAGAATTTCCTAAAGAAATATTGGAGGTCCAGGCACGTATTCGCTATAATGCTCGCGAAGTAAAAGCGTCTTTAATGTATTTAACAGGCGATAAAGTCAAAATTGAATTTAAAGAGCCTCAGAAATCCGTCACGCCGGGCCAGTCAGTGGTCTTTTATGATCGTGATATTGTTTTAGGCGGGGCGGTGATTGATGAGGCGATCTTATAAAGAAAGGAAAGGTTATGAGTCTGACGTTAGATAAAGAATATTTAAAAGGATTTGTTTCCAGCGAGGATTTAAAGCTCATTGCTAAGGACATTGAAAAAGCCCATGAAGCCTTGGAGAAGAAAACAGGCAAAGGAAGTGAATTTACCGGATGGACAGATTTACCGTCGAGGATTGAGGACTCTTTTGTCGCTGAGCTTGAGAAGTTAGGAAAAGATGTTCGTCAAAACTCTGATTGTCTGGTTTCTATCGGCATTGGCGGCTCGTATTTAGGCATTCGTGCGACCATGGAATTCTTGCGCGGCAAAGACGGATTTCCGGTTTACTATGCCGGGCATAATATGAGCGTGGATTATCACTATAAGCTTTTTAATTGTCTTAAGGACAAACGGGTCACCGTCGTCGTTATTTCGAAATCCGGGACAACGACCGAGCCGGCGCTGGCGTTTCGCCTCGCCAAGCAGTTCCTTAAAGGAAAATATTCAGGTGAGGAATTAAAGAAAAGAATCATTTGCGTGACCGACGCCAAGAAAGGCGCTTTACGCAAGATCGCGGATAAAAATGGCTATCGTTCGTTTGTGATCCCGGATGACGTGGGTGGTCGGTTCTCGATTTTGACACCCGTCGGGCTCGTGCCGCTTGCGATTGCCGGGGTGGACATTCGCGCGCTCGTTCAAGGCGCTCGTGACGGACAGAAGGAATATTCTAACGCAGATCTTGAGAAGAATATTGCTTATCAATACGCGGGACTGCGGTATCTGCTTTATAAAAAAGGTAAGCTGATTGAAGTCTCGTCCTCGTTTTATGACAATATGTCTTTTGTTCTGGAATGGTGGAAGCAGCTTTATGGCGAAAGCGAAGCTAAGGGCGGACAAGGAATTTTTCCGGCGTCGTTGATCATGTCGACCGACCTTCATTCCATGGGCCAATTGATGCAGGATGGCGTGCGGAACCTTTTTGAAACGTTCCTTGATATTGAACGCTCTGAGCATTCTGTTGTGATCCCCAAAGAAGACGAGGATTTGGATGGTTTTAATATCGTCAGCGATAAGGATTTGGATTACGTTAATAAACAGGCGTATAAAGCCACAGCTGCAGCCCATTTTGAAGGCGGTGTTCCGAATATGACGCTTCGTCTTATGAAAGCGGATGAATATCATTTAGGGAAGCTGTACTATTTCTATGAACGGGCCGTGGCGATTTCCGGGTATTTGCTGGGTGTTAATCCATTCGACCAGCCCGGCGTTGAGGCGTATAAAAAGAAAATGTTTGCGCTGCTGGGAAAGGCGTAAGCAATATAGCCGGCGAACCTGTTGACAAGCTTAGGGGGTTATGATAGAAAAATGATGACAACGTAGTCATCAGAAAAAATTCTTATGCCCAAAAAGAACATTAAAAAAATTTTTGTAGGACTTGCTCTTATCGTCGTGGCGCTTTTGACCGCCTTGATGGCGTTTTATTATTTGGAAGTCAAGCCTGAAATGGATCGGCGGGCTAAGCAAGAAGCCCAAGCCCCTTCCGCTCAAGCTGGGGTTTTAGCAAACACGCAAGCCCCTGTCCCGCAACAAGAAACACCTATTTCAAAATCTCTGGAAAATAAAACACTCAATGCTTACCCAGACTCTGAGAAGAGTCGAAGAGAAGGGTTTTTGTGGGTCGACAAAAAAGCTTCGAGACTAGTTGCCACTCTGGGGGCTGTACAAGGTGTTTTGCCTGGCGCACGGTTATCTGTCTATGAGAACGACCAGAAGATCGGCGAGGTTGTCGTCGAGAATTCTTTTGATGTGATTTCATATGTTAAGCCCGTCGACCAAGCCCCGAATTCCTTCCCTAAAGATTATTATCGAGTCGTCAAAGAATAACGCGCTTTCTGTTTAGCAGACCGATATGAATATTAAAACGAAAAAATTGTGTCTTGAGTTGTATGGTATTTTCCGGATGGCTTTGGGCGTCGGACAAATCGTAGGATTGTTCTGCGGATATTTTCTTCTCGAATGGCTTTTACGTTATCCGGCCCAGTCATCGTTGTATGTCGTCAATGAAGAAATGGTGGCGCTGATTTGTCTCGTCGTGCTTTTGAGAGGCATTTTTCATGTGGTAGAGGGAATGGGGATCGCCAGTCTGAAAAGCTGGGTGAGGCTTTTTATTATCTATGGCTGGCCGTTGGTTGGCATAATAACGTTTGGGTTAATCTATAATTTATCTCAAAGCTGGGTTGAACGAGGGCTTATCAGCAATTTTTCAGAAGCCCTTATCTGGCCGCATGTTTTTATTTATTTGGGCGTGATTATTTTTGATTACACGCTTGTCAGTTCTTTTATCAAAGGCGTTGATAGCGGCCTCTACCCGCTGACAGATCTCGGCGAGCGGATGGGGGGAAAGAAAGTCATTTCTTTTTTATTGATTTGTCTGACGTTTTTTCTAGTTCTAATATTTTGGGGAAGGCCCGTTCAAAAAGGGTTTCACCAAGGATATTATAAGATGAAGGAAAGCTCGACAGGGATTTCGGCAAGCCCTAGTACAAGTATGCCTCCTGTAAGCGGGCAAGAAACCGTCAATCCGCCTAAGCTTTTAGAAGCCAAACACATTTCTCTTGTCGTCGAGAGTAATGAGCCTCAGAAAGTTGAATCTCATCCCGCCCTAGAGCCGTTAAAGAAAGAGGACAGAGAGGATGTTCCTTACCGGAATGTTTTTGGTTTCTTGGGAGGATTTTTAGTTTTCACCGGATTTGTTTTTCAAATGTTTGCACTCAAAGCCAAGAACCCGGAAGAAAGCAATATTATTTCTTATGCACTTTTAGGTCTTGGTTTTCTTTTTTGGGTTGTTTATGGATTAAGCATAAAGCAGCTTCCGCTTTCGTTAACAAGTGGTATGATAACGTTGTTGTGCTTAGGAATCCTGGCTTTAAAAATAAGAAAATAAATTCAAGGAGGATATTATGGGTAATATTGGATTGCCGGAAATTTTATTTATCGCACTAATATTCATTCTTTTGTTCGGTGCCAAGAAACTTCCTGAAATTGGCCGGTCCTTAGGGGAGGCCATTAAAGAGTTTCGTAAGGCCAGCAAAGATGTAGAGAAGGACCTTAAAGAACCTTCCGACGATAAAAATGACAAAAAATCTTAATGATTTTTCTTTTTGGGACCATCTGGAAGAGCTGCGGTCCCGGCTGATTAAAATGATCGTTGTGTTTTGCCTTTTTTCCTGTCTGGTGTATGCGTTTTTTGTGGACAGGATTTTATTTTGTGTGACAAAGCCTGTCGGTAAGCTTTTCTTCACCTCTCCTCCGGCGGCCTTTATGGCCCGATTTTCTCTGGCGATGTGGGGCGGATTTTTCCTGACCATCCCGTTCATTCTTTATCAGATATGGCAGTTCGTTGCTTTAGGGTTAAAAACCCACGAGCAAAAATATGTTTTATTATTTGGCTTATCGTCACTGGGGCTTTTTATTTGTGGCGGCGTGTTCGCCTTTTGGGTCATGATCCCGGTGACCGTGCGATTTCTTTTAAGTTTCCAGTCGGCGTATCTCTTACCGCTGTTGACCGTCAATGATTATTTGTCGTTCGTCGGAACTTTTATTTTAGCTTGCGGGCTGGCCTTTGAAGTGCCGTTGGCCGTCCTTTTTTTAACAAAAATTGGTTTGGTAACGCCGCAATTCTTGGCTGAAAAACGCCGGCATGCGATCATCGGAATCTTGATCATAAGCGCTGTCATTACGCCCACGACCGATATTGTCACGCAGGCGGTAATGTCGGTGCCGTTATTCATTCTTTATGAAATGAGTATTTTTGCGTCAAAATTTGTCCACCCTCGGGAAATGTAAGCGGTAAGAGGCCTAGTGGGAATGAGGAAGATTTTCGTTGTATAAATTCGATTTTTGATTATAATCACTACCGCAAGATTAGGTTAAATTTATTTTAGCTGAAGGAGGCAAGATGAAAATCAACGATTTAAGATTGCTGCTCAAAGACAAGCGTGTCATGGAAGAAATCAACAAACACCTTTGGATTGAAAGTCAGAAAGCCGGTTATAATATCGGTATTGAGAAAGCGACGGATGAGTGGCTGCGCCTCTATGCAATGGATTGGATGAAATATAATATGCCGGAACAGTTTGAGAAGATGAAGACGCGAAAGAACTAATATTTTTTTAATTTTGATCTCAAGAAAAAACCCTCTGAAATTTCCAGAGGGTTTTTTCTTTATCCATTACGGGTGCGTGAGATTATTTCTTTTTGCAGGCCGTTTTGCAGCTTGCCTTCTTCACAGCTTTTTTCTTGACTACCATTCGTTCCTCCTTGATTAAGAAGTCTTGATTTAACCTTACAGTTATAATAACATACAGTTCTTCTTATACAAATAAAAAAGAAAATGATTCCTAAATCAAGCCTTTACATCCATATCCCATTTTGCGCTAAAAAGTGCCTCTATTGCTCCTTCACCGTTTGTGTGGCGCAGCAACAGCATATTGATCCTTATTTAAAATGTTTATCCAAAGAATCCGAGGTCTATAAGGGCCAAAATGTTCAGAGTATTTATATCGGTGGAGGAACGCCGACGTATTTAACGGGTCATCAGTTGGGATTTTTGTTCTCTATGATCCGTAAGAATTTTCATGTGGCTTCTTCTGTGGAGTTTACGATAGAGGCGAATCCTGAATCGCTGGATAAAGAAAAGATTTCAATCATGAAAAATGCGGGCGTCAATCGTTTAAGTTTAGGCGTGCAATCTTTCCATAACAAATATTTAAACTATTTAGGACGGAATCATGATGCTGATGCTGCGTTAAAAGCTTTTGAGTTATTAAGAGAAGGAGGGATGAAAAATATTAGTGTGGATTTGATGTATCTATTTCCGGGGCAGACGTTTCAAGAATTGAAAGAAGATGTTAAGCAGCTCACGGGATTTGAGAGTGAACATGTTTCTTTGTATACCTTGACCTTAGAGCCGAACAGCCGATTATTTGTTCAAAAAGAGAAACTTCCTTCTGAGGATATTCAGGCGCAATATTATTCTTATGTTAAAGAGGCTTTGGAGAAAAAAGGGCTTAAGCAATATGAGGTCAGTAATTTTGCAAAGCGCGGCAGAGAATCCCTGCATAATTTAAATTATTGGGTTGGCGGAAATTATATCGGCTTAGGAGTTGCGGCGCATTCCCATAAAGACGGCCGGCGTAGTTGGAACAATTCTTTTTTAAAGACTTATATGAAATTGATTTTGGAAAAAGGCTTAGGCGAGGAAGGTTTTGAACAGTTAAATCCATACGAGCGGATGAAAGAATCCTTTGTATTCGGATTAAGAATGAATCGGGGTGTGAATATAAAAAATTTACAAGAAAAATATGCGGCAGTCTTTATCGAACAGGATTCTGTCATGATAAAGCGGCTTAAGGATGCTGGTTTCCTTGTTAGAGAAAAGGGATATTTAAAAGCAACAGATAAAGGGCGTCTGATCTTGGATGAATTGTGCGCGTATCTGATTTAGAGCTTATGACAGCGTGATATGGTTTTTTTGAGCGATCTGGCGAGTTTGTTTGAAGAATTCAAATGTGGCGGTTTGGATCAAATGAAGATACTTTTTGTTCATGGAAAGCTTTGTAATCCTTTGCGAAGCTTTTTGAACACGCGTTTGGACTTCTTTCAAACTGTATTCGAGACTTCCTGTTTCAAGAAATATTTTCCGCACCTTAAGAAGGTCGGCATAAGTTTTTTTCGGCTTATTAAAAAGCGTTTCAAATTTCCGGCGTTTTTGGGGTGTCAGGTTTTTATGCGCATGACAGACAAGGATTGTTTTTTTGGATTCGGCAAGATCGCTTAAAATGGATTTACCGATCAATTTTTCAGACCCGAAAATTCCGATAATGTCATCCTGGATCTGGAATGCCTGCCCGACGATGATCCCGAACTCAAACAGTTTATCTAGCTCTTCTTTAGGCGCACTTGCCAAAATGGCTCCCATGACCAAGGGGCTGGCAAAGGTGTAGCGTGCGGTCTTAAGCGTGTAATTGAGGAACACATCTTTTTCTGTGACTTGGGAAAGATCTTTAAGACCATTAATGGTGTCGATATATTCGCCGATAGCAGTAAAAGCCGTTGTTTGCATGAAATATTTTAACGCCTGGTGTTTTTGTTTTTCCGGTGCTTCCATGGACAGAAAGGCTTCAATGGCGAATGCATAAACAATGTCGCCGGCCACAATGCCTAAGTCATTCCCGAGTTTCTTCGGGTCTTTTGTTGGAAGGGTTTTGGCCAAAAGCCTGTGCAGCGTAGGCTTGCCGCGCCGTAAGTCTGATTTGTCAATGATGTCGTCGTGAATGAGCATAAAATTATGCAACAGCTCAATCCCGACCGAAGCCCGGTAAATCGAGGAAGATACTTTTGAAGCGGGTTGATATCCTAAATAGCTTAGGATAAACAGCGCTGGGCGGATGCGCTTGCCGTCACGCAGAGCATACTCTTCAATATCCCGGTAAAGATCTGGGCATAGCCGGTCAAGGTTGTAATCTCGTCGGGTCTGATTTAAAAATTTCACCAAATTTTGGTCAATTTGTTTTTTAATTGAGTTAAACATGGGTTTTATAGTAACATAGGCTCTTAGATCCTTCAATGTTAAAAATATGATAAAGGGCTTTTGACTGCAGGCGTCTTAGAGTAAAATACACGTTAACTTAAATGAAAGGAATCGATATGAAAAAAATAATTTTTTTAGCGGTGATCTTTTGTTTTTTGATGTCGACGTTGAGTTATGCGGCAAAAATTCATTTAAAAGGCGGTAATGTTGTTGAAGGACAGATTTTAAGTAAGACCTCCTATTATGTTGTGGTTCAGGTCGGCCCTATTCCTCAGAAATATTATATGGCTCAGATTGATCGTATTGAAGAAGATCAAGTGTCTGCTCCTGTTGACCTTTCTGGGGTTGAAAATGTTTCTCTCAAGAAAGCGCAGTTGATCATGACTTTGCTGGAAGCCAATGGCGTTCGGGCAAATTTGGAAAAGAACATTGAAAAGATTATAAAAAAGATGCCAGGTCGAGAGAAGGAGCTGAGAGGGCTTTTTAATGCTAAAGATATTATGAAAAGTTATATTCCTGTTTATGATAAATATTATTCTGAAGAAGATTTACAAAAGATGATTGATTTTTTTCAGAGTCCCACCGGTAAGCATATGTTGGAAGTTTTGCCGTTTATTTTAGATGATACGGTCAAAATTAGTGTTGACTATTTCCAGAAAAAAATACCACCCCCGCCGAAAAAATAGTTCTAGTCTTTTTTGATGGCCTAGAATGCTCATTTTTCCCATTCCAATCATTTTTTAATGGATTGTAAGTTGTTGTAAATGAATGGTTTAAGAAAATTTAGTTATTTTCTTTGCTTTTTTAATTGACCTTAAAAATATTCTTTGTTATATTATGTGGGCTTAATAATAGATTTTATCCCGCCAATTGATATCAGAACAGAAAAAAAGGAGTTGGAAAGATGATTGATCGCTATACGTTATCCAAAATGGGAAGAATTTGGTCGGAAGAGCATAAGATGGAAATCATGCTTAAGATCGAGGTTTTGGCCTGTGAGGCGATGTGCAAGCTTGGCCAAATCCCCAAAAAATCCATGGAAAAAATAAAGAAGAACGCGCGGTTTGATATCGAAGAGGTCAAAAAGCTCGAAGAACGGACAAAACATGATATCGTGGCCTTCATTAATAATGTCGGACAATATTTAGGGCCTGAAGCGCGGTATTTGCACATGGGGCTAACGTCTTCTGATCTTTTGGATACATCGTTATCTGTTCAATGCGTGGAAGCGATCGATATTTTACTTGCCGATGTTAAGAAGATGATTTTGGTCCTTAAGCAAAAAGCTAAAAAATATAAGGACACTCCTTGCATCGCCCGGACCCATGGCGTCCATGCCGAGCCGATGACTTTTGGATTAAAACTGGCTGTTTGGTATGATGAAATGAAGCGTAATCTAGAGCGCATGGAACAAACCCGAGAAATGATCCGTGTTGGGAAGCTTTCTGGCGCCGTCGGAACATATGCCAATATTGATCCTTCCGTGGAAGAATATGTTTGCGAAAAATTAAACTTAAAACCGGCCAATATCGCCACCCAAATCATTCAGCGCGATCTGCATTGCCAGTTCGTCAACACCTTGGCGATGGTCGGATGCACCTTAAATAAGATCGCTACCGAAATCCGGTTGCTGCAGAAAACAGAAGTCTTGGAAGTCGAAGAACCTTTCTTTAAAGGTCAGATCGGGTCGTCCGCGATGCCTCATAAAAGAAACCCTGTAACGTGTGAACGGATCTCCGGGTTATCAAGAATTTTGCGCGCCAATACCCAGGCGGCGTTTGAAGATATCACCTTGTGGCATGAACGGGACATCAGCCATTCAGCTGTCGAACGTATTATCCTTCCGGATAGCGCGATTGCTTTAAATTACATGTTCCACAAATTGATCCCGATCATCGACGACCTATTGGTCTATCCCAAGAACATGGTTGCAAGCTTAAGTAAGACCAAAGGATTGATTTATTCTCAGAGAGTTCTTCTGGAGCTGATGAAGAAAGGGCTTACGCGTGAAGCGGCCTACGAAATCATTCAGCATTGTGCCATGCAGGTTTGGCAGGAGACGGCCAATTTCAAAGATGTCCTTTATCGCGACAGAAATGTTCGAAAATATCTTAAGACCACTGAAATTGACCAGTGTTTTGATATTAAGTATTATACGCGGTATGCAGATTTCATTTTTAAACGTGTAGGTATTAAATAAAACCTTTAAGGAGAATTTTTTATGGAAAAAGGTGCTCGTTTATATGAAGGCAAGGCCAAGATCCTTTATGCGACCAACGACCCAGATCTAGTGATCCAGTATTTTAAGGATGACGCAACGGCTTTTAATGCCGCCAAGAAAGGGACGGTCCAGGAAAAAGGGATCATGAACAATAAAATCTCGTCGAAGATCTTTCAATTCTTGGAAGGTCATGGCATTGCGACCCATTTCGTCAAGATGCTCAGCGACCGCGAGATGCTTGTCAGAAAAGTCGCTATTGTGCCTCTCGAGGTGATTGTCCGTAACAAGGCTGCCGGGTCTTTATGCCGCAATTATGGGCTTCAGGAGGGAACAGTGCTAGCGCATCCGGTCATGGAATTTTCTTATAAATGCGATGCCTTAAATGATCCGTTGATCAATGATTATCATGTGTTGGCGCTCAGTTTAGCGACCCAAGAAGAAATTGACACCATTAAGAAATACACGTTTCAGATCAATGAGATCATGAAACAGTTTTTCAAGAATTTGAATCTTGAGCTGATTGATTTTAAGCTGGAATTCGGGCGATATAAGGGCAAAATTATTCTTGCCGATGAAATTTCTCCGGATACCTGCCGGCTTTGGGAAATAGGAACGGGCAAAAAGATGGATAAAGACCGTTTCCGGCATGATTTGGGAAACATCGAAGAGGCCTACCAGGAAGTTTTAAAACGAGTCACTAAATAAAACGGGATTTCTTCTTCCCCCGCAACAGGAAGCTGGGCGGTTTAAAAGTTTTGACATTCCGCGCTGGTTTAAATCCATGATTTGGCGAATTGAAATCTATAATAAGCCTGGGATTTCAGATCCCGACGGCGAAGGTGTTCGAAAATCCATTCTAGACCTTGGCATCCAAACGATCACTAAGGTTGAGCTGGTCCAGGTCTATCATCTCGAAGGTGAAATCAATCAGGCAGATGCCGAAAAGATTTCTCGAGAACTTCTAGTCGATTCTGTCACCCAGCAGTATTCCTGCCGTATCATTGAAGGCCCTCTAAAAATTTCCGAGACTGAAAATTTCCATGTGATCGAGATCGCCCACAATCCCGGCGTTATGGATCCCGTCGAGCATTCTGCCATTAAAGGGATTAAAGACCTAGGGATTTCAGGGATCCGGTCGGTCAGGGCCGCACGGCAATATCGTTTAAACGGGGCTCTTTCCTCGTTAGAACGTGGGATCGTCGTCGATAAAGTCCTTAGCAATAAATTGATCCAGCATGTTGTGGATTATAATGCCTTAGAGAAAACCCTGTCTCTTCCTGCCCATGAACTTTCATTTAAACTTGCCCATGTTGATCTGTTGGATTGTAGCGATAAGGAGCTCCTTAAGCTTAGTCGCGATGGGCAGTTATTCCTTAATTTGAAGGAAATGCAGACCATTCAAAAATATTTTAAGAAACTCGGCCGCAATCCGACGGACTGCGAGCTTGAGACCATTGCCCAGACATGGAGCGAACATTGTTATCATAAGACATTCCGTGGTGATATCCGTTACCAGTATACAGACAAGGGAAAGAAGAAGACAAAACTTATCCATAGTCTGTTGAAGTCCACGATTGTCAAGGCTACGAAGAAACTCAACAAACCGTGGTGCGTATCGGTGTTTCATGATAATGCCGGTGTCATTAAGTTCGACGAGAAAGATAATGTTTGTTTTAAAGTGGAAACGCATAATCATCCTTCTGCCTTGGAGCCTTTTGGCGGCGCGAATACCGGGATCGGCGGGGTCATCCGGGATATTTTAGGCACGGGGCTGGGTGCTAAGCCGATTTGTAATACAGATGTGTTTTGTTTTGCTCCGCCGGACATGGCGTTTGAAGACTTGCCCGAAGGGGCTTTGCATCCTAAGCGCGTGATGAAAGGTGTCGTCAGCGGAGTCCGGGATTACGGCAATAAAATGGGGATTCCGACGGTCAATGGCGCGATCTTGTTCGATAAAAAATTTGTCGGCAATCCTTTGGTCTATTGCGGCACGGTCGGCATTATGCCTAAGGATAAAGTGTATAAGAAGACTTATAAAGGCGATTATGTGGTTGTCGTCGGCGGAAAAACAGGGCGTGACGGGATCCATGGCGCGACATTTTCCTCCGGAGAATTGACCACGGAATCCGAAACCGTGTCTTCCGGGGCGGTGCAAATTGGAGACCCGATTCAGGAAAAGAAGGTTTTGGATGCGCTTTTAAAGGCGAGGGATCTGGATTTATACACGGCGATTACGGACTGCGGTGCCGGCGGGTTGTCGTCGGCGGTTGGGGAAATGGGAAAAGAATTGGGCGCGCGTATTGATTTGGACAAGGTTCCGCTTAAATATGCGGGGCTTAATTATGATGAAATTTGGATCTCGGAATCGCAGGAGAGGATGGTTTTATCCGTCGAGTCCAAGGACTTAAAAGAGCTTTTGTCCGTGTTCACGAATGAAAACGTCGAGGCCACGGTTATTGGGGAATTTACCGGCAGTGGAAGGTTGGAACTTTTTTATCACGTAAGCAAGGTCTGCGATTTGGATATGGCATTTTTGCATGACGGGACGCCGAAGATTGTCAAGGAGGCTAGATGGGCAGAACCAAAACTTAAAGACACAAAAATTCCGTGTCCGTCGGATTTAAACCAGAAACTCCTCGAGGTTTTTTCTCATTATAATGTCTGCTCGAAAGAATGGGTCATCCGTCAGTATGATCATGAGGTCCAGGGCGCGAGCGTGATTAAACCGCTCGTCGGTATTACTTGCGATGGTCCGTCGGACGCGAGTGTCATTGCGCCAAAACTTGATTCGAAAAAAGGAATTGCGATCTCCAATGGTATCAATGTTCAGTATGGGAAAATAGACCCTTACTGGATGGCCATGTCCTGTGTTGACGAGGCGATCCGTCAGATTATTTCCGTCGGAGGAACCTTAGATAAAATCGCTATTCTGGATAATTTTTGCTGGGGCAATCCGGATAAGCCCGACCGTTTAGGCGGGTTGGTCCGTTGCGCTTTAGGATGTTATGATGCGGCGGTCAAGTACGGCGTTCCGTTTATTTCCGGCAAAGACAGTTTATATAATGAATACGCCCAAGGAAACCAATCCATTGCGATTCCTGGCGCTATTTTGATTTCAGCGATGGGAATTGTCCCGGATGTGACAAAAATGGTCACGATGGATTTTAAATGCCCCGGAAATCTTATTTATGCCGTCGGGAAGACTGATGATGAGTGGGGCGGGTCGATTTATCTCGATACGTATGGATTGCTGGGCAGTGCTGTTCCCAAACCTGATCCCAAACAGGCGGTCAAAATATTTGAGGCGTTATCTAAGGCTACGCACAGCGGCGTTATCCGTTCCATGCACGATTGTTCCGAAGGCGGACTTGCCGTGGCGCTCGCCGAGATGGCGTTTAGCGGAAATGTTGGCGCAGAAATTTCTCTTAAGAATGTGCGTTTTACCGGCAAACAAAAAAGAAATGACATGGTTCTTTTTGCGGAATCGAATTCTCGTTTTGTCGTCGAAGTGGAGCCGAAGAACCAAAAGCGGTTTGAAAAGCTTTTATCTGGTTTGCCATGGGGATTGATCGGTCAAGTTTCTCAAGAGAAAGAACTGAGCGTGATAGGATTAAACGGCGAATCTTGTCTTCAGGTTTCGACGATGGATTTAAAGCAGGCTTGGCAGAAACCTTTAAAATTTTAGTTTTTCTTTTTCAATTTTATCCTAAAAAGAGGTGGATATGGCAAAGAAAAAGATCGTTAAAATGAATCGTCGACGGGAAGACAGATATGTTTCAGATCTTTATATGGAGGATCCGTGGCGTGTTTTCCGGATCATGGCGGAATTTGTCGAAGGGTTTGATTCTCTTTCTAAGATTGGCGATGCGGTCACGATCTTCGGCTCGGCACGAACCCCGGCTGCGCATAAACATTACCAGATGGCGGAAAAAACCGCGTATCTTTTGTCGAAAGAAGGCTATGCCATCATCACCGGTGGCGGGCCCGGCATCATGGAGGCTGGAAATAAAGGCGCTGGTCGTGCAGGTGGACTGTCTGTTGGGCTTAATATTGAACTTCCTTTTGAGCAAAAGCCGAATCCCTACATTAACAAGATGATCAATTTCCATTATTTCTTTTGCCGGAAGGTGATGTTTCTAAAATATGCCAAGGCCTTCGTGATTTTTCCAGGCGGATTTGGAACTTTCGACGAGCTTTTTGAAAGTTTGACGTTGATCCAGACCAAGCGTATTCCCGGATTTCCGGTGGTCTTTTTCGGCAGCGACTATTGGGCGGGGTTGATGGCGTGGATCAAGCAAACAGTTTTAGTCAAAGAAAAATACATCAATGAGGAAGACTTGGATATTTTTAAAGTTGTCGACAAGCCGGAAGATGTGGTTAAGGTCATTAAAGATTTTTATAAAAAGAAAAGAATCGTGATGAATGAGGTTGTGGCTATCGATGAGTAAAATGACGTCTCAACAAGCTAACGTATTGATATTGCGCAGTGCCGGGACCAATTGCGACCGCGAAACGGCGTTTGCTTTTCAAAGCTGTGGCGCCAGTGTCGAGCTTGTGCATATCAATAAGCTTCTGTCCGGGGAAGTTTCTTTAAGAAATTATCACATTCTGGCCATTCCCGGCGGGTTTACCTATGGGGATGACATCGCCTCAGGCCGCATTCTCGCGAATGAATTGCGTTTGCATCTGGGAGGCGCATTTAAACAATTTATGGCTGATGGAAAGTTGGCCATCGGCATTTGTAACGGGTTTCAGATATTAGTGAAGGCCGGATTCTTACCGGGATTTTCGTTCACCCAAAACACGCCGAAAGATGTAGTCCAGGATGCGACTTTAACTTATAATGACTCGGGGAAATTTGAGGACCGCTGGGTCCATTTAAAGGCGGAGGGCTCATGTGTGTGGACGGAAGGGTTAAAGAATCTTGTTTATTTTCCGGTGGCGCATGCCGAAGGGAAATTTATCCCCAAAGACGACGAGACGTTACGGAAATTAAAAGAAAATAAACAAATCATCTTTAGGTATTGTTCTTCCGACGGGAGAGAGCCGGTTTATCCGGAGTGTCCGAATGGTTCGACTGATTATATCGCCGGGATTACGGATACGACGGGTCGCATTTTAGGCTTGATGCCGCACCCCGAGCGCCATTTTCTTTTCACCCAGCATCCGTTTTGGACGCGATTAGAGAAGAACAGCGACCTTGGCGATGGGGCAAAGATTTTCCAAAACGGCGTCGAGTATGTAAAGAAACATTTATTGCGAGGATAATCATGAAGAAAGTGACTTATAAAACTAGCGGTGTGGATATTGCCAAGGCAAATGTGTTTGTCGACAGCATTCAAGGGTATATGAAAAGCACGGAAAGCCCGAATGTTTTAAAATTTCGCGGGGCGTTTGGAAGCCTCTTCGCATTGGACGCTAAGAATTATAAAGAGCCGGTGCTTGTTTCTTCAACGGATGGCGTGGGAACAAAACTTTTGGTGGCCAAGGCCGCTGGAATCCATGACACCGTTGGGATTGACTTGGTCGCGATGAACGTTAACGACGTCTTATGTGCCGGAGCCAAACCGTTATTTTTCTTGGATTATATCGCTTGCGGCAAACTGGATCCTAAAATTTTAAAAGATGTGGTCAAAGGCATCACGGACGGATGCAACCAAGCCGGTTGCAGTTTGATCGGTGGAGAGACCGCGGAAATGCCGGGGATGTATAAGAAAGATGATTATGACTTGGCTGGTTTTACCGTCGGTGTTGTTGAGAAAAGTAAGATCATTAACGGCGTTAAGATTTCTACTGGCGACCAGATGATCGGATTACCGTCGAGTGGTATTCATTCGAACGGCTATTCATTGGTGCGAAAGGTTTTTTCTTTAAAGGAACAAAAGACGCGCGCCAAGGAGCTTTTAGCACCCACAAGGATTTATGTTAAAGATGTTTTGCCTATTATAGAGAAATTTGATGTTCATGGCATCGCGCATATTACCGGCGGCGCCTATTATGAAAAACTCACGAAGATCCTGCCTCAGGGAAAATGTTTCTCGATTTATAAAAATTCCTGGCCGGTTCCGGAAATTTTTCAAATCATGCAAAAAAGAGGTAAAATAAACGACGCAGAAATGTATCGGACTTTTAATATGGGAATTGGGCTTGTGATGGTCTTTGCCAAGGCGGATGTCCCGGCGGTGCGAGTCTATCTTCAAAAAGGGAAAATCAAGCATTACCTTATTGGGGAAGTCATAGAACATCGAAGCGAGAGGATCTTGCTATGAAAATCTTGATCATTGGTTCCGGCGGGCGGGAACATGTCTTGACATGGAAGATCAAACAGAGCTCCTTGGTCAAAAAGATTTATTGCGCGCCAGGCAACGGCGGCATGGCACAAATCGCGGAATGCGTTGATCTTAAAGATACAGATATTCCGGGGTTACTTAAGTTTGCTAAAGAAAAAAAGATTGATCTAACCGTCGTCGGGCCGGAAGCGCCTTTGGTCTTAGGGATCGTGGACGTGTTTGAAAAAGAAGGGCTTAAGATCTTTGGGCCGGCAAAGGCCGCAGCACAATTGGAAGGCAGCAAGGTTTTTGCCAAGGAATTCATGCATAAATACGGAATTCCGACGGCACCGTTTCGTATTTTTAGCGATAGCAAGTCCGCGAAGGATTTTTTGACGCGATCGCGGTTTCCTCTGGTGGTCAAGGCCGATGGCCTGGCTGCCGGCAAAGGCGTTGTGATTTGTAAAACCCTTGAAGAGGCGAACTGTGCCGTAGACCAGATCATGCAAGAAAGAATTTTTAAGGAAGCCGGCGATAAGATCATTATTGAAGATTGTTTGCTGGGGGAAGAGGTTTCGATCTTAGCTATGAGCGACGGGGAAAATTATGTTGTTTTAGAATCGGCCCAAGACCATAAGCGTATCTTTGATGATGATTTAGGGCCGAATACCGGCGGGATGGGGGCTTATTCTCCGGCGCCGATCGCAACGTTGCAGGTTATCGACGAGGTTGAGAAACGAGTGATCGAGCCGGTCATTGCCGGTATGAGAGAAGAAGGAACGCCTTTTAAAGGGATTTTATACGCCGGGATTATGATGACGGCGATGGGCCCGATGGTCCTGGAATTTAATACGCGCTTCGGAGACCCGGAAACTCAGGCGATCATCCCGCGTTTAAAAAATGATCTTGTTGAATTAATGCACGGTAGCTGTGAAGGACAACTCAATGATGTCGAGCTGATCTGGGATAAAAGGCCTTGCGTGTGTGTCGTGATGAGTTCGGGAGGTTATCCGGGAAAATATGAAACAGGAAAAGAGATCACGGGGTTAGAACAATTTGACCATGATTCGCGCGGATTTGTTTTTCATGCCGGGACTAAAAAAGAAGGTGAGAAAATTTTAACCTCTGGCGGTCGTGTCTTGGGCGTGACCAGCTTAGGAAATGATGTCGAGGACGCTATTAAGAACGCCTATGAGATGGTCGAAAAGATCCATTTTGACCGGTGCTTTTTCCGTCGGGACATCGGCGCGAAGGCGCTACGAAAGACCAACGTGGTGGGGCGGCTTTAGTTATTGCTTAAAAAGACAGGAGGATTTTATGTCTGACCTTAAAGTAGCTGTGATGATGGGGAGCAAGTCGGATTTGCCTATTATGGAAGAGACGGCCAACATCCTTAAAGATTTTGGTGTCGGCTATGAAATGAAGGTCTTGTCTGCTCACCGCACGCCGAAGGAAACCGCGGAATATGCTGAAGATTTAAGGAAAAGAGGTTTTAAGGTCGTTATTTGTGGGGCGGGTGCGTCTGCGGCTTTATCAGGAGTTGTGGCCGCGCATACAACGCTTCCGGTGATCGGAGTTCCGATTGACGCGACATCTCTCAATGGAATGGATGCTTTATTGTCGACGGTTCAAATGCCTCCGGGAGTCCCGGTCGGGGCCGTTGCTATCGGCAAACCAGGTGCGCAGAATGCGGCATTATTGGCATTACGGATTTTAGGCACAGAAAATTCTGAGATAGCTAAAAAGTTGGAAGAGTATAAACAAAAACAGCGTCAGAAAATCCTTGATATCAGCCTAAATTGAACCCGCGGGCAGTTTTTTTGGGCTTCTTTAATCCGAGGGTTCATGGATATTCAGGTTAGAGCTGAGCATGACGCGCTGATGTTCAGAAAACGATATCAAAATCCCTAGGCCCTTTAATGGCATTGAGAACAAAAGTCATAAAACTCCATCCTCAAGAACCGGATATTCATGACATCAGGTATTGCGCCAAGATTATTCGACAAGGCGGCCTTGTTGTTTTTCCGACGGAGACAGTGTACGGCGTAGCGGCAGATTTTTCGAATCCACAAGCGATGAACAGGCTCAGAGAAGTTAAGAAACGCTCAGAAGACAAGCCGTTCTCCATCTTGATCGCGCACCACAGGTTGATTTCAAATTACACTTCGTTTGATAAAACGATCCTTTATAAGTTGATTGATGTCTATTGGCCTGGGCCGTTGACGGTGGTAGTTCCGGCTAAAGAAGCGGGCAAAACAATTGGGATCCGCATGCCGGACAATAAAATAGCCTTGTCTTTGGTCGAGGAAGCCCAATGCCCGGTGGCTGCTCCGTCGGCAAATTTTGAAGGCAATCCTCCTCCGTCGACCTGCGCGGAAGCGCTTAAGGATTTAGACGGGCTTGTTGAGGTGGCCATTGACGGTGGCAAATCTGAGATCGGCAAAGGCTCAACGGTTGTGGATTTGTGCTCTGACCATCCTAAGGTTTTACGGGATGGGGTCATAACGCAAAAAGATATTGATAAGCTTGTTAAAAAGAAGGTGATCCTTTTTGTTTGTACGGGAAATAGCTGTCGCTCCGTTATGGCGGAATATCTTTTAAAGCAGGCGGTCAAAGGTCGTGAAGACGTGGAAGTGTTGTCCGCCGGAACAGGGGTCTTTTTTCATACTGCAGCAAGTTTGGAGACTGTCGCTGTTTTGAAAGAACAAGGGATGAACGCCTCCGGGCATCAGTCGCAGCCTTTGACGGGCATGATGATCAAAAAAGCTGACCTGATTTTTGTCATGACCCGCGAGCATCGCCATCAAGTCCTTGAGCGTGTTCCCGAGGTTGAACAGCGGATTTATCTTTTAAAAGAATTTGTGCATTCACCGGAAGGTATGAAGGAAGACCTGGATATTCCGGATCCGATAGGCACATCGCATGAATCCTACCGGCAATGTTTAGGTGTTATTAAAGAAGCAGTGAAAAAGATCGTTGAAATTATTTGAACCAGCGGGCAGTTTTTTTAGGATTCCTTAACCCGATGGTTCATCCCAAAGCCTATAAGGCTCGGGATAAGTGTTAAGAAAGGTACATCTATGAAAGTATTCATCGGCGCGGATCACAGAGGGTTTAAACTTAAACAAGAAATCATCAAGGTCCTAACGAAGCGAGGTTTGGATGTTGTGGATATGGGAACCTCGACGGACAAAGAGTCGTGCGATTATCCTCTGATCGGTTATAACGTCGCCCGCGAAGTGGCAAAGTCCAAGGACCATCGGGGTATTCTTGTGTGCATGACAGGCATTGGCCAGGCCATTACCGCTAATAAAGTGCCGGGAGCATATGCTGCATTGTGTTATAACGCCGAGGCGGCCCGTTTGTCTCGAGAGCATAATAATGCCAACATTCTCGTTTTAGGCGCTAAGTTTACCAAAAAGGCAGATCTGCATAAGATTGTTAAAACGTGGCTCGAGGCTGATTTTGAAGGCGGCCGGCACCAGCGGCGTGTTGATCAAATCAAGAAAATAGAAAAAGGATTGAAGATCAAATCTTAAGAAAAGGAAACGTTATGGAGCATCTTAAAAAAACAGACCCAGAAATTTACCAGGCGATCATTGAAGAAATTAACCGTCAGAAGAACAACCTTGAGCTGATTGCCTCTGAGAACATTGTCTCTGAGGCGGTTTTGGAAGCGCAGGGTTCTGTCATGACCAATAAATACGCCGAAGGATATCCGGCAGCGCGATGGTATGGCGGTTGCGAATATATTGACGTCGCCGAGAAATTGGCCATTGAGCGGGCCAAGAAACTTTTTGGCGCCCAGCATGTTAACGTTCAGCCGCATTCGGGCTCGCAGGCCAATATGGCGGTTTATCTGGCTGCGCTCAATTACGGCGATACAATTTTAGCGCTTGATTTGGCCTGCGGCGGGCATTTGACGCACGGCCTTAAGATTAATTTTTCCGGGATGTCCTATAACGTCGTGTCCTATA
>JADFXT010000010.1:107012-110761 GCA_015233405.1 Candidatus Omnitrophota bacterium | reverse complement strand
AAGTCTTCTTCCCACTGTTTGATCTGGGCACAGGCCGTTTCAAGGACCCACTCTCCGATAGGAACAATAAGCCCGGTCTCTTCTGCCAAAGGAATAAAAGAATTGGGCGGCATGATCCCGAGCTGATCATTTTTCCAGCGCAAAAGGGCTTCCGTACCGAATAATTTTCCTGAAGAAACGTCGATCAGCGGCTGGTAAACCAGAAACAATTCTCCGCGCTCCTGAGCATGCCGCAACTGGGACTCAACGCCCATGCGTTTATTGGAATGCTCATTCATTTCATGGGTAAAAAAGTGCAGCGTGTTTCTCGACTCATCTTTGGCGCGGAACATCGCCGCGTCCGCGTTTCGTAAAAGGGTGACCGGATCATCTCCGTCGTCGGGACAGATCGTGATGCCGATACTGGCGGTCATAAAAATCTCGCGGCCTTCGATCAGGTAAGGTCTGGAGAGGGCTTCCAGGATTTTTTTGGCGACGATCTCTGCCTGCGTTGGACTGGCTAGATCCGGCAAGATCACTAAGAACTCATCGCCTCCCAAACGAGCAATCGTATCGCTGTCGCGTGTAACCGTTTTTAAACGCCGGGAGGCTTCAATAATCAGCATATCTCCCATGGAATGTCCCAATGTTTCATTGACGATCTTAAACTGGTCCAAGTCGACAAACATCAAAGAGACGATATGTCTTGTACGCTGGGCTCGAACAATGGCCTGAGATAATCGATCAAAAGCCAAGACGCGGTTGGGAAGATCCGTGAGCGCATCAAAATTCGCCTGATGCTCCAAGCGGGTCTCGAATTCTTTTCTGACCGTTAAATCTTCTTTAACGACGAGATAATTAGTAATAACGCCATTGGTATCTTTAATGGGAGTTATCGAAACATATTCCCAGTAAGAATCTCCATTTTTCTTAAGGCTGCATAATTCCCCGGACCATTCCCGTCCGCTTGAAATTTTTCTCCACATTTCTTTATACTGCCGCTCCGACACATAATCGGACCTGAGCATGCGGATGTCCTGACCGACCACATCCCCGGGAAGATATCCGGTGATTTCTGTAAATTTGGAATTGATGTATTCAATGGTTCCTTTGATGTCGCAAATGATAATGGACCCAGGACTTTGCTCGACGGCCCTGGAAAGTTTATGAGAAACTTCCTCTGCTTTTTTACGTCCCGAAATATCCATGACCGTTCCCGTGACCCCTTTAGAAAAATCTTTCGGATCAATCGCGGAAAGGACAAGCCAAACATCCATGGGTTCACCGTTTTTACATCTCAATTTTGTTTCGACGGAACCGGAACCAAAGTCCCTTAATTGTGACGTGGTGATCTCTCCCACACGGGCGTATTCCGATTCATTAAAGTAAAGTATCCGCACATTTTGACCCACAAGCTCCTCGGAAGAATAGCCTAACATCCGGCAAAATCGGTTATTGACCCACAACAAATTCCTGTTAATTGAGAAAGCAATACCGATAGGCGCTGACCGAAAAACGCCCTGCAACATCCCTTCGCTTCTTTTAAGGGCTTCTTGAGATTTTTTCTTTTCCTGGGCGATAAGAAGCTGTGTCACCTGATCGGCCAGCTCTCCGGCGAAAGCAATTTCATCATTAGTCCAAAAACGTTTCTCGGCGGTATGTTCAAAACAAGCCACGCCGACAACAACTCCTTCCAAACGAATCGGCGCATCCAACAAGGAAGAAATCTTATAAACCTTTGAATAGTCTTCCGCGAATTCGTTTGTTCGTTCATCCTGATAAACATCATAAGCATCAATCGCCCGGCTTGTTCTTATGGCATTAAAATATTTAGGATGCTTAGAGACATCCAAAGATGCTGCATGTGAATGCTTCATGAGGGACTTTTCAAAAAGGTCGATGCAGTTTAATTCTTTTTTATCTTCACTAAATAGCCAGATGCTCGCCCGTTCAACAGAAAGGGTTTCCGCCGCAAGCTCTGTGATCTGACCTAAGCAATCATCAAAACTGCACTGCGCCAAAGAATTCGAACTTGCCAATTTGATAATGGCCGCCTGTTGGGCGCGGATCCTAAAGCCTTGATTCAAAATATCACGCTCGATCTCTTTTCTGTCCGAAATATCGCGCATGATCGTCGAAAGATAATCAACGTTGCCCTCAGAATCTTTGTGGGCCATAATCACTTG
Organism: Candidatus Omnitrophota bacterium; assembly: GCA_015233405.1. Lineage (GTDB taxonomy): Bacteria > Omnitrophota > Gorgyraeia > Zapsychrales > Zapsychraceae > JADFXT01. Next base: position 108,596 of record JADFXT010000010.1, on the reverse strand, counting down.
GGAAACAGGAATTTCTTTTCCGCTTGAATGCAAAAGAACCGTTTCTCCATTCCAAACGCCTTTTGCCAAAGCCGTTGGAATCCCTTCATTAAATATCGTATTTAAAACCCACGACGGATGCGCATCGCCTATGTCCTGAATCGTGGAGCCTTCACTCTGTGATAACCCCAACATCCTTTTACCGGCGCTGTTCATATAAAGAACTTTACGATCTAATGTGGCCAAGGCCACTAGATCGCTCGTCGACTCGATAATTTTAATCAGCTGATTTCGCTCGTCCACGTTTTGCTCTTTAACACAAACCTTGCGCGACATGGAACAAATATTATGCAGGATAAAAAGGACGATGGTTAATGGAATAACAACAATTTGATGCGAGGCATGAAAGAAAGGAACACTTTCAAAAAGGATAATGCCAAAAAGAAGGAGATTGATAAAACTGGCGTTGACTTCACAAAAGAGAGCCGTTCTTGATTTCATGCTGTTCCTCGGAAGTTGAAAAACTCATTAAAGAAATCAATCGCAAACAATAATCTATTGTTAAATAGATAAGAATCCAAAATAACTATCCCTATCTATGGCTGTCTTTTAGAAGAACAAAAATCTGATGCTATTATAAGGGAATGGCTAAGATTTCGTCAAGAAAAAAACATCCCCCTAAAAATATTTTAACTGAGTTCTGAAAGACGCTTAATCCGTTTAAGCATATTAGGATGCGTGCTTAACGCCTCCATAAATTTATCTCCCGTCCCCACTCGAATGCTTTTTCCCCTTAATAAAGCCAATTCACTGCTGTCAATCGTACCATTTCGGTCAAGATCAAGCTGGCTTAATTCACGGATTTCATTCATGGCTTGCGACGGGTCATTGACGAAGAAAGCCTTAAGCCCTTCTGTTTCTTTTAAAAGAGATTTATCCATGCAAGCGGAGCCATAAACGAGTTTATAAAGTGCTGTGGCTAAAGCGGCTGGCTTGTTACCCAACTTTACCGAGCCTTCGTCGGCAAAATATTCGCGGATCCTCGACGCATAAAGGACCAACAGGTTTGTGATGAAATAAAAGACCAACGCTGCGATTCCAATAAGGATGACGTTATTCCCGCGGTCATCTCGACGGCTTCCGCCCCAGAAAAAATGCCAGGCAATGCGATACAGGATCATCGGAATGACGGACAGCAAAGTGATAGTGATCACATCGCGGCTTTTTAAATGGGTCATTTCATGCCCTAAGACGGCCTTCAATTCTTCCGGGTTCAATAGTTGCATAATCCCCGACGTGACGCAAATGCGGCCATCGCGGATCCCTCGCCCAAAAGCAAACGCATTAGGGATCGGGATTTGCGCAATGCCGATTTTCGGCGTAGGGATTCCGGCGCGTACGGCCAAGTCCTCGACCATGGCAAAAAGCTCCGGAGATTCATTTTTGTTGGTGTACCGCACCCTCATGGACCATTCGACGAGCTTAGGGCCAATCAGGTATTGGATGAACATGAACCCAAAAGAAAGTCCCAAATAAAAATAAAAATTCCCTCGGCCCATGGCGGAACCGACAGCCACCACAATGGCATAAACGATCCCGAAAAGC
>JADFXT010000010.1:106183-106958 GCA_015233405.1 Candidatus Omnitrophota bacterium | reverse complement strand
GCAATTTCTTGCCTTTTTTCAAGAAATGATTTTCTTAAAGCCAGGCTCCGTCGGAAAAAACTTCTGTTGACGAAAGCTCTCCATTCGTGATAAAAAGCTTACAAGATTGTTCATAAAGAAGCCCCCGAAAAATAAGGAGAACTCCTATGCCGAAAAAAGCCCTGGTCATCCTTGCAGAAGGCTTTGAAGAAATTGAAGCGGTCACGCCTATTGACCTTTTAAAACGCGCCGGTGTTGACGTAACGACCGCCGGTGTCGGCAACACCAAGATCAAAGGCGCCCGCGTCCAAATCACCGTCCTAACAGATAAAAAAATCGAAGATGTTAGCAAAGATTTTGATGCGGTGATTTTACCCGGTGGCATGCCCGGCGCTTCCAATCTGGCCGCCTCGAAAGCCGTTAACGAAATCGTTCAAGACGCCAATACAAATGGAAAAATAATCGCAGCCATCTGCGCGGCCCCGGCCGTGGTCCTAACTCCGCTAGGCATCCTTAAGAATAAAACCGCTACTTGCTTTCCGGGCATGGAAAAACAATTCGACAAAACCACCCTTTTTAAAGAAGAACCTGTTGTTATCGACGGGAATATCATCACCAGCCGCGGGGCAGGGACGGCATACGCCTTTGCCTTGACTATCGTAGAGAAATTGGTTGGAAAAGATATTGCTCAAAAAGTAAAAAAAGAAACGGTCGCAGGATAATCCTCTTAAAAAATGACCCCGTAGCTCGCCTGAAATGAGCGCTCTACGGGGTCAGCACTTAATACTCTAAGTTT
>JADFXT010000010.1:0-106155 GCA_015233405.1 Candidatus Omnitrophota bacterium | reverse complement strand
GCCGTCTGTTTCTGCCTCTCGGCAGTGACCATGTCCGTCACTTTAGCCGGCGCATGCTCATAATGCGACATCTTCATGGAATAACTGCCGCGGCCCTGTGTCATAGAACGCAGGTCAGTGGCATAACTAAACATTTCATTAAGCGGAATCAGCGCCTTAACGACTTCTTTTTTCCCGCGGCCTTCCGCTCCCAAAATACGCCCACGCCTGCCGCTGATATCGCCGGAAATAGGGCCGATAAAATCCGCCGGGACCACAATCGTTACGTCCATGATCGGTTCCAGCAACATAAGCCCCGCAGACTTAAGCGCGTCTTTCATGGCCAAGGCGCCGGCGATCTGGAACGCCATATCGGAGGAATCCACGTCGTGATAAGACCCGTCGATGACTTTGACTTGAACATGCGTCAGAGGATAACCGGCCAAGACACCCTCCTTAAGAACTTTGACGACGCCTTTTTCAATCGAGGGGACAAAATTTCTTGGGATAGCCCCGCCGAAGATTTTATTTAAGAACTCGTAATCCAGCCCGTCTTTGGGAAGCGGAGAAACTTCAAGTTCCACGTCGCCATATTGCCCACGCCCACCGGACTGCTTTTTATATTTATACCGGGCGCGCGCGGTTTTGCTGATGGCTTCACGGTAAGAAACCTTGGGCTTGCCGACTTCCACATCGACGTGATAGCGGCTTTTCATCCGGTCCATGAGGATTTTAAGATGCAGATCTCCCACGCCGGAAACAATCAGCTCCTTGGTTTCCTCGTCGCGCTTGACCTGGAACGTATGATCTTCTTCGCAAAGCCGGTGAAGGCTACTCGAGATCTTTTCTTCGTCCTCCCGGGTCTTTGGCTTAATGGACGCGGAAATAGACGGCTCGGGAAATTCAATCGGGTCCAAAGAAATTTTCTCTTTGGCATCACATAAACAATCCGAGACGTGGGTATTTTTCAACTTCGGCAACGCCACAATATCCCCGCATCTGGCTTGAGAAACCGTCACCTGGTCTTTTCCCTGAAGGATCGTAATCCCGCCGATATGTTCCTTGGTCGAATTGTTCGCATTGATAAAATCACTATTGCTGTTAAGCGTTCCTCTAAGAACGCGCATCAAGGACAAATGCCCCAAATGCGGGTCGAACATCGATTTAAAAACAAATCCCGCGAATGGCCCGTCGGAACTAGACTCGATTTCTTTCTCTGTATGATTTACAGGATCTTTGACTTTAAATGGCATGTGGTCGAGAGGAGAAGGTAAATACGCCATAATAGCGTCTAAGAGTTCTTTAACGCCTTTATCGGACGAGGCACTTCCCGTCAAAATGGGAAAGAGTTTTCGTTCCAGGACCGCCTTACGGACAGCACCTTCGACTTCTTCCCGGGACAAGGACCCTTTGTCCAAATATTTTTCAAGAAGCTGGTCGTCACTTTCGGCAACGGCTTCGATGAAGTCCGACGAATCGAGATTCAGTAATACCGCGCGTGTCGAAAGCTGGTCTTTGATGGTATTGATCGTCTCGGTAAGATCAGCGCCTTCCTTATCGATCTTATTAATAAAAATAAGCCTTGGGATTTGAAGCGAATCCAGGCGCTGCCAGACATCTTCGGTGCCGACTTCGACGCCGCTGACCGCATCCACGACGATAACGGCCCCATCGGAAACTTTTAAGGAAGAGACTGTTTCTCCGATAAAATCCAAATAACCGGGAGTGTCAATGATCTGAAGGCCATGGTCTTTAAACGTGGCATTAAGGAAACTGGCGTTGATGGAAATTTTACGATCACGCTCGTCGTCATTATAATCACTGATGGAACTGCCTTGCATCACATCCCCTTTGCGGGACGTGGCCCCGCATAAAAAAAGCATGCTCTCTGCAAGGGTCGTCTTACCAGAGTGAGCATGCCCTACGAGGACAATATCACGTTTTTGATTGACATTCATAGGCCGGACATCCTTTCTTGCCCCTTTGAGGATTAGGGCTCAAAGGGCTTCGTGCCGTGACTATTTTTCTGTGGTAGAAACGCTGCCTGTCTCCACGTCAAAACAGATATGCCTGTTGCCAACGTCGTTGAGGGAACCTTCACGGAGTTTAATTTGTTTCTGCTTTAAAACCTCCAAAGCGGAAGTAAGGGTTTTATTGTATTCGGGGTCATTTTGTTTATGGGGAACATTTTCTCCGGCGATAAAACACACTTCGATGTTTTCTTTCCTGGCCCCCATCATCATCATATCGGAAAGCATCTCATCAATGGCCCTGTCTGCTTCACGGATGGCCGCTGAGCTGTGTTTCTTTTCAGCTGCCGGTCCTGATAAAAACATGGCATGTGCCAATCCGCCGATCTTCTTCATGGAATCATAGGCGCAAAGGACCATGCAGGCGCGCTTGGCATCGGAATGAAGAATTGTCTCTGCACTCCCGGCCATGATTTCGTCCGTATGGACATCTACGAGTCTTTTCATAATTCACCCCCTTTGGTATTAAAAAATATTTTTAAAAAATTTGAATTTTTTGAGGTAACCCCTGCGGCTCACTAAAGCTCACTAAGGGGTTGATGATCTCTTTCTTAAGAACATTAAAAGGCAGGCCAATAAAAAAGGGCAACTCGTTTTTCATTTCGAGTTGCCCTTCAGAAATCGCTTGGAATATATGTTAGAATTTTTAAGCTCAAATCACACGCCCCTTTCTTTTCAGGGTTGTTAATTTTAGCTTATACTCCTTTTTTGAAATTTGGCAAGAAAAATTTTTCACCCATCAGCCTTGTGAGGCCTTAGGCATTATTTTTTCAAACCTTTCTGCGCAGTTAAGTCCTCTTTGGCTTTTTGCAAATTTTCACTGAACGGATCTTTCTTGAATGCGGCCATCCATCCGCGAAATGTCATCCATCCGCCGAAACGGATCAGATGATTACGCCATTGACGGTACCACTGGCGCCAGCCAGGCTTGATATTGTGAAGATAAAAGATCATCGACGGGAAAAGAATGATATTCACCAAAATCATGAACATATGGCGGAACCGATAAAATTTTCCCATGATCTTCTTAACGGCCTCTTGCATCTGTTCTGCCGTGATAGGCGGGTCAGGCTCAAAAAGAGGAAAATTCCCGTCATAATATTCCCATCCCAAACGCTCTTTAGGATAGATCCTGTTCTGACTTTGAAGTCTTTTACGGAATTCCGTGCCGGGAAGCGGAACAGGCAAAAGAACCTGAATCGTATCGACGCCGGCTTTCTTGATGAAATTTCTGTAGGCCTTGACGCGCTCGTCGATGGACAGGGTAAAGGATGTCCCCTCTTTCGCCGGATATCCAAAGATAAACATTCCGTGAATAATAAAACCAGCCTTATGGTAAAGCTTTGTCAGGTCGACCATGTCCTGGGACTTTAAATGCTTGTTCATGACCTCGAGTTCTTCCTCGACGGGAGACTCATAACCGATACAAACAATATTGATCCCAGCCGCTCTCATCGCGGTCAAAAGCTCGGCATCCTTGGCCTTATCAAGCCTGATCTGGACCGCCAGGTCCAAACGTTTTTTGATCGCCAGCTGATAGTTCTTAAGCAATTCACAAAAGCGTAACGTTTCCGAACGCTGCTGGCCAAATAAATCGTCGACGACAAAAAAGTGGCGAGCGTCTTTGGTCTCCAATAAAAGGCTGATCTGTTCCATGAGCCTTTCCGGAGACGCGCAGCGGATATTACCCTTGACCGTGCAGAACTCGCAGTTCATCCCGCAGCCGCGGATTCTTCCGACCGGATACATAATGATCCTGGCATAACGCACCAAAGAAAAATCCGGAATGGGGAACTGGTCGAAATCAGTGATCTCAGGCCGCTCAGGCGTTAAAACTGTTTTTCCGTTTTGCCGGTATGCCAAACCTTTAATGCCCTCAAGGCTCTTGTTGTTCTCAAGGGCCAAAAGAAATTCTTCAATGGTTTCTTCAGCCTCGCCACGGATAATATAATCAAGGTTGGAATTAAGACCTTCCTCAATATTCTCTTCAAGAAAATGCTGTCCGCCGGCCAAGGTAATGCAACCCGCCTTCTTATAAAAATTCGAAAGTTCATAAAGCCGCGGAATGGTCGAGGTGAGCCCGCCGTAAAACCCGACAACATCCGCCGGTCTGATCCATTGTAATAATTTATGGTCCGCGCCAATGGGGCCGCGGGGACCATGCATACGCAGATTATTCTCGTCGATAACTTCGACATCCCAGTGCTGAAGTTTGTTGGCGGCGGTCGCAACACAGACCGGGCCTAAAGCCGTCGTCCTGTCGGCGATGTAGGAATAAATATTAAACGCTGGAAACGCCGGGATAATGATTCTTAAACGAAAACGTTCTTTTGTTCTATCAAGCATGGGTGAAAAACCTTTCAGTAGCAGTTATAGTTGGGAGATATTGTAACCGTATATGTTCAATATGTCCAATGAAAAAAGGAAGGAAGATTTCCGTTTCTATCTTTTCACGTAAGTTGTATGCAACAGATGATGGGATTTCTCACCGAGAGGCTTACCGAGAAATTCGTTATACAAGGCAAGGACCGCAGGATTTTCGTGGGATTTGCGCAACTGTTTATTCTTATCTTCTCTGTAAATAGCGTCAATACGTTTCTGCCGGACGACTGTATTCGTTGGTAAAGGCTGCCCACCACCGCCGATGCATCCGCCAGGACAGGTCATGATCTCGATAAAGGCATACGGAGATCTGCCTTCTTTGATCTCATCTAATAAAACACGCGCATGCCCGAGACTGTGGGCGACCGCGATCTTGACTTTCATGCCATTGATGTCGACCTCGGCCGTCTTGATCCCTTTTAAACCGCGGACACTTTCAAAATCTATCTTCGGTAAAGGATTCCCGGTTAATACTTCATACGCGGTACGTAAAGCAGCTTCCATAACACCACCCGTGGCGCCGAAGATGACGGCGGCGCCTGTAGAAACTCCGAGCGGAGCGTCAAAATCCTCATCTGGCAAATGCACAAAATCAATTCCGGCCTCTCTGACCATTCGGCCGGCTTCTCGGGTCGTTAAAACAAAATCCACGTCCTTAAAATGGTCCTCGGGCTTTAATTTGAGCGTATCTTTCCAATAATGAAACGCGCTGTCCATTTCCGGTCTATCCGCCTCGAATTTCTTGGCGACGCACGGCATAATGGAAACGACCACGATGTCGCGCGGGTCGACCTTCATCTTCTCGGCGTAATAAGTCTTCGCGATAGCCCCGAACATCTGCTGGGGCGATTTACACGTCGAAAGATTTTTTAATATCCCCGGATAAAAATGCTCGGCGAACTTGATCCATCCCGGAGAGCAAGAGGTGATCAACGGCAAAACGCCTTTATTCTTGATGCGTTCAATCAGCTCGTGGCCTTCTTCCAGGATCGTCAAATCCGCGCTAAACTGTGTATCGAAAACCTTATTAAAGCCAAGTCTGCGTAGAGCGGCGACCATTTTCCCCGTCGCTAACGTGCCCGGTTCAAGCCCGAATTCCTCGCCAATAGCCGCGCGCACCGCCGGAGCAGTCTCGACCATCACGATCTTCTTGGGGTCGGTCAAAGCCCTCCAAATATCGGAGACCTTCGTTTGTTCGGTCAAAGCGCCCGTCGGACAGACCAGCAAACATTGCCCGCAATTGATACACGCCACATGTCCCAACCCTTTATCGCCATACGTCGAGATCTTGGTTTGTTTCCCGCGGCCCACCGCATCAATCGCATGAACCGCCTGGATCGCGCTACAAACACTCACACACCGACGGCATAAAATACATTTATTAGGATCGCGGATAATCGACGGCGAGGAAATGTCCACCTCTGTTTCTAGCGTAGTGACTTTAGGGAACCGGACCTCACGAATTCCCATCTCAAAAGCCATCCGACGCAGTTCGCAATCTTGGTTACGGTCGCAAACAAAACAATCCTTAGGATGCCCCGCCAACAAAAGCTCCATATTGACCTTACGGGCTTTGTTGACGCGCGCAGAAAAGGTATTGACCTCCATGCCATCTCTGACCTTCGTGACACAAGCGCGCATCAAAGGCTTGACGCCTTTAATTTCAACCAGGCACAAAGAGCATGCCGCAGCCTCGCTCACGCCCTCAAGATAACAGAGTGTCGGAATCGCAATGCCGATATCCTGGCACGCCTTAAGAATCGAAGTGCCCGCGGCAATCTCATAATTTTTTCCGTCGATTTTTACCTGAAACAACTTGTCAGCCATCCGATCTCCTCTATGATTCCTTCACATCACATCGTAAACAGCGTAACGCTTCAACTTTTACTTGCGCGCCCGTGAGGCCCGCAGAAATTTCTTTAAAACTACCTTTTCTTTGCTTTAACCCAAGTTTCTTGCCTTGCTGTCTTTTAGCAGGATGCGGCACTGTAGGAACAATATTCTCGTAAACAAAAACCGGCGCAAAAAGATTCATTAATCTGTCTTCGCCGCTCAATTGACGGTCAATGGCTTGCGTTACCCGTAATCCATGTGCCATGGCCTCGACGGCCGTCGCCGGCCCCATGACCAAATCTCCACCAGCAAACACGTTAGGCAAGTTCGTTTTTAATGTAACGTGGTTCGCTTGGACTGTTCCGTTTTTGTTAACCAAAATGCCAGCCTGGCTTAAGAACTCCGACTCAACCCGCTCGCCAATTGCCAAAAGGATCGTATCGCAGGCAATATCATAAGTCTCGCCCGTCGCCGCCGGACGTTTCCTGCCGGACAGGTCAAACTCGCCGGGAATCATCTTTTCCACCTTAAGCGCTTTAACTTTATTTTTCCCATCACCTAAAATTTCTTTTGGTGCGGCCAAAAAGACAAATTTAATGCCTTCTTTTTCCGCCTCGGAAATCTCATCCTTGTTGGCCGGCATGTCTTCTTTTTCCCGTCGGTAAACGACAGTCACGTTAACGCCGAAACGAAATGCAGTCCGCGCCGCGTCAATCGCAACATTACCCGCGCCGATAATTAAAACGTCCTTGCCGAGGGCAACTTTCTTGCCTAAGGCAATATCCTCTAAGTAGGCGCTTCCGGCCATGACCCCTTTTAGATATTCTCCGGGAATGTCGAGCATCATATCTTTATAAGCACCCGTCGCGACAAAAACCGCATCGCTGGCTTTCGTTATTTTCTTAAGACCATCCGTGCCAATTTTTTGATTACAGAGGATCTTGACGCCGAACTTCTTGATATTTTCAATTTCTTTTTTAAGCACGGCCTTAGGCAGACGGTATTCGGGAATGCCGTAGCGTAAAATCCCGCCGGGTTCGGCCTGGGCTTCATAAATTGTGACGTCATATCCAAGCCTAGCCAAATAAAATCCGGCCGTCAGACCCGCGGGCCCGGCGCCGATAATGGAGACTTTCTTTCCCGTCTTAGGGAAATTCCCTTTGACCAATTTCTCGATGACCGCTTTTTCTTTTTTTGCTTTATAAATAGTATCCGCAATATAACGATGACTTTCCCCAGAGGCGATCGGCTGGTCCAGGTCTTCCCGGCGGCAGCGCATCTTACAATGAAAATGGCATATCCTTCCCGTTGACGCCGGAAGAGGATTATAACGCATGATCATTTCAAAAGAATCCTCAAGCCTCTGCTCCTTGAACAACTCCAGATATCCCGGGATGTTCATGTGAAGAGGACAATCATTCTCGCACGGAGAAAGAAAGAGCGGCTGACAGACCCCTGCATCACAACGGTTTTCTTGAATATGCTCGATATACTCTTTATGAAAATATTTCATGGTCGTCAAAACCGGGTTCGGAGCTGTCTGCCCCAAACCGCAAAGCGCTGTATCTTTAATCACGGTCCCCAACTCATCTAAATCCGCTAAGACATTCGGAGAGGCATGCCCGTCGGTAACATCTTTGACCATCTTAAGAAGCTGAAATAATCCTTCCCGGCAGGGCGTACATTTCCCGCAAGACTCCGATGTGGTAAATTCCGTAAAATACCGCGCCACGTCGACCATGCAATTATCGTCGTCCATAACGACCATCCCACCGGAACCCATGATAGCGCCTAAGGCCCCCAATGTTTCATAATCCACGACCGTTTCAAAAAGCTCCACCGGAATGCATCCGCCGGAAGGCCCTCCCGTTTGGACAGCTTTGACCCTGCGTTTGGTGCCAGTCCCCTCGCCGATATTATAAACGATTGTCTTTAAAGGAGTGCCCAGTGGCAGCTCAACGAGCCCTGTATTCTTGATTTTCCCGACGAGAGAAAAGACCTTGGTGCAAGCGCTTTTATCTGTACCCGTATGAGTAAACCAATCAAACCCTTTTCCAATAATGACCGGGATATTAAACCATGTTTCCACATTATTGATGGTGGTCGGCTTTCCATAAAGCCCTTTTTCCGCCGGGAATGGCGGACGAGGACGAGGACGACCGGTTTCACTTTCGATAGACGCCATCAAAGCCGTTTCTTCGCCGCAGACAAAAGCCCCCGCGCCTTCGACCACGTCAATATCAAAACTAAACGTTGACCCTAAAATATTTTTTCCCAGAAGGCCGCATTCGCGCGCCTGGCGGATAGCAAGTTTCAATCTCTCGACGGCCAAAGGATATTCCGCGCGCGCATAAACAATGCCTTTCGATGCCCCCATGCCGTACGCCCCGATGATCATGCCTTCGATCAAGGAATGCGGGTCGCTTTCGATTTCATTACGGTTCATATAAGCGCCGGGGTCGCCTTCATCAGCATTACAAATAATATATTTTTCTTCAGCCGGGACTTTTTGCATCAGTTCCCATTTAATTCCCGTCGGGAATCCTGCCCCGCCGCGCCCGCGCAATTTCGATTTTTTGACTTCTTCGATCACCTGGACCGGCGTCATGCTTTTAAGCGCCTTGTCCAAAGCACTATATCCGCCTACCGCGACATATTCTTCAATATCTTCAGGATTAATAAGACCCGCATTTCTTAAGACGATTTTCTTTTGTCCTTTAAAAAATGGGATTTCATTCCAAAGCGGGATATTAGGATAATCTTTTCCAAAAATATGTTTCCCCGCTAAGAAATGCCAACTCTCAATCTTGCACAAAATATTCGCTGGAGGAATTTTGCCACCCGCGGCAAAATTCATCAGTTGATTTACATCGGCGACCTTGACCTGCTTAAAAATAACGAGCGGTTTGCCGGGGATCTGGACGTTGACCAACGGCTCCTGAGCACAAAAGCCAAAACATCCGGTTTTGGTCAGATAAATCTTGAGTTTTCTTTTTTTGATTTTCTTTTCCAGCGCACGATAGACTTCATCTGCGCCATTCCCGATGCCGCACGTGCCCATTCCGACGGCAATGCGGACCTTTTGCGGAAATATTTTTTTCATTCCTTGTTCTTTAATGGTATTGGCTGCGCCGGTCATTTCTTATTTTTTCCTTTGCGGCGGATATTATCAATAAGACCTTTAAGCTTGCGCTCGGTCACATTACTATAAATTGTCCCATCAATCTCGACGACAGGGGCCAACGCGCACTGTCCGAAACAGGCGACCGTCATCAAGGTAAATTGATTGTCTTTGGTCGTTAAAAAAACCTTGCTCTGCTGGCCGGAAGACTCATCTTCCTTCAAATCCAAGATCTGTTTTAAATAGTCCAGCATTTTTTTGGAACCACGTGTGTGGCAAGCGGTGCCGCGACAAACGGTAATCGAATGGTCTCCTCGGGGCTTTAAGCTGAAGAATGCGTAAAAAGTCACGACGGAATAAATGCGGGAAAGGGGAATGCCGGTCTTTTCGCTGACGTATTCCAATGCCGAAGTGGAAAGATATTGATGCTCATCTAATTTCTGGGCATCTTCGAGGATACTCAGGAGCCTGCCAGGCTTGCCTTCATACCGAGCGATAACTTTGTCCAACGCTTTCGTATCAAGCTTTGTCACCAAAGTTCTCCTTTTCCCCCTCTTATTCAGCAATTTTAAACGTATGTTGAATTATATCAGACTTTCCAAGATTTATTATTTCTTTTTTAGAAATTTATTAGAAATCTTATTCTTAAAATTATATTTTAGTCCCAAACAATAACCCCCTGCAACAAATTAATGGCAGGGGGCTATTTCTTTCTTAATAAAAATTCAGGCCCTTGAAGATTTATCCAATCGCGATGGACCCGTGTTCTTCGGTACGGATTCTGATACATTCCTGTAAATCCATGACAAAGATTTTCCCGTCGCCGGTATTGCCTGTTTTGGCCCCTTTGACAATGGCCTTAATGGTCGGTTCGACGAAATTATCATTGACCGCGATCTCTAAACGGATCTTCCGTAAAAGATTCCCGGTCTCTTTAACACCGCGATAGACTTCTGTGATCCCTTTTTGCCGGCCGTGGCCTAAGACCTCGCTGACCGTAATAAGATTCACTTCCACCGCGTATAATTCCTTCTTGACGTGTTCCAACCGATAAGGCTGAATAATGGCAATAATGAGTTTCATGTTCTCCTCCTGACTGAAAGAATGTTTTACTCTAATATCGTATAAGCCCCTTCACGATGCTGCGTTAAGTCGAGGCCAATGATCTCTTCGGTTTCTTTGACCCGTACGCCGAAGAATATATCGACAAATTTATAAATTACCCACGTGGCAATAGCGACATAGCCGCTTGCAACGAGAATGCCAATAAGTTGAATGAAAAACTGTTGTGGATTGCCGAAAAATAATCCGTCGGCGCCAGCAGGATTGACCGCCTTTGAGGCGAACAATCCGACGGCTAAAGTCCCTAAGATCCCTCCGATGCCATGAACGCCAAAAGCGTCAAGAGAATCATCGTAGCCGAATTTTGGTTTCATAATCGCGACGGAAATAAAACAAATGATACTCGCCATGGCCCCAATAGCAAGTGCGGACATCGGGCTTACAAATCCCGACGCGGGGGTAATGGTCGCAAGACCAGCAATGGCCCCGGTCATGATCCCAAAGACCGTGGGTTTTCCATTACGGATCCATTCCAGAAGGCACCAGCTTAAGCCCGCAGCGGCGGCAGCCGTATTCGTCACGACAAAAGTATTGACCGCGACCGCATTGACCGCCAAGGCGCTTCCGGCGTTAAAACCAAACCAACCGAACCATAAAAGCCCAGTCCCTAAAGCGACAAAAGGAAGATTGTGCGGAGGCGGTGTATGTTCCAAGTTCTTTCGCCGTCCGATAACAATGGCTGTGACCAACGCCGCGATCCCTGCACTCGTATGGACCACAATCCCGCCGGCAAAATCCAACACACCCAATTGCTTTAACCATCCGCCGCTGCCCCAAACCCAATGGCACAAAGGGTCATAAACGAATGTCGCCCACAAAAGCGTAAAAACCAGAAACGCGGAAAATTTCATCCTTTCAGCAAAAGCGCCGATGATCAACGCCGGTGTAATGACCGCAAACATCGCCTGAAAGATCATAAAAACTTGATGCGGGATCGTCGGAGCATAATCCGCAAAAGGGGTGAATCCCACGCCATTTAATCCCAACCAAGAAAATCCTCCCCAGAATCCATTGCCCGGCGCAAATGCCAAGCTATATCCGAAAAATATCCACTGCACACTTAAAAGGCACAACGCCACAAAACATTGCATGAGAACGCTTAAAATATTTTTCCTACGAACCATCCCTCCATAAAAGAGGGCCAATCCGGGAGTCATCAGCATCACCAATGCTGCTGATAATAACACGAAAAGGGTGTCAGTTGTATTCACCATTTTCTCTTCCTTTCATAAAATTTTTTTGTAAGTTTACCCCAAAGACAGAACGTCATTGTTCCACCGTTTTAATCGGCTCCCGTGCCGATAAAACAAAAAAAGCGCCATCAGAAAGGATACGTAACCATAACCTTTCTAAGGACGCTTCTTTGCGTTTTACTAAAACAGGCACCTCAATGTGCCCATTTTTATTTTTGAATCAAGGTTAATTATACTGAGACAAAAGAAACTCGCAACAACTATTTTTTATTCCCGAGAAAATATAACGTTAAATAAAACATGGATTTAACGGTGAGATAAAGCTACTTTTTCTTCCTTCTGCGCTGATAAACCTAGCAGAGGAAGAATACTGGTTACCGGCGTTAATTCAATGATTACCGGCACAAACCCGTCGATGTCCATGTCTTCGAATTTCTTCATAATCGACGGATCAAATTGAAACACGCCTTTATCGTTACCTTTTAAATTAATATTATTCATATCGATCCCACCGACTTTTTTGTCTGTTATAAGCGCCGCGTCGGATGTTTTCTCAGCGACGACATACCAATAATCCACAAAGGCATTTCCGCCATAAATCGGTTCAGGAATTATCTTGGGCTCCTCGACAAGATTAAAGCCATACAAAGCCAAGATATCTTTGAGCATTTGCTGTGATGCATGAACGACCCATCGGTCTTTCTCGGTCCCTTTATCTTTACGTTTAAACGGAGGTTGTTTTTCGTTTTGCGCGGCCCAACGAAACCCAAGCCGGCCACCAGGCTTTAAGGCATTTTGTATTTTTCTCATCACAAGATCCAATTCTCGAGGAGTAAAATAGAGAAAGATATCATTGGCAACAATAGCATCATAGGTCCCATTGATCTCATCTTTCTTAATATTGGAAACTAAAAATTTATCCGGGGCAAAGCCTTTCTTTAAGGCCATCTCACGGGCTTCCGCAGAAATATCGAGTCCGGTGATGTTATCATATCCTTGGTCACGCATTTGCACCATGGCCCGGCCGCTTCCGGCGGCAATCTCCAGGACCGGAGCATCTTTGATAACCTTACGCAAAATTTTATTTAAAAAATCTACAGGGAACGTATCCGCTACTTTGGCCTTTTCAAATTCCCCGGCAAATTTCTCCCAATACCGGTCATTAACCCCTTCCAATTGCGTCCACGGGTCGTCTGGCTTCGGATAAATTTTCTCTAAGATAGCATTTTTCTCTTTCTCTCGTCGTGTCAAGACGGACGGTAAAGGAGGTTTGCCATACAAAGCCGGAGCGCTGGTCCGCTTAAGATCATCTCTGAGGCGCTCCAATTCGGTGACTTTTGTCTTTAAAAATTCTCGTGTTGCCGGATCAAAGAAATCGTGGATCCTAAAGTTGAGGGCCATACCCCCTTCTATCAATATTTTTGCTATTTCATCGTCGGGATCTATTAAAGACAGGATTTCCTCTTTCGTAGCGATTCCGTTTAACTCGACGGATTGAGGGAATAACATTAATCTATCATAAGAAGCATCCGGCGCCATATTCGGAGATTGAGACGGATAAAGCTGAGAAAATTTTGTGTGCAGGTTTTCTTTTTCTTTTTTGGAATAAGCAATGGTGAGATTGGATTGTTCAGTCCTGATCCTTTCCCAAACTCCGGCATAAGTCATATAACGAAAAGTTTTATGGTCTAAAAGGCCTTCATTGTCTAGAGCAAATAAGGATGCAATCATCGTGGCTTCCGTAGACGCATGCGCTTCCCAGTCGGAGAACCCTTCTCCGTTACCGAAAACAGCGTCAATACGTCCGCCCTCATCGAGCTGGCCTGCCTGTTTAAGGAGCGCGATGAACTTTTCAATATCTTTTTGGCTGGCTGTCCCCAGCCTTCCGACGGAAGAATACCAGCTTGGCTTAATGGGATCGTAAATATCCTCATAAGCAATGCCCCACGAAAGCATGGCAGTTTTTTCTTCAATGACACGAATTGCGCTTTTTATTTCATCCATTATTTTAACAGAAGCAGAACCCCAATCCTGCCGGGCATCAATGACGTTTTTTATGATATTAAAAAACTGTTTAAAATCAGCAACGGTTTCAAAGCCCTGAGGGCACATCTGCTTATCGGAATCTGTCAAAGTGGGATAAATTTTGTTCGCAAGGTAATTAAGCAATAACCCGGCCCGTAAATCTTTTTCCTCAAAAGTCATCCGGCTCCATATTTCATAATCGGGCAGATTCTGTTTTTCAAAATTTCTTTGTTGAGCGACCTGCAATAATTTTTGAGAGAGTGTTTTTCTATCTGTATTTTTTGCCGCGTTAAATTTTTCTTCATCCCAAGATAAAATATGAGACAGAATGGAAAGAGTAAAAGCGTCTCCAACACCTGAGAGGCCCGGTGTCGCCATAATGGCAATGACGCGATGCCCCTGGGCAATTAAGTGTCGATACGCGTTCGGGTCAGCTAAGAACCGGTCATCGGGATGAGGATCGAAAGCAATAATTGTCTTTTTTAAACGGCGAACTTCCCGACGAGCTTCATTGATTTGGCTAGAAAGGTCTTCTGTAGATTGACGGGCTTTTTTTTCTAAATCGGACAAATGTTTCTTGGCAGCCTCAAACTCATTAACGTAGTCTTGACCCCAGAGTTTTTCTGCTAAATTTTCTGTTAGAATAGTATTTGATTTTGTCTCTACGGCAACGCGCATTTTTTGTTTGTCAAAACCTTCTTTTTTAAGTAACACGTTTAAGTTTTGACGCCGAGCCCAAAGGATTAAAGGATGTGTTTTGTCCTGTTCAAAATTAAGAAAATCTTCCCGGGTCAGATCTTTCACTTTTTTCCCACTTCGAAGCGCCACACGGACAAAAAAGTCTTTGCGCAAAGAATCCGTCCAGCCGGACTCATCAATTAACCGGAAATCCCAAGGATATTTATTGATAAGAAGATCTTCTGCCGAGCCTTTATCGACGATAAAAACTCCTTTTGCATTCCGAAGCGCTCCTACAGGCATCGCCATATTATTTCCTTCGATGGCCTCTTTAACCGTGGTCCTTTTTTTATTGTCGAGGACGATCATGATCAATTTTGCATCTTTGTTCTGCGTAATGTCTGAGAGCGAGAACGAAGCAATCCCTGTCTTGCCCATCAGGGATTGATAACCACGACCTTGAGAAGCCTGTCCGGCTAAAATATGATGATTCGCCTCTGCTATAAAAGCTTCCATTTCATCTAAGCTCTCCGATTCCACGAAAGCAATATGCCCTGAACCGTCATTGGCCGGGCCAGTACTGCCAAAAACAATGTCCGCGCCGCCTAAACTTTTTAATTTTTCCGTCATGATCTTATTCTGAAGCTTCAGCGCCTCAAAGAACGCATATTGGACGCCAAATTTTTCTTTATCCAGTTTTCCGGCGACATAATCTTTGACTTTAAGCCCATTTTTCTGGATATCTTGACGCAATTTTGAAAACTCTTCTTCGGTCATCTGCCGCACAGATTTTCCATCATCGGATAAAATCACATCACCATGAAAGAAATTACGCTGGTCTTTAGGAATTCCGAAACTGTCATCCCATTTATTGACAATATTGGAAAAGGCAAAATATTCTCCTCTTTTTTGAGCTATGATTGTATCCAGATGAAACGAAATGACCCTGGTCATGTCTGGTTTTCGATCCGGGTCAATGCCTTGGGCTATTAAACCTTTGCGTACGTCGGCATTTGTCCAATCCTGGTGCAGATAATCCTCAATAAATTTATACGCCATCTCCGGGCTTTTCCCTGTAGCGAACATCAAAATAAATTTCTTTTTAGGGTCTTGGCCTTTGGTATTCATCCAGTTTTGAAAACCAGTAAAAAATTCTTTCGCGGCTATTTTGGATGCTTCAACCAAATCATTGGCCTCTACCAAATCCATGCTTGTCGTCTTATAAAGTATGTCGTAAATCGCCCTCGCTGCGCCATTAGGCATCTTGTTAAGCTCGTCGTAAATCTTTTTTAGAGTACTGTTATCAGCTATCTTTGCCGATTCCAGTAAAGCCTTCACGTCACTTGTCATGGCATGGTCAGCAGGTTTTTTTAGATCAGCAATAATATGTTCAGCCTCAAGCACAAGCAAATTTTCTTTTAGAACATCGGGATATTTTAAGGCGAGCCTTTCTTCTAGTTTAGACAGCCCTTCTTTCATGATTTCTTGCGCCAATTCATTAACAACAACCGCCTGCTCTGATGCAATGAGCGCTTGTAATTGAGGAATCATCCGACGGACAAGCCTTTCACATCCCTCAAGCGCAAGAGGAGAAAGGGCTTCAAAAAGAGTTACCAACGCGCTTTTTCCTTTATCATTTTCATTGTTATCTATGTTTTGAACAAGGCCTTCTTGGGCGAACTTCTTGATCTGGTCAGGGACATTTTTTTGGAGGTTATTATTGTAATAATTCAGCCGATTCTGGAAAGAGACTCCCATAGAATCTATCCTTCCTCTCGACTCTTGTCGGCTTAGAGCCGCTTCATCCGTCACATCAATATTGATGACCTTCACCAGTTCGAAGTTCCCTTGATTTAGGAAATCCTGTAAAGCGTCATAGGAGTCGCTGCCGTAGGGATTATTATCAAAAAGAAACAAAGATATATGCGGCTTAGTTTTTAAGTATTCCGTCAAACGCTTATAAATATCTCGACGCTGTTCATGGGTGAGCGGCGTTTTATGCGGCATCTGGGACCTTATGAATTCTCCCATCGACAGATGGAACACATTAGGCCCAAGTTTTTTACTGATTTGCATGCCTATTTTTGTCTTCCCCGCCCCTGGCTTTCCAACCAATAACACAACCGGAATAGCAGACGCAGATTTTTGTTTAGAAGACATTGCCGAATCGCCATGCTTCTTTTGCGGGTCTATGCGTAGCGAAATGGTGTAATTGCTCCCCACAACCGACGCTTCGACTATTTTTATCTCATTTGTCCGATTAATAGTCATCGCCTGGTCCTTAAACCCGCCGGAGAAATATTTCTTAGGCGTGATCTGTTGGGTCTTGGGGTCATACTCTTCCTTCATATAGTTATAGACGCCCTTTTTGTAGGCTTCCATGTACTGCGCGTAAATTTCTTCTTTGGCTTTCGGATTATTCTCGTCGATACCAGAGACTTTGTTCTGGTTAATGTAGGCGCTGGAAAGAATGCTGTTGCGGACTTTCTCTTTATACCACTTGGCTAAGATGAGCGAATGATAGATCTGGCGAAGTGGAGCGAAATTTTTGCCGGTGTTTACTTCTTTCTCGATGGCGGGAAGGATAACTTCTTTAATGATCTTCGTAGGGGCGCGGTTCCCGCGCCCATCATCATCCGGGCGGGGAGACCCCGCCCCTACAGTTTTCGAAATCGCTTGATAGTCTTGGTCCAACATCACCTTCAATTTTGCATCAACCACATACACCGTCGCGCCGTTTTCATAGATCGTCGCGGATTCAGGCAGAATCCAGACTTTATTAAAAGTATCTGTCGGAATATCAGTGACACCGTATTTTTCTTTTGCTTCCTTATATATGCGATCCCAAAATTTCTTGCCTAACTCCGCTTCCGGATACATCAATGTGGCAGTCAGTTGCTTTAAAATGTAATCCTGAGCCAATAAATCCTGGCCTAATTCAGTTTTGCCTAACGCGTCGGGGACGATACGATTCTTTTCAGCCGGAGAAAGGTTTACCCACAAATCATTCTGCGGAACGGTCATGGATGCGAGGAAATATTTGACCAAACGCTGCGATTCTTTCTTTAATGCTTCGCCTTGAAGCCCGCTTTGGCCGTTGTCGACGATAAAATCAAACTGAAATGGATTGTCCTTATGTAGCGTCATCCCACGCAACAGTGCTGGGACATAGGCTACTGATGGATTGACCATCACACCTGGAGTTGGCAATGTTACGCTCTGGGCATAGCCCGGCGGCATAATAACTGTAGTAATAAAAGTTATAAGGATTAATGCAGATAAAGTTCTTTTTATCATAGAAATATCTTTTTTTATGATTGATTTAAGTAGTATAAGTATGGAATATACGGCAGAAAAAAACAAATATTTCTAAGGTTGGAATTAGGATTGAAAAAACTACTAGGAGAGTTTAAAAACCTTGAAGCCGGCCTTGACCTCTTGTTTGACTTTCAGTCCTATCAATTGCCCTTTGCGGGCTAAAGAGACATCTACACTTTCTCGCTGCATCGAATCGACCTTTTGCGTAAAGCTTCCTTCCCCGCTTTGAATCCTGATTTCATCGCCAACTTTTAAATCCGCCCCTGTGATCTTAACAACCGCGACTTCAATTCTCGGGAAAAAATGCGTGACATCGCCGATCAAAACCATTTTTGGCTTTTGCGCCACAGAAGATACAGAAACTTTTTTGGCCTTCGGAGGAATTTCCTTTTTAACCTGAGGAAGCTTAACCGCTGGTTTTCGCTGCGGCTTGGGAAGAGATTTCGGACGGACTTTCACCTTAGCAGGTGTTTTTTTAGGACGTTTACAGCGTTTTTTTTGAAGATCTTTCTTCGTTTTCTGAAGATATTTAATCAAGGAATCTAAAATTCGGTCAATAATAGACATTTTATTCTCTTACAAAATAATTTTCTGGGCGATTTCATAAATAACCGGAATTTTAATATACCTTCCTCGTAAGACATGAATAATTCCCATCAGGGATAATATGCCGAAAACAAAAAATCCCAGACGTAAGAATAAAGACCCAAGAACGATATGAATTACAAAAATACCGACCTGGGCAACAAAGATCACAAGCCCCTGCTTGCCATGGGCCAGCACAAAAGGATTTTCCTTCTTTAAGACCAGCGGGATAATGCAGAAAATAGACAGGTAAGATAATAATGCAAACATCTTGCCTTCGATGATTTGATTCTCTTCGTTAGACAGCATTGAGCTCACCGGCAGCCACTTCAATAATAGAGTTCACATCTCCGAAAGAATTTTTCTCCCGGCGCGGATTTTGAGGGTCTTCTCGCCAAACACCATCGACGATAAATTGATATTTATGGACCCCCGGCTTTAAAGGAATTTCCGTAGACCAGACGCCATCGACTTCCTTTAAGCGGCAAGCATCATCCAACGACCAATCATTAAAGCTCCCCGTAATATAAACCGATTGAGCTCCCGGGGCTTCGAGGACAAATGTCGTCGGAAAGAACTCTTTGATCTCTTGCGTCATGATCTTTTTCATCTTGCTGGATAGGACTTTTGAAATCTGTTCTCCACCTTTAAAAGATTTTTCATTTTGTTTCTCAACACAAAGGATTTCTTTGGCCAGAGAATAATAATCTTTTGTGCCACGGCAATATTTATCGTAATAAGCCACCGTGCGTCCCATAACGGCAGCTTCTTTAAGTTTCACATTCACATGGACGATCGTATCAAACAGCATCTTTTCAAACCGTTCTTTAAAAACAGCCAGCATCGTGAACGAATGCCTTAAACGGGAATCAAACATGGTGACAAGAATTCGGCAATGGACATGGTGGTTCAATCGTTCCTTAATCAACGTCACAATATCCAATAAATGATCAACGCCTTGCATAGAAAAACGGCTTGTCTCGACCGGCAAAATAATTTCATCGCTGGTACGAATGGCGTTGACGGTCAAGATCCCTAAACTCGGCGGGCAATCAATCAGGATGTAA
The DNA here is from genome assembly GCA_015233405.1 of Candidatus Omnitrophota bacterium. GTDB lineage: Bacteria > Omnitrophota > Gorgyraeia > Zapsychrales > Zapsychraceae > JADFXT01. Next base: position 86,822 of record JADFXT010000010.1, on the reverse strand, counting down.
TCATACCGTTCCTTTAAAGGCTCAATAATAGACAACAACTTAAGCTCTCGGCCGATCTCATCGGAAAGTTCCTGTTCCAATGTTCCAACAAGGATGTTGGAAGGAATAATATCAAAACGGTCTTCTGCTCTTTTGATAATATCGTCCATCTTAAGTTTCTTGGGAGTTAACTTCGAAATGACATTGTAAATGCTGTCTTGGCTCTCGATATTTAACCCTAAAGAGGCGTGTGCCTGCGGGTCTAGATCAATTAAAAGCACTGTCTTTCCGATCGAACTTAACGACGAGGCTAAATTAATGGCCGTTGTCGTTTTCCCGCAACCCCCTTTTTGATTCGCAATAGAAATCACTTTCATCAGTCTGTGCCCCCCTCGTAGATGAATTAATATATGCTTTAAGCCGGGTTCTTTATTCCCGCGAAACAAATTTCGTCGATGAGAACTGCGCCTTCTTTACTGTCGACATTCCATGATTCCAAAACAAAAGAAACATCGACAATGGTGGACCAATCCGTAATTTGATAAAACTTTCCTAAAGGAATATTGACCTTCTGCCACTTCTGTCCAATCTGCTGAACATAGTAAGAGGCGATCTCATTTCTTTTGTTCTTAAAGACGACCTTGACGATCCCCGGTGAAACATCTTTGCCGCGGATCGAAAACTGAAAGCTCGCATATTTCCCCGGATTAAGCGTCGGAGGAATGGATAAAGAAAAAGTTTTCGACGGAGTAAACGACTGTTTAAAATTATAATCAATCTTGAGCGGCCCGCTATAAACAGTGAAGATGATGTTTTTCTTTAAGGTCAAACCATTGCGGGTCAGAAAAGCTGTTAATCCATAAAAGACACTCGCAAAGATAATCACGGCCGTAAAAATATTAATGACAAACCACGCGCTAAATTGTTTTTTCTTTTTTTCTTCAGTCTTTTTCCGTTTGCCCAAATAGACTTGAGCCAGATGATCATAGATATCTTCTCTACTCATAGGTAAATTTTCTGATTTGTGAAAGGGTTAATAAAAATACGACTACCCAAACCTTAAATAAAAAGGTTCGGGTTCTTTGGAGAGGATATTTTTATAATAACAAAGAAAAAATGAATTAAAAATATTATTTTAATTTTTTTTAATATTTTTTTGGAAGTATCTCGACGGCAGTGTATTTATTTTTTTGTCATTCCCGTGAAAACGGGAATCCAGAACATTTTTCCCCATCATGGATCCCCGCTTAAAGATTGCGGGGATGACAGGACGTAATAGAAAAATATTTTTTCTCATCCATCCAGAGGGCGTTCAAAGGTTTACCAACCAATAAAAAACCCCTTGCTTTTTACGGCAAGGGGTTTTTTGGTTAATGCTTGTTCTAAGAAGGGTCTTAGAAGTTTACATTAAGATTAACAATTGCTTGTGAAGCTGTTGTCTTATAAGGCTTTGTAATAGCAGCGCCTGGCATAAGCCATCCTAAATTAGCGCCGATGCTAACATCTTCTGTGTAATTATAAACTAAGCTAGCATCAATTTCATTACCAAGACCTTTCTTTCCAACTTGACCAACGTTAGTAACTGTTCCTGCGCCATCTGGTTGATTAAGAGATAGGCCAGAAACTGTATCTGAATTCAGCTTCTTATCTAACATAATATTTGTCCAAGATAACTTTGCAGTAATATCTTCGACAGGGTTAGCTTGCAAAGCCAATGTTTGAGTAACGTTGTTGTTTACAGGGAATAATGCTTTGTAAATTTTCCCAATATTCTGACGGTTCAACATCGGATCCCATGTCGTATATTGTCTGTCAGTTGTATTTTTGTCACCAGACATATAAGTGAAATCATAGGATAGAACCGGTTTATACTTTGTAAGAACTGGCAACTGATAAGCAGCAATGGCTTGAATACCATTAGCATTGATGGACTGAGCTGTTGTACCAGTTGAACCAGGAGTACCCATTTGGTGAGCATATTCTAAAGATACGTTCAATTTCTCAATAGGATTTGTGCTCACGCGAACACCAGGAACATAAACTTTCCCGTTCTTTTTATAGGTATTTTCGTTGGTTTTATCAGTCTTGGCAAAGAAATAACCTTCGACTTGTGTCTTTCTAGAATCACCAAGATCATAGGTTGCGTTGACGCCCATAATATCTTTATCAGCGCCATTTGTAGGATCTGTGATCAAGGTTGAATTTGTTTTGGTGATTTTTCCGTAGAACATTTCGAGTTTTAAAGGATTGTAATCCAAAATCGCTCGAACAGCATCTAATCCGCTTTGTTTGCTAAGATCAGATGCGGCACCAGCTATACCTGAATCAGCAACGCTGCCAGCTTTTGTATCAATAACAAAGCTGTTACCATAAGAAAATGCCTGACGACCAACAACAACTGTTAAAGGCGAATAAAGCATTTCTTTTAAGGTAACATAAGCAAGGTTGAGATCGATATTATTGCTGTCTGAACCCTTATTATCGTTCCATACTCTTTCGTTGATAAGATCAACGACAGTAGAAACATTGTCTGTTAAATCAGCAGCAACATTGACCTGAGTTTGGGTAATGAAAAGGTTCTGTCTTTCTGTACCATAACCAGGAGCAGCGCTGATTGCTTTACCAAAATCAAGATTGGCTCTATGTAAAAACATAGAATCGATGCTTCCACCAACTTTGACGTTTTGAACACTAGCGAATGCCGGCATGGCAACTAAGGCCACGAGAAGCACTGCTAAAAGAATTTTTTTCATCATGATTTATTCCTCCAAAAAATTAGCGATTCTGACTTAAAGTTTATTTTGTTACTTATATTAAACTAAGTTTCTCCCCCTTTGAAGAACTTAGAAATCTATCTTTAGGAATTTCCAGCTACTCGATGATCCCGACACGTCTACCTTTGCATCCCCCCTTTCTCGGTCCGGTTTAGAATCATCTCTGGGTAAAAGAGAAATCTCACAGCTTTTAAGCCGTGAAATTCCACAGTGGGTATATTGTCACATAGGAATAAAACACTGTCAATATTTTTTAAAAAAATTTTACTAGGCAGGAACGCAGAAAAAATAAGACGGAAGTGCTTTTTATTTGCTATTAATACTTTATAAGCCCCGACAACATTTTAGAAATATCTTCAAGATCTTTCTTAAGAGAGATCTGCTCTTCTGGCTTTACAAGACCTTTCCTCCGGCAAAGCTCTAAAATAGGGACGCATTCAAAGGCTGACCCACGGGCAATTCTAAAAAAATTCACCCTGTCCAGCTTATGATATCTTCCATTTCCTTCGGCGATATTTGCTGATATAGATAACGCCGCCCTATTTAGCTGGTCGGTTAAATAATAATTTCCTTTGGGGAAAGCTTCCGTTAAACGGCTGGTCTTGTCCGCGAAATCAACAGCCTTTTTATAAACATCCAGATTTTCGAATAGAAAAGGCATATAACCACTGAGAATTGAAAATCGAGATTTGACCGCAATCGAGACTTTGCTTGTCTATTTTCGAATCTCAATTCTCGATTGCTCTATTTTTTGCCCTCTGGGCAAAAAATGCCCCTGGGCCGAGTCGAACGGCCCACGCCGGCCTTAGGAGAGCCGCGCTCTATCCATCTGAGCTACAGGGGCATAATTCCATTGAGTCTTTTCGAGAAACATATGCCCCTAGTTCTGATTTCAATACCGTCTTTCTCAAAAAAATCAGAACAGGGGCATTAATATTATAAAGTTTTTGCTATCTATACTGCTTCAAAGTATTTAAATACTCCAGTGGCGCGTCATACCCTAAAAGAATAGCTTCATCGCAATATTTGACCGCATCCGCAAAATGGCCTAATCGAAAAGATATGATGGACAAATTTACCCACGCATCCACATGTTTAGGATTAAGCTCAACCGCCTTTAAATACGCCTTTAAGGCAGCTTCCTGATCTAAAAGCTTCACATCAACATTCCCCAGATTATAATAGAGCTCAGCGTTATTTCCATCATTTTCAATCGCCTTCTGATAAGATTCTTGGGCATGGACAAGCTCACCGAGCATCTCCTGAGCATATCCTAAGCTAAAATAGACCTTGGCATCTTTGGGGCTCTTTTCTAGCGCCAAAAGATAAAACTTCTTGGCTTCTGGATAATTTCCTTGTTTGGCGGCTTCTATTCCTTTTGTAAAATAATAGATCAGCCCGCCTAAATTATCCTGGGCTTTCTTTTGTGGAGAAGCCTTTTTATTAATTAATATAAATATTATAAAGAAACATAGAAGAATTAAAAGAACAGGAAGAATTTTTCTATTTATTGGCATCGAAGGAATGGATAAGAAAAATATTAATATTTGATTATGGAATACACATCAAAATCTTTGAGCTTCTCTTTGCCTTTTAGGAACCGAAGTTCAACAACAAAAGCAATGCCGATAATTTTTGCCTTTTGTTCTTTAATAAGGTCGGAGACAGCTTTAATGGTTCCGCCGGTCGCAAGCAAATCATCGACGATCAAGACTCGGGCGTTTTCCGGAATGGCATCCTCATGAATTTCCAAGGTGTCCGTCCCATATTCGAGAGAATACGTCACGGATTTCGTTTTATAAGGAAGCTTGCCTTTTTTGCGCACAGGGATAAACCCGGCGCCTAATTTATAAGCCAATGATGCGCCAAAAATAAATCCGCGGGCTTCAACACCGACGACAAAATCAATATTTTCTTTCTTGTATTGTTTTGCCAGAAGATTCACGGACTTTTTAAAAGCTTCTTTGTCTTTAAGCAAAGTGGTGATGTCTTTAAAAATAATCCCTTTTTTAGGAAAATCCGGGATATCACGAATGTATTGTTTTAAATCATTTTTTTTAAGTTTCACAACCATGCTATCATTCCTCGCTTTCTTCTTGGTATTCTTCTCGGCGCTGCATAACATCCCTGATCTTCTGAATGGTCACGGCCTCAATCTGACGAATACGCTCGCGGGAAACGCCCAGGATTTTCGCGACTTGGGCCAATGTGCGCCGTTCTCCGTCGGTCAAACCATAACGCAGATCAATTATTTTCCGTTCACGCTCATCCAAAAGGTCTAGAAAACTCATGGCTCGCTCTTTATTAAAAATCTCTTCGAGATGTTCATCGGGAGTGGCAATGGAATCATCCGGGATCATATCTTTCATTTGTCCTTCGCCCTCTTCCCCTAAAGGAGCATCCAAGCTCGACATCTTCGCGATGACATTCTCCATATCCCGCACCTTGTCCACAGGCATTCTCAGCTTCTTGGCAATTTCACTCACGCGCGGTTTATGGTTAAGCTTATGCGTCAAATGCTCAACAGCTTTCTTATATTTGATAATTTCTTCATTCATATAAACGGGGACGCGGATCATTTTTCCCTGGTCAATAATGGCGCGGGAAATTCCCTGCTTGATCCACCATGCCGCATAGGTCGAAAAACGAAAACCTCTCTTAGGATCGAATTTCTCGACGGCACGCATGAGGCCGATGTTGCCTTCTTCAATTAAATCACTTAAAGGAATCCCTAAGTTCGTGTAACGCTTCGCGATGCTGATAACAAGGCGCAAATTCGCCCGGATCATTTTCTCCCGAGCGACCTGGTCCCCTTTTTGCACACGTTTAGCCAAATCAATTTCCTCGTGCGGTTTTAGGAGAGCAATGGGCCTGACATCTTTAAGATACGCTTTTATGGATTCCATAGATTTGAGATCCTTCCCCTCCCCCTTGTGGGGAGGGTTAAGGGAGGGGGGACAATTATTTTAGAACTTGTTGTCCCCTCACCCCCACCAGTCCCGCCTGCGGCGGAACGCCTCCCCCATCAAGGGGGAGGAAAAACTAATTATTTCTTTTTGCTTATCTTTTTAGCTTGTGTTTTTGTCTTACCTGTACTCTTCGCTTCCACCGCCGCCTGAGCTGCTGCTAAACGAGCGATCGGAACGCGATAAGGTGAACATGATACATAATTCATACCGGCACGAACGCAGAACTTGACGCTTTCCGCTTCCCCGCCGTGCTCGCCGCAGATCCCGATCTTTAAATGAGGACGGGTCGAGCGGCCACGTTCGATACCATATTTCACTAAAAGCCCGACGCCATTTTGATCCAAGCTCTGGAATGGGTCAGCCTTAAAAATGCCTTTACCACCGTCTTTTTCCGTCGCGACATAAACCGGCAAGAACCGTCCGGCATCATCACGCGATAACCCTAAGGTCATCTGAGTAAGATCGTTGGTCCCGAAGCTGAAGAATTCCGCAACTTCCGCTAACTCATTCGCTAACAATGCGGCGCGCGGAATTTCGATCATGGTCCCGACCATATACGGAAGTTTGACCTTCGCATCTTTGATCAACTTATCAGCGACCAAGCGAGTTTGAACCTCGAGGATCTTCAACTCTTTTTTGTCGATGGTTAACGGATGCATAATTTCCGGATAAACCTTATAGCCTTCCTTGACGCACTGGATCGCGGCCTCAATAATGGCCCTCACCTGCATATCGAGGATCTCTGGATAAGTAATGCACAAACGGCATCCGCGATGACCGAGCATCGGATTCGATTCATGAAGTTGCTCGCAGCGGTGCTTGATCTTTTCCGGCGATAAACCTGTTACTTTGCTTAATTTCTCAACGCCAGCGTCATCTTTAGGTGTAAATTCATGAAGCGGCGGATCGATCAAACGAATCGTGACCGGTTTACCGTTCATCGCCTTAAAGATACCAGCAAAATCTTCACGCTGGATCGGAAGAAGTTTGGCCAAAGCCGCTTTCCGAGCTTCAACAGTTTCCGCGACGATCATTTCCTGAATAGCTAAACGACGTTCCTCTGTGTCGAAAAACATATGTTCTGTACGGCAAAGCCCGATACCTTCAGCGCCCATCTCGACGGCCTTCTTGGAATCGTACGGTGTGTCGGCATTGGTACGGACATTGATGGTACGGATTTCATCCGCCCACTTTAAGAGCGTATAATAAGCTTCCGGAAGAACAGGGTCCTTTAACGGGAAGTTGCCGTTAAAGACTTCACCGGCTGACCCGTCCAAGGTGATATAATCCCCTTGCTTCAAGGTCTTTCCACCGACGGTCATCTGCTTGGCTTCATAATTGATATCCAAGGCTTCGCAACCGACGACACAGCACTTACCCCAACCACGGGCCACGACCGCTGCGTGAGAAGTTTTTCCACCCGTCGCTGTCAAAATCCCTTTGGCCGCGTGCATACCACCAACGTCCTCGGGAGAAGTTTCTTTACGGACCAAAATAACCTTGTCGCCTTTACCAGCCATTTCTTCCGCTTCCGCCGCTGTGAAAACAATTTTACCCGCAGCAGCACCAGGAACGGCATTGATACCGCTCGCCAATTTTGCGTCTTTCAATTGTTGCGGGGACACTTTTGTTCCGTCGATGACCGGATAGAATAATCGTTCGATATCATCAGATGTCAGACGGCAAACCGCTTGTTCTTTGGTAATAACTGATTTTACTGCCATCTCCGCGAATTTCTTCGGAAGATAGCCTTTCTTGACGAGATTATTGGCCTGCGCCTTGGTCAACAAAGGCTTGGTCGCGTGGTCAACAGCGATCTTAAATGCTGCCGCCGGCGAACGTTTCCCCGTGCGGCACTGAAGCATATAAAGTTTCTCGTCTTCAATCGTAAACTCAAGGTCCTGCATTTCCTTATAATACGATTCAAGGATCGCGCGGACTGCCAAAAGCTGTTCATACGGTTTCGGCATCTGCTCGTGAAGCGTGATCAATTTAAGCGGCGTACGGATACCAGCGACGACGTCTTCCCCTTGGGCATTGATAAGATAATCACCATAAAATTCATTTTCGCCAGTGTTGGGGTCGCGGGTAAAGCAAACGCCCGTCCCGCTATTTTCGCCCTTGTTACCAAAAACCATCTGGACCACATTAACCGCAGTCCCTTTAAGATCAGAAATTTTCTCGACGCGGCGATACGTAACAGCCTTTTCCGCTTCCCAGCTATTAAAGACCGCCATGATGGCGCCCCAAAGCTGTTTGTAAGGATCTTGCGGAAAATCCTCGCCCTTATTTTGTTTATAAAACGCTTTGAACTGTTCACATAATTCTTTTAATTTCTCGCCGGGAATCTCAGGATCGGTCTTGACACCAAGATCGTGCTTCATCTTATGAAGCATCTCTTCCATAGGCTGCTTGGAAAGCCCCATGGCCGTCGACGAATACATCTGGATAAATCGGCGGTACGCATCATAAGCAAAACGCTGGTTACCGGTTTTTTTCGCCAATCCCTCGACGGATTTATCATTAAGACCCAAATTTAAAATTGTTTCGAGCATGCCGGGCATCGAACGTGCCGCGCCGGAACGCACGGAAACCAATAACGGATCATTAAGATCACCAAGCTTTTTGCCGGTGACCTTTTCCAATTTGACAACGGCGTCGCGGACTTCCTTCTCAAGGCCTGAAGGAAGTTTGCGGCCGATCTTATAATATTCTTCGCATGTCTGGATGGTAATGGTAAATCCCGCCGGAACAGGGATGCCGATGCTCGTCATTTCCATGAGGCCGATACCTTTGCCTCCGAGGACATTCTTGGTTAAATCTTCACCTTTAGCTTCCGCTTTACCAGCGCCGTATGAAAAAACGTGTTTCTTTGCCATGGTACACCTACTCTCCTTCTATTCTTAAAGAATGGTTATGTTGCCCCTTTCGTTCCCTTGGGGAACTACAGGGGTTTGCCTACCTGCTCTGAAAAAACTCTAGCGGTAGGTAGTTAAAATTTCTCGGCCAAATACTGTTTTATATTATCGACGGGAATACGAATTTGCGTCATCGTGTCCCTATCGCGGACCGTGACCTGTTTGTCTTCGAGTGAATCGACATCGACGGTCACACAATAAAAAGTCCCGACCTCATCCTGCCGGCGGTATAGTTTCCCGATGGCAGCTGTATCATCATAAACACAACTGAAGCTTTTCTGCAAATCTTTCTTAATATTTTTTGCAAGAGCTACAATGTCGGCGTTCTTCTTTAAAAGCGGCAACACCGCCACCTTGATCGGCGCCAGCTCCTTGCTGAACCTTAACACTACGCGTGTCTGCTCATTGACCGTTTCTTCATGATAGGCGTCGACTAAGAATGCCAAAGTCGCTCGGTCCACTCCGCCGGATGGTTCAATCACGTAAGGAAAAATTTTCTCATTCGTCACCGGGTCCTGATACTGAAGATCTTTCCCGGAAAACTGAGAATGCTGTTTAAGATCGTAATCGGTGCGGTTCGCGATTCCCTCCAGCTCCGACCATCCAAAAGGAAAATTATATTCGATATCGGAACACCCTTTAGCATAATGGGCAAGCTCGTCTTTATCATGAACCCGTAGCTGAAGATTTTCTTTTTTTATCCCCAAATTCAAATACCAATTAAACCGAGCCTCGATCCAAGCCTTATGGCATTCTTCCGCATCCGCTGGTTTTGTGAAATATTCGATTTCCATCTGTTCGAACTCGCGGCAACGGAATATAAAATTCCCGGCGGTCACTTCATTACGAAACGATTTTCCGATCTGCGCAATCCCAAAAGGAAGCCTACGGTGAGTCGAGTCCAGGACGTTAGCGAAGTTGACAAAGATCCCCTGTGCGGTTTCGGGGCGAAGATAGCAAATCCCCTTCTCGTCTTCTACCGCTCCGACCTGCGTCTTAAACATCAAGTTAAACGCCCGACCTTCTGTAAAATCATTGGCTCCACAGACCGGACACTTACCCTTCAAATGGTCCTGACGGAAACGATTGTTACATTTTTTACAATCAACGAGAATATCCGCAAAATTGGCTGTATGCCCTGAAGCATCCCAAGTCCTCGGATGCATGAGGATAGAAGCATCGAGCCCGACGATATCTTCACGCTCGTGGACAACAGCCTTCCACCAGGCGTTCTTGACATTGCGTTTGAGCTCCGCGCCCAAAGGCCCGTAATCCCAGGCGCCGTTTAAGCCGCCATAAATTTCCGAGGATTGAAAGATAAATCCGCGGCGCTTACACAGCGATACGATTTTTTCCATGAGGTCGTTAGTTTGCATGAGTTGCGGTATTTTAGCCAAAAAGTTTTTGGAAAGCAAGAGAATTCCACGGTCTTTTACTTTAATTCCAGAGAATTCTCGCAGTGGTGTGGAAAAGCGACTTTTGCTTTTCTATACCACAAGAAATTTACAGTATATTTAATATAATTCTAAGAAATTTTCCGCAGTGACATGAAAAAGCATCCCCTGCTTTTCTATACTACAAGAAATTTACCTTATTTTAGATACAATTTTAGGAAGGATCTTAACTCTTAAGATTATCTTTAGGCGAGGAAGCTAAAGAAATGAGCGCATTAAAGTTTTCAATAAAATTACTTCGGCTATAACGCCCCAAATAATAATTAGAGCCGGACTCGAAACACGCTTCTTTTTCTCCACTTAACAAAGTCAGCATGGCGGGATTGCCCACATCATCAGAATTAAAACTATTATAAACAACAATGTTTGACCCTTTGATCTTTACAAAACATCTTAAAGCCTTAATAATTTCCTTGGCAGAAATATCCTTTTGTAAAACATCTAGAAGAATAAAATCCGGAACCATCAATAAGGCCTTAGAAACGACCTCTGCGCCTTCTTCTGTAGAAAGCGTTACATAATTCTCCTCGGATAACAAATCCTCCATCTCAGAGGTGATCGCGCGATAATTCCCGGAAACCAAAATTTTTCTTTGCCCGAATCTTTGCTTTTTTAAAGCGACAACCTGCCGGACTTTCTCAATCACTTTAAAGCCGTCTAACGGCTTCGCAAAAAAATCATTGATCCCTAGACGACGGAAAGATTCCTCGATAACGCGGCTTTCTGTAATAACAATAATCGGAATGTTAGCGGTACGAATAGATTTTTTAAGTTCACGGAACAGGTCAACCCCATCCATCACAGGCATGACAATATCCGTAATAATCACATCCGGGTCTTCCGTATTTGCGATTTCAAGCCCGATCTTTCCATTTTCAGCATAAAGAACTGTGTAGCCTTCCTGTTCTATTTTGGAACGGATCAGCTTGATACTTACGGGATCATCATCAACAATCAGGATTTTTTTATTCATAATGAGATAAGTTTACAAAGTTTTTACAAAAAATCAAGTCAAATTACATCATGAAACCATTTTATTATTATATCTCTTCTGCGATACGAGACGCGGTCAAAATAGCGTCTTTAAGTTTTTGGTCCCGAACTTCCGCGCCCGCCGCATCCATCGGCTGTGCGTGAATAAAAGCAATATCCGTTATGCCAACAAATCCAAACGCCATTTTAAGGTAAGGGTCCTGATAATCAAATCTTTCCGCGGCCGTGCCTTCACTATAATCACCTCCACGGGACGTGCAGACGACCATTTTCTTATCTTTGGCCAAACCCTCGGGGCCTTTGGCTGTATATTGAAATAAATAACTCGGCTGAAAAATCACATCGATGTAATGTTTAAGAACATAAGGAATACTGAAATTCCACATCGGAGTTGAGATCACATAAATATCAGCAGACAAAAACCGCTCAATATGTTTCAAAACGCCGGCCCAAGCCTCTTTCTGTGCCGCATCAAGAGATTTTCCGCTCATCAGCGTATATTTACCCGCAACAGTCTTGACCGTCAAGGAAGGCAATTCTTCCTCAAAAAGATTTAACTCGTCTATCTGATAATCCGGATTCTTTCTCTTAAGAACTTCCAAAAAAGCCCTGGAGATTTTAAGCGTGCGCGATTCTTGATCGCGGGGAGTCGCGATGATATGCAAGATTTTCTTCATTGCCTCTCCTTTCTCCTCTGAACAATTGTCCCCATCTTATCAACGACTCCGAAGAATGTCTATTTTTCTTTTGGTTTTTTTCGCCGAATGTGTAAAATAAAGTCACCATGGAAAGAGTGGACATCACAATTATCGGCGCCGGCATCGTTGGATTGGCCATAGGATATAAATTATCTCAATCAGGAAAAAAAAATATCCTTGTTATTGATCAGCACAAGTCCTTCGGCCAGGAAACGAGTTCGCGCAATTCCGAGGTCATTCATGCCGGCCTTTACTACAAACCCGGCAGCCTTAAAGCTAAATGTTGTCTGCGCGGTAACAAGCTTCTCTATGAATTATGCCAGAAGCATAACATTCCTCATAAAAAACTCGGCAAGCTGGTGATCGCACCGACAAAAGAAGAAATCGGAAAGATCGAGAATATTTATAAAAATGCTATTGCCTGCGGCGTCGAAAACCTGACGTTTTTAGATAAGGACCAAATCCGTAAACTTGAGCCGGATGTGACTGCGGAAATGGGAATTCTTTCACCGGATACCGGTATCATCGATTCTCATGCGGCCATGAAATTTTTTTATGAAACATCCAAAGCCAACGGGGTCGAGTTCGGTTTCGGTATCACGGCGGCGGTTATACGCCAATGCCCGTCTTCCTACGAAATCGTGGTCGAAGAACCTGATGGAGAACATTTTCCGTTTGAAACAACAACGGTGATTAATTGTGGTGGCTTGTGGGCGGATAAAATAGCAGAAATGGTTGGAATGGACATTGACGCGCTTGATTATCGTTTGCGGTTTAACAAAGGGCAATACTTTCGCATCAGTAATCCTAAAAAATTTTCCGTGATGCGATTGATTTATCCGCCGCCGTCAAAGAACGGATTAGGGATCCATATCACTCCGGATTTAGCTGGCGGCTTACGTTTAGGCCCAGACGACGCGTGGATTGACATCATAAATTACGACGTCAATGAAGCGGACAAAGAAAAATTCTTCACCGATGTTCAATCCTATCTTCCGGCGTTAATGCTTAACGATTTGGCCATAGATACCGCTGGAGTGCGCCCAAAACTCCAAAAACCAAACGAGGCTTTCCATGACTTTGTCATCTCTCATGAAAAAGACAAAAGATTGGAAAATTTTATTAATCTTATCGGGATTGAATCGCCGGGACTAACCAGCTGTCTTGCGATCGCGGAAATGGTGGAAGGATTTATTTTGTAGCTTTTTTCTGTCATCCCATTCTGTCATTCCCGCCTCGCTTCACTGTCATTCCCGCGGAAGCGGGAATCCAGCAAATGATTTTAATATCCTGGATCCCGGGTCTTCGCCCGGGATGACAACAAAAGAAAGACAGATGACAAAATAATTAATTGTCCAAAACTATACCTTTCCTTGCTCACCATCTTTAAACCCTAACAGCATCTCGACCTGTGCCGGGGCAAGCGGGACCATATTAAAAATCACCGGCGTCAAGCCGTCAATTTCCATATTCTCAAATTTTTTGGCATCAAACTTTATCTTCTCGCCTTTACTTTCAATGCTCAAATTTTCCGGATTTAAATCAATACCACCGACGTCTGTTGTCCTAGTGCTCATCGCTGCATCCGTCGGCGCGGAAATGATTATTTTATCGATCTTTTTAGATAAATAAACTTGAAACGGTGTTGTGATTCCCGGAATACGAACATATCCGTCTTGATTGAGAACTTCAAGCATGCTCAAAGACACCTGGCTACCGTCTCCTGTTTGAAATTCAAAATGTTTACCGTCGCTACTGATAACAAACTTGGCAGTCCGGCCATCCGACATAACGATTCTGATCGGACCGTAGTCCTCAAACCAATGGATATCCTGAAATTCTTTTCCGTCAAACGTGACTTTTCTATTGTCCGCTTGATAAAAAGAAAGAAGCCGAAGCAAACCGTAATTAGCGGATTGATCCACTTCCACCCTCTTGCCGATAGCGACGATAACATCCATGATGGCGCGGCCGATTCCATCGCCCGTATCCTGATAATTACTGGTATTAATTTTGAAAGATTCAATTAATATCGCATCCGCTTTCTCCTGGAAAGTAAAAATACTATTCTCAATAATACCTTTACCCTCTATCCATAATTTAAAAGCCCCTGGAGTGGCCAGCACTTTGCCCTTTGCCACAACGATATCATAATCCGAAATCCTTACGGGAATGAGCTTAACCGTTTTTCCTTGATAGGGAATAGTGATCTCTTGCCCTTCTGTTAAATGTAACGCCTTCGTTATCATCGCCCCGTCGGAGCTTTTCTTGCCTTTGACTTTCACAGGCTTTTGCGGATGAAACATCATTTTCCCATCAGAAGAAATACTTATATGATATCTTTTCATCCATTCTACATGTGCCAGCGCTTCATTCGCAAGCCCATTCAATAAAACACGCTGCTCGTCTGTGAGCTGCGGGTTGGACTGTTTTAATTCCGCAACATTCTTAAGAACACTTTGGAAAAATCCAACGGCTTTAAGATTGTCGCCGACGTTCATGGCTAATTCGCCTTGGGCCAGCGAACTATCGATGTCTTTGACTGAATCAGAAGGAAAGCTCGAATCATGACCTACAAATAAAAACGCAGTCCAATTCCACACATAAGGACTTAATAAATCCCTGACCCTTGGAATCAAGCGGTAGTTTATTTCGATGGTCTTAAGAAGATCGGTCCTGGCTTTCATTTGTAAATCGCGATCGTTACCAGCAAGTCCGAGATAAGCCTTGGCCCTCCACATGTAGGCCTCAGCGGAATGAGGATTCGCTTCAATGGCCCGCGTAAAATATTTTATGGCAATGTCGAATTTATACTTTCCATCAATAGTTATAAACTCCCTGCCGGTATAAACATCACCCCCTTCATTGATGAAATCCTCGAGTCTTAAAGGCATCATATTCGGGTAAGTCTGCACCTCCATTGGAATGTTCGTTCTGTCTGATTTGAGGATCAAACCACCGTCGGAAGAAATATCGTAAGCATCCTGAACAGTAAACATGGGTGTGGTTTTACCAAAGGCGGCATCTGTGATAAAAGCCTTATTCTGATCTTGAAACCTGACCATACAGAACCAATGAAAATAATGAAGGACTCCGGATCTAAGCGCGACAAATGAAACCTCGTCTTCCTTGAATCCAACGGCCCGAAGAAGAATATAATTCATTTCGGCTAACGTATGGCACGTCGCAGCGCCAAACAACATGGCTTCCTCGATGCCAACAACATCCACATCATGGAAAAATTCCGCAATCGTTTTAAGCCTTATTTTAAGAGCAATATCTCTTGCCGCCTCTTGAGCTTCAGGTTTACCGGCATCGATGTCTTTTCTAAGACTATCCATTTCCTTGCGTCGGGCGCTCATAAATAATTTTAATGAGTCCCCCTTATCTTTCCACGACATCACTAGAGCGGTAAAATCATCTACCGTCGAGGCAGATGACTTAAACCGAAGGGCCAAATCCTTAATAACATCGGCGACCTTTTGGTCTTCCAAAGAAAGAGCTCTAGGCGTTTGGACAGATGCGCCAGCATTAGTTGTATTTTCGCTCGATAAAACTTTCGAAAGCGCCAAGCCAATGGCCAGAGAATCCTGCCCAGACATGTACCTTACAATATCAAACGCCCTTTGCCACTGAGGAGAATTCGGCTGGTGTTTGCGCATGACCTGCATGATAAGGATCCTCAAAACCTTGTTGTAATTTTGGGGAGAGTTAAGAACTGAGATGGTTGTATAATCAGGCGAAGTGGCGTTAAATGCACCCTTAAGCTCTTCCATCGCCTTAATCCCAATGGGGATTCCATCATTCGCGAGTATGGCATCTTCATTTAAGGTCGAACCTGATTTTTGCATTTCTTCTGCCGACGTGATCGACGGATTCAATAACACCGGAGCCGTTGCTGCCGCAACAAAAGCAAAAGGAACGAAAAGATTCCGGAACCCTCTTGTCATCATCGCTCTATCGGCATCTTTTCCGTTGGGAATCTCATTTTTCTTGTTAGGCAATTTTTTTAACTTTGCTTTTCCGTTATTCACGGAGAGCGCTAAAAACGCATACCACATAAAAATATTTGATTTCACCTGAGACAAGAATAGTTGAGCATTATCTCGTAGAATATAAACGATCGTCGGATCATCAACCGGCATGGTCGCCTTCACTAAGGACATGGTGAGTCCCCATCCGGCTTCTTTTAAAGACTTCTTAGGCTCCTTCAAGAAACTTTGAATGCGTGTGCTCAAAGGATGTGCGGCAACATAACGATAAAACTCCCTGGTCTGTAAGATCCTGTTAAGATATTCTCCTAAAGTTTCATTCTCTAGACGATCTCCTGCACGATAAGCCGCTGTAATTTTCTTTAAAATACTCGCAGCTTCTTTCTTCGTCAAAGAATCCCCGCGAGCCATCATGG
The DNA here is from genome assembly GCA_015233405.1 of Candidatus Omnitrophota bacterium. Classification (GTDB taxonomy): domain Bacteria; phylum Omnitrophota; class Gorgyraeia; order Zapsychrales; family Zapsychraceae; genus JADFXT01. The sequence goes on along the minus strand of JADFXT010000010.1, from coordinate 70,629 downwards.
CGGCATCGGGACCCTGTAAATAATCATTCACAGTTTCTCTGGCGTTGCCGACCTCATAAGTGGGTGACGACGATCTTTGGGATTCTCTGGCAACCTGGTCAAAATTTATACCGGCTAAAGCCAACGCCGCAGGAATACCATAATTATTCCAATCGATCTCACCGGCCAGCAAGGCTGTGGCCGTGGAACTTCCTCGACGGGCAAGGGCTTTTAATGTGTCTATATTGTATTGAAAAGATTGCTTTTTATTGTTTCTCGACTCTATTTCATCCGATAGCTTTATAGCCTCTTTATCATTGGGATTAATTTGAAGGGCTTTATTCAAATCACGCAAAGCTTTCTCATGCTGCCATAACCTATCATAAGCCGAACCTCTCTCGCGATAATAATTGGCATTGGTCGGGTCAAGGTTAATGGCTTTGGTGAGGCTGCGGATGGCGGCTTCATACCGAAAAGAATTCTTTTGGACCAAACCAAGATAGTAATGGGCTTCAGCAAAAGTCGGATCGGTTGCAATCGATTGTTTAAAATTGGACTCAGCGTTGACAAAATGCATCTGATTCTCTTCATTCAGTCCGGCAAGATACTCGGCTTGACCTATAAGAAAATATCTACTCGCGATAAATCGTTGCGTCGAAATGATCGTTATTTTTGCATAACGAGACAAGCCTTCTCTATTCGGATCCTTAAGCATCCCGACAATGCCCTCAGACGTGGGCGTAAAAGTGTACGCCTTTTCCAAGACAAACCTTGGGCTGACCGACGGCGATGTGAACTCCAAATAAACATTTCTGCCATCAAGGGTCGTAAGCAAAGGAACAAAATGCTCCGTAGGATGTCCATCTTGCTCCTGCGTCACATGCACAAACTGAATCGGATAGCCTAAATCACCGTGGACGATAGCAAATGCGTTCTCAGTATGCGTCAGGCAATCGCCTGCTTCGAAGGACTGTAATAAAATACTCCAAACTTGATCAATATTATTTTGACCTACAATTTTCAGAACAGCATCTCTGCTGAGGTCATTATTTGATTTTAAACGCACCTCTGTTGACGAAACATTTTCTAAAATATCATTTTTAAGTAACCTCTCTAAAATCGCGATGCTATTTAGACCGACTTGAGAAAACTTTGATTTCGCAATTGTATTCTTTACTATGGCTTTATCCAAACCAACAGTAGTTGTATTATGGCCCATCCAGCTTTTGACCTTTTTGCTTATTTGGTCCATCAACTGCCTCTGTGCTTCGGCGGCACTGTCCGCGCTCATCCGGCCTGCTTTATAATCACTAAGAATACCGTCGGACTTTTCTTTCCAGATAGAAACATACGGCCGACCGCTAGTATCTTTTTTGCTCATAAGCCATGACGTATGGGCGTCGGTTATTTGTTGAGAATAGTGAAGCGTGCCCATATCCGCAGATTTGATCGCCGCAGCAAGCCTATTTTCTTCCATGAGAACCGCGGGCGGTGGATTAAAAACGGCAGAACTGGTTGCTATTTTTCCTTGAAAATTAAAACACATCGGTAAGGAGGACATAAGGACCAAAGACGACATTTTCAGGACTGTCTTCAATCGGCTTGCCATCATCGCATGGTCACCGCCTTGAATTCCGCCGGCATTTTGTAATTGGGGGGACTGCAGGGGAGCATTATTCGGATATTTCTCCGACAAATACCTCCACATATTCAAAGCTTTATATCTGACTTGAGCATCAGGATGATTCAATGCCAGATCGGAAATCACGTTGATAACGACACTCAATCTCGTCGGGTCATTTGGGTTTAAGACCGGATTACTGCTGTAATCAAGAGAATTAGAATTGATCAGGGCTACAATAGCCTGGTAATCTGAGTTGCTGATTTGATTAGAGGCTGCGGGGACATTGCTGTTTTTCTTTTGTGCAGAGTCAGGCTCTTGCGTCCAAACGATGACGGGGCCTTGTTCTTGATTATACTTAATTTCATTCTCCACATATCGCGCGACCTTATTAAAATGATCACGATTTAACTTGTTGAAATCTATTCCCTCAATAGGATACTCGAGACCAAAACGCTTCAACAGTTCCATATAAGCTCTGATAAAAAGAAATCCGGTGTTTTCATCCGGGAATATATAATGAATAAACTCCGCAGCACGTTTGAATTCTTCTTTCTTTGCCAGATTGGATCGAAAAGCATGCCAATTAACATCTTGTCCGCTTAACAACAAATCATTGATCATTTTTAACAAAAGGTCATTGATCGTGGCGGTACCGATGCCTTTTGTCGCTAAAATTTGAGCGCCCGGAGATTTTTTTAACACATCGTTCATGCGATTGGATCCGCCGCAAGATCCTAAAAAGACAAATTTAAGAGAAGATCCTAATCGATCGATGGTTTTTTGCACATGATAACTATGCCCACGGTGAATCGCCATATAAACACCAAGCCCTTCTCTTTGAATAAAATTATCTAGCTCATTTTGGGCATTGGTCGTTTGGTCCGCTGAGTCCAAAAAAGGTTTATTGGCATAAATTTCGATTGTCCGGCCTTTTAACGTTCCTTTGATAAGAATATAATTGAAAAAATCAATAATTTTCCAATTCGGCTTATTTTTATAGGTATTCAAAAGATTCTTAAAAGAAGCATCCCCATCTTCATCTTCATAAAAATACTGGACTTGTCGAAAGATGCCATTCGCATCGAATAAATCTGCTTGATGAAGTACGCTGACATCGGGGAATTGGAAATCGTCAGCTACTCTTTTAAACAAAGAATCATTGATATCAGTATTTTGCGCAAACAATATCGTTAGCAAACCATAAATGACCTCTGCATAACGGTTAGATCCATCTTGAAGAGTCCGCTCAAATTCAGTTTTGACCATTTGCCGCATCAGAGGAAAAAGCGTCGCATCTGTTTTTATCATTCCAAAAACATCCGCTACCACCGTGGCCTGAGCTAAAACATCTTTTTCTTTATCCAATCCTTTGACAAATTTCTCGAGCAAAGCAGTCTTTTCTTCCTCAGAAGGCAGCGTTCCTAAGAAATCATTGAGCCGGTTAAAATTTACTGCAAGCTTAAAAAACGTTCTAAATTTATAATAATTAGCCTGATTAAGAATCCCGTCGCCGCTTATGCTTATGCCCTGCGCTTTCATCCCTTCCATCATCCGGTTAAAAAGCCCTGTAAACGTAGACGGAAACGCCAAAACCTCATCCTGAGCGGAAACGATCATCGTATAAAGATCCACAGGACTAGAGTTATTGACAATTGCAAAACGTATGCTATCCGCAGAACCGTGCAGTTCGTTAATACTACCAACGATGAGCTGCAAAGAAGTCGTCGCTTCTTTATAACCTTGACGGGCAAAAAGATTAATCGCTGATAACGCTATTTGATTCTGATTTAACGCAAGTTGTTCTAAGGAATATATTGATCCAGGATTGTTTGGAGATACTTTTTCCACAAAAACATGAGGGTCCATAATCTTTAAAGCTTCCTGGGCGGCAAGATTACCCGCATCGGCAAGAGAAATCAAAAAATCAAGATTTTCATCGCTGCCTTGGGAAGATTTATCAATAAAAAATTGAACATTCAAATTTTTTATTGCTGACCGAGCTGCCGGAACAATTCCAGTCTCGGCAAAGAGCCGTAACATCTCAATGGCTTTCTTATCTCCATAACTCGCCTTCTCAATGAGCGGCTTAAGATCAATATTTTTTATCGCCTCTTGAGCCATAATCCCCTGACCCTCTTGAAACGAAAGTTGCTTCAAAGCCTCTGCCGCAAGCGTATTGACTTTCTGAGTGGCTAAATGAACCAAAACAAACAAAGCCTTGGCATTATCATAAAGCGCTAGTGTGTACAAAGCATCAACGGTTCTCTTACTTCCCTCAGGATCAGCGTCGAGAAGAGGCTGAGGATTAACATTTTTTAATCCCTCTTTAATTCCAGAAATCGATGTCGCATGATGACCCAAAATTCCTATAGCATCAATACTTCCCCGCGAAGCTTGATTCAGTAAGCCAGATATAACAGAAGGATTTTTTGTGCCAGCAAGATTCATTAATTTAGAATAGGCGGCTAGGTCCCCTTTAGAAAGCCCTACAAAAAGAGTATCAAGTTCCGCAGGACTTACAGCTTGCCGAGCTACTGCACTCGTGGCAATCTGCGAACCCATGACCCCGGCCAAATTGACATTTTGCGCCGTTGCCGGCTGCATATTCATAAAAGCGAGCGCTCCGGCGAAGGCAACAGCACTCACCCACTTCGTCATCATGGCGGCGTCTATGTCTTGCGGATTTTGAATATTTCTTTGCGCATACCGCGCGGCATCTCGAAAAGTTTGCGAAGATGGCGTATATTGGCTTAATCCTCCGAGATTTTTAACCTGTTCCAAATTTCTTTCCGCTGTCTGACGAAGGGGACCCAACATATCAGGATATTTTTTCGCCAAACCCAATTGTTCCAAACTTCTGCTTATTCCGATAGCCTTACTAAAATACCCGGCGGATTCCCGATATTTTCCATTTTCTGCGAAACGGACTCCTGTATTAATCAAAGCAACTATTTCTTGTTTCTTAACTGATATTTCCTGAAAGTCCTGCTTGTCTTGTTCAGATTCAAGAGTGATACTCATCGTGTTTTGCGACTGCGAAGAATTCTGGGCATATCCGGCATTCTGCTGATTATGCTCGGCGGCAGAAATATTGGTTGAAGCATTCTCTCTCATTTCATCCAGAGAACGAACCACCTCTTGAAAATTCTTTATAATTGAAGAAAATAACCACGATTTTTCCACCAAACGAGATCTGAGGGCTTCAACCAGGGGAATAGCCGCTTGATATTTGGCAATGGCTTCAGGATATTGCCTATTTTCAAAGCACTTGCTCGCTTCAGAAAATATTTGCTGAACATTCTCTTGATCTTTATGCACCCGCGCCAAAGCTTCCGTCAGATTATAGGCGCCAGGTTCAAACGGTTTTATGATTTCATATCGGACATTGCCCGCCGCATTAAAATTATAATTATCCATGGGCAATTGTTGGCCTGGTCTTAACGCATAAGCATCCCCGTTCTTTCCATATTTTTCATCAAACTTAAATACGTCCGTCCTGATAAACCCTCCCGATTTATTCGTCGAAGCGTCAACGATAAGCGCATAACCATCTTGAGACTGACCGTCTTCCGTTTTTCTTAATAAAGAAAAAACATTAATAACATGTTTCTGCCCTTCGACGGAATATATCTGATTTGGCAAACCCAATTTTTTCCCCAAAAAATATATTAACCGCGTAAAACCCAAACAAACGGCCTGCTTTGTCGCCACAACAGAATCCAGATTCCCTCCTTGCTGCGCCAGCTCTTCCGTTCTTGTCAAAGCCATCGAATAAGAAACTCCCAACCCCGTCGGGGATTTAATAAATTCCACAAATGAGACCACTTGTTGGTCAAGAGATTGATTCGCGAAATTTGGATTTTGACTCCGAAATTTCTGTTCATAAAGGTTCAAGGAATCCGCGGTCGGCTGGGACCACAAAAATTCGCTCACGACACTATCCGTCGCTACCGGCTGCGCTTGGGGAATTGTATGATTTATGCGTACGGGTTTTTGTCGCACCTGATGCGTGGTTTTTGAGTGACGCTGGTTATAATTCGGTTGGGTCTCACAGCCGACAAAAAGATTCACCCCAACGGTAATCAGCAAAGCAGTTAACAATGTTTTCGCGAGGCTTTGGTTATGCGTAACCGTCATGGCACTGTCGAGGTTAAGCGCCGTGATACCGCCGGAGAAATATTTTTTGGGAACAATAGCCTGGGTCGCAGGGTCGTATTCTTCTTTAATATAGTTATACGCGCCTTTTTTAAACGCCTCAAGGTATCGGTCATAGATCTTAAATTTTTCGTTCTTGTCCTCAATATTCACGCCTGGAGTTTTGCTTTGGTCCACATACTTACGCCCTAACAAACTTTCCTTTAAATTCCGTTTAAACCATGTGGCAAGGATCAAGGAATGGTAAACCTGCCGCAACTGTGCGAAATTTTTGCCTTCATTGACTTCTTTCTCAAGGACGGGAAGGATAATTTGACGAATGACCATAGACGATAGACCAGAGACCCTAGACTTTTTTTCAGCCGAAGGCTGGTCTATAGTCTCTTGTCTATGGTCTTTTGTCTGTTCTAACGCTTCATAATCCTCCTCCAACATCACCTTCAGTTTTGCCTGGACAACAAATGCCGTGTTCTGATTCTCATACACGACAGCTTTCTCCGGAACAATCCAAACTTTGTTTAAGGTATCCACCGGGACATCAGTGGTGCCGAATTTCTCATAAGCCTGCTGATAAATCTTACTCCAAAACTTTTTGCCGACGTCTCCATCGGGATGCATCAAGGAAGCAGTCATCTGCTTGAGTAAATAATCCTGCGCCAAAAGGTCACGGCCCATTTCCGTCTCACCGAATTTCTGGGGGACAATCCGGTCCGGCTCTTTGGGGTTTAAGTTGACCCACATATCTTTTTCTGGAGTTGTTAAAGACGCCAGAAAATATTTAATAAGACGAGTGGCTTCTTCTTTTAATTGTGACTCTTGCTCTGCCGTGGGCCGAGCAGGGTCATTTGGAGCAAAGGCTTCGCCTTTGTCTAAAATAAAATCAAACTTAAGCGGGTTATCCGGATAAAGTTTCAAACCTTTCATAACAACCGGAGAATAGGCGTCTGTGAGTGTAATAAGTTGCTGGGCTGGTAAAACAGGAGCGGTTTGGGCAGAGGCAAACTGCGGGGGAATCACGCAATTAAACGTAAAGCTTATTAATACGCTTAAGGTGATTACCTTAAATATCCTTTTATTGTAGATTGGCGTCCCCAAAGTCATTGATGCCCCCCTTTTTATTCCTACTTTAAGTTTACACTATATTATTAATAATAAAAAGGGCAGGCGGGGGTCTTCAGGAAAGCGCTACCTTAAGGAGAATTTAAAAAATCATTCCTGTCATCCCCGCAATTTTTAAGCGGGGATCCAGGGTTTCAGAAAAGATTTACTTTTATTAAAGGTTACCCGTGATCCCGAGGCTTCGATTGCCTCTGGATTCCCGACAAAAAATTTCGGGAATGACAATAGGAAAAAGGGGTGACAAAACGCTGGGGTGGAGATGCCCCCCTCTAATTTAATCAACAATGATTGTGACGACGAAGCCATCTTGACCGAGGACGAAATGTCCGAGGGAATAGTTGAGAAACAGCGAAACTACTTCATCCACTTCGCGACTTCTTCTGAATATGCGGCGGGGACACTATTGCGTTTTAAAATTTCTTCGTTGGCTTTATCGATTCCATTATTATCCAGAATCATTTTATATTCACCGTCGGTCTCAAAAACCGTGAACGGGCCTTCTTTTTTATTGACCAACTTCACAAATTCCTCAAAAGAGCTAAAATCATGTCCGTTGACCTTTTCGATCACTTCCATGTGGTCGGTATGATAACCGATGTTCACATCATCCGGCAAAACTCCCAGCAAAACAACGCGCTCTTTTTTCCGTTCCTTATTTAAAGACCCCTTGCCCAGAAAATAATAAATAAAATTTTCCGGCGCCTGATAAGGATTGTTCCAATTCATTAATAGGTCCGTGGTAAGAACGGTAAACGCAAGCCCTCCGAAAATATAATATTGCGCCTTGCCGTAAGCAAAAGGATACGGGACCAACGGCCTAAAAGATGTTAATTTGATCGGGATGATCTGTTCTTTTCCATTTCTTAAAACGCGCACCTTGACCGTATCGCCGATCATTTTTTCTAGAACAATTTCTGATAAATACAACCGCTCGTCCTGGCGAAACGCATACGTTCCATCTTCTCCGATATCAACGCCATCAATAGATAAAACAACATCGTCCGGATATAACTTCCCTTCCGACGGAGAGAATGGCAAGACATTGACCACCAGCGCCCCGCCTTGATTTTCACTGACCTTATAATATTTGCGAAGAGACCGGCTTTCGGTATCGGCGAACTGGATTCCTAATTGAGGAAACCCGTCCAGTTGTCCGTCATTGACATCCTTAAGGAAATGTTGGATGACCGGCACCGGAATGATATAGCCGATATTCTGGGCGTTTTGCATGCCCTGCATGGCAATGCCGATGAGCTTATCGTCTTTGATGACCGGCCCACCGCTATTACCGGGATTAATCGCCGCGTCAATTTGAACCGCCAAAAGGGTCATTAAGCTATGGGAATATTGCGTCATCTCGATTCTCGAAACAACGCCTTGAGTAATGGAAACTTTATCGCCTCCCTCGGGAAACCCGATCACATGGACCGTGTCCTGCAGCGAAGGAAGCCCGCCTAATTCGAGCGGCAAAGTGTCTTTAAAAAATTCCGGATTATCCACCTCTAAAATCGCCAAGTCGCACTGATGCGCCACCGCAAAAAGTCTTGCCGTATATTTCTTGGGGCTGTTATATTTTTTGACCTGAATGAATGTCTGGTCGCTGATGACATGGGCATTGGTCAAAATACGGTTTCCTTTGATGATGCAACCCGAACCGCTCTTGGATTCAATCCCCTTCGATTGCCAGGGACGGACATAATCTAGCGGATTGGCCGTCGTAAAGACCTTGACCACGGAATCACGGAAATCCGCCGCCCATCCCGCCGACGGAACATAAACGATAATAGAAGCCAACACCCAGAGCATAACAATTATTTTTTTCATCTTTAGAGTCCTTTTTGGCTAGTTAAAATCATGCGACGTTAATTAAAGGAAGATTAGATTAATACAGAGCATAGGACCGCGTCAATTGTTTTCTAAGACTTAAACGGCTACCAAACATCCAGCTTGTCCTCGATAAAAGGAACGTCAGGGTCGAGGATTTCCTTCATGACAAAATCAAGCGCCCGCAAGAACGCCTGATTGATCGTCGGATAATCATAGTTCATCTTATCCGTAATGAGCTTTTGAATATCCAGGGCCCTTAAACTGTACAGCCCGGCGTTGACAACTCTTCCTGGAAACTGCTGGGTCATATAATAAAAATAGAGCGGGATCTGAAAAGATTTGACCTGTTGATAGATCGTCTTACGCGATAATTCCATGGACGAAATCTGAGTAATTGCTCTCGGGACTTGGTCTGCACTACCGGTTTTATAATCCAATAAAAGAATGCTGCCGTCGGCTAATTGGTCGATACGGTCGACAATATACTTAAATTTGAAATTCCCCGACGGAAGGCTGATGACATTCTCAAAGGCGTTTTCCAGATAAAGGATCTGGGCCCCTTGCCGGTCGAGATTTTCCTCTTCATAGTCCAGAAGCCTCGTCAACCTCTCGATCATGACCGACTTAAGCAAGAAAGCGTCGGATTTCATGCTACGGCTCAATGTCGCCTCAAACCGCTCCTCAAACTTTTTAAAGAATCTTTTACGGAAAGCGTCGTCGATCTTGACCACCTTCCCCAAAAAAGGTTTAAAAGCATCTTCTAACAACTCGTGGACAAAGGTGCCGATATGCCGGGCTTCCGGTTCGTCCAAAAGATCATCTTGCTCCTTAAGCCCTAAGACATAACTGTAATAAAACTCCATTGGATTTTTAAGATACATGTTAACGCTCGACGCAGAATAGGTCCGATTTTTCAAAAAAGAAATTATCGCAGGAGTCTTAGGCACTGTCTTTTTCTTCGAACTAACCGCAACCTCAAAGCTGGCCTTAGGCGCCTGAAGAACATTAAGCGTCTTAGCATCTTTTTCCTGCTTCCAAATAAGCTCCTCGATAAACCGGCTTCGTTCTTTGTCTTTGCTTTGCTGATAGATCAAATGGACGTTTTGGGCGGAAGAAATAAGCCGCATGAACTGATAGCGCTGGATTTCTTCGTCGAGCTCAAGCCGGTCTAATCCTAAGCTAATCATAATTTCTCTCGGGATGAGCGGCTCATGGACCGCCAGGCTCGGCAAGGACGATTCATTGACGTCGAGGATAATAACGTTCTCAAAATTTAAGGACCGCGTTTCAAAAAGCCCTAAAACTTGCAGCCCTTTTAAAGGAGAACCGTGAAAAGAAATCATCTCGCGCGCGATTTTATCGCTAAAGATCTTAAATAGTTCATGCGAAGACAACGGCTCGTCTTTAAAAGAAACCTCGGCCAGATCATCTGCGATAGCGTAGAATTTCTCGACGATATTGATGTTTAAAGGATACGCAGAAATAAAACTATTCTTGACCAGCACATCCAGAAAGCCCTTTAACGCCTTCGAAAAAGAAAGAAAGTTTTCTACCGGCTCCCAACTTTTAAAAACAATTTCATGAAGAGTCTTTAAAACCTCTTTGATTTTTTCTTTCGTCAGCTTCACTCCTAAGCGCTCAATCATTTCCTGGGCTTCCGAGTAAAGGGCATCAAGCTCTTCAATGTTCTTAAGGTCAATGAACGAACTGCCGGAAATGTCCGTCTCTTCCTTGCCGGTTAAGATCTCCTCGAGCTTATGGACTAAAATCCGGGTGACAGAAGTCTCAGGGGCCAACTTCAAATTCTTGACAAACGGATGGCCAAGCGCTTTTAAATAATCCCGAGTGTAATAACGATTTTGTTTCCGTGAGAACTGAGCCTGAAAGATCAACTCACACAAACTGTAGAGACTGCTTCGCCCAACAGGATAACCTAAGGACACATTAAAATCTTCAGTCACCGTCGAGATTTCCGTTAAAAGCGGGACCAAGGAATCAGCGTTGGGAAGGACAATGATGGTTTTATCCGGGTTCTTGATTTCTTTGAGGATCTCCCGGACAACGCCCACCTGAGAATGTGTATCAAAACCGCTGTAAAGCTTGAGGTTAAACTGCGGATCTGGCGGTTCGTCCGCCTCGTTAAGCTTACAATCAAAATTCTTTGCGATGCGCTTTAAGACAGACCACTTGCGCTCATCGCCCTGAAAAATGAGCGTCGCCTTCTGACGGTTATACAGATTCTTGACGACCAGCTCTTCGGTGCGGTGGAAATAAAAGAAATTACAAAATAAGATCTGGTCAAATTCCTCAAACGAGATCTTGTCGATATCTTGAGAAGCCTTCCAATATTGAAGCCCGCGGGATGTCAGGTTAAGCTCGTCTAATTTTGCATGATATTTATGCCTTAAAACAAGGATGTGTTTTAAAAGCCGGTTAATATCCTCTGGCACATCATATCCGATTTCCGCGTTAGCCTTGATATTGAGCAGCCGCTTGTCGTCGATATTTTCCAAATCGAGCTGGTCGATAAAATCTAAAATCTCCCGCGCCCAGGGGAGAAATTTTTCAAAACTCTGGCGCTTCTCTAAGATCTGCGGCGCAATGTTTTTGGCTAAGGTATAGATCAGATAACAGCTGTTTAAATCATTGATGGGCAAGCAAGATTGGCTTTTTTCATTGATATACGTAATCAGCTCATCGATAGCAAAAAATTTCGGCGGATAAAACCCGGCCTTTAACTTCTTCGCCAGCTTCTGCTTTAAAAAAAGTTGCGGGCGTCTGCCGCCGAAACAAATGGCCAGACGGCTTAAGTCCTTATCTTTCCGGACATAGTTTTTCTCGATATAATCGACGAGTTTCTTAAGATAATCTTCACAAAAATTATAGGTTAAAATTTCACTCATTTAGTTTCCTCATTACTATTTCCATTATTTCTCTATTATTCTCCCCTTATTTATTTGTCATTCCCGCGCAAGCGGGAATCCAGAATTGCACAGAACCAGCGGACCCTGGATCCCCGCCTTCGCGGGGATGACAACAAAAAAAACGAGGGATGGCCACTTCTAAACTTCCTCCACACCCAAAGAGTCCATATAAACCAAATATCCTTTTACCGTTTTGTTCGGATACATCTGACGGACCAGCTTTAAATAGACCGCCAGCTGATCCTGATACGGCTTTTTATCGACGGGCTCTGAGCTTTTAAAATCGACAATGACAACTTCATCATTCTTAACGATCATCCTGTCCAAGCGGTGCGTTGCGCCAAAAGAATCCACGATTTCCTTCTCGACAAAGACCTCTCCTGTAGCAATCTCAAAAAATGGCCGGATATTCTTATCCTTTAGCAATTTTACTATTCCCTCCTTTATATCGGACGAGGGACAAGAAAACTGCTGCCCTGCTTTTAAGATCGCCTGGTCTACAATATCACCAAGGTCCTTCTGATAAACATTTTCGATCGCCGCTAAAACCGCATGAACATACTGGCCTTGACGCCTTAAATCCCTGTGGGCGATCTCTTCCAGGGAAACAAATTCCTCTTTCAAAAAATAGATCCAATCCCGATAGCATGAAGCCTTTACAGGAAAAAGATGGGCATCTTTTGTTTTCGTTTCCAGAAACGCATTTTTTTCGCCCAGAGTGGTCACGCCCGAAGGTAAGAGAAACCTCACGTCATTGACCCGATTGGCAATTTTCTTAGGGATAAAGCAGTAAAGCTCTTCCTTGGCGCGGGTGAGCGCCACATAGACGCTGTTGAGTTCTGAAATAAAGGTCTCTAGATATTCCTGGCGATAAAGATCAAAAAGCTCGTCGGAAAACTTATAATATTTTTCCTTAAGCTTAAGCAATGTCACCGTCTCATCCTGCTTTCGAGTGACATACGATTGTTTGTTATCCGCGGTCCTCGACCCGACCTGAACATCCATCGCCAAAAACGGCAGAAGAACAACCGGAAATTCCAGCCCCTTGGCTTTGTGAATGGTCAAAACCTTCACGGCGTTGCTGTCCGTAATATGGACATACGGCTCGTCGCCTTTCATGTTCTCGAAATAATTAAGAAACCCCGCGATGTCCGAAAACTCATTTTCCTTTCGCTTGATCAGCTCCAGAAAATGCATAAGAAATCCCTGATGAGAAGGAAAGTTCGCCAGACATTCCAACCGGCCGTAAATACTGACAACGAGCTCATACAAAGGAAAAAGCCCGACGTTCTTAAAAAACTCCTCGATAACTTCTTCCCAAAGCTTCGGATAAACTTTCCGGAATTCCGTATAAACATAAAAATTCTTTTCTGCCTCAATCCTTTGACGAAGGCCAAAGACAAATCCTTGTATCTCGTCGGGACTTAAGCCTGTTTTCTTAAGAAAAATCTCGCCCGTAATAAACTGAACAAAAGAAAGATTGTCGATGGGAGAATTCAGGAATTTCAAGAACGCGATCAATTCCTGCACCAAAACATTTTCACGGACATCGCTCGTCCGTTCAGACTCGACGTTAATTCCTTCCTCTAAGAGCCAGTTCGTGACCTCTTCGACTTCCGTATTGTGCCGGGTCAAGACGGCCATGTCCCGATAAGCAAGCCTGGTTTTCAAATCCCGGATCAGGTCTAAAGTTTTCTGCCGGATACAGGCATGCCGCTCTTCTTTCCTGTCAATATCGATATGCTCGACATACACATAACCTTTTTCATATCGTGTGTCATGTGTTTGCTGGGAAAACCGGAAGATGTTTTCAATTTCCTTGAGTTCCTGGTCGCTCAAAATACCCGTCCCGCCTTTTTCCTCCTCATATTCTTGCTTCTTTAAGATAAAAGCCTTCAAATTATCCGGCGAAAATATTGTGTTGTTAAACTCCACGATCACTTTCTGGCTTCGCCAATTTTTCGTCAAAGCCTCCGTCTGGACTGAGAACGCGCTAAACCGTTTCTTGACATCATCGAACAAGTCCACATCCCCGCCGCGAAATTGATAGATGGCCTGTTTCTGGTCGCCGACATAAAATAATGACCCCCCCGTCGACAAGGCCTCCTCGATCATCTGCTCGAGATTATTCCACTGCAGGCGGCTGGTGTCTTGAAACTCGTCGATCAAATAGTGGCGAAACCGCGTGGCCAGCCGATAATATAATTCCTGGACCGTAATATGCCCTTCATCAAAAAGAAATTCGCCTTTTTTATTAAGCTCCTCGAGAAATAAGACGTCTTCCCGGGATGATACGGACTGAAAAATCCCTTTGACCTCATTAAAAATCTGAATATACGGATTAAAAAGGCTGTGGGATTCTTCCAGGCAGAACTCTTTTAAGTTAAGACGAATCAACTGCCACATCTGTTCGACGTCGGGGGGAAGTTCGCTGCCTTTCTTTAAAGGAAATTCCTCGCGGGCAAAATAATCCGAAATATTGTCGATATCAAATCCTTTGGTGTACTTGGACAAAAACTTGTCTAGGTTCTTAACAAAAGCGCTATGAGTCCCCGGCGGAAGGTTTTGGTACAAAAGCTGGATTTCTTTAAGGATGAGCGCCTTTTTTTTCATCAAATCCTGCGGCGCAAACGCCCCTGTCTGAAATTCAAGCCCGTAGGCGTTATATTCCCTAAAAAGGGCAAAAACGATATTTAAAATATCCTCTTTGGGAAACCAGCCCGACCGATTCTCAAGATACAGGTAATTATGGAGAAAATATTCGAAAATGACGGCGACGTTTTTGTCCTTAGCCGTTTTATCAATAAGCTCGTCGAGGCTAAACTGAAGATAGTCAAACGCATTGGTCTTGATCTTAAAATTCGCGGTTAACCCGATCTTAAAAGCGCAGCCGGATAAAAGCGCGTTAATAAACTCGTCGATGGTCTGGACCTGGAAAAAATTGTAATGGCGAATGAGGTCTTCCATGATCCGAAACGCTTTTTCCTTCGCCTGGTCGCTGTCAATGCCTAGCGGAGCTAAAATATCTTTTTGCTGGGCGTCGGAGAGCTTTCCAAGCGCGATCTTTTTTAAGAATTCCAGAATGCGCGCCTTCATTTCAAAAGCGGCTTTGTTCGTGAACGTAATCGCCAGGATGTTTCTTAAGGGGATCTGTTCAAGCTTTAAGGAAGGATTGAGCAGCAGTTGAATATAACGTTTGGCAAGCGCGTAGGTTTTCCCCGACCCGGCGGAAGCTTCCACCACGCGGACCTCGGGAAAATGAAAATTGTTCGTCTTGGATGCCATGAGCGTATTTACAAAATGGGAAGAAAATTAATGGCTTAACGGTCAATGACAGCTACCCGGTCTCCGCCAGGAGGTGGCATAGCTTGTATTTTATTTTCTAAACTGAAACAGCGGCGGAGTCGCAAACTCGATCTGCCGTTTTTCAAAAGCTTCTTTGATCGCAAAATTGACCTTTTGATGAACATCAAAATATTTCTTTTTGTCGCTGCCCTCAATATAATAAACAACCTCATAAATCAAACCAAAATCTCCATAAGACATCAGATGCGCATGGTCGAAAATCACGCCATTGTCGGCGCTTTTGATGATCCCCTCCAGCAAAGAAGGAATTTCTTTTAATTTTTCCAAAGGCGTTTGATGCGGAACCTTAAGCTCAAAAGCCACCCGGCGCTTTTCCATTTTTTTAAAATTCCTCACCCTCGCGCTGGTCAGATCGCTATTGGAAAAGATCAATTGTTCGCCGCTCGTGGATATAAGCCTCGTCGTCTTAATCCCAATATGTTCGACGGTTCCCTGATAGTCGTCCACGGTAATAAAATCCCCGATCTCGAATGTATGGTCGAAAAGAATCGAAAAATAGCTGAACAAATCGCCCAAAATTTTCTGGGCGGCCAAAGCCACCGCCACACCGCCGATGCCTAAACCAGCGACAATCGCGGAAATTTTAACGCCGATGTTATCTAAAAACAACATCACCGCCAAACCCCAGACCAAAATGTCAATCGTCCTGAGCAATCCCACCAAACTTTTTTCCGTCTTGATGTCCTTGCCGCGTTTCTGCCAATACATTTTAAAGGCATACGCAAAGAAGGTTGTGGCCAGTTTTGCCCCGAAGAAAACGAGAATGGCGACCGCCAGCACACTCAAAGATTTATTGACGAAGGCCGGAAGCTTTAATGTGTGAAAGCTAAAATAAATAACACCGACATATCCCAAGGGGACAAGAACCCGCTTAAAAACATCGACGAGAAAATCATCAATGGTTGTCTCTGTTGTCTCCGCCCATTTCTTAAGACGTTTAAGCAGGTCTCGCTCAAAAATGCGCAGAATAATGATCCCGATGAGAATAAACAACAAAAAATCCAGATAATCTTTCACATGATTGCCTAAAAAAGACAATTCTAAAATTTTTTGGATAAGAAATAATATGCTCATTGATCCCTCCTATAAATTAATATTGACGAACAGCTTTCTGCGGTTAAAGATTTATTGATTATAAACGATTCTTATAAAAAAACAAATGATTCCTAAATGGACTTGTCTCTAAAACTTAAGCGATATATAATAAAAAAAATTTTATAATCCTATTTGAGAAGAAAAGGAGTTTTCTATGTCCGAGGTATTTAAAGCAAAAAAATTGATCATTATTATCGGCATCGCGATTGCCGTAAGCATTTTGATTGCTGGACTTTTTGCCGGCAGCATAAAGCCGGCGACTTATGTCGGAGAAATTTCCGGTGAGAAAATCTCGACCAGCCAACTCCAGGCGGCCGTCACGCATGCCAAGATCCAGGCGCTTTTGCGGTATGGCAAAATGTTTAAGCAGCTGGAGAAATTATTCGACCTCGAGCAAGAAGCCTGGCAGCAGCTTACCCTTCTTCAGGAAGCCAAAAAACGCCACATTAAAGTTTCCAATAAAGAAGTCATCGATGAAATCGCCAAGAACGATATTTTTTACCGTAACAACCGGTTTGACCCTGCGCTCTATCAAGGGATTATCAAATCTTCCTTTGAATGCCAACCGCAGGATTTTGAAGAAACCGTGCGCGAATCCCTCATGATGACGAAACTGTTTAAAGATGTAACTAAAGATGTTTCCATCTCCGACACACAACTTCTGAGTGAATATAAGAAAACGACCGAACAGCTTCAGGTAAGTTTTATTCCTTTTACCGCGGACAATAAAAAGGAAAGCTCCGTCACAGACCAAGAAATAAAAGATTATTATGTAAAAAATAGCGCAACCTTGCGTCTGCCTCCTTCGATCAGTGTCGAATATGTCTTACTGCCTTTCCCCAAAGACGGCGGCGTCCAGAAAGAGGTGGAAACTAAATACAAAGCCATCGCGATCGTCGACCAGTATAAATTGACAAAAGATTTAAAAAGCGCGGCAGAAAAAATCGGCTTTCCCTATAAAGAAACCGGGTTCTTCAATAAACAGCAGCCCAATCTCGAGTTAGGATGGACTTTGGAAATGATGATGGATGCTTTTAAGATGAACAAAGGACAGATCCATGATCCGGTCGAACTTAAAGAGGGTTATTTAGTATTTAAGATCAAAGACACCTTGCCCGCGCATATGGCAACATTGCCTGAAGCCCAACAGATCATTAAGGATAAATTGACTGTTCAAAAAGCCAGCGAAGCAGCGAAAGCCCAAGCCAGTCAATACGTCGAGAAAGTAAAACAACTTTTGGACAATAATAAAGACGGTAAAGCCTTAGAAACTATTCAGAAAACATTGAACTTAAAGATCGAACAATCCGCTTTGCTTGCCAAAAACAAACTTGCGGAAACGCTCGAAATAGATAAGCCATCGGAAAATGATTTTTACGCACTAAATACAAAAGCCCAAACTTCCGTCTTAACAACCTTAAGCGGGGCTTGTCTTTTGTATGTGGACAATTTTGTGCCCATTAAATTGGAAGACTTTGAGAAAAATAAAGAAACATTCAAACAAGAACTTCTAGCTGCAGCGAAAAATGAAGTTTTTAATAAATTTGCGGAAGCCCTTACAGAAAAAGCGGATTTGAAAAAATATTAAAGAAGCAGACCGAAGACTATCGACAATAGACTAGAGACTAAATGCACACTAAAGTCTCTGGTCTATTGTCCGTAGTCTGTTTTTATAGATAAACAGACGAAGATTCATCCCAAGTAAAAACATCTCTCTCTTTACTGGAAGTCTCGACCGGCTTATCTTCCCGCCAATCGTCTTTTGTACGTCCCATAGTGTCATACCTCCTTTTTCTTCAATCGGGGAAAGTATAAAATATAAATTCCCAAAAAGCAAAAAAAAGAGCCTAGGGGTTTTGAAAAAAACGGTGAGATTATCCTGCTGTCATCCTCCAACAGCGATGGATCAAGCGGTTACGATAGTCTTCCGGAATAGTCGCCGGCGTGAGCTCGACTAAATCCTTGACGGGAAGGCCTTCAAAGTGGGGTTCAAAACGCTGATGGTTGGTTGAAAAAAATACCGGAGAGCCAGACACCATGACCTTAAGGACGCCGCGAATCAGATCCGGATGGTCCTGATTGACATCAAAAGATATAGACTTCGCCTGGTTCTGGAAGAAAGATGGCGGGTCGACAAAGGCCAATGTAAAACGGCGGCCTTCACGGGTTGCTTTGGCTAAAAATTGCGCAACATCGGATTGGACCATCTGGTGTTCTGGGCCGACAAATCCGTTTAATTTCATATTATCCCGCGCCCAGTTGATATACGTTTCAGACCGGTCTACCGTCACAGTAGAATTCGCCAAACCAGCTGCCGCAGCACACGTAAATGCCCCGGTGTAGGCAAACAAATTTAGAAAATCCTTACCCTGAGCTAATTTCCCAACGATCACACGCGTCTCCCGATGGTCGGAAAACAGTCCTGTATCGAGAAAATCATCGAGGTTGACCCAAAACTGCAAATTCCGTTCGCGCACCTTGATGCGCTGATTCTTAGAATCCATTTTGCTATAACGCGGTTCCTCGTCGGTATTCGTGCGGCGCCGCTTAATGTGTACCTGGTCTTTTGAAACCCCCAAACTTTGAGCAACTGCTGCTGCCATTTGAGGAAGCCAATCCGGCCCGGTCTGCCAGCGGACATATTCTGCGACGACGATATGGCCGGCAACCCAATCCACGACGGCACGGACCTCCGGAATGTCCCAGTCATAGAGGCGAAAGCAGTCGATATTCTGCCGGGCGAATCGTTTTTTAAGATGATCATAACGCTTCTTGACGCGGTTCGATAAAATTTCAGCATGGTATTTGATTTGTTCAGGGTCCATTTTTTATCAAAATCCTTTACGCTTGTTTTTTCTTTATCGATTTATTAACGTACATCATCTTATCCGCTTCAGATAGGAGCTTGTCTAAATCGCAAAGCTCGTGGGTGTTGCACGCGACTCCGCCGATGCTCAAAAAAAATGGATGCCGTGGTGGACGGCAAGCTTCATTGCGTCGAGCCACTTGCTCTTCCAGCCTTTGGATCACGATCTTTTCATCCCCGACTTTAGCCGTGGATATAAGCACACTAAATTCATCTCCTCCCAATCGTGCAATAATATCAACAGTCCGAAAGCAATTCTTTAAAATTTCCGCAACTTCCTTTAAGACCGCATCGCCTTCGCTGTGCCCTAAATTGTCATTGATCCACTTCATATTATCGATATCGATAAATAAAACATATCCATTATGATTATCGCGCGCGGCCATTCTCAAGAACTGATGCGCATACACTTCAAATCCCCGGCGATTGCACACCCCCGTCAAAGGATCCGTCAAAGATAAGACCTGCAACTCTTCATTCAGCACCTTCAGTTTGTCCTCTGAGATCTTTCGCACGATCAAAGCATGGAAAATAAGTCCAATCAAAATAAAAAATAATAACGCATAGGCCAGGTATCCATAAAGCAGGCCCAAAAGTTCTTTATCTCTCTTAGCAAATGCCAATTTCATTGGCTGAGTAACAACAACGCCCCATTTATATTTTGGCAAAGCGCGATATGCCGCAACGCGTTTTTCTTTTTCTACAGGATTATAATTGATCCTTGCGCCAGACAACCCTTTCATAAGTTCGCGAACTATCGGAACAGACGAAAAATCGACGATCTGGGACTCTGACCGAAATTTAGGATGATAGACAATATGTCCATATTGATCGACGATAAAAACCAGCCCTCCTCGTCCGACATTAGCTTCTTTGATCCATTCCTGAAACGCATCTAACTTGACCTGCAATTGTAAAATCCCTATGACTTTAGCACCCTCTTTCTTAAACGAATCGCGGATTTGGATTGGAATTGCGATTGAAATGACATTAATCTTGGGGCTCGCTCCTCTTTGATAAATTCCCGAAACATATGGTTTCCAATTCTTGGTAATCCCTTTAAACCATTCTTTCTCTACTCGGCTTTGCCCAATGACTGAAGGAGTTGCCGCCGGCTCATCAGCTTTGATAATACCATTAGGGTCATATAAAACAACCCGATCAATGAATGGAAAACTTTGAGATACATCTTTTAATGTATCAATAGCCCCAGGCCAATTACCGTCGGTAATGGAGTCGATTAATCTTGGTCTAGTCGCCAAGGCGATACTAAGATTCTCCCAAGAATCAAGTTTTCCACTCACGATGCCAGCAACCAAAATAGATAAGGACCGTTTTTGCTCAATAATACTTTCGGTCTTACTACGGTACGTCTCCCTATAACTTGAAACTCCGAGGGTAATGATCAATACAATACAAACAAGAAACAATCCGACCCACAAAAGAATTAAACCTTTCAATTCCTTGAGCACTCCTAGAATTTGTTCGATGTTATTGTTTGACATAAAAAAATCCCTATTTGAACATGAGTTCCAATATCAGTATAACTTTATAATTAGGAATTGGGATCATCAAATCACTTTTTTGGTTCAGCGCCAACAGCTGGGCTTTCGATCCCGGGAATTTTCGTCGAGTCCGACGGTTCCCCGAACACCGTTAATGTGAATTCTAAAGGCACATACCCCATACTGGCCTGAGTGGAGCGGGTCGCTCCGATCGTAAGATGTTCGCCCCCGAAGCCGTCGGCGATCATTTGATCATAGACCGCTTTCGCACGCGTCGTCGCCAAAGCCTCGAGCGCTATTTTATCCGCCGGCGCATTTTCCACAAGCTGGCGTTTGAGCTCTTGGACCAGTTTCGTATCATCATAAACTCCCGTCGAGGATTTATATTTCTTGGTCACGGCCCAGAGTTCCCGAATACCAAAATGCCGCTGATAGATCATCTGATAGACCAAACTTTCCGAGCGAGAGGATTGGGCGCGAAGGTCTTTATATTCCTTGCCCAACGCTTCTGTCTTAATAGCTTTCCAGTCAACAATAGGATCCGTGCTTCCGTTGATCTCCAACGAAAGTTTAGGATGGTCCTTCAATCCTTTGATCAAAAGCTTTAATTTTTCTTTTTCCTGATCGAGGAGATTGGCCTGACCTGGGGTAAAACGAACATAACCCAATTCCTCGGTGCCGCTGTCAGCGCCTAAACTGGCCGCCAAAAAACTGAACGGCTTGGTCACGAGCCCTATGAAGAAATTCCGGACCACTTGCCCGACGAGCGGCCAATAGTGGAAATCCGGCTTACTCATATCACCGGTCACAGGCAAGGAAATATTGATCCGGCCTTGAGGGTCTTCCAAAAGCGCGACAACAAGGCCAAAGGGCAACGGCAACGCATCTTTGCTTGCGACCTTTTGTCCAAACTCAAAACGCTGAATCAGGAGCTTATGCCCGGCGGTCAACTTGTTGTCCGCGATCCGATAATCCATACGGAATTCCAGGTTGCCGTCTTTAAGCGTGCGTCCGGTGTATTTTCCAGTGTAGGGCGTTAAAACATTCATCGCGTAACCGTTTAGCGAAAACGTCGTTTCCATCTCGAGCGGTTGCACGAACGGCTTGATCATGGTTTCATTTAAGATGATCCCTTTTTCATCAAGTCCCGCCTTGAATGTGACCTTCGCCAAACAATCGGGCTTGGTCGATAATCCTGTCACATGGATGTCGATATCATGAAGTGTCGTCATAAAATGTGGGGTAACGGTCTGGTCGACAAATCGAACACTACCTTGACTGACCAAAATATCATCAAACAAAACAACGGGTAACGGCTGAGCTATAGCGGACTGAGCGGAAACTGTTTTCGCTCCCACGGCCGCTGCAGGCTTGGATTCTTTTAAAGGTGTAGCAGCCGGCTGCGGACCTGTCGCCGGAACTAAGTCCATCAGATTGATCTTCCCGCCGGGAAGGAGCGCCGCACTTACCTTAAGCCCGTCGAGTTTTACCGATTCTATACGATATTGTTTCTTAAAAAGACTTAAGAAACTCACATCGACGCTAAAGCTCTTAAAACCCACCAAGCTCTTTTTTTGTGCATCCTGGATCTCAAAACCACTGACCGTCAAACGCAACAAGAAAGGATTAAAAGAAACAAAACGTACAACAACAGGATGCTTGAGATATTGCGTCCCTTGGCTGCTGATCACCCAAGGAGCGACGAGCGGGATCACCACAAGACTGACAACCAAATAAAATAAAAAAAGACCCGCAATGATCCGGGCGGCTATCGTGTAAATTTTCTTTAGCATATTCCCTCCCTCATTATTGGCCATTAAAATCTATTTATTTTTTCTTCAACAGATCGCGGATCTCTGTCAACAACAGCTCTTCTTTCGTCGGATTCGGCGGAAGCGTCGGCGAGGCCTCTTCTTTTTTCTTTAACGCATTGATCCCTTTGACAAGAAGAAAAATCGTGAAGGCTACGATCGCAAAACTGACCAGGGCGTTAAGAAATAAGCCGTATTTTAACGTGACCGCAGGAGTGGTTCCTTGGGCGGAACGAATAACCCATTCCTGATTACTAAAATCGACCCCACCCATTAAAAATCCCAAGGGCGGCATCATGACATCCTTGACGGCTGAATCAACGATCTTACCGAAGGACGCACCGATAATAATACCTACCGCCATATCCATGACATTACCTTTTAAAGCGAACTGCTTAAACTCTTCGACAAATTTCATAATTTCCTCCTTGTAAAACTACGTGTTCGGCCCCTTTTGTTAATGAGGACATTTCAATAATTAGCTCCCGTTCCCATAGGCGATATTAAATTTATATAAATTGTTGTCAATGGTGACGCCGTTTTGCGCTTCTTCTTTAGAAATATATCTAGTCTTTCCTTCCTCAATTTTTAAATAAAATCCGTCATTGGTCAAGTCGGCATCATTATCATTCTCCGCCTGGTCATGCATATAAATCGTGTGGGCAACGCCATTTAAATCTATCATGCCTCTTAAGAAAGTATGGCTCGAATGAGAAAATCCTTTATTTTCCCATTGAAAATTATTGATAAAGAACCAAACTTTAAAATTTCCTTGAAACGGAGAGTCTACAATTAATTTTTCCCAGGGAATAGCTAAGTATGTCGCAAATCCCGCTTCGCCGGGTTTAATGGCTTCTCCCGTGTTAGGCAAAGGAGCACCATCATCATCGAGACGGCCATTGTGATTGAAATCAAAATACATGAGCATTTTATCCGGAGCCAAGACATCCATAACAAAATAAAAACGGTTATCAGGAAAATTGCCCAATTTTAAGTATCCGTACAATTGTTCAGTGCCCTGAAATTTCGGCAGCGCAGTCACAGCGTCCGGCTTTACTGTATTTAATCGGCTCATCACGTCTTCCGCTTTGCAACCTCTCCACGTGTAGGGAATGCTAGCCTCTGTATTGTCTTGAGGCCAATCCACTGACGTAAAATTCTTACCGTTGAGAACAATATTAACTACTTTTTCTTGAGCGAAAAGAATCCCCGGAACAAGCAAAAGACCTAAGGCAAGTAAAACCAGCATCTTAAAAAATTTTCTTTCCAGCATTTTAAAATCCTCCTATCGCTTATTGGTTCTCACAAATTAATGGTTGGTCATATTCAATTGATCGTAAATCTTTCTCGTAATAAATCCATTGCTCAACAAAAAATCTAATTGTTCTTTTGCCTGTGGACCAAAAGCAGCAATCAAATCGGCGGACGTTTTATTCTTAAGATAAAAATCATAAACAATCCCTGTAAATTGCGCCAACTGCTCACTAGGGCTTGACCCATCCAGATTACCTAAAATACTTCCGCTTCTATGATTCAAATCCGTGGAAGCAGCGGCAAAATTCAGATGATCTTCTTTCTGCAGGAATTTCTCTCCCCACTCTTTACTGCTGTTTTCATTATGACGGATATCGTAGACGTGCGTTGATTCGTGAAAGAAAGTACTCGGCTCATATCCTTGTCTTAAGAAAAATGTGTCCTCAGACGTGGTCAAGCCTTGCGCACTTCCTAATCTCTGTCCCTCATCAACAAAAATGATTCGCTTAAGAGACCCAGCAACAGCCTCGGGCAAAAGATCAATATACGATTTGACCTGGTCTCGAGATTCTTGATCGGGAAAGCCGAAGAGCGAAATTCCTTTATATTCCTCCTGAGCTTTTTCATCCAAAAGCTTCGCAAGTTGAGGGCACTGATGATGGTCGGCAAAATCTTGATCAGCGGATGCAACGCTCATATTACTCTCAGAAGAAATATTTACATCGCTTATTTCAAAGTTATCAGATTCGCCAAATTTAACAAAAGGGCTATGCTGATAAGAGTCACCGTTGACGACCAGATTAAATCCCTTCATTTCTCCATCATTGATAAAGAATTTCGTCGACGGGCCATTCCAAGTTAACGTCAGCTTATACACGCCTCCTTGTTTAAAATCATGCGGGCCCCGATTCATGCTCCTGAGACATTGTCCAAAATCCCTGAAGACAAGCACATCGTCACCAATGATTTGAATTTCATAAAACTCTTTTCCATCCGAAGAACTCGCCTGGAAAAGAACGAAGTTATTACTGTCGGAAAAATTAGCCTTCAAAGGTTTGACAATAAAATCAATCGTCCCTAGATCAGCATGCGGGTAATGTGTGGCGTCATATTGCTGAGGGTAGGCGGGCGTCAAAGATAACGGGGAAAGGAATAATAAACCGAAGAGCATAAAACAAAAAACATTCTTAAACGCGATCTTTTTCTTTATTATTAAACCGCTTCTTCTCATTTTTTCTCCTAACCATTTCCTTTATTATGCCCGCGTTCTTGGCGGAAAAATTTCATTGTTTGGAGTAAAAAATAATTCTATCTATTTGGGCTTACATATTTCTTATATACTAGGCTTTCATTTTTTATTTAAAAATGAACGGTTTTTCTTCGATGCTGCTCTTACCCTGAGCATTTAATTTACGATAAAATTCCGGTATTTTCCCGGTAAATGTCAATTTCCCAGTCATTTCGTCAAAAATAAAAATATCCTGAAAAGAATATTCTTCTCTTTTTAAGACTTCGCTGATCCGAGACACTCTTCGCGAACCATCGGGCACCCTTGTCAAATGAATGATAAGGTCAAAAGCCCTGATAAGATATTTTTTGGCCACATTCGACGAAATATTAGCGTTTTCCATAAGGACGATCATCTCCAAGCGATCCAAAGTTTCAAGGGCCGAATTGGCATGGACCGTTGATAAGGACCCCTCATGACCGCTGTTCATCGCTTGAATCATATCCAAGACCTCAGAAGAACGGACTTCGCCGACAATAATACGGTCCGGACGCATGTGTAAAGAATTTTTGACCAAGTCCCTCATGGTCACAGCGCCTTTACCTTCCATATTAGGAGTTTTTGTCTCCAGAAAAATAGTATTTTTCCTCGACGATCGTATTTCTCGCGTATCCTCGATGATCACGACTCTTTCTTCGGGAGGAATAAAATTTATCAAAACATTTAGTAACGTGGTCTTGCCTGTTGAAGCGCCTCCGGAAATTAATATGTTCAATTTGGAAGCGGCACAAGCTGCTAAAAATTTTGCAGCGTTATGGTCTAAAGAACCCAGATCAATTAAATCTTCTATCTTTGTTATATGTTTAGAAAATTTCCTGATAGTGACTTTGGCGCTATCTGTTGCAAGGGATGATCTTACGATATTGACGCGCGAGCCGTCCTTAAGGCTGATATCCACATAAGGCTCTAATTGCGTAAGACGCTTGCCGGAGGAATTAAGAATTTTCTCAATAAAATAGTCCAAATGCTCTCTATCGCGAAAACCCACATCACAGGGCTCTATTTTACCGTTTTTCTCGACGTAGACTTCCTTCGGGCCATTAATCATGATTTCAGCGATGACAGGATCATTGAGTAGTTTATCGAGGGGACCAAATCCGGTTATTTCCGATAATAGCTCATTGAGGAGTTCTTCTTGCTGTTGCGCGGAGAGAAATACATTTTTATTTTGCTTTAGAATAAACCCTAATTGCGATTCGACGCCTTTCCGAAAATTTATTTTTTCATGGTCAGGAGCGTTTGTGAAGTCCATCTTCAGATGATATCCGCTCTCACGGAGTTGGCCAAGAAATTGATTGATGGTTTTATCAATAAATTGTCGATCCACTTCTATCTCCTAGAAAGAGGCTTTATTATAAATGTTTTCTAATTATTTTCCAACTTTAAACTACCTACTCTGATTTGTCCCACCGACCAAAGAAACTGTTACCAATATTTCTAACATCCGCTGCCGTTGGTAACGCAAATATTATCCCCGGCATTTGTGACGGCTCCATCATTAGAAAACAATAAAGTGCTTGATCCATCACCAGCTCCAACAGACCAGATAACATAGTAATTCCCGTGATTAACATACCGATATTCCGCTCCCTGAGTGAAAGGATCAAGCAATTCAGAATCAATAATCTTTGGAGTGGCTGTAATCAGATATGACGT
Source organism: Candidatus Omnitrophota bacterium (assembly GCA_015233405.1). Classification (GTDB taxonomy): domain Bacteria; phylum Omnitrophota; class Gorgyraeia; order Zapsychrales; family Zapsychraceae; genus JADFXT01. Next base: position 44,160 of record JADFXT010000010.1, on the reverse strand, counting down.
TTCCCAATCCGGGGGATTATCGACGTTCGGATAACTTCCCTGATGAATCTTATAGGCTTCAACAGCCGCTTGTAGAGTTTTTAATTCACTCTTGACCTGCGTAATCTTCGCCTCCTCCTGCATGCCTTTTAAACGCGGCAGGGCAACCCCCAGAAGAATCGCGATTACGGAAACCACCACAATAATCTCCAGTATCGTAAATCCTTTTTTATTCATCGTGAATCCCTCCTATGCAATGAACTGATAGTTAAATGAGCACAGTTCCATTTTATAAATTATCAAGAACTATGGTTTCAATTTTATTTGTTGTTTTCTCCTCAATATCGAATTTGCCTAATTCAAATATCATGTTTTTGATCGATCTTATTGCTCCCAATCCCAGGATTGTTTTTGTATGGCCTGTTCCGTCATCTTTTGTAAATACGACGCTGTATTATCATCAATTTCTTGGGGATGAGGCAATCCTACGGGACTATCTTTAAAAAGAACCTCAAAAAACACACAAGCGGCTAAATAGGAACCCGTAATATTGGGATGCTTATCATCCGCATATAACACAATTGACGGTTGATCCTTCCGCACATTTTGCCAGACAAAACCTACTGGCGCAATAATACCATGGTTTTGTTCTGCCATATGGATGTAACTATTATTAATCCTGTCCTGCATTCCTTCATATGTCGCGACTTCTGGAATATATCGAGCATTATCAGGATCTCCATCTTTTTTAGCCATGGTCATATAAAAAACCACATGCGCTTTGGGATTCGATTCCCTGATCGTCTCGCACAAACTTTGGGCATACACATACACTTCCGCTTCCAGCCTCTTGTCTTCCAGCGCAGGCCACTGACTTTGTTCCTGTAAAACAACAAAATCCCAGATTCCCTTCTTGATCTTTTCCGATAATACAGGGTCTGATGCATGCTGGTATAATCGATATCCTCCGGGAGCATACATTTCATATTCCATAACAATGTTGCGGGTTTTAGCAAGTTGGCTGATCCGCCCCGGAAGGTCATTGACATAGGTCAGGCTATTTCCAATAAATAAAACGTGGATTTTAGAGGACTCACTAAAAGAATTCTTTAAAGGAAGGCATAACAAAATCAACGCAATCCAAATGGGAAGTTTATATTTTAATAAACAATACTTTCTTATATTCATTCTTAAATTCTACGCATATCATCTGATGTCAAATAGTAACTTACAACATATAAAAATAAACGGGTAGCCCCGAAAACTATCGAACCATTGTACTAAGGACAACGGTTCGGATTGGTTTCAATGGTGGAGGTGCCGAGAATTGAACTCGGGTCCGTCGTCGTCCACTTGTTTTACCACCATTTTGACCACCATTTTACACGATTCCTTTCGATAAGTCATCAAATTTATGCCAACGCTTGAGTATCCAATCCGACCGCATTTATCACAGCCCCAATGCCCTCTTGTGAATGTTGCTGATAATGTTTAACAAAAATTTCGACATCTTTATGCCCAGAACGATTCATGGCATCCTTTATAGGAACACGATTGGCCTGCGTCCGGTTAATAATAAAAATAATTCACGAAATAAATTTTCTGCCAAATCTTGTGAATAAAACCACAGCAAGCGGCCCTTGACAATCTCATATAATCTCATATAATCTAATATATCTTGAATAGGAGGTGTCCATGCTTCAATCATTCCTTAAACGTTTAGAAAATTTACCGCCGGAAACCTGGTCTAAGGTTATTAAGATTGATGAACTGAAAGGCCAGTGGGTGTCAGGCCTTAAACTAAACCCCCAAATTTTAGGTCGCCTCAAACGGACTGTTTTAGCGACTTCTACAGGAGCATCGACTCGTATCGAAGGGGCCAGACTATCCGATGAGGATGTTGAGAAGCTGATGAGGGGGATTTCTATTCAAAAGTTCGCGGATAGGGATAAACAGGAAGTAAAAGGATATTATGAACTTTTGCAAAATGTCTTTGAGGCTTGGAATACAATAGCTTTCTCGGAGAACACGATTAAGCATTTTCATAAAGAGCTATTAAAATATGCTGAGAAAGATAAGCTGCACCGGGGGCAATACAAAAAGACCGAAAATAAAGTTCATATGATTGATGCCGAAGGAAAATCGGTCGGTCTTCTTTTTGATACGACACCGGCATACTTGACCCCAAAAGAAATGCAGGAATTGGTTGAGGCTACGGACAAAGCATTTAAGGAAAAACGATTTCCGCCTCTATTGATTATCGGCAATTTCCTCGTTGAGTTTCTACTCATTCACCCTTTTCAAGATGGCAATGGCCGCATTTCTCGTGTTATGACAAATTTTTTATTATTGAAAAACGGCTATGAGTATATACCCTATATTTCCCATGAAAAATTGATTGAGGAAAATAAGGCTGATTATTATATGGCTTTGCGGAAGAGTCAGAAAACTATGCGGACAAAGAATCCCAATATTGTTCCTTGGTTGGATTTCTTCTTAACAACGGCACAAAAGCAAACAGAGCTGGCCTTAGGATTACTTTCCGCAGAGAATGTCGAGAAAATATTCTCCCCGAAACAAATTGTCGTCTGGAAATATCTGCAGTCAAAAGAAGAGGCCACTCCCGGACAGATATCGAAGGATGCTAAAGTCGCCCGCCCAACGGTTGCTCAGGTGTTAGACAAATTATTGAAATTAAAGAAAATTGAACGGATTGGGTTAGGACGTTCAACCCGCTATCGAAAGTTATGAGGCAACATTATCTCATACAATTTCATATAGTGGTTACATGAGATTCAATCTTTCCATAAACGCAAGCTTCATTCTTGTATAAACCTTACCACCATTTGACCACCATTTCTATCCAAAATCGTGGTTTTGGCAGATTGTCTGGCCTTGATAAAAGTTGATATAAATTGTTTTGTTTTTGTTTGTTTCTCGACGGGAAGATGGCAAAAAGAAACACCCTCCGTTATGAAAACGAAGGGTGTTATAAAACCATGGTGGAGGTGCCGAGAATTGAACTCGGGTCCTTGGATTACCTTGCATAGGCCTCTACATGTTTAGACCGTCTTTTAATCTCACCCTGTTAACTCCGTCGGACAGGATTTAACAGGACCAGTTTCCTAAAATCTCGTTTTCCGCCGGGAAACGCAGCGGAAAACTATCCTGCTATGGGCCTTTATATAGAGCAGCAGGCCTTCTCTATAAAAGGGCTAATCCCGGATGGGGATTAGACTAAGGCAGGTTCAGCCGGTGCTTCCGAAGAAGCAAAAGCCAATTCTGCGTCGCTAAACATTAACTGTTTTGCGTTTATTTGTGCCTGGATTTTTAACGAGGCCAACCAGACATCCCCGACATGCCACCTATACAACAATAACTCAAGTCGAAGCCAGTCACCCCCACATAAGTGATAAGTTGTAAGCGGTAAGTAAAAAAAGTCAAAGAACAAAAAGCTTTAGAAAACTTGTTTAAATATTACCATTTTAATCAGCATCTATCCACACAAAATCATACGCCCGTCTGGACGCGATATTTGACAACAACCTCGCCATTTTTAGGCACAACCACGTCGAAGCGGGCCGTAAAAGCGTCTTGTTTTATAAAAGAATGGCTGTTCGAGATGATCGTCCAATTCCCATTTAAAGGCTCGAGAACTCCGACGGTCACGTCCTCTTCCTTGTGATTACGCAGCGTGATCTCCCATTCGCTCTCGCACATACGGTTGGTCATTTGGCGAAAATCCGTCTGGACGCGCTCGGCAACGATATCAAAAGCCTCGCCAACTTTGATCTTCACATCTTCATCTTTAGGCGTATGCTCGATATGGTCTTCCCCGATAAATTGCAAACTTCCGCCGCTGTCTTTTTTATAAAGCCGAATAATGCCCGCCGGAAGCGGCATGCCTAAATTGTCCTCTTGGGCATTCTTAAACTTCACAAAAACCTCGACCGGCTGTTTTTGTTTACCGGCAACGTTGGAATAATAAAAATAGTTCTGCCCCGACGTTAAGAATTCCTTCTTCGTCTTGATGCCGGAGGCCTCCAACAAACTGATTTGTTTGGTCTGCTTATCTTTAATTGTCGTCGGGCGCTTGAGGTCATAAATATGATATTCAAAAAAAGCCTTCTCTTCAAAACCAGCGACGCTCATAGAATCTACCATGGCTTCCCGCACAACCTTCAACCCCAAAGACTGCATCGGCGGCTCGGCCCGGTTGACCTTACCGGCGATCAATTTGAGCTTGGCATTTTTATACGTCGCGCCGCTTTTATTGTCCAGCGTCACCCAGCTCGACAAATCCGACGACGCATCATCGGCGCTCACGACCAAAACATAATCGGCCTTCCAGGTGATGTTATTCGTCAGATACGAGACCTCGATATCCTGCGGGGCACTTGCCTGATTACGGTAAGCCCAAGTCAGCGTCGGCTGCGCAATCAGGTTCTCCGGAATTTCCGGCAAAACGCGATACCCAGGATGGCCCAAAAAAATCTCGTCGCCAATTTTATAGATCTGCTCGTTATTATTGTTACTTAACAAAAGCGCGTCGGTTGTTTCCTTGCGGTCCTGGAACTGATTAAAATCTAGCAGCTTGATACTTTTCCCGACGTATTTATCCAGAAGCTTATTGGCATCCATCAGATCATATTCGTAATTCTGTTCTAGCACCTTAAAATCCTTCGACGAGCTCAAAGACTTAACATGCACGGTCTCCGGCATCAAAGACGCGGCGACATCCATAAAACGGATCTCCCCTTCGCCTTGCGGCAGATTGATCTTACGGGTATCTTTGACTAAGCCCAAATTATTGTTGTAAACCGTGACCTCGACATTCGTCTGGTCGTCAAGCGTGCTTTTGAGGACCGAATCTGCGACGGGAGCTGGAGAATTCTGTGCCAAAACATAAGGCACCATAAAAAACATCGTAGACAAAAAAACAACTGCGATCTTATTTCTCATCTTATCCTCTCCTTTTTAATGCTTACCCTTTCGAGTTTCTGACCGCGCGGCCAATGTCCCGGGCAATCGTTTGTTTCTTGATCGATTCTCTCTTATCATAATGTTTCTTGCCTTTTCCTAAAGCCACGACCACCTTGACAAACCCACGGGCGTTAAGATAGATCTTCGTCGGGATCAAAGCAAACCCATGCTGCGATGTTTTACCGACGATCTTTTTGATCTCTTTTTTATGCAAAAGAAGTTTTCTCGGCCTATCCGGCTCCGGCCTTATGTAACCGGCCTGCTCATAAATGCCGATGTGAAGATTATGCAAAAAGATCTCCGCGTCTTCAATGCGGGCAAAAGAATCTTTAAAATCCACCAGCCCCGCACGAATGGACTTGACCTCAGCGCCGACCAGCGCGATCCCGCACTCCCAATCGTCGGAGAGAAAATAATCCCGGAAAGCTTTCTTATTTGTGGCAATAATGTTGGACATATAACAAGTAAATCCGAAGTTCAAATATCGAAATACGAAACAAATTTTAGAATGCAATAACTAAACGTTTGAATTTAGAAATTTCGAGCTTGTTTCGAATTTCGATATTCGTGTTTTAAATTTTATGGAAGGCATTATACCAACAACCCCTTTGAAAAGCAATGGAGCCAATTGACAGTTTGTTTTTTTATCAGTATACTGATTCTCGTCTGATTAAGCCGGGATGGCGAAATTGGCAGACGCGCACGTTTCAGGGGCGTGTGGGTTTTCCCATGCGGGTTCGACCCCCGCTCCCGGCAGTTTTTATTAATAATACCCCAAGGATTTTCCCCTCCCACTTTTGTGGGCAGGGAAAAAGTTAATTTTGGCAAATGGAAAATAATATCAAACATCTTGTTGTTATCGGTGCCGGGCCAGGTGGCTACGTTGCAGCCTTCCGCGCGGCGGACTTAGGATTTCAGGTCACTCTCATCGACGAATCCGGCGTCCTCGGCGGGACTTGCCTACACAAAGGATGTATTCCCTCGAAGACCCTTTTGCACGCCGCAAGGATCATTTCCGAGGCGCATGAAGGCAAAGACTTTGGCATAGAATTCCCGGTCTTGAACATTGATCTTGAAAAACTGCGCAACAAAAAAGATGCGGTCATCCAGAAAATCAGCTCCGGGCTTAAATTTCTTTGTGACAAACGTAAGATCACGTTTATCCAAGCTCGGGCGTCATTTCTGGATTCCCAAACCATTCAGATCCAGAAACCCGACGGGACCAAAGAATCGCTTAAATTTGATAACGCCATTATCGCGACGGGCTCTAAAAGCATTGAACTTCCAGGGTTCCCGGCTTCAAAAAATATTCTTGATTCCACCTCGGCGCTAGAACTAAAAAGCATTCCTAAAACGCTTTTGATCATTGGCGGAGGATATATTGGCTTAGAATTAGGCACGGTCTATGCCGGGCTCGGAAGCACGGTATCCGTGGTCGAAATGAAAGACCAGCTTTTACCCGGCACTGATGCAGATCTGGTTAAAATCTTGGAACGGCGGCTTAAATCAGCGTTCTCCTCTATCCGGCTCAATACGAAAGTGACTGGTGTTAAAGAAATCTTAGGCGGATTTGAGGTAACCTTTGTGGATGGAAAAGGAAAAACGGAAACACAAAACTTTGAAAAGATCCTTATTTCCATCGGACGAAAAGTGGATTTCACTACGCTAGAACTTCAGAATACCAAAGTACAGCTACGCAATAACGGATTCATTCAAGTCAACGACTGTGGCCAAACAACCGACCCGGCCATTTATGCCATCGGAGATGTAACCGGAAACCCAATGCTCGCACACAAGGCATCCTATGAAGGCCATATCGTTGCTGAAGCGCTGGCGGGCAAATCCCCGACGAAAAATACGAAAATTATCCCGGCAGTTGTTTACACCGACCCGGAAATTGCCGTCTGTGGACTGACAGAAAACCAGGCAAAGGCAGAAAACCGAAACGTCAAGGTTCAAACATATAATTGGCTGGCCTCTGGACGCGCCGCAACCATTGGCCGCAGCGACGGATTAACAAAGTTTATCATCGACGCTGATACGGAAAAAATCTTAGGAATAGGCATCGTAGGAATCAATGCCGGCGACCTTATTATGGAAGGTGCTTTGGCCGTCGAGCTTGGCTTAAAAGCTTCCGATTTAAAACACCTCATCCATCCGCACCCATCGTTATCCGAAACCATCTCGGAAGGCATTCTCAATTTCTTCGGCGAAAACATACATTCCTTAAATAAATAATTTAGCTGTTTGTTTTGTCCTTGCTGTCATTCCCGCGCAGGCGGGAATCCATAAAATGCTTTTAAATGCCGAATTTTTGGCATATTTTATGTTTATTTTAAAATAATTTTTGCCATTTCTCCGACGGAAATTCCAAACTTTTGGCAGGCCCCAGCGTTAAGTTCTAAAACATAACGCGCAGAACTCTCTGGGGCATAACTCGGGCAAGGGTCTTTGATGCATGGAGGGACATTGGAGGCGATATAAACAATCTTGTAAGATTCATCCAGCCAGATCATATCGAGGGCGATCAGGGTATTTTTCATCCAAAAATGATACGGCAGACTTTGGGGAAAAACAAATAGCATGCCGGCATCAGGATCAAGGCTCTTACGGAACATGAGCCCCCGCATTAACTCTTCATTAGTCGTCATCACCTCGACGTTGAAACACTTTTCTTTAAAACACACCTGGTCAGCCGCCGGAGATTTCTTAACGGCGCAGGAAGAAAAAAGCAAAACCAATAAAATGGTAAAAATTGTTTTTTTCATTCTTAAGATTGTCATCCCCGCGAAGGCGGGGATCCAGTAAATATTTTAAAATTTAAAATACGGCTGAAATTCACTCCTGCACCTGGATTCCCGCCTTGGTTCGCCCTTCGCTTACCATCCCGCTTTTGGGCGGGATCGCCGGGAATGACAGCATACAGGCGTGAACCGCAAAATAATTTTACCGATGCCCAGTCAGGTTCAAGTAATCTCTAAATTGCAATTTTCCGGAAATTTCTTTATCAACACTGGCGATACGCTGGGCGATAAAGGGGTGTGTCCGCCAATAACTTAAGGGCATCGTCGGAGCCTTCTCCTCTTCTGCTTTCAAAAGTTCTAAAACTCCCACAGTCCCTTTAGGGTCAAATCCCGCCCTCTTTAAATATTTAACGCTCAATTGATCGGCTTGAAGCTCATCGTCTTGAGAGTATTGAGAAAAAAGTGTATTTAATGCCAGATTAACGCCGGTTGCGACCGACGAGCCTGCCTGAATGGAGGCGATCTGAAGCACCATCGCGCCATACGCCGCCTGCAGACGCTTAACAGCATGCCGGGCCGTAATATGCCCGACCTCGTGAGCAATAACTCCAGCGAGCTGATTATCGTCCTTGACCTTATCATACAAGGCCTTAAAAATATAAACGTATCCGCCGGGAAGGCTGACCGCGTTTAAAATATCCTTGTCTTTTTTGTCCTCGATGACTTTAATAAAATAAACAATATCATTGCGGTCGCAGACTTCGACGATCCGTTTTAAGATCCGTTCAACGCGCTCGTTGACATCGACGTCTTCGACAACCTTATATTCTTTCTCGACCTGGCGGGAAAACGCATAACCCATATCCACTTCTTTGTCCGTATTATAAAGGGTCGTCTCCTGCTGGTCTGTGGCCAGATTATATTCCGTCGTGCACCCGGAAAGGAAAACGGAGAACAAAAATAGAATAAAAATGGGGAATTTAGAAAATTTCATTAATTTAAACACCTTTGAGGATAGAGATTCGAAATTGTTTTAATATTTGCGACAATTTTGCGATCGGAAGGCCAATGACATTTGTGTAACAACCTTCGATCCGACGGATAAATAGACTTCCATAGCCTTCAATGTCAAATCCGCCGGCCTTGTCAAACGGATGCATCTTCTGGTGGTAAACATCAATCTCCTCATCGGACAAAGGTGTCATAAAAATCTTTGTCTTGTCATAATCGACGACTTTTTTCCCTGATTTAACATCAATGACCGCAACGCCGGTATAAACCCAGTGCGGCCGGCTGAATAAAAGCTTTAAGATGCGCTTAGCGTCTTTTAGATCCTTCGGCTTTCCGATGATCGTCTTACCGCCAACGTACACGACCGAATCCGCGCCGATGACAATACCATCCTTAAGCCGGCTTGCCACATCGTTAGCCTTAATGAACGCATTATGTTTGACCAAAGATTGACAGCTCGTCGTAATGTTTTGCACTTCCTCAACACGACTGGGTATGACCGTAAACTTAAGGCCAAGCATCGTCAGAAGTTTCTTACGCTGGGCAGAATTAGAGGCAAGGATAAGTCGAGGCATATTTAACCTCTATGGATTTCGGAAATATGAAAAATAGACTCAAGGTCAGAGCCTTTTTGCCGGACAGCTTCCCGGCCGCCTTCATCGCGGTCCACGATAGCAATACATTTGACGGCCTTCACATTCATCTTATGAAGCACGTCGAGCGATTCAAGGAAAGCCTTGCCGGTCGTAGCCACGTCGTCAATTAAAACAACCTTTGCGCCTTCTTTAAGTAACGGTCCTTCCACCTGCTGCTGTTTACCATGAGGCTTCGGAGCTTTACGAATAATAAAAGTATTAATCGGCTTTCCGGCCTCAAGACTTAAAACGCCAATGGCGCCCAGCATCGGGTCAGCACCTAACGTCGGCCCGCCGATGGCATCGATATTCTGGTCTTTAACCATATCCAAAATGATTTTGGCGCACAAATAGGCGCCTTCGGGTTTTAAAGTGATCCGACGGGCGTCGATATAATAATCGCTTTCTTTTCCCGACGACAAGATGACTTTTTCTCTAAAGTAAGCTTCTTTTAAAATCAGTTCCAATAATTTCTTTTTCGCTTGTTCTGTTGCGATCTTTTCCATAAGACTCCATTTCCAGATTAATAAAAACATTAAAATTCGAAGCACGAATATCGAATTCCTAAACAAATTTCAAATCTAAAGCTCCAAAATCTAAACAAGTACAAAATATTTATTTTTGTTTCTTAGAATTTTAGATTTGTTTCGAATTTCGGATTTAGAGCTTCTCTTATCTCAACCATTCCTCCACCGGCGGGGCTTCGATGCCACGCTTGACCATTTCTTGTCTTAAGCGAACGACAAATCCTAAAAGAGTCTTAAAACTTTCAAACTCCTTCGGTGTAAACCCGGCTTTTCCCTGAAAAATCGCGACGGATTGCTTCTCGATCATCGCCTCAGTATAAACGTCATTAAGCTGCTGATCGGTCAGCTGTTTGATTTCGTCATTCGTCAAGATTTTCGTTTCATAAAGAAACGCCAGCGCCGGAGTTGCTAACATGCAAAAAACAAGAGCCAGGACCAAAATCATTTTTTTCATAATGTTCTCCTTCTGTAATCCTTGCCAAAATCGCAAGGATTGCACCAGCATTTCTAAAAAGATTTAGAGGAGGCTGGTACAAATTTTTGTTCTATTATAAAGCCGGCTCACCGGAGGCGCAATAGAATAATTCCATGATTTTAAAGAAACCGTTTGTCCACACCGGGTGTGGACATGGTTGTGACGCCCAAAAGCACCGGCAGGCTCGGTGCGGGTTTCACATCGATAATGACCGGCACAAATCCGTCGATCTTAATCGACTCAACCGGCTGCTGGAACAATGGTAACGGCACGCCGTTACCGTCGCGCTTGATCTGAAGGTCCATCAAATCAAAGTTTAAGTCGATCCCACCTTTTTTCTCGTCACCCATCATCGCCGCGTCAAGGTCGGCGGCACAAGCTTTGTGCCAATTGGCATCCGCTTTCGCATAAGCAGATTGAAGATACTGGTTTAACACATTCACATCACGGCTCGTGACAATGTCCGTCAAGACACGCACAACATCATTTGCGGCAGTCTGCCCCGTCAAATATTGTAGCGCTGCCCAAGAATATCCCCCATTGCGGCCGGCCTTCATGATCGTCAAAGCCAAGGACAAAAATGGACTTTGCACCCGCGCATCGATCATCGCGCCTAGGATCGCCACGACCTCTTCTAAATTGATATCTCGCTCTTGGGTATAACCTTTCATTTCATAAATACGATTACGGACCTGATGCTCGGCTTCGTGAACACGAGTATTCCAGCGCTTGACCTCGCTGACCGGGATATCTGTGTCGATATCTTTCAGGATATTTTCAAACAATGACGACATAGCCGTCAGATGATTTTCTGCAAACGGCAAGTTAACGCCTTGCGCTAAAAGCTTTTGGTAATGCTGTATCATGTCGATAGACACGACGCGCGGATCTTTTATAGCGGCATCCCGAAGCCCGTCGAAAATCTCAAAAGAATCTTCCAGGATAACCGCGTATTGCCGGTTTAACGCTGACCATCCGTGCACGGGAACAAGCACTCCGCCGGGCAATTGTGTATATTGACGCACGGCAATGAGCTTAATGCCTTCCCGGGTCGCTGCATCATAAGGCGCTTGATTGTCCGCCGATAACATTCTCGATGAGAGTGAAAGTGTCCCGCTTTTTTCTTTCTCGACCGTATAAAGAATGACCGGATATTCCTCAGCCATCGACTTTGGCCCGGAACCAAAATAATAACCATGATTCATAAAAATATTATTGAGCGCCTGAAAATCCAGAACGGGATGATTTTCCAAGCCCTTAAAATGTTCTCTCAAATTTTGTTTTAAGAAATCAACAAACGCGAGGAGTTTTTCATTAACTGCTTTCTTGGCCTCCTCGATTTTCGCCGCATCACCTTCTTTCTTAAGAGCAAACAAGTCATTCTCCCGCACCAAACCAGCCAATTCTGCTTTCCATTGCCGGATCTCGCCAACAAATTGTTCCTGATGAGCCATCACGGGCAAAGGCTCCATCTGAGCAACACCGTTTTCATCAAAGCTTTCCAAGATCCGCTCGGTCTTTTCTTCAGTGCTCGTCATAGCAAGATCGGTCGACGTAGGATTTAAAGATTTTCCCAACCTCCTCATCAAATCGCTTGACTCTCTAAGCGCAGTATCTATTTGATAAACCGTAGCGTCCATATTTTCTAATTCCTGACGGTATTCCTCCTCACCTTTGGCAATCATGTCTTCTTTAACCTTGTCAAACACCTCACGAATATCCGGACAATTTGCCAAAATCTCGTTATAGGCCTTTCGCGTTTCCGCATCAGCCACTTTAAGATAATTAAAAAATTTCTGCACAAACTCTTCTTGGGATTTTGTCCCGGCGGATAAAGAAAGATTCGACTGACTCGCCACGCTAAGAACTTTTTCTACCGAGGATTCCTGAAAAGGAATAACCGCCGAAGCAATTTGAGCGCTAGAAAAAGTTTTGCCAAAGAACGCATCTATGGAACGGGACATCAAATCGACAATTCCATTTAAACCATAGGCATCCGAGAAAATGACAATGCTCATTAATTCTTTCACGGCCTTTAGCAAATCTTCGTCGCTGAATTTGACATGTCTTTGCACCATAAACGCATCCACAGCCTCTCTAAGGTTTGCATAATCTCTCGTATTGCCCAGCAATCGAGTTAAGACAACCTTTAAGAAATCAATATCGCCAGCGGGTTTAACAGGAACCAAAGCCAATACCCCATTCTGCAATTCCTTAAAATTACTTGCACGTGCCACCGGGTAAATGAAGTCTGACGCCGGAACACCGCGGGCTGAGGCAATTTCCATACAAAGAGTGATGAAGTCCTGCATCTTTATCGCAAGCTTATAGATCTCCTCTTTATCTTCCTCTTTGGGATTAACCAAATTTCTCTCAGAAATAGTATTAAGCCCGCCGGGTTTGGAAATAATATACGCGATGACTTCATGCCGAAAATCTCGGAAGGCCTTTTTACGCGCTGACGTACTTTCCGTGATACTTCTTAAAAATCTGGATTGCTCGAGGAAAAATGTCAGCAAATGATGAAGCTCATGCTGACGGTTTAACTGTGCGGCTTCACGACCTCGAGATTCTTTTCTCAACAATATAAATCCGGGCGGCTGACGACTGTCCGTCAAAGGAAGCTGTTCCTCAACTTCAGGAGTCCACGTTTCCGCCTGGACAAAATTATCCCATAGCTTTGATGCGATCAAAACATTTTGTAAAACCTCGTCGGCCTCAATCACGGGCAATCCTGAAATTTCCCGATAAATTCCATGAACCGGCACCTTAGAAAGAACAGCGTCAATATCCAATGACGGGTTGTTGGCCTTTTCTTCTTTTAAGAAAGCACCCAACAAATACTCCGCTTCATGGCCGGGATGCTGATGAACTGTCTTAAGATTTTCATCCATGATGGCTCGAGCCTGTTGAGCGCCTTTACGGTATAACAGTTTTAGATGACGCGGCAATCCCTGAAAAAGATTTTCTATGTCCTCATCTTTCTGTACCGAGGACTTTTCACTAGCCAGAATTTTTATAAGTTCTAAATAAAACTTCCCATGTTGGTGTGCCACTCTCGATAAAAGCCCGTCCGCGCTCTTAGGCGTTTCCACCATCATGGCCGCGTCGGACTTGGATTTCTTGGAACGCAATTTCTCGGCGATTTTGAAATCAGCTTCGGCATAACCCATTAACCCTTTTTTCTGAAAAGCCATACCTCGCCGTTCATAAGCTTTGCGAAATGCCGGATTACATCTAATGGCTTCACGATAATCTCTGATGGCTTTATCGATATCGCCATATTTCTCATAAACAAGAGCACGGTTGTAATACGCGTTAGCATCATTAGAATCAAGCTGGATAGCCTGACTCAAACTTTTAAGAGCATTAACTAAATCGCCAGCCCTTAAATAGCTAACTCCCAAATTGTCATAAGCATCAACATAGTCCGGTTCGATTTCAATAGCTTTTGTAAAACACTTATTAGCCTTTAAATAAAATTCCTTAGCTTTAGTCACAAGAGCCATGCGCACATAAACAGTGCCGAGATTGAAATAACTGTCAGCAAAGTCAGGGTCAAGCTGAGATGCTTTTGTAAGATACTCGGCTGCTTGCATTAAATCACCTTTTTTGTCCGCATTAAAACCAAGACTATTATATTTAAAAGCAATCAACGTAGGCTCCTCAACAATCCGGATTGTTTTATAGGGGAAAATAACATTATCTCGAATAACAAGATAAACGCCTTGCTGTGAATAAATCTTTTCTCTATGTAATCTGGGGCTCACATAAAGAGGTTCAGATGCTAAATCCACCAAAATATCAGTTCCATCAAGGAGCCCGAGGAATGCGGCCACATGATGTATGCGAGTCGAAGAACCTGTCCATTTTGTAATATGAGCTGCTTGGGGTTTGTATCCTCCCAACGCCCTGGCAATGATATAAATCATTTTGGTGTACTCCTGGCACATCGCTTTCTTTAAACTCAAAACGTCCTCTAACCCAAGGACTATCTTATAAGGAATTCTTCTTTTGATAGCCCTGCCGATTTTGCCCATCAAACGTCTCTGCGCCTCGGCGGCCTGTTGTTTGGTCATCTTTCCAGATTGAACATCGGCGAGAATCTGTTCGGCGATCTTCTTCCACTGCGGCATCAGACGCGAACCGGTGCCAAGGACTTTCCAGTTTAAAACCATATCGGCAAATTGACCAGAAATCTCGTCGCTGTAATTAAAAGCCTTCGCGCCTTCTTTGATTTCATCCCGCATCTTGATTTGCTCTGTCGGGATCACGCTCGTCATGGCCGCGTCGATCTTTTGATTAGAAGAAAAGACATCCTTCAATCCCTCTTTTAATTTTAAATAATCTTCCAAAACTCCTTTTCTTTGTTCCACCGCAGCATTAAAACCCTTCTCCGTAATTTTGAGGTGCCGACGGATTATGATGTCTTTGGCCATTTTCAGAATATTTTTATCCCCTTTGGCCCAGCGCTCTAAAACAAACTTTAAGAAAAGCCCGTCGTTCGTCTTTTGAAGCGGCACAAGCGCTAAGACATTCTTCTTTAATTCTTCAAAGTTCCTCGCGCGTAAGTCCGCATAAATAAAATCAAACCTCCCAACGCCCCGCTTCTTAGCGATATCCATACAAAAAAGAATGAAATCTTTCAATTGCCCGGCCATAGACAAAATCTCCGGATTCTCGTTATAAACAAGATAAATCGCCGGGGTCTGAGCTAACTCATCCAAAAGAGTGTACGCAATGAACTCGTCCCTGAAATCCCAAAAAGCCTCTTTACGCTCAGGCGTCGTTTCCCGAATCTTTTTCTGAGCTTCCTCCCAAGTGCCTGACAACTCAGTGAGATGCAATAATAAATGATGGCCTTCATGGGACAGAGATTCCTGATAAGAAAGCGATGCAGGGCCGTTTATTTTCTTTCTCGGCATGACGACAAAAGATGAAAGATTTCGGTCCATGCTTTTTTGAGTCCCAGCCTGCGAATCCTGAAAGACTTTACGGAATAAATGATCTCTGACGTCGAGGATCGGCAAACCTAATACTTCCCGGTAAAGGACATACGGTAATGTCCGTGAAGCGATATCCTTAACCGCTGCTTCATCATACCCGTAAGTCTTTAGCGCCCTTAACCATAAAGATTGGCGGGAAGACGGCGTCTGCCTGACCAAGTTTCGATTCTTGGATATTTCTCGACGGGCATCATCAATTTTCTTTTTATACAGCGCCTTAAAATAGGACGGCAGCTGGGATTGAGAAAGTAATTGCTCGATCTTTTTTTCTTTCTCCACGTCCGGCATATCGGCCGCCACAAGCTGGATGAGCTGCGCGTAAAAAACACCATGCTCGTGCGCTACTCTCGATAAAAGCCGGTCCACGCTTTGAGGCGCCTCTGCTGTCATGGCGCGGTCGGAGTTAGTCAAAATATGAAAAAGCCCTTGAGAATAATCTTCGTTTCCGTCGCTGCGGAACTCCGACAATGGTGAAAAATGCATCTTATCCTTATAAAATTCCAGCGCTCTGGCATCCTCATATTGACTGGGTCCTACAAAGACGGTTGCCTCGCCCCCTTGGGGAATAAAATTTTTCCAGAGGTCAAGCCGTGCCTCGTAAATTTTCTGAGCAAGCCCTTCGATTTTTTCCTCCTGACCGAAAGCTGAATGCGAATTTTGTGAAAAAATCCGATACGTCATAACGAGGTTAGAAAAACCTGAATTAAACCTAGTAACGCCATAGCCGATGTAAACCCTATCGATAAAGTAAAACTCGGTTGCATGGGTATCCCCATCGTCCCTGGTCGTTAAGGTCATGACGCGTGCCAGATTATGCCCAGGCAAAATGTCTCTGACTTCGTCATAAAAAAGGACCGGTGATTGTCCGTTCTTTTCTCTTAACAAGGTCGTCCACGTAGGAGCTATGCTCGGTTTGTTCTTTTGGTCTAACAAAATATTTTGTAGAAAAGCCGCCCCTTCTTCCTTGCTCATTTGTTTAAAGCGATTGGCAAATTGATCAAAAATTGCACCGCTTGTCAACGGTTCCAGTTCCGGTGATACATTATTCGCTACTCCTAATTGCTCGACCCTGTTTCTTAATTTCTGAAGGTCATCTGTTCTCGAAAGAGGCATTGAGATATCTTGTCTCCATGTTTCAAACGGCGCATCAGTATAAACAAATTGCGAGGACGAAATCTTTCCGATATTAAAATCCGCCATCATGGCGCGGTCGGTGACACTTCGATTGCCTGAGGTAGCTAGAGCGAGTGCTTTGGCCTGCCTTTGGGCTTCGGGATTGCGTTCAGGCGCGACAACAGAATATTTCTCATTATTCTGACGTGAAGTTTTTCTGACAATATTATTTAAATGTTGCGCTGAAAAATTAATAACACCCGCTCTTGTCAAATATAACGCTGTGACACGAGGCCACTGGGCGTTAAAAGGAGGATATCCATGGGAACCCGTCCCATATTTTCCAACAAACCCGACGATATTCTGGCCCTTGACTTTGGCCGGCCCCTTTGCCGCATCTGCTTCTTGAACATATTTCTCAACCTTGCCTGATCCCGCAACAAAAGAAAGGTAAGACAAGACATAGAAAGCGTCGTCGCCAACAAGCTCTTTGGCATAACCCATTCGTCCCACATTTTCCATGTCCTGTAAAAGCAAAGCACCAAGGGCAATAAGCGCAGCGGTCGGCGTATGAAACATTCCCTCTTTTACGATTAACCCTTGCCCTTTATTTCTTTCTGACCCTGGAATTATTGTATATCCCTTAAAGCCTGCAGGCAGGAACCCTTGTTTAGCTAAATCATTGACCACTATAGAAAATCTATCTAATCCAAGCGGCTGGAAGAAAGTAAAAGGTCCACCGATTCCATTATCTAAAAGACCTCGTGCGTAGACGATATATCCTTCGGCAAAGGCCGTGGCGAGAAAGAACGAAAAATCGAGATTTTTACCTTTAGGTGTGCGTAGTAATGCCGCATGAGCATCAACAAGCGGCTGAACAACGTTCGGCATGGTCAGGTAAAACAAGAGGCCTTGCGGATCCCGATGAAACGTATTAAAAAGACCCCCCTTAATCCCGTCTTGGGAAGGGCTGCCTATGGCATCCAGGCTATTGTTGACAATTTGTACAACCTCAGGGCTATTTTTATTTTTTACCATTAAGGAATTTACGACTTCCCTATATTTTCCTTTAAGCGTACTCAGCGCTTTTTGCTTCATCTCTTTTGGCGTGGAATTATTTAAATACACATCCAATAAACAAGATCCTATTTGATAATAGGCTTCTTCTTCCTGATTTTCTTGACCTAATAGACTTACCACCTTACTAAAGGCAAATTCATTGCCCCCGACCATACTCAGATGAATTAAAAAGCCTAAATTGTCACGGTCTGCCGCCGGCAACATGTCAACATTAATACTGTTAACAACGGCTTCGGCTTTTTCTTTAAGCGCCTTCGGAATACTTGACTTCGCATAAAGCATGATGTCGAATAAATACAATAAACCTATTTTGTCTTCCTTAGCTCGGCTAATCAACTCGTCAAGAGCCGTGACATTGCCTGCATAAAACATGCTACTTAATTCATCCACGGAAAATTGTTTATGTTTAGGCAAAGATGGAATATCAATGCTTTTTCTTGTTTCTTTAACTTCCTTGTATTGTTCAGGTGATAATCCTTTAGAAGAAGATTCCAACAGCTCTGAAAAGTCTATATCCTCTTTATTCTCTTTTTTCTCAGTCTGGGAAATTACTTTATATTTTTTAGGAGATTCTTTCGGACGAGAAAATTCCCCTAACGATATAATGGCATTGACATTCCCTATTTTAGCCTGATGGATGACCTCTTTGAAAGCTGCATCACTGCCTAAACCCATCATATTCTCCGCTATGTCCGCGAATAAATACGGGTCAATACCATCCTGGTTAAATAAAAATTCGAAATCAATCCGACTGAGCGCCTCCCGGGCCTTTTTTTTCAACTTATCGTTATACTCATCAAACTCGATAAAATTTAATAAGGATCTAACCGCATTCGCATTGCGTTCTTTAATGGCCAAATCCACTATTTTCTGAAAAGCCAAAGACCCATTCCCATTAATATCCCTAAGAACCATCCTATCCAAAAAGTAAAGATTCCAATTAATCCCGGGTTTTTTGAACAAAGAACCGAAGTCGATTCCATCAATCACTTTCCGGGCCTCACTTCCTATACTCTTCGGCGAATGCGAACCAAATTCTTCCATAAACTCAAATAATATTTTAATAGCTTCCGGGTTCCCTGCTTTGGCACGAGCCTCGATGTTCTCCCAAGCGCCGTCAAAGCCAGAATAAAACAGGTATGCCAAGATCTGGCTATCAATTCCTTCCATCCGATATATACTCTTAAGGTTTTTCTCAATTATCGACTTGGCTTCTTCTTGAAAAGAACCATTGTGCCTTGCCACATCGACCAATACTTTTAGAACAGCTATTCTATCGCTGCCTTTCTTTTCTTGAAATAAAGTAACTATTTTATTAAAAGCATACATGGCGTTAAAATCTGTCCTTTTGCTAAGCCTGACCCGCTTTCCATAGTCTTCCAAACTACTTTTTTTATTCCGTTCTTGCGCTTCAATTCGCGCAAACTCTTGCCGCTGATGAATCATTGCCGGAGAAATGTCGCTTAAAAGAATCGACGATGCGGTTAGTGTGCTTAATAGGACCGGTTTAGAAGTGACCGTTTTGAAAAACCTTTTTATTGTGCTTGTTGTCATGGCTTGGTCTGTTTGAGAAAAAGACAGGCCCGCCGCCTCCGGAACCGCCATCAAATCCTTGATAAACGTGTCCGCGGAATCATAAAGGCACTCGCCTTTTTGCGGCAGTGCTTTCTCAAAGAAATCCGCCAGTTCCTGAGAAATATGTATTCCTCGTTCGGGAAGCGCCTCGATAAAGGCTTTGATATCGCTTTTGAATCTTTCACGATAGATAATATAATTTCTTTTCCCAACGATGCTATAAAACAAAACCCCGGCCAGAGCATAAAAATCATCCCGAGGCCCGGCGGTCCAACGCATAAATCTTATTTTGCTTAAAATATATTTTTCCTTCAAACGTTTCTCGGAAGAAAAATCATCTGTTGCGGATTGGTCCAATTTACGCTTGGCAAACTCTCGTCGTGTTCGGAAAGAAAAATCATAATCAAAAAGAATAACCTGAAGTTCGCCATTTTTTTCTGTGACCCAAAAATTCCCCGGCTTGATATCGGCATGAATACCTATTTTCTTATGAAAAGTCTCTAAAGCCTGCACGGCTTTAAAAATAACCTCCATCTTTTTATCCATCGGCAAAGCTTCATCCTTGACCCAATCTTCCAAACTTTTTCCTTCCTTAGGCAAATCTTCCATAATAATGACCTTGCGCGGTTTGCTCTCGATATTAGCGATGAGAAAAGCTTCAGCCTTAAGGAACGCCGGATCATTTAAGGCATTGATGGCTTCAAAAATCTTTGCCTGCGGCATGAGAGACATTTTTTCATCTTTTCTTAACTGAAATTTTTCGCCCTCTTTGATAATTTTTGCCCAACGAATCTTGCCGTCATACGAAACTCGAATCAAGGAAGGCATGTACGAGTGGACATTCTTAACCTCTTTCACTTCGAATTCTTTGTCGCTGACCTTTTGCCAAACAATGTTGCTGACCGCATTTTTCCCCGGCTCAATCCAATCCGCCGTCATGGCGCGGTCGGCTTTTCCTTTTGATTTTCTATTCATGAGCGCGAGCGCCAACGCCGACAAATTTTCGTCGCTTTTTAGATGCAACCGCGCTAACGCTCCGAGAGTTTCAGGCATCTTTGTCTGTGGCTGATTTAAAGTCTCGAAGTCGTCCCCTATTTTTGCTTTCGTAGCACCACTTAAAACTGTTTCTTCAGGAAAGCCGTATTCAGTCAAAAGACGCGCCAGCCTGACAGAATTTTCATAAGCCTGTAAAGTCCAGTTGTCATCTATGCTCGTTGCCAAATGTGGAAGCAATTCGACCTCTTTCATTCTAAACGTATAACTCCCTTGAATCACATGATCACCTAAAGACGGATTTTCAATATCACCATGCCTGTCGTCAAATCCGGAAAACCCTATTTCAAGTTTGTCTCCTTGAATCTCAGCGTTAAAAATATTGTCCGCTTTGATCTGCCTGGCGATGACATCACCGAACCCTGCGGCGTCATGAAATTCTCCGTAAGAATAAGCGCTAATGGTGGTGATACCGCTCGGCGGGATCGGCTGTAAAGAAACCACTGAAGCTTTCTTTACCGGGGCATCAAAATGATAATCGACCCCGAAGACTTCTTTCATCAGCTTCTCGATCTTGGGCCTTCTTTTATCTGCAGAGTTGTTGATGGTCTCCCGATCATCCAAGAAAGTTTGCAAACAACCGTAAGCTTTCTGCCCGGACGGCTCATCAGGCGCCGAAATGGAAACATCCAGTGTCTTACCGACGGAAACAGGGAGCATCATTAATTTCGTTATCCCTTCATAGATCGGAACCTCTTGACCACCAACCTTCAAACGGATCAAGATCCCCAGGCTCTTCATCGCTTTACCAAAATCAGCCAATGCCGCCATCGGACGGCTATGCAGCCCTTTTTCATCGTTGACCGTCACTTGACCAGAGATGGTATATCCCGGCGAAGAGGGGCCGGACATGTTCGCTTCCTTTAAATCCGCGGTCAGATTTATGTCACGGGAGTCGGGGGATTCTTGCGCGGCTTTCGTTAAAATAACTTTATCGCCAGGAAGGGTTCCGTCGATAACCTGGACTTTTTTCCCCAACATCGCGCTGTCAAACCCGCCGGTGAAATATTTGCGTGGGATGAGCTGTTTGTTGATGGGGTCGTATTCTTCCTTAATGTAATTGCATACGCCTTTCTTAAAAGCCTCAATATATTGATTGTAAATTTTTTGATTGATGTCTTTATCGTCGACATTAACACCTTTGGTCTTGGCTTTATCGACATACACTTTGCCCAACAAACTTTCTTTAAGCCGTTTCTTGTACCACGTCGCGAGAATCATAGCATTGTAAATTTGGCGCAGCGTGACAAAGGTCTTGCCCTCATTGATTTCTTTCTCAATTTCAGGAAGAAGGACAGACCTTATCAGGTCTGAGACCGGAGACTGAAGACCAGAGACTACAGACCTTTTTTGAGCCGAAGGCTGGTCTATAGTCTTTTGTCTATGGTCTTTTGTCTGTTGCGCAGCAACATAGTCCTCCTCCAACATCACCTTCAGATGCGCATCAACCACAAAGGCGACGAGCCCTTGAGGGGCGAAGAGTCCCGACCCTCCTGGCGTCGGGACCGAACTCCCTTTCTCATACACAACCGCGCGGTCCGGTACGATCCACACTTTGTGAAATGTGTCCGTCGGAATATCCGTTGTCCCAAATTGTTTCCACGCCTTATCGTAAACTCTCTGCCAAAAGTTCTTGCCGATTTTATCTTCCGGATTCATCAAAGATGCGGTCAATTGCTTAAGCATGTAGTCCTGCGCCAAAAGGTCACGGCCCATTTCGGTGTCGCCAAAACTCTCCGGGATAATGCGGTTCTTTTCATACGGCGAAAGGTTGACCCACATCTCTTTTTCTGGAACGGTCAACGCTGCCAGAAAATATTTGATCTGCTGGAGACCGGCTTCTTTCATGGCATCGTCTTGAGCTTTGGTGTCGCCGGAATTGACGATAAAATCAAACCGCAAAGGATTTTCAGGATGAAGAGTGATTCCTTTGATCAAAATCGGGATCGTAGCAGATGTGACCGGAACCATGGTGCCCGGAGTAGGAAGCTGAAGTCCGCCGGAAAAAGAAACTTGAGCAAATAAAGTTTGGGGGATAAAAATAGTGAGGATTATAAGACTAATAATCTTTAGTATGTTACTTCTAATTGTACCATGCCCCCTAAACATCCATTGCCCCCTTTTTTTCACCCTAAAACTACTGGTAATTCTTTTTTCACTGCTGTCATTCCCGAAATCTTCTACCTGCCTGTCGGCAGACAGGTCGGGAATCCATGTTTTCAACCCTTGTGGATCCCCGCCTAAAAATTGCGGGGATGACAAAAACTTTCTTCATATCGCTTTTACTTCATATGCATCCCAAAAAAAATGCCTATCCCTAAACAATTTTAGGAATAGGCTTAAATTTCTAATATTCTAGCGACTTCGGTAGCCAGGCTGTCCTATTCCTAAGGACCCTTAACTTTGCGTCCCCACCTTACGATGGGTTTGCCGTTTCGGTGCTAATATAAGTATAAAATATATTATTAAGGAAAACCAATAAAAATGGCATTTCAGAAAAACGGTTTCCATACTGAAAAGATTGACCTTTTCTCAGCAAAATGTTACCATGCCTCCATGCTTAAGCGGATTTGGAAAGGTCTTCTTGAGCTGGTTTATCCCCCCAATTGTTTCCTTTGTAAAAATTTTATCCCGCCAACAGAAGACCACACCTCTAAAAACGTGAATGAATGGTCTTCTGGGTGGGACTTCGTTCCCTCGCATTTCCCTTCCCGAGAGGAACTGTGTCCGGGGTGCCTTAAATTAATTGAATACAACCGCCCGCCATTTTGCCTAAAATGTTCACGATTTTTAGGAGAGGACATCCGCCATCCTTTATGTAAAGAATGTCGTCTGACAAAACCGCATTTTGACTTTGCCTGGGGCTGCTGCATTTACAAAGACCCGCTTAAAGACCTCATTCATAAATTCAAATACAGCCAAAAGACTTTGTTAAGGCATACCTTTTTAAAATTCATCCGGACTTTTATCGCAGATTATCATTTTGACATTCACCAATTTGATTTTGTTGTCCCGATCCCGCTTCACTCTTCACGTTTACGAGAACGCGGATATAATCAATCCCAGATCCTGGCATTAGGCGTGGCGGAAACATTTGATATTTCGTTATCAGAACATAACCTCATCCGAACCCGGCCGACCAAGCCCCAGATTGAATTAAGCCAAAAAGAACGCTGGACAAACATTAGAGGTGCTTTTAGAATAAAGCTTCCCGATAAGTTTAAAAATAAAAATATTCTGATCATAGACGACCTATTAACCACCGGTGCCACGGCCTCCGAGGCCGCAAAAACACTTAAAGACGCTGGCGCGGGAACCGTTGGGGTCTTAACTTTAAGCGTCACTTTAGAAAAATGAAAATCATCCGTAGCTATATTCTCCAGGAATGTCTCGTGCCCTTTTTCATGGCCCTTTTGGTGCTGACCTGTGTTTTCCTTTTGGGCAACCTGATTCAATTGGCGAACCTGGTCATTAACAAAGGTGTCGGCCTCGCGACGGTAGGAAATATTTTCTTATTACTCATTCCGGTCTTGTTGGAATACACCCTTCCGATCTCCTGCCTCATCAGCGTCATCTTGACCTTTAGCCGATTGTCGACGGACAATGAGATCCTGGCCTTACGGACAAGCGGCATTCATTTAAGCCGTCTTCTGGCCCCTTTGGTCATCGTCGGGCTTGTCTTCAGCCTATTTCTTTTTATCTTAAACGACCGCATTATTCCCTATGCCTATTACAAACAAAAAGACCTTTTGAAAAATTTGGGCGTTGAAAATCCCACGGCCCTTTTAGAACCAGGTGTTTTTATTAATTCTTTTCAAGGGCACATCATTTTCATCCATCGCATCGAAGACAACAACCTTTATAATATTACCATTTATCAACCGCAAAAAAACGGCCCGACGCGCACCATCATCGCTAAAAAAGGGGAATTCACCCGCGTGCCGGATAAAGACCAGATAAAATTAAAACTTATCGACGGGACGTCCGATGAACCGAACCTGAAAAATCCCGAAAGTTTTTATAAATTAAATTTTAAAAGCTATTTTATGACGCTCGACCTTTCTCAGACGAAAAAGGTCGTTGAGAAAAAACCAAAAAGCATGCCCTTAAGCGAACTCAAGCAAGAAATTGAGAAACTCGAACGGCTTTTTGTTGACCCGGCACGCCTTCAAACAGAATATTACCGGAAAATCTCTTTTTCCTTTGCTCCGCTGGCGCTGATTTTGCTGGGGTTTCCTTTGGCAGTCATTACCAACAAACGGGAAAAATCCGCAAATGTTGTCCTGGCGATTATTTGTGCTACGTGCTATTATTTACTCTTCTTGGGCTGTGAGGCCTTAAGCGTTCAAAGCGTTTTTCCGCCGATATTTATCATGTGGGCCCCGAACTTAATTTCATTAACCGTTGCAGGCTTCTTAAATTACCAATGCGCATCCTAGACCGATACATCACCAAATCCATCATTACTATTTTTATTGCGACCGTTTTGATCTTTTGTTTCCTCTATATTCTCATCGACGTAACCAGCAATTTGGATGAATATATAAATCACAAGGTCCCGATACAGATTTTAGTTGAATTTTATTTGCTGACGATTCCTCTGATGCTGGTCCAGACATCCTCGATCGCTTGTCTGATCGCCGTTCTTTTTACTTTTGGGCGGCTTAATAATGCCAATGAGGTCATCGCCATGCGCTCCAGCGGCATGAACTTCTGGCAAATCACAAAACCCGCCATTATTTTTGGACTGCTGGTCTCGATGACGATTTTCTGGGTCAATGAAAAATGTGTGACCAAGGCGCAGGCATTATCTGAAAAAATCCGCAATGAAAATATTATCCTGGAAACGGACCGCATCAAGAAACAGCAGGAAAAAATTACGAATCTCACTTTTTATGGATTAAAAAATAGATTGTACTTCGTCGATACCTTTGACCAGCATAAAAGTGAATTATATGGCATCACCATTGTCGAATATGATGAGAAACAAAACATGGCGCAAAAGATCGTCGCCTTAAAAGGGGCCTGGACAGGTATCGCGTGGAAATTCACTCAATGCCAGGTGACGGCGTATGATCCTACGAACTTGGAAACCCCGGTTAAAATCACCGTCTACAAAGAAAAACTAATGGACATTAAAGAAACGCCGGAAGACTTTCTACAGCAAAGGCTGCAGGTTTCTTCCATGAATATCCGCCAATTGCACGACTATATTATCCGTTTCTCCCGAAGCGGGGCGAGCAAGGCATTAAATAATCTGCGCGTCGACCTGCATCAAAAGATCGCTTATCCATTCGGGAATTTTGTCATTGTCCTGGTGGGCCTGCCGTTTGCCTTGATGATCCGAAGCCGTAAAGGCACAACATTTGCCGCTTTAGGCGTGGCTCTTTTGGTCGGATTTCTCTATTACGTCACGAATGCCGTGGCACTGGCTTTTGGCAAAGGCGGATTTTTCCCTCCCGTGATCGCGGCATGGGCAACACCCCTTATCTTTAGTGCGATTGCTATTACGATTATCGAAACAGATTTTGCCTAGAAAGGATTTTCCCATGAAGCTTATCTTAAAAATTTTATTTCTTTTATGCCTTTCTCTGGTTTTAATTCCCAATGCCCCGGCGGAAACCATTCATTTAAAGAACGGAACAACCTTGGAAGGGAAAATCATCGAACAGAATGATTCTTATATTAAAATCGATACCGGCAGGAATATTTTTCAAATTAAATTAAATAAAATCGCAAGCGGCCTCCCTGAGGCTCCCACAAAAGAGCCTCTACCAAAGGCTCCAGAACCAGAACCTCAGACGCCAGCCGAACAGCCCAAGGCAATTGAACCGCCAGCTCCGGTTGTTACGGCTCCAACGAGCCAAGAGCCGGCAGTTTCTGAGCCACTTAGAGAACCCGTTCTGACGACAACGAATCCCCCCGAAGTTCAACCGCAACAGCCTCCGGTTCAAAACATCGCTGTTGATGCGGAAGATTTAAAACTCGAAGAAGATTGCATTCATCTTTGGTCTCATCTCGACGATTGCACGCCTTATAGATGCGCATTGGAAGACCAGATGGTCAAAGGATTTTTCTCGGAATATACGATTTATGGGATACGGAATAATGCCTGTTATTGGAAACAAACCCTTCCTAATCATGGAGTGATGCGCTGCAGTTTATCTGAAGAGACGCGGAAAAAGATCGCTTTGGATTTAAAGGCAAATACCCCCAATACTCCAGCTCTCGACGAAGCTTTTACTAACGGCCAATGCCATATTGCAGGATACGAACAATAAACAAAAAATCCGAAGCACAAATATCGAAACTCGAAACAAAAAATCAAATCTTAAATTTCAAATTTTTGGTTGTTAGGATTGTAGACTTTTTCGGATTTCGATATTCGTGCTTCGGATTTTTAAGAGACGTATTTCTTCATCAATTGATGGCCTAAAGAACAGACGATTTCATAATTGATGGTATTGGCCCAATTTCCCAAATCATCAGCCGTCACAGAAGCCTTTCCTTCCTTCCCTAAAATCGTCACGGTCATCCCCAGTTTCGGATTTTCTACCTCTGAAATATCCACGATGATCTGGTCCATCGTGACATTCCCGACGACCGGACAACGCATGCCTTTTACGATCACAAAGGCCTTGTTGGAAAAATCGCGGTAATATCCGTCGCTGTAACCGATGGGAAGAATGGCGATTGTCATGTCGTGTTTAGCAACAAATGTCTGGCCATAACTCACGCCACGGCCTTTAGTAATTTTCTTGATAAAAATGATTTTAGATTTTATGCTCATCACCGGCTTTAATTTGACCTGTTTCATCAAAGACTCGCTCGGATATAAACCATAAATCATCAATCCCGGACGGGCCAAGTTTAAGACCTTGGTCCTGTATCCGCTTAACCCCATGCTGTTGCCGGCATGAATATAGGGAATAACCAGTCCTTTTTGGTCCAAGCGCATGACGAGCTGCGAAAGGATTTCGATCTGGCGCAGCGTAAAATCTTTATCCGTATCAGCGACGGGAAAATGCGTATAAATGCCATAAACGATCAAATATTTCAATTTGTCAATTTCTCTTATGAAATCAAACGCATCCTCGTGCCACACGCCTAAGCGGCCCATGCCAGTGTCGACCTTGATATGGATGCGAATACGTTTATTGACCTTTTGGCCATAAGCGTTTAATGCCCGGGCCGACTCAAGCGTACAAACCGTAGGCATCAGATGATAATCAACAATGTCTTTGGCAAAATACGGCAGCGGGCCTTCTAAAAGCAAAATGGGCTTTCTAATACCGATTTGACGTAACCGGATGCCCTCTTTGACGTCGGAAACGCCAAAGAATTCAACGCCTTGCTTTTGTAACAACAATCCGATTTCTTCCATCCCATGGCCGTAGGCATCGGCCTTGATGACGGCAAGAATATCCATGGCCTGGCGCTTCTTTTGAGCGTCCGGCCTCGACGGTAAAACAAATTGATTGCGGCTAGCCAAACGCCGAAGCTCTTTTAAATTATGCATGACAGCCTTTAAATCAATCTCGGCCCAGCTTAAAGCCAAATGGTTGGTTTCTTGATTATCACGCATCGTCATTAATTTTTCCTTTTCGCACGACTGGCTGTGCGATGCTTATTTTTTAACCTGACAATCTTCCGGATACAAATACAGCGGAACCAACTTATCGATATCATCAAAGTTCTTCTTTTTAAAACGTTCAAGAACCAGTGGCAACAAATTCTTTGCCTGCGGATACCAGCATTTCTCATCCGCCAGAATATAATCCTTTGTTATCAAATTCTCTTTTTCTAAAATTGTAATCCCGTCGCCGGTGAAAAAAGCTTTTTCTTTTGTTTTCTTTAAGATATCTTTTACCGGAAGCAATAAATAACCGCTTAAGCGCTCTAAAACATGATCTTTCTTTGTATAGGAACACGCATAAAGAAGGTCTCTTTTGGCATCCGAAATCACATTCAAGAAAGGGACATCCCCTTTGATCCCCATGGCTATGATATCCAAACTGCTTACTCCCACGACGGGTTTGTTCAGCGCAAAGGCAAGCCCCTTGACCGTAGCAACACCCACACGCAGACTCGTAAAAGAACCTGGCCCTAGTCCCACGGCAAATCCGTCGAGCTCATTTAAGGCAATACCAGCTTTCTTTAAAATCCCTTCAATGCTCGGGATAATCGAAGACGACAAAACTTTCTTTAAAACCATATTCTTCGACGCAACAACCCTGTCGCCGCTTGAAACAGCCAAGCTGAAATTTTTTGTAGAGGTATCTAACAATAACAATTTCATTTTTGCCTCTTCTGTATTGTTATAAAACGTTTCTGTTCGCCTTTATGAACAAATTCTATCTCCCAATATGTCTTGGGCATGAGCTTGCCTAATTTTTCCGCCCATTCCACGACGGAGATCCCATCGCCATAAAGATATTCTTCGTAATCGAGCGAAAATATTTCCGTTATCTTTTCTACGCGATAAAGGTCAAAATGGAACAAAGATTTCTTCCCTTTACCTTCATAAACATTCATCAAGGTGAATGTCGGGCTATGAACAAGCTCTTCGCCGAGTTTAAGCCCCCTAGCTAAACCTTTAACGAAAGTTGTCTTGCCGCTGCCGAGATCTCCCGTCAGGCAAAGAACATCGCCCGGTTTTAACTGTTTGGCCATTTTCTCGCCGAGAGAAATGGTTTCATTTGCGTCTTTAGAAATACATTGTTTGGGCATCATAATAACACCTAAAAATGTGTATAGCCTTTTACGGTAATCTTTTGACGGACCCCATCTTTACCAACGATGGAACATTGTCTTTCTTGATCCGTGATTTCGCCGATCTCATAAAACCTAAAAGGCATTTTTATTCTTTTAAGTTTCTCAGCCTGCTTAAAAGGCACAGTAAAAATCAGCTCAAAATCTTCGCCGTCATACAAAGCATTCTTTAAACTTGCGTCCGGATATCGGGGAATCGCATCTTCAGATAACACGGCGCCTACACGGCTTTCTTTTAAAATATGCCCCAGATCGCCAACTAGTCCGTCGGAAATGTCAATCATGGCAGTCGGCTTAAAATGCTTAACCAAATATTGTGATTCCTTAAGGCGGGGAACAAATGTCAAATGCCGCCCACTTTTTAAGGAACTCCCCAACCGGCCCGTCACAAAGATCCTGTCGCCGACTTTGGCGCCCGAACGGTAAACGATTTTTTCCTCATCCGCCTCGCCGACCATGGCCACATTGATAATAAGCTTACTACTTTTAATCGTGTCCCCACCGACGATAGAAACCCCATACTGTTGAGCGGTCTTGTCCATCGCCTGGTAAATTTTAAGAAGATAATCAAGCGGCAAATTGGGCGGCGCCCCTAATGACACCAAAGCGTATTTCGGAACTCCTCCCATGGCAGCAATATCGCTGATATTGACAGCCATCGCCTTATGCCCAATGCCTGATGGCGGCATCGTCAAAGTAAAATGTGCGCCTTCTAAGAGCATATCCGTCGTCAATAGCATTTTCTTGCCCGGCGACAAACTGACGACCGCGGCATCATCGCCAATGCCTTTAAGGACAGAACCACTGGTTGACATCCTTTTACGAATGAGGTCGATAAATCCAAACTCCCCTACAGAAGAAATATTTTTTGCCATAATTGATGTGGCTTTACTCATGGGATTTGCGTCCACTGAAAGAGGATAGAAAAACTACGACGGATTTTCTTTCTTTAAAGACTTAATCTTGTTCCGTATTAAATAAACGATCTCTCCTATGACGCCGCCGATACAAAGGCAATAAAACGGTATCATGTGAATTCGATAGCGCATTTTTACGACGATAAATAAAATATAGATGGAAGCATCCAAGGCTAGACCGGAAACCATGAGCCATCTCGTCAATAATGCATTATCGGCTTCTTTCGCTAAACACAGGGCTAAAATAAATGTATATATCCCTGTTATAGCCAGCATTGAATAAAGGAACATTTTGCCGAAAGTATCTCCAAAAATATAAAACGAGAATGCCAGAATGATGAGCGCCGCAATATGTCCATAAAAAAGTCCGCCCATGAGAAAATGGTTCTGATAATTATATTTTGTTTTGTTGATCGAAGATATCGCCGATAAAACCATAAATAAGAACGAAGCTGGAATCCCCAAGATGAATAGCCAAAACGTGCTTATCAACATTTTACCTCTAAGCGCTGGCCCGGCATTAATCACCGTATAGACTCCGCATTGGTCCATGTCCGTCGTCCACCAATTGATCGCTCTGACCATATTGAGATGTCGGACATACTGAGGAAGATTCTTTCGAAATTCCCACACCAATTTCATAGTAAATTCATCTACTTTTTTCTGATCTCCTTTAAAAGGGCTCTTTTCAATGATTTTCCCTAGGAAATTCTCGCTCTCCGTACATGAAATACCCGTCGCAACCGGACTATTGCCATCATATATATTTAAAGGAGACGCATATAATTCAAAAACTGTAAAAGACCCATGGTAATACCAATTTAATCCTCCAAATCCCATCATGACCACAAAAAAAGTTAGAAGAGATATCCAATATTTTTTAACCAATCCTTTTAAATAATTCCATCCTCGAAAAAGGAAAACAATAAGAAAAGGCAAGATCGTTAAGATTGTGGTCATTTTTGCTTCCAAGGCAAAAATAAATAAGATACCAATTAAGATCTTATAAAGAACGCTTTTCTTCCCGTCATCAAATCTAGATGCGAAGAAACAAATCATCCCCAAATATAACGTATTTCTCAAAAGGTCCCGATGAAGATATCCCTGAAGAATCGTCGCCTCGAGGGAGAAGGCAAAAAGAGCTGCGGCAATTAAGCCGGCGATGTTGCCGGATAAGCGTTTTCCGATGAAGAAAATAAAAACAATCGAAACTAAATGCAAAAGCACTTGTGCATAATAAGCCGTATAAGGAGATTTCGGGCCGATCATAAGAGCAATGGCGAGAAAAACAGAATATCCTCCTCCTATTCCATAATCTATCTTTTTAAAATCCAAAGCTGTTGTGTAATAACCTTTCATATCGGCAATCAATCCGCTATTGTCCAATGCACTAGTAAATCGAAAAGACTGGTAAGCAGAAATAACAAGTATGACGGCCAAGAGAAAATACACAAAACCATTGATCTGTTTCTGAGAAACGTTCTTAGGAAACCCCACATTTGCAAACAACGAGGATAATTTGGTCATCATCTCCCTTTCTGAAATGTCTTTTGGATATTTTTTGTATAGGGCGAAGTGATAACGCCTTTCTCGGTAACAATGCCTTTGATCAACTGATGATCTGTCACGTCAAAAGCAGGGTTATAAACCTTAACGCCTTTAGGCGCGGCCTGAAACGCCCCAAACCCCAAGACCTCAGACTTGTCCCTTTCTTCAATAGGGATCTGTTTTCCCGTCGGAATATTCAAATCAAATGTTGAAAATGGCGCTACGATATAAAAAGGAATTCCGTGATGCTTCGCTAAGACCGCCAAGCTGTAAGTCCCGATTTTGTTCGCAGCGTCCCCATTAGCTGCGATGCGATCCGCTCCTGCAAAGATCGCGTCCACTTTGCCTTGCTTCATAAGCGTTGCCGCCATATTATCGCAGATCAAGGTCACATCGATCTTTGCGCGTAACAGTTCCCATGCCGTTAACCTCGCCCCTTGAAGAAGAGGTCTGGTTTCACAGGCATACACTTTAAACTTTTTGCCGCTTTCTTTGGCGCTGTAAAAGACACCCAACGCCGTACCATAATCGACGGTGGCCAAGGCCCCGGCATTACAAACCGTCATCAGCGTCTGGCCATTTTTGATCAAGGCCGCGCCGTATTTTCCCATCTTTCGGCAGGTCGTTCTATCCAGTTCGTAAATTTCAAACGCTTTTTTCTCCAATAATTCTCTCAAAACAGCGACGGACGCTTGCAGATGGTCCTTTAAAACTTGTTTCATGTCCCTAAGGGCATTGAAAAGATTAACCGCCGTCGGGCGAGAAGTCGCGATGTAATCGCAAACCTTATTGATATGCTTGTCAAACGCCTCTCTATCTTGGCCTTTAAATTCTTTTAACCCCAAAAGAACGCCAAAGCTTGCCGCGACCCCTAACGCCGGAGCGCCGCGAACACTTAACCGTTTGATAGCGTCCCAAAGCGTTTGAATATGACGACAGTTGATGTATTCTAATTTGTGTGGAAGTTTGGTCTGGTCGATGATTCTTACACACCCTTTGGTCCAGCTAATCGTCGGATAATTCATAATCTTTGATAAAATCCTTTCTATTCTTTGACTTCCAATCTCGGAAACAATGCGTCGTGGGTTTTTAGTTTCGTTCCTGATTTTAATTCGCCCCAGCGAGGAGCTGAGTCTGTAGCTCCAAGGACGTCGAGCACAGTCGCCGTCTTCGCCGGCATAACCGGCGCTAAAAGGACCGCACTGATCCGCAAAGCTTCCATCGCCGTATAAAGAATCGTACCGGCTTGCGGCAAACTTTCCTTTGCGACTTTCCACGGGGCTTGATATTCCAAATATTTATTGGCTGCTCGTACCAGCTGAAGGGTTTCTTCAATCGCCTCGTTAATCCGTAGTTCGTCGACGAGTTGGCGGACTTTTGCGTCCAATGCCCCCGCCTGCTTTTGGATGGCGAGTTCAGGCTCGTTGACTTGGCCCTCTTCAGCGACAACTCCTTCAAAATATTTCCCGACGAGGCCGCTGACGCGATTAAGCAAATTCCCAAAATCATTAGCCAGATCGCTATTGTAACGTTTGATAAAAGATTCCAGCGTAAAGTTCGCGTCTTGCCCTAAGACCATTTCCCGCATGAGATAATATCGGACCGCATCAACCCCATACTGATCGACGAGGTCCAAGGGATTGACGACATTGCCCAAGGACTTGCTCATTTTGGTTTCACCGATAAGCCACCAACCGTGGGCGAAGATCGTTTTCGGCAGTGGCAGCGCAAGTGAAAAAAGCATGGTCGTCCAATACACCGAATGCGTGGTCAGAATATCCTTCCCCAATAAATGAACGTCCGCCGGCCACCACTTCTTAAATTTCTCGTCGTCAGAAAGGTACCCCGGCGCTGTAATGTAATTAATCAGCGCATCAAACCAAACGTATGTCACATACTCTTTATCAAACGGAAGTTCAATGCCCCAATCCATACGCGCCTTAGGCCGTGAGATACATAAATCGCCGAGCGGTTGTTTTAAAAACCCTAAGATCTCATTACGCCGATGCACGGGCTGAATAAAGGAAGGATTGTCGTTAATATAGTCAATAAGCGTTTGCTGATATTTGCTCATTTTAAAAAACCAGTTGCGCTCCTTTAGCGGCTTAACATCCCTAAACGCGCCGGATTCTTTTTCGGTCTCGGTAATAAACCGCTCTTCCGCAACGGAATACCAACCCTCGTATTCATGCAAATAGATATCTCCGGATTCGTAGACCTTCTGAAGCACTGCCTGGACGACCTTAATATGGCGCTCCTGGGTTGTGCGAATAAAATCGTCATACTTAATTTCAAGCTTCTCCCATAACTGGATGAACCGCGGAGCTAAGTCATCACAATGCGCTTGAGCGGAAAGCCCGCGTTTCTGGGCGGCCTGCTGGACTTTTTGTCCATGTTCATCAAGTCCCGTCAAGAAAAACACCTCATCGCCGGCTGTTTTATGATACCGGGCCAAAACGTCGGCGAGGATGGTCGTATAGGCATGGCCAATATGAGGCTTATCATTAACGTAATAAATTGGTGTTGTGATATAAAATTTATTATTCATCTTTTTTCCCGTAAGTTACTTTAATAATCCGTCCTTCGCCTAAATCGACCATGGCGAATTTCTTAAAAACGTTGATTTCAATTACCTTGCCGCGCCCGTCGGGAGTAACAACTTTTTCTCCGACTTTCGGCAGGGCCTTCGACAATTCTTTGTAAACACAGACCTCATATCCCATGCAGCATTTAATACGTCCGCAAACCCCTGAAATCCTCGACGGATTTAATGGAAGCCCTTGCTCCTTGGCCATCTTGACGGACAGCGGAGAGAAATCATTGATATAAGACGCACAACAGATTTCTCGTCCACAAATCCCATAACCCCCAACGATCCCGGCTTTGTCCCTGACGCCAATCTGCTTTAGCTCGATACGGACACGAAAGACCTTGGCCAAATCCTTGACGAGATTACGGAAATCCACGCGGCCTTCCGCCGTAAAAAAGAAAATGATCTTGCTGCTGTCAAAGGTGTACTCGGCATTGACGATCTGCATGTCCAATTTTTGATCCGTAATTTTGCGGATACAAACGTTTAAGGCATCTTTGGCTTTCATCCGGTTATTATCGATTTGCCGCATGTCCCCTTCGGTTGCCTTACGGACGACTTTCCCTTTAATTTTATCCGCCTTGTCCTCGACAGGCGAATGCGTGTCAGAGCGGACCTGTCCGTATTCGGACCCTTCATCCGTATCCAGGATCACATAGTCATCCCGACGGCAGTCGACATTGTTTAAATCAAAATGATGAATCGGGCGGTATTCGCCTAGTTGGATTTGTATGATTTTTCCCACAATCGCTCCTTTAGCAGTAACAGAGAGATCTTCACATTAAGATTCTCCGTTAAAAGTTTAGTTGCTTCAATGATTTGACGGTTGATATCGTTTAATTCTTCAAAAGAATACCGGTTGGAAAAAATTTTCAAGTCCGCCGAACGATCCAGATGAATCAGCTGTTCTTCATCATTCATGGCGGATTTCAACAATAACGCGTCGCGGATCCAGCTTAAAAGAATATCCAAAAACTCCTTGGTTTGCGTTTTATCCTCGAGAACTCCCTCCAAGAATTTTTCGTCGCCTTGCGCATAAACAAAACTGTTGATCATCACATTTTTTCTTTCAAAGATCTTATTGCGCTCCAACTCTTCTATCTTTCCCAAACACCCCTGGGCAAAATAAGCCAGAAAATGCGCTTCCAGGCCCGTTTGACCTTGGCCCATTAAATATTTCTTTAATCCTTGCTGCGAGAGCGACGGAAAATAGACCGCATGGCAACGGGACACAATCGTATCCAAATTCTTCTCTACAGCGGATGTTGTTAAGATCAAAAGGCTATTATCCGACGGCTCTTCCAATGTTTTTAAAAGCGCATTGGCGCCTGGAAGAGTGATGTCTTCAATATTTTTAATAATAAAAACTTTCTTTTGCCCTTCAAAAGGCCTTAACTGAATCTGGCTTAAAATGCCCCGGATCTGTTCAATGGAAATGGATTCCGCCTCATTCTCCACATCTTTCTCGATCAGATGGACATCCGGATGCTGCTTAAGATCAACCTTCCGGCAAGATTCACATTCGCCACAAAAAGTCCCGGTTGCGGCGGAATTCTTTTGAAGACAATTGACCAGCTTAGCAACAGCCAACGCTGTTTCAGTTTTTCCGGCTGAAGCCGCGCCGATAAAAAGATAGGCATGGGCCAACTTATTCTTTTCAATGAGTTTTTTAAAACGATCAAGGACCGCTTGTGAAATAGTCATCTACGCCTTAAGGATCCAAAACGCGGTCGACATAACTTTTAATGACCGCGTGAATTTCTTCTTTTGTTTTATCCACTTCAACGACTTTAACCCTGCCAGGCTCTTTTTTTGCAATGGCCAAATATCCTCGACGGACTTTATTATGATAAGCCAATTTGCGCTGTTCAATCCGGTCCTTGGCGCGATGATTGATGCGCGCCAACCCTTTTTCCGCAGCGATATCAAAAACAAAGGTCAAATCCGGCATGATTTTTCTCGTAGCGAATGCGCCGATTGTTTTTATGATCCCTAAATCAACGCCATTACCGTAACCCTGATACGCCAGCGTCGAATCCAGATAGCGGTCACACAAAACGATCAATCCTTTTTTTAAGGCTGGGGCAACGACCTCCTCGACTAATTGAGCACGCGCCGCCATATAAAGCAACGTCTCACAGGCATCGGACATGCCTTTATTATCGACATCTAAAAGGATCTCACGGATTTTTTCGCTGATCTTCACGCCACCCGGCTCGCGCAAAACCAGGACTTTTCTTTTTTGTTCCTTAAGGTATTTCTCCAGTAGCGCGATCTGCGTACTTTTTCCGGAACCTTCCGACCCTTCAAATGTAATGAACCGACCTTTTAAGCCCTGCGCCACGTTTGAGCTCCTTTTCCATCCTCGACGATGATGCCCTTCATTTTCAATTCATCGCGAATCTCATCAGACCTTTTAAAATTTTTATTCTGTCTTGCCTGAATTCTTTCATTAAGCAGTGCCTGAATTTCCTGTGACAATTGCTCTGACGAACCTTCAATAAAATTAAGGCCAAAGATCTGCGGGACCTCTTGTTTTAGAAATTCTTCCGCCTCAAGTTTATCTTTAAGATACCGGCTTCGCTCGCAAAAATCTGGCTTGACCGACGGCGCATTTGCCATAATCCTATTACACTCATGGATCAGATCAAACAAGATCGCCAAAGCCGCCGGCGTATTAAAATCATCGTCCATACTTTGTTTGAAATCTTTCTTGGCCTTAAGGATAACGGCGTAGCAGTCTTCCGTCAAATCGCCTAGCTTACTCATAAAAATGCTGATACGTTCATAGGATTTTTTCATGTCTGCCATTTTCTCGTCAGAAAAATCCACCGGGCTTGCGTAATGAGAAGACAAAAACAGCATTTTTAACTGGTTGGCCGTATATTTTTTAAGCGCGTCTTCGACGGTAATGAAATTCCCCAGAGACTTCGCCATCTTTTGTCCGTTGATGGTCAAAAGCCCGTGATGAATCCAATATCGGGCAAAAGGTTTCTTACCGGTAAGAGCCTCCGACTGCGCAATCTCATTCTCATGATGAGGGAATATCAAATCCCGCCCACCGGCATGAATATCGATCTGGTCGCCTAAAATTTCTTTATTCATGACCGAGCATTCAATATGCCAACCTGGCCTACCCTGTCCCC
The DNA here is from genome assembly GCA_015233405.1 of Candidatus Omnitrophota bacterium. GTDB lineage: Bacteria > Omnitrophota > Gorgyraeia > Zapsychrales > Zapsychraceae > JADFXT01. The sequence continues at coordinate 7,006 of JADFXT010000010.1, read as the reverse complement.
AGGGACTGTCCCACGACGGTTCGCCCTCTTTGGATTTTTTCCACAACGCAAAATCAAGAGGGTCTCTCTTCTTCTCAGCCTTATCAATACGGACCGCCTCAAGCATCTTCTCAACACTCTGGCCGGACAGTTGCCCATAATCCTTAAAACTTCTCACGCTAAAATAAACATCCCCGTCGGATTCATAGGCGTATTCTTTTCGGATCAACTCCTTGATGGCCTCGACCATTTTGGGGATATAGGCCGTTGCCCGCGGTTCCTCGTCAGCAAAATTCACACCTAAACTTTTAATGTCTTTTTGATAAAGGGCGATATTTTCTTCAACAACATCTTCAAATCGCTTATTCAATTCTTTGGCTTTATTGATGATCTTATCGTCGACATCGGTAATATTTCGAATAAACTTCACCTGATAGCCTCGGTGTTGAAGATAGCGGCGGATGACGTCAAAAATATAAAGGCTGCGGGCATGGCCGATATGGCATTTATCGTAGACCGTAACCCCGCAGGAATACATCTTGATGGTTTTCCCATCCTGTCCGACAAGCTCTTCTTTTTTCTGGGTAAGGGAATTATAGATCGTGACTGTCACAACTGTCCTTCCTTATCTTTGCTCTCGAGGATCTTAAGGCGCTCAACGATGTCTCTTAAATGCTGCATAATAGGGTCAGAGATATGGACGTGGTCCATCATCAGATCAATGCGCTTGCCGTCTTGTTTGGTCACATGCCCAGGAACACCGACAACAGTTGTATTTTCCGGGACGCCTCTGACGACAACAGCGTTGGCCCCGACGTAAGAATTTGAACCGACTTGAATATTTCCCAAAACTTTAGCGCCGGCACCAACGACAATATTATCCCCTAACGTCGGATGGCGCTTGCCAGTCTCTTTACCGGTCCCGCCTAACGTCACCCCTTGGAATAACGTCACATTGTCCCCAATGATCGACGTTTCGCCAATCACAACGCCCATGCCATGATCGATAAAGAACCCTTTTCCGATTTCCGCGCCGGGATGAATCTCGACACCGGTCAAAAATCGTGCCAATTGCGATAACGCCCTGGCGAGAAAAGTCAGTTTGGCTTTCCATAAGACATGCGACATACGATACGCGATAATCGCGTGCAGCCCCGGATATAAAAGGATGATCTCAAGATACCCTTTTGAAGACGGGTCCTTTTCTTTAGCAGATTTGATCTCTTCCGCAAACACAACCGCCACGACGAGGATCGCGCTAAAAAAAATAAAAACGATAAAAACTAAAACGTGTAATATCCCCATAATTCTCTCCTATGTTTTCAATAATAACACTGTGGCGAAGGCGGCGAGGCCTTCTTCTCTTCCGACAGCACCGAGCTTTTCGTTGGTCGTCGCCTTGATATTGACCTGATTTTCTGATAAGCCTAGCGCAGCAGAAATATTCAACCGCATTTGTTTCTTATAATTCTTTAAATTCGGTTCTTCGGCGAGGATGACAGAATCGATATTCGAAATCGCATATCCTTCTTTTTGAACCAGCACAGCGACGTGTTTTAATAATATCAAACTCGAAATCCCTTTATACTTAGGGTCGCTATTGGGAAAATGCTCGCCGATATCCCCAATGCCTAAGGCGCCCAACAGCGCATCACATACCGCGTGAATCAACACATCCGCATCCGAATGGCCGTCTAATCCTTTGACGAAAGGAATTTCAACGCCGCCTAGAATAAGCTTACGTCCTTTAATCAGACGGTGAATATCATATCCCAACCCTGTTTTTATTTGCATAATCCCTCTTTGCTTCTTATCCTCGAATTCATTACTGCCCCATTAAAGTTGTCATTCCCGCGGAAGCGGGAATCCAGTCAATGCTTTTAAGAATTAAGAAACCACACCAAAAATTACTTCGTATCGTGGATCCCCGCCTGCGCGGGGATGACAGTTTGTTTTAAAAACGCCTCGGCAATGATTAAATCTTCCGGCGTCGTGATTTTAATATTTCGATAATCGCCTTCTAAAATTTTTACTTTAACGCCCATTTCCTCGACCAAAGATGCGTCGTCCGTTGCCTCCGGAAGCGATGTCTTTTGATAAGCCTTCAACAAAATGTCTTTCTGAAAAACCTGCGGCGTTTGTATTTCCCAGAGCTTGTCGCGCTTTAAGGTCGCCTCAACAAATAATTGTTCATCGACGCGTTTAATGGTCGGTTTGACCTTGACCGCCACAATAACCGCCGGATGCTTACGGCATGCCTTGATCGAATCCGTGATGATCTTTGGCGTAACCAATGGCCGCACGCCGTCATGGACAACAACGATATCCGTATCTTTATCAAGCGCCTTTAATCCGTTTAAAACAGAATCCCGACGGCAATCGCCGCCCGCAACAACGGTCTTAACTTTTGACAAAGAATAGGCTTTGGCATACTTCCGATAGTCCTTGAGATGTTTCGGATGGACCACCAAAATAATATCGTCGATCAAAGAGCATTTCTCAAAAATTTCGAGCGTATGAACAAAGATCGGTTTCCCTTGGATTTTAACCAGAGGTTTAGGGAGAGGGTTCTTCAACCGTTCTCCTACACCCGCCGCTGCGATAATAGCTTCGACCTTCATCAATTTAAACCTGTTCTGCGAAAATCATTTTTCCCGCCTGCGTCTGCAAGACCGAAGTGATTCTCACCTTGACCATTTGCCCGATTTTCTGATGACCATTGCTGACAACGACCATGGTCCCGTCATCCATATAAGCCACAGCCTGATGGGATTCCTTCCCTTCTTTCACCAACTGAACATCAATTTGGTCTCCGACGTAAACTGCCGGCTTGACCGCATTGACCAGATCATGAATATTAAGGACCTCAATATTTTGCAAAGCCGCCACCTGGCCTAAATTATAATCCGTTGTACAAATGCTCGCATCCATCAACTTGGCTAAGGCAATGAGCCTGGCATCAACAGGGCCTTCCGGCGTCAACGATTCCTCATGAATACGGATATTCATCTTAGGATCATACTGCATCTTATGTAACAGCTCAATTCCCCGACGGCCGCGCTGCCTTTTGATCTCGTCATCCGAATCCGCAAGTTTTTGTAATTCCGTCAGGACAAATTTAGGGATCACCAGCCGTCCGGAAAGAAAATTGCTTTTATAAATATTAACGATCCTTCCGTCGATAATGGCGCTGGTATCAAGTAAAATCACTTCTTCCCGCATCGATTGCCGTTGAAATCTGACATAAGGGATAATGATGTTAAACTCATCTTTGCCCCGAAGCGCCATGACAGATCCTAAATAAGAAAACACCAGCGTCAAGACCACCCGGGCCACGGAATGAACAAAAACGCCCAAAGGAAGAAGCGCCAGAACATCAGACAAAAGTTTCGCCATAAAAATACCTAGCAAAAGCCCAAAGACCATACTGGACAATCCCCGTACAGAGATCTTGTTCAACCGCTGCTCTAGGAAAATCAGAACAAGACCGCATAAGCAGCCGATCTCCGCGCCCAATAAAGGATGCTGGAGCAAAATCCCGACATAATATCCAACCACGCCGCTGATCATGAGAAATAACGAACGAATAAATGATAATGTCATCCTGACTCCTCCTTACGTTTTAATAAAATCCAACGCCTCTTTGACTGTAGCAACCGGAATAATGTCGATTGTCTTCGTTTTAAGATCTTTGGCGGTCTTAAGATTGTTTTGCGGAATCAGGCATTTTTTAAACCCCAGCTTTTCCGCTTCCTGAATGCGCAGGACAATTTGAGAAACACTTCTGATTTCCGCCGAGAGACCGACCTCGCCTAAAACCACCGTGTCAAAAGAAACCGGTTTATCCAATAAGGCCGAGGCAATCGCCAAAGACACGGCCAGATCCGCCGCAGGGTCTTCGACCCGAACCCCTCCGACGACATTAAGAAAAATATCCTTATCATATAAATTAAGCTCTAAGCGCTTTTCTAAAACAGCGATCAACAACGCCAGACGGTTAGCATCAAACCCTTGGGCTTTCTGACGGACCATCCCAAAGCTCGAGCGGCTCACCAGCCCCTGGACCTCGACTAAGAAAGGCCTTGTGCCTTCCATGATCGGGACCACGACAGAGCCGGACGTATTTTGCGGCCGTTCGGATAAAAATATCTCGGAAGGGTTGGTCACTTGCGCAAGCCCCGACGAGCACATCTCAAAAACCCCGATCTCATTGGTCGAACCAAAACGGTTCTTGACCGCCCGTAAGACCCGGTACGTCGAATAGCGTTCCCCTTCAAAATATAAAACCGTATCGACAATATGCTCCAAAACTCTTGGCCCGGCGATCATCCCTTCTTTGGTCACATGACCGATCAAGAACAAAGCAATTCTTTCTGACTTGGCCAGCTGGGTCAAGATCGACGCGCATTCTCTCACCTGGCTGACACTGCCCGGCGAAGAACTGACGTCGGGAGTATAGACAACCTGAATGGAATCAATAATAACGATATCCGGCTTCAGTTTTTGAATATATTCCAGAATAACATTGAGATCGACTTGGCTAACAATATACAAATTCTTGGTTTCGCGGACATTGAGCCGCTGGGCCCGCATCTTCGTTTGCTCAACGGATTCTTCACCGCTGACATAAAGAATTTTATGTCCTTGGGCATTGAGAGAACAAACCATCTGCAAAGAGAGCGTCGACTTGCCGATCCCCGGGTCTCCGCCGACCAGGATCACGGCCCCTGGGACAATGCCGCCACCTAAGACATTATCCAATTCCGCGATGCCGGTCAAATACCGCGTGCGTTCTTTGACTTCCACGTCGGACAACAAAATAGGATCTTTGGTAAAAACACTTTCACTTCGCTTGGCCGAAGATACGACCGCGGCTTCCTCGACATATGAATTCCATCCTTCGCACGACGGGCATTTGCCGATCCAGCGCGGGGACTGCGCACCACATTCCTGACACACAAAAAGCGTCTTCGTTTTCATCATTTATCTTTCGGCTTATAAAGAAGCTTCCAAGGGTTATTCTTCAGATCTGCAGCCATTCCTTCCAAATCATCGTAGAGAACCTGATCATACAAAAGTTTTCCTACGGTTCCATGTCCTTTCTTAACTTGCTCTAAAATGTCATTCATGTTTCCTGTAATGGAATTTAAATGTTCCAGCGCCTGGCTCAAAGACGCCACATTTTTTTCATTATGAATAATATCATTAACGCCTGAAGCAACGCTCTCAAGTTTCTGAGAGGCCGCCAGCACTTTTTCTGAGATTTGCTCCTGGGAAATAGGGTCTTTTCCGATCATCATTTGCCCGTCTTGAATGAATTCATTTATTTTTAACCCAGGAATGATTTCCACATATTTCTCTCCCATCAACCCGAGTTGATTGATGATCACAACCGAGTCCGTCGGAATCCTAGCGCCTTTTTTAATCCACAACTCCACACGAGCTTTTGTCACGCCATCCTGCTTGTCGAGAAAAAGGGTAATATCTTTGACAAGTCCTTCATCCACGCCAGCGATACGGACCGGCGCGCTTTTCTTAAGGCCATTCGCGAACTTAAAGATTACGCTTAAAGTCTCCCCTTTTTCGAAGATAGCGGTACCGGAAACAGAAAAAATAAACACACAAAAAGCGATAAAAGCCACAATAACAAAGAAGCCGACTTTAAACTCGAGGTTGGATTCTCTTGGCATAATATTGTTTCTCCTTTTTCTGGCGGATCACTCTCCGCAAAATACCTCTGTCTGTCGCTGAAATATCTTTTCCCTATTATTATTTAGCGTGCCCAAAGACCAACTGTTCGCCGTCGGTAATAGGCCCGTGTGCTTCTCCGTGAATAAACTGTTTGACGATCGGATGATTGGTCTGGCGAATCTCATCCGGAGTGCCCTGGGCAATGATTTGCCCGTGATAAAACATGGCAATGGAATCCGCGATCTTATAAGCGGAATTCATATCATGCGTGACGACGATTGAGGTGACTTTAAGTTTATGGCTTAATTCCACAATCAAATTATTAATCGCATCCGCCGTAATGGGGTCGACACCCGTCGTTGGCTCATCATACAGAATGATCCGCGGTTCCATGCACAAGACCCGTGCCAAGCTCACCCGTTTTTTCATTCCGCCGCTTAATTGGGCGGTCATCATTTTTTCAATCCCTTTAAGTCCCACCAGCGCCAGAGAATCCGAAACCTTAGCCTTGATGACAGAGGCATCTAAATTAGAAAATTCATCTAAAAAGAACGAGACATTTTCACCAACGTTCAAGGAATCAAAAAGCGCCCCGCCCTGAAAGACCATGCCGATATCCTTACGAATCTTATTGTATTCCTTCTCGGGAAGCGTGGTCACTTCAACTCCGTTGATCTTAATCGAACCCGAGTCCGGCCGTAAGATCCCGACGATACATTTTAAAAACACGCTTTTGCCCGCCCCGGAACGGCCAATGATAACAGTGGTCTGGCCTTCCTGGACGGTTAAAGTCAAATTGCTGAGGACAATATTATCCTCAAATGCTTGAGATAAATTCGTAATCTCGATCATCAGGATTGAAATACAAAATAAAACATGGTTGTAAATATACAGTCCGCGACAATAATTAAAATAAAAGAAATAACCACCGACATGGTCGTCGCCTTTCCCACGCCTTCCGCCCCGGCTTTGACATTTAAGCCTTCCCTGCATCCGACGAGAGCGATAATAGACCCGAACGAAATCGTTTTAATCAGCCCGGTCACAATGTCCTTTGCACTCAACGCTTGAGTGATCATCGTGAAATAAAGCGCTGGGCTTATTCCGAGCTTATACACACAAATGACAAAGCCTCCCATCATGCCGACCAAGTCTGCCAGGATCGTCAAAAAAGGGAGCATCACAATCAATGCCAGAAAACGCGGAACCACAAGATACTTCACGGGATTGACCGCAAAGGCCTTAAGCGCATCCACTTGTTCGGTGACCGTCATGGTTCCGATCTCGGCGGTAATGCCCGCGCCGATACGCCCGGCGACGATCAAGGCCGTTAACA